>JAHIVH010000106.1 GCA_018816735.1 Pseudomonadota bacterium | reverse complement strand
TCGGTTACAAGTGGAGATTTCTCATCGTCTGATATTTTTTTTGTGAGCCCTGAAATGTTCATATTTAGGGCTATAACACTAGCAAAGCTAGAAGTCTAGATTTATTTTCATACTACCACATATTTTTTGAGATGTTACGGATTTTTCTTAAGCGATGCGGAAATGGCACTCAGGGAAGGCCCCACAAGACCTCTGATGGATGTTTGGTTTAAAAACGATCAGCAAGGCATTATTGTTGGCGTTTTCGGAATGATCCTTAAAACTTCGGACGGTGGGAAAAGCTGGGTACCGATTCTGGATCGCATTGAAAATCCCAATGGATACCATTACTACGGCATTTCACGTTCAGGAGAGAACCTGTTCATTGCGGGGGAGATGGGCATACTGTTTCGATCAACAGACTTCGGTGAAACCTGGGAACAGTTGATACTTCCTTACGAAGGATCGTTTTTTGGAGTTGTTGGAAATCCGCAAGGGACCTTTGTCATCACCTTTGGATTAAGGGGCAACGTCTGCTATTCAATGGATGGCGGTGAGGTCTGGCAGCATAAAAGCGTTGGACGGTCTTCATTTTCCGGCGGCACATGGCTGTTCGACGACACACTATGTCTGGTGGCAGTGGACGGCGCCATATACATCAGTCCGGATAAAGGAGAAACATTTAAATTACTGTCGGAAAAATTTCCATCAGTAATCGCTGTTGCCCAATCCGATAATGATGAATTGACAGTTGTCGGCCTTAACGGTGTAAAAAAGATCAATTTTGAAAAATAGAGTAAATATGAAAAAGGAAATCCAAATGGCTGAAAGTGGATCATCATCCGAAAACCTTCAAGTTCAACCGGATGATGAAAACAAACATAGCATATCAGTGGATCAAGATATATCACTGGGAAATGATCAAAACTACCTGAATGGGGCACCATTCATGGAACGTCTCCTGTTTTCCAGGCGAGCGGTTTTTCTGACGATATTTATCATCGTCACTCTGTTTTTGGGGTACCAGATGTTTCAGATGAAACCCGAAGCCAGTTATTTGAGAATGATCCCAACATATCATCCATATATTAAAAACTTTCTGGCGAATCGGGTCAACCTTAAGGCACTGGGAAACTCTGTCCGTATCTGTGTAGAAACCACAGAGGGAAATATTTTTACAAAAGAGTATCTGGACACGCTTAAAAAAATAACCGACGAGGTTTTTTATGTGCCCGGAGTAAACCGGGGAAGTCTGAAGTCCTTATGGACGCCGCAAACCCGATATACGGAGGTGACAGTAGACGGTTTTGAAGGCGGACAAGTGGTGCCGCGGGACTATGACGGCAGCCAGGAGAGCGTGGATCAGGTCCGGCTGAATGTGCTCAGATCCGGGGAGATTGGTGCCATTGTGGCCAATGACTTAAAATCAAGCATTATTATAGCCCCCTTAGAGGATATTGACCCGACAACGAGAAAACCTTTGGACTATCTGGAATTTTCTAAAAAAATCGAGGCTATTCGAACCCAATTTCAAAACGATACTATCAAGATTCATATTACCGGTTTTGCCAAGATCGTCGGAGATTTAATCGACGGATCCACCCGGGTGGGGCTTTTCTTTTTAATTGCTTTCTTCATACTGTTGTTTCTTCTGTGGTTCAATTCAAGATGTATAAAAAGTACTGCCATGCGTGCCATTTCTTCCATTGCTGCAGTGATATGGCAGCTGGGGATTATGCGGTTGTTTGGTTACGGCTTGAATCCCTATTCCATGCTGGTTCCTTTTCTGATGTTTGCTTTAGGCGTCAGCCACGGCATTCAAATGTTTAACGCCCAGGCCCGGGAAATGCTTGACGGGGCCGATAAACTGCAGGCTGCACGGCTGGCATACCGACAGAACTACATTCCGGGGTTGGCAGCTCTTTTTACCGATTGCATTGGATTTGCATTGCTGATGACGATTCGTATCGGTGTGATTCAGGACATCGCCGTGGGTGCAACCATCGGCGTGGTGGTTGTGGCTGTAACCGATTTGATGTTTTTACCTATTCTCATGTCCTATTCCGGAATCAGCGATAAAACAATTGAACTGATCGGCAAACGCAGTGCCGGAACAAATCATCCCGTGTGGGTCTTTTTATCCAAATTTGCCGAACGCAAATATGCCACTCTTGCTGTAGTATTGGCGGTCATCGGTTTGCTGGGAGGAACCTACCTCCGAAAAGATTTAAAAATAGGCGACATGGACCCCGGGGCACCGGAACTGAGAGCCAATTCCAGGTACAACCTGGATAATGCCTACATGAACTCAACTTATTCCTCTAGCAGTGATGTATTTGTGGTGATGTTGGATACGCCGCCCATCCACAAGAGCGACTACACTGTGGTGGTGGCGACCCAGTTGTTGAAAAACAAGCTGTTAACCCTTAAGGGTGTTGAAGATGTCGTAACCCATGTGGATTTTATTCAACAACTGAATTCCGCTCTGGCAGAGGGTAATTTAAAATGGGTTGCCTTGCCAAGAAGTAAAGTAACTCTTGAAAATCTGACAACCAAAATTCCAGAGAATTTCATGCCGTTGGACTCAAAAATTACACCTATAATGATTTTTTTAGATGATCATAAAGCGGAAACATTAGAGCGTGTTGTTTCTACCGTCGAGGAATTTGGGTCAAAGTACGACACAAAGGATATGAAGTTCCTTTTGGCCGCAGGCAATGCAGGTATTGAGGCGGCCACAAACATCGAGGTTGAAAAATCGTTGATGCTGCTGACCATTCTCGTATATGCGGCCGTATTTCTCACATGCCTGATCACTTACAGAAACTTTAAATCGGCCTTATGTGTTGTGGCGCCGCTTACGATTACTTCTGTTTTGTGTGAGGCTATCATGACCAAGGTTGGCATCGGCATCAAGGTGGCCACTTTACCGGTCATTGCCGTTGGCGTTGGGATCGGGGTGGACTATGGGATCTATATCTACAATAAGCTTATCCATTATCGAAATGAACAGGGCCATAACCTCAAAACCGCCTATTACCTGACATTGAACACCACTGGCCGGGCAGTGGCCTTTACCGGAATCACCCTTTCCATTGGTGTGGCAACATGGGCGTTTTCTCCTATCAAGTTCCAAGCCGATATGGGGTTACTGTTGACGTTCATGTTCTTGTGGAACATGGTGGGCGCTTTGGTACTGCTGCCGGCGTTGGTTCATTTTTTGATAAAAGATAAAAAGGGAGTCAAAGAATTGAAGTCATTGATCAAGGAATAGGTTTGTACTAACACCAAATTCAAGGAGGTAAACATGTCTGGAAGAAAACTAACCCTGATGTCAACATTTATACTTGTTGCCATATCTGGGTTTTTAAGCGGATGTAGGCCTTTTCAAACTTCACCGCCGGATGGACCTTACTTGGTAGGGGTAAACGTCCAAAATCACATGGTAGGCGATCATGAGGTTCAATTCACAACCTGGTACCCGGCCCAATATTTACCCGGAGTCGCTCCCTATATGACGGAAGACCTCATTATTGGGACAGCCGTTCTCAATGCGGATTTCGATTCGTCCGGAGGACCGTATCCTTTGATTGTGTTTGATCCCGGTTTTGGCGCGTCCGGTAATCAATACTATTTTTACACACAAAATCTGGCTAGCCATGGATATGTCGTCATTGGTATTGATCCTTTGGATAAAGACCAAATGACTGATAATTTAGGCAAAACAGATCCTAAAATCTTATCACTGGCCTTATCTGAATCCTACAAAGAACACGATGCGAATGATGCGGTACGCTTGTTGTTCCAGGACTGGTGGATTGCAACCGACTTTGGCATGACATATCGGCCGGCAGAGATAGAATATGCGAAACAGCTGGCTGTCAATTGCAATCAAGATCCTTCTTCCATATTTTACGGCATGATCGACACCGAAAACATCGGTATGACCGGTCATTCATTGGGCGCGTGGTATTCGCTTCTTGAGGGGGGGATGCCGTTTAACTGCGATTATGAGTTAACCCCTGAAGAATGCGATGTTAATCAGGTATCCATCACTGATCTCGACCCATGTTGTATGGCCTCAATCGCTGGACTGGTAAATCCGCTTGCATTAAAAGACGACCGGATCAAGGCTATACTGCCCTTGGCGCCACCCATCTTGATGGCGGATTCGCAGATTACCCGAAGTGCGGCAGAGCTTGATATACCGGTGATGTTTATTGCCGGTGACGACCCTGCCAACGAGTCTACTTTCGAGCCCATGTGGGAAGTTTACACCAATGCGGCCAATCCCAAATATTTTGTACAAATCAGGGATACCGATCATTTTGTTGTCTTCGACATAATTGAGACGCTGAAACCATGGGTTCAGAATCTGATACCCGGGGGTAATCATACCTATTTTCTAAACAAAGCCCGAGCTTACAAAGACTATTCATCTGCTTTTTTCAATATGTATCTCAAAGGAGACACGTCGGGACTAAGCACGATGCATCACCGGAATCAATATTTTGTTAAAAAAGTCTGGTATCAGGACTAGAGGTTTAGGGTGGTGATGAACTTGATGCTGGTTATTCAAAGCGGAATGGCTGGCCTGCCAGGCCACCCGCGTGAACCTTGCATCGGAAAAGGATTTCAGTTCGATTTTCGCAAGAGGTCTCATGCTACACTGATAGGGTTTAGGCATGGATTTTACGCATATAAAAGCGAGGAGATATAAAAATGGCAGGGATGGACAGAAGAAAATTTCTCAAAAGTGTTTTTCTGGGAGCAGGGGGCGTGTTGGCCGGTACTGCAGGCATAAAAGCGTTGAGGGGGGACTTTAGGATTTATACCCATCCGCTGGGGTTGGCGGATACCCTTCCGGAAATGCAAGAAGAAATGAAGCTGATTTTACTAGGCACCGGTATGCCTATGCCCTGCATTTATCGGTCAAAACCCGCTCAGGTTATTCTTGCTGGACGAAAGGTATTTCTGGTTGATTGCGGCGCAGGGGTCGTAACACGACTCGTGGAGGCAGGTATCGCGCCTGAACGAATAGAAAACGTTTTCATCACTCATAACCATAGTGATCATACTTCCGGATTTGAAAATGTATTCATCAGTTCATGGAATTCCGGCCGCAGTATGCCACTAAGCGTTTACGGGCCAGGAAATACAAAGGATATTATCGGAAAGTTAATGGCGCACTTGAACTGGGATATCTCCTTACGCATTGCCCAGGCGAAAAATAGTCCGGAAGGCGCTAAGATACATTATGGTGAGATGGAAGAAGGCCTCATCTGTGAAGAAGAGGGTGTCAAGGTCACGGTTTTTCCTGTTGACCATGGGATTGTAAAGCCGGCTGTTGGATATAAATTCGAATACAAAGGGAAAGTGATTGTCATTTCAGGCGACACACAACCATGTGAGAATATGGTCCGTTATTCGGAAAAAGCGGATGTCCTCGTCCATGAAGCCTACAGTAAAAGATGGCTTGATAAAGGATTAAAACGGTTTCCTGAGAAAAGGGCAATGGTGGAAGGGATCATGGAATATCACAGTTCTACATTGGAAGCAGCTGAAATCGCGCAAAGAGCAAAGGTCAAACACCTTGTATTTACCCATTTGATTCCCGGTCCTGCCCCTGTGTGGTATTTTGAAAAAGATTGGGCAAAAGGAGTGTCAGATGTATATAAAGGAAAGGTAACCGTTGGCAGGGATCTCATGGTTTTGTAATAATAAAGCAGGTGAAAAAAATCAATGGACAAAGCGTTGAAAAAGGCCGGTATAGAAGAGCAATATTTTCACACCGGCGAGATTAAAATGAATTATGTTGCCGGCCCGCCCAATGGGACACCCTTGGTATTCATACCCGGGCAAATTGTGACATGGGAAGAATATTCATTAATCATGCCCGAGCTTGCAGACAGATTTCAGGTGTTTGCTGTTTCCTTGCGTGGTCATGGCAAATCCAGTTGGACACCGGGCAAATATACTTTCAATCAACTGGGTAAGGATATGACAGCGTTTCTTAAAGGAGTAGTGGGGAAACCTGCCATAGTTGCCGGAAATTCATCTGGCGGGGTGTTGACCTCATGGTTGGCGGCCAATTCGCCGAAATGGGTCAAGGCTATAGTTCTTGAGGACCCAGCGCTGTTCACCAGTGAATGGCCTGCGATAAAGGACACGTGGGTTTATGATATGTTCCTGGGATTGAGCCGGATGGCAATCGCAGGTGGCGGAGGCTACTCAAGGTTTTTCCTTGAGGAACTAATGAGGGCGGCGGAGGATGCCAAGGGTGTGATGGACATGAAAGTGCCACCCAAACCGATACAGAAAATCATCGCCTGCTGGATAGCAGTGAAACAGGCTTTTTACCCAGGCAGCCCCATAGATTTAAAAATACTGCCTAAATCCGTACGAATATTAGTCAAAAGTACTTCGCAATTTGACGGCAATTTTTCAAGGGCATTCGTAGAAGGTACGGCAGGCGAAGGTTTTGATCACGCGACGACACTTGCTAAAATCACGCAGCCGATATTGTATTTGCATGCAAACTGGTTCATGCATCAGGGGCGGCTTTTAGGCGCTCAAGATGATAATCACGTCGCGCGTGTTAAATCACTTGTCAAGGGTCCTTGGAAATACGTGCGGTTGAACTGCGGACATGCTGTCGCATTGGAGGTGCCTGTTGAAGAAGCCAAGGAGATCTTGAGCTGGGTTGACGAGTACGTAAAATAGGATTTTCAAACGTAACTGACCTAATATTGCTTTTTGCTCTTGACAAAAGTTATACTTAATTTATGAAAACAGCAATATCATTACCAGACAATTATTCAGCGTCGCCGAAAAATATGCAAAAGACCATGGGTTGTCCAGGAGCAAACTATATGCAATAGCTGTTCGTGAATACATTAAAAGCAATAAACAATCTGAGAATGCATTAAGAAGGCCTGTACTAATTGTTCAGGATGATCAGTACAATAAAAGTAATATAGCGACAGTAATTGTTCTCAGCATCACCAGCACTATCAGACTTGCCGATTTACCAGGTAATATTTTGCTCAGTAAAAAAGATAGCGGTTTACCTAAAGAATCGGTAATCAACGTCACTCAGATCGCAACCATTGATAAAAGTTGGGTTGAAACTAAAGCAGGTGCCTTATCCAAACCTCTCATGGAAGAAGTTGATTATGGAATAGGAATGGTTCTCGGATTGCATTTCTAAGATATTATTGTCATCATTCGGAAATGTCACCTCTTCTTCGGTAAACTCCTTAACCGGCCAGTCTGCTTTTGTATACTTCCGATAAGTTCCCTTCTCCATTCCGAAGGCTTCCCTGTGGTTGATAGCAGCTTTATCTTTTCTCGTAATGTCCGTACCTCCGGTATTCGATCCAAACCCAGTATTTTCCCCATCTCTCCAGCATCATTATATCTGCTCTATCGTCTTTATCCTCAACAATGAAATAAACGCCAGCGCAATCAATAATGACTCTAATCCATAATACCCATCCGGAAGACTGAAAATTTGCATAAAAAAGTTTCTCATGCTTTGGTTCCCATTATTTCTGTATGGAGTTTTGAATAATTGCTGATAGTTCTTCCTGATCCAACGCATTACAGTCAATTATCATCTCTGCATATTTCTTATACAGGATTTGGCGTTCCTCAAAAAGATCGTTAAACGTTTGTTGTGCTGCTTTTGCTATTCCCCTCATTTCAAAATTGTGGATTCGCTTTTTAATTCTTTCAAAATCGGCTTCGAGAAATATTATTTTTGATATGGAACCTAAATGGGACATGGCTTTTTCGCTGTAGACGGCACTCCCTCCGGTTGCGATAATATGGTTTTCAACATTTATTTTAAGAATTTCATCTTCTTCAATTTCTCTTAACTTCAGGTGCCCGCTCTCATCGATAATTTGCTGCAATGTCTTATTCTGATGCACTTGAATAAGCACATCTGTGTCCATAAAGCCAAGTCCTGAATTTTTTGCCAGTATGATGCCAATCGTACTTTTCCCGGCACCTGGCATGCCGATGAGCGTCAGATTTGATTTCATAGCTTCTTTTTTTCGCGGTTGATCAATACGGTTTGAATCCATTAAGCCATCGCAATCATTCTACCTCGTCTTTTTCATTAGGGCGGTCAGGTATATGCAACAATTCCTTGAGGCTTTCGAAAGGGGTTTGGAGACCTGTTGATCTTTTTTCGGTATCTGAATCGTCTGTACTCAGCCATTCGGCCTCAAGGGAGCGGGAGTGCGCGTTGTCGTGGCAATAGATGCATAACAGCTCCCAGTTGCTGCCATCAGGCGGGTTGTTGTCATGATTATGGTCTTTATGATGGACTGTCAGTTCTCTCAGTTTTTTGCCGGAAAACTCCCGGCCGCATTTTGCGCAGATCCACGGAAGAATTTTGAGCGCCTGATTTCGATAATCTATTTTTTTCATATGGATCATATTCCGTTTATTGAATTCCTTGGGTGATAGAAAATAGTTAACCTTATCGTATTAGAATTTCCAAGATATATATCTCGACTATTATCATCTCATTCGTTTAACGGCAAAAGAAAAATTTAAAACAACCGTCATCTCCCCTGGTCCTATTAACCATAGGCTTTCTACCACGGAGGGCGACACTTAACCTCAGGCCGGGCGGTTGTTGCGGGAATGGATGAATCTAAAGGGAATTGTTAAAAATTAATACTATTATATCAGGTAGTTGTTTCGCTTATTGACAATGCATACAAATCGGATTGACACCTACTTGTTGATATGTATAAAGTATCTAAAAATACAAAAACACAATCCCTGGCATAACCACGTAATTTAGAGATGACATATTCAATTCAATTTGATTTGGGTAAGGAGAGAACTATGATTACTAAAAAAATAATGTATCTGTGGATCACTCTTGCGGTCGGAATGTTCTGTATGTATGCGTGCGATCAAAATGAAACAGATGCAGATAACGATGGAATTGCAGATAAACAGGATAATTGTGTCTATATAGCCAATCCTGACCAGAAGGATATGGATAATGACGGTTTTGGCGATGTTTGCGATAATTGCCCGGCAACAACCTTTTTAAGATTCCCGGATCAGAGAGATTCGGACGGCGACGGCATTGGAGACCTTTGTGACAATTGCATCAATACCAAAAATGAAGACCAGTCTGATATGAATCATGATGGCATTGGTGATGCGTGTACCCAAGCGGCAGACCTTCATCATTATCGCCTGCTTGCAAAGGCATCACCGGACGAATGCTACTATGGGATGGGTGAGTCAAATATCTATGACCCGGAAGATTTTGATGCAGAGGCATGCGTTTCTTCAGGCGGAAAGCCCAAATTCAATGATGGTTATATCTGGGGAATGACGAAAATCGCTAACCATATATACTTTGGCACATATGCCAACGCCGTGTGCACGAATTTTGATAATGCCCATCCCTTTGATACGACAGATATATGGGTGTGTGAAAGATTTAAAGAGGACAACGTAAATCCTGTGGTCAATAGCGATTTCCGTCCACCTTCAATACATGTTTACAATACAGACACGGGTCACGCCAAAAGGCTTGCGGTGAATGAGGCGGACATTCCTATTCTCAATATTACATTAGGCCTGAGGTCGGCCGCAAATCATAAGGGAGTCGTATTTCTGGCCGGCCCCAGCCTCAAGGCAAACAAAATCAATGTTTTTGCATTTAATGCTGAGACCGGTGAGCCGCTGGGTGCCAAAGTGTTGCCGTATAATAATATCAGGAAATGGCTTGTGGTAAAAGACACGCTTTACTGTGGCGTCTCTTCAATTCAAACCGGAGGGGCTGTTCTGAAATGGACAGGCAGTATGGATGATCCCTTTAAATTTGAAATAGTGGGGCGTCATTTTGCCGGAGGCGCCTCTTATATGTGTTTTCATGAAGGGAGAATATTTGTGAATACATGGCCTTTTCCCGATATGGAAAATATGACCAGGGATCTGCTTTTGAAAGATTCAAAGAAAGGTATCGAAGCATCGATCTGGATGTCCCCGGTTATAGATGACGAACTCGATAGCAGCCAGGCAGATCAATGGGAAAAAGTCTGGTCGGTGTATGACTATGATCCGGATTGGTTATGCGCGTTTATGAGTGCAGGTGGACCGTTGGTTTCTTACAAGGGATGGCTGTACTGGAGTACCATGCATATCAAGAATCAGGCCCAGTTTTATCTTCTGGCCAAAGGCATGGTGATGTGCAAAGCAGATAGAGAATACACACCCAAAGGCGCATACAGGGCAACGGCAATCTTCAGAGGCCGGAATTTTGACCAGCCTTTAACAAAAACGATTGAATTGTTGTATGGCGAAGAATCGTTGGATGTATACACGGCCGCAGAAGGCTGGAAAAAAGTTTCAAATAAAATGGATAGCGCGAACCGGAAGCCAAAGTATGGTCATTCAGGGTTTGGCAACTGGGCCAACAATTATATGTGGACAATGGCGGTGTATAAAGGAAAACTCTATTTAGGGACCATGGATGACCTTGGCGCAGATCTATACTGTTTTCCGAACAGTGACTCTGAAGCCAGGCCGGTTAATCTTCTTGGACTGGGGAATATGGCCAATTTTGGGATCAGAAATATGGTATCAGATGACGAATATTTGTATATGGGCACAGCAAATCATTATAATTTAAGCACATATACAGCTGAAGAACTCCTATGGGTCAATCCGGAACTGGAATATTTTATGAATACAGACAATCTGTCCGGTCTAAATGCTGCCGGTGGCTGGGAATTAATCCGTCTTGAAGCAGAATAGAATAGACATTGGGGGCTTTGTCAGCATGAAAAGCGCTTATTTTCTTGTTGACAATAATTGGTGCTTACATATATAGTGATTACTATACATATCAGAGATATTTTCAAAATAACCCTTAATTATAGCAAGTTATAACCGGATCATGCCAGGTCCGGAACCTGCTGACAGAATCCATAATGAGGCGAAATGTCATGCGTTCAGCAGGTATTGGTTGAATAGGACACTTGCCGGTATTTATTTCAAAGATGTCTGGTCCATAATTATAGAAATACCCGGACATGCCGGCTCGGCAGATTTTCGATCAGATGCCAAGTCAGTAACCGAGAGGAGAAAAACCAAATGAAAAATCATGATTCTTTGCAAAAGGATATTTTAGCGATAATGGTGTTTGGTATCGTGTCAATTCTTGTTCAGGCCTCATCGGCCAATGCGTGCGGCAAACATTTCAACCTGCCTGACGAAAGCTGCCACGAATATTCGGTAGTAGAACCAGATGATTTGACCCGATGGTATTTTGTAGATGAGCCGGATAATACGGATTGGAATAGAGGAACACTTTCACCGGTAGTATTATTTTTTCATGGTGCGCTGAGGGATGCGGAAGGTATGTATGACCTGGTGAGGTGGGATGATCCTGGCGGATACTATGACATAAATACAGACAATGTGATTACCGTTTACCCGGAAGGTACCAATTGGAGAGTGCCCCACTTCCTATTCTGGAATGACGGGCGCAACAGGACATGGGAAAAAACAGGAAGAGGCGCTGCCAAAGGTGCAGATGATGTCGGCTTTGTCATAGCAATGCTCAACGAGCTGGTTCGCATCTATCATATTGACGAGAGCCGGATTTATGCGGCAGGCGCGTCAAACGGCGGTATATTCGTTCAACGCCTGGCCATAGAACTGCCCACACAAAGCCGTTACCGGCTGGCTGCGATCGCATCCGTGAACGGCCTCCTATCTGATCCGGATCATGCTGATTATACGCTGGCCGGTAACCCGCCTGCCATACCGGAAATGATAAACAATGTATCCGTTCCCCCGACTCCTGTTCTCATCATCAATGGAACAGTGGATATGATTCTGCATTACAATGGCATGCCTTCCGGCGAACAATCGGTTTTGCTGAGTGCGGAGGAGAGTGTCTCTGCATGGGTAGATCATAACGGGCAGGGGACTTTTGAATATCCCACAGGCTTTGATTCGGCCCCTTACTTTGGTGATAGGCAAATTCTGTTAGATGGGTGCAAAGTCTATAGATACTGGTGGACGGATGATAGTCAAAATAATCAGCGAAATGTGGTTTTTTATAAAATTAAAGGCGGAAACCATTTCTGGCCCTGGGAGGGCGCCATCACGTTGTGGAGTAAATGCAAGGATTTCAGCACCACAGAAGATATCTGGAAATTTTTTTCCCGGGAATCATTGCGATAACGGTTCCGCAATCCTTATTCTTAAAAGTTAAACTTTTCGTAATTATTCTAATCCAAAGTTCGAAATTATTCGAATTTTCCCTGAATCACGGCCTTGATTTATTCTTATTCAAATAACTAATCCACTGTTAAAATTGGGAAATCTTAATTTGCTCTCTCATGGCACGATTCATGAAGTGAGAAAGGCATGATGTTTAATAAAACCACCGGATCGGAAAATGAAAGAGATTAACCTTTTTAAAATTTTAAAGCGTCACGACATCATCCTTATCGATAATGATGAATGGATCAGGGGGGCCGTGAGCATGTTCTTTGAAAATGAGGGGGTTCCGATCGTGGCACTGGAGACTGCGGAAGAAGGTCTCAAGGAAGTGACGAAAAAGAAGTACAGCATTATTATCGCAGATTACAGGCTGCCGGGGATCGATGGATTGACCTTTTTTAAAAAAATTCAAAACGATCAACAGCAGGCCTTGAAGATCATGATATCTGCTTATGGGAATGAGGCATTGATCCGTGAATCAAAAGCGTTCGGGGTGCATGCGTTTATTGAAAAACCGTTTACAACGGACACCATTGAATCCACGATTTTAAAACTCATTAAAAAGGGGCTGTTGCCTGATACCGGAATTTAGGGGAATCACATGCAGGATTCAAAAAAATGGGACTGGTCTGTGGGTGAAAAGACGATCCAGATTAATGATTGGAACAAATCTTACGTTTGGGTAGAAGAATATCAAACCAGTCCGGATGGAGAAAAAATAGGCGCTATCGTAAGAGTGGACGAGGAGTCCTCAGGCATCTGTATCAATGGTGATCTCTTTGAAAATACGTTTGAGAAGATCTGGAATTTTCGGTTTTCACCCAATGGTTCGGCAACGGCATTGGTCGCAGATATGGATGAGTGGACGGTTTCTGTGGATGGTATGGTCTGGGAGAATCAGTTCGACTACATCTGGGACATGCGGTTCAGCCAGGATGGTGATGTAACGGCCGTGGCTTTCCAGAAGGACGGTAAATACGGCATGGCTGTAAACGACACGATGTGGGAAAATACCTTTGGTAATATGACGGGTATGACACTCAACCGATCCGGGTCAAAATCTGCTGCTGTCGTTCAGGTTGTGCCGTTCAGTGAAGGTGAGATCAGTAAGTTTCAGAAGGGCATTTTTTCCGTATGCGAAAATGGTGAGGCCTGGGATGGTGCCTTTACCAATATCTGGGATATCGCGCTTGATGACAGCAACCCGGTGACTGCAGCCACCATACGAACCGATTTGTATCACTACACCATTTCCGTTAATAACACCCCCTGGAGTACCACCTATTCTTGCGTATGGGAACCTGCCATCAATCCCAAAACCGGTGCGGTGTCAGCACCTGTAAAAACGTCTTCTGGTTGGACTTTGGCTGAGAATAATCATCTAATTTGGAACAGGCGTTACAAACAGGTGTGGGGGCATCAATATCTGCCTGGCGGCAAAAATATTGCCGCGATTGTTTCTCCCCAGTTTGGCAAATGGACGGCTGCTGTGGATGACAATGCCTGGACCGTTCTTTTTAATGAATATGCAGGCAGTCTTACCATCAGTCCGGATGGCAGCCATGTGGCCATTATCGGTCAAACCGATGGCAAATGGTTTTATGCACTGGACGGCAAAATCTCCGGAATGCATTTTGACAGAATCTGGGAGCCGGTATTCAGCGCGGACAGTAACCATCTGGCATGTAAAGTTGAAAAAAACGGCGGATTTTCGATAGTTGTAGATGGCAAACTTTTTTCTGAAACATTTGAGGCTGTCTGGGAGCCGGTTTTCAGTCCATGCGGAAAATTTGTATTGCTGAAGGCCTTGAATGGCGGGGTTTATCTGAGAAAGGTTATCGCTGTTGATCAGATTTAACCCATAACGGTTTGAACGATCATGATTCGTTCAGATACCTTATATAACAGGGGAAAACAATGGACAGTCTCTTTAATTTCGTATACGGCCCAATGCTTTGGGTCGCCTTTATCGTTTTTATTGTGGGGAGTATCTATAAACTCGGTTCGTTCCTGATTCAAACGCGATCAAAAGAAGGCCAGATACTTTCCTATATGAGTTTTAAATATGGTCTGCGGTCGCTCTTTGTCTGGATTCTTCCCTTTGCCACCGTAAATATGAGAAAGCATGCCATTTTTACATTCATCACTTTTTTATTCCATATATCCCTTCTTTTGTCTCCCATACTTCTTGTCTCCCATGTCATGCTGGTGGATGAATCCTTTAATCTAAGCTGGTGGACCCTGCCGGATCTGGTGGCGGACATCATGACGATTATTGTGGTTGCAAGTGGTTTGTTTTTGCTGGCAAGGCGTCTCAAACCGGGGATCGTCAAATATGTCACGACCATGGTCGATTACGCGGTACTGCTGATTGTCATACTTCCTTTTGTAACCGGTTTTATGGCCTATCACCAGATTCTTCCTTATAAACTCATGATCTTTACTCATATTCTCACAGGGGAGATCATGTTGATGGCGATTCCGTTTACCAAACTCAACCATATGCTCTTAGGGGCCTTTACCCGCGCATATATCGGATCTGAATTCGGAAGCGTCAGGCATGCCAGAGACTGGTAGAAAAGATATGGAAAGGAATGAACACAATGCTTAAAGATGCAGTTGAAACGAAAACAACCTATGAAATCATCAAGGATTCGGCTGTTGAAGCAGGGTTGACGCAACTCACCCCTGAGAGAATACAGACAGTCATTCTTGAGACCCTGGAATCGGAAACCGGTCCCCGGCTCAAGGCTTATGTGAATATGTGCGTACACTGCGGGTTATGTTCCGAGGCGTGCAGCTATTATCTTTCGAACAACAAAGAACCCCGTTTTGCACCGGTAGCCAAGGTCAAGAATACGATTGGAGAAATGATCCGGAAAAAAGGCCGGGTGGATAACGATTTTTTAAGACAAGCCGTTCAGATCGCGTATACGGAATGCAACCTCTGCAAACGGTGCGTGATGTATTGTCCGTTTGGCATTGATGTGGCCTATCTGATGTCGATCGTGAGACGAATCTGCCACAAACTGGGAATAACACCCCAGTATATTCAGGACACAGCCCACAGCCATGCAGCAACAATGAATCAGATGTGGGTGAAAGAAGACCAGTGGATCGATACGCTTCAATGGCAGGAGGGAGACGCGCGGGAAGAAATACCGGACCTTAGAATTCCTTTGGATAAAAACGGGGCGGATATCATGTATTCCGTCATTGCGCCTGAGCCCAAGTTCCAGGCAAGCCTGATTTACCAGGCAGCAGTGATCATGAATACAGCAGGCGTCGACTGGACCATGCCGTCTGCTCCCGGATGGGACAACAGCGATATGGCCATGTATACCGGTGACAGTGAGATCATGGGACGCGTGAAACGGGCTCATTTTGAGGCGGCCATGAGACTGAAAGTCAACCGGATTGTCATGGGAGAATGCGGGCACGCTTTTCGATCCGTATATGATGTGGGAAACCGCTGGCTGAGCTATAAAATGCCGCCCGTTCCTGTTATTCATGCCATTGACTTTTATTACGAACTGATTTCAACCGGCAAAATCAAAATCAGGGAAAAATTCAAGGAACCGGTCACTCTCCATGATCCGTGCAATGTGATACGGGGTAGGGGGTTGATGGAAAAATCAAGATATGTGGTCAATGCCATTTGTGAAAACCTTGTGGAAATGACACCCAACAGGGAGCACAATTTCTGCTGTGGTGCCGGCGGCGGCGTCATTAACTGTGGGCCGCCTTATAAAACACGGCGGATGATCAACAATAAAAGAAAAGCCGAACAGATAAAAGAAACCGGAACAAAAGTGCTGATTTCCCCCTGTCACAACTGTCACAGCGGACTTGAAGATATTTGTCATCACTACGAACTTGGTATGGATGTGAAGTTTATCAGCGATATACTCTATGAGGTTATGGAAAAGTAAAAGGATGGCGACCATGAAAAGATCAGTAACTTATATTTTGATCATCTGTGCATGTATTTTAGGTCAAGGGGTGGTATATGCAGAAGACTTGTCGGATGCGTTTCCGTCCATGTCGATGTTCGAGAAGATCACCAGACCGCCGGTCCGGTTCGATCATGATGGGCACAATGAAACAAATGCGCTTGAAGACTGCAGTATTTGTCATCACCGCTATGATGGAAAACACTTGCTGGAAGGTGAATCTTCTGAAGATCAAACCTGTGCAGACTGCCATTCCCTGAGAAAAACGAAAGAAAACAGCATGCCCCTGATGAAGGCATTTCATCTGCAATGCAAGGGATGTCATGAAGAAAACGGGAAAGGGCCTAAACTTTGCGGTGAGTGCCATGTCAAGAGTATCAAGTAAGTATTGGGAGAGTATAGCCTAAAATATCTGACTTGCCCCAATGGCTGGATTCAGAAAAATGAACAAGCGAGGAAAATATGGCAAAAAAAATAATGGTAGTCGATGATGACCCGGCGATTGTGAGATACCTAACGTCACTTTTTGAGAACAATGGATATGTAACCTGTTCTGCGACAGACGGCAGTAAGGCCTTTAGCGTCTTTGAATCTGAAGAACCCGATTTGATCACGCTTGACCTTGAAATGCCCGAAGAATGGGGCCCTCAATTTTATCGCAAGCTGATGAAGAAGAAACGCAGGAAAGTACCGGTCATCGTCATCAGCGGATTGAGCAGCAATAAATATTCGATCGCTGATGCAGCAGCAATTATTTCCAAGCCGTTTGATGCAAACCAGGTTCTGGCAGCAGTCAAACAGGTGATTGGATAGCGTCTGAATTTTTATGCAACTCTTCAGCGAGGAAAAGGGTCTTAGCATGATGAAATATTTTCATGACAGCCTGTCTTTTAAAGTGTTGAGACCTGTATGTATTGTTATTCCAATCTATTTGGCCATTTTTGGATTTTTTATCCTGGTCTCTGATCTCACAGGAACGGATATGAACCAGGTGCAAAACCTTCCGATTCTTCTGAATCTTATCCTGACAGGTACCACATTCTTATTTGTGGTTATATTTTTTGTTTTTCATCTGATGATTAAACGGCACATTCAGAACCCGATAAAGAAGTTAATCATGATGACAGAAGATATTGCTTCAGGCAAGGTCCCGTCACCATTAAATATCCGGCAAGCTGGTGAGATTGGTCTTCTGGCAGGTATGATCGATCGCATGGGCAGACAAATCACAGATAAACAGGGCGAGATGAATCAGAAGGAGGAGGGCTATCAGCAGCTTTTCGAACTCGTCCCTTGCATGATCAGCGTCCAGAACAGGGATTTTAAACTGATTGGCTATAACCAGGAATTCTCAGACCGGTTTGATCCGTCCATCGGTGACTATTGTTATTCAGCCTATAAAGGAAGAACCGAAAAGTGTCTCCGTTGTCCGGTGGAAAAGACATTTGAGGATGGACTTCACCATTACAGCGAAGAGACCGGAATCAATAAAGATGGCACGCGAACCCACTGGATTGTGAAAACGGCTCCCATGAAAGATGAACATGGCAAGGTGATCGGGGCCATGGAAATGAGCCTGGATATCACCCACAAAAAACATCTTGAAGAACAACTCCTGTCATCTGAAAAAAAATATCACGCGATTTTCAATAATATCCCCAATCCTGTCTTTGTGCTGGATGAAGACACTTTAGAAATCATTGACTGTAATGAAAGCGTTGAGCTTGTTTATGGATTTATCAAAAAAGATATTGTGTCCATGCCGTTTATCTCTCTCTTTAACACAGACCGGCGGGAAGAATATATTCCGAAAATCAGAAATCATGCGTTTATCGACAGAGCTCAGCATATTACCAAAAAAGGAACACCCATATTCGTCAACATCAGGATTTCGCCTTCAGAATCATCTGATGATAGAAAAATTTTACTGGTTACAACCAGTGACATCACCAAATCCATTGAATCTGAGACGCAGTTGATTCAAACCGGAAAAATGGCAACGTTAGGTCAGATGGCAACGGGTATCGCCCATGAATTGAACCAGCCGTTGTCTGTTATCAAAACAGCCAGCAGTTATCTGAAAAGAAAAGCCCGGAAAAAAGAAATCATAGACGATGAAATTCTCGTTACCATGGCAGAAGAAATTGATTCACATGTTGACAGGGCCTCTAAAATTATAAACCATCTTCGGGTATTTGGCAGAAAAACCGTCTTCAGACCTGAAGAAATCAGTGTAAACGAGATCCTTGTGAAAAGTTTTGAAATGTTCAGCCAGCAGCTTCTGCTTCGCGGAATCGATGTAATCTGGGATCTGGATGGCAGCCTTCCCCGTGTATTGGGTGATCCGGACAGGATAGAACAGGTGTTTATCAATCTTTTATTAAATGCCCGGGATGCCATTCATGAAAGAGAGATGCGCGATCAGGAGAATCATATTTCGGAACCGGTTTTAAAGACTATTACCATAGCCACCTCGAGAGAGACGGACAGGGTCGCTGTTCGATTTTTCGATACGGGAACGGGCATTTCAGATTCGGTCAAGCAAAAACTGTTCGATCCTTTTTTTACAACCAAGCAGGCAGGCGAGGGAACCGGATTGGGCCTTTCCATCAGTTACAGCATCATCAAGGAGTGTGGTGGTGAGATTATGGTCGAAAACAATTTGGACGGCGGGGCCACATTTATCGTTCGATTGCCTGTCAGTGAAGAGGTATTGTCATGAACAGCAGTTTCCCAGGCAAGATTTTACTGGTTGATGACGAACAAGGTATCCGAAAGGTTTTGGAAATTTCCCTAAGAGATCTGGGCTATGATGTCATGACTGCGGCAAGCGGTGAAGAAGCGTTGTCAATCGTTGAAGTGGCTCATCCCTGTGTGGTGATTACCGATATAAAAATGCCGGGTATGGATGGGGTCTCCTTATTGAAAAAGCTGAAATTCGACCATCCGGATATCGAAGTGATCATGGTCACCGGACACAGCGAGCTTGATCTGGCTATTCAGAGCATTCAGGCCGGTGCGGTTGATTTTGTGACCAAACCGGTGGATACGGAAGTATTGGATCAGGCCATCAAACGGTCTTTTGACAAGGTGAATATGAATCTCCGGATTTCCCAGTATACCCGTAATCTTGAAGAGATGGTTCACGAAAAAGAGAGTCAGCTGAAAAAATCCGACAGGCTGATCGACCTGGGCCAGACTGTTGCCGGAATCGCTCATGGTATCAAAAGTATAGTGAGCGGCCTGAAAGGCGGCGCCTTTATTCTGGAACAGGGTCTTACGCACGATAAAAAAAGCTATCTTGAAGATGGATGGCAAATGATCAAGGGGAATCTCGAAAAAATTACCACCCTGTCCTTGGACATGCTGAATTATTCGAAGCTCACTGACCTGTCGATAAAGCAGTGCAATCCCAATCTGCCGGTTCTTGAAGTGGTGAATCTTCTCGAGCATGAAGCGGGAAAGAAGAATATCCGGATCGTAAAAACGTGCTCGGAAATACTTCCCCCTGTATATTTTGATCCGGAAGATATACATTGCGCCCTGTTGAATCTTTTGACCAACGCCATTGAGGCTTATCCGGAAAGTTGCGGCATAACGCCTAAAGAGATTCATGTCGAAACCCGTGAAAAAGAGGGATGGGGTGTGGAATATGAAATACGGGATAACGCAGGCGGCATGGATGACACGATTCAGCCTAAAGTATTCAAGTCTTTTTTTACGACCAAGGGCAAGAAAGGTACAGGGTTCGGGCTGATGCTGGTCAAAAAAATAGTGGAAGAGCATCATGGCGAACTTGAATTCACCGCTTTGAAAGGGAAGGGGTCTTGTTTTAAAATCCGTATTCCCAAAGAACACAGGGTGGAAGTTAAGGAGCATGTGTAATTAGATGGAATGTATAATACTTAAAGCAGATGGCGCCATCCGGGAAAAAAATGTGCCCGTCGCTGAACCGTCGCTTGCCCTGTTACCAATGGCAATCGAACTGGATGATGGTTATTGCCTTAAAAGCTTTTTTAAAATGCTCCGGACATACCCGGTTTATATGGAAATAAGTATGTTCAACCCTGTCTATCTGGAACAGGTTGGCCCCTTTATCGATTTGGATACGACACTGCCGTGCCATGATCCTGATACGATTGAGTTCAGTAAAACAATTGAAATGAAAGGCTTTCCAGGTGAGCCGGCGATTGATATCTACACGGGCCTGAATGGCAGAAAAGGTCAAAACCTGATTGCGTTAAAAAATTTTCATGTTGAAACCCTGCTTGGCGTCCCTATGAGACTTGGAAAATTGAAGCACATCATTTTCGGGGATACACAGGAAATACTCGAATTCAAAACGGATTACACACTTTTTGAATTCATAGACGGCGTGTCATGGGGACTGTCATTTCTGTTTAACCCTATCGAATGCCAATTAAGGAGGTAGCTTATGTTTAAAAAAATTATGTTTGCAACAACCGCATCATCCAATTGTGACGATGCCGCAAAAGTGGCTTTTGATCTTGCGGATAAGTACAATTCTGAGCTGACCGTCTTTCATGCATATGGCGTTCCTGATCGAACCACTTTCGGGCCGCTGATGAAAGATCCGAAAACCGGTGAGGTCAAGGAGTTCGACAGAAACTATGAAACCTGGGCGGAAGAGGAGATCCGGTCGATTTATAAGGAAGAAATTTCAAAAGCCAAAAATTGCCGTATTGAAATCGCAGGTGGTTTCCCCCATACGGAAATACTGAGGGCAGCCAGAAAAAACAACGCGGACCTGATCGTCATGGGTGCCCATTCAAGAAAGGAAGAACTGGGGGCCACCCGGTTCAGGTCGGTTGTGGGAACCACCATGCAGAAAGTAGCCCAGAAGTCCAGAGCTCCCATTTTGATCGTCAGCAGACCGTGTACCACTTGTTTCTGGTATTTTAACAATATCATGTGCGGTGTTGATTTTTCAAAAGGGTCTTTTTCGGCTTTTAAATTTGCCTATAAGACCGCCAAAGAGATCGGATGCCGGTTGTATCTGTTTCATTGCGTGGATATCAGCACGCTTCAGGCAGGAAAAGCCAAGGCACAGAGTGAAATCGAAGACAAGATCATTCTCGCCAAAGAAAAAATCAAAACCCATTATTTGTCAGAAATGGATGACTATGACAATTATGAAGTCACCATCTGGGAAGGGGTCCCCTACGTGGAGCTTCTTAAATTTTCCCGGGAAAAAAGTATCGATCTCATTGTAATGGCCCATGACACCAAGGATACGGAAGAGGATGAAACCATTTTAGGGAGCACGGTCGAGCAGGTCGTTTTAAGGGCATCCTGCCCGGTTGCCAGTGTGAATCGGCCGAATAAAATCTGATAATTGAATGCTTTGGAATTGTCATGAATCGTCCGGCAGAAAATATAACGATTTTAATCATTGACGATGATATGGAGATGCGGTTTTTATTATCCACAATCATCAAGGGGGCAGGATATCGTGCTCTAACCGTAAAAGACGGGAAAGAAGGCATGGCATCCTTATCAGGCATCAAACCGGATCTGATTGTTCTTGATGTCATGATGCCTGAAGAAGGCGGAAGCGTCGTCTACCGGAGGCTGAAAACATCCGAAGAACTGAAAAAGATTCCGGTAATCATTGTATCTGGGGTATCCCGGTATACCTTTTATCATTATCTGTCGATGATCAATATGAAACTGCCCGAAAAAATTCCATTGCCTGAGGCATACATTGAAAAACCGCCTGCCCCGGAACTTCTGGTATCGCTTGTGGCAAAACTTTTGGAATCCGGGTAGGTTTTTTTAAACGGAATAGCAGTATACTTATGAAACTCAAATAAAGGAGGGCTTATGGCAGAAGAATTAAAAGCTGGATGTGTCCGGCCGACCGGTGGTCCGGTAGGAGAAGCTTCCCCTGAAGAAACACCTGAAAAAATCAATCAAAAAAAGGAGGTCATGAGTATGGTACACGTCGGAAGAAAAGCACCGGATTTTATGGCATCAGGCTATAGGAACGGCAAATTTATTAGTGTGAAACTATCAGAATACTTGGGAAAATGGGTCCTCCTGTGTTTCTATCCAGGCGATTTTACATTTGTTTGAGCAACTGAAATTTCAGCAGTTGCTGAGAAATACCCTGAATTTCAGAAGCTTGGTGTGGAAATATTATCCATGAGTATTGACAGCATGTTCGTCCATAAAATGTGGAATGATCATGAGTTGTCTAAAATGGTAGACGGCGGCGTGCCCTTTACCATGCTATCTGATTCCGGTGGAAAAGTGGGAAAGATCTACGGTATTTATGATGAGGATGCCGGTATAGAAACCCGGGGAAGATTTATTATTGATCCGGATGGCATTATTCAGGGATATGAAGTGTTGACGCCACCGGTGGGAAGAAATGTCAATGAAACATTCCGGCAAGTTCAGGCGTTCCAACTTATAAGAGCGTCAAAAGGAGCTGAAGCCACACCATCCGGCTGGAAGCCAGGCAAGGCAACACTCAAGCCCGGCCCGGATTTGGTCGGTAATGTCTGGAAAGAATGGAAAACAGCCATGGCCTTTGATTGAATCAATGCCACTTAACAACTCTGACCTGGCCTGAAGGAACAGGTTTTTGAAATGATAATGAACAATTATATAAGTCTTATCGGGTGTGAAATCCATGTCAAACAGGTCGAACCATGACCTGTTTTGACATGGGAAAAAATTTTAATCCCTCGTCCTGCCATATTCATGAAGTGTAAAAAAACTGTAATTCGATCTGATAACATGTACTGCCAGATTTAATCTGAAGAAAGTATTCATACACTTTTTTTTGCTGATGTTTAATCAGACTTTCTCCTTTTTAAATTTTAAATTTTCCGACCAGATCATTAAGCTCGCCGGCCAATTTTGCCAAATCCTCGGAGTTTAATTTTACATCTGAACTGTCGCCGGAAATATTCGCCACCGATGAATTAACGTCTGCAATATCTTTAGCTATCTTTTCTGATATTTGCGAACTCTGGCCCACATTTACATTGACCTCCTTGATACCCTGAGCTACCTGGGAAACGTTTCCGGAGATCTCACTTGCAGTACTGCTCTGCTCTTCGGTTGCAGCCGCAATAGCCTCAACAATATCATTGATATTATTAATAATACCTACTATTCGTTTTATTTCAGGAATGGTACTCGATGTGGAATTCTGAATCCCTTCTATTCTCTGTTTGATTTCCTGGGTGGCAGTCGCCGTTTGTCCAGCCAGCTCCTTTATTTCATTTGCTACAATGGCAAGCCTTTTCCCGCTTCACCTGCTCTGGCAGCTTCTATGGTGGCATTCAGGGATAAAAGATTTGTCTTGTCTGATATATCGGTGATTGATTCGGTCACTTTATTAATATCCTGGGCAGCATTACCCAGAGACTCTATTTTATTGGAAACATTATTGGCTTTCATTACAGCGTCTGCAGTAATACTCCGGGCATTTTCAGAATTTTTGGCAATTTCATTGATAGTTGATGTCATCTCCTCAATTGAAGAAGCCATCATGTTAACATTTGTCGATGATTCCTCCATAGCAGCGGAAACAGCCGTTATATTACTACTCATCTCTTCTGCTGACTCCGTCACCATCTGTGATTTGTCCGCCATTTTTTCAGCCCTGCCGGACATATTCCCTGAAAGCTTTGACAATTCATTTGAAGCAACCTCAAGATTATTTGCATTGTCAGAGATTATTTTTATTACTGACTGAATTTTATTAATAAACATATTAAAATAATTGGCCAGTTGTCCCATCTCATCTGAATGGTCAGCAGGGATCCGTCGGGTCAGATCCCCTTCCCCTTCGGCAATATCCTTCAGCATACTTAAGACATTCATAAGCCTGTTGATCACTGTTTTGCCCATATATATAAAGTTTATAACCATTATGGATACCCCGATAGGAACAGCGATGAATGTCATCAGGAGATTCCTTGGACCTCCCATCAATGCATACCAGTAAACATCCGTACAAAGAAGGACAATTCCGGGACCGATGGTAATCCAGAGCCTTAAAGTCAGTGTGTTACCAAAAACGATACGAATTGTCAGCGCAACTAATGAAATACCAAAAACACAAATGAAAAACACGATCAAAAGTTCCGTAATCATAGGTTCCTCTCAAACATAACAGGGTGTATTGATCCAGGCAGTATCCTAAATGGCAGCTTCCTTTGATTGTAGTTGAAATACCAATACTATGTTGAAGGTACACGGTGGCATTATTTGTTACAATGAGATAATTCAACCATTCAGATGTGGTATGATTGAATTCAATAATATCTTCAATATCCTCGAGCGTTTTAGTACTTCATATCACTTACATATTGAAGACACTAAAATGTCTGTAATGTACCGTCTGTTGTTTTTTTTTGGATCACTTAAGTAAAGACACTCACATTTAAAACGCCTTAAATTTCAATTTATATATTAAAAACACGATGCTGTCAAAAAATTATATTCATGAACGAATTAAGGATGAAAATGTTATAAATTATTTGTGGTATTTCCCGGAAAATCATGGAACGAAAACAATCAAATTGCCGTTGATAGTTTATACTGCTCAGTTGTCCATTCTTGATTGACCACTGCAATATAGTCAGTCAGGTAATTATAAACAATAAGAACGATGTCAGCACAGAGAGTTTAAAATTAAAACCGGCAAACGAACAGGGGGCCATGCAAATGGTAGCAGAAAAAATAACATCAGCGGAAGCATTTGACAGAGCAAAGGAAAAGGGAGCCCACTCATTGATTTTAATGCGCCATGGGTGCAGTCCCTGTCGTTCTCAAGAGCCTATTCTTGAGACTCTTGCCGAAAAAGTTGAGGGCAAGGCAAAGGTGGCGGCCATGAACATCGATGATCACAGGGAAATTGCAACGAATTTGGCATTCAAAGCATCCCCACATTAATCATTTTTAAAAATGGCAAAGAAGTTCGACGATTTGTAGTCCTTCAATATGAACCCACCCTGATGAATGCAATAAAAGAAATTTTTTGCTGTAGAGGTAGAGACATGATGTCAGGTTATTTTTCAAATGTTCTTTATCATTTGTTTGAGTGCATTCATATCTGCGGTGTCAGGGTGGCCAACCGCTTGAGGCGCATCTTTGAGCCACGCCGGCGGCTGGGGCTTCCCTTTTGCCTTTTCCAATATTTTCGGAT
>JAHIVH010000105.1 GCA_018816735.1 Pseudomonadota bacterium | reverse complement strand
CGGTTACAAGTGGAGATTTCTCATCGTCTGATATTTTTTTTGTGAGCCCTGAAATGTTCATATTTAGGGCTATAACACTAGCAAAGCTAGAAGTCTAGATTTATTTTCATACTACCACATATTTTTTGAGATGTTACAATTATTAATAAAAAAACAAATTGCAAAATAGGAGTGTTACTATACGCCAAAAGATAGATTTATAAAATCAATATTTTTGATGGCGCCATTAGCTGTCAGGATTACCTAAATTCCCTTTGGCACATACATTAATCATATGTGAAAATGTGTCTATAAGAAGGCACATGAACAGTTTCTTATCATTTTCATTTTCAAATTGAATTCTTGATGGTAGGGTATAAAACCACTCGTTAAAGGTTTCTTTATTCCAGGAACGATTTTTCTCTTCTGCCATTTTAAAAAACATAGTACCCCAGAAATTGAATGCGCGTTTATAATCAATCATAGTTGCTCCTGCCTATTCGAAAATATTTAAATCAACTGACAAATCTGTCTACTTTAATGCTTTAATTTTCTTGATATCATCTGTCTTTCCCAACATTATCAGGATATCACTGTCTTTTATGATAAAGTTCGCCGGTGGTACAAGCAGAAAGTTCTCAGGGACTAGTTCCTTGATTGCAATAATGTGCACATTATATTTGGCGCGAAGATTCAAATCCTTCAGACTTTTTCCGATAAAGTCCCTTGGCGGGCCGACCTGTATCAGGTCAAACTCTTCTGCAAGCGGGATGAAATCCAGTACATTGGGCCGTGACAGGCCACGGGAGATACGAACGGCCATGTCTCTTTCCGGATGGATAATTTCCGTGGCTCCAACCCGCTTCAGGATTTTACCATGATCCTCATCAAGGGCCTTGGCCAGAATTTTTTTAACACCGATCTCTTGAAGGTACAGACATATAAGAATACTGGTGCTGATCTTGGTGCCTGTGGAAACAATGACACCGTCCATATTTTCCAGTCCCAGCGATTTCAGCCGTTCCTTATCAGTAGCTTCAAGCGTGATCGCTTCAGTACAATAGGCATCAATAGCCTGCACACGGACCTTGTCGGCATCAATGGCGATAATTTCATTCCCGTCTTCATAGAGGGCTTTGGCTGCATGAAAACCAAAGTTGCCGAGACCTATAACTGCAAATCGTTTCATATTCACTCTCCATTATCCGATCATCAGGTTTTCTTCGGAATATTCTAGTCCATTGGTTGCTCCTGTCCCTACTATAATATAGGAGAATGTGAGCAACCCCACTCGACCAATGATCATCATTAGTATTATCAAGCATTTACCCCAAATACCGAATTCCGGCGTTATCCCCATGGACAGACCGACGGTTCCAAATGCCGATACGGTTTCAAATAAACAGGATAAAAATGCACCTTGATGATCCGCCATTTTGAAACTGCTTGAGGATTCGCCCGCAAGTATCAAAAACAAAGCAATGAAAATGACGCTGATCGAAACCAGAATAAGAGACACGCTTCGCGTCACGGTTTCAGAAGGGATGCTCTTTTTGAAGAAATTGACACGTCTTCGTCTTCTAATTCGGCTGTAGGTAAAGACTGTGATGAGTGCCAGAGTGGTTGTTTTGACGCCGCCGCCGCATGAACCGGGTGAAGCACCGAAAAACATGAGAAATATCATCATGGTAAGCGTCGCTTCCTTCAGGGAGGCAATGTCCACCGTGTTAAAACCCGCCGTCCTGCAGGTTATGGATTGAAACACCGGTATCAGGATACGATGTGTCAGTGATTGTGTTTCATTGAAAGATTGTCGCTCCAGAAAAGCGAAGAATAAGGCTCCGGATGCGATTAAAGCCAGGGAAGTAAGCAACACTGTCTTTGTCTGTATGGAAAGACGCACCCGTGTATTCTTTCGTCCGCCCAGCCATAACCGGATATCATAGAGCACCGGAAAGCCGATGCCGCCTACTACAATCAAAGCGCATAAGGTTGTATTTATGGGTAAATTCCCACTGTATCGCACCATGCTGTCAGGGAACAGCGCGAAACCGGCATTGCAGAATGCCGATATGGAATGAAATATTGCCGTGTAGACAGTGCTTAAAAGCGGAGCGTCACCATATCCGAAAACAGTTAGAAGCACAGCGCCGATCAACTCAGCTCCGAAGGTGAACAGGATAATGCTCCTGACCAGGTTGACAATATCCTCACGGGGGGTATGCGTGAACAGGTCCTGCATGGCCATGCGCTGGCGGATGGAAATATTCCGGCCAAGCCATTGAAACAGGATAACGGATATGGTCATCACACCGAGACCGCCGATTTGAATAAGCACAAGAATGATGCACTGGCCGAAAACAGTGAAATACTCCCCTGTATCCACAACCACAAGACCGGTTACGCACACTGCGGACGTTGCGGTGAATAGTGCATCTACATAAGAAATAGCACCGGACTTTGTTGATATCGGGAGTTTGAGCGCTATCGTCCCAATGAAGATGGCTACAAGAAATCCGGTTAAAACGAGTGTCGCCGGATGAATCTTGAATATTTTACTATAGATATTCATGAGCTACACCTTTGGTGCAGGTAATACTCACAGTGCAGGTGACTGTTGGTCTCACAGATTTCATGCAGCTGACAGCCCCCAAGTACCAGCCGGTCAAAGTATGCCCCGCATACCGTCATTTCGTGTTTTGAATCAATTCTGCTGTAATGAAGGAAAGGACAGAGGATTGCCAAATGTCGATCCGTAGCATCATCCGGCCCCAAGCTATTGATGATTTCCTGTATTTGAAATGAATCAAATCTTATTTCACTGGTATATCTGACAAACTCAACACCAAGCCGACTTAAATGCTCAATGAGCATTCGATTTTTTGAATGGATCAACGCCAGTATGTTGCAGTGGCTTGTGTGTCTATTTCGTTTCAGTGCGGCAATAAGTTCAAGGAGGGCTTCACGTTCGCGGATAGGTATATCGCCGAAACGAATCACGATAATCTCAGGAGATTCCTCAAAAGCCTTGCTCAAACATTGGATGGGGCTGGTGATACACTTTTCATCGGATAATGCTATCTTGCTGCTATTGTCTGTTGTGTCACACAGCAGGAAACGATATTTTTGCATTTGCTTTTCGACAGAGTTTGCATCATTTTTCATAATATCATTTTCTCCTTGGTGACGGTGCTGTAAAAATTCGGATGTCCCTCGTGAGTTTTATCAGGCTTACAATCACCACAATGAATTCGAGCCGTCCGAGAAACATGGCAATTATTTCCCCCCAAAGAACGGCATCGGGCATCTGGGGAGATGTCACACCCACGGAAAGGCCAACGGTAGACAGCGCAGAAGCAAACTCA
The DNA here is from genome assembly GCA_018816735.1 of Pseudomonadota bacterium. Taxonomy (GTDB): domain Bacteria; phylum Desulfobacterota; class Desulfobacteria; order Desulfobacterales; family JAHIVH01; genus JAHIVH01. Next base: position 11,357 of record JAHIVH010000105.1, on the reverse strand, counting down.
AAAAGAGAGTCTCCAAGGCTGTAACCATAAGCACAAAGAAGCATGACACCGATTACGTAAGTTGAAAGGTACAAGAAGACAAAAACAGCCAAATGGCGTATTTTGGTATTATTCAAAAAGATGCGTCTGTTACCCTCCCATATGGGACATTCCAGGATGACGTTCTTTGGCATGAGGTTTCGTTTAATGTCCATGAATAAAGATTTCACCAGCAAATAAATGCGAAATTGTTTTATGCCGCCTGCCGTGGAACATGTACCTCCACCGATGAGCATCAAAACGATCAGAATGAACACCCCAAAGGAATTCCATTCTTTATAACTGACGGTAGAGAAACCCGTGGTGGTGATCGCAGATACCGTTTCGAAGATCGCAACCCGCATAGACTTCCCCAGCTGAGGATAGATTTTATTGCAAGTCAGAAGGAAAACAGCCGCAATTGACAATGGCACAATTACCAATTGCAAACGGACCTCACCATTTCTTGCAACAAAACGGAGTTTCCCGCGCCATAGAAACCAGGCAGTGACAAAGCTAAGATTGCCAAGCACCATGAGGGGAAGGGTTACCGCCTCGATGGCGGTCGAATCCCAATACCCGATGCTCTCCGGTCTTGTTGAAAATCCACCGGTGGACACAGCTGCGAAAGCATGGTTTACCGCGTCGAAAAAGGACATCCCCGCCATCCAGTAAGCCAGTGACCCAGCTATGGAATAGCAGGCATAAATAACCAGAACCAGCCGTGCGGATTGACGGACATTGGGAACCAGTTGATCATTTCGTCCTTCTGCATTCGAAATACCCACCCCGACTGGTCCGACAATAGCAGACATCATGATAATGGCCAATCCAGCCCCTCCAGCCAGTTGGATAACGCTGCGCCAAAACAGAATCATCATACCTGCGCCGGTCACATCCACGACCGATAGCCCTGTGGTTGTCCATCCACTTACGGATTCGAACAAAGCTCTGGAAAACGGAAGGCCCAAAACAGACGTAAAAGGCCATGCAGAAAAAAAAATGGCCACAATCCAGCTAAAGAGAACGATGATGCCTCCCTCCTGGACCGAGAGATTCATGTTCGGTGCCCTCCGAAACAATCTCCACAATACCATTCCTATAAAAGTGCTCAAACCTGCGGGAAAGCAGAAAGCCGGTGCCTTTGATATTTCCTCTGGGTAAGAGATAAGGATGAAAAGCGGTGTCAGCATAACCGCCCCGAACAACATCAGAATGATACCGACCGATGAAATAATTGCGGCATAGCGCTGTTTGATATAGTCTTTTTCCCGCAAAGCCAACTCCTTTATTGTTCTTCACCGGAAAATATTTTCAGCACCGGCCCATGATTTTCCGGCAATGTAATAAGTACCAGTCGGTCTCCGGCAAGCAGCTGGTTGCCGCCCCGGGGAACGATCGGGCGCTGGTCGCGCATTACAACCGCCACCAAGGCGTTTTCTGGCAACACGATATCTTTCAGAAGTTTTCCGGTTACAGGGGAGTCGGTGTTGAGGGCGATCTCCGTCACATTGACGCGCCCTTCACCAATCGGCAACAGATTGATGATCTGTTCCATGGATGCCCGCTGTTCGATCAGACTGCTGACGATATGGGTTGTAGAGAAGGCGGTTACTCCCAGATTTTCGAAGATTTCCACATTCTCAGGATCATTAGCCATTGCGATGGTCCGCGGCACTCCGAACTTAAGGGCAGCCAACTGGCAGATGACTAAATTGTCCTGGTCATTTGGAGTGATGGCCAGAACCACATCCGCACCAACAGCTCCAGCATCTTTAAGAATCACGGCATCGCTGCCGTCCCCGCAAACCACTGTTGCTGAAAGCTGCCGCGCCAATTGGACGCATTCTTCCTTGTTACGATTGATGATAACAACCGTATAGCCTTTTGCAATAAAGTTTCGGCAAAGAAAGTAGAGCGTCTTGCCTCCGCCGACAATCATTACCTTCATGACATTTTATCCCCTTCTACCGCTTGGCTACCGGCAACAGCCATAAGAAACATTTCTGCGGCCACCGATGTCGGGCAAATTGTTTCGATACCGAGTTGTTCATAGACTTGCTCCCGTCTCGGGTCGAATACCCTAGCCAACACATGCCTTACATTGAACAACTTGTGGGCGATCTGGGCCACCATCAGGTTGACGTTGTCCTCGTGAGTTGTGGCGAAAAGAACGTCGGCTTGTTTCAACTTGGCCTCTTTAAGGATACCTATCTGCGTTGCGTCTCCCATGACACGAAAACCGCTGAAATCAGACGACAAATCATTAAAGGTTTCCTCATTTGAGTCAATTACAACCACGGAATGTCCCATACGACTCAGATGGTTGGCTAAATAGGACCCCAAACGCCCGCATCCGACGATCACGATGTATAGTCTATTTCCCATCCGATTCCTCACTCTTATTCAGTGTAGCGGGGTCTGTATTATCCCGTCCGAGATCGATTTTGCCGAATTTGCCCCAGGACGTTGTTCGCTCAAGATTTGTCTGTGCCGGTTTGAAGGTGGGATCTATTTCTAGGGCCGCGCGATAAAATTTTTGGGCTTCAAGACGGTCACCCTTTATCTCAAGTAAGGCACCAAGTAGATTGTATGCTTCAGGCTTTGCCGGATCAGTGGCAATAGCCCGTCTTGAAGTTTCTCGGGCAGTTGAGAAATTTCGATCGGAAATATTGCGCTTTGTCAGTTCAATCAATGTGATATAATCAACTGCGCTTTCTTCATCAAGCGCCTCACGTTCCAGCACAAGGTTCGCCAAATCACGGATTTCTGTTGGACTGAAGGGCTTTTGGATAAAATCCACTGCTCCCAGCTTCATGGCCTCCACAGCGGACTCGATAGTTCCGTGGGCAGTAATGATGATCACTCGGATTTTCGGCCAGTTGTCTTTGATCCGATGCAATACCTCTACCCCATCTATTCCGGGCATCTTCAAGTCTAAAAATACAAGGCTAAATGGTCCTTTTTCCAGTTTATGAAGGGCTTCCTCGCCATTAACCGCTGTTTCGACTGAAATCCCCAATGGTTCCAGCGATTGTGTCATGGTCAACCGAATATTTTTTTCATCATCTACAATAAGTATGGGGTTTCTTTCCATTGCATCCTCCTATTGGTTTACTGACAAAGTAAAGGTGAATGTGCTTCCATGACCAGGGGACGATTCCACCCAAATCGCGCCGCCATGAGCCCGTATAATTTCTTTGCAAATAGCGAGTCCAAGCCCTGTCCCACCGGCCTTCCGACCTTCTATCTGGACGAATTTCTGAAAAATCCTGGATTGATACTCCTGGGGAATTCCGGGACCGTCGTCTTGGACGGATAGATGAACATGCGGTCCGATTTTACGAGCCAGAAGTTTTATGTGCCCCCCCTTGTTCACATATCTAAGGGAGTTTGAAATGAGGTTTGTCAAAACCCAGGTGATCTTATTGGCGTCTGCGCGAACTTTAGGCAGGTCGTCGGCTGTCTCGGAGACGAGTGTGACATCTTTCATATCGATTTGACTTTTGAAAACATTCCAGACATGGTCAAAAAGAGTGGAAACCTGAACGTTTTCAAATTCCATCTCAATCCGCCCGGCCTCTATTTTGGACAGATCCAGCAAATCATTGACCAGGGCCTTCATTTGATGAACTTCTTCATGGGCCACTCGGAGAAGGGCAAGATCTTTATCCGGTAGTACTCTGGCGGAATGTTCCAAAAGTATATCGACACTCATGCCCAAACTGGTCAAAGGCGTACGCAATTCGTGTGAAGCCGCCATAACGAATTCGCTCTTGAGCTGTTCCACTTCCTTCAACCGGGTGACGTCCCTGAGTAAAAGCACAATACCGGACAGTTTACGCTCTTTTCCTCTGATGGCGGTTATTGAAAACAGATAGTGCCGTATTCGTTCACCCTCCGAAAAAACAATTATCCGTTGCTCATCGGGGACACTGGGGTGAGCTCCGGTTTCAACGGTATTCTTTATCAGATCGCAAACGGCTGAGTCCGGTAATATATCAGTGCAAAGCAAAGAGGCTGTCTCAGCTAACGATAACCCCAGCATCTGACGTGCTGCGGGATTAATCCCGGTTACCTTGAGTTTGATATCGAAAATTATCAAGCCATCCTCGATACTCGAAAGAATCGCCTCTCCTTTATTTTTTTCCGAAATGATCTGTTCGATATTCAGCTCATGATAACGAAAGAGTTGGGCCGCCATTTGATTGAATTCACTTGCAAGTCTTCCCAGTTCATCACTGGTTTCCACGGGAACCTGAACGGAATAGTCTCCTGATGAAATTTTCCTGGATGCATCCATGAAACGCTTGATGGGTCGGATGATCCTCTCCGATAGTAACATGCTGAAAATCAAAGCCACAATCAACGCCAGCATGGCTACAACCGCTGTGGACCAAATAGCGCGGTTGGCCATGTTACCGGCTTTCAAACTGGCCGCATACATTGTCTCCTCGTTAAGGCAACGCAAACCAATGCACGCCTCGCGGATTTTTTTAAAGGGCGGATAAATTATTTCCTGGTATGACGGGGAAGGTGATGTCGGATGGTCGGCACCTCGGTAATCGATCCATTTGGAAAACCGACGTCTATAATCGGCATAGTCGGTTTCAATGGATCGAACAAGTTCCTTTTCACCCTGGATGGTGATGTTGTCCTTGGCGCGGGCCAGCCATTCAAGAAATACAGCTTCATTTTCTCTGAACTGAGTGATTCCTTTATCTGCATTTCCAAGATAAATGAGGAGAATTCCGCTGTCTTGACGTTCCAGTGAGTCCACCATGTTTTCGGCGGCAAGAATACTCCTGTAATTCTCACTCAGAATCGCATCGGTCGCTTTGCCCAGTGAGACTATATTCACAATGGCCCACAAAACAACAAGACCCATCAAGGCAAAAACGACACTATATCCAACCAGTATTTTCTTCTTCAATGTCATGGGAAACGTTTCCTTGCTACATTTGCCGCTTATTTCAGATTCTTATATATTCTTGATTCTTCATAACAACTGAATATAAAGATAAGGCACGCTGTCATGCCGCAAATGGATAAAAAAATAAGGGTTATTTCATGCTCCTTTATCCATCCTTTGATAAAGCCGGACCAGGAATCGGCATTTTTTGTGTTTAGCGCAATAAGCTCACGGAGCGTTTGATTTGAGGTTTCAAACACGGGGCTCAAATCCCGAATCAATGCCGATGCCGCCTGGTCATTGTTATTTTCATTGGACAGAACGATATTTTTTTTGCTTTGGTTTATGTAATTTCCCCAGTTTGAAACGAAGTTTTCATAGGCTTCGATTTCCTCATCGGAGACGGACAAGGATTCATATTGTAATTGTTTCCTTCCTACTTGCTTCAGAATCAATGACATTCTTTTTTGGTATTCGCTCTTTTTCTCTTTCTGTAAGGATAAAATCTGCTCAATTTCCATAAGTCGGTATTCAATTGTGTTCAAATAAATGTCGTTCAATAAGATCCCTCCGGATAATCGCATACTCTCGCAGTGGCCAACGATGAATGGATGTATTAAGATTGCGCTAAACAGTAATAGAAAAAAGGCAGCGATAATGATTTTTATATATGGATGAATTTTTGTTCTCTCCATTTTTCTCTCCTATATCCGGATGCGCATCACACATCACACCCTTTATAAAAGCAAAATGGATGCCCATCTTCATATCCATATGTATTTATTATGGTTATTGTTATTCAGATAAAAAAGGAGGGTGAATTTTTGAACGGTATCTTGAATTTTGCAAGAAAACGGCCTTGCAATTTGCACGGTTCAATCCAATTGGTATTTTTTTCTCTTCCGCCACAATGTCGCCGGATCAATACCCAACATCCGGGCGGCGTCTTCCAGCGAGGGGGCATGCATTATCACTTTTCTAATATGCTCCTTTTCCATCTCGGCGAGACTTTGAAGTGCCGAATCACTGGATGAGGCTGGATTGTAATTTGCAATATGAGGTGACAAGTCAGATATTTTAAGTTCATAACCAGTTGCAATGATTACCGATCGTTCTACAGCATTGATCAACTCCCTGATGTTTCCCGGCCAGGTATAATTCTGAAGACATTGCATGACATCAGGTGCTATGGTTTGGACCGGCTTGTCATTCAATCGTGCCGATCGTTTCAGATAGTGTTCGACGAGAAGTTGAATATCTTCAGGGCGATCCCGCAAAGGAGGGAGGAATAGTTCCAGAACGTTGATACGGAAATAGAGATCCTCCCGAAAAGCTCCTTCCCGGACCATTTCTTCCAGATCCTTGTTGGTGGCGGCGATAATACGTACATTCACGGTATGGGTCTTGGGATCTCCGACCCGCTCATATTCGTGGCTTTGTAAAAAACGGAGCAGTTTGCCCTGAACGACAACCGGAATCTCGGATACTTCATCTAAGAAAACCGTACCGTTTTCAGCCATCTTCAGTTTTCCCACCTTGTCGCTCAGCGCACCTGTAAAGGCGCCCTTGATATGACCGAATAGATCGCTTTCCAGGAGACTCTCCTGCATTGCAGCACAATCGACCGTGACAAAAGGGCAGCCCGTTCTAGAACTCCAATCGTGAATCAACCTTGCCAACAAACCTTTTCCGGTTCCGCTTTCCCCGCTGATTAAAACAATGGCATTGGAATCGGCCGCCTGACGTGCTGTCTGGAGGATTTTCCGCATCCTGCGGTTGCGCGTGAGAATGCCGCCTTCTGAGAAAATGCCTTTGAGAACGGCGATCTCATTTTGCATTTGATGAAACCGCTTCAATCTCTCAAGCACAAGATCGAGCTGTCCTGGAACAAATGGTTTCGGCAGATAGTCGAATGCACCCATTTTTACCGCACTGACGGCTGTCTCTATAGTGGCATAGGCGGTAATCATCAATACATGGGTTTTGATGCCGCTTGTTACAATCTCCTTTAACACATCCAATCCATTGCGGTCTGGTAGTTTCATGTCCAGCAATACCAGATCGGGGGATTCTTTCTGAAATTTCAGAAGACCTTCTTCACCGGATGATGCCTTGACGACCTCGAATCCTTTGTCTTCCAGATATATTTCCAGTGTTGTTAAAATATTGCGGTCATCATCAACGATCAGTGCTTTTTTCAATTGTTTCCTCCTTTGTGTCCGGTATCCAGAAAGTAAATGTCGTACCTTTGCCCGGCATGCTTTCAACTTCCACATCTCCGCCGTGCTGTTCGATGATATCCTTGACAATGGCAAGGCCGAGGCCGATGGTGCCGCTCTTTCCACGTTCTGAAAACTGCGTATACCGGTCGAAAATATGCGGAAGGTAATGTGGGTCAATACCGCTCCCGGTATCCATGCACTGGAAACAAAACCGATGGCCCTGTTTATAAACCTTCAACTCGATTTGGCCACCCCGAACGATGTACCTCAAGGCATTGCCAATAAGATTTGTGATCACCCAGGGAAAACGGAATGAATCGATGGTCACAAGCGGCAAGTTTTCCGATATATTGATATTAACAGTCACTCCCTTGGTCTCGGCCTGCTTTATCAAAGGTGCAAGACATTCCCGTATCACCATTTCAATATTGAGCGTCTCCTTGGGCCGGGGTTCCGACATGGTTTCAAGGCGGGAGATGTCAACCAGTTCGTTTATCAGGGTGGACAACCGGGAACAATCTTCGTGTGCGGTGGCAACCAAGGTCGTCCGTTTTTCGGAATTGAGTCTTTCACCACTGTCTTTCAACATGCCGATACTCATTGCCAGGGAAGTCATCGGCGTTTTCAACTGATGGGAGATATCGGCAATAAATCTTCCCTTTGCTTCCTCGCTGCGACGAACTTTTTCTTTTTCAGCCGCAAGGATATCGTCCCGGTACCGGTCATATTGTTCCAGACGATTGAACAGATGGTTGAATGCGTCCGTCAAAAAGCCGATCTCATCGTTAGATACGGTATCCATTTTAGGATAAACACCGCTTCCCTCTTTTGTTTTCGAAAGGCTTTGGGCAAGTGTCATGATGGGACGGGCGATGCGGTTCGAAAGCCGCCAGCTTGAAACCAGAATGGCGATGATGATCACAGTGAATAAAATAACGGCATTACGCTGCGCACGACCTGCCAGGATTTTTGTTCGTTGCTCAGCTTTTTCCATGGCTTCTTCATTGATACCCACCAGATTGTCGATATCATCCACCATTTGTGCGGAAAGGTCCAAAAATATGGGGAAATCGGTATTCCATGAGTCAACATCCGATTGAATAAGGGATAAAACAAGCGGTTCATATTGCGGAATGCTTTTCATCAACCGATCGGTCAATTCGTTCTCTCCGACTTCCGTAATATTTGAGGCGCAAGCAGCCAGGCTGGTCTTCAATTTTAACAATTCCTGTTGTGGGATTTCCAGATGATCACGATTTTGGGACATCTGTTCCAGTAGATAATTTCGAATTTCTTCCAAAGATTTCCGTGCGGACTGGGCCTTGCGAATGCTCTTATAGTTTTTGGAAAGAATCTGTTCTGCACTTTCTCCAAGGGAATTCAGATATTGATTATTGAGTAATGCGGCCGCAAGAAGGGCCAGCGTCGGTAGTAGGCTCACCATAAAAATTTTAAACCGGATAGAGTGCCTTATTGGTTTTTCAATTTTTTCCATACAATACTCAAAATATTATCTTAAATTTGGTGCAGCGACTTCATGTTTAGCAAAAATTTCAAAGCCGATTGTTTGCTGGGCACCATCTATAAAGCGTGGGGATCGAAACCCCAAGATTTTTAGCCACCTCTCGGGGTGGAAGCCCACTTTTCAAGAGTTTTTTAGCTGATTCAACCTTGCTTGGCGTCATCAACCGCTTTCTACCTCCAATACGGCCCCTTTTCCGAGCAGCCTCTAAACCGGCCCTTGTACGTTCAATTATTAATTCACGCTCCATTTGAGCAAGAGAAGTCATTACATGAAAAAAAAATCGCCCTGCTGCTGTTGTAGTATCGATATTGTCTGTAAGGCTCTTAAAATGAACCCCTCGTTTTTCTATTTCACATATAAAATCAATTATCCCTCTTACATTCCGTCCAAGACGATCGAGCTTCCAAACGACAAAAACATCTTGTTCTCTCAAATGAGAAAAGGCATCATTTAACCCTTGGCGCTCCATCCTGCTTCCTGATGTTTTGTCAGAGAAAATTTTTTCGCATCCAACTTTTGTTAACGCGTTAATTTGCAGTTCAAGGTTTTGGTCATATTTTGAAACTCTGGCATATCCTACTAGCATTTAAGCATTCTCCATTTTTTATACTCTATCAAAACTCGTCCTTTACATATTATTTTGAGAAAGATATTTCAAGAATAGTTTTTGAGAATCGGAAAACAAATTATTTCAACATTATCATAATTAAGTAAAATTTTTCTCAAAAACGTTCGTTTTTGAGAAGGTCAAAAGGTGAAAATGGATTATCCACAATATACGCATGAGCAGCTTCTTTTATTTGCAAGTTTCAATAAAAATGACATTGAACAAATAAATACGCGCCGGCATCAATATAACCGCCTTGGATTTGGGTATCAACTTGCATTTGTCAGAATTGTAAATCGCTTTCCAGGTCAATACCCATTTGAAATACTGGATGATATTTTGACGTTTTCCAGTGTTCAGCTTGGAATTCCCTCTGACACGATAGAATTATACTCCAATCGTAGGCAAACTATTGATGGACATAGGAAGCGAATTCAGAGACATCTGGGATTAAAAAGTTTTGATGATGAAATATTACCAATAGTCCAAAACTTTATTTTTGAAGAGGCTTGCCGGTTAGAACAAACCAATGCTCTATTATCAAAAACTTATTATTTTTTAAAAGAACATAAAATTTTATCTCCTTCTGCAGATAAACTTAAACGCCTGATTGGGAATCAGAAGGAAGAGGCCAAGAAATTCATTTACGAAAAAATTTCGCAATCGTTGTCAGGGGAAATGTTGACAAACTTAAATTCCTTGCTGGACACGGTTGAAAAACGATATTCCGATTTACACATTCTGAAGCAACCAGCAGGAAGACCATCACCTCAAGCTATGATCAGGCTGACAAATAAAATTGATCAAATTAACGATACAGGAATTTTGACCCTGGATCTCTCTTGGTTAAACAATAATTATCAGCGTTTTCTTACTCAGTATGCAAAACGGTGTGATGCTAAAAGGCTTCGGGAACTGGAAGACAGTCATCGTATTGCCGTACTCGTTTGTTTCCTCTGGCAATTATATAAAGACACCATTGATCAGTTAGTGGAAATGTATAGAAAACTGGTAAATAAAATCTATAACCATGCCCAAAACGATGTTGATAAGAATAATAAAACACAAAGAAAAAAAATCAGGGAATCTCTGACTAATTATAAGACTATGCTTGGCGTGCTTTTTGATGACACAATTAGTGAACCTAATTTTCGAGATGCCATATTCGATAAGATTGGGCGAGAATACCTTGCCTCGCAAGTACAGGAGGTCGATGTTTGGTTAACGGGTAAACACAGCCATGTTTTTAATTTGGTAAAAGATAGATTTAGTTATATCAGGCAATTCTTACCACATTTTTTGAAACATGTTCAACTCCAATCAGAAGATGAAAACGATTCATCAATATTCAATGCGGTCGATATTCTGAAAGAAATGAATGAGAATAATAAAAGAAAATTACCTGAAGATGCACCGGTTGATTTTATTCCCAAGAAGATACTTCAGTTGGTTGACTCCGATGGTGAAATTAATAAACCTGCATGGGAATGTGCTTTATTGACTGCTGTCCGTGACGAGATAAAATCCGGTAATATTTCTGTATGCATGAGCAAACGGTTTGGGCGTTTTGATGATTTTTTTGCTCCAAAAGAAAAATGGTTTGCCCATAGAAAAAGATTTTTTATACGGGCGGGATTACCAATGAACCCGGAAGATGTTGAAAAATACTTTACGAAACGGCTTAATCTTTCATATGATAAATTTTTAGATCACCTTCCACACAATACATTTGCTCAAATAAGTGAAAATGGCTGGAGTCTATCCATGTAGGTTGCCAGAATAAATCGTTTAAAAGGAGCAGATATTTTTAGAATCCTTTGACAGGAACAAGGAATTGTCAGAATAAATGGGCCTCTGAAATAGAGGCTTTTTTTATTGGTAAAGGGCGGTGCTTTAGAGGAGCAACCGCCCTTAAATAGTTCCGGACAAGCCGGACTCAAAAGGTGGTAGAATGATAATTTGTTTTCCTGTGGATTTCAAGAAGCTTATTGAACTGGGGCGAAAATATTTCTGGCCCAAGCCAAAAATTTGTCCATGTTGTAAAGGGTGCCGGATATGGGGACATGGTTTTGT
>JAHIVH010000104.1 GCA_018816735.1 Pseudomonadota bacterium | reverse complement strand
TTTTAAAAATACGCTTTTGATTTTTTAAATTGTTTTTCTTGCCGGGTTGACGACACGACGGCTCGTGATAGGATGAGAAAACACGAATGAAGAAACAGACGACTTCGAACCTGTTCCTCAAGTAGCGCCAAATAGCGCAAACAAAAAGATAAGCGCAGTTAGCGCCCACCATATGACATGCCCATACCTCAAAAAAATCTATCAGATCATGGGCTTCCAGCTGAAAAAGCCCCCTATTCCTTATTCCAAAGGCTTTTAAGCGCCATTAGCATCAACAATCAGGGCATCGGGCGTGGCGAGAAATTTTTATCTTAAAATTTCGGGAATCCTCATTCGTGGCAGGAGCCATCTTACAAACCAGATGGCCCTTTTTCGGGAAATGGCCTCATTATACGCAAATAACATTATGATAAGGCTCTCCCCTCTTGTGAGGGCTTATTTGAATAGTCACTTTTTGATTCATGCTATTTAAAAAATCGATCAGCTTGTCAATGGTAAACCGACTGAAATGCCCGTTTAGCAAGTGTGAAATTTCAGCCTGTTTCACGCCCAAGAGCTCGCTTAATTCTCGCTGCTTCATATTTTTTTCTTTTAAAAGCTTGATGACATAGAGACCAACCATAGCTCTTGCCTGTAATTCTGTGGCATTCTCGATACCAAGATCGGCAAAGACATTGCCTGAGCTTTCTTCAAATTCAATGGCCATTTTTCTGGTCCTCCTTTTTTGCCAACTCCACTGCTTGTTTGTAGCGGTCTTTTATTAAATCCACATCCTTTTTAGGAGTGGTGATGCCCTTCTTCGATTTTTTCTGAAAAGCATGCAACACATAAATTTTTTTCCCTAACTGAACCGCCTGCACACAACGGTAAGCTTCTTTGTCATATTTAAGGGCAATTTCAATGACGCCCGGCCCTACCCCACTAAAAGGTTTTGCATCCTTTGGCATTTCGCCAAACTGAATCAGTTGAAGCTCGTCACCGATCAGTTTTCTAACATTTTCAGGAAACTTCAGAATATTTTTTCTTGAATTTCCAACCCAAACGATAGGTCGCAATGTTCCTAAATTTTCAATTACCATTCATGCTCCCATAGCCTGTTGCCATATTATAGGAAAATTCCTATATTTTCAACTATAATTTTTATATAATCATTTGCGCCAATATACATTCTCGTTTTAAAGCCGTTTCGGGGCAATGTATTTTTCTATCAGATTTTCAACGAACTGATCATCAACCTTTTTCAAACACCAGGTTGCAAAGCTTCCCCAAGGACATTTATGTGGATATATGCTGCTCAAATCAATACCTGTTGACTCAAGCACACACTTGTCACCACACGTCGAGCATTCAAATTTGGCCTTATACCGGGTAAAACCTTCGTCTTCCAAATAGCTTTTGATAAAGCTCTCTTGTATTTTAAATGATTTGGCATCGTTCCCAGATCCCATGGTTTTAACCTCCTTTTTCTTGAGTGTTGTTGATCGCCCCTGATTAATTTGGCGGTATCAGGTCATTAAAGAAACGGGTTTAAATATCTTTCCATTTCAATTTGATGGTCCTCGTTTTGTAATAACCTGTTTAAAATGGTTTTGGCAATCGACCAGTCAAACTGGTTTGAAAACCGGCAGGCTTCCTGAATTTTGTCCTCAAAAGATTTTTCAAGTCCCTGTTTAACAATTTCAGCATGCTTGCCGATACCTTCCTGACTGATAAATAATATGGCATCGATCAAATCACCCAGCTTGACAATCCATACCAGTTCCGGGTTTAAGTTTTTTTTCAGCTCAACCAGCCAAGGCGCAACTTCGTTTTCCAGCTGGTCGATAGGATTTTGCTTACCTCCACAAATTTGCTTAATGCGGTTTTTACATGGACTTGATATATCACCCATGATGATTTCAGGCATGTCATGCCATAAAGCATACTCCAACAGTTTCAGGCGTTCATTGTCGGAAATGGATTCGCCTAAAATGTCTTTCGCCAGCTTATTGGCGATCATGGCAACCATGTAATGATGTTCAGCGAGCGTTTGATCTCTGTAGGTTCTGACCGAATGCCAGCGTGTCACGTGTCCGGATCGAGCCAGGTCCCCAAGATCGAGCGTGATTTTATGATTGTTTGTATTCATAGGAAAAGCCTCCCTGTCTTGTGAATAAGAAAAACCCCTTAAGGAGTGTTGTTGATTCAGCCTGAAATAACTTTTTGGCGGTTTCAGACTTCCCTTACTTCATGGTTATATTTATATTTAAAAAAACTTTATTTGTCAAGTTTTTTTATTATAAAATATTAAAAATACTCGATAAAGTTTCATGTGAAACACCAAAAAAAAGAGCATAGGCCCCCATTATACAGATTCATGCTTAAACCTCTTACCTGCCAAAAAATACGCCCCGGAATCACGTCAAGGCCTTTACCCGGAGGGTTTCGAAACTTTTTTCCCTCAAGTAAAAATTTTCAAAGATAAAAAAGTTTTAAATGGCCTTTAC
>JAHIVH010000103.1 GCA_018816735.1 Pseudomonadota bacterium | reverse complement strand
GCAAAGAAAAGTTCTTACACCCAACGACTTTGAAAACCTTGGAGATCTCGAAAACAGAATACTCACTTTTCAGAGGTCATATGAAAATATCGCAAAACCTTTCGAGTGGAAATTCACCCGAGAGGATATGAAAAAAATAATAGCCAAATTCAATGACAAACAAAAAATGGCAGCATGAAAAATACGTCACCGAATTTTCGACCCAGAGCACTTAGTTAGGATTTGAAAAGTAGCACCAACAATGGCATATTCTCCCGATATGGCAACAGAATTGCCAAAGTAAGCGCCGTATGCAATATCTATAGGAGCAAGCTTTGATGTTACACTGCATGATGGCAGATGCAATTTACGCCATTACGAAGGCGATGTTAGACAAATCATCCTGACCGACCATGGCAGAACCAAACCCACATTCCTCATTACAAATGACTTCGATATCGACGTAAAAAACATTGTCAGAAAATATGCCCGAAGATGGATGGTTGAACAGGAAATAGCTGAACAGATAGCTTTTTTCAGTTTAAATAACCCATCTTCTTCAATTGTTGTTAAAGTTGATTTTGATTTGACGATATCGCTATTGGCCCATAATCTTTATCGGGTTTTAGCTCAGTATCTGCCAGGTTTCAGCCATTGCACTGTTTCGACCATAAATCGAAAGTTTCTTGAAACCGGAGCCTGGATTAAAATTGAAGGGGAATTAGCTACTGTACATCTCAAAAAAAAGACTCACCTACTGATACTTTTTGAAGTGCCTTGGATGAAAAAAACAACATCTTTACCCTGGCATGGGTTAAAAATATGTTACAAATCCGGAACGACCTCATGATGAAATGGGTACCTTATTTATCTTAATGAAAATCCGTGCTGAATGTAAAGTTATTTATGGAGGCGAGCAGCATATTCGTGAACGTTTAGAGACGTCACCAAGCAGGACCATCAACACTGCATATGTCGAGCGATCAAATCTTGATTGGCGACTGTGGGACGCTCATCTGACACGCAAGGCGCCAACGGTTGCCCGATCGATGCGCTGGCTTAAAGCAAAGTTTGCAATCTGCGTGGCTTGCTACAATTTAATTCGGCCCCATGAATCTCTAAGTCGGGGAAAGGATCGAATTTTTAGGCCAAAAAACCCGGCAATGGCGGCAAACGTAACAGATCACCGCTGGTCGTTTTCTGAGCTGCTGGCTTACCCTGCGATTTGTCAATGATATGGGGACACAGCCGAAAAAGAGGCCGGCCCCTCATTTAACGGTTTAATGGTATTATTTACCTTTTGCCGTCAACTCTCCGAAATCTTTTGCAGCAGTATAAAAATCGTCGGCACTTCCATCGCGCTGGACGTTATTGATAAAATTCATCAGGTAGTAAAAAGTTGTACCGTTAAAAGCATTCATTGCGTGCTCCAGAGTGCCTGAAATGTCATACCAGTCATGTCCTGTCAGGTTATAAAGGGCTTGCGGAATTCCCAGGTTCTCAAAGGTCTCATTGATTTTGAAGTCATTGTTGAAAAGCGTCACCTCTGCCATGCCGTAATTATCGTACTCTGCGAGGTTGTTTTCAAGCCCCTTGCCCATTAAATTATCAATAAAACCATTCCAGTCATATGGCATTACATCTGGCTGGCTATAAATGAGCGGGAGTTCGGCTGTTTCCATAAGCGAAACGCCGCATTCTGTTGTTACCCAACCATCATTTCTAGCATATGTGGCCACAAAAGGTCTTGGACCCGCACCCATTTCAGGAACCCCGTTTCTGAAACCATCAGCAAATTGCAAACCATCAAACATATCTCCTTTTTGAGATATAATGGCAGTCATGGCAGCCGCATACCATGCTCCTCCCAATCCTTCCGGCATCGCCATACTCGGTCCCCCAAGAAGAAATCTGCCGGAGCTTAACAGTTTACAAAAATTCACCGACCCAACAGACATAAATGCCCCCTTCAGATCCGGCATACACGCTGCTGCGGACACGCCACTTAGTACCCCTAGTGAGTAGCCGCTATACGACAAATTATCCGTATCCAGATCCCTGATCCCTTTTTTATCCGATGTCGCAAAATATGTCTTGAGCACTCTATACGTTGACATGATATCAATAGGGATCTGCATGAACATGGATAAAAGTCTCGGCATATCTGCCGCGTCCTTCTTGATGCCTCCGGGAACAAATCCGATACCTTCCAAAACCGACCAGCCCTCTGCCCAATCCCGTTCCCAATGCGATGGCCAGTCGATAGACATTGTTGCAACGCCTAATGAGGCATTGGCCATCGCTACAATGATCATCATTTCTTTTGACATGACGATTCCGCTACCGGCAATGTTTACAGGATACGGTTTGGGGAAGGAGTGATGCGGGATAAACAAGAGAAACGGAACCCAGTCCGACACATCTTTATCCCTGGTTCCCTTAAATCCGGCTTTGTAGTCAATGACGCCCTCTTCATTACGGTAATCCCGCATATTGATTCTTCCGTATATGATACGTTCCAGATTTAAATAGGGAAAGTACATGTTGTTGTGAATGCGAACATGTTCATCTGTAAATTCATCTTTTAAAACGGTCTTATAGATATCCACAATCGGTCCTATGGAAGATTTTCTGCTTCTGGTCGTAAAAATCGTGCCTGCAAGGATTTCATCCCTGTTTATTCCTTTCTCCGATTCGAGATATTTCAGCCAGGGTTCATAGAATTCGGAAATGGCTGACCCGTTCTGAGATTTTGCTTTATCAAATCCACTGGAGCAGGAAAAATCATTGCCATCCTTGTCCTTGAAATTTTTGGTAACAAATGCCATGTACCGCCTGCCATGTTCAAACCGTTTGCGGGCCATGACCTGCATCACATAATCCCTGGTGGTTCTGTGCGGGTCTTTTGCAAAATGACTTTGATTGGCAAGTGCGGGTATAAATTCCCCGGTTGTAAGGTCCATCAGATAAAACGTATCCCCGCCATCGCGCGCCATGTTTTCATCCACATCACCGACCCAGGCGGGATCCACTTCTCGATCAAACTCAAACAGCACATTGGTTGAAATGGAAAAGCCATCCACATCGGCCCCATCAGGTTCTTTATATAGCGCATCCATTTGCAAGCTTTTGGGAATTTTTTCGAGTATTTTTTTTATGTCAGGTGGGAACTGATCGTTCGTAATTTTCAGACGTACACCTGAGGGGGATGTTTCATCCCGATAGGCAAAAACATCGCTGGGAAAAGGCAAGAAGGGATTATGGCCGTCCAGGTTTACGGGGTTCATATCCGATGAAAGGGGGGTGTCTTCCAAACCGGAATATAGATCCGGAAGTCCGAATTCATCTTCACCGATTTCCTTTAAATTTTGGGAAAGTCCTGACGTCGCGCCATCATCCTGGGAAACTGGAATATCAGAATTATTCGTCGCGCATCCTGCAAGCAGCATACTTAAAATCATCATCAGGCTTACCAAAAAACAGATTGAAGGGGTGAGACTCAAATGACTGCCAGTTAAAAGCGTCTTTTTTCTCAAAAATTCTAATCTCATTCTTCCTCTCCTCATATGTATTGTCTTTTGTATGTTAAATATTAGATATAGGGATAATAGAACCTCTATTATCACGCACTTCAAAATCCCCATATTCTTATTGGGATCGAATTTTCTTTCTTGCATCCGATAAAAATTTAAAATCATTATCCATTCCGTCTGTTAAGACATTAATGCCTATAATATGTTACCGGTACCAAAATGAAAGCAAGTGGTTACTTATAGACTGATGTTAATAAGTTGTCAAGCCGTTTTATCATACGATTCTGTATTAATCCAATGAACCTCGTTCATATGTTATTTAACCTAAGCCGTGCTCGTTTTATCCTTTATAGGGCCGTCGTTGGCAAAATTCACAAATTAATGTTCGATGGCCAGGGCCTGTTTTACAGGCCACGGCAACCCAACCGTTAAAAAAACAACAGATGCGTTGGCTATCAAACGGAGCCAAATTATTGACGGGAACGGGTCGATAAAAGAGATATGGTATTTAAGAGATATAAGTGACGATATAAGTGACAGACAAACTATATATTATAGAATAAATATTTTGTAAATATTGCATTACTTACTGTACTTTCAGGCAAAGCTCCTTAAAATAATTTCCAGATGACACTGGCCACAGATAAAATCGAATGTTAATTGATGGAATTTTGAATTGGGGTGAATACTTTCCGGATTAAAGTGCAGCGGCAGAATAGAAGATCGCAATAAAGGCCAAATATTCTGAATGAAACAGCCTATATGGTTTCAGATAGTTTTTTCAGGGAGAACATCCCG
>JAHIVH010000102.1 GCA_018816735.1 Pseudomonadota bacterium | reverse complement strand
TCTGAAACCAGTCTGCCGGATGCTGTTAAAATAGTGGATAAATAAAGGGAGGATTATCGATGAAAAAATTCTATCGAAGTGTATTTATATCAGGAGCGGTTATTCTGTTTATGGGAATCTGTTCATCTGCCATGGCGGAAGATGTCAAGATCCATGGGTTTATCTCCCAAGGGTACCTGAAGACAGACAAGAACAATTATCTTACCGGTACGGATGACGGCTCCTTCCAGTTCAATGAAATGGGAATCAATTTTACCACAAACGCAACAAGTCGGCTCAAAATCGGCTGTCAGTTTTTTGCCAGGGATTTGGGAAGTGTCGGAAACGATGAAATTGTCGTCAATTGGGCGTTTGCCGAATATAATTTCAGAAACTGGCTGGGGTTAAGGACCGGACTCGTGAAAATGCCGTTTGGATTTTATAATGATACCCGGGATTATGATGTGTTGCGAACCTCCATTTTCCTTCCCAGCAGTGTATATAACGAAAATTTGAGGGATGGCTCTAACAGCATAAAAGGGGTTGAGCTTTTTGGTGCCCAGTCCATTGGCTTGTTGGGGCTTTTTAAGTACCAGATCATGGCCGGCGCAACGCAAATCCCTGCTGACAGCGGTACGGCCAAACTACTGGAAATCCAGTATCCAGGTATGGAAATGACAAGTATTGATGTTGGCCCTGTGTATGATGCCCAGATTCAATGGCTAACTCCTCTGGATGGATTCCGGCTGGGCGTTACTTATGTGAAAACGGATTTTTCCTATGATGCTGTTTCAAATGATACCCTGCCAGTCAGGGCAAGCATCCGTAAATCTGAATGGTATAGTTATTCTGTGGAATATATCTGGCAGAACTGGACGTTTTCTGCAGAAAACTACATATTGAAGAGAAAAGCTAAGATTTACAGTGTTGCAACCGGTGAAAAAGTCTTCCTGTTTGATGGAGATATTGATTTGGCAGAAGATGACTCATATTATCTGAGACTGTCCTACCGGTTTACTGACTGGCTGGAAACCGGATTCTATTATTCCAAATATGTGGATGATGAAAAAAAGAAAAATGATGAAAATAAGTTGAGAGATCAATGTCTTTCCCTCCGGTTTGACATC
This sequence comes from Pseudomonadota bacterium, assembly GCA_018816735.1. Taxonomy (GTDB): domain Bacteria; phylum Desulfobacterota; class Desulfobacteria; order Desulfobacterales; family JAHIVH01; genus JAHIVH01. Next base: position 70,650 of record JAHIVH010000102.1, on the reverse strand, counting down.
AATCCGTACTGGATTGTCAAGCTCGAAACCCATCTGATGAATGGAAAATTCGGTGTAGAGCCTGATGACCATGGCCGTGCATACAATGAATGGATGCTTTATGCGGCTAAAATGACGTTTATGTTTTAATTGCAATACGGATCGCTGAATCACCACCCGGGATTCATCAGCTCCTGACCATTTATAAAAAACAGGCAGAAAAAAAACTGCCTGTTTTTTTTTGTGTTAAGCAATAGACGTATTTTCACGTGTAGTTACGGTTTGATATTAATCCCTACTGGCTTTTCAAACTGGAAGCCCACCTGATGAATGGCAAGCGTGTTGTGCAACCGGATGATGACGGCCACACCTATAATGAATGGATGCTTTATGCTGCGAAAATGACCTTTATGTTCTAGTATGAATGACCTTTGATGCCGTGCGTACAAATTGAATTTCACACAAGCCCGGGCAGATTTTTCTTTTAGCCCGGGTTTATATCTGGTAAACTGCAGGTAATGCAATTTTCTGAAGTGCATTATTTCCTTTAATTCTGCCCACAATTTTATCTTGCACTATATTGGGGGTCAAGATGACGAACAGGAAAGAAAGATCTCTGCAATGCAAATAAGACAGAGACATTGAAAAGCGGAATGTACACAGAAGGCTTTTTTTGCATCGGCTATCTTCTGTTCCGAATCCTTATTTAAGCCATTCATTCCGACTATGTTTTCATTTCCCCATCCGGGACAATTGCAATCGGCCAAAAGGTGATATGTGAGATCCTCGCGTTTAAATCAATGGACTGCATTATGGAACAGGCTGGAAAGGCGGTTTATGCCGGCATATGTCTGGGATGCGGATCCATTGACATTCTGGCGGGAGCGTATTCTTTTTATTCTGTGTTTTATAACGGCGGCTTTTGGGATTATTCCGCTCATACCTTCGGTTATTCTGGCCTACCAGGAAGGGTTGTGGAGTGTCGTAATTCTGGATTCAGTCTCATATGCGATTGTGATCATTCTTTTGATAAATCGACACTGGTCGATGAAAACACGGGGCTATATCGCCTGTCTGATTTTTTACGGCCTGGGTGCGGGACTGTTGTTTATCCTGGGGCCTCAAGGCACCGGATATATCTGGCTGTTCGGGGCCTCGGTCATGATCAGCTCCATCATCGGCCTCGACGCAGCCATCTGGATTCTGCTGATCAATACCCTGACGCTGATTTCTGTTTCAGCTTACGCCTATTATGGCGCCCCAGCATGGGCACCATCCCTTGGCGTCCCACTTCAAAAAATGACCGTTTTGACTATTAATTTTCTGTTCTTTAACACGTTTGTGACCATCACGCTGGGTTTTATGTTAAACGGCTTGAAAGGGGCCATTGAAAATGAACGTGAAATCAGTGCAAACTTACGAAAAAGTGAACAAGCCATCCGGTTGCATCATGAGCGTTTTCTGACAGTATTGAACAGCATTGATGCGTCAATCTATGTGGCTGATATGGAGACCCATGACGTGCTGTTTATGAACAGGCATATCATAGAACGTTTGGGAAAGGACATGACCGGCAGCACCTGCTGGCAGGTTTTCAGAAATGAATCCGGCCCGTGTGACCGGTGCATGGCCGGCCAGATAACAGACGATAACGGCAATCTGTCCGGCGGCCGCAGCTGGCAGGAACAGCATCCTGTTACACGGCGGTGGTACGTTAACCATGACCGGATTATCAGGTGGACTGACGGCCGCCCTGCAAAGATTCAAATCGCGACAGATATTACCGAATTTAAAAAATTGGAAGCTGAATTGCAGCAAGCCCACAAAATGGAAGCTATTGGAACGCTGGCTGGCGGTATCGCGCATGATTTTAACAATATCCTTTACGCAATTATCGGATATACGGAACTGGCTTTGGATGATGTGGAAAAAGGCTCGCTTCTGGAAGCCAATTTAAAAGATGTGTTTACCGCCTGCAAGCGGGCTGTTGATCTGGTCAGACAGATATTGGCGTTTGCCCGGCAATCGGTTGAAAATGTAAAACCGATCATGACCGGCCCCATTGTCAAAGAGGTGCTGAAGCTGATCCGATCCTTAATCCCTTCAACCATAGATATCCGGCAGAATATAGCCAGCAATTCACTGATCATGGGGAATTCCACCCAGGTTCATCAGATCATAATGAACCTTTGTACCAATGCCGCCCATGCCATGGACAAGAATGGCGGCATTTTAAAAGTTGAGTTGACGGATATTCACATAGCCGAGGCTGATTTGGGATCATCTGGTATCCTGCAGCCCGGCGAGTATTTGAAACTCTCCGTATCTGATACCGGGTCAGGTATCGATCCGGAAATCCTCGACTTTATTTTTGAGCCCTATTTTACGACCAAGAGACCTGGAGAGGGGACCGGCATGGGGCTTGCCGTCGTACAAGGTATCGTGGAAAGCTATGGCGGCAGAATAACTGTTGAAAGCGAGAAGAATAAAGGTTCAACTTTTTCCATATATCTTCCGGTTTCCATACATCAAACTGAAGTTGTGAAAACAAATGCCGAGATGCTGCCTAGGGGTACTGAGCGAATTTTATTTGTCGATGATGAGTTGTCACTGGCTAAAATGGGAAGTCAGACGCTGGAGCGTTTGGGATACACGGTTACTGTTCGGGCCAGCAGCCTAGAGGCGCTGGCGCTTTTTAAATCCATGCCTGACGACTTTGACCTGGTTATAACCGATATGACGATGCCCAATATGACCGGAGACAAACTTGCCACTGAGCTGATGAAAGTGAGAAGGGATATTCCAATCATCCTTTGCACAGGCTACAGCCAGGCAATCACTGATGAACGGGCTTTTGAGTTGGGTATCAAGGCCTTTTGTTATAAGCCGGTTACTAAAAAAGATCTGGCCCATACCGTTCGAAAGGTACTTGGCGGAAGCGGATAGATTCTTATTCTTATTTGCCCGGAATCAGACTCATGGCCCGTTCTGTCAGCGCGGTTATCGTAAGGCTCGGATTTGCCCCGATGTTTGCCGATACGGATGATCCGTCAACCACATAGAGCCCCGGGTAGCCATGGACCTGATGGGTCGTGTCAATGACACCGGTATCAATCGTCTGCCCCATATGGCATCCGCCCAGAATATGTGCTGTGGACGCTGTGTTGCCGATGCTTTCTGTCAGAAAATTGAAAGGATAACCCCCTATCGTATCTCCTAAATGTCTGGCAGCGTGGTTGGCTACCGGAAGGTATGTTGGGGCGGACTTTCCCGGTACAGCTTTGGATTTAAGACCGCGCCTGAAGAAAAGGGATGCTTTGCGGCCATATTGAAATGAGAGCTGATTGTCAAGATGCTGCATGACCGTGAGCACGGTAATCCGTTTGTGCCAGTTTTTGGCAGCCCAGTGTTTTATAAATGAAGAAGGGGAGAGAAGCATGGCGCCAAGGGTTTTCAGGGACCGGATTGCCGGATTGGCCTGATCCGAAAGGGGTCCCGTAAAATATTTCATCATCGTATACCCTTTGGGGAAACGATTCTGAGTGATATGGGTATGCTCATCCGGATAAAAATGGGATGAGATGGCTGTTCCGTGCGTGAGATCAATGTCATTTTCCGGTGACAGAGCGCCTACGATAGCTTCGCTGTTTGTACGAACCCTTTTTCCCAGTTGAGGAGAAATCAGGGGGAGTGTTTTTTGAATATCCCTGCAATGGAAAAGCAGCTCCAGCGTTCCCAGAACACCAGCGGCAAGAATGACGTTAGTTGCTTTTATCGAGGGATATTTCCTGATTTTATTAACAGGGTGTTTCATGTGGAGAATGTATCCGCCGGCATTCATCTTTTCAATACAGGTCGTTTTCCTGTGGGGGAGAATCGTTGCCCCGAGCTTTTGAGCAAGGTAAAGATAGTTTTTGTCCAGCGTGTTTTTGGAGCCGTGCGGACAACCGGAGAGGCATTGGCCACAGAGGTGGCATCCGGCACGGTGGGGGCCTTTCCCCTCAAAAAACGGATCGGCGGCCATCACTTCCGGTGTGCCGAAATAAATGCCGTTGGGTGTGGGGCCATAGGTTTTTTCCGCGCCCATTTTTTCCGCTGTTTTTTTCAGATACTGATCCTGGGTATCGCTTGTCGGGTTTTCGACAACGCCAAGCATTTTTTGGGCGGTTTCATAGTGGGGCGCGAGTTCTTCCTTCCAGTCAATACCCATATTGGCCCATGCCGGGTCCTGATAAAATGCATCTTTGGGTTTTAACAGGACAGCAGCATAAATAATACTTCCGCCTCCCACAGCGATTCCCCGGACAAGAGTGACATGACGAAAAAAATCCTGGGAAAAGTAGCCGGATAACCCCATAAAAGGAAACCAGTTGAGTCGGCTGACCGACTGATTGCCTTCTTCCAAATCTTCCGGGGTGAGCCATCTGCCCTGTTCCAGAACAATAACCTTGTATCCTTTTTCAGCCAGTCTCAAGGCTGATACACTGCCGCCAAATCCACTGCCAACGATGGCATAATCATATTCCATTTCAGTTCCTGCCTTTTTTTTAATGGACCCTTCGATCAAGTCCTGCCCATTCCTTTTCCCGCAGTTTGAATTTCTGAATCTTGCCGGTGGCTGTTTTGGGCAGTTCACCGAATTCTATAAATTGGGGCGCCTTGAAACGGGCGAGATTTTTTTTACAGAAATTGATAATATCTTCAGCCGTGGGATTGCATCCTTTTCTGGGAACAACAAATGCTTTTGGCACTTCTCCCCATTTATCATCCGGCACGGGAATCACCGCAACTTCCAGAACATCAGGATGGCGGTAAATGACGTTTTCAATTTCTACAGTGGAAATGTTTTCTCCACCGCTGATGATGATGTCTTTTTTGCGATCCATAATCTGGATATAATTGTCAGGGTGCATGACTGCCAGATCACCGCTGTGAAACCACCCGCCTTTAAAAGCGTCTTTTGTCGCCTCAGGATCTTTGTAATATCCCATCATGACATTATTGCCCCGCATGACAATTTCACCAATGGTTTTTCCGTCGCGGGGAACCGGAACCATGGTATTCGGATCAACCACATCCATATGCATGGCAATGATATATGGCACGCCCTGACGCGCTTTCATTTTGGCTCTTTCTTCATCAGACAGGTCATCCCATTTTATTTGCCATGCACATACACTGTGGGGTCCGAAAACTTCGGTCAGCCCATACGTTTGCATGATATTGGCGCCTACAGATTCCATATTCTGAATAACTGTAGGCGCGGGCGGCGCACCGGCTGTCATGATTTCAAGCTTACGCTTCAGTTTGATGCTGTTGGCCGTTGCATAAGCGGACATGCCAATCAGGACCGTGGGCGCCGCACACAAATGGGATATATTCTCTTTTTCTATCAGGCTGTAAATTTCTTCCGGTACAACTCTACGCAAGCACACATGGGTGCCGCCGATGGCAGTTATACCCCAGGTAAAGCACCAGCCATTGCAATGAAACATGGGTAACGTCCAGAGATAAACCGCATCAGGTGTCATTCTGAATTCCAGAATCTCGCCAAGGGCATTCAGGTAGGCCCCGCGATGATGATACATCACACCCTTGGGAAATCCTGTGGTTCCGCTGGTATAATTAATGGTCGCCAACTGATATTCATCTTCAACGACAGGCGTTACCGGCAGATCAGACCCGGTGCCTAAAAATTCTTCGTACGCCATGCCGGTCAAAGGTTTTTCACCACTCACATCGCAAATGTTTACAAAGGTTTTAACCTGGGATAATTTGTCCAGAACCGGGGTGACAAGGCCTGCAAATTCATTATCAACGAAAACCGCTTTGGCGTCCGAGTGGTTGATAATATATGCCACTTCATTTGAGGATAACCGGATGTTTACACTGACCAAAGCGGCGCCTATCATCGGCACCGCATAATGGGCTTCAAGCATGGGCGGGGTGTTGGGGCAGATAAATGCCACCTTGTCTCCTTTTCCGATGCCGATTTTTTTGAGTGCACTGGCAAGGCGGTTTACCCTGTTATAAAATTCTTTGTAGGTATAACGTTTGTTTTCGTAAATGACACCGATCTTGTCAGCATAAACCGCAGCCGAACGGCTGATGAATTGAACAGGGGTAAGGACATCAAAACAGACTGTATCAGGCATTTTTCAATCCTCCTATTTAATTATCAAGTTCAGTATATTCAATGGGGAAGGCACGATTGGCTGTCCGGGATTTTATAATTTTGCCAGTGCTTTTCTCATCAGATTTTCGGCGGCGGTTTTCTGTAAAGCTTCGGAGGCGCCCGGAACCAGCATGGTGATGATCAGGTAACTGGAACCTTTGAAGGTGTTGAGCTGAACCATGCCGTAACCCGGACTTGAAAAAAACGAGCGGTCACCGATGCCAGGGGCCTCGGACACGGGAATCTTCCTTTTTTTAAATTCTGCCATTACCCTGTCGGGAGTTTCTTCAGGCTTGACCGCCTTGGCCAGAATACTGAACACGCCGCCTGCGCCGATCATGTATTCACAAGGCGCTCCGGTTGCCGGGTTGGCATGGGGGTTCAGTTTTCCCTCGGCGGCGTTCTGGCCGACAGCCGCCTGGATTTCAGCCCTGGTCAGCAGGGCACAGGTGTCGACGGGGTCTGCTCCCTGAACCACGGATATGCTGGCAAAGCATAAAACAATGGTTAAAATCATTTGAACTGCGTTTGTCAAATAAATGGGTTTGTTCATATTGTCTCCTGGTATTGTTGTAGATTGGATTTAAGTTCACGAATTGAATACATGAGGAGATAGGCGTGTCAAGTGGAATTGCAAATAACTTAATCTTTCAAATGTTACCCTGCTCATCTCTTGATATTTTCTTTCCCGCAGAAAATAAACAGGCCGGATTTCTTATTGCTGCAGGCCAATGTCATCCCTAAATGGCTGGCGACTTCTATGGATAGATAGGTCGGCAGGGAGTAGGAAATAATGAATTGAATACCTGCTCTTGCCGCTTTTTGTACGAGTTCATAGCTGATTCGTGATGACAGGACCAGAAAAAAAACATCCTTGAGCCTGTTTTCAAGAAAGAGTTTTCCTATGGCTTTGTCGAGCGCATTATGTCTTCCCACATCTTCAGAAATGGAGATCAGATCATAGGTGTGGTTAAAAAGGGCAGCTGCATGCGATGACTTGGTTCGGGTTCTCATGGTCTGGTATTGGGGGAATTTATCAAAACAGACCATGGCCTTTTCAAGATCGATTTTTTCTCTGAAAATAAACGGTTTGATGAACTGGTTGAGGTCTTTGATAAGCTCCTTGCCGCAGATGCCGCAGCTTGTCTGGCTGAGATAGTTTTTCCTGGCGAGGATTTCGGGGATTTTTTTTCGTCTTTCCGGCGCAAGTGTCACAGTGACCACATTTGTATCACCCTCATCACAAAGGCCTATGTTGTCAATATCGGCAGGGTCATCAACTATTCCTTCTGCAAGGCATAAACCCGCAGCATGGAACGTTTCTTCGCCCGGCGTTCTCATGATGACCGAATAAGGATTTCCTTCAATTCTAATGGACAGGGGTTCTTCCACCAGAATGTTTGTGGCTATATTCAGGAATTTGTCATTCTCCCATTCAACTATTTTTATGGGGATACTTTCCTTCACACCGTTGTCTCCGGTATTTGGAATAAGGGGATGGTCGATGGTCATGGGGGACATTCCGCACATACAGAACGGAATACTTCTGTTGAAAGGTATCTGTCGCCCCTGTCCGGAAACAGCACGGCAACTGTTGAGCCTCGAGGCATATCCTTTGCCACTTCCATGGCTCCCCAGAGTGCGGCGCCGCTACTGATGCCGCAAAAAATACCTTCCCTTAAGGCCAGATTTCTGACTGTATTAAATGCATCATCGTCATTACAGATGATCTTTCTGTCAAGGAGGCTGGGATCGTAAATTCCGGGAACAACGGCTTCTTCCATGTTCTTTAACCCCTGAATCCTGTGGTTTACGCAGGGTTCCACACCAGTGACTTTTGTTTTCGGATGATGATCCCTGAAATATCGCGAACACCCCATGAGTGTGCCTGTGGTGCCCATGCCTGCCACAAACATATCCACGTCACCATTGGTGTCTTTCACGATTTCCGGCGCAGTTGTTTCATAATGGGATTTCCAGTTGGCTTCATTATTAAACTGGTTGGGCATAAAATACTGATCACCATAATTGTCCATGATATTGTGGGCTCTTGCAATCGCACCATCTGTTTTCTGGCTGCCGGGCGTCAGCTCGAGTTCCGCACCCATGGCAAGGAGAATCGATCGTCTTTCGATGCTCACACAGGCGGGCATAATGAGTTTGACCCTGAATCCAAGGGCGGTTGCAACCATGGCCATGCCGATTCCTGTATTTCCTGACGTGGGTTCAAGAATGATCTTGTCTTTTTTTAATTTTCCGGATTGAACAGCTTCCCTGACCATATAATAGGCTGGCCGGTCTTTCACTGACCCCCCTGGATTGGCGCCTTCGAGTTTTGCCATAATCCGGACACCGGTTTTATCTGTGTCCCACATTCTGCCAATTTCAACCATCGGCGTATTCCCGATTGAATCAACAATGCTCATAAATAATATTCCATGTGTGTTTTATCAGAAAGCGTTGCCCGTAAACGATATGGCCGTTCGGCAGATCCCTTCCCGGTTATACATTTTATTCAAAAAAGAATGCCTCGGATGTGGGTTTGACCCTCATGGCCCTTGTGGGGCAGGAAGACACGCATAGCTCACATACACTGCACTTCTCAAGATTAAATTCCACAATCATTTCAGGCCTGGAAATTGAAAGCGCCGTTGTGGGACAAACAGCCGTACACGCACCGCAATGGATGCACCGGCTGTCATTCCGGCTGATTTCACTGGCAGCGGTTTTTATATCAACGCCCTGTGATTTCAGAAAATCCACACCTGCATTGAACTTTTTCCGGGAACCGGAGAGTTCAAGAACCATAATGCCTTCTTTTCTAGGAAGAACCGTGGCCTTTAATATGCTGAAGTTCAGGTCAAATTTTTTTGCCAGCAAACATACCAGCGGCTGGGTGGTTTCCTTTACCGGAAAGCGAAGAACCAGAATTTTAGAATACAAAAATACCTCCAGGGTGTAACTATTTTCTATCTCTATTCTGCCAGAACGGGGACATCTCTCTTAGCTTTTGTATAATCGGCGGCAGTTTGTCAATAATATAATCCACATCCGATTCTGTGTTGTATCTGCCAAGGCTGAACCGGATAGACCCATGTGCTGCTGTGTAAGGAACCCCCATTGCCCTCAAAACATGGGACGGCTCAAGAGATCCTGATGTGCAGGCAGACCCTGATGAGGCACAGATACCCAGTTCATTCATCATCAAAAGGATAGCTTCCCCTTCGATATATTCAAAACTGATATTGGTTGTTCCCGGCAGCCTGTTTATGGTTTCGCCATTGACTATGGAAAGCGGAATCTTTTTTAGCAGTTCACGTTCCAGTTTATCCCTTAATGCAGATACTTCTGTATTTTCTTTTTCAATATATGTCCGGGCAAGCTCACACGCCTTTCCCAGACCAACAATCGATGCCACATTCTCCGTGCCGCCCCGTCGGCCTTTTTCCTGATGGCCGCCATTTAAAAACGGGGAAAATCGGGTCCCTTTTCTCACATAAAGCGCGCCAACCCCCTTGGGCGCATGGAGTTTGTGGCCGGATAAGGCGAGCATGTCAATTTTTGTTTTGGAAAGGTCGATATGAATTTTCCCAACAGCCTGAACCGCATCTGTATGAAAAATAACTTTTTTCTCCGCCAGATTTTCAGCAATTTCCTCTATGGGAAAGACCACGCCGGTTTCATTGTTGGCCCACATGATGCTTACGATGGCAGTATCATCTGTCACACTTCCCAAAAGCATATCAAGATCAAGCCTGCCTTTTTCGTCTACCGGAACAAAAGTGACACGATATCCGTTTTCAGAAAGATTTTTACACAGATTTTTTACTGCCGGATGTTCAACCCTCGAGGTGATGATATGCTTCTTGCCGGGGTTTGTTTTCAGCGCGGACAGGATGGCGGTATTATCACTTTCTGTGCCGCAGCTGGTAAAAATAATCTCTTCCGGCTGGGCATGGATCAGGCCGGCGACTTTTTCCCGGGCCTCTTTTATTTTTTTCCCGGTTTCCCCGCCAAATGAATGCATGCTTGAAGGGTTTCCGTAAAATTCTGAAAAATAGGGAAGCATTTCCTCAAGGACTTCAGGGTCAACCTTTGTGGTTGCGTTGTTATCAACATATACGATTTTCATCAGTGTCTACCTCTTTTACAGAAAGGTCCGGGGATACCAGTTCCTGAATTTTGGTTTCAATGAAATTTTTGATAGTGACCTGACTGGTTCTGCAATTGGCGCATGCCCCTCTTAATTTTACCAGAACCGTATTGCCATCAACATCGATAAGGTCAATGTTCCCGCCATCTTTTTTCAGTGTCGGTTTGATTTCCTTTTCAAGCACCTCTTCGATCAACCTGATTTTTTGAATCACCGTCATTTTGGGGACGGTCTTTTTTTCAGGGATTACTTTTCCCTGAACCGTATCGATGATTTCCTGAATTCTCTCATGGCATTTGCCGCAGCCGCCACCTGCCTTTACAAAATCAGTCACGTCTTCGATGGAGGAAAGCTGGTTTTCAGTGACCGCCCGTTGAATTTCAATATCGGTGACCCCAAAACACTCACAAACCACTTCACCCTCTTTTTTCTGGAACGTCTCTCCCTTGTAATAGGAAATGGCTTTTTCCAGGGCATCCCGTCCCAATACCGAACAGTGCATTTTTTCTTTGGGAAGACCACCCAGATAGTCAGCGATATCTTCATTGGTGATTTTCGCGGCATCTTCCAGGCTCATGCCTTTTATGATTTCAGTCAGGGCCGAAGACGATGCAATGGCGCTCGCGCAGCCAAAGGTCTGAAATTTGGCCTCGCTTATTTTTTCATCATTACCCAGTTTGAATGTCAGTTTCAGGGCATCTCCACAGGCAAGCGATCCCACTTCTCCAATTCCGTCGGCATTTTCAATCACACCAACGTTCCTGGGATTCATGAAATGATCCTTTACTTTTTCCGTATAATCCCACATGGTATTTCCTCCTTGGTATATATAAAGCGTCTGAACAAAAATAACTTTTGATTCAGGCGCCGGATATGAAACAGGTTCTGTTCCAATACCCCTTTCTTGTTCTTAAAAGCCACGTTGTGTCAATCTTTTTTATTGACAATCACCTGCCACAATGTGGTATAAGGCTCATACCACTTTGTGGTAGACAGTTCAAGCAAAAAATAATGCATTTCAACCCCGGAGGCAAGGTGGAAAGCAAAGATTTTATCACCATCCGCAAAAAGCTGAACAAAACCCAGCAGCAGATTGCCCAGCTTCTTGGGGTTTCCGTGAAGGCCATCGAGAGCTATGAACAGGGCTGGCGGTCTGTGCCTGAGCATGTGGCCAGACAGATGGTTTTTCTGGTTACCCGCAGGAAAAACGACGTCAGGGCCATTTCCGAATGCTGGGATGTTGTTGATTGCCCCGATCATGTCAAGGAAAAATGTCCGGCCTGGGAATTTAAGGCAGGAAAACTATGCTGGTATATGAATGGCACCATCTGCAGCGGTGAAGCCCATAAGAGCTGGCGGGAGAAAATCGAGGACTGCCGGTCCTGCAAGGCATTTTCAACGCTTCTGGCCACATCATTGTCCTGATGTTTTCAGGCGATCAGTGCTTATTCTGTCGTGTTAACAAAAGCTGATGGTTTTTGCTGAAGCAGAGCTTCCGGGTGATGAGAACGGCAATCAAGGTGCCTATCGTGGTAGATCCCACCAGCATAATCATGACCACGATCTGATATTTGATGGCAAGCATCGGGTCTGCGCCAGCAACAATCTGACCGGTCATCATGCCCGGAATAAACACCATGCCCACGGCCATCATGGAATTAATGGAAGGAATCATCCCCGCCCTTATGGCGTTTCCAAACATGCTCCGGCTTGCTTCCTTATAATCTGCTCCCAGGCTCAGCTTCATTTCAACTTCTTTTCTGCCGGACCGCAATTCATTTAAAAGCCGTTCAAGCGCAATGGCAATGGCATTCATGGAATTTCCGATGACCATGCCGCCTAAGGGGAGAAAATATCGTGGCGTCCACCAGGGATCCACGCCGATGACGACACGGGTCACGAGAAATGCCACCAGAAAGTAACTGATCAGCATGGATATTAAAACCGGTGTGAAAAAGGAGATCTGCTTTTCCTTGATTCTGCCGTGAATGGTCCACGCAGCAAAAATAATCATAAAGGCAAAAATCATGATGACCAGTGAGGCAGTGTTCAGTCTGAAGATCAGCTTCAGGACATATCCCATGATATAAAGCTGGGCAAACGTCCTGATCGTGCCGACCAGCAGATCCCGTTCCAGTTTCAGTGAATGATAAATGGAAGCCGCTCCTGCGATGACAACAAACATGAGGGCAATCCCCAACTGAACAGGGCCGATATCCATAATGCCTGTGTTCATGATGAGACCTCTTTTATCCGGCCATCCCTGACTTCAAGCACCACAGGTGTGACACGCCTGGGCGTCACCGATTGATGACTGATCATGATCACCGTGTTTTTCTCACCTTTAATAAAATTTTCCGCTGAATCCTCTACAATTCGCCTGCTTTCCGGGTCCAGGGCGCTTGTCGGTTCATCGAGAAGCAATACTTGAGGATCGAGCAACAGACCCCGGATAATGCATATGCGTTGCAGCTGACCCACGGATAAGGTTTCCACATGGTCATCCAGGTTGATATCTTTGAGCATGAACCCGTTCATGGCGCCCAAAAGGATCTGGTCATCCGGAACCTGTTTTTTTTTGTTTGCCTTATACGCATAAGGAAAAAGAAGGTTTTCCCGGACAGACCCGCTTATGGATGTTGGTGTCTGCTGTATATAAAGGATTCTGTTTCTTATCCCGGGCAGGTCATACGATAAAACCGGTTTGCCCTGAAAAAGGATTTCCCCTGAATCAGGGGATTCAAGATGAGTGATCAGGCGAAGCAAACTTGATTTTCCTGCTCCCGAAGGCCCGGTGATCAGATAAAACCTGCCTTCCTTAAATGAAAAAGACAGGTCTTTGAAAAGGGCTTTGGTGGCCCCCGGATAGGAAAACGTTATCCGGTTCAGGACGATCATGGGGGGCCTGGAATAGGTATTCATTTGACTTTATTCAAAATAGCAATTTATTTTCGCTGATCTATGGGCACATACATCTGGTTGAATTCACCGGTATAAAGTCCACGAGGGCGAAAGATTCGGTTTTTTTCCATATACTCGAGAACCCGGGCGGTCCATCCGGATACACGGCTTGCGGCAAACATGGGTGTAAACAGTTCTTCGTCAAAACCGAGACTGCTGTAAATCAAACCCGAATAGAAGTCAACATTGGGAAAAATCTTTTTCTCCTTGCCGAACATGTCCATGACGGTTTTTTCCAGCTCCTGGGCGACTTCGAACAGCGGGTTCAACTCCGGTTTTTCCTTGAGAAGAAGACCTGCCAACGGACCAAGAATGCGAGCCCTTGGGTCGTAGGCCTTGTATACCCGATGTCCGAATCCGCTGACCTTTTTCTTTTGGTCGAGTTTCTTTTTGACCCAAGGTTTGACATTTTTTGCACTTCCGATTTCCCGAAGGTTTCGTATAACATCTTCATTGGCGCCACCGTGCAAGGGGCCGCTCAAGGCGGCTATGCCTGCGCCTACGCTGAAATAGATGTCCGCCAGGGTTGACGCCACCACCATCGTGGCAAACGTACTGGCGTTCATACCGTGATCGGCATGAAGGATGAGCGCAATATCCATCACTCTCTCCTCGACGGGCGATGGTTTTTTCCCTGTAATCATGTAGATCAGATTGGCCGCATGGCTCAGATCAGGTTGTGGCTCCAGGGGAAGCTTGTCGTTATGAAGACGAGAGGTTGCAGCCGCGATACAGGAAATGCCTGCAATTAAATGATAGCTGTCTTCCAGTCCGGATAATTTGTCGAATCCGCGTTTGGACTTGGCTGCTTTCCTGTTTGACCTGCTTTTAAATTCGAAAGTGGCATGATTTGAGCCATGGGGAGTCGTTTCCATTGCTATGGAGTCCTCATCCGAACTGATGGCTTCAAATGATGCTGGCCGGGCGCTTGCCATATCAAGATCGCTATACTCCCTGCGCATCAGGTTTGCACCCAGCCGCAGAGCGCCCATGACACTCATTTGCTCGATGGGAAACCCCATCAACTGGCGAACGACCTTGTTGATGCGTGTGTAATTGAAAAGCTTCTCTTTGAAGATAGTCAATTCAGCCATATTGGGCATTTTCCCGTGAAGCAGCAAATAGGAGACTTCTTCAAACGTGGAACGGGCACAGAGGTCAAAAATATCATACCCCCTGTAAACCAGCCATCCTTTGGTGCCGTTGACGTACCCCACCTTGCTTTCGCAGGCTATGGCCCCTTCCAGTCCCGGTCCAACCGTGCATGCGATGGGCCATTTGGATTTTTTGGGTTTTTCCGGTTCCGGTTCATCTGCCGTTTCCCGGCGTGCGTTTTCAGCGGCTTTAAGTATCAGATTTTGAATGGTATTTAAATCTGTTTTCATTAATCCTCCTTGAGTTTTATTCTGCTGAATATGTGTAATTTCAGTCGTTACCTGAATCGAAGGCAAATATGTGATGGGATAAACTCCCTTTGATCTGATATATAATCTGAGTAATATCTAATTAAAACTTCTTAAAAAATCAATATATTAAATTACAAACAAAAAATAATATTAAAATACAGACGTTTTGGAAAAATCAGGGCTTCTTTTTTTGTTGATTTCTATTTTTACTGCTGATAATTTTTCCTATCTTTGGTGGTTGTTTGATTTCCCCTTTCATTTCTTAATCTGTGAAAGAATTAAGCCTTTTTCCCTCTAAAAGTAAGGATCCCTCTTATGAAATTAAACCTGGAATGGTTATCAATAGATTTATTACTGGAAGAATTTATCCCCAGAGAGGCCACAGACGAATTATGGCAGGCCTATTTTAATTTGTCAGAATCGATTTTTCTGGAATTCAATCCCAATGCCAGAGTGCCTAACAGAGAGGCGTCAAAACGGCTGTTATCGGCCACAAGTCCCCTTTATAAGGTGCAGAGAACAATTGTCTTTGATGAAATCAGAACGCCCGTTGCGTTTTTGTCCATTTCCTATGACACGGAACTGTCGCCGAGTTACGAGCATGACCAGCATTTGTGCCAGGTCAATGTCAGGATTGCCAAGGCATTTCGACGGAAAGGAATCGCCCTATATTTATTAAAGATATTGCTCGATACCGTAGCGTTTTTAGAAAAGGATACTGTCCAGGCTGAAGTTGAAAACAAAGTTGGGAAGGCTTTTTGTAAATCGCTAAACGGCGAACTGGTTCATGAGGAAACTCAGCACAGGATGTATATGGAAGATGTGAATTGGGAAATCGTAGAAGAGTGGCTGGCAAAGGGTAAAGAAAAGTTTCCGGACACAACATATGAACTTTTCAGGGATTGCCCTGATACGGATATCGAAGCGTTTTGTGAGACGTATACGGAAATTATCAACGAACGTCCCACCGGCGAAATGGAACAAACCATCATCACCACGCCCGAATCACGTAGAGTTGAGGAACAAAACATGAAGAAAAAGGGAATTGACTGGTACACCATGATCAGCCGGGAGAAAAACGGGGAAATCAGTGCGCTTACGGATTTGATGCACAATTTAAAAGAGCCGCACAAAATCATTCAGTACTTTACCGGTGTTTCGGCAAAACACCGGCGGAAAGGGCTGGCCAAACGCATCAAGGCGGAAATGCTGATTGTTATAAAGAAACTGTTCCCGGACGTGGAATATATTACAACCACGATGGCCCCGAATAACCGCCCCATGATGGCGATAAACGAGCAATTGGGCTTCAAGTCCAGAAAGACTACCGATATGTATCAATGGGCCTTGCCGGATCTCCTGAAGCTGGTGGATGACCACCTGTCATCTACAAAGAAAAAACGGAATAAGGATTGTCAAAAGGATTCCCCCTTGTAATATGGAACTGAAGGTTTTTTAAATCCATGATAATGCTGGTGACCGTGATCGACGTGTCATCGGTCAGCCAGGGATGGGAAAAGCGTTTGCGGCAGATGGGGTATTCTTCGCCGTTGTTGTCCTTTAGAATTTTTTTCATTGATTCAACAGACGGCTGGTCCATGGCATTTAAAAGTGTCTTTGCACGGCTGTAACGGCCCAATGTATTTGGAAAGAGTTTGAGATCGTAATCGACCTTTGTCAGAAAATGGTTGGTGTGAACAAACACATCCCCCATGGGAAGAGAAAAAGATTCATCCCGGGCGAGTTCGATATCTTCGACCTGCCCGTTTCCGTCTGCAATCAAAAGATTGCCGACCTTGCCGTCCGAATGGGATGAGATGACGGATATGGCTTCAGAAAGACTGTAGCTGTCAAGAATGGCACGAAGCAGCACATGCAAGGGAATACCGCCCGGCTGATAGTCTTCAATACTCATGAAATTCAGACAAACGCCCACGCCTTTATTATTCATTCCGATTTTACCGATCATGCCCGGCTCGGTCATGGTCATGATCCGCTGGCCGTCCGGCTTTTCAATATCCAGAATCACGGCCAATTCTTCCATGTCCATCTCCCAGTCCCAGTTCTGGCCGATCAGGCTTTTTTTTCTGAAGGCCAGTGAGGTACATTCCATGGGGTTGAGATTTAAAAGTTCCGTACGTCCGTTCAAGGCGTAAATCCATAAAGGATCAACCCCGGAAGCTTGTGCCAGTGCTTCGATTTCAATAGTCAACTCTTCTGAAAACGCCTTTGTGTTGTCCCGGAATTGACCGGAAACGGACATGATTTCTTCTTCCGGAATCAGAAATTGTCTTTTGTAGAATTCAACGGTTTTATGAATTCTTTCCTTCAAGAGGCTTCCGTGCTGCCTGCCAAGTTCCTCTGCTGTACCCTTGAGTTTAACTACAGGGAAATATTTTTCCATGAATATTTTTGCCCTCCGCTGCATCGTTGAAGAAAAATAAAACCATTACTTAGGCGATAGTCACTTTTAAATCCCGTAGGGAATTGGCATCTAATTATCAACTGCATATTTGATATACACCAAATAACCATTGATTGAAAGCGTCGAATGCCTGTTTCAAAAATTCATATGGATTGGATAAAAAATAAGGAAGGTTTTGTTGAAAGATATGCTACGGTTTTGATCGGTACCTTTTTAGGAGGTTTAGATGATTGAGATTTTCTATTATATAATTGGAATCATGCTTTTGGCATTGGGGCGAAAACTGTTTTGGCTTTTTATCGGTTGTGTAGGCTTTGTGGCTGGCTTGCAAATGGCGCAGCAGTATTTCGGTTTGCAACCAGCCTGGATGAATTGGTTGGTCGCAGCGGTGTTCGGACTGACTGGCGCTTTCGTGGCTGTATTTTTTCAAACCATAGCCATCGGTTTCGGCGGTTTCGCAGCTGGAATCACCATTACCGCTCACCTAATGTTCATGAGCGCAGGCAGGGTCCAAAAATACAAAATCATGATGGTCACTAAAAATACAACTGCAAAACATCCTAACCAACATTAACCCGATTTCAGGAATTCTCCTTATGATTATGCTGGCTCAAGGCCGAAACGCCTTTTTTTTCCCCGTCCATCACCCAGCTTAAATCACCGCTTCCTTGATTACTCCACTTTCTTCTTCAAAATTTCTATCAGGCCGGCCGGCGTATTATTGGCCAGTATCTCTCGAAACTGGGTGCGATAATTGTTGATGAGGCTCACGCCCTCGATGACGACATCATATACACGCCACGCACCGTCTTTCTGCATCATCCTGTAATTAATCGAAACATCGGCAGTATCCGTCTTGATGGCCGTCTCCACCTCCGTGGTGTTCGCTTTAAGAACAATTTCTTTTCCGAACTGAATGGTTTCATTGTTGTAGGAAACAATTCTATCCGCATAGGTATTTTTAAGAAGTTTTTTGTAAAGCAAAACAAACTTTACAAGTTTATCCCCGATCAATCCGGCTGTCTTGATGGCCGCGCTGCTGTCGTCATATACCGTCATTCCTTTTTTCAATTTCATTTCAACCACGGCCATGGCTTTATTCTCATCGATTGAAAGGCTTTCAACGCTCCCGGCATCAATGCCGTAGATTTCAACCGGACTGCCGGTCCTTAATCCCGAAACCGATGTGAACCGGGCAAACAACCTGAATTCATCATCCCTGAATATGTCAGCTTTTCCAAGACTGATCGTCATATATCCCAAGCAGATGATTCCTATTACCACAAATCCTCCCACGACTGTTTCCATTGCATATCGTTTCATGCGGCATCCTCCCTGGTGCATTGATATTCGGCAATTATTTTTTGGTCTGACCGGGCGTTGCTTAAAATTTTTTCTATATCATCACTGAAATCAGCTTCCGTAATCCCTGCAAGAACGGAGATCTCAAAGCATGTATCCATTCTGGCTTTGGCCTGCATGACAGACTGGATGGACGGCAGGGCGTCTTCCTGCAGTTTTTTTGCGAGATCGGCTACAAACTGACGGGCCTCGTCGCTCGTGATGTGCGGGAGAATTGTGATAATCTGTCCGGTACGCTGCCGGGTCGAGAATCCGTCGATCGCCCCCATATAGTGGTTAATGTGTTCGCCAAGGGTTTTCACCACATCGATGGCCGCCTGATGGCCCAAATGTTCAACCAGGTTGGTGAAATTAACGTCAAACAGGATGGCCGCCCCGGCAAATCCTTTCTGTTTTACACCAAACGTCATGGCATACCGGGAATTAAACATCTGTTTGGAAAGCAGGCCGGTCAATTCATCCTTAAACCCCTCAATGCTCTGCAAAAATTCATCGATCATCGGATGTTTCAATTTTATCGTATCCTCGTACGCACCCTGAAACGCCACCCGTCCCTCCCAGAGAAGAATAACCCGGTCTGAAATGAACAATACATCCGGTATGTCATGGCTGATCAGAATCGCGGTAAATCCGAGTTGCTTTTTATAATGGGCAATCATGCTCAGGATCACGTTCCTGCGAACCATATCCTGGCCGGTCGTGGGCTCGTCAAAAAGAATGATCTCGGGGTCGGTCACCAGGGCCCGGGCCAATGCCACCCGTTTCTGCATGCCGCCTGACAGTTCGGAAGGGTATCTGTCGATGACTTCGGCCAGTTCGATCTGGCCTAACCGCATCATCACTTTTTCTTCTATCTCTTTTTTCTTGAAATTTGTTGTCTGCCGCAACGGCAGGGCCACATTTTCAAATACGGTCATGGAATCAAACAGGGCGTTTCCCTGGAACATGTAGCTGATACTTTTCCGATAACGGTCCCACTCGCCATTCTCTTTCATTTTTTTTAAAGGGTTGCCTGTATGAAAAATCTCTCCTTCATCCGGGCTGAGAAGACCTGCGATGTGTTTAAGCAGAACGCTTTTCCCGGTCCCGCTTTTTCCGATGATGGTCGTCACCTGATTCCTGTAAATGGCCATATTGACATGATCCAGGACCGTTTTGCCATTGAATCGTTTTACAACATCCTTTTGATGAATCCGCCCTGAATATCAATCATCTCCAGGGATGACCGCACCCGATGGAAATAGGCCCCTTCATTAACACCCAAAAGCAGAACGGCGGAAAACCAACCGCCCAGAATACCTAAGAGGTCGAAAAAAGCAGTCAATATCGGGAAACTGATAATAGATGCGGCAATCCGCGGACTGATGAGAAACTTTACGGGGTCGATCCGCATGGTGTACAGGGCGTCAATTTGTTCCGAAATCCGCTGGATGCCGATTTCCGCAGTCATTGCCGATCCCGCCCGGGCGGTGATCATGATGGCCATGAGTACCGGCCCGAGCTCGCGAATGATGGAAAGAGAGACGGCTGCCCCCACAACCCCCACTGATCCGAATTTGATGAGCGTATAATACAGCTGGAGCCCCAAAACCATCCCCGTGAACAATCCGACCACCGCGACGATGGCCGATGACGTGGCGCCGATATAGTATATCTGCTGCACAATCTGCCGCCACTGTTTTTTCCGGAAAATCCGGACAAATCCATGGCTGAAAAAAATCACCACTGCGCCCATATGATTGACGATGTCTATCGTCTGTCTACCGATGGTATTAAGTATTTTCAATGGATTGATGAGCTGTTCAGATGGCATTCACAAGCCCTCGCTGCCGTTAAAATCATGATTTTTCCGTCATCCTAACAGGTTTACTATATATTTCAAGACACAACATCATTTTTCAATTTTAGGCAAAGGGGGAAGAGATTGAGGCGTTGTCCGGTCAATTTTTTTATCCGTGTTCAATTTAGGAGAAGAACTGATTTCGGTATGCTTGAATAGAAGTTCCGGATCCATTGAGCGGATGTGGAGATCTCTTTGAGGAAAGGAGATTTCGATTTTTCTCTCCCGAAATAACCGGTCTATTTCAAACCGGACAGCAGATTCCACCGTATAAAAATAGTCGACCCGTGTCCAGAGCCTTAAAACGAAAATCAGGGAATTGTCTCCAAAATCCTTGAAGATCACATCGGGTTTGGGCAGTTTGAGGACGCGTTGGGTCTTTTCCGCCGCTTCAAGCAGGCTCGATTGAACCATCATCAGATCCGATCCATACGCCACGCCAACAACGATATTACGCCGGATGCGCTTGTCCTTGAAACTCCAGTTGGTGACCTGGGCACTGATAAAATCCGAATTGGGAATGATCAGGGTGGCATTGTCATAGGTCTGGACGACCGTGGATCGTACGTTGATCTTTTTGACATTGGCCCAGGTACCGTTGACCTCCACATCATCCCCCACCTGGATGGGACGTTCAAACAGCAAGATAATGCCACTTAAAAAATTATTGAAGATATTCTGCAGTCCAAAACCGATTCCAATACCCAGGGCACCCAGTACAACGGTGATGGATGTCATGTTCAGGCCAAACGCGTTCAAAGCCATGAGCGTCCCGGCTGCCCAGATCAGATATACGCTGATGGTGGTGATGGATTCCTGAAGGCCGATATCCATCCCACTGTCGTTTAACAGTTTTTTTTGGAACAGCTCGCGCCAGGCCTTGGCCACCAAATGGGTGAGCATCAGAAAGACAAGGGCCACCGAAAAATTTTTAAGACTGAAACTCATGTTTCCCACCTGGAAAGGCGTGGTGTACCAGGAGTAAACACCCTGGATCACAGCCTGTTTTCCCCCCCATACATATATGAATCCCACCAGAGAGAAGATAAACCAGATCAGGGAGTAAACGATTGTGAAAAACCAATGCATGTTCAATGTTGGCATACCCAGGTCATCACTGGTTTTTTCAGTTGATATGTGCTTCTTTCGTTTGAACTCCAGAAGGTTCTGGAAAAAGAGACTGCTCCACATCGCCACCAGGAGGGTCTTTCCCAGGGATATGGAAAGGAAAAGGGCCAATTGGGAGTACCCGCTAAGTTCCATAATCAATCCTGAGAACAGGAACGCATAACCTGCCATGGGCAAAGAACATATGACATTTTTTATTCGGGAAGGGACTTTGGACGTGCCCTCACATGATACCATGACTTTTCTAAGGCGATACAGCTCGATGTAAAAAACAGTGGCAATCCCCATGCGTATGATCACGAGAAGGACGTTCTCAGGGTCTATCAGCCATATGCTTATAAGGTAAAACAAAGAAAAATAGCGGGCCAGGCGTACCAGTCTCCGCATTCGGCGTAGCAGTGCTTCTGAAGGAAACCCACCGTCCGGCATGGGGTAAAGCCGCAAGAAATCAAAGGCCCACCGACTCAGAAGAATCACGGTCAGTAATTGTTCTATAAGCTCAATTAAAGGGAATTTCACCTGGATATGGAAAAAATAGTCGCATACCATCAGAAAAAAAATATTTGCGGTGAGAAACAAGGACCTCTCGATAAGTGCAAGCGTGGTTTTTGCCCGGATGGATTTCTCAAAAAAGGCTTTGGCTTTTAAAAGGATGAATCCCTTGTACCCTTTGAACAGAATGTATTGCAAAAACACAAACAAAAGGGCCATGATCACTATGTTTGAATAATCCGATGTTTTATTGATCCCCAGAGCCTCTGTCCAGTAGTCCTGGGTCAACAACACACGGGGCAGGCTCAGCAACGCCCTCAAATCCGTCACCATCTCTTGCGTATTTTTGGTAAACAGCACATTTGTTTTGCGCTGAAAAAGGTCCTGCTTTTTTCTGATTTTGATCTCGCGTTCAAAGGTAGACGTCAAGGCGGTGAACTGCTTTTTTAGGTCCGTGTATTGGTTGAAATAGCCTTCGTAGATATCAGAAAGTTTGGACAGGACCTCCTTTTTTTTGTTCAATAGGTCGAGAAGTCCTTTGAGTTTTTTATCAAGTTTCAGGGAATCCTTGGACTGGTTTTTTTTATCAGAAAGGATGCTTTTGAGTTGATCCGAGTTGAGCATAATCTGATCTTCAGTCTGGACAAGAAGGGTTTTGACACGGACCATTTTCCCTTTGACCTCGGTAAGGACGTTATCGACAACGGTCTTTACAGAGAAATTTCCGGAAAAGGCCTGCTCAAGGCTTTTGACCTGGGTTTCCGGCATAATGACGAGATTGGAATATACCGAATACTGAACCTTCAGGGTTAAAAGTTCGGTTTTATAGATTCGCTCCTGTTCTTTGGCCAGAGCCAGCTCTTTATTGTAATTGTCCAGGACCTCTTTTTCCTTTAAAATCGCCTGATCAATGGACGCGTCCAGGTTTATAAAGTTCAGCTTTACATCCTGGGCGCTGTTTCCGTTTTCCGCAAAAAGCAATCCCGGAGCGCATGACAAAAATAACGTATATAAAATCAAAAAAAGGATTATACCACTTGGCGGTTGTCTTTTGTCTGTTTTGATTTTCATCAGTCGATCCAGTCTTTGAGTCCGGTTTTTTCGTTTTCACCCGGAAAGCTTAAAACGCGTTTTTCATAGGGGCCATTAAAAATGGTTCTCTTTAGCATACATTGCCATAAAGGATCAAGGAAAGAGGGACGCTGATAATTGAGCACTATGATCTTGACTTATCTGTTCTTTGAATCTATTGATTTTTATAGTTTTTTAATCTTCTTTCTTGAAAAAGGTATAAACCGATGAATCAATTATCCCGAATTTTTCGTGTTGCCGGGTGCATGTGCCAGCGAAACGCCATGACCGCAGAGAAAGTACTATTGGATGGAAAGCGGTTTCTGGTCACAGGCGGTTCGTCAGGCATCGGCGCGGAAGTGGCCAGAACGCTTGCCTTATGGGGCGCCCATGTCATGATCGCCTGCCGCAGTGAAGAAAAAGGAAAAGCGGTTTTAAAACGTATTTTGGCTCACAGGCCGGATGCGACCGTGACGATTTTAAGTGATGCCGATACGTCCGATCTGGACAGCATGCAAATCCTTTCTGAAAAAATAGTGTCCATGGATGATGGCAGGGGCCTTGATGGCCTGATTCTAAATGCCGGCATTGCCGGACGCCCCTATGAACGGTCCCGGCAGGGTTATGAACTGCATGTTGCCACAAATGTTCTGGGCCATCATCTTCTGGTCCGCAAACTTCTCCTGAAA
Organism: Pseudomonadota bacterium; assembly: GCA_018816735.1. Lineage (GTDB taxonomy): Bacteria > Desulfobacterota > Desulfobacteria > Desulfobacterales > JAHIVH01 > JAHIVH01. The sequence continues at coordinate 46,969 of JAHIVH010000102.1, read as the reverse complement.
ATCGCCAGATCAGATAAGTTAAAAGTGGTTTACGTGACCGGTGACATATATGTGCTTGCCGGTGACTGCAAACTCAATTAACCATATTGAGCGCCCTGTACACCGCTTCCGACAGTTCGCTGGTCGTCATCGGCTTTATCACCACTTCACGGATACCTGCTTCCGCCAGTTTTTGTGGCGTGATCCCTATGCCATATCCCGTGCACAGCACAATGGGGATTCCCGGTCTGATTTGACTGAGCCGCTCTGAAAGTTCAAGGCCTGTCATCCCGGGCATCGTCAAATCCGTAAGGACAAGATCGAATTGATCCGGCATTGCCGTGAACATTTCTATCGCCTCGGCTGGACGGGTTGTTGATAAAACGGTGTATCCGAGATGTTCCAGAACCCCCCGTTCAGAAGCGAGAACCCCCTCTTCATCATCCACCAGAAGAATTCTGCCACTGCCTGTTTTTACAGCAGGTTCCGGTGAGGGGGTTGTGACGGTTTCTCCCTCATGCAAAGGAAAAAACAGGTTGAACGTGGTGCCTTTGCCCGGATAACTGTAAACGGAAATAGTCCCCCCCATATCCTTGACAATGCCGTGGACGACCGAAAGCCCCATTCCGGTGCCTTCTCCGCGTTTCTTGGTTGTGAAAAACGGATCAAAAATGCGATTGACAAGTTCTTCAGAAATACCGCACCCGGTATCAGAAACGTCCAATCGAAGGTAACGGCCGGGCTTGAGTTGCTTGACACCCCATTCATCTGTATCACTCATTTCCACTTCTCTCACGCAAATATCGATTATCCCACCATGATCCTTCATGGCATGGGCGGCATTGGTGCAAAGATTCATGAGCAGTTGATGCATCTGTGTGGAATCAGCCATGATGATACAGCCGTGATCCGGGAAATCCTTCTTGATCTCAATGGTTACCGGAAGGGAAGCTCTTAAAAATTTCAGCGTCTCCTTGAAATGAGGAAGCACGTCCATGGGTTCTCTTTTGATATCGGCCTGACGGCTGAACGTCAGGATCTGCTTGACCAGCTCCCTTGCCCTGAGACCGGCTTTATATATTTCATTGATCTCATTATCTATACGATCGCCACTATCAAGCATATGCCTGGCAAGCTCACTAAAACCTATAACAGCGGACAAAATATTATTGAAATCATGGGCAATCCCCCCGGCCAGAGATCCGATGGCCTCCATTTTATAGGCCTGTTGTAACCTTGCTTCGAGTTTTTTCTTTTCTTCCTCTGCTTTTTTCCGTTCGGTGACATCCAGCGACAGGACGGCGACCTGACCGGGCTTGGGTGAATATGCCGAAGTTTCTAAGTGTTTATCTATACTTTCTACATAAGTTTCAAAGAATATAGGCTCACCGGACAGGATCACCCCGGATAAACGATCAACTAAGTCCTTCCCCTTATTATCCGACCGGAGATCACAAATAGTCCTCCCGATAAACACGTCAGCCTTTTGGCCGGTCGATTGTTCAAATGCAGGATTAACCTCAAGAAACCTCAGATCCGCAACTTGTCCGTTTTCAGTATATACGGCTTCGAGAAGTGAGAAAGTCGTAACCATGGAATTAAAAAGCAGCCGAAACCGTTCTTCGGATTCTTTCAGACTTTCCTCTGCGCGTTTTCTGGAAGTGATTTCACGGGTGGCAACCACACCTGTACGCACACCCCGCATGTCTATGAATGTCCCCTCTGATTCAAGCCAGATATATCCCCGCGTGGGGTGAAGGTATCGATACTCTGACCGTTCGACGCCCATGTCAGGAACGACGCTTTTAAAATTTTTCACCAGAGCGTCTCTATCATCGGGGTGAATATGTTCAAATGCACTGGTGCCGATCACTTCCTCTCCCCGCCCCAGCACTTTTTTGTGCGAAGGAGAGACAAAGGTGTAGCGTCCTGATTTGTCGACGGTGATGACGATGTCGGTAATATTATCGGTAATTAAACGGTATCGTTCCTCGTTCTCACGCAATTCCTCCTCTTTTCGCTTTCGGTCGGTGATGACATCGAACACCATGACAAAATTTTCCTGCTCCAGATAATACACCGAAATGGAATACCACCGATTCCGGGCGGCATTAAAAAACTCCTCCTTATCCGGGATTCCGGTCATCACTACCCGGCCGAAAAAATCAAAAAGTCCTTTATCAGCTTGTTTCGTAACTGGGATAATCTCAGACCATTTTTTACCGATGACATCGGTTAAGCCGGTAATCCCTTCGAAATTGTTGTTTACCTCCAGAAAAATCAGATCCTGCGGAAGCCCCTGGTCAAAAATCATCTGGCAATAGGCAATACCGTTTAACATGTTTTCAAACAGGGACCGATAGTGTTTTTCGCTTTTATGGAGGGTCAGCTCAACTTTCAAGCGCTTGGATGGAGCTTCCTCAAGCTCCGTTACCCGATTGCGAGCAAATTGCAATTCTTTCAAAAGCTGTCCAGCCGTTTTATGTTCATCTTCCATAGTCGACCCTTTGCGGGATTTTGGATTGCCTCACCTGTCGATGGAGGAATATAACATTATCATGAAAAAAAGCTGAGGGTCAATAAGTTTGGATTAATAAGCTGAAATAATTAAAAAAAAATATCAAGTTGGGGCTACGGTAATAACCGGTATCGGTCTCTGTCAAGAATGCTTTGACCTGTATTGGACTTTTACATATAATACTTGAACTGTCCGTGTGATATGGACCTTTAACAGTGTAATCGCGCATTCTTTAACGTTCAACATCCGGGTTTTTTTAGAAAATAAACCTGAAAGCAGGTCCGATGAACGGCAATAAAGGGCAACCGGCAATCATTTTTGATATCCAGCGCTTCTCGTTACACGACGGGCCAGGGATACGGACTACGGTGTTCCTGAAAGGATGCCCCCTTTCATGCGCCTGGTGTCAGAATCCGGAATCCATCAGCCGTGATCCAGAGATGGCTTTTTATAAGGAATCCTGCCTGGGATGTTTTGAGTGTAAATTGGTGTGTCCTAAAAACGCGATTATGGACTCAGAAGAAAAAAGGGTTCGGCATGAGGTTTGTGATGCCTGTGGTAAATGTGCGAATGTCTGTGTCAGCCGGGGACTAAGGCGCATAGGTGAGCGCTGGGGCCGGGAGAAACTGATACAGACCTTGTTGAAAGACGAGGCTTTTTTTGAGGAATCCGGCGGGGGAATCACGTTTTCCGGAGGGGAACCCATGCTTCAGCATCATTTCCTTTATGATGTGCTTCCTTATCTTAAAGAAAAAGGCCTGCATATCAATATTGAAACATCCGGCATGTTCAGATGGGAGCGCATGGAACGAATGCTTCCCTTTTTCGATCTCATCTATTTTGACCTGAAACATATGGATCGGTCGCTTCATAAGACATACACCGGCGTGGATAACCGCTTGATTCTTGAAAATTTTTTAAAGCTGTCCCGTAGTTTTGAGAATCTACAGGCAAGGATGCCGGTGATTCCCGGTATCAATGATGATGTGGAAAATATCATGAAGACCGCTCAATACCTGATTCATGCAAACAGTAGAACCATTCATCTCCTTCCCTATCATCCGCTTGGCGAATCCAAGCTTTTAAGGATTCATTCATCATTACGCGCCTTGAATATAAACCCGCATCAGCCGGAAGATCTCGAACGCATAGAAGGACTTTTTAAAAAGGAGGGTATCGATGTCGTTATTTATCAGTGACGTAAAACACGTATCACCGGTAGAGGAAAAAAAGGCTCAAAACCGTGTCATGCGTCTGAAGCAGGCTGTTCAGGACGCAAAACCCGGCATCTGTACCGAAAGAGCCGTCATCTGGACCGCATATCATAAGGATGGGACAAACCGGAGAAAACCGGTCTGTGTCCAGATGGCCGAGGCGTTGAGAAACGTCCTTTTGCAGAAGACCATCGCTATCTACCCGGACGAGCTGATCGTGGGTAATTTTTCATCCAAAAGGGTAGGGGGGTCCATTTTCCCTGAACTTCACGGCGTGCCGGTCCTGATGGATATTTTCAAATTTTCCAAAAGAAAGACCAATCCGCTGCAAGTCTCGGGAAGGGAAATCGCCACCCTTCTTAAAATCGTTCCGTTCTGGATGTTCAGGTTTCTGGCTCTGAAGGCTTACAAAAATCCATTGAAGAAAATTGCGCTTGCCCTGCATCAGTTGAAAGGCCATTTTTATGTGATCAACGAATCCGGCGGGATCTCCCATATTGCACCGGACTATGAAACCCTCATTACGATCGGCACCGAAGGGATTCGGGAAAAAGCGTGCCGCACCCAGGAGAAATTTAAGAAAAGCACGGCGCAATGGGAATTTTTGGAAGGTGTTAAAATCGTCTGCGATGCCCTGTCCGCATTTGGCAGGCGATATGCCAGGCTGGCACATGATATGGCCGTATCTGAGCCGGATGCGGATCGAAAGGAAGAGTTGTTAACCATTGCCCACGTTTGCGAACGCGTTCCTCAGAAAGGTGCATCTACGCTTCAGGAAGCACTTCAGTCGATATTCTTAGCACAAATTGCCATCAATCTGGAGAGCCTCGACAATGCCGTGAGCCCGGGGCGGATGGATCAGTACCTGTACCCGTTTTATAAAAAAGATATCGAAGACGGCCGTTTGACCCATCTTGAGGCAAAAGAACGGATCGCTGCCTTTTCCATCAAAATGGCTGAGATCATCCCTGTGTTTTCAGACTACCTGACCCGCGTCCATGGCGGCATGTTCAACGGCCAGGTGATTACGGTGGGCGGGGTCGACAGGGAGGGAAACGATTGCGTAAATCCGCTCACCAGCATTTTTCTTGAGGTCATGGATGAATTGCGGATGCGCCAGCCCAATTACCATGCACGGATAGCGAGCGTATCAGGCACGGACTATTTGAAAAAGATCAACGACACCCTGGCGCTGGGCAGCGGGTCGCCGGCCCTTTATAATGACGATGTGATTATCGACACCATGACGTCTCATGGATATTCGGTTGCCGATGCCAGGGATTACACGGCTGTGGGCTGTGTGGAGCCAGTATCTCAGGGAAAAAGTTTTGCATCCACTGACGCCGCCCTTTTCAATATGCCGGTTGTTCTTGAAATGGCCCTGAATCAGGGCAAGAAATTCGGTTCGGTCATGCGGTCCGGTACACGGACAAAACCGGCCTCCGAAATGACGTCAATGGCCGATGTAAAGAACGCTTTTGAAGCCCAGCTGGCCTTTCAGATCAAAAAAATGATCGGCGATTTAAGAGCCATTGAAACCGCAAACATGAGCCATCATCCAACGCCTTTGACCAGCATGCTTCTTGACGGCTGCGTGGAAAAAGGGGTTTGTTCCACAAAAGGCGGGGCGCGTTATAATTTTTCAGGCATTCAGTGCGTGGCGCCTGCAGATACCGGAGATGCCCTTTATGCCATTGAAAAGGCGGTGTTTACGGACCGGAAAATGTCTCTTTTCGATCTGGTCGGCCATCTTCAGAAGAATCTGGAAGACCCCAGAATGATGGTGTACCTTAAAGGGATTCCCAAGTTCGGAAACGATATGGCGGAAGTGGACAAATGGACCGTTTATGTGGTGGAACAATTTATAACCCAATTAAGCCTGTTTGAGAATACCCGGGGCGGAAAATATGTGGCAGGCCTCTATTCGGTAACGGTTCACGATCACTTTGGCAGAGTGACAGGGGCGCTCTCCCATGGGAGAAGAAAAGGGGAGAGCTTTTCCTCCGGCATTTCACCGGTAAACGGTATGGACAAAGAGGGGCCCACGGCACTCATCAATTCCGTGAACCGCATTGATAGCCGAAAAATAGCCAATGGCATTAATTTCAATCTGAAATTCGATGCCCATACCTTAAAGGGAGAAACCGGCAAAAAAGCACTTCAGAGTATCCTGAATACGTATTTTAAAAAAGGCGGCATGCAGGTCCAGGTGAACGTGATCGATCCTGCCATGCTCATTGCTGCGAGGGACAACCCCGATCTCTACCCCAACCTTCTGGTCAGGGTGTCCGGTTATTCCTCCTATTTCAATGATCTCACACCGGAGATGAAGGAGGAGATCATCCGGAGAAGCACGATCTGCATTTAAAGAAGGAGACTATATGACAGGAACGGATTTCAATGCATTTGAAGACACCCCATATACTCTGCCGGTTTTTTTTCTGGGCCATGGCAGCCCCATGAACGCGATAGACGATAATGAATTCAGCCGGGCATGGGCAGAAATGGGGGCGTCGATTTCCGAGCGGCCCAAAGCGATTCTATGCATTTCAGCGCATTTTGAAACCACCGGCACCTCTATCACCGCCATGAGTGACCCGATGACACTCTATGACTTTTACGGGTTTCCGGAAGAATTGTATCGGGTTGTCTACCCGGCCAAAGGCTCTCCGGAACTGGCGGATCTGGTCATCAAAACAGTCAGGAGCGTAACGGTGAGGAAAGATTTGAACTGGGGACTGGACCACGGCGCATGGTCCGTACTCCTCCATATGTTTCCAAATGCCGATATACCGGTCGTCCAGATGAGTCTTGACCGTACGAAAGATGCCCGGTTTCATTACGACCTTGGCCGCAAGTTAATGTCCCTTCGCAAAAAAGGCCTGCTTATTATCGGCAGCGGCAATATTGTCCACAATTTAAGCACAATCAACTGGCAGGATGCGGCCTATGAATGGGCAGTTGATTTTGATGAGTCGGTCAAACAACTCATCGAGTCGAAGAATCATGACCTGCTTGTCTGTTATGAGAAAATAGGACCTTTCTATAGGCAGGCCATACCAACTAATGAACATTATCTGCCATTTTTATCTTGTCTTTCACTTCAGGAACCAGATGAGAAGATCACTTTTTTTACCGAAAAAGTAACGCTGGGTTCCATATCCATGAGGTCTTTCAAAATTGGAGATTGATCTGAAAAATCGTCAACCATCAGAACAGGAGAATACGTTTGGAAAAGGACACACGTGAACGCATTATCAGGGAATCTGTCGCACTTGCTGAAACCTGGCAGAACAGGGGGAATGAACTCCTGACCACACCGGAGAAACGATTTCAAAACCGTATGCGGCGTTTGTTGACCCATCCGTTTGACAAGGTCATCATGACCCAGCTGATTGACCAGAGTTTCCGGGCAAAGCAGACGAGAAGAGTCGCGGACCAGATGGGTTATGTTTTTGAAAAATGGGGTATCCCTCATTTTTTCTCCCCGTTGGAGCAGTTGCTTTCACACGTGTTTGTCTATCTGGGCAAATTGTTTTCCATGATCAGTATTCCCATTTTTATCGAGCAGTTAAGACGCGAATCCCGGCGTGTCATTCTGCCGGGTGATGCTGGAAAACTGTTTTTGCATCTTAAAAAACGGACAGAAGAGGGCGTCCGGATGAATATCAATCATCTGGGGGAGGCTGTGCTGGGGGAGGCAGAGGCCCGTTTCCGCCTGGATCAGTATATCAGCGATTTGAAAAGCCCGGACATTGATTATATTTCCGTTAAAATTTCTACGATCTGTTCACAGATCAATACTCTGGCGTTCGATCACACGGTAGATATCGTCAAAACCCGCCTGACCGAACTTTTCAGCGTGGCAAGAAAGAATCCATGTAAATTGCCGGATGGCAGAATGCAATCGAAATTTGTCAACCTTGACATGGAAGAATACAGGGATCTTGAGATTACGGCCAAGGCGTTCATGGATACGCTCGACCAGGAGATGTTTTTAGATTTTTCAGCCGGCATCGTTCTTCAGGCCTATGTACCGGACAGTTATAACATGCAGCAGACAATCACGGCCTGGGCACGGAAACGGATTGAAAACGGCCATGCGCCGATAAAAATCAGAATCGTCAAGGGCGCCAATATGGAGATGGAAAAAATCGAATCATCCCTCTTCAACTGGCCGTTGGCGCCCTATGACAATAAACTTTCCGTGGATGCCAATTACAAGAAAATGGTGGCATTCGGCATGCGGCCTGAAAATATCAGGGCCGCCCACCTGGGAATCGCATCCCATAATCTGTTTGAGCTGGCTTTTGCCTATAATCTGGCCAAAGACAGGCACGTGGCGGAATTTGTCTCTTTTGAAATGCTGGAAGGCATGGCCGATCATATCAGAAGGGCCATACAGGAGACATCGAATACGATGCTTCTTTATGCACCCGTAGCCTCCAAAGATCAGTTCATCAGCGCCATTGCGTATCTGATCAGAAGGCTTGATGAAAATACCGCCAAAGACAACTTCCTCAGATACGCCCCTGGCATGACCACAACGAGCGAGGAATGGCGATTTTTACGGACTCAGTTTGAAAATGCCTGTAAGGCTATGGAAACCGTTTCAACAGCCTCTCACAGAATCCGGAGCAGGGAAAACGAAAAAGATGACGATACGGATACGGGAAGCACATTTGTATCAAATGCATTTGTAAACGAGCCTGACACAGACTGGGCGTTAAAATCCAGCCGGAAATGGGCGGAATCCATTCGGGAAAGATGGCAAATGGATTCCAACGCAAATATAGTTTCCATTCCCCTGGTGGTGGCAGGAAAGGAAATTCATAAAGGCCGTGAAACAAGAATTTATAAGGACCCCTCAAGATATACCGAGGATATCCGTGTGGCGTCTTTCACCCTTGCCGATGAAACAGACATTCGGAAGGCGGCCGAGACGGCGAGGAAAGATCCGGATCAATGGCGAAGCACCCGCCTGGTAGAACGGCATGAAAAATTATCGAGAGTCGCTTCGAATATCCGTAAAATGAGAGGCGATTTGATTGGATCGGCTGCTGCGGGCACCGGAAAAACATTCCGGGAATCAGATCCGGAAGTATCTGAAGCCATCGATTTTTGCGAGTTCTACCCCTGGTCGCTGAAATTTTTTGAAGGATACACCCATCTTCATTTAAAGGGGAAAGGCGTGGGGCTTGTGATTTCTCCCTGGAATTTTCCCATCGCCATTCCCTGTGGCGGGATCGTCGCAGCCCTTGCGGCCGGAAATACGGTGATTTTGAAACCGGCAACAGCTGCCGTACTTCCTGCATGGATTCTCTGCAATTGTTTCTGGGAGGCCGGGATATCGAAGAATACGTTGCAGTTTCTGCCGTTAAGCGGCGAACACCTTGGAAACCAGTTGACCGGACACCCGGATGTGGACTTTATCATTTTTACAGGAGGCACGGAAACCGCGCTGTCCATATTGAAGATGCGGCCGGATATTCATTTTGCAGGAGAGACCGGCGGAAAGAACACCACCATCGTCACTGCCATGGCTGACAGGGATCAGGCCATCAAGAATGTGATCCACTCGGCGTTCAGCAACTGCGGCCAGAAGTGTTCCGCCACATCCCTTCTGATTCTCGAAAAAGAAGTATATGAAGACCCGCATTTTAAAAAGCAGCTTGTGGATGCGGCAAAAAGCTATCAAACCGGATCTGTCTGGGCATTTGAAAATCTGATGGGGCCTTTGATTCAACCCCCTTCAGGGGATTTGAAGCGGGCGATTTCAACACTTGAACCGGATGAGGAATGGGCGCTTCCGCCCAAAAATGTGGCGGGCAATCCTTATCTTTATACACCGTCAATCAAGTGGAACGTATCTCCGGGAAGCTATACCCATATCACCGAATTTTTCGGACCGGTCTTATCCGTCATGAAAGCAGATAGCCTCTCCCATGCCATTTCCCTTGCCAATCAAACCGGCTATGGGTTGACCGCAGGCCTGGAAAGCCTTGACGAACGGGAGCATGCATTCTGGAAACAAAGAATCCGTGCCGGAAATCTGTATATCAACCGGGGGACCACCGGTGCCATTGTGTTGCGTCAGCCCTTTGGCGGCATGGGAAAATCGGCCATAGGCGCTGGCATAAAAGCGGGTGGCATGAATTACGCGCTTCAGTTCACATCCAAAAAAGAGCTTGCGCCGCCGGTTACGGGTGCCGTTCAAACAAACGATCCTCAAGTAGTTTTGCTTTCCCATATCCGGCGTCATCTGGAGACAAACACCCTTCTTAAGTTCAAGGAGGATTTCGAGAAAATGAGTTATGCTGTCAAAAGCTATGTGTTCTACTGGGAAACCGAATTTTCAAAGGAAAAAGACTATTTCCATTTAAGAGGTCAGGACAATTTTATCCGCTATGTGTCCTTGGGGCGCATTCTGATTCGCGTTCATGAAGAAGATTCGCTTTTTGATATTCTGGCACGGATCGTGGCCGCAAAAATTACCGGAGGGGGTGCTGTAATCAGTCTGCCAACTGAAATTTCAACACCTGCCGTCGATTTTCTTTTTTCAGAGGAAGGGAGGAAGTTTAGAGGAACGATTGATATCTCCAGACAGTCCGATGATGACCTGGTGAAAATCATTCATCAGTTTCAGAGTGTCAGATACGCAGGAAACGAAAGGGTGTCGCATAAAATTCTTGAAACCGCAGCTCAACAAGGACTCTACATTTCAAGAGACAAGGTTTTCATGGACGGACGGATCGAACTGCTCCAGTATTTAAGAGAGCAGAGTATCTGTGTCAATTACCACCGATATGGGAATCTGGGTGAGCGTATAACAGAGTTTGAATAGTTACCTGAATGATCTGGAAATAAAGCCGCTTCCTTTGTTTAGAAATCGGAAAAATCTTCATCATCCTGTTTTTTGTAATGGACGATCTGTTTTGGATTTTTTTGTTTTATAGCGGGTTTGTTTCTATAAGCAATATGGCTTTTTGACGATCTCACCCTGGCATTGGTTGCCGTATTTGTATTTCCCCCAACCAGTTTCATCATGTCGATGACATGCTCCTTCATCTGTTTGGCCTGGGCGCTCATTTCTTCTGCTGCTGATGCCGATTCCTCTGCGTTTGCCGCGTTCTGCTGGGTGACTTGGTCCATTTCAGTGACTGCTTTATTGACCTGATTGATTCCTTCGGCCTGTTCTTTTGAGGCAGATGCAATTTCGTTTATCAGGTTGCCGATTTTTGCGGACGATTCTGCGACTTCAACAAATGCCTCATTTGTCGTTTTGACGAGATCGGCACCTTCATTGATTTTCTTGACTGTCCCTTCAATCAGTCCGGCCGTATTTTTGGCTGCCTGAGCCGCACGCATGGCCAGATTTCTCACTTCATCTGCCACAACTGCAAATCCTGCGCCTGCTTCACCGGCTCGTGCTGCCTCAACTGCTGCATTAAGCGCCAGCAGATTGGTCTGAAACGCAATTTCATCAATTGTTTTGATGATCTTGGATGTTTCCTCGCTTGCCTGGGTAATGTCAGCCATGGATTTTGTCAGTTTTGTCATGGAATCGTTGGCTTTTGACACCACCTGATGGGTTTGGATCATGAGCGCATCAGCCTGACTGGCATTACTTGCATTCTGTTTGGTCATGGATGACATTTCTTCAAGGGAGGATGAAGTTTCCTCGATGGATGCAGCCTGTTCCGAAGCGCCTTCCGCCAGAAGTTGACTGGTGCCCGATACCTGATCCGCTGCTGTGGATACCTGCTCGGAAGAATCATTCATCTGGTCTGAAACGGCTTTTAATATGGCAACAATTCCTTTGGAGATCATTACGGAAAGAAATATGCCTAAGATCACGGCAATCATACAGAGGATAGTCAAATTTCTTTTTGTGTTTTTTGCGGCCTTTAACATTTCCTCGTCTGTGATGGTATTTATTTTTGCCTCTGTCCTGAGGCTCTGCAAAAGGTCCTGAACACGTTTCAGTGAGGGAAGGGTTTCTGTTGCATAAATTTTATTGGCTTTTTCCATACCGGAAAGGTCGTTTTCTACATATGATTTAAGCTTTTCAAGATGACCGAGTGTCTCTTCGAGTGCAGGTATGGTTTCTTGAAAATAAATGGCCTTATCTGCCATATTGGCCTGAATTTTGGTCGCGGAATGGTGCAGGGTTTCATGGGATTGAAGCATGGCATCCCATTCTTTTTTCAATTCAGGGCTGCCGGTATGATAAATTTTTTGGGCCTCATCTGATATCAACCATTTCCCCAAAGCACATTTTTGGGGATCAGTCTCAACATCCAGCGAGTTTTTTTCCCCGGTTATGGCACCTTGGACAGCCATGGCCCATTTAAGATGATCGGAAATCTTGGATGCAAGAATTCCGGGAATTTTTATGTTTGACTGCCGGAAGTTTTTTTGAATATCAATAGCAGATTCATGAAGCTTTTGATGGGGGGCTTCGATCTCCATGTAAATCGGTTCCAGAGATGACACCAAGGCCACGGCCTCTTTTCTTTCTTCCCCATAAATGGATTGTCCGAATTTGCATTTTTTATGATCTGTTTCAACGGCAAGTTCGGTGACACTTTCATCGGTCAGAAGCGCATTAACCTTGTTGACCCAATTCAGATGATCCACTTCCCGCTGGGCCAGTTGACCATCCAGCTGATTCCCTTTGATTACCCGTTCTGCGTTGGTTAAAATATTTCCTATACCCGAATAACTTACAAAGGCTATAATGATAAGCAGAACAATCACCAGACCAAAACCAATGCCGTTTTTCTGACCAATTGTCAAATCCTTCCATCGCATGCTTTTTCCTCCTTTATCAGAGTCTGTGGCCATTATTTCAATAATGTTTTTTCTGTTGGAAAAATAACTTATATATTTGGAATATTGAAAACCCAATAAAATATTATATTTTTTATTCAGCCATTCAAGATTTAAATGGTACGTCGTGTGAACAAAAAGGCTGATTTAAGAGCAAATTAAATAGCAGGTTTTAGAAGTATTTGATGGACCTGGCTAAAGAAAGATATTAAAAATATGGACGTATATTTGAACAAACCCTTATCAAGTGTAATGATGGGAGAGAGTATACATGGAGAGCCCCAATAATTCAAGAAAAATATTGATGGGAAAAATCGTGTAAAGCCCCCTTTGCATCAAAGGGGGCTTTTGTTGAACCCTATTAACGGATTTTATATATCATAATACAGCATGAATTCATGGGGGTGAGGACGCAAAGCCACGGGCTCAACCTCATTTTTGGTTTTGTATTCGATCCATTTTTCAATCACGTCCGGTGTAAAAACATCGCCTTTCAGAAGAAAAGCGTTATCTTCTTTCAGCGCCTGAAGGGATTCGCTTAAAGAGCCTGGTGCAGATGGAATTTCAGCAAGTTCTTCTGGTGGAAGATCATAAATGTTTTTGTCCAAAGGACTGCCGGGATCAATTTTGTTCTGAATGCCATCCAAAACAGCCATCAGGATGGCGGAAAAAGACAGATAGCCATTGCAGGACGGATCAGGTGTACGGAACTCAATTCTTTTGGCTTTGGGCGAAGATGAGTACATGGGAATACGAATGGCCGCACTTCGGTTTCTGCTGGAATAAGCGAGATTGACCGGTGCTTCGTATCCGGGTACCAGGCGTTTGTAAGAGTTCGTTGTGGGGTTTGTAAATGCACAAAGCGCCTTGCAATGTTTCAGAATGCCGCCTATGGCATAAAGCGCGTCCTGGGAAACACCTGCGTATTTATCACCTGCAAACAGCGGGACGCCTTTTTTCCAGATGCTCACATGGGTGTGCATGCCGGAACCGTTGTCTCCATATAAGGGTTTGGGCATGAATGTGACCGTATGGTTATGCCGGTAGGCCACATTTTTGAGAACATATTTAAACCAGACCATCTGGTCTCCCATCTGGAGGAGCGGTTTAAATCTCATGTCGATTTCAGACTGGCCGGCAGTGGCGACTTCATGGTGCTGGCATTCGACATCGATGCCAAGGTTTTGAAGTGTCAGCATCATCTCGGAACGGAGATCCTGAAATTTATCTGTAGGGGGGACAGGAAAATAGCCTTCCTTCAGCCTGGGTTTATAGCCAAGGTTGGGAGATTCTTCACGGCCTGTGTTCCAGGTACCTTCAACAGAATCGAGTTCATAGAAGGCGCAATGTCTTTCAGACTCATATCTGACACTGTCAAAAATGAAAAATTCCGCTTCCGGGCCGATAAATGCTGTATCGCCAATGCCTGTGCTTTTCAGATAGCTCTCCACTTTTCTGGCGATATTTCTGGGGTCTCTTGAATACGGTTCATGGGTAATCGGATCCATGATATTTCCAATCAGGACAAGCGTGGGATCGGCATAAAAAGGATCCATTTTGGCGGTTCCGGGGTCCGGAACAACTAGCATGTCACTGGCGTCAATCGGCTGCCAGCCTCGGATGCTTGATCCGTCAAAGCCGAAACCATCTTCAAACGATGATTCGTCAAGTTCACTCATGGGCACAGAAAAATGCTGCCAAACACCTGGGAAATCCATAAAACGGATATCAACGATCTTTGCGCCGTTTTCTTTGGCAAAATTTAATACATCTTTGGGTTTCATTATAAAATATCCTCCGTATGATTTATAAGTATACGAAATAGTCGTTCCACACGCTATTAAACGACCATTGTAAAAGCAATTTGAGTGCCAGCACCTATTAATTTTTGTAATATACTGATCTTAAATATAAAAATGAATTTTTAATTGCAGGCCACTATGAGCGATATTACAATTATGTGCGATTAACCCTACAAAAATGTAATATTGAAAATTTTGACTTACCTTTTTTAGAAACCTGGTGCCAGAGAAAAATGAAATTTTTATCAGACTGAATGGGATACTCTCGTGAAAAGTCCAATTCAGGATGATCCCATGAAACAGGTGCTGAATTTTTGAAATTTTTTGTATGATCTGATAGAGAGACAATCTGGCAATTTTCAGTTTCCTTCAGAGAACCAGGACCCTTCATTGTAAATGGTATATTTCCTTCCGATTTCGTATTCGCCGTCAATCAGAACCCGGGGATTTTCTTTGTCTTCAAAGACATTGTCTGTTTCGATAGGTTCGGTCCTCCTGGTCAGGGAAGCGGGAGAACCGTTCCTGGCGATATCCAGTTGTTCTGTTCTTATTTTATTGGCTTCAAAGTCGATATCGTAAGCAGGGGGCAGCCAGAAAAAACAGGCCTTGACTTCCTTAAAGCTGTTTGGCTCTATACCAAATCCATTACAGGTTCGCTCATCAATCAAATATCCGTCTTTCATGATTTTACAGGTGACTGAAAAATATCTGACCGAAGATCCGCTTGTATTCATTAATTTGAAGGAGATGGTATTGTCATCTGTTTGCGGGCCGGGCATCAGCTCTATTTCTACTGGCCCAAGATGATAAATCCGGTTTGCAGCGTGGGTCTGGGCCAAAATTACAAAAAAGATACTGCATAGGCTGGTATATATCAGTATCTGTTTTTTCATATTGTGGATCCTTTCCGGTCCTTTTGCCACGTTTCAAATTTATAAAAAACGCAAGCCTTGGAAAATGATCGGTTTCGAACCATATTGAGCCAACCCTTTCTTTTTGTCAAGAATTATGACGCGTATGACAGATGTTCCTCCATGGCATGAAGCTGTTTGTACAAATCTGTAATTTCATTTTTCCAGAATTGATCGCTTCCCCAGTCAGGGAAATTTTTTCTGAACTGGTAATCGTTTGACTGCCGGGAAAGCCATGCCAAAAAATAGATCATTCGCATGGCCCGGAGCGGTTCTATCAGTTTCAGCTCTTTGGCGTTGAACGCCCTGAATTGTCTGTATCCCTGAAGAATCAGGTCGATTTCCATCTGTGAACGGTTGGCATGATCGGGGAGGAAAAGCCACAGATCCTGAACAGACGGTCCGGTCATCATGTCGTCAAAGTCAATGATCATGATCCCTTCATCCGGCCGGTAAATCAGGTTTTTCTGATGACAGTCCCCGTGGATTCTGATGGGGGTTATGCCTTCAAACAGCGGGAGACAAAGGTCAAGAATGCGTCCTGTCACGCCCTGGAATGATTCTCTGTATGCCTTGGATATGTGGGCGCCGTCAATCAGATGCGAGATGTCCCTTGCTGTTGAATATTCCGGATGCAGGGTCAGCCTTGACAGGGCATCTTTTTTACACCCGGCAATATGCATCCTCGCAATCACCCGTCCCATTCTTTTCCAGTCTTCCTCTTCTGTGATTTCGAATTCACGGCCGAATCTTTTTGGAAATACGGCAAAATAAATTCCGTTTACCTCATCAATGGTTTTTCCATTGGCAAGCGTTATCGGGGAAATAACGGGTATTTCGTCTGCCGCACAATCCTTGACATATTCATGTTCATCGATAAGCGCATCCATTGTCCACCTGCCAGGCCGGTAGAATTTGGCAATCACTCTTCTGCCGTCCATATCCTGCATTTCATAGACGCGGTTAATATAACTGGGAAGAGGGGACAGGAGCCCTGTCATGGGGATTTTTATGGCAGATTCAACCGCGTTGATGAAAATATCCGGTGTCAGATTGTTAAAGCCGTCCTGTTCAGACATGATATATTTTCCTTAAGTTATAATTTGCTCTTTATCGTTAAAAGATATTTTGCCTTTTACCAGAAAATCAAATAAAAGACACGAATAACGGTTTTGTATTCTTAACCGAACCCTTTGTTGAAAGCAAGGAGCTTCCTGTCATGAGAAAGAATATACCTGTGATGCTGATTGTGATTTTTCTGCTGGGGGGGGCGGTCTTTTTCGGCATGAATGCATATGCAGTGGAGGGATCGGAAAATGCGCAGCCTGCTGCCAATGATAAACTGGTCTTGTCCGAAGTCATCATGTGTGAAAAAATTGTAAACGAGCTGCCTCAGAATCCCTCTGTCGTATTCCCGGTTTCGGTCAAAAACGCATATTGCTATACGGTATTTGGCAATGTCCCTGAAAAAACCGATATCTGGCACAGGTGGTACAGAAGGGACAAACTGGTTACAAAAATCAAGCTGGTGGTTGAACCGCCAAGATGGGCAACCTACAGCGGGATCCACATAAGAGAGTCTGACAAGGGTCCCTGGCGGGTGGAGGTTATCGATCAGGAAGGGAATGTACTCACAGTAAAACGATTCAGTATTTCCGAATAGTGTTCTATGGACAATATTATCCTTTTTTTTAAAAATCTTCATGGCAAAGATATCTTCGATATCGCACTGAACAGCTATATTATTTTCCGGTTATACATCATGTTCAGGGGAACCAAGGCATTTCAGCTGCTGACAGGTGTGCTTGGCTTGTGGCTGTTTCAGCGGTTCGCCGTCACGTTCGGTCTTGTCGTCACAAGCTGGTTCATGCAGGGCATCACTGCTGTTCTTGCTTTGGTTATCATTGTCGTGTTCAGAAGCGAGATTAAAAGTGTTTTCCAGACCAAGGGACTCAAGGCATTTTTATGGTATGTACCGCCGGAAATAAAGAGTTCCACCCTTGAAACAGTTGCGGATGCGGTATTCGAGCTTTCAAGAAAGAACATCGGCGCCCTGATCGTATTCCCGGGCCGGGAAGATATCAGTGAGACCGTTCAGGGAGGGACAAACTGGCAGGGGGTCGTCACCAAGGAAATGATAAAAAGTGTTTTCTGGCCGGGGAACCCGGTCCATGACGGTGCTGCCGTCATCGAGGGCCAGAAGGTGACAAGGGTCGGTACCATTCTTCCCCTTTCCCAGCAGCAGAATATTCCATCGATTTATGGCACACGGCACAGAGCTGCCATAGGCATGTCCGAATCAACCGATGCCATGGTCGTCACGGTTTCCGAAGAACGGGGAGAAATCACCACGGCCAGAGCCGGCCAATTGAAAACCGTTTCAAGGAAAAGCCAGCTTATCGAGCAGTTAAAAGATCATGCAGGACTCCTGGAACAGGGCCAGTTGCCCAAGCATAATTCCAAACGGACGATTCTTGCGGCAGTTATTTCGGTCGTGTTCATATCCGGTTTGTGGTTCAGCTTCACCGGTGGCAGGGATACGTTGATTTCCCTTCAGGTGCCCCTCACATTCAAACACAGGAAGGCAGGTATGGAAATCGTTGAAACTTCCGTAAACAGTGTCAGAATCCAGCTGAGCGGTTCAGGGGCGCTTATCAAATCCATCCGGTCGGATCAGATTCAGGTCAGCATCAGCCTCGGCAGTGCGGTTGCCGGGCACAATCAGTTCATTATCGGTCCGGATGATATTTCCATGCCGCCCGGAATCAATCTGGACAGAGTGGAACCGGCGATTGTGGATATTGTGGTGGATCAGATCATCACCCGGGAAATTCCCGTGCAGATTGACTGGGCAGGCAAGCTGAATGAAAGGTTTTTGCTGACGGATGCTTCGGTGGAACCATCCAGGGTCAAGATCAGCGGCAACAGTATGGCCATGGAAAAACTATCGACCATCTACACCCAGCCTGTCATGCTCGATCAAATTTTAAAAACCGGTGTCCAGACCATAGGGCTTGTCGTTGAATCTGATTTTCTGGCCGCGACAAACAAGGTCAAGATCCGCTATCTGATCCAGGAAAGAGCGGACGGGCGTGCGGATCAATGATTTTAAACATTTTATTAGGTAGAATTCCTTGAACCCAAGCAACCCAATTAACCCAAGCAACCCTAAGATAATCTCGATTTATAGTCCGGATATCCAAATTCACGGATGACCCGGAATTCGTCTGTGTCAGGCCGGAACAGGGCGATGGACGGCAGTTTGATGCCGTTAAAGGTGGTTGTCTTTACCATTGAATAATGCGCCATGTCCGTAAAAACGAGTTTGTCGCCGGGTTTTAACGGCTGATCAAAGGAGTAGTCTCCAATGATGTCGCCCGCGAGACAGGATGGTCCCCCCAGCCGGTAGGTATGGGGTTTTTCGTTTGCGTTTCCTGAATTCACGATATGAGGCCGGTATGGCATTTCAATCACATCAGGCATATGGGTGGCTGCAGATGTGTCAAGAATGGCGATATCCATTTTGTTGTGGATGACATCCAGGACCGATGCCACCAGGAAACCGGTATTCAGCGCCACAGCCTCGCCTGGTTCAAGATAAACCGCAAGATTGTATTTTTTCCTGAAGTCCTTGATGATGTTGATCAAACGGTCCGTATCATAGTCCGTTCTCGTAATATGATGGCCGCCGCCAAAGTTCACCCATTCCATGCGGGATAAACAGGCCCCGAATTTTTCCTCAAATACGACAAGGGTGCGCTCAAGTGCATCCACGTTTTTTTCACAAAGGGTATGAAACAGAAGACCGGAAATGCCGTCAAGGGAATCCGCTTCAAACTGGTCGATGGAGACCCCCAGCCTCGACGCATAACCGCATGGATCATAGATGGGCGTATCTGTTTCCGAATGCTCCGGATTGACGCGGATGCCGAAACGGATCGGTCTGCCTGATCCGGTCACAAGGGGTTTGAATCGTTTCCACTGATGGAAGGAGTTAAATGTGATATGATCGCATAAGGGAATCAGTTCATTCATATCTGATTCACTGAACGCAGCGGCACATGCATGCACCTCTCTTCCAAATTCTTCTCGACCTAGGATGGCTTCATGGGGAGAACTGGCACACACGCCATGAAGGGTTTCCCGGATCAGGGGAAAGACATGAAACATGGCAAACCCTTTGATGGCCAGAAGAATTTTGCAGCCGGCTTTTTTCTGAACCATGTCCAGGATGTCCAGGTTTCGTTTCAGAAGCGATTCATCAACCACAAAACAGGGCGTGGGCACCTCACCTGGATCAAACATCACAGAATCGTCTCGGTCCACGGCAGGCCCCTTAAATTGAGCTGTTCCATAAACGGTTCAGGATCGAATTCTTCCATATTGAAAACGCCTTTTCCGCGCCATTTGCCGGTCAGCATCATCATGGCGCCGATCATCGCGGGCACGCCGGTTGTATAGGAAATGGCCTGGGATTTGACTTCCTTATAGCAGGCCTCGTGGTCGCAGATATTATAGATATAATAGGTTTTTTCCCTGCCGTCCTTCTTTCCCTTGACCAGGCATCCGATGCAGGTTCTTCCCTTGGTGACCGGTCCCAGAGAGGCCGGGTCCGGCAGGACAGCCTTCAAGAACTGGAGCGGGACGATTTCCCGGCCCTGATACATGACCGGATCGATCCGGGTCATTCCCACATTCTGAAGAACTTCCAGGTGTTTCAGATAATTGTCGCTGAATGTCATGAAAAACCGGGCACGCTGGATGCCCTTGATATGTTTGGTCAGAGATTCCAGCTCTTCATGATACATGAGATAGATTTTTTTTGGGCCGATCCCTTCGGGAAAGTCGAATGTTTCAGATACGTAGAGCGGATCGGTTTCGACCCATGTGCCGTTTTCCCAGAATCTTCCTTTGGCCGTGACTTCACGGATATTGATTTCCGGATTGAAATTGGTCGCAAACGGATACCCATGGTCACCGGCATTGCAATCAATAATGTCCAGCGTGTTTATTTCATCAAAATGGTTTTTCATGGCCCAGGCGGTGAATACGTTTGTGACGCCCGGATCAAAACCGCTTCCCAAAAGCGCCATCAATCCTTTATCCTTAAAACGCTCATGATAGTCCCACTGCCATTTGTAGCAGAAACGGGCTTCATCCAACGGTTCATAATTGGCGGTGTCCAGGTAATCCACACCGGTTTCAAGGCAGGCATCCATGATATGAAGGTCCTGATAAGGGAGTGCCACGTTGATGATCACATCCGGCTTGACGGTTTTGATCAACGAAACAAGCTCAGGCACGTTGTCTGCATCTACCTGGGCGGTTTGCACCGGACGGGGCAAAAGCGTTGCGATGGCATCACACTTTTCCTTTGTTCTGCTGGCAAGGCAGATTCTATCAAATACCTCGGGGGTCTTTGCACATTTGAACGCCACCACCTGTCCCACACCACCTGCGCCGATAATAAGAACATTTCCCATGTTTTTATGATCCTCTCTTTCTATCTTTCAAAATATGTATATCCTCTTAGCCCTTTTTTATAGGCTTTCATGATATTCTGTCTGTCCTTTGGCGTGATATACCCCTTTCTGATGGACTCCTCAGCCATTTCCCTGAACTGGGTAACAAGGGCCTTAACGTCATATTCAACATAGGAGAGTATGTCCTGGACAGAATCACCTTCGATTTCCCGGATAAATTCGTATTCTCCGTTTTCCGTGATTTTTACACTGACGATATTGGTATCACCCAGGAGATTATGCAGATCTCCCAGCGTCTCCTGATAGGCGCCCACAAGAAAAATGCCTAAATAATACTCCTCATCAGGTTTCAGGTCGTGAACCGATAACGTGTCACTGACATTATGCTGATCGATGAATTTGTCAATTTTCCCATCACAGTCGCAGGTAATGTCTGCAAGAACGGCATTTCTGTCCGGAATTTCATTCAACCGGTGGACAGGAAGAATCGGAAAGAGCTGGCCAATGGCCCATGAATCCGGCAAGGACTGAAAAACACTGAAATTGCAATAATAGATATCAGCCAGACTCGTATCAATGCCATCCAGTTCACTGGGGATGAACTTCAGTTTTTTTACGTTTTCGGCGATGGTCTTGATGATGTGCCAGAAAATATTTTCAGATATGGCTCTGTCTCTCAACGAGACATTGCCGTGTTTGAACAACTGCCGGATTTCATCCCTATAGTAGATCGCATCATTATAACACTCCTGAATATTTTTGACGTTGATCGATTTAAGGACGTCAAGAAGGTTCACGATGGTTTCGTGGGTGTCCTCAGGAAGCTTCTCCGGATAGGGGAATGTTTCAAAGCGGCTTACATCGAGCACGTTGAACAAAAGCACCGAATAGTAGGCGACGGTTGCCCGCCCTGATTCGGTGACGATTACAGGATGGGCGATTTCCTTTTCGTCAAGTGTGCTCATGATGACTTCGATGATATCTGTGCAGTATTCTTCCAGGGAGTAGTTCCGGCTGCTGGTGAAGTTGGTATGGGAACCGTCATAGTCCACGGCAAGTCCGCCTCCCAGATCGAGGTATCCCATTTTGGCACCTTCCAGCACAAGGCCTTCGTAGACACGGCAGGCTTCTGTAACGGCAAACCGGATATCCCGGATATTCGGAATCTGGGAGCCCAGATGATAATGAAGGAGCTGAAGGGTATCCAGCATGTCTTTTTCTTTCAGCTGGTCCACAACATCCAGAAGCTGGGTCATATTGAGTCCAAAGATGCTTCTGTCTCCGCCGGATTCTGTCCAGTGGCCGCCGGCTCTGGTGGAGACCTTGATGCGGACCCCTATGAGCGGTTTGATCTGGAGTGCTTCAGACCGTTCCAGGATCAGTTGGAGTTCGCTAGGCATTTCAATGACGAAAAAACATTTAAACCCCATTTTGAGCGCATAGAGTGCCAGGTCGACAAACTCCTCATCCTTGTAACCATTGCAGATCAGGCAGGCTTCCCTGTCTTTCAACAGCGAAATGGCTGCGATCAGCTCTGCCTTGGAACCTGCTTCGAGGCCGTGGTGATACCTGGCCCCAAACCGGGTGATTTCTTCAACAACCTGTTCCTGCTGATTTACCTTGATCGGATAAACGCCTTTGTATTCGCCCTTGTATCCACATTCTTTTATGGCTGCCTTGAAACTTTCATGAAGGAGCGTTATCTGCGATTGCAGGATGTCTCTGAAACGCAAGAGCACCGGCATATTCATGCCCCTGTCTTTAATACCTGAAATAATGGACATGAGGCTTACGGAAAATCTGTTTCTGGATTTCCCGGATGAGTTGATAACCACTTCCCCATCATCTGAAATATCAAAATAACCCGCGCTCCAGTTTTTAATGCCATAAAGATCCCTTGAATTGTCGATTGTCCATCTTTCAAGCGGTATTTTCTTGATTGATTTATTTTCCGTCTGTTTTTTCATTTCCAGAAAAATCCATTTTAAAAGTTAATTTCGCATTCAAACAGAGTTCCGTTTACACTTTTTCTTTGCCTAAATCAAATATTGATTTTTTGTTTAAATGTATCGTTCAAATTTTTTCAAAGAAAAAAGGGGCAAAAGAAAGGGCGAAAATCATTTTTACGGTTAATTATCCGGCAAAGGGTGAATTAACACAGCTATCAGATGCAGAGGTGTTTGTTATTCCTTAAAGGCGTGCTTGAAAAAATAATCTGCCATTTGAGTATTGCACATGTGGGTCAGTTTGTATTTGCGTCGATTAAACGGTAGCTGGAGATGAAAATGCTTGAGCGCCCGTCAATGCGGCTTTTGACTTCGCCTTGGAGTTCAACCTTGGCGTTTATCTGTTTCATGAGTTCTTTTCCCTTATTTTTCAGATCAATCAGGTATTCTTTTTCATCTGTTGTAAAAATAGCTATTCGGGTAACTCTGCCATCATCTGTCCAGCCGGAAGGCACAATGACCCCTGTTACTTTACGTTTATTGGCTTTCAATTTATTCACCTTTATGATGTCAGATGTTCATTTGGCTCATGTTCAGTTCACCATTCATGTACTGGATTTGATCGTTTCCGTTTTGATAGATCAGGACATTCAGGACCGTCAATATCAGACCACTGACTATTGCAATGGGTATGCCATGAAAAATACCTCATTAATAAAGCATTCAGCGGTCCTGTTGGCAAGGAAACGTTACGTTAACGCCCTTTCAGGCGGCCGCTTCGACAGTGAATCTGTCTTGAAGGATAACTGAAAAACTTTAACCGGTAAGGATATGGCTTTTATAGTAATTGATTTCGCCTTTGGTTGCCTGAATCTAAAAAATAAGCGGTCAGGGTTCAATTGGTACGTCTATTGCTAATGGGTTGGCAATCAAGAGAAAGGAGCTTTGCACATGGAAAAAGAGGTCGTCGAATATTTCAGGAATCTTCTGCTGAGCCAGCTGGAGGAATTATTAAGTGAAGGCAAAAGAACCATTGTAAGCATTCAGGAGCATGAGGGGACATCATTTGCCGATCCTGTTGAACAGGCCTTTGTGGATCAGCATTTGAACATGAAATTCCGCATTAAGGATCGTGAAAGCAAGCTGATAAAAAAAATCAGGGAGGCTCTTGCCCGTATAGATGACGGCACTTTTGGCATATGTGAAATATGTGAAGATGAGATATCCACAGCCCGTTTAAAAGCCAGGCCGGTTACAACCCAATGTATAGAATGCAAACAAAGGGGTGAACAATGGGAGCGTATCACAGAACAAAAAGCACAGATGCAATAATGTATTGATGTATCCGAATTTAAAAGTTTTTATGTCAAATCGATTCAACTGCGCCCTCCTGATGTCTGATACTTGCCTTTTGGGTTTTTAAAAAAATAACAGGAACTGCTGGTTCTTGTTTTGCCGAAACATGAATTATTTGTTCCGATTTTCCTAAAATGCTTTATTTAAATCAGAATCAGTGCTTTATATAAGCATTTTAACCGGATGAATACCAGATGAAATCGATCATTGTCATATCAAAAGATACCAGCGCGTATAAGACCGTTCAATCCTGTTTTCAGTCAGAGTACAGGGTCGAGCAGGCCCTTGAAAAAAAACACGTGTTCCGGTTGTTGCACGATAAACGCTATGACCTGTTATTTATCGATATAGAATTTCTTAAGGATCAGGGGAAAAAAAATACCGGATACAAAAAAATCTTGCAGGAATTCTGGCATTTATGTCCGTCTATGGAAATTGTTGTCATGACATCCCAGGAAATGATCAGGGACGCTGTGATGGCTGTAAAGGCAGGGGCCGGAAATTATCTCACCTATCCCGTCAATCCGGAAGAAATAAAGTATGTGACTGAAAATATATATGAAACCATGATGCTTCAATCTGAACTCGATTATTTGAGAGATCAGTTCTGGGCGCTGGACTCTTTAAATATCATTCAGACAAAGAGCCGGATCATGCAGACCGTTTACAGGAAAATCCGGTCCGTTGCCCCGACAAAAAGCACGGTATTGTTGGTTGGGGAGACGGGAACGGGAAAAGGGGTTCTCGCCAACCTGATCCATCAGCACAGCAACAGAAAAGATGCTCAGTTTATTAGCGTTCATTGCGGCGCTATCCCGGATACCTTAATTGAAAGTGAACTTTTCGGTCATGAAAAAGGGGCATTCACCGGTGCGGTAAAACGGAAACTGGGCAAATTTGAAATTGCCGCCAATGGCACTATTTTTCTGGACGAAATCGGCACAATTACACCTTCCGCCCAGATAAAGCTGCTTCAAATTTTACAGGACGGATATCTTCAGAGACTTGGCAGTGAAGAGATCATCAAGGCAAACATCAGGATTATTGCGGCAACCAATTCCGATCTGAAAAAAATGTCTGATGAGGGCCAATTCAGAAAAGATCTGTACTACAGGTTGAATGTCTTCCCGATAGATGTCCCGCCTTTAAGGGAGCGAAAGGAAGATATCGAGCATTTTATTGAAGTATTTCTCGAAAGATTAAACAAACATTATCAAAAAGTCATTCATGATGTTCATCCACAAGTCATCGATGCCTTAAAAAAGTATTTGTTTCCCGGAAATATCAGGGAACTGGAGAATCTTATTGAACGGGCCTATATTCTGGAAACATCTTCCATCCTTACACCGGAAAGTTTTCCCAATGAAATCTTTGACGACAATAAAACATCTGCTTTCATTCAGGTCGGAACGTCCATATCCCTTACCGAAGCCAGAAAAATAGCGATTTACGAGGTTGAAAAGCATTATCTGAAAGAACTGCTTTCCCTGAACAGGGGAAAGATAAATATTTCAGCGGAAAATGCCGGAATTACAAGTCGGCAGCTCCATAAGCTCATGAAGAAACATGGCATTAAAAAAGAGGATTTCAAGGCCGTATGATGCTTTAACAGGAACTTTGGGTTCCGAAATTGGGGGCTGACGTCTTTGGGCCACCAAAGCGCTTCCGGGCGCCGTCTGCTTCATGCCTGCCGGATTTCCTGATAATGTCTCCAATTCCTAATACGTTAATTATCCGAATTTGCATCATTATTGGCTGTTTCATTGGATTTGCTTACGGTTCATTTTGAAAGGCCGGGCTTTGCAGGATCAAATTACATGGGAATGGCACAGGAGTTGCTAATTTAAGCCCGATTCTCTCATGCAAAATATTAGTAACATCAATCAAATGAATTAGGGAAAAGGAGACGCAAAGGTGAAAAAAATATTTTTCAAACTTATCGTATGCATTTTGCTAGGAAATCTGCTGGTGTTCAGCCCGGTGCTGTTCAACACAGGTAATGCCGTCGCCACAGAAACACCATCAGATGAAACCATGTCAGATGAACAGTTTTCTGCAGACGAAAAGAGCGAGTACGATGCAGAACAGGAAGCTGCAGAAGCAGAAACGTATGATGACGAGAAATTCCTTTCAGACGAGGACAAGAGTGAAGATTCATCAGAAGAATAGTGGTATTACCGGATGATGTGTTCGTTTACAGGCATATTGAATATCTATAAATCAGGAAAAAAGGAGCAGATTCATGACAAAGGCAGATTTGATTCAATTGATGATGCAAGATGCTGCGATTTCAAAAAGCCAGGCTGATGCGGCACTGAAATCACTGGTAGAGAACATTACCTCGGCTGTAAAAAAAGAGGGTAAACTGGCATTGACCGGTTTTGGAACATTTTCAAAGGTCCAGCGAAAAGCGCGTGAAGGACGAAATCCGCTTACCGGTGAAAAGATAAAAATAAAAGCATCCCGGACAGTAAAATTTTCAGCAGGTTCCAAACTGAAAGCTGCCATTCAATAGTTGCTGCTTTTTTCGGTTAATTCATACCTGGGTTTTCTAAATCTGTTTAACGGGTATAAGGGTATTCGATAAGAGTCAATCCTGTCGGAAATTCTTTTCCAAAAAGAATGCCAACCCGGCATGTCGCATGGCATGCCGGGTTTTTTACTATAAGAGATCATGCATACAACGCGTCAATATCACCCTTGTATTTTTCATTAATAACGCGTCTTTTCATTTTTTGGGTGGGCGTCAGTTCACCGGTTTCTTCGCTGAACGGATGAGGAAGCAGGATATACTTCTTGATTTGTTCATAACGGGCCAGCGATTCATTTATTTTGGCAATTTTTTCATCATAGAAGGTTTTAATTGCAGGTGACTGGATCAGGTCTTCCCTTGTTCCAAAGGAAATGTTGTTTTCCCCGGCCATTTTTTCAAGAAGCTCAAATTGCGGCACGATCAATGCCGATATAAATTTTTTTGCGTCACCGATCACACAGACCTGGTCAATATACATATCCATGGCAAGTGCGATTTCAATCGGATGGGGCGCGATGTTTTTTCCACCTGAAGTGACGATGAGTTCTTTTTTACGATCGGTGATTTTAAGAAAACCGTCTTTATCAAGCTCTCCGATATCCCCGGTTTTGAAATATCCATCTTCCGTGAATGCCTCATCTGTTTTATCTGTCTTTTTAAAATAGCCTTTGTTCCGGCCAAATACCTGGGGACCTTTGACGAGGATTTCGCCATCTTCAGCTATTTTTATCTCTGTCCCCTTGACAGGCGTGCCGACAAAACCGGGCTTGATAATGAATTTGGGAACGATCAGTTTGGATACGACTATAATTTTCATAAAGCCTTTGAGGCTTGAAAAGGGGCTTTTGCCGGTCGATTGCATGATGACCATGGTATCGACCAGCCAATCCAGGGCTTTACGATAAATCCATTTGTCAGGCAAGGGTTCCAGAAATCTCGGACCATTCCAGGTCACGGCAGAGGTCGTTTCCGTGAGACCGTAACCTTCTGTAATTGTGATATTCATGCTTCGGAAAAATTTGGCGATGTCTTTGGGAAGGGCACCACCGCCGCTGGCGGCAACGATGAGGCGATCAAAGCCAATGACTTTCCGAATGGTCGAGTATACCAGTATATTGGCAAGGGCAAACTGAATGGACTTCGGTAAAGGCAGGGGCTTTCCCTCAATCATATAATCGGCGGCAGTGTTGCCTGCTTTCATGGCCCAGTCAAAGACAATCTTCTTCACGCCGGTCAATTTTTCAGCATACAGATGCACGGATTCATAAATTTTTTCATATAACCGGGGTATGGATACCAGAGAATTTGGCCGGACTTCCTTTAAATTTTCCTGTATTTTTTGAACGTTCTCCGCAAAATAAATGGTGGTTCCAATCGCCATCTGCAGGTGATAGTCACTTGATCTTCCCATAACGTGGCAGAGGGGAAGAAAACACAGGCTTGTGATCCTGATTTCCCGTTCGAGAATTTTTTCCATAACCGGGGTGCTCAAAAGGACATCTGTCTGTGCTTTCAGATTTGCCTGAGTCAAAATCACACCTTTTGGATGACCTGTGGTTCCGGATGTATAGATGATCGTAGCGTGGTCTTCCAGGGTGAGGGCCTTTCTTCGGGTTTCAAATTCCTGTTGATGGTGAGGAGAATCTTCCCCTTTTTTCATCAGGGCATCATAATCGAAAACAGTATCGTCTGACGATCCATCAACCGGAGACATGCAGCCTGCAAATTTGAGCGTTGGCACATCCTTTCGGATGCGCATTACCTGCTCGAGAAGCTTGTTGTCACCTGCGATGACCGCCTTGGCCGAGCAGTCATTCAGGATATAGGTGAGCTGGCTGTCTGTGCTGGTGGGATAGATGGGAACGCCAATTGCCCCTGTGCCCTGAATGGCCTGGTCTGTGATAATCCAGCGCGGTCGGCTGTGGGCAAAAATACCGACACAATCGGTTTTTTCAATACCCAACCCAATCAGACCTGACCCGAGATGCCGGGCTTCCTTTGCCGCCTGGCTCCAGCTTATGTCAATCCACTCATGGCATGGTTCTCCATTTTTCAGTTTGGCCCGCATGAAGCAATCGTTTTTGTATTTACCGGCAAGGGTGAAAAACAGGCCGGACTGGGAATTTTCTGTCTGATACGCGTAAGTCAAGACCAACCTCCTTTGAAACATGAAAAATCAATTTGTTCTTCAAGCTGAAAGATAGCCATTACCTGTCTTCGAAACGGTGATGATATCAGCTGAACTGTAAAAATGGAGAAACGCCAATATTGATCAAATACGGTGAACTTGCAAGTGAAAAAAGGTTGGGTGAATCAGGGGTTTAAAAAATAATGTGTCCTGGATGAAAATATGCTATAGCCGTAAAGCATGATACCAGCAGCCGTATTTGGATGGCCCATTACATGTTTAACGCGTGCAACCCGTGAGAAAGGAAATTGTATGACGCTCCAGGAAAAAATCAAGGCGGATTTGAAAATCGCCTTAAAAGAAAAAAATGATGTAAAAAAATCGACCATACGTGTGATTATGGGAGAGTTTGCCCGGCTTGATAAAAAGGAATTGCCTGATGACGAGGTGATAAAGGTATTAAAAAAGCTGATCAAGTCGGAAAAAGAGACAATAGAGAAATCCGGTGGTACGGAAGATTCGGAATTTATAACCATCACAAATTCATATCTTCCCAAAGAGGTTTCTGCCCCGGAAATAGAAGATTGGATTCGCAGCAATATCGATTTTTCGTCTTTCAAAAATAAGATGCAGGCGATGAAGCCGATCATGCAGCATTTTGGATCAAGCGCAGACGGGAATATGGTAAAGGAAATTCTTTCCCGGTTTTAAATGGTATAACCCTTCAGGAGGTGGACTTCGTTTTGAAAATACAAGGTGTTACAAAAATTACAAACCGGAAGTATTTAAATTTGTTTTCGATTAACTATACGGACAGGCACAATCAGGATAAATCCTGCCAAATCGCTTCCCGGAAAGATATACCCAAATGTGTTTCCGGTGAATTTGATTTACCAGATGCCGTGGTGATTGTTCCCTATCATCAAAAGAAACAAAAACTGGTCCTGATTTCCGAGTTCAGGGTGGCTTTGGGCGGTTTCCAGTATGGCTTTCCCGCAGGCCTTTTGGACAGAAACGAGTCTGTTGAAGACGCAGGCGCCCGTGAATTGAAAGAGGAAACAGGACTCCGGGTCACCCGCGTCCTTAATGTAGGACCACCTGTCTACTCATCATCCGGCATGACCGATGAATCGGTTGCCATGCTGTATGTTGAATGCGATGGTGAGGCTTCAAAAGCGGGCAATGAGAGTTCCGAGGAGATCAATACCCTTTTTGTATCACCTGCCGAAGCCGCTTTGCTGCTTAAACATCCGGAACATCCGTTTGATGTCAAGACATGGCTGGTTGTGTCCTTTTTTGCGGCGCACGGGAGCGTGGTCCTGAAATAATCATCTTACCGTCTTACGCAAACGGGATGGGTCATAGCTCGGGAACGCCTTTTGGAATCAGGCATATCACAACAAGCGTGTCATTCCCCTTGTTTTTGATCTGGTGCTCTTCATTGCCCGGTATAAAAACGGCCGTTCCAGGGCGCACATCTGCCCACCTCCCATTGTTCAAGAAAGCCCCGCTGCCTTTATGGATGAATATCTCATGCTCCCATTCGTGGGAATGTTTTGGCGTATGCCCGCCCGGATCGATTTCAAAAACCCGCATGCAGAAATTGGCGGCACCGTCATTTTTGCCGATCATGACGCGCCCATGAACGCCCTTGGCCACATCATTATCAATAAAGGCGGATGAAACATCTTCATAATGTTTTATGATCATATATCACTCCTTGTATTTATCACGTTTTTCTTTCCGTATCCTCTACAGACGATTTTGTCCATATTTTTAACCAGGCGTTTTTAAAAGCTGCGATCAATTAACTATTGATTGTGAGTTGTCAGTTGATGTACTACCTTGAGCTTGAGCGGGTTGAATGGTTGATTCGTTAATGGTTAAAGGTTAAGAGGCATGAATCAAAAAATATACAAAACCAAGGATGAAATTCATCAATTGTTCACTGAGAGCGGACTTGTCTACCTGAAACGGACACGGGTCGAGTGGCAGCCCCTTTTGTCTAAAAAATTGGATAAGAGTCCGTATTATAAAGAAAATAAAGAAACGTTTGAAGACCTTTCAAAAAAATATGACCGGTCTGTCAATAATGCCGAAATGGCCCCTGTCTATATCAAGTGGATTGATAATGGCGTAGGCTTTGGTGTTTTTGCTGCCGAGGATATTAAAAAAGATGCGTTTATTGGTGAATATGCCGGTGTGGTTCAGGTTTTTGATGAAGATGAAGAAACCGGTGATGCTGACAAGGGGTATTCCACAGACTACTCCTGGTATTATCTTGATGACATAAAAGACGGGCCCGTGCTTGAGATCAACGGAAAATATGAAGGAAATGAGATGCGTTTTGTGAATCATGGCAAGAAGCCCAATGTTGATGTTGAACACATGTTGCATCAGGGGCAATGGGTCATTTTTTTTAAAGCATCCCGAAAAATCAGAAAGAATGAACAGCTCCTGATCAGTTATGGTGAAGAATACTGGAATGATGGTTACCGGGAGCTTGCGCAGATTTAAAAAAGAAATTGTCTAAACTCTATAAAAAAAAATTGCAAACCATCGCCGTGTTGTATAAAGTACGCATAATTAACTTCTATTAAGAGCCGGTTATATAAATAATTTTCATTTTTGATAAAAAGCCGATACTGATTTAACAGAATTCTTTTCCATACTTCCGGGTGCCTATATGAACGAGATAAAAAATATCAGGGGAATGGAACGATTCCGCCTGAAACTTCCGACCACGATTTCAACGATCAATTCCGATGGTGTTGAAAAAAAGCTTGATTTCTTTACGGCTAACATTTGCGCGGGCGGTGCGTTTATCAACGCCACCCAGCCGTTACCCATCGGTTCAGAGATGAAGATTGAGCTGATCCTGTCTATTGACGCCCTAAAGAAACTGAAAGGCAATAAGGTTAAGATAAATGTGACAGGAGAGGTCATCAGGGTTGACGAAAGCGGCATGGCTGTCAAATTTGATGACAGATTCGTGATCAACGCCTCCGAGATGAAAAATGATGATGACGGCGTTCTTACAACCCGTGAAAAGGAGATCCTTTTGCGGATTGCCTCCGGCGCCAGAAACAAGGATATCGCCGATGACCTGTTTATCAGTCCCTTGACGGTGAAGACCCATATCTACAATATTTTTAAAAAAATAAATGTTCCCAACAGACTTCAGGCAACCCTTTGGGCTGCAAGAAATCTGTAGATCCCTTGGAAGAATATCATGTCAACACCCAATGACATATTTTTTTTCCATGGCGTGGACAATGTTCCTGAAACTCCCCCCCTATATATTTGCGGGTTCTCTAAACAAAAGGCGATAAGGTAATGGAATTTTTCGATAAACAGTTTACCGATATCCGTGCTTTTCTGGACCGGAAAAAAGCGTCCGGCCATGTACGGGAAATCATTCATGATAAAAAAACAGACTGGCCCAAAGGCGGAAACCGGAACCTTGTGCTGGAACAGGATATGGCGGTTGAACTGGGTAATCCCCAGGTCGAATCCACTTCCTTTCTTCTCTGGGAGAATGATTCCGGAAAAATAAAAGATGGCCGCATTTCAATCATTGGTCCTGATTTAAATGAAACAACGGAAAAAAAACTCCCCTTTGGAAAGATCGTCCTTGTGGGCGGACACGCGTTTTCAACCGAAAATTCATATGGCCGCTACAGAGAGATGGAGTCGATCCGCTATGATATCGATCTCAAGGGATACATGATGCGGGCGGCCTCCCAGTATCAGCGCGAGTGGAGCCGCGTCAGCAAGGAGGCGATAGCAAATGGATTTTCATTCAAGATTCTTGGCGGCACGCTGATCGACAGGTTCAAGGAAAAGGATTTTGTCTCTTCGGTGGAAGTGATTTTTATAACATCCAGCAAGGCGGAAATCATTGGGATCAAGGGAATAGCCGATCAGGCCATCCGCATCACCAGCGCCATGAACAAAATGGCCGTTGAAATGTCGTTTGATTGTGATGCCTGCGAATTTACAGATGTGTGTGATGATGTGGCGGCCTTGAGGTCAATGAGAAACAAGATGAACAAATAATCACCCGGATAATACCATGCCCGGCTTGAACCTGTTTACCAGCAACAGACTGGAACTGCTCGTGGAAAAGCTTTCGGTTATCGTTCGCGAGCATCCTCTGCCACCGCTTGAAATTGAAACGGTTATCATTCAGAGCACTGGCATGGCCCGGTGGATCAGCCTTGAACTGGCCAGGCGCAATAAAATCTGCGCCAACATGGAATTCCCTTTTCCCAAACCTTTTGTCTATGACCTGTTCAAGCGTGTAAAACCCCTTCCTGACGTGCCATTGGTCTCACCCGAAATCATGACCTGGCAGATCATGAACGCGTTGCCGGATTTAATCGACATGCCGGGTTTTGAAAGCGTCGGGCATTACGTCTTGAATGACACAAACGGCCTGAAACTGTATCAGCTGTCTGAAAAGGTCGCATCTGTCTTTGACCAGTATCTCATCTACCGGCCTGACATCATCACAAAATGGGATCATGATGGGCTTTCGGAAGGCGCCGGGCTTAAGGCCGAAGTCTGGCAAAAAGCCTTGTGGCAAAGCATCACCGGGACAGGTGGCCGTTCTCACGAACTGCATCACGCAGCCTTGAAGAATAGGTTTATTGAAGCCATCGATCGCCTGGAAGGACTTCCCAAAAGAATTTCCATTTTTGGTATTTCAACGCTTCCCCCATATTATATAGATATTTTCAAGGCGCTTTCCCGAAAAACAGACGTTAATCTGTTTTATCTGAATCCATGCAGGGAATACTGGGAATATGCATATAACGAAAAAGAGATCATCCGTTTTTCAAAAACAGGTCTTTCCGATGAAGACCAGTATTTTGACAGCGGCAACAGTATTCTATCCTCCATGGGCGTTATCGGCAGGGAGTTCTTTAGTCTTGTTCTGAATGCAATCGGGGATACAGGCGCCGATCTATTTGAAGACACCGTGAAATCAAGCCTCCTCACAGCCATTCAGTCCGATATTCTGAACCTTGTGAACAGCCGGAAAAAAGACCCGTCCAGTTACATCGTACACGAACAGGACGACTCCATAAGGATCTTTTCGTGCCACAGCCCTGTGCGGGAAATTGAAGTGCTTCACGATACCCTGTTGTCGCTTTTTGACAAGGATGAGGATTTGCGGCCCAGGGATGTCGTGGTGATGATGCCGGATGTTTCCACATATGCCCCCTATGTTCAGGCTGTATTTGACACCGTTGACAATGAAGGAAATAAAATTCCCTATACCATCGCAGATACGTTTATAAGCAACACCAACCGTATTGCAACCGCGTTTCTATCCATTTTATCCATCGGGAAAAACCGTTTCAAGGCAGCGGATATTCTGGATATACTCGACAATGAAGCTGTCTACAGGAAATTGGGCCTTGGAGAAGAAGACCTGGTAAAAATAAGAGACTGGATGAAAGACACAGGCATATCCTGGGGTATTGACGGCAATTACAAAAAAGCGCTCGGCCTTCCTGACTTTAACGAAAATACATTTCAGTTTGGACTGGACCGGATGCTTCTGGGATATGCACTCCCCCTTAAAAATGATCTTGAAACATTTTCGGATATTCTTCCCTATGGGGAGATCGAGGGGGAAGATGGCAGAACG
The DNA here is from genome assembly GCA_018816735.1 of Pseudomonadota bacterium. Taxonomy (GTDB): domain Bacteria; phylum Desulfobacterota; class Desulfobacteria; order Desulfobacterales; family JAHIVH01; genus JAHIVH01. The sequence continues at coordinate 12,608 of JAHIVH010000102.1, read as the reverse complement.
CTTGGCATTTTTGTTGAGTTTCTGGACACGCTTTTCTTTTTGGGGGATATTCTCAAGGAAAGGGCCAGTCTTAAAATATGGGCAGAAAGGCTTGCACAGATCGTGTCGGTTTTTTTTATTCATGATGAGAGAACAGAAGATGATATCAAGGAAATCCGCGATACATTAACCGATCAGGGACTGGAAGGCTACGCCAACCTGTCCGGGTTTGACAAAACCATCACCCTTGATGTCGTTTTATCCTTTCTTGAAAAAAGGCTCAAAAGTACAAGCGGCAGCAGAGGGTATATCCGTTCCGGTGTCACGTTCTGCACATTGTTGCCCATGCGAAGCATTCCTTTCAGGGTTGTTTATATTTTAGGGATGAATGATGGCGATTACCCCAGGCATTTTGAAAATCCGGGTTTCAGTCTCATGGCACAGCAGAAGCGACTTTGCGACAGTTCAAAACGTCATGAAGACCGGTATCTTTTTCTTGAAAGTCTTTTGTCTGCAAGGGACACGTTTATTGTCAGCTATGTGGGGCAAAGCATAAAGGACAATAGCGATATTCCGCCTTCCGTTCTTGTTGCCGAGCTGATCGACTATATAGACGGTGGCTTCAGGATGCAGAATAATACGTCAACAATGCTTGACCATGTGGTCACCAAACACCGGCTTCAACCCTTTAGTGAGTCTTATTTTAAAGCCTCTCAAAAATTGTTCAGTTACTCAGATGAAAATTTCAAGGCTGCCCAAATTCATGCTTCAGGTAAAAAGCAATCCAGAAAATTTGTGGATGTGCCGTTACCTGACCCGACAGAAGGCGAATGGTCGCAGATTCGTCTGGATCAGTTCTGTGACTTCTTCAGGTCACCATCCCGATTTTTTCTGCAGAACCGGCTCAACATCCAACTGGGTTTGACAGATACGTTAAAACCACCCGACAGCGAACCGTTCGATCTGGATCATCTCGAGCGGTACCTGATTCAGGAAGACCTTCTTGCCAGTCACATATCAGGAAAAAGAACAAAAGCTATGTATTCAGGCCTTAAAGCGTCCGGCGTGCTTCCCCATGGCCTGTCGGGTTATTCTTTATTTAATCAGATGGAAACGGTCGCAAGGCATTTTTCCGAAAAGATTTCCCCGCACATTCAGGACCGGATTGAAGACCAGGATGAGATCGATTTGGAAACCGGTCATAAAGGCATTTCTATAAGCGGCAGACTTTCCTCCCTGTATCAGGAAGGGCAGGTGTTTTACAGAACCGCAATACTGGGACCCAAAGACCTTATCAAAGCCTGGATATATCATCTTTGTTTAAATGCTGCAGGGATTCATATGCGTGAACGGAAAACCCTTGTTTTCGGGAAAGAGGATGCCATTATATTTGATGTAATGGATCAAAAGCACGCCTTTTTTCAACTCGATATGCTGACAGGCCTTTTTTTACAGGGCTTAAAAACGCCTGTGTGCTTCGTACCTGAATCGTCTTATGCGTTTTCAGAGGCAGTAATTTTAAAAAATAAAGGGGAGAGGGAGGGATTGCAGAAGGCTTACAGGAAATGGCTTTCAGATGATTATCGGTCAGGAGAGTATGATGATCCGTATAACAGGCTTTGTTTTGAAAAGGATATGATTGATTGTGATGAATTCAGAAAAACAGCTTTCCTTGTTTTTCAGCCCATGTTTGATCAAATCCATTCGAAAGTTTAAGGAGAACGGATAAAACAGCATGCGCGGCTATAAAAAACTCGATGTGACAACACTTCCCTTATCCGGCCAGCACCTGATCGAAGCCAGTGCGGGAACAGGGAAAACCTACACGATTGCCAATCTTTTTTTACGTCTGATCATGGAACATGCGTGTGAGGTTTCTAATATACTCGTTGTCACCTTTACGGAAAAAGCGACCAAAGAACTGAGAGACCGCATAAGAAGCAATCTTAACCGGGTTTTCTCCAGGATTGAAAGTGGCCTGCCATCAGAAGATGAAACGGTCAGGAGGATTGTCGACCATGCCTGTTTGACCCGGCCTCTGAGAGAGATCAAAACCGCCCTTAAAAAAGCGATTGTCAGTTTTGATGAAGCATCGATATTCACCATTCACGGATTTTTAAACCGCCTGTTAAATGAAAATTCATTTGAAAGCGCTGTGCCCTTTGACACCGAACTGGTCATCGACCAGAGTCCGATCATCAAGGAAGTCATCGCTGATTTCTGGCGAACTTATGTGGTTGATCAACCGGCATTGATAGGGACGACCCTTGTCAGGAATCACCTGAATCCCGACGGGCTTTACCGGTTTTCACGATTGTTGCTGACCCTGCCGCTGATCCGGATCGTTCCGGCGGATACGCTTACCTCCCCTGACGAACTCATCAGAAGTTTTGAGGCGCTGAAGGTACTTTTTAGAACTGAACAGGAAAACATCAGAGGAATTCTCTATACATCCAAAGCACTTAAAAGGGATGCAACCACTTACAGACCGGACAGGCTGGACACCTGCTTTGAAGATCTTGTTATGGCATGCAATGACACGCCCACATCTTCTTTGATAGACAGCATCGTCATGTTTTCATCTGAAAAAATAGGGCAGTCTCTGAAAAAGAATCAGTCTCCACCGGTTCATCCGTTTTTTGACGCCTGTGACGCTTTTCTAAGGATTGAAAAGGATTATCTGGTGTGGATCAAAAATCAATTCTGGTCATACCTGAAGACAGAGCTTAAGGAGCGAAAGGCGACCAATAATATTCAGTCATTCGACGATTTTCTGACAGGTGTCTGGGATATTCTGAAAGAAGACACAGGCGCGCTCCTTGCGCGATCGGTCAGGGAGAAATACACGGCGGTCCTGATCGATGAATTTCAGGACACAGATACCATTCAATATCATATTTTCGATAAACTGTTCAAGGGAACCCCAGGTGTATTTCTGATGATCGGAGATCCCAAGCAATCGATTTACGGATTCCGGGGGGCGGATATTTTTTCGTATATCAGTGCCGTCCGGCATACGGAAACTGAAAACAAGCACACTCTTGGCCTGAACTGGCGTTCTGAAACAGGGCTTGTGGCGGCAGTGAATCACTTTTTCGGTCATATCAAAAATCCGTTTGTGCTTGGGGACCAGATCGGCTTCAATCCCGTCACGGCATCAGAATCAAGCAAGGGAAATCAATCACCGCTTCTCATTGACGGAAAACCGGCGGTACCTCTGTCCATTTCCCTGATCCGAAAACCCTTTTCCGAAGGCAAGAAGACATCTCTCTCCAAAGAGGAAGCCCGTGAATTGGCAACCGCACAGGTGATTCAGGAAATTTCAAGACTCCTTCATCTGGCAGGAAAGGGTCAGGCGACGATTGGGGAAAGGCCGCTTTCTCCATCAGATTTTGCTATTCTGGTTACACGAAATGATGATGCTGTTCAATTCAAGGAATTGCTTTCCTATAAGGGGATCCCTGCGGTGGTGACCAAATCCGGAAGCGTGTTTCACACAATGGAGGCTTTGGAACTGGAAAGACTGCTTCTTTCTGTAATATCACCGGGCAATCTCAGCAGGATCAATGCAGCGTTATCCATGGACATGTTTGGCATACCCGCGGCCACCCTTCAGGCGTTCCTTGAAAATGAAGAAAAATCGAATGATTATAATATGCATCTGGAACGGTTCCATCATTATAATGAATTGTGGCGGGAAAAAGGTTTTATCCGGATGCTGCGGACCGTCATGACAGATTACCCTATCCGGGAAATGCTTCTTTCCTTTCCGGATGGTGAAAGACGGCTCAGTAATCTGCTTCAGCTTTCAGAACTTCTTCACCGGGCGTCATTTGAAAACCATCTGGGGATGAATGGCCTTCTTTCCTTTCTTTCTGAAAAACGAACGTCAGAGGATGAAAATGAGGAGCAGGAACTTCGCCTTGAGCACGATAATGAAGCGGTTCAGATTCTGACAGTATTCAAAAGCAAGGGACTTCAGTTTCCGATTGTTTTCTGTCCGTTCATGTGGCAGCAGGGTGCATCGATAAACAGAAGATATCATGAACATATCGTTTATCATGACCAAAACGGCGTGGTTGTGGATATCGATCCGGAAAGGGAAGATTCCCGCTCAATAAGAAAAGCGGAGACAGAAAGGCTGTCTGAACGGGTGAGGCTGCTTTATGTGGGCATGACCAGGGCACTGAACCGGTGCTATCTGGTCACCGGCAAAATCGGGACCTTTTCCCTGACTTCCCTTGACTATGTTTTTTCGGGCGGTGAGGAAGAAAATACGAAACTGACAGATACCGTGTCAGAGAAAATGATAAAAAGAGATGAAGAATCGTTTCTTGAATCTGTGAAAAAAGTGGCGGCATCTTCAAACGGCCTGATAGAGACCGTTCTGTTTGAAACCGAGCCTTTATCAGAGATTCCGGTGAACAGGGAGCCGGCGCAGATCGCCTCTGCCCTTGAAAAAAGAACGATAGGGAAATTGTTTGTGAAAAACGGGTGTGTCACCAGTTATTCAGCACTTGTATCCGGTGCCGGATCGGCCGCATCCATTTCTGACATGGGTTCATTAAAACGGGATGAAATCATGGACAACATGACTGCGCCTTTCAGCAGGGAACCAGAGGGCTTTTTCGCCTTTCCGAAAGGGGCGGTTCCCGGAACATGCGTTCATGCCATATTCGAGAATCTTGATTTTACCGCTCTGGACCCTTTGACCAGCCTTGATCTCATCAAAACCAGTCTCGCACGGTTCGGACTTGCCGATGATGACAGGGGCGACGGCCGCCGGGAACAGGATGTTTTCAGGATGGTTCAAAACGTGTTGTCTGCACCGTTGCTTCCTGATTTGCCTGATTTCAGCCTGTGTTCGATTTCTGTGTCAGACAGGCTGAATGAAATGGCATTCTACTACCCGTTAAATCATCATACCAGGGATATCCTTGAATCCGTCTATTCAAAAATGGCCACCGCTGCTTTCGGGAATACGGATTTTTCAGATCACAGGCTGTCATTCCGTCCAGTTGAGGGATACATGCACGGATACATCGATCTGGTTTTCAGATTTAAAGACAAATACTACATCATCGACTGGAAGACGAATCACCTGGGAAATGAGTGCACGGATTACAGCAAGGAAAAGTTAAAGGCGTATATGAGACAGTCGACTTATGATCTTCAGTATCACATCTATACGGTTGCCCTTCACCTTTATCTTTCTGAAAGAGTGCCGTCTTATGAGTATGACAAGCATTTCGGGGGCGTTTTTTACATGTTTGTCCGGGGGATCGCCCCGTCCTGTCCGGGTACCGGCATTTTTTATGATAAACCGTCATATGATCTGATCGAGAAAATGATGACAATGTGCAATTGACATCAAAACGGGAAAGAATCGATTCATGGCATCAGAAACAGTCAGCAGGATAGCAGGGCAATTATACGGGGCAGGGATGTTGAATGCCATTGACCTGAAATTTTCACATTTTCTTTCAAGGCTTTCAGGCGACAGGAAAAGTGAGGAGGCTTATCTTTCGTATCTCCTTCTCTCCCATACGGTATTGACTGAAAAACATATTTGTCTGGATCTGGAAGCGGTTTCGGAAAAGCATATCACCGATCTGTTCCCGGACGCAGGGAATACAGCAGACAGGGATATGTTTTCATATCAAACGCCAACGCTTTCAGCGTGGATCGAAGCACTTCATTTGTCTCCGGTCGTAGGAAAACCCGGCGAATATAAACCCCTGATACTTTCAGGAGACAAAAGACTTTATCTGAATCGTTACTATGAATATGAAAAAACACTTGCGGCATCCATAAAAAAACGAATTGAGCGGGGGCGGATTCCAGTGGATTCGGGAAAACTCAAACACGGATTGAACCGTTTTTTCCCCAATCCCCGAACATCGCCTGACTGGCAGAAGGTAGCGTCGTTTGCGGCTCTGACACGTTATTTTTCTGTTATTTCAGGTGGCCCGGGCACGGGCAAGACCTATACCATCACCAATATCATGGCGATGCTGCTGGAACAGAATCCTGATGTGAAAATTTCCGTTTGCGCCCCGACCGGAAAAGCGGCGGCCCGTCTTCAGGAATCCATTAAGGCCGTAAAACAGCTTATGGACTATCCGCCGGGTATCTGTCAGAAAATACCGGAACATGCCTCAACCATTCACCGGCTCCTTGGCGTCTTAAAAAAATCACCCTATTTCAAGCATCATAAAGATAACCCGCTTGTCACGGATGTCCTGATCGTTGACGAGGCCTCAATGGTGTCTCTTTCGTTGTTGTCAAAATTATTTGATGCGCTTTCCGAGCGTTCGGTGGTGGTACTGGTCGGGGATAAGAATCAGCTGGCTTCGGTGGAGGCTGGCGCCGTGTTTGCCGATATCTGTGACGCATCGGAAATCGACCGCTTTTCTTCAGAATTTGCCGTTGATTTCCAGTCGGTTTCAGGTGAATCGATGAACATAGCTGATCCGGCTGAAACGCCCTTGATCCTTTCCGATTGTGTTGTGGAGCTGAAATACAGTTACCGATTTGAAAAAATACCTGCCATTGGAAATTTAAGCAGTCATGTTAACAAGGGGGACACCGAAAGGGCAATGGACCTTTTTCAAAACGATCCCTCACGGTCACTGGTTCATAGGAATCTGCCTTCTGCCGCCGATCTTGAAGGCATGCTTGCCGCAAGCGTTTCCGATATCTTTCAGGATGTTTTTTCATCCCGAAGCATTAAAGACGCCATGGGCTGTTTTGAACGGTTCCGGATTTTATGTTCACAACGGCACGGCGATTTTGGTGTTGTTTCCATTAACCAGATGGTTGAAAAGATACTTTACCACAGGAAATATATTGATCCGGGCAAACGGTTTTACAAGGGACGGCCCATCCTGATCATCCAGAATGATTATTCACTGAAATTGTATAACGGGGATGTGGGGATGATCTGGGAAGATGAAAACAAGATGATGAAGGTTTTTTTTCAGGATCAGGAAAACAACTTCAGAATCATTTCTCCTGCCCGCCTGCCTGCCCATGAAACGGTTTTCGCCATGACGATTCACAAATCCCAGGGGTCTGAATTCGACCATGTGTTGATGATTCTTCCGGACAGCTCCTTGAAGCTTCTGTCACGCGAACTTGTCTACACAGGCATCACCCGGGCAAGGCGTAAAATTGAATTGTGGGCCAATCGCAGTGTTTTGGACAGGGCATTTTGTACGCGTGTGGAAAGGTGGTCCGGTCTGGGGGATTATTTTTTAGGATTGCCCGGGATGAAAAGATAAACCGTTGACCCGTATGACCTATACCTTTCCACCCATATGCGGCAGCCCATGAGTTCTGCAAGCTTATGGGCGATACTGAATCCTATCCAGAACCGGAAAGAAGAGCAAGTTTGATACGGATCTGTTATCCGTTCAAAGTTTTCGTCTGTCAAATCCTTAAAAAAGATCATATTTTCACTGCAGACAGAAAAAATGACATCATTGGTTTCAGGCCATGCGCTCACGTGAATCACACCCGATTCCCGACCCGCAAACGCATTTTTTATCAGATTGCGCAGCACTTTTCTTAATTTTTGATCGTCTGCCTGAACCTGGGGGAGGTTTTCATCGATGTTCAGGTTGATATTGACATGTTCTTTTGAATCCATATTCTCCCGGGATATTTCATCTGTTATCTCGTTCATCATATATGAAAAATTGATGTTTTCAATATTGAGACAGATGCCTTTCTGAATCAAAGCCGTTTCCAGGAGATCATTGATAATCAAATTTAATTGATCCCCTGTATCTGATATTTCTTCAAGTTTTTCAATAAACGACGGTTTATCCGTTTGATTTTCACCGGCCATTTCACTCAATGCATCAATGTTTCTTTTGATGTCATCCAGCGGGGAAATCAGTTCATGAATGATGTAAGTGATGATGGTATTTGTTATTTTTTTGATTTCTACGGCAGACGTTTGTTCAATCTCCATTTCCCGTATTTTGTTTGTCAGGGCAATGCTTTTGATCGCCTGTTTGATTTTGATATCGAGGATGTCAAAATCAAACGGTTTTTCAATGAAATCCCTGCCGCCCAGTTTCATGAATTCAATGGATAATGCCATTGAGCCGTGCCCGGTTACCATAATCACCGGCAGTCGGGGATTGAATGCCTTGATTTTTTTATAGGTGTCAATGCCATCCATATCCGGCATCATCTGGTCAAGAAGAATGACGTCCGTTTTTTCCCTTTTTACGAAATCGATCGCATCCTTTCCTGATGTGACCGACGCGGAATCATAACCGTATTTTTTGAGTTGTCTGATAAATGCTTTGACGGTTATTTTATCATCATCAACCAACAGAATTTTATGCATTAAAGATTCCTTTAGTCTGTTTCAACCGGCAGGGAAATAAAAAATGTGGTGCCTTCTCCGGCCCTGCTTTCAAACCAGATGGTTCCATTCATCAGGTCTACCAGTTTTTTAGTGATATATAGCCCCACGCCTGAAACACGATTTTCCCCATCATTTGATCCATGTGTGAATTGATAGAAAACAGATCCCTTTATATTTTCAGGAATACCCATCCCGCTATCGCTGACCGATATCGTGACATGGCCGCTTTCCTGCATGGCTTTAATTAAAATGGTTCCCTTGTTTGTATGTTTTACCGCATTATCAAGGATATTGGACAAAACGCGTTTCAGTTTTTTTCTGTCTGCCCGGAGAATGGGAAACCCTTTTTCAATATCAGCGCTGAGTTCTGCAAAGCCTTTTGAAAATGCCTTGTTTTGAGCTTCAACAATCAATTCCTGAATCAGTTCCGGAACAGAAATAGGGTCCAGATTCAATGGATGGCCTTTTTCAATAAGCGCGATTTCAATAAGATCATTTACGCCAGCATTGAGTATCGACCATGCATTCCCGATATCCTTCAACATGGGAAAACATGACCGGATGTTTGTGTCACCTGTCAAAATGGCATGTTTTAACGATTGACTGAGTCCGCGGATAAAATTGAGCGGGGTTCTCAATTCGTGACTTGCAGAAGCTGCGATGACATTCTTCAGGTTTTCAGCTTCCTGTGCGATCCTTTTTTCTATTTCCGTCTCCCTGATTTTCTGCTCGATTTGTTTATTTTTAAGGATCTGCCGGATTTTTAATTCAAGAATGTCAAAGTCCAGGGGTTTCTGGACAAAGTCTGTGCCGCCCCGTTTCATGAATTCGATGGCAAGATGCAAAGAACCATGCGCCGTTGTCATGATAACGGGTAAAAACGGGTTTATCTGTTGAATCTGTTCATATGTCGTAATCCCATCCATTTCAGGCATCATGTGATCCAGAAGAACCAGATGAATGGAATGGTCATTTGCCGCCAGGCATTTCAGCGCATCTTTTCCATCTGTTGCGATTATGACATGATATCCCATTTTTTCGAGCCGACGGGCGGTGATTTTTAAAATCATTTTATCGTCATCGACTGCAAGAATTTTTGTCATTTTAATACCTTAATAAAAGCAAAGCAGAGGATATCAGGACTTGCTGAAAAGCGTTTCAATGGCGCTCATGAGTTTTTCTCGTTCAATCGGTTTTGTAAATGTTTCCAGAACCCCAAGTTGACTGGTTATTTTTAAAAAGGTTTCCGGGCCCACGCTTCCGCCACCTGACATGGCAAAGATTTTGATTTCCGGAAAATCACGTCTCAGCTCAATAATCGTTTCGATTCCTTCTTTGCCAGGCATAAAAATGTCTGTAATGATCAGGTGCACGTGACGCGTCCTGCAGCATTTTATCCCTTCCGCACCATCTGACGCTTCAAAAACCTGGTATCCGTTTTTTTCAAGAATACGGCGAAGCATGGCCCGTATCTGATCTTCATCATCAATGACAAGAATTGTCCTTGCCGGATTCTGGTTCATTCAAATCCTCCGTAAAAGTTATTTGGGGTTGAATTGATTTAAACACCTAATTTTGATCACGTTTGTTATGATTCATTAAAAATAATCATGCACCGGACTATTGACGCCCGTTTATTGTTATGCTAATCCGGTCACTATACAATATATGACAGCTCCCATGCCAACATCGCCTTTGGTTGATGAAAAAGAAAAAAACGGTTAAAAATTTATGCACATCCGGGAAATTTGCTGTGCGAAATCAGCTTCAGGACAACTTGCTTGAATATGTTATTTAAATGAATAGGATCATTCTATTGATAATTAATTTTTTTTACAAAAAATGTAGCTTAATTTCCGATGATTTGTCAAGTGAATAATAGTCGCAATGCCCGACGGGGCAAAGTGAAATTTAAAATCAACATTCGCTTAAAATGGTGTTGAAATTTTCATTTAGGTGTTGTATAGATGTTTATAATGATGAACCGTGTATACAAAGAATCTCAGTGATACGTTGGTTCCAATACGTTTTATATGGCCTTAAATGCTGATAGCCAAACGAATTGATAGAAACAGAAAGGGGAGACAAAAAAAATGAAAAGCAAACATGCCATATCTATTGGCACACTGTTCTTGTTCACCATGATTTTAATGGTGAGCCTTTCTTATTTGCCAAATCTTTCTTTTGCCTGCGATATTGCCGTTGTTTCAGGTCAATACACCAGTAATGGCAGGCCGTTAATCTGGAAAAACAGGGATCATGGTCCCCGATGGGAACAGGAAGTGCGGTACTACGAGGCTCTTGATCCTTCTGTCGGCGGTAGCGTCCGGGTTGTTGACCGGTCCAGTCTGATGCCTGCCATTTATCCGGATGGGAGTGTGGAGATTCTGTCCGGCGGTGTGAATGCCTCAGGGTTTGCGATCACCAACACGACCGTATATGAAAATGATCCCATTCATGAGTATTATTCCAACGCCAATCATTTATTAATGGAAGAGGCAATTGAAACCTGCAAAACAGTGGAAGACTTTGATGACATTCTTGCAAATTTCAGAGAAGTTTCCAAAAACTGGGATAAAATTATCAGTGGCAACTTTGTGGTGATTGATGCTGAGGGTGGGGCCGCGTTATACGAAATTTTTTCCGGCAATGGATTTCAGGCTTATCTCAATCCGTTGATGATAAACAAGTTTGACGCCAATGACCCTGAAGATGCCCCCTATGGGTTCGTCAACCGGACGAATTCCCATGAATGGATACCCCGAGACAGCGATACCCAGAGAGAACTTCGGGGTGCGGATATTTTACTGGAACTGTACGATGAAGGCATTGAATACCCCGATGATGCGTACAAAGGATTAAATTTTAAAAACGTCCTGATGGTACTTGCAAAGGATGTCTGCGGCGATGACCCCGATATGGTCAATGGCATTCCGGCAACAAACCCGAATAAGTATTATGACTATTATTGCATCAGCCGTGCCATGACCAATATTGCACTCGTGGTGGATGGTGTAGCTCCCGGAGAAAATCAGGATCTTGCCACTTTGTGGTGCAATCTGGGGGAACCGTCTATCGGTGTGAGCACGCCACATTTTCCTGCGGCCCTGGCTGTGACGCCCTATGCCTGGGCAGAGGCAGGCATGGAAACCGGAACTCCCACAGACGACACTGTAACCTGTGCCATGAACCAGGCCATCAATGATCAGGAAATCGATGGCTTGTACATAAATAACTGGGATTATGGCAACCCGTTTATTCAAATGGACCGGACCATTGATTATGAACTGTTGCGTGACGTTCAGGAATGGACGTTGCCGCTCGAAACCAAAATCATCATGAATACAGAGACGATTCTGGATCGATACAGAAAAGGGGATTCATTTACAACAGAAGATCTGTATGACCTTTCCCACTATGCGGCAAGGTTCATGTACAATAATTATACCAACCAGTCCGACGATTATTTTCTGTGGGATTTTGGTGGTGTTCTCGATGATGTCGATACCACGGTTGATGATGATACCGACTCTAACCCGTCAGATGATGATGTGGATAATGTTGACCCTGACGCCAACGATGGCAGTACAGGTTTATTCAGTTTTACACGTTTCATGATCTGGCTTTTGAGTATTTTTGCCAACTTTTAATCTCTCTTCATCCTTATTTAAAAAGCCATGACCGGAATGCCATCCCGGTCATGGCTTTTTTTAACGCACACTAGGAATAATAATGGAATATCATTTTAAGGTACAGGTCTATTATGAAGATACGGATCATTCGGGTGTGGTGTATCATGCCAATTATCTGAAGTATTTTGAACGGGCCAGGGAACATACTATCGGCACAAAAGAATTGACCCGGCTGTGGATGGAAGAGGGGCTCGGGTTTGCCGTATATAAAGTGGATATGGGTTTTTTTGACGGTGCTGTTTTTGGCGATGAACTGGATATCCGGTCACGATGGGAACTGGATGGGAAATTCAAAATTCTGTGGTTTCAGGAAGCCTGGCGTCCCGGTGGCAAGAAAGCCGCGGTCAAGGCGAGAATAGAAATGGTCTGCCTCGATCGGAATAAAAATCTGGTGCCCATACCCTATCAGTAAGTACTATAGTTCCGGTCATATGACTTGATACTTAATTTTGTTTGTCAAGAGCAGCGTCATCTCGCCAAAACGCGTCTTCGACCTCACGAATCTTCATGATCAATCCAGCACAAGTTTTCGACGTTACCTTATCAAAAGCCTT
>JAHIVH010000101.1 GCA_018816735.1 Pseudomonadota bacterium | reverse complement strand
AGCGGTTGAGCGGGACTATATTATCCAGACACTTGAACAAACCCAGTGGAAAGTAAGCGGAAAAAACAGTGCCTCTGAAATCCTTGGCCTGGACCGCAGCACCTTGCGCGCACGCATGCGCAAGCTCAATATCAAACAACCATAATTTTATTTTTATTTTCAATGCAAGTGCCTCCATGCCATGATAAAGTCCCCTTAAATAAAGGTCATATTTGACCAACGGTTAAATATGACCTTTATCTTACGTTTATTTGCACCTGCCTTGGCAGTCGTTGTCAAAAGAGTTCTTTTTATAAATCAGCATGATGCCTACAACAGAGCAAACTATTCACCCTCTGGCATGAAGTTTGAGTATATAAAAAGGTGGAATAGTGGTTGTCCGGGGAAAAAATATATGTGGAAAAGAATTTGAATAAGCCTGAATATAAAGGGGTAAAAATGAATCATATGCTTGAAAATAGAATTAAAAATGAAATATATCAATTTAATGAAAATCTTTTTGATTTAATCAAAGGGATCGATGAGCAGCTCGAACTTGATGAAGAAACGTTTACCATTATCGAAAATTCAAATAAACTATTGATTTTTTGTGCGGTTAAAGATCTTAATGAAAAGAGAATCGGAGATTCCGTCAGCGTAATATATAATGAAGATGCAGAAGTCAATCCGGAAATAAAGCATATTTCATTTGGACGATCTCTTGCACAGTACCGAAAATTTTATCAAAAATCTTCAGGAAAGTGTCAAACAATACAAAAAAAAGCACCAGAATTTTTTTTGCCAGATGAAACGCTCTGGTCATACAAATTCAGAAATTATTTTCTGTATCAAAATTTAGATGGTTCTTATGGCCTTTGCTATAATGATTTGGTATAGATAGGTAAATCACACCCAGAGTCCTTGTTATTGTTCATTTGACGTCAAATTACAACAGGAGCCGCCATGAAAGAAATAATTGAAATTATTGCACGATCCATAGTTGATGCACCAGATGCCGTATCTGTCACAGAAATCAGCGGAATGCATACGTCGATACTGGAACTTAAAGTCTCAAAGGCAGATATTGGTAAGATCATCGGGAAAAAAGGCCGAACCGCCGATGCACTGCGGACCATATTAAGTGCAGTTTCAGCAAAGGGAAAAAAACGAGCCGTGCTCGAAATCGTAGATTAATCAAAAAAGGAGAATAAAACGATGGATGACAACCAGATGAATCCAATATCGATTTTTCAGAACAAGCGGAAAGAAGGATTCAGGTTTCCACCGCTTAATTTCAAGCTGACCGGTCGATTGAATATCCTGTTTGCCGGAATAGTGATCGTAATTATGTGTTATAATCTTTTTTTCGTTTACGTTGAGCCCGACGAATACGGGATCAAAGTCGTCCGGGTAGGTCTGAACCGTGGTGTGCAAAAAGAGGTTTATCATGCTGGTTTGACGTTTGTTCTGCCCTTTGGGCTCCAGAAGATGTACCGGCTGCCCAAAGGTATCCAGGTGCTGGAGCTGACCAATTTCTCCGAAACCGCCGCCGTAGGCGCACGAAAAGATCGGGCCGCACACATTCAGACCTCGGATGGTTTTTTCGTGGATGTGGATGTCTCCATACTTTATCACATCAATGATCCCTACCTGGTTTTTACGACAATCGGTCCGGGAAACCTCTTTGAAGATAACGGCATCATCCCCAAAGCCGAACCTGCATTGAAAGAGACATTGGGGAAACTGACCACCGAAGAATTTTACAACAGCCCCATGCGGGTTCAAAAAGCGGAAGAGGCCAAGACCCAGTTGAACCGTGAATTGAATATCAAAGGGATCGAAGTGGACCAGGTGCTGGTGCGCTATTTCATATACAGCCCGGAAATTCAGAAAAACATCGAAGCAAAAAAACTCCAGGACCAGATGGTGTTTACCAACCAGTCAGCTGCCCGGGCAGCCAAAGAAGATGCCCAATTAAAGAAAATCGTGCAGGAGGGAATGGTGATCACCGCTGTTGAGATTGAAAATGGCAAGGCCTATGTCACCCGTAAAATCGCTGAAAAAGATCTTTACGCTAGGAAAGTTAAAGCAAATGCCGACTTGCAGGTAAAACTGGCGGAAGCAGAAAAAGTAAGGCTGAGAAATGAGGCCCTGAAAGGACTTGGCTCCGAGCGCATGGTGGGCCTGAAAATGGCCGACGCATACAAAGGGCTTGATGTGATCATTCTGCCCAGTGACGGTCCCCATGGCGTCAACCCGTTAAATCTGGATAATACCCTGCAATTATTCGACGTTCGCAAAGGAGGTGGCAAATGAAGCCCTTTTTTATTTCAGCTGTTATAGTTGTATTCATGCTTGCCGGAAGCGGCTGTGTCCCCCATACCACCGGCGAAACCGAAGTCGGCGTCCGAACCCGCAAACTGGCTTTTTTTGGAAAAAAAGGGGTTGAAGATCATATTTACGCGCCAGGTGGCACTTATTTTTTTCTTCCGTTCATGAATGACTGGAATGTGTTCGATACCAAACTCCAGAATCTGGAAATGACCTTTTCAAAAATGAGAGGAGATCGCAGAACCAGAGATGACCTGGTGTTTAAAACCATTGACGGTAACGACATCAGTCTCGATGTGATCATTGCCTATCGCATCGATCCGGAAAAAGCCCCTTACATTCTTCAGTATGTGGCCCGGGATGACGACACCTTGCGGGGGACCATCGTGCGGACAGTTGCCCGCAGCAAGCCCCGGGATATTTTCGGTGAGTTGAAAACCGAGGCATTTTACGTGGCCGATTCCCGCGAAGCCCAGTCCGGTAAGGCCCGTGAAGCGTTGCAGAAAATTCTGGGCCCCATGGGCATTATCGTTGAAAAGGTGCTGACCAATGACTATCGTTTCAACGCAGAATACACCAAGGCCATCGAAGACAAAAAAGTGGCGGATCAGCAGGTAGAAAAAAACAAGTCAGCACAACACGCTGCCACAGAAGAATACAAACGCAAATTGGAAGAAGCCAAGGGAGAGGTCAACAAAATGGTGGCCGATGCTGACGGTGAATACCTCAAGGCCAAAATAGAGGCGGATGTTTATCTGGAACAGCAACAGCTTCTGGCCCAGGCCATTAAGGCCGAAGGTATTGCGGAAGCGAACGGGATCCAGGAAATGAACAATGCCCTGGCTGGCTCGGGCGGCGAAGCGATTGTAAAACTCAGAATCGCAGAGGCACTTCAGGGCAAGCGAATCATCTTGCTGCCGGTATCAGAAGGTGGTATGAATCTCAAGACTACGGATATCAACCGGTTGATCGAAACATTAGGCGTCAAATCGCTTTCCAACGGGAAATGAAGGGTCGTCGATTGACGGTGAAAGTACGAAAGTACCTTCAAATAAATTAGTCGGAAAAGTATGGATATGAACAGAGATAGCATTTCGGACATTATTCATCTATGTATCGCCATCAATGAGCGAGCATCAGAAATATATATCATGTTGTCCAGGGCTGACGATAATAAAGATCTCAAGCGCTTCTGGACAGAAATGGCCAATGAAGAAAAGATTCATGAGGCCTTCTGGAACAACGTAAAAAAAATCGCAGAGGAATATAAGCTTCCCCATGTTTTTGATGATCCATTGGCCACCAGAAATGATCTCGAGCAAATATTGGAAAAGGTCGAAATTCTTTTAAAACGCTGGGAAAAAAGCCAAAGCATGAAAAATGCACTTATCCTGGCTTATCGACTGGAATACTACATGCTGCATCCGGCCTTTGAAATACTCTACCATACCCTGAAACCGCTCTCCGGAGAAACCGATCCTGAGGATACCTATGACATTCATATCAATCGTTTTATAGAAATGTTTGTGCGATATGGCAGTGTAACACCCGAGTTGGAGCTATTGGGTGAAACATTGCAAAGCTTGTGGCAAAGAAACAAAATTCTGACCAAACTCGTAATGATAGATAGTTTAACGGGTTTACTTAACCGACGGGGGTTCCTTATTCTGGCCAAGGAATTATTTTATCTGGCTCAACGGAATAAAGAAAATATGGGTCTTCTGATGATCGATATTGATAAATTCAAGAAAGTCAATGACGCGCATGGCCATCCAAAAGGTGACGAGGTGTTGAAGGGGGTGGCGGAATCGCTGAAACGGAGTGTGAGAAAATCAGATATCATCGGTAGATTTGGCGGTGAAGAATTTATCATATTGCTTCCCGCTATCCAATCAACGGCCTTAAAGCGTATCGCAGACAAGATTCGTCAGGGCGTTGAAAATAGAAAGCCGGCCGGTATTCCTGTGACAATAAGCGTTGGGGTTACGCAAGGCGTTATTCACGCTGATCCGGATGCAGAATTATTTTCATGGATTGCGAAAGCCGATGAATGCCTATACCTGGCCAAGACGAACGGCAGGAACTGTGTTGTATCAGCGCCATAGAAAAAGGATAGTGATCATCATCGTTTCGTGCCTGCTGGTCATAGGTTTTGATGCTTATGCAGAGCAAAAAATGGAATCCGGCAGAACCCGCCAGCCGGAACCGACAGATGTCAATGAAAATCAAACCTGGCAAACAAATGCATCGGAGATGCTGGATGCCACCCATACGCAGATGAGTAAATCCGTCAAGGATTTCGCGGCCCGAATCGACACATTTCTTGCCAATGACAGGGGGCTGGAGGAGGAGAAGGGAGACCGCCTTCGGCTAAGACTGATATCCCGGTTCGACGAGGACGGGAACGTGTCATTCAAGCAACATGTGAGCATTCACCTGAAGCTGCCAAAAATCCGGAAACGATTCATGCTGGTGATGGAAGAATTGGGAGAAGGCGATCAACTGGATGATATCAAGAAAGAAGACAATATCGAGGAACTCAATGCGTTTTTTCGCCTGATTCTGCACGAGACAGAACATGAGCGGCTGGACTTTGATACGGGGCTGAGCTTCAAACCCGAACCTAACCCCATAGGCAGGGTGCGGTATCGGATTGACATCAATTTTGGCCGGTGGAATTTCCGCCCGACCCAACTGATTTACTGGAAACTCGATGACGGGTTTGGGGAAACTTCCCGCCTGGACTTAGAAAGATATTTGTTTGATCGCGATCTGCTGCGGTTCACCGAAGAAGTCACCTGGTCGGAAGTAAGCTCAGGTGTCGAATTTATAACAACCGCCGCATACCTGCGTGCCTTTTCCGACCTGGCAGCCTGTGGATTGTTTTTCAACATCTTCGCCCATACCCGGCCATCCGCGATGATCGACAGCTACCGCCTCAGTTTCACTTACCGCCGCACAATATACAAACATTGGATTTATTTCCAGGTCGAACCCGTCCTTGAAGCGCCGCGAGACGAGGATTTCCGCATTGTACCAAGCATATATTTCATGCTCGAGACGGCTTTTCCCTGAAACCGAAAAAACTTTCGTACCCACCTGCTTCGGCCCTCAACTGAGAAGACCATTACAGAATAACTCATACCTAATCTTAATCACATTGATAATCTACCATTTCGATTAAGATTATGATTATGATTATGATTAAGAAACATAACTTCTTATGATGCAATGGAGTTGAACATTATAATATTCATTTTGCAATTGTCTTCTCGGGTGCTTCGGCCCTTATCGATAGGCAACAAAAAAGCCAATAAAGGCCAAATATGACCACTTGGTAATATATGACCTTTTTTTATGATTCTAAATAGCTGCCTGATAACTGTTTTTTATATGAATTCATATTATAAATCAGAATGATGGGGGGATGCGCCCCTGAGTTGTGGAGAACTGGCACAAAGATTGCCTTTATGTAAGGTAGAACAATGGCATTATTGCTCTGGCTGGTAACTTCACTGCCAACATTCTTTTTTAGCTTCAAACGGCTGAAGTTAATCTAAAGTAAGATGAAAGACTGAAGATCAATTAGCGAGACAACAACAGATCAATAAAGAAGGTCAGAAATGGAAATGACAGTAATCCGAACAATCATGAATGTTCTTCCTGAAAAGCAGAAAGAAGTTTTACAGACGCTTATGTCATTGGTTGAGCCACAGGGAAAAGAAAATGGATGTCTGAGCTATGGGATTTTCTCTGATATCGAAGATAAAAACATGTTCAACCTGATTTCAGAATGGGAAACCCGAAAGCATCTTGACCTTCATATGGGGTCTCACAGATTCAGCGTTTTACTTGGAACAAAGAGCCTCTTGTGCGAACCATTGAAAATTCAAATTTTTACAGTTTCAGATGCTCAAGGACTTGAGGCGGTCAATTACGTCAGAAAAAATATGAAGCTGATTTTTCCCGTATGAATACAAAAAGGAGGCTAATGAAATGAACGTTCTCCTGATTTATCCCAAATTTCCGGATACTTTCTGGTCTTTCACCTACGCGTTGAGTTTTATTGGAAAAAAAGCAGCCTTCCCACCGCTCGGCCTGCTCACTGTGGCGTCCATGTTACCGGCAGAATGGCCCAAACGCCTTGTGGACGTAAACGTGGATGCCCTCACGGATAAAGATCTTTCGTGGGCGGATATGGTTTTTATCGGCGGCATGGCTGTTCAACGGAAATCGGCCAAACAGATTATCACCCGTTGCAAGGCGTTAAATTTAAAAGTCGTTGCGGGTGGACCTCTTTTTACTTCTGAACCCGATGAATTTCCTGAAGTGGATCATCTCGTGCTCGACGAAGCGGAATTGACATTGCCTGTATTTTTGTCGGACCTGGAAAACAGGCAACCGAAAAAGGTCTACAGGGCATCGTCCTTCTCTAATCTTTGTGACACACCGGCTCCCTCATGGGATCTGATCAACATGAAACGATATGCGTCCTTGAGCATTCAATTTTCCAGAGGATGCCCATTTAACTGCGAATTCTGCAACGTGACGACGCTGTTCGGTCATAAACCGCGCTTGAAAACGCCCCATCAGGTTATAGTGGAACTGGATCGTATTTACACTTCTGGCTGGCACAGCAGTATATTTTTTGTTGACGACAATTTTATTGGAAATAGGAACTACCTTAAAACCCATTTACTGCCCGCTCTGATCGAATGGCACAAAGATAAAAAGGGATGCGTTTTTTTCACGGAAGCGTCCATCAATCTCGCCGATGATCCTGAACTTCTGGGCATGATGGTCAAGGCCGGGTTTGATTCCGTTTTTATCGGCATCGAGTCGCCTGATGAAATCAGTCTTTCTGAATGTCATAAAACCCAGAATAAAAATCGGGATCTCCTTGAAAGTGTCGCAATTATTCATCGGTCAGGGTTGCAGGTAATGGGCGGTTTTATTGTGGGCTTTGATAGCGACAAGCCTTCTATTTTCCAGCGGCAGATTGATTTCATTCAGAAGAGCGGAATCGTCACTGCAATGGTTGGCATGCTCCAGGCTCCTCCAGGAACACGTCTCTTTGATAGGCTTCAACGGGAAAGCCGTGTGATCAATATTTTTTCCGGAGATAATGTTGACGGTACAACCAATATCATCCCGCGAATGGGCATAGACAGACTTCGAAACGGATATCAATCGATCATGAAACAGATTTACTCTCCTAAAAACTACTACCAACGAGTCAGAACGTTACTCAAGGAACTAAAGGCCCCTGAAATCAACCAGCCGATAAATATTCAACGGTTCCTTTCAATGTTTCGATCCGCTTTCCGGTTAGGGGTTTTAGGAAAGGAACGGGTCCAATATTGGCAACTGATGCTCTGGACACTGGTCTGTAAGCCCAAACTGATGTCAGTGGCAATTACGCTGTCCATATACGGCTATCATTACCGCAAAATATGTGAACGATATATTTATTGAAACAAACGACCCTTTGGGAGAAAAAATATGATTCAAAACAACGTAAAATCCAAGAATACCGAACAATTAATGGCTGAAGCCGATGAACTCATGCGCCAATTTAATTCTGATGCCATCAAAGATATGAAAGAAGAGCATCGCCTGCAGTTTAAAAAACATATGCAAAACCTGGAAAAAATCAAATCCGAGTTTAAAAGCGGTGCCGGAAAGAAAGAAACATCGGAAACACACTCCGGTGCAGAAGGCATGCACGAGGCGATTCAGGATATTGTGAAGGCCTTTCAACAAATGACAAAATATTTTTCCTGATTGCCGTCAAACATCTTTGATTAAAAATGAACTTAGTGCGCTTGCGCACAGGCTCTTTTCTTAATCTTAATCGAATTAAATCAGATTAGGATTAGGATTACGATTAAGATTGAGGGGAATGAACATGCCATCAAATGAAAAAAAAGACCTGATAGGCAAAATAGTCGATAAGTTTCGTTCCCTCTTCAATTCCGATGATCATCCGAAGAATAAGAATACATTGCCACCAAAATCCCGGTTCAGCATATGGTATTTCCTGTTAGCCATGCTTTTTTTTTCTTATCTCCAGCCATTCTTGTTTTCGGAAAAAGTGGAAACCGTTCCCTATAGTCAGTTTAAAAAGTACATAACTGAAGGCAACATGGAAAAATTGACCATTGGCCCGGAAAATATCAACGGAACACTTTCCGGAAATCCGGGTAAAGAATTTACCACCGTCCGGGTGGATGATCCCGGCCTGGTCAAAGAGCTGGATGAACACATGATCACATACACCGGCCACTATGAGAATAAATTATGGGGCAGTATTTTCTCCTGGGTTATCTATATGGGCTTTTTTTTCCTGATCTGGGCATTTGCCATGAAAAAAATGGGGCCGGGGATGGGCGTCATGTCTTTTGGCAAAAGCAAAGCAAAAATCTTTGCAGAAAGCGACATTAAGGTCTCTTTCGCTGATGTGGCCGGTATTGATGAGGCTAAAGAAGAACTCCAGGAAGTGGTTGAATTTTTAAGCACACCGGAAAAGTTTCAGAAACTGGGGGGAAGAATACCCAAAGGTGTGCTTCTGGTTGGCCCACCGGGGACAGGAAAAACCCTTCTGGCCAAGGCTGTGGCCGGGGAAGCCAAAGTGCCTTTCTTCAGCATCAGCGGTTCCGAGTTTGTAGAGATGTTTGTCGGTGTCGGCGCGGCACGCGTTCGCGATCTTTTCTCTCAGGCTGCGGCTCAGGCGCCCTGTATCATTTTCATCGATGAACTGGATGCCTTGGGAAAAGCCCGGGGAATGAATGTGATGGGCGGGCATGACGAACGTGAACAAACGCTTAACCAGCTCCTGGTGGAGATGGATGGATTCGAAACGAATACAGGCGTCATCATCATGGCCGCCACCAACCGGCCAGAGATTTTAGATCCGGCATTGCTACGCCCAGGGCGATTAGACCGGCAGGTCCTGGTGGACCGCCCGGATATCAACGGACGGGAAGCCATCTTAAAAATTCATTCCAAAAATGTGGTGTTAAGTCCCGAAGTCGATCTCCGCAAGATCGCTGGTCGGACACCGGGCTTTGTGGGCGCAGACCTGGCCAATATCATCAATGAATCCGCATTACTGGCTGCACGAAATAACAAGGAAAAGGTAGAGTTATCAGATTTCGACGAGGCCATCGACCGGGTGATTGCGGGTCTTCAGAAAAAAAACCGGGTGATGAATCTAAAGGAGAAAAAAATTGTCGCTTTCCATGAGTCCGGACATGCGATCGTGGCCGAGTCAGTTGAGCATGCCGATCCGGTTCATAAAATATCCGTTATTCCCCGGGGGATTGCGGCGCTCGGATACACCCAGCAGCAACCCACTGAAGATCGCTATTTGATGACGCGATCTGAGTTGACAGATCGCCTGGCTGTTTTTTTAGGCGGAAGAGTAGCAGAAGAGCTGGTTTTTAATGAAGCCTCAACCGGCGCACAAAACGACTTGCAAAGGGCCACAGACATTGCCAGATCCATGGTCACGGAATATGGCATGAGCGATCGCCTGGGGCTGGTGAGCTATGAACGTCCCCGCCAGGCGATGTTTCTCCCGGAAAGTTTTTCTTCCAATAAAAAATACAGTGAGGAAAAAGCCGCCCAAATTGACGAAGAAGTCACGCGGATTATTGAAGAAGCCCATCAACGCGTGCGTAAAATTCTCTCGGAACGTCGAACCGTGCTTGATGATTTGGCTCATCTCCTTTCCCAGAAGGAAAGTGTGCAGGGTGAGGAATTAAGAAAGATGTTGTCCGCAGCCATGCCCGGAATGGCTGCTTAATTGTATCGAAAGGCATAAAACATGGAAACAAAACTATTGTTTGAAATAAGAAGAGACGCTGACAGGAAGAGGCGCATTTTGCTGTTGGAAGAAAAATTGCAGGAAGAAAAATCAATTGTAGAGGCTCTGCAAGATTCCGAAAAGCAATACCGGCGACTCTTTGAATCAGCCAAGGACGGTATATTGATTCTCAATGCAGATACGGGCAAGGTGGTTGATGCCAATCCTTTCCTCTTGGATTTATTAGGCTATTCTTACGATACAGTATATGGAAAACATATCTGGGAACTGGGTGTATTCAAAGACATTGCCGCATCCAAGGATGCTTTCAGGACATTGCAGGATAACCAATACATCCGTTATGAAGATTTGCCACTGGTAACCATTAAAGGGAAGCGCATCGCCGTAGAATTTGTCAGTAATGTTTACCTGGTGGACAACAACAAGGTGATCCAGTGCAATATCCGTGACATCACCGCACGCAAAGGCGCGGAGAGGGCCTTGGGCGAAAACGAGGCCAAGATGAAAAGCATCCTGGACAACATTGGTATCGGCGTGGCGCTCATCAGTCCCAGGATGGAAATTCTCGAAGTGAACATGCGTATGCGTGAATGGTTTCCTGCTATCGATACAGGAAAACGTCCCATCTGTTACCGCACGCTCAAAAAATTACCGGAAAAGGATGTCTGCGACAACTGCCCGTCGGCAAAAACATTGAAAGACGGTGCCGTTCATGAAATCACGATGCAAATCCCGCATGCAAATGGTATGCGTACCTACCGCATTGTATCGTCCCCCATGCGTAACGCATCAGGTGAGATTACAGCGGCAGTCGAAATGTTCGAAGATATCACCGAAAAACTTTCTCTGGAGTCCCAATTACAGCAGGCTCAGAAAATGGAATCCTTGGGACGGCTGGCCGGCGGTGTGGCCCACGATTACAACAACATGCTCAGCGTGATTATCGGTTATGCAGAACTGGCCTTGAACAAAGTGGACTCGTCTGAGTCGATCCATGACGATCTCCAGGAGATTCTCAAGGCGGCACAGCGGTCCAAGGATATCACCCGGCAATTGCTGGCCTTTGCCCGTAAGCAAATCATTGTGCCCAGGCTGATCGATTTAAACGACACTATTGAGGGATTACTCAAGATGTTACGACCTCTCGTCAGTGAAAATATGGATCTGGCATGGCTGCCCGGAAAAGGTCTGCGGCCGATTATGATGGATCCCTCCCAGCTCGACCAGATATTGACCAAT
The DNA here is from genome assembly GCA_018816735.1 of Pseudomonadota bacterium. Taxonomy (GTDB): domain Bacteria; phylum Desulfobacterota; class Desulfobacteria; order Desulfobacterales; family JAHIVH01; genus JAHIVH01. Next base: position 4,207 of record JAHIVH010000101.1, on the reverse strand, counting down.
CTTTGCGTAAACGCCCAGGACGCTATCACGGACGTTGGCAAAATCACCATCAAAACAGAGAAGGTGACCTTTGACAAAACCTATTGCAACGACCATGAGGTATTTACTCCCGGTGATTTTGTCCTATTGGCTGTCAGTGATAACGGCTCCGGCATGGACAAGGAGATCAAGGACAATCTTTTTGAACCCTTTTTCACCACAAAGGAGGTGGGCCAAGGAACCGGCCTTGGGCTATCCACAGTATACGGTATCGTCAAACAGAACGAAGGGTTCATTAAGGTTTTAAGCGAACTGGGCAAAGGAACGACCTTCAAGATATATCTGAAATATTATGAGGGTGAAGCTATTGACGTTCGGGAAGAGCCTACGGCAAAAATGATGACCGGCCATGGGGAGACTATCCTGGTTGTGGAGGACGAGATTGGGGTGCTGAAGTCGACCAGAACCATTCTCAAAATGCTGGGCTACGAAGTGCTGACAGCAAGCACAACTTCCGAAGCCATGCAACTGGCCAAGGCACATGTCGGTGAGATTCGTCTGGTGATCACTGACGTTGTCATGCCCCAAATGAACGGACGGGAGTTGGCTGAACACATGATTTCACTTGAACCAAATCTCAATATCCTGTTCATGTCCGGTTACACATCCAACGAGATTGCCCATTTGGGCATACTTGACAAAGGTGTGTGCTTCATTGAAAAGCCGTTCTCCATGAAAGGCCTTGCCACCAAGGTACATGAGATCATCGGTCAGAAATTCAAAAACCATAATGACGGCGGACAAATAAGGAGAATCAAATAAAATGGCAGCAAAAGAGATCAGCTATAGCGAAGAGGCAAGAGAGAAGATAATGAAAGGTGTGGACATTCTGGCTGGCGCGGTGAAGGTTACGCTTGGGCCAAAAGGCCGTAATGTCCTCATCAGAAAATCCTGGGGCGCGTTGAAAATAACAAAAGACGGCGTAACTGTCGCTAAAGAGATTGAGCTTGAAGACAGATTCGAAAACATGGGTGCGCAGATGGTCAAAGAAGCAGCGTCAAAAACATCTGACATTGCCGGGGATGGTACAACCACAGCAACGGTCCTGGCCCAGGCCATCTATCGCGAGGGTTCAAAACTCGTGGCAGCAGGCATAAGCCCCATGCCCATAAAGCGGGGCATTGACAAGGCCGTTGATCTGGTGGTGGAAGAACTGAAAAAACTATCCAAACCGGTAAAGGACAAAAAAGATATCGCCCAGGTCGGCACCATATCGGCAAACAACGACCAAACGATTGGGAACATTATCGCCGAAGCCATGGAAAAAGTGGGTAAAGAGGGTGTGATCACCGTTGAGGAAGCAAAGACCATGGACACCACGCTTAAAGTCGTTGAAGGCATGCAATTTGACAGCGGCTACCAGAGCGCATACTTTATTACCGACACAAAAAAGATGACGGCTCAACTGGAAACACCTTATATCCTTTTGCATGAAAAAAAAATCAGCAGAATGAATGACCTGCTTCCCATTCTGGATAAGATCGCAAAGGCAGGCAAACCGATTCTGATCATTGCCGAAGATTTAGAGGGAGACGCGCTGGCCACCCTGGTCGTCAATAAGCTTAAAGGAAACTTGCATTGTGCATCGGTCAAAGCCCCGGCATTTGGCGACAAACGAAAAGCGATACTTGAAGATATAGCCATCCTCACTGGTGGCCGGGTTATCAGTGAAGACCAGGGCATCAAGCTGGAAACGATCACCTTGAAAGACCTGGGCACGGCCAAACGGATTATAGTGACCAAAGATCACACGACCATCATCGACGGGGCATGTGACAAGTTGGCCCTTGAGGGACGCGTGAAGCAAATCAGGGCTCAAATCGAAAAAACGACCAGCGATTATGAGAAGGAAACGATTCAGGAGCGCCTGGCAAAATTGATCGGAGGTGTCGCTGTTATCCATGTGGGCGCAGCCACCGAGACGGAAATGAACGAGAAAAAAGATCGCGTAGAGGATGCCCTCCATGCGACCCGTGCAGCTGTTGAGGAAGGCATTGTTCCAGGAGGCGGTGTCGCTTACCTGCGTGCCATGCGCGTTCTTGAAAAAGCCCAATTCCCGGATGAAGAACAACTGGGCGTGAACCTCATTAAACGCGCGCTTGAAGAGCCATTGCGGCAGATCGCTGAAAATGCCGGTCTTGAGGGTGCCGTTGTGGTTCAGCATGTCATGGAAAGTGAGGGGAATATTGGATTCAACGCGGAATCAGAGAGTTATGAGGATCTGATGAAGGCCGGCATTGTGGACCCAACCAAGGTAACGCGATTTGCGCTTCAATATGCAGCTTCCGTGGCCGGCCTGATGATGACGACAGCGGCGATGATTGCCGAAAAGCCTCCCCAAAAAAAATAATGCCAGCCTAATTGATGATGAAAGGTATTACAACATAATGAAAGTCCATAAACGATTACCCATTCAATTGGGTGTCATCAATCAACGATTTTTGACACTATATGACTGGATAAAAGCTGTTCAGGAAGAAGTATGTCTTGAGGAGGATGGTCTGATAATCGATGTTGTTATAGGTTCTTTGAAATCAGGAAGGGTTAAATTATTAAATTCAAAGCCGAAACCTTCGCAAGCGAATGCGTAAACCATCGAGAAATTATAAATACACCAATGCAAACACAACACACGGACGGAAAAATAGATCAAAAAGGAAGAGGTGATCTTAATGGAGTTGATAAATACGAATAAAAAAAATGCACCGTGTCACACAAAATATAGCCAGTGGGAAACGGCCCAAGAAAAAGAAAAGCTTCAATTACAATTCCCTGGTAATGCCGCCGAGCAACTGGCGCTTGCCGGCAAATTGGCTGCGAGCTTTGCTCACAGCATAAGGAATCCTCTTACTTCCATAAAAATGAGACTTTATTCTCTCAAACGAATAGATTTTCCGCCCGACCAAAAAGATGACTTGGAAGTGATTGTTGAGGAAATTTGCAACATTGAAAACTTGGTCAAGGATTTTCTTGAGTTTTCGCGGCCTATCCAGCTGAAAACAGAGAAAATCAGTCCCTCGAATGTGGTCGACAAAACCATACGCCTGCTCAGACCTGATCTGGAAGGCCGCAAAGTTCAGCTTCACCTTCACCGCACTCACTGTCTTCCTGAAATTTGGATTGATGCCGAGAAATTAAAAGAGGCGTTAGTCAATTTAGTCCTCAATGGATCCGAAGCCAATGGGAACGGAAACGGTTATGTTTCCATACATGAAAAGGAATTGGATTTGACACCATTTGGACGATCAGCGGTCATCGAGATACATGATAACGGAGATGGCATCCCGGAATCCGCGCAGGGTAAGATATTTCAACCGTTTTTTACTACAAAGGAGGAAGGTACTGGAATGGGGCTCAACATCGCCAAACAGCTCGTGGAAGCCCAGGGAGGAAAAATCACTTTCTATTCTATAAAAAATGAAGGCTCGATTTTTACGATAACGTTTCCATTTTAAACCTGGTTTTTATCTAAAAAAGGAGAACACAATGAAGACTATATTCATAGCATTAATTTTGGGTATCGTTTTGGGCATCACCTTTAATTATTCATTCAAGGCAAATGCCCAAATGGGAATGGGGCCGGGTATGATGGGAAATAATAATAGTGGGACCGCATGGGGAACAGGGGTCTTTCGTTCGAATGGAGAACGCATCTATTTTACAGCTACAAGTGAACGTGGTGCGGAAATCACCTATACAGGTGGACCTGTTGGGTCAAATGGTTGGATGATGATGGGAGGTCGTCTGGCATGCGTTTCGTGTCACGGCCCTTATGGCGTGGGTGGCAAACACCGCATGGAGATGATGCAAGTGATGAATGCCAAGGATATTCGCTGGTCAGTGCTGCAACCTGAATTTGATGCCGAGAAATTTCGGCTGGCCGTTGTGAAAGGTACAGATCCCGATGGCACGCAGATGGGACCGGAAATGCCTCACTGGAATATCGGTAAAGATGATCTGGCCGACCTGATTGCTTTTCTTAAAACGCTAAAATAAGGTCCGAAAGCTCTATGGACTAAGGGAGTATTTGTTGATTTTCAAATTAAATTAACGTGTATTTTCTGATTATTTTGATTGGGTTGAAGGATTTTCAGATTAATTTAACCGGGATTATAAGCATGTATAATCCCGGTTAAGTGGTTAGAAGTCAGTTTCGTCCTTGAAGGGT
>JAHIVH010000100.1 GCA_018816735.1 Pseudomonadota bacterium | reverse complement strand
TTTTTGTTGGGCTACGGTTCGGCCGCCTGTTTCTGCGAAGGACAGGATGATTTTGACTTCGAGGATCCGTTTCATCGCCTGAGGCGGTTCAAATCGCTGTATGACAACAGCACCCCGATCACAAACCCGATAGCTTTTCTAGAACGACTTCATTATAAGGCGATACTCAAGTCCAGGTATCCGGCCAGGCAGACCATCAATCGTCTGTGCCGACTCCTTACAGAATATCTGGACGTGGATACCGGTCCCTGGCTTGAGAGAGCATGTGATTTCGGCCTGCAATGGGCTCAATTGAAGGCCTGGCAAAAGCGGGCATGCTTGCCGGTGCTCGATGCCGTGCGCCTATGGCGCTCAGATAAATTGATACAGTTTTGCTACAATAAACTGATACGTTCGTTTACAGAACTACCCTGCAGCGGCGCTACCCCGCCCAAAGGAATTGAATAGAACCCCGCCCTGCCTGCTACCCCGCAGCGCTGAAATGATTTAGATTTGAGCATGGTGATTGATGCCGGAGCGGCTGACAAAACTGCAATCCAGCGGGTGAAAGTCCAGCCGTATTCCCGCTGCGGTGGGACTCGTATCGGATACTTAGTGATGGCACATTTCGGGGCGGGTAACAAACCGGGCTATGTGTGGTGTAAACATCCTGGCGGGTCAGGGGAGTGCTTCGCCGGTATATGCAGTCTGGGAACTATTCCCGCCATCGGTGGGATGGAAGCCTGAATATTGGGGAATGACTGTAGTCCCGAGAAAACTTTCCTCCTGAAGTTGCATCGCAGGTTTATTTTTAATGTGCCGCACATGCGGGATGTGAGGTCGTGTTGCGCCCGTGAAGAAGCGAGCAAGAATACCGGGACCAGTAGCCCAAGCCCCTGCGCAAAGATTGTTTCACCGCAACAGGATTGGGAAAGGTCTCTTCCCATCAAAGAGCGGCGATAACATGCAAGGACCTGTCGGCATTCGTCGATTTCAACTATCGAGATCATAGTCATCCGGCAAATTCAAGAAGCCCTTTTTTGCCAATTGATCCTCGATCAAATACCCAATTTCACCCTTTCTTTTGAGCTGTGAAATCATCCACTGCGGCAATCGAATTGTCACCAGTTCACGTCTCAAATGATCCGGTTTCTTTTTTCGACCGGATCCTGTACGCCTTCCGCCTCGCATTTTCACCTTCAAAAGGACACAGAAATCTGATTATCGTCACACGATTTTCAAAGTACCACGCCATATTCTTGTGTGGAATTTCGAAGAAAGGTATTATGTGATGGCTTTACTAATGATTTCAAGTTTATGGATCATTTGTTCAAGTTTCTGCTCAATGCAGAGAACCCGCGTGGAGATGCTTTCAATGGACTCCAAATGGCCGGCGCCCGGTTTGGCGGGCATGATTGATTTAATGATGTCGGCAATATGCCGGGGAGATTGACTACTATCTTGGGCTTTTTTAGAGATGGAATGGCTTTGAGATCTTTTTCCATGTGCATCCAGAAAGCGGACGGCTTTTACAAAGTTCATTTGTTTGACAATCATCACCAGATCAATGGTGTTGAAGTTTTTCTCGCAGTAAAAGCATCTGGCCAGATTGGTTTTGGAATTAACAGCCGTGTTAAATTCCCTGCATACAGGACAAAGAAATCGGAAAACCCCTTCAGTCATGCGGGTAGGCATATTCAACACTGTTTCGATCAAGGCGGAGATCGGTATTTCATTTCTCACGTTGTAAAGCTCCTGCGCGGAAAAAAGCCTTGTCATGTTCCCGGAGCCTCATCAAGCCTGGACCTTAAGCTTATGCAGTTTTTCATGTTGACGATATAACTGCTTTCGGTCAGTCGGTCTATCAGGGCGGCTGTGAGATGGTCGTTTTTAAGAAACGAAGTCCATTTTCCAAATCCGAGATTTGATGTAATGAGCGTGGTTTTGTGTTTATGTCTTTTTTGCATCAGGTTGAAAAAGAGGCCGACCTGGACCGATTCTATCTCGATATACCCAAGTTCATCGATCAACAAACAATCATAGGACAGCAGCTTTTTAACGGTTTTTGCCTGGGTGTTATCCGCAATCGATTGGTAAAGACGTTCCACCAGTTCCGGGAAACTGATAAACAGCCCGTTATAGCTCTGGTTGATGGCATGGATCAGAAACGCTGTGGCCAGGCCGGTTTTGCCCGTGCCTGTCGGTCCGATAAAGATGATATTGCGGGATTTGGTCATGTAATCAAAGCCATCGTACATGGACTCGATTCTTTTTTTATTGAGTTTTGGCTGGCGCTGGAAAGGAAAGGTCTCCAGCACAAACGCTTCAGGAATCCCGGCCCGTCTGATTCTCATTTTGCGGGCGTTTTCTTTTTTGATTTGATATTCCTGGGAAACGATATATTCCAATAATCGCGTATGAGAGTAATTTCCTTTTGCGGCGATTTCAAGATACCGATCCCAGTTTTCAATCAATGTACCGAGCCGAAGGTATTTAAGCATTTTTATCAACTCATCAGTCATTTCCATCCTCATAAATGGAAAGATCCGGCTCATCGGTAAAGCAGCCTTCAATGTAGGTATCCCTTTTTTTAAAATCCGGTTCAATTTCGGGCGCCCCCAGTTCAATACTGCCGTCTCTCAAGATCAGAATAAGAATATTTTCAATGGTTTTAACGTCCTTAATGCGATATTTTAAGGCTCTTTGCACGGCTTGAACAAAGACAGACCGGGCAGTTTTGTCATATAAGCCGAAAAGTGCTCGGATGAAGTGATGCCTGGCCTTACCACTTTTGGGCAAAGCGAAATTCAAATAATCATCAAGAGCCTTGTCTGATGCGCGCAGGATTTTTTCTTCCTGCACCGTTGGTTTTTTTCGATGCATGGGTTTCTGGGGCGGCTTTGGACCCCCTTCAGGAGTGATGACTTCATTTCCGACACCGTCAGGCGGCAAAGAATACCGTCCTAAAAGCCTTCTTTGGTGATAGATCTTCAAATGATCGGCGTATTGCAGTATTTTGACGTCATGACGTCGTGTTCCCGGAATCCAATAGTAGTTCCCATTAACTGAGGCGTAGCCGTATTGATCGGTTTTTCTTTTGTGTACAAGGTAGGGCGGTTCAATATATGGCGGTAATTTTTTCAGATACGGTTTTTCAAATTCAAAAGCCACCGAAGGGATCAGCCGGGTTTTTCCGATAGGCCTGTTGGCCGATCGATGGGTGGCCCATATGGAAGCCTGGTGATTCATGTCTTCAAGGTTTTCAAAAGAACGGCCCGGGAAAAAATTGGTTTCCACCGTATAAAAACCACGTTCATTGCCGGCTTTTCGGTTTGCATGACCTTTTTCATGGCATACAAATTTGAACCTATACTGACTGGCGAACCGCTCCATTTCCGGGGCGATGACGGCATTGGCCCCGGTCCCCCGCAAACGGGCAAGATTCGTGTTATCGATGATGCAGATACCTGCCGCGTATCCCCAGTAAACGAGGGCTTCATGAAGAAAGCATTTCATTTGAAACCGATTGAATGAACGATAGAATTTCAGATAACGGATTTTGCAATACCGAAAATACAAAAGACTCCCTTGAACCAGCGCTGTTTTTTCACCCAACCGAACACGATAAGGCGACGTATCATGCTGCATCTCAGCACCGGGTTCGTCCGGAACCTGTTGACACCGGCCGGCGTTTTGGTGACTTAAACCTTCTTCTCTCAGCATTCGCGTCAGGGTTGAATAGGCAATGTCAATCCCTTTTTCTTCGGTCAGTGTCTCATAGACCCGTTGCGCACGGCCCTGGCATGTTTCGTGAAGCTTTGTCAGAAGCTCCGAATCAATCTCAATCTTGTCTTTACGGACGCTTTGCGGCATCTCGCCCTTTTGGGCGACAATGCCCATTACGGTGGTGGGACTGATGTGCATACTGCGGGCAATTTCCCTTACGCCCATGCCTTCCTGGTGCAGCAGGAAAACCGCTTTACGTTTGTCCGGTGCTATCATGAAATGCTTCCATTGCAGTTTTAAAAGCATCCAACAGTTCGACAATACCGCCGGATAAAATGTTGGCCTGGGCTGAAAAAGCGTTGCTCATAGATCCGGCATTGTATTGGGCCATGAATCGCTGTATGCATCTCAAGATGATTTCAAGGGTTTTCAGTATGGTTTTTTCCCGCTCACTCAAAGCATCGCCTATTGTGGCATTACGTTTCAAGCGATCGAGCCCCCAGGAAAGATTCCCGGTTTTGATTTGTGCGCGGAATTCATCCGAACCCTTGAAATAACCATTTGCCAGCAAGTCAATATCCCGGATGCTCAGCCTTTTGCCGGACACGGATCGGACAAATTCATCAATCTCACTTTTTTTAATGGTGTTCATACGTATGAACCGGCGCAGGGTATACATGAATGAATAGACCGGAAATTTTCCGGCAAAAACCTTGTTTTTCACGTATTCACTCATCTCACCCATGATGCCGCAGCGCATGCTGACCCAGGATTTGCTTTTTTCAAGCAGTCCGGCGATATCTGAGTGACTCATCTGGTGGCCTGTCTTGAGTTCCTCGATTAACCGGGCCTGCTCCAGAATGCTAAGGGATTTTACGTTCGAAAACCGGATCAGATCAATGATACCGCACACCTCATCCTGGCCCAGCGACCGGTAAGGCACAATTTCGATATGTAGCTTCTTTGCGCAGCGGTATCTTTTAAAACCATCAAGCAGGATTTTATAGCCATCAACATCCACTCCTTGAAGCGGATCTCGGATACCGTTTTCCAGCACAGAGGTCAAAAGGGCTCTTTCCGTCCCCGTTGATTTCAGACGGCAGCCCTCATATCGCAAATCAAAACTGGAAATTTCTATCTGATCGACCATTTTGTGCCCTTACGGGGGAATTTTCTGCGAACCGCAGTCACCATAAAACGATTTTCCAGCCGTGTCGATGCTGTGTTGTCTCAAAATGTTATCCAGCATGCGATGGATTTCATCCAGGCCCACATTGCGGCCTTCAATCAAACTCGTGACCATCCGGACATGATTAACAATGACACGATCCACTTCACAGCCATCATTTATCGTTTCCTCCTGTTTTGATTCCGGAGGGCAACCATTTTTACCGCGCTTGTCGTTCAAGGTTTTTTTCTTTTCCTTACCTTCTTCCTCACGATAATACTGGGTGCTTCTCTCTATGGCTTTTTTGCGGCGGTGAGCTTCCCGGCAGCCAAAGGGGCAGCCAAGATCATTCCGGCCTGCATTGCGGGGATGGGTGAAAAAAAGTATGTGGCAATGCCTGCAACGGGCCAGGCACTCTTTGAGATGGGGCTTTTCCTTCAGAACCGCGCGAACAACAAAATAATAGCTAACAACAAGACCGCGTACGTCTCCATCGCGGTACCAGCCCGAAATAAATTGAAAATGGCCTTGGATCTGTACTATAAAAAAGCTAAATGCTCACTTATGTCACTGATGTACTTGGGCATGCCCTCGTGATACCTCCATCTTTTTGATTGGTCTCAAAAATTTAGGGTATTACGAGGGTTACTTCTTCTTGTAAAGAAAAGTTTTTTCTTAAAGGCAGGAACATCTCAAATAGCGTGTATCAATTTATCTGAGCAGGTCTGTATCAGTTTATCTGAGCGATATAG
>JAHIVH010000099.1 GCA_018816735.1 Pseudomonadota bacterium | reverse complement strand
GCGTCAAGGATATTGATTTTGAGCTGAATGAAATCATCGTCAGGCGCGGAAAAGGCCAAAAAGACAGGGTGACTGTATTTCCTGATGAAATAAAAGGCACCCTGGAAGCACATCTTCGTTATGTAAAAATGCTTCATAAAAAAGACCTGGTCCTTGGCTTTGGAGACGTATATCTGCCATTTGCGCTTGCCCGAAAATATCCCAATGCCGGAAAGGAATGGGGGTGGCAGTATGTTTTTCCCTCATACAAACGGTCTGTCGATCCACGTTCCGGTATTGAGCGCAGGCACCATATCCACCTGAACTCGATAAACAGCAATCTAAAAAAAGCGTCTCGAACCGCCGGAATTAAAAAGCAGATCAGCACCCATGTTTTTCGCCATTCATTTGCAACCCATCTTCTGGAAGACGGCTACGATATCCGCACCATACAGGAACTATTGGGGCACAGAGACGTCAAGACCACACAAATTTATACCCATGTACTCAATAAAGGGGGACTGGCAGTCCGAAGCCCGCTTGACAGAAAATATCGAACCCGCAACAGAATTGAACAAGAGAAAGGGTCCTTACATCAGACAACCGAATAATTGCACGGGCAACAAAAACGATATCATACCAGCAAACGGCAAGATGATGCTATAGGGTGCACCATTTTTATATCCAAATGTATATATAAATATACAAACAATATGATATATATATACCCCTGCCTGGAAGTGTTCAGGGGCAAGGCAGACAGGATTTTTGCCCTGACACATTATATATGGAAAGCAATGAGAACAATAAGAGAAGCGAATAACTGAACAAGGAAATTATGAAGGGAAATAAATGTCGTTTTTTATACATGCCCATGATTCAATCCGACAATTTGGACAGCTTTTCTTTATTGACCTTGATTAAATCTTTGTAATCCTGGATGGATCTTTCAAGGGTTTTAATGCGGTTTTCATAGCGCATTTTACGGGATGTTGCCTTCTGAAGTTTCTTTCTGTAGGCGATTGTATCGGAATAGCTTTCCCGTTTTATCTCGTAATACCGATCTTCAGCCTCCTTCAGTTCGATTTTGGTTAGCTCGAGTTTTTCCTCATTGTTTTTTATCTCGCGATTGTAGTGATCGATTTCCAGATTCAGACGATCTCTCAAGGCTTCTTCACGATCAGCAATATTCTTTTCTATTTGTTCAGCCTGTGCGGTTTGCTTTTCTTCTTTCGCAACAGCTTTCGTTTCAGGCGCATCATCTTTTTCCGTGTTTAAATCAGGAATCGTATCCGGTGAGGCTTCCTTTTCACTAAGAACCCTAAAGCCCTCATCCACATCGCCATCTTCATCTGCCACAAAAGTATTGCTGTAGTGAGCAACGCCATCCTCATCCACCCATTGATAAAGCTCTGCATGCCCAATGTTCGAAACGCCGATCATAAAGCCCAACAATATCAAACATGTAAAATTTTTCAACTCCCCTGCTCCCGTTTATGGTTCGTTGAGTTTGTTGGGTTTGTCGAGTTCATCGGGTTCATTGAGTTAAAAAGACAATACATCCTTTTACCCTTCCCCTTAACCATGCCTTTATTCCTTCAACTCAAGTAACCCAAGCAACCCAAGTAACCCGTTAAACCCATTTTTATTCTTCATCCAAAAATATTTCAAGAGCCTTGTCTATCTTTTCCTGAGAACGTCTTTCCGGTATGAAATCATGATGGATTTTGCCTTCATTCCATTCCGGGGACACATAGAGCTTGCAGAAGCAGCTTCCGAATTCTTCCACATCAGGCGCCCGATAATCGCAGGGGCAGATAATGTCCTGATCATATTCCCGTTCACCGCAGGCTATTCTGCAGGGGCAGCACATGTATCCATATCGGTCCCGGTTTGTGAGAAGCGCTTGCAAAAGATCAAACACCACGTCTTTATCCTTATTGAAATAAAACCCTTTTTTTTCATGAAGTTGTTTCAGCTTGTCATAGAACGCCTGAATATCCATTTGTCTTCTCCATTCATATCTCTATTGTTCCCGGATAATTTTTCTCAAAACAAAAGGCAGAATCCCGCCATGAATGTAATACTGAAGCTCCATGTCCGAATTCAATTTGACAATCACCTGGAACGGCACGGTTTCTCCATTATCCTTTATTGCCTTTACCGACAAGTAACTGCCTGGCTTTAAATGGTAAATCTCCACGATATCATAGCATTCGCTGCCATCAAGCCCGAGGGTTTTCAGATTTTCCCCTGATTTGAATACAAGGGGCAGAACGCCCATGCCCACAAGATTGCTACGGTGAATACGCTCAAAAGATTCGGCAATCACGGCTTTTACGCCCAGAAGCCGGGTACCCTTGGCCGCCCAGTCGCGCGATGATCCGGTGCCATATTCCTTGCCGCCGATGACGATCAGCGGAACATCCTCTTTCTCATACAGTACTGCCGCATCATACACATACATTTCTTTTTTCTCGGGGAATTTCAGGGTAAAGCTGCCTTCCTTTGGAGAAACCAGTTTGTTTTTTATCCGCACATTCCCAAATGTGCCCCGGATCATGACTTCGTCATTTCCCCGTCTTGACCCGTAGGAGTTAAACTGTTCCGGCTGGACATGTCTTCCCATCAAATATTTTCCGGCCGGATATTCCTGTGGAATCTCACCTGCCGGCGAAATATGATCGGTCGTCACCGAATCACCCAACAAAAGAAGCACTCTTGCATTTTCTATATCTGAAATCGGATCGATGTTGAGATTAAACGAATCAAAATATGGCGGATTTTTAATATAGGTGGATTCGCTGTTCCATTCATAGGCCACGCCTGTCGGGGCGGCAAGTTTTTTCCAATGGTCATCGCCTTTGAAAATGGTTTTATAAACCTTGCCGTAAAACAACGGTTTGACATGTTTTGACACAAGCTTTCTGATATCGTCTTTTGACGGCCAGATGTCTTTTAAAAACACAGGCGTCCCATTTGGATCCATGCCCAGAGGCTCTTTCTCAAAGTCGATATCGATTTTTCCGGACAGCGCAAACGCCACGACCAGAATCGGAGACATCAAAAAATTGGCCCTGACTTTCTGATGAATGCGCGCCTCAAAGTTCCGGTTGCCGGAAAGAACCGCTGCCACCACCAGATTGTTTTCTGAAATAGCCTTTTCAATATCAGTCTGAAGCGGGCCACTGTTGCCAATGCAGGTGGTACAACCGAATCCGGCAGTGTGAAATCCCAATGCTTTCAGGCCGGATAAAAGATCGGCACTCTCAAGATACATGTCAACCACCCTGGAACCTGGCGCAAATGAGGTTTTAATATAGGGGGAAATCTTCAATCCTTTTTCAACAGCGTTTCTGGCAAGAAGGCCGGCACCGATCAACGCATCCGGGTTGGATGTGTTTGTGCAGGACGTGATGGCCGCGATGACGATGCTGCCGTCTCTTATTTTGACCTGATCTGTCTTCAGGCCAAAATGCGCCATACGATCAAACGCAGGCGTAAATTTGTTTTCCTTCAGACCTTTTTTTGTTGACGGGCTTTTTTTGTCACTTTCCATGGACTTGATAAACTGGTTTTTCACATTTGCCACGGAAATTCTGTCCTGGGGCCGTTTCGGACCGGCCAGGGAAGGTTCAACTGTTGAGAGATCAAGCTCGATAACAGTTGAATATTCTATTGATTCTTTTCCAGTACAAAAAAGCCCCATTTGGGTTGCCACCGCTTGCACCATTTCCGCACGGTCATCCCGCCCGGTCAGTTTGAGATAATCGATGGTTTTTTCATCTATGGGGAAAAACCCCATGGTGGCGCCATATTCCGGAGACATATTGGCAATGGTTGCCCGGTCTGCAATACTTAAACTGGCCATGCCGCGTCCCGTGAATTCCACAAACTTTTCCACCACATTCTGTTTTCGCAATATTGAGGTGATGGTGAGCACCAGATCGGTTGCCGTGACATTTTCTTTCAACTCGCCGGAAAGCCTGAACCCAACCACCTCGGGGATGGCCATGTAATAGGGCTGACCGAGCATGACCGCTTCAGCCTCGATGCCCCCAACCCCCCAGCCCATTACGCCGATGCCGTTGATCATGGTGGTGTGTGAGTCTGTACCCACCAGGGTATCCGGATAAGCAATCATTTCTCCGTCTTTTTCTTCCGAAATCATGACCCGGCTTAGATATTCGAGATTAACCTGGTGACAGATGCCGGAATTCGGGGGAACAACAGAAAAATTATTAAAACTCTCCTGTGCCCATTTCAAAAGTTCATAGCGTTCGCCATTTCTCTGATATTCCATTTCCACATTTTTGACATGCGCCGTATCGGTTCCGAAAAAATCGACCTGGACAGAATGATCGACGATCAGTTCAACAGGAATGAGAGGATTGATAACAGCCGGATCGCCTCCTGACTCTTTCAGGGCATGACGCATGGATGCAAGATCAACGACTGCAGGCACACCTGTAAAATCCTGCATGAGAACTCTTGCCGGATAATAGGGTATGTCAGACGGCGTGTCATAATGGGGCTTCCAGGTGGCGATACGAACAACATCTTCTTGCTTGACCGTATCCCCGTTTTCGTTCCTTAAAAGATTTTCAACCAGAATCCGAATGGAAAAGGGAAGCTTGTCAATATTGATGTTCTCTGTTCCATTTAATTTCCGGATATCAAAAAACAGGATCGTTTTCCCGGATACATTTACTTCGCTTCTATAATCAAGGTCGTTCATTATCTATCCTCTTAAAAGTTTTGGTTTATCCCTGACTGCCAGGGTTACCTCTCGTCGATATCAACAAATTCACATTCCGCAGGGCCGCAATATTCCCCGACATATTCTGCCTTGGGGCGATAGAGCATGGGCTTGTGTGCAGCATCAGCAAATTTTTCCTCAAGCACATGAGCACACCAGCCGGAAATTCGGGATACGGCAAAAACCGGCGTGAAAAGATCCATGGGAATGCCCATGGAGTAATAGAGCGACGCACTGTAAAAATCAACATTAACAAATATATCCATGTGTTTTTTTTCCTTGAACGCTTTTTTGGCTTTTTCTTCAAGGGCTTTGGACATGTCATACCATTTTGTCTCGCCTTTTCGTTCACCCATTTTTTTGGACATGGGTGCGAGGATTAACGCTCTGGGGTCATCGACCTTGTAAACGGCATGGCCCAGTCCCATAATTTTTCGCCCTTCATTCAGTTCGGTCTCGATATAATTGTCAACCGCATCCAAAGAATTGATCTGTTTCAGCATGGCCATCACGCGCGTATTGGCGCCTCCGTGAAGCTCGCCGGACAGGGAACCCACAGCACCGGATACGGACGCATACATATGGGCTCTTGTGGATGCAATCTGCCGTGCGGTGAAAGTTGACGCATTAAACGAATGTTCGGCATGGAGCACCAGGCAGGTATCAAAAAAACCTTCCAGCTCTTTATCAGGCACCTCGCCTGAAATCATATAAAGAAAATTGGCCGCATGGCTCAAATCCGGCTTTGGATTTAAAGGGCTCCTGCCGTTTCTTATGCGTTCCCATGCTGCGACCAGCGAAGATGTTCTGGCAACAAGCCTGACTGCCATTTCTTCATTGGCTGCCCTGTCGTCCTTTTCAACATTTTTATCATACGTGGCCAGCATGGAAATACCGGCCTGCAATACATCCATGGAAAGGGATTCTTTGGGAAGCGAAGACAGGGCTTTAACCACGCCTTCCGGCAGCGAACCCGACTCCGCAACTTTTCTTTTAAAATTAACCAGTTCTTTTGATGTGGGCATTCTCTCATACAGAAGGAGAAACACCACTTCTTCAAAAGATGTATTTTCAGCAAGATCCGTCACCCGATAGCCTCTGTAAATCAGTTTTCCGATATCCCCTTTGACATCACTGATTTTTGTGCTGGCTACCGTAACGCCTCTCAACCCTGTATTTTTAATATCAGCTAAATCGGGCATATTAAACCTCCGTTTGTTTATGGTTACATATCCTGTTTGGCCAGAAAGTCATCATACCAGGTTTCCAGTTTGAGTTTGTGTTTGGATTCTTCCTGGGCAAGAATTTTAAAAATCTTTTTCAGGTCTGCGCTGTCCGTTTTTTCAAGAAGGCCCTGATAAAATTTAAAGGCTTCTTCTTCCCGTTTCATAGCCACATGAAGCAAATCCTGATAGGACAAACCGGGCTTGTATGTTATTTCCGTCATGTAATCACTTATTTTCAGATCCGCAATATTTTTAAACGTATAGGACTCAATTTTGGAGTGGTCTTTCCCAATGTTTCTCAGCATCTCATAATGTTTGACTTCTTCTTTGGCAAAATCGGACAGCATGTCATTTAAGGCTTCATAATTTTTATCATCCTTTGCCTTATCATAAAATTCAGCAGCTTCCTTTTCTTTGTCCATGGCATAATTGATAATGTCTTTTACGCTTTCAAATTTCATTCTTTTCCTCCGTTTGTTTCAATTGATGATTGTTTTATTTCTTCATCTTTCTCTTTTCCCGGATGCCACGACCATGTGCGCAATCGTCCGGGAAAAGCAAAAGGTTTGAACGTTGATGTTCCGATAAGCATCCGCATGCATTCCTGCATGGCCTCGGACATGGTGGGGTGCGGATAAAGGCTTTCCAGCATGTCGCTCACGCATTCGGACCGTTTCATGGCAAGAGAAACAGCCATGACGGTTCCCGACACCTGGGGACCTGCTGCCCGCATCCCCAGAATTTTGGGATTGTCCTCGTCTGTGGCAATGATTTTAAAAAAACCGTTTAACGCACGCATGGCAATGGCTCTGGGCAGAAACGCATTGGAATAGTAAGCTGCCCGGTACGGTATGTTTTTCTTCCGGCACGATTTTTCACTCATTCCCACGGCTGCCACAGCCGGGTGAAAAAACATGATGGTCGACATATCTTTGTAACTCAACGGTTTTGAAGGTTTCCCAAACATGCTTGCCACTGCATGACGCCCTTCCATTTCTGCAATATTCACAAGGGCCGGAAGATGGGTCACGTCGCCTGCAGCATAGATATGCCTGCCTGCCATGCAGTTATCATCGGTTACAATTCGCCCTGTTTTGTCCGGAAGAATACCGGCATGTTGAAGATTCAGGCAGGACAGATTCGGTTCCCTGCCAATGGAGATGAGTGCCGCATCCACCTCTACCACCTGGGAATGCCCATCTTCAAAATCCAGGGTGATGTCCAGATGGTCCTTTCGTTTCACAATGTCTTTCAATGCCGCAGAATGGAAAATTTCCACGCCGTTATTTTCCAGGCACGAACTCACAAACCGGCTGATATCAAAATCCTCATACGGAATGACCGATTCAGCATGATCGACCAGATATACCTTGGTCCGGTTGTAATTGGAAAAAATGGTTGCATATTCACATCCCACAATTCCGGCACCAATGATAATCAACCGTTTGGGAAACGACTTCAGGCTCAAAATGGAGTCGGAACTTAAAATGCGTTTGTGATCAAAAGGAATACCTGGAAATTCTTTGGGCTTTGAACCGCTTGCTATCAGAAAAAAATCGGCAACCACGGTTTCATCCACCTTGCCGTCAGTTAAAATATCAAGACTGTCAGGAGACCTGAACGCACCGCATCCCCGCTTCAGGGTGAGGGAACCCGGTCCTTTCCATCGTCTTCTGGAAAAGGTTTCGATCTGGGAAATCATCTGGTACTGTTTTTCCTTGACTGCCCGCTGCACCGTATCCATCACGCTGCCGTAATCCGGGTGAAGCGCAGAGGCACGATACCCCCTGTCAGTCTTGGCAGCAATATAATAATCATTGGACAGTTCCCACATGGTTTTTGACGCCAGCGCACCCCACTTCACACCAGCGCCACCAATCTCGTCCTTCTCGATGATCACCACATGCTTTCCCATATCAAATGCGCGCATGGCTGCGGCAAATCCGCTGGGGCCGCAGCCGATCACACAAAGATCATATCGATCGTTTTTTTCGGGGTCACTCATGGGTCAATTCCATCTTACACGTCCTTAATCTTATGCTGAATGTATCTGTCGCAAATACTCCTGGTACGACGGTCTTTTCTCATCCTGGTAAAATACGCCCAGAAAAAACCGCTGATCTTCCGCTAGACGCATGGCAGCGATCCGGTCTGTGACATCATGGGATTCATGAATAGGGTGATAGCCGTTTCGCATCACATCCCAGGTATTGACTTTATCAAATGTCACACATGGCGTAATCAGATGAACAAAGCTGAATCCCTTGTGCCGGATGGCTTTCATGAAGATGTCCTGCATGCCGTCAAGGTCGCCTGCAAATCCTCTTGCCACAAAAGAAGCGTCATAAGCGAGGGCCAATGATATTGGCTTTAACGGGGAATCCGGGTTGCCTTTTGTATGGGAATTGGTTTTTTGTCCCAAAGGCGTGGTGGCAGATGACTGCCCCTTGGTCAGCCCATAGATCATGTTGTCAAAAAGAAACAGAGTGATATCGATATTCTTCCTGGCGATATGGGGCAGATGACCGCCGCCGATGCCGAGCATATCACCGTCTCCGCCCACGGCAAAAACCGTCAGATCTTCGTTGGCCAGTTTGATACCACTTGCAATGGGCACGGACCTGCCGTGAAGCGTATGAAACCCGTATGCTTTCATGAAAATGGGATACCGTCCCGCACACCCGATGCCACTGACCACACAGATATTTTCATTGGGAAGCGACAGCGCATTGCATGCCTTTGCAATTGCCTGTGTAATGCCAAAATATCCGCATCCCGGGCACCATGTGGGAAGTTCTTTTGACCGGTAATTTAAAAACCCGTCTTTTTTAATATCAGCCAGTTTTTCGTCTATATAAAATCGTTCGATATGATCCATGTTATCCTCATCATTACCCGTGGATGACTATCTTTTCTGTGTGTCAGCAATTTCCATGATCTTTTCAAAAATATCTTCTGAAGGCATGGGAAGTCCTGTAATCCTGTTTAATTTTTCAATGGGCCTGTTCAGATATTGTGCCAGGTGAGCGGCAAACTGGCCGCTGTAGTTCAGCTCCGGGACGAGAATTGTTTTACAGGCTGCGCTGAATTTTACAAAATGGTCCACATTTAAGGGAACCAACAGCATGCTGCTCATGAACGCTGCATTTACGCCCACTTTTCTGGCTTTTAATACCGCTTCATGGGCAGAAGCCGCGGTCGATCCCCAGGAAATAACCCCAATATCCACATTTGCTTTGGGCCCGTCCCACGTGGGCGGCGACACTTCTTTCAAAATACCGTCAAGCTTTCGATACCGCTTTTCCGTCATTTCAAGATGCGTCTTGCTGTCATACGCAGGTTTTCCTCTTTCATTGTGTTCGAGCCCTGTGGCCACAAACATGCCCAAAGGTGTTCCCGGTAAAGCCCGGGGTGAAATACCGCTTTCTGTCAGCTGAAATCGCCGATAATCTTTTAAGTCTGTTTTTGACGGGGAGATATTTGCCGAAAGCATTTTTTTATCAGGCAGACTCGGTTCATCGATATTTCGTATGGAATTGGACAGGAAGAAATCGAGCAGCAATACAGCAAGGGTCTGATATTTTTCAGCCAGATAAAACGCCAGGCAGGTGCTTTCATAGCACTCTTCAACCGTTGATGGTGCAAGAACGATTCGGGGAGAATCCCCACTGCCGCCTGCCAGGACCAGACTCAAATCGCTTTGTTCCGTTTTTGTGGGAAGGCCTGTGGAAGGACCGCCTCTCTGGGAATTCACAACAACCGCAGGGACCTCTGCCATGACGGCAAGCCCGGTCATTTCCGTCATGAGGGTAAATCCGGGACCGGATGTGGCGGTCATGGCCCGTTTTCCGGCAAATCCCGCACCGATCACATTTCCGATGGCAGACAGTTCATCTTCGGTCTGAAGCATGATGCCGCCGCGCTTGGGCAATTCCTTACCCATAATCTCCATGATTTTTGTGGCCGGAGTGATGGGGTATCCTGCGAAAAGCTTGATGCCGCTATCAAGCGCCGCCTGCGCCACAGCCTGATTGCCGTTTATGATGATCCGGTTTTGGGTTACTTTGCGAAGTTTTACCTTGCTGAAAGTCAGATGATCGAGCTTTTGCACATTCTTCTTTGCCCAGACATAGCCTTCCTCAAAGGAATTCACATTGCTGTCAATGACCACCTGTTTTTTTGTGGCATACCGTTTCATGATGGATGTCTTGAATCCTTCTTCATCAATGCCGAACAAGGCAGCCATGGCACCCAGAGCAACCATGTTTCTTCCTCTTGCGCTTCCTGCGGCCTTATTTGCAAGAGAATGAAGCGGAATGCCGTAGGCGATCATCCCCGGCGCCATCCATCCGGCGATGCTTTTGTCTTCTTCATGATAGGCAGGCGGTTGACTGTCATAGATCACGACGCCATTCTCCCGGACCGCATGGAGCTGGGGGATTGAATGGGAATCGTTCAGCACCACCAGAATATCCGTATATTTTCCCGGTGACAGAATCTGCTGGTTGCTGATCCGGGAATGGGCGACACATTTTCCAAACCCTCTGATTTCTGACGGGTAAGAATCAAAAGACATGATTTCAAACCCAAGCGAACTCATATGCCTGCTCAGAATTTCACCTGCAGAGATGGTTCCTTCTCCTGCACTCCCGCAAATTTCAATTACAATATCTATATCTGCCATAGTTTTTCGTTCCTGTCGGCGTTTCATTTCATGACCGGACCGGAGAATCCGGTATCTCCTTTCAGGCATGATGTTTTTTTTAAAAACCTATAATTCTTTCCACCATGATGTGTTTACCTTTAACCCTTCCACGTCCAGAATTTTCTTTTGGGAAGGTTTGATCACCTTGCTTTCTCCCAGAAGATTCAAGGCTGCTGTTTCCCCCTGAATGCCCGCATTTTCCCATCCCACCGAAATCCAGTAATTCTTGAGTTCCGGATTATAGATCTGGGCACAGTCTCCGCATGCATAGATATCCGAAACATTGGTCTTAAGATGTTCGTCCACAAGGACCCCCCTTTCGGTATCTATGCCGCTTCCCTGAATAAAATTGATATTGGGCCTCATTCCCATGAAACAGAAAATGATATCCACGGTCAGGTTTTCCCCATTTTCCGTTTCAATTTCAAATGCCTTTCCTTTACTTTCAATACGGGAAGGAAATATATCGGCAAACGTTTTGATTTTTTTTCCTGAAAAATGTTTCTCAATGGCCGAAGCCATATCAGCCGTCAGTTCAAACGGGTAGAAACAGTCTTTATACAGAAAAAATGTCACTTCCTTTTTCATGGCAGAAAGCATTTTGGCGAATTTAAGACTCACCAGGTCCCCGCCCAGAATGGCCACTTTCCTTGCCGGCGAGAGCAAGGGTTTGACCTTGAGCGCGTCTGAATATTTGCTCATGAATGAAAAATGTTTTTCAAACCGGGACAGAGAGGGCACCACGTGCGGGGATGCGCCTGTGGCTAAAATCAGCCTGGTAAATTTCACTTTTTCCATGTGTTTCAGATAGAGGGTTTTGGTTTCCGGCTCAATTCTTTCAACGCGCTGCCCCAGCCTCATCCTGATGTTTTTTTCCTTGTAATCGCTTGCGGGTTTGACTTTCAACGCATCTTCTTTTTTCTTGCCTGAAATGAATTCACAGAGCATATGCCGGTAATAATAGGGAAACCCTTCATCAGAAATGATTGAGACCCTGGCCTGGTCGTCATGCATTCGCAATACTTCTGCCGCGCTGTTTCCGGCAGGGCCGTTCCCGATGATGATGTAATGATCGAATTTAGGCATCATGCCTCCAGTTTTTGTTCAATGAGTTCTACTTTTTCTATATGAATACAGTGCATGGGGCACACCTCATAACATTTGCCGCACCGGATGCACCTTTTGTTGTCAATGACAATCGCCAGACCTTCTGACCAGTCCGTCGCAGATAGAAGTTCTCCGTATGCGCCATCTTTTTTTATTTCCACAGCCCTTGTAATCTTGATGCAGTCCCGCGGGGCCACATCAATACAGGCCGAACAATAGATACACTGTGACGTGTCAATAAAATATCTGAGGTTACAGAGATAGCATCTCTTTGACTCTTCACCGGCTATTTTGTCATCATAGCCCTGCTCAACCTCGCCTGTCAGCGCGTACAACCTTTTTGTCACCTCAAGCGTCGGCATGACAGACGCTTTGATGAAATCATCATTTCGGCTCCGGTCTGTTTGTGAAGCGGTTTCCGTGCGGATTGTCTCTGTTATCCGTTTTTTCCCCACAAACACAGCATCGATTTCGTGGGCGGCATGCCTTCCTTCCGCTATCGCTGTTATAACGTTTGTGGCACCGGTCACGCAATCGCCCGCCGCGTAAAACCGTTTGATGCCTGTTTCATATGAACCGGCTTTTGTTTTTATTCTTTTTCCGTTCAGTTCGATTTTACCGCCAGTAAACCCTGTATCCGGTGTCTGCCCGACAGCCAAAATAACGGTGTCCACAGGTGCGGCGAATGCCGAATCCGGAATGGATACGGCATTTCTTCCTTTGCCGTCTTTGGTAAATTCAAGACGTGTCCGTTCAAATGTGATTGAGGTCACTTTTCCATCGGTTCCGTTAATCTGGAAAGGCGCCACAAGGCCGTTGATTTTTATTTTTTCCGTTTTGGCTTCGTGCTTTTCATGTTCGTCGATCCGCATGAATGTTTCTGTTTTTCTAAGGTTCACACTCACCTCTTCTGCGCCGAGCCGGATTGCCAGCCTGGCGCAGTCAATGGCCGTGTAGCCGCCGCCTATGACCGCCACTTTTTTTCCAACGGGAATCCGTTCGCCCTGATTGACCCGAATGACAAAATCAAGACCGCTATATACGCCGTCCAAATCTTCACCCGGCAGATCAAGATTGAACGGTTCCTGGCAACCAACCGTAGAAAGCACCGCATCGTGAACGTCAATGAGTTCTGTCAGCGTGATATCACGACCAACATTCACACCGGTTTTAAGGTCAATCCCCATCCGTAATATATTATTGATCTCAAGATTCAAAATATCCCTGGGAAGCCGAAACGCAGGGATACCATACATCAGCATGCCGCCGGGTTTATCCATGGCTTCATAAAGAGTCACGTTGTGCCCCAGGATGGCAAGCTCATGCGCTGCAGCAAGGCCTGCCGGACCTGCGCCAATGATGCCCACGGTCTTTCCCGATGGCGCATAGAATTCCTCTTTGATCATATGCCAGGAGGGTTTCAGATCGGCGCACGACCGCTTCAGATGACAAATATTGACCGACGTGCCAAGATCAGACTCGCCATGACGGCAGGACAGCTCACAGGGACGGCTGCAAATCCTTCCCAAAACACCAGGAAGGATATTGACCATCCGGTTCATTTCATAAGCCCTGCCATAGTGTTTTTCATAAATACTGCGGATATAGCCAGGGATATTCGTATGTGCAGGACAGGCATCCTGACAGGGGATATTTTCTTTCGCATATCCGAAATCTCTGGGATCTTCCGAGAAGAAGACATTCCCCTCACGCTTTTTCCCTGCGCTCAATTTTCCGCCTTTGGAAACGGTCATTTTCTTTTCTTTCACTGCCAACCTCTTTTCGCGATGGATTCATTTCCACATAAATTGGGTCAAACCCTGACACATTAAATGAATCGAATAAGGTTAATTGATGTAGTGGCTTAATAATGATTGTTGAAACAGCACAGAACCTGTCTTGTTCTGCATCATAAAAGAGACACTTTCGTATCAAAAAAAGCGTGTCTGTATGGATATCAATTTAAATGAACCGGTTTAAGTTCAGCGAGAACATGCAAGAAAACGCTTAGTTAATCAGATTAATGAATGATTCCCAAAAAAACGATATTGCATAATACAACTATTAGAATTGTAACGCAACAGGTTTTCAGCTATAACCAGTTGCAAAGCTGGATAAGGCAAAAGTCAAAACAGCTTTGTTCCCTGTTGCATGACCAAACATATCGAGCTAACTTTTTTACGTGCACGGATATAACAAATGAAATCAGGATGCTTTATAAAAAAATCGCATATGCCGTTTTCCGCTGAAGACGCATTTGACTGGCATGCCCGATCAGGTGCCATAGAACGGCTCACGCCCCCATGGGTCAACATTGATCTTTTAAGCAGGAAGGGGGGGTTGGAAACCGGCGCGACAGTTCTCATGAACATGGGGAAAAAGCCCTTTCAAATGGCCTGGCATGCCAGGCATATCGAATATGAATATGGAAAAATGTTCAGGGATATGCAGGAAAAAGGCCCGTTTAATTCATGGGTCCATACCCATCTTTTCCATAAGGAAGGTCCATCGAATACCCTGATGGAAGACCGGATCGACTACAAACTTCCCCTGCATCCCCTGGGCAACATGTTTGCGGGCTGGTACATGGAAAAAGAGCTTGAAAAGATCTTCACTCACCGCCACAGCACCGTATACCATGATATGAGCGCTCACAAAAAGGCGAATTTAAGCCCCCTTCGGATACTCATATCCGGCGCAAGCGGTCTCATCGGGTCGGCCCTTACACCCTATCTCACCACAGGCGGGCATCAGGTCATCCGGCTTGTGAGAACAAAAACAGTCAAATGCCAGAATAAAATCGTCTGGGATCCGTCTTCCGGCCAGATAGACACTAAAAATCTCGGCCCCATTGATGTGGTTATCAACCTGGCAGGAGAAAACATCGGTCAGAAGAAATGGGATTCCGGTCGAAAACGCCTGCTGGTCGAAAGCCGCACAAAAAGCACCACGCTTCTGGCAACCGCAATATCAAATTTAGAGCCACGACCGTCTTTATTCATCTGCGCATCTGCCATTGGCTATTATGGGGACAGAAAAGATGAAATGCTTACTGAAAATCATGGCCCAGGTGATCTGTTTATCTCAGGGATATGCAAAACCTGGGAAGCTTGCGCCAAAACAGCTGTCCATCCGGACATCCGGACAGCGTTCATGAGGATCGGCATTGGTTTGAGTCCCAAAGGCGGTGCCCTCGGCGAACTTCTTTTCCCCTTTAAAATGGGATTGGGCGCAAAAATCGGGAAAGGCGATCAATATATGAGCTGGATCAGCCTGGATGATATCCTGGATGCCTTTCTCCATGTCATCTCAAAACAATCCCTGTCCGGTCCTGTAAATGTGGTGGCTCCGGAACCTGTGACCAATCGTGAATTTACAAAAATATTCGCAGACGTTCTCAACCGGCCATCTGTTTTTACCATCCCTGAAAAAGCCATTGATCTGATTTTTGGCGAGATGGGACGGGAAATTCTTCTTTCAAGTGCCCGTGTAAAACCGGAAAAACTCGTTCAATCCGGATTTACGTTCAGATCTGAAACGCTTTACGATGCATTGAAACACATGCTTGGAAAATCTTGAGGCACCCATGAACACACCATTAAAAATTCTTTTTTTCAGTTACATGATGCTGGCCCTTGCCTTTGGGTTCATGCACCATTTTATTCCGGACAGTCCATACACATTCGAACGCCTCCACATCTTCCTTTTTAACCTGTGCAGCGGGGGGACTATTGTCCTGTATTATACGGAAGGCCTCAAACGGCTTTCTCTTAAATCAGCGGGATTTTTGGTCATTGCAACCGTTTATGCCATCCTTGTCTTCCTTGAAATTTACAAACCGGCAATCCTTCTTTCCATCGGGCTTGCCATCATTGTGGAAAGCATAAGAATCAAACGATTTTCCCTGTTTCCGGTGGGGTTTTTTAAAAAATCCGAGCCGGTTTATGAAAAATTCCATCAGGCATCCCTTCTCTGCCTGTCCATGGGGCTTGTCATCTCCTCCATGGTCATATTGAATAATGAATATTTCCATATAATAAAAAATATGCCGAAGCTTCAGCTCAATACCTTTTTCCTGGGATTTTCATTTCCCTTATCCCTGATCACCATGTCCATGATTTTTTCGTTGATGCCGGAAAGTGATGAATCGGTCGTCATCCTATTGAAAAATTTCGGGTTCTGGTCGGTTAATCTGGGGGTGATCATCTTCTTTTTGTTCATCATATTTGAACGGCTTTTTCCCCAGGTCATTGTCACGCTCGTTTTATTTTTCACCGTGATCATGATTTTCTTTCTGTTCAGGAAACTGGGATATGCCTGGCAGCAGAAGAACTTCCTGTCATCCGGCATCGGGTTCCTTATCTTTACGGCTGTCACCGGCATTCTATATATTCTTTTTGAATTTTCACCGGAATATACGCAGGGAAAATACACGTGGCTGTTGAAACTCCATGCCTTTGCCTCATTATACGGCTGGAATATCTGCGGACTGGCGATTATTCTGAGAATAGATGACTTCCCGCTAAAACTCCATTCGGGAAAAGTGGTGTGCTTTCACTGGCTGACGGTCATTATCCTGCTGCCCCTGGGAATCTTTTACACACCGGTTTCGATCATAGCCCTGGCGAGCTATTTTATCGTGCTGTACCTGATTCTTTTCACCCAGGGGACTCCGGTCTCCCTGAAAGAATGAGCGGGTTGCCTGGGTTTGTTGGGTTGATTGGGTTTGTTGGGTTGCCTGGGTTTGTTGGGTAGGTGCTGGCCTTGTGCCTGCCCGGTTTTTAAAGTTAAAGGCAGATGATCGAAAGCAAATAGGGCAACCACAAGGGATTGCATAGGCAATCGTCTATTCAACCAATTCGCCAATATTTCCAATCAACGAATACTCTGTTTTGTTTTTCAACCCAATGAACTCAACCAACCCCACTATTCTTCTTCCACTTCTGCATCAACTACCTGATCGCCAGACTTGTTCTCCAGCTTCAGGACTTCGCCGTTTGAATCAGGATAGTATCCCAACTCGAGCTGATATTTTCTGATCTCCGCTTCGGTTTCTATGCTTTTTTTGGCCAGGAGATACCGAAGGTAGATAATCCAGGCAACCAGAACAATGACTGATCCTCCGACACCTGCAAAAAACCATTTGTACCGGTCGATGATTTCAAGGCCGGTCTGCCCCACAAAGGAGATGAGGTTCGGAATGACCCAGAAGGAAAAAACGGCAAGAAATACAATGGCGCCAATCACAAAAATATTCAGCCGGTTCACCTGCCCCAGGAACCGGTCAAAGCCGCTTTCACGCACCGAATCATCTGTATCCTCCTGAATTTCTTTTTTGCCGCCTTTCCCGAAAAGTGCGGCAAAGACTCTTACGACAAATGAAAACAACAAAATAAACCCCACCGGGATACCGATAGCTGCTGTAAACCAGGCACGAAATGGAAATGGAACGGTTTGGGTCACCAGCTTTTTCTGATAATTTTCAAAAGGTCCAAAGGTTTCTTCGAAGTAATACTTCTTGAATTCGGTCAGGTCTTTGCCATTGGTTTCATAAATGACCGTACCATTGTCATTCACGACTTGAAGGGTGTGCTTCTGGCCTGATCTTGAAACGGAAACGGCAAAAATCTGAAGTTCCACAAGGAACAGGACCACGGCAATAATAATAATCTGCGTTCTATTCTGATACATACGCTCTGAAAAACTCATACGCAATCATACCTGCATTATTATGAAATCCATATCCATCACGAAAAAACTCCCTCTTTAAGGGAGCTTTTTCAAATTCGCCGGACTATAAAAAGGATAAGCTAATAAGTCAATTCTTTATCATTCACTTTATCCTTGAAAAGGGTATAAGCCCAGATCTGATACCCGATGACAAGGGGGATAAAAATCACGATGACCGTCAGCATGATCTTCAGGGTCAACGGACTGGAGGACGCGTTAAACGCTGTCAGGGAATACGCCGGATTGAGGCTTGACGGAAACATATTGGGATAAAGCCCTGTCACGCCAAAAAATGTGGTGCCGGTGATCGTAAGCGCTGACGCGAACCAGGCCTTGAAATAGGCTGCTTTATTCAGGAAAAATTTCGTTCCCACAAGGCCTGCCACCGTGGCAACCAGGATCAGGAAAAGGACCGGATTTTTTAGATAATTATCATAAAGCGGGGTGGCAAACGCCGTAGCCACAAGAAAAATCACGGCAACCGCAAGCAAAAGAGGCCAGATTTTTTGTGCGGTTGCGACCGATCTGTCTTTAAGCCCGGCGTCTGCCCGAATTGACAGCCATAATGCACCATGCTCCAGAAAAAGAAGGAGAAATAACACGCCGCCCAAAAGCCCGTAGGGATTTAAGAGTGTAAAAAGATTGCCCTGAAGTACCCCGTCCTGATCAATGGGTATCCCTTTGAAGATATTGGCAAATGCCACACCAAACAGAATAGCCGGAAGTACGCTTCCCATAAAGAAACAGGTATCCCAGATTTTTTTCCATGCAGGACTTTCGATCTGATGGCGGAACTCAAAAGAAACCCCTCTAATAATCAGACTGAATAAAATCAACATCAATGCCGTATAAAGAGACGAAAACATGACCGCATACACAAGGGGGAATGCAGCAAATGTCACCCCCCCTGCGGTAATCAGCCACACCTCGTTCCCGTCCCACAATGGTCCTATGGCGTTCATCATCACCCGCTTTTCTTTTTCCGTTTTGGCAAGAAAAGGCGATAGTGCACCCACGCCAAAATCAAAACCGTCTGTCACAAAAAAAACTGCCCACAAAAGCCCCCAGAGAAAAAACCATATTGTTTCTAGTACCATGTTGAAAAACCCTCCTTAAGATATATGCCTCATTCTTTTATAACCCTATCATTAGTGACCGATCTCTATGATTTTGCAGGTGCATCAGGGCCTTTTCTGGCATGCTTGACAATCAGGTAAAAACCGGCTGCCCCAAGTAAACCATATACAACAACAAATCCCAGCAAGGTCATTGCCACCTGAACGGAGGCAATAGGTGACACGGCGTCACTGGTTCTCATCAGGCCATAGACAATCCAGGGTTGTCGCCCCACTTCAGCCAGGACCCAGCCACATTCGATGGCGATATAGGGAAGCGGGATGGCCCACAGCATCGCTTTCAGAAAAAGCGGGCTGTCGCTTAACTTGTTTCTTCGTAAAAAACCGATAAACATCAATAAAAGAAAAAGGGTGCCCAGGCCCACCATCAGACGGAATGCCACAAAGGTGATAAAAACGGGCGGACGGTCTTCTTTGGGAAAATCATTCAACCCCTTTACTTCAGCATTAAAATCATGGTAACCGAGGAAGCTTAAAAGACCCGGAATGGAACCGATCTCTATCAGATTTTTTCCGTTTTCCTCATCCGGAATGGCGAAAAGATGAATGGGCGCACGGGTAGTCGTCTCCCAATGGGCTTCCATGGCAGCAAGCTTTACCGGTTGGACCTCTGTGACATGAACGCCATGCGTATCCCCTTCCACGACAACAACAAGTGTCGACACAATACCAAAGTAAAGCGCGATGCGAAATGACTTTGTAAATAGTGCCACATGCTGTTTTTTCAATAGATGGTAGGCGCTTATCCCCATGATGAAAAATGCGCTTAACACATATGAAGCTGAAAGGGTATGAATCAACTCAAGAATGGCAAACTTGTTGGTGACCACAGCCATAAAATCAGACAATTCCGCCCGGCCGTTTCGAATGGTGAATCCTACAGGATGCTGCATCCACCCGTTTGCGGTAATAATCCAGATCGCGGAAAGGGAACCTGCGAAAGCCACCAGCCACATGACAGTGGCATGGGCCTTTTTGGACAGTTTTTTCCATCCGAAAATCCAGACACCGATCAGTGTGGATTCAAGGAAAAAAGAGGTTGTTGCCTCTATGGCCAGAAGCGATCCGAAGATATCCCCCACATATCCGGAATATCTTGACCAGTTTGTACCGAACTGAAATTCCAGGGTGATTCCGGTAACAATGCCCAGTGCAAAATTGATTAAAAATATTTTCCCCCAGAATTTGGTCATCCTGAGGTAATCCTCATCACCGGTTCTCACATACATTGTTTCCATAAAGGCCAGAAGAAATGCAAGTCCCAGTGTCAGCGGAACAAACAAGAAATGAAACATTGTCGCGGCAGCGAACTGAAGCCTTGAAAGCAGCACTACATCCATGATCCCTCCTTGATACAGTTAATGAATTGACAAAGATACCAACTGTAAATGTAACTTGTTTAAAAACAGATTAATTATTTATAATTTTACTACGCTTGAGACATTGCGGAAAAACCCGTTGATCATTCGTCTTTCATCTTCTCCTGATATGGACTTTTTCTTCCTCAATGGCAAGCGTTTATCAGATTGATGAACGCCGATATATTTTCAAGTTTTATGCCAGAACGATCATACGTTGGGAATTGTATATCATCTGCATACAATGAAAAAAGCTAAAAAAATATCAATATAATGCGTGTCAGGACTGGTTCAAGTTCAAAAAAGATCATTTTTTGATTGGCCACAGGAGATATCCAGGTCATTTATGTTGGTCCTGTGGCCCAAAAATAACGTATCATTATAAAGTCGTATGATACAAAAATGTATCGAAAGATACAAGGTTCATTTTAAACAAACCGGCACATATCACTCACAACCGCACCGGTTGGCATCTTCCTGGCATAATTTTTCCTTCTTTTTTTCCGCGAGCCTGATTTCCCGTCTTTTTCTGGCTTCCCGGTCCCGTCTTTTCTCCGCGTCTGTCTCCAAAATTAAAGGAGGAACTTCAACGGGCTTGAAGTTGGGACCCAGGGCCACAAATGTCAGGTAAGCCGATGCTGTATGGGTTTTCTTGCCGGTTAACAGGTCTTCGGTTTCAACCCGGACACCCACTTCCATGGATGTTTTGCCCACAAGATTCAAGCTTGCCTGGAAGGTCACCAGATTACCCACCTGAACCGGGTTATAAAAATCCAGCCGGTCAATGGAGGCCGTGACGCATACGGTTCGCGTATGCTTGGTGGCGACCACGCCTGCTGCATTATCAATCTGTTTCATGATCACACCGCCATGCACCAGGCCTGCGGGGTTTGCATCCTGTGGCAGCATCACCAGAGATAAAATCACCCTGCTGTCTTCGACTCGTTTTCCGATCATTAATTTTTCTCCATTAATTTTAATATGTTATGATGGAAAACACGGCCGTCCTCCATCGGGTTTACAAATCAAGGTCTATCAAAGCTATCAAAAACCATGCCATGTTCTTCATACCCCAAACCCGGATACAGAACAATGAAAAATTGGCACGATATTTATTATATCATATATATGGGTTCACGGTATTTTATGTTCAATTGAAAACTTTGAGGAGGTTTATCATGCAACTTGAAGATATGCGGAATAATCTTGATCTGATCAATTCACTCGACTGGGAAATGACGCCTGAAAAGGCGGTCTGCATCTATCTGGAATGGGGCACATGCTGGTCGATGAATGGCACCTACCCCAGATGGGCAAGAGACGAGGAAACCCATTACTTTGTCATAAACACGTGGAACAGGCCTGCAATCATACATCTGGTCAGAAGAAATAAAGACGAATATGATGAACTCGCTACCATTAAAATTCCGGCTGAGCTTGAACAAAAATTCTTAGACTCCATCGGATACAACAAAGGGGTCTATGGCCTGGAAGGTGAAGTGAAGACCTGGCTCCAAAATCAATTAGATATTAATTGAATAGACGTTTGATTCAGCCTGAAAAATTCATGCCGGAATGAGAGGCACCTTTTTGTCCTGCTATATCTCCGGCACCACTTCCGGGTGATAGCTGATAAACCGGCAACAGTATCATGTCTTAATACTTACCCCGAATACAATCCATTGACCCGATTACTTTACAATGATCTTTTATGGGTGTATCTATTCTCTAAGGGCAACAATTCACGTGATTTATGTCACACAAATCGTTAGCCTGTGCACGATACTTTTAAATGATGAGATTGCTCTCCATGGGGAAATATACGCCTCAGGTAAGGCTCATTTCGGCATAAAGGACTTCTGAATGAAAAGATATAGCGACAGTGAACTCGAAGCCTTGCTCAATGCCCTGGAATCTGATCGGATAGAACGCAAACAGTCTTTTAAAGGGGATACGCCGAGAAAAGCCAGGCAGGCGATTTGCGCCTTTGCCAATGACTTGCCAAACCATAACAAACCGGGCATGCTATTTATTGGCGCTAATGATGATGGTTCCCCATCAAATATACCTATTACAGATGAATTGCTTCGCTCTCTTTCAGATATGAAAACGGACGGAAATATTTTGTCATTGCCTGTTTTATCCGTTGAAAAGCATGTTTTAAAGGGCGCTGAAATGGCTGTGGTAACTGTTCTCCCTTCCGACATGCCACCCGTGAAATATGAGGGCCGTATCTGGATACGAACCGGTCCGCGACGTTCTATTGCAAACGAACAGGAAGAACGCATTCTTAATGAAAAAAGAAGGTACAAAATCCTTCCCTTTGATATTTATCCGATTCCTACAGCCAAGTTGTCCGATCTTTCACGACTTATATTTGAAAACGAATATCTTCCGGCTGCATTTGCCGCCGATGTTCTGGAAGCTAACAGCAGATCGTATGAGGAACGGTTGGCATCTTGCAAAATGATTGTATCACCCAAAGAGCCCACACCTACAGTGATTGGCCTGTTGGCTCTGGGCAAGAACTCGCAGGATTTTATCCCTGGAGATTATATCCAATTTTTTGGATTCATTCAATCTTTCGGACGCGGCATTGCGATTGCGAGAAATGAACTGAAAAAGAACGGAAATCCGGAACTTCAGTTTGAAGTCAATCAGAGTATCGTCCTTTGTATGATCAGGAGGAAATCATGAGCGTACCGATTCTGACCTTCTTTAACAACAAGGGCGGCGTGGGCAAAACCTCGTTGATTTACCATCTGGCATGGATGTACGCCAGTCTTCGAAAACGTGTGGTCGCAATTGACCTGGACCCGCAAGCGAATCTGACTGCGGCCTTTCTCGATGAGGACAGGATCGAGGCTATCTGGGACAACCAATCATCTGGTTCGACAATCTTCCATTGCATAAAGCCACTTACCGGCGTCGGAGACATCGTTGAACCTGTTCTTCAAAAAATCACATCAGATCCGTACCTCATCCCTGGTGACGTCGACCTTTCAGGTTTTGAAGAGGCTGTCTCCAACGAGTGGCCAAACAGCATGGGAGATAACAACCTGTACCGCCCGATGCGGATACTCAGTTCATTCTGGCAGGTCATGCAAATGGGGTCTGAAAAAATTCAGGCCGATATCATCCTTGTGGACATCGGCCCCAATCTGGGAGCCATCAACCGGTCTGCCCTCATTGCGACAGATTATGTGGTTATCCCGCTCGGTGCCGATCTTTTCTCATTACAAGGCCTAAAAAACCTCGGCCCCACACTGGGAAGTTGGAAAAAACTCTGGCAAAAACGCCTGGATAACTGGCATACCAGTCCTGAAGCGAAAAGTTATCCGAATTTTAAATTGCCTGATGGAAAAATGGAACCGATTGGGTATCTTTGCCAGCAGCATGGCGTCCGGCTGGATCGCCCGGTGAAGGCCTATGATAAATGGGTGAACCGTATTCCGGGGATCTATCGTGAATATGTAAGAAAGGAACCACCTGATCATACGATGAAACAACAGAATGATCCCTATTGCCTTTTAACCGTAAAACACTATCGAAGTCTGGTGCCAATGTCCCAGGAACATCGGAAGCCTATATTCAATCTGACTTCTGCAGACGGCGCCATTGGCAGTCATGCCAATGCCGTTCAGGATGCGAAAAAGGATTTCAAAGCGCTTGCGAAAAAAATTGCAGATAAGATAGGAATGGCGTTATGAAGCCATAAATTCGCCTGCCCGGCTTCTTAATTTCCGGTTATTTGACATGAAATCAGGAAAACCATTCTTTGCCCTGAAAAAACAGCTATATTTCCGGCACCACTTCCGGATGCTCGCTGATAAACCGGTATAAAGTGGCTCTGCCCACACCGATGAGCTTGGCAGCCTTGGCTTTGTTCCCACCTGTTTTTTCAAGAACCGATATGACGGTATCCACATCGAGCTTCCTGGAGGGCCCTCGCCGGCTTCTTGTTTCAAAACCTTCGATCAGCTCCATGGGAAGATTCTTGACCTGGATATTGTTATCCCGGCACTTGACAATGGCAAACTGGAGGGCATTTTCGAGTTCCCTCACGTTTCCCGGCCATCTGTAGTCCATCATGACATCCATGGCATCTTCTGAAATGGTATATTTTTTTTTGCCGTAGCGCTTTTCAACCAACCTTAAAAAATATTCCACAAGAAGCGGTATGTCGTTTTTCTTTTCTCTCAAGGGTGGCAGGCAAATGGGGATGACATTAATCCTGTAAAAAAGGTCATCCCTGAAATTATCATTCTGAACCTCTTTTTTCAAATCTTTGTTGGTGGCACTGATGACACGTGCATTGATATGCATGCTTTTTTCACTACCCACTTTTTCAAGCGTGCCTTCCTGCAAAAACCGCAACAGCTTGACCTGCACGTTCTTGGGAAGGTCAGCCACCTCATCGAGAAAAATCGTTCCGCCTTCGGCAAGCTCGAACCGGCCCTTTTTATCCCGGACAGCCCCTGTAAACGCGCCTTTCACATGGCCGAACAATTCGCTTTCGATCAGGCCTTCAGGCAGGGCGCCACAGTTAATGGGCACAAAAGATCCGTCACTGCGCGGGCTTTCGTTATGGATGGCCCTTGCGACAAGCTCTTTTCCCGTACCGGTTTCGCCACTGATGTGGACGGGCGCTTCATATTGCGATACATCCTGAATCAGCTCGAACACCTGAAGCATCTTGTAATCTCTTCCAATGATACCGGCAAAGCTGTTTTCCTCTCCAAGAATTCGTTTTAGTTTTTTCTCTTCTGTCCGGTCACGGAGGGAGG
This sequence comes from Pseudomonadota bacterium, assembly GCA_018816735.1. Lineage (GTDB taxonomy): Bacteria > Desulfobacterota > Desulfobacteria > Desulfobacterales > JAHIVH01 > JAHIVH01. The sequence continues at coordinate 85,333 of JAHIVH010000099.1, read as the reverse complement.
CAATAACCCCTTTTACCACACCATCCTCCGATGTCATGGGAACGATGGTCATCTGAAAATCTTTTCTGATGCCCTCCCTGTCCCGGTGGGTGATGGTCCGTTTTTCTTCATCAAAATTGACCAGGTTCGTCTTGTTGCAAAACGAGCACTCCTTACCGCAGAGATGGGGGGCAAAAATCTCATGGCAGTCTTTACCCACAGCATCTTCAGGGGAAACACCTGTCAGCCGGGACGCGCCATTGCTGAAAAAAAAGATTCTGCGGTTCAAATCATGTGCGATGATCCCTTCGGGCAGGCTGTTTAAAACCAGATCGAAATTTTTTTTCTGCCGGGAGAATGCATAAAAATAACCGCGATGAAATAAATCAGAGACAAGGTTTTCCACTGTTCGGGCACACGTCTGAAATTCTTTTTCCAGATCAACCGGTAATGGTTTCGTCGATAAAGGATCAGCCACCCCCCAGTCTACCACTGCAGGCGCCCCATCTAAAACCGGACAATTCTTGCGGGCGTCATTGCATAAGGTGACTGCAAGATCAAAGCGGCAGGGATACAGATCTGATATTTTTTTCGGCTGATTTTCTTTTAAATCGACACCGGCCGCTTTCATCACTTGAAACACCAAAGGATGAATTTCTGCTGCAGGCGCTATGCCGGCACTGAAAACATCAATGCCTTGAGGGGCTATTTTCCTGGCAAACCCTTCGGCCATCTGACTTCTAACCGCGTTATCCGTACAAATAAACAGAATCTTTCCTGTGTTCATTATTGTTTTCCCGATCCAGCTACCATAACATACTAATTTTAATAAGAAAAATTTTAAAATTCATGGTCAATCGTGTATTTGTATTAAAATTCTTCGATTAAATCAACAATATTCATGTCATGCCGTATCCCGAAACGGGACAAAACAAAATCGTACTTAACCGGGTCAGGCGGATTCAACTGTTTAAATTTTTCCGTAATTTCAATGGCTGTAATTAGGTTTGCCTGCTTTCGGTTTGTAAATCCCAGGGCAAGACTGATCTTGTGAATATGCGTATCCAGAGGGATGATCAGTTTTGCCGGTGAAACCCGTTCCCATCCTCCGGGGTCGACCCTGTCTTTTCTGGCCATCCATCTCAGAAACAAATTCAACCGTTTGCAGGCACTTTTCTTCCAGGGAAGGGAAACAAGATGACCAGGATCGTTATTCCCGGCCACCAAACGCTCGACAAAAAAATGCATGGCCGGGTAAACCGTATCATCCACTGCTGCCATGCCCTCATTAAAACAGCTCTGAAGTGACCCGAATTCATCGATCACCTGTCTGATGCCTGAAAAAAGTGCCACAAGTTGATCTCTTTTGGCAAACCGGTGACAAAATCCCTGAAAACAATTTCTGAAGCGCCGTCTGTCGGATTGCATGACAAATTCGTAAGGCGAATTTCCCGCCATCGCCAGTATACCGGACACACTTGTAAGAATCTGCGCCACTCTCCCATAGGCAAGGGAGGCGGCAACAAGCCCTACGATTTCCCTGTCCCGTATATCGGCATAGTCATAGAGGAACTGCAAGGGGTCCGGCGTTACAAAGGACCGTCTGTTATATTTAACGTACAATTCATCCAGTGTTTTCTTGAAGGCTTCAGGATGATATTTTAAATTACTTTTCTGCATGAAAGAGGTGGTTATCAATTGTTTTTATTTTTGTCACTCAATTTCCCGTGAAAAAGAAAACGCCTCCGGATTGGGGTAAATCCGAAGGCGTCAGGGAGGAGGGGGATAAAAGGCTCTATCTTCTAAATAAAGCTTTAATCCTTCTATGGAAATGATTTGAACAGCACGTTGCTCCTTAAGGTCACATGCGTTGTATAAAAACCACCGGCTCCCATGTGGGGTGGCACGGTCACCGGCGGCAGCTTCATGTTAACCGGAAAGGCAGGAGAAAAAAAAGCACGTACCGTTCACCTTCTATGCACTGAGCTGTCTCCTGTCAGCCATATCCACAAGAATTCGATCCCGCGCCTTATCAATACCCAGCGCTTTTCTTTTCTTGTCAATATGTTCGATCATCAATCGGGCCATTTCATGGGGATCTGGGGAAAAACCCCATTTCCCAAGGCCCTGTTTTTCCAAACCGTCAAAAAGAAGGTCATGGAAACGGGTGTTTTCAACAATCGGGAAAGTCACGCCAAAAACAGTGAAAACACCGGACGCCACAAAATACTGCCCGATGGCAATGGCCTTTTCACTCATCCATTCCGGTGCGGCACCTGCCACAGGAAGATCGGCAAGGGAATCACCCAAACCCCCTTCCCGGACCATGGCTGACGCTGCGATAAGAATCCTGCTGTTGTCCACGCAGGAACCCATGCCCAAAACCGGCGGCATGCCCACAGCTTCACACACCTCTGAAAGCCCCGGTCCTGCAAGCACCGCCGCTTCAGGTGTGGTCAGACCGGCTTTGGCAAGCGCGATCTGGGAACATCCTGTCTGAAGGACCAGAACGTCGTTTTTAATCAGTTGCTTGACCAGTTCCACATGGACATAATCCTGTTTCACTCTGGGGTTTGTACATCCCACAACACCTGCGACACCTCGGATTCGCCCGTTGATGATATTATCATTCAAAGGCGAATAGCCGCCACGGAAAGAACCGCCCAGCATGTAGCTGATATATTCATGGGAGAAACCATGCACACCATGATTGATTTGCCGTGGAATTTCCACAGGATGTTTTCTGTTTTTAAACCGGCTGATCGCCTTGATCACGATTTCATCCGTACAAGACAACGGATCATGCTCATTCAGCTCAAGGTGAATCGCGCCTTCTATCTTGCACCGGGTGTTGGTTGTAAATAAAGGCGTCCCATAGCATTCTGCCACTTTTTGAAGACCCTGTTTGATACACTGGATATCGACGGTCATGGCATCAACCGCTCCGGTTACCATAATGGCTTCTGTTGAGGAGAAATTCCCTGCATGAGGGATGCCGTGCCTGACCATGACTTCCGCACCTGAACAACACATGCCTACGAGATTGATTCCCTGGGCGCCCGCTTTTTTTGCCGCCTCATTCAATACCGGCGAATTGACGGACACAATCATGGATTCAAAAAGATTCGGCTCATGCCCGTGAACGATGATGTTCACCTTATCTTCTTTCAAAACGCCCATGTTGACTTCAATGGCGACAGGCGATGGTGTTCCGAAAAGAATATCCGAAATTTCAGTGGAAACCATGGAACCGCCCCATCCGTCAGACAGTGCGGTCCGGCTGGCCTGTTTGGTCAGATTTTCATAATCCTGATCCACGCCAATGGCTGACCGGTGCATCATCTCCATGACTTCGCGCATGGCGCCTCTGGGCACAATACCCAGCTTTCGCCATACCTCGAGTGTTTTTTCAGGTACGCGTTTGACAAAAGGGATTTCACCTTCCACCTGAACGTAAGTCCGCTCCAGTTCTTTGTATAGATCTCGTGCGATATCCAGTATCTCACGGCCTTCGGTTTCAATGCCGATGGATTCTGCAACGGATTTCAGCTTAATCGGATCTTTGATCTTGTAGTCACTGATTTTACCTTCGACCACTTCGCGAAAGAGATTAAGCATTCCCATGCCATGATCGGTATGGGCAGCAGAACCGGCGGCAACTGCTCTGCCGAAATTTCTCGCCATGATGGTGTCTATCGTTGCACCACAAACACCTACTTTACCATAAGGGTCTTTTGAATTCAGTCTGCATGGTCCCATATAGCAATGTTTACAACAGGCCGAATCCGCACCTATCGGGCAGGGTTTCATACTTGTGGCCCTGTCAAAGACCAGCTCCACACCGTCCCGTCTTGCCTTTTCAATCATCTGGGCGGTGGCGTCACAGGTTGTCAACTCCTTTGCAGATAAAATTTTTATTCCTTTATCAGGTTTTTCGGTCATGTATTACCTCCTGGAAATTTTTTAAATTGGCCCGTCAGGGCAGTGACAAGCTATACTCATCAGTCAGTGACTGGTTTGCAGACCAAAACAAACGCCTTCTCACTTACAAAGGCATGCATTTAATATAATGGATTGCAAATCCCGTACCATATTAAATATATAGAAAATTCGATGATTGGCTTAGGTGTTTTGCCTTGATTTTACTTAAAAAACCATCTGGGTAACTGTCATGGAACGTTTATGCTGATGGTTTGAAATTAGGACGGTTGTCTTTTAATACATTACTGTATCGCGGCTGAAATTGAGACATACGTTCTCATGATTCTGAAACAGAAAAAATTATGTAAGAGTAAAGGATTCAGGGGCATCTGTCAAACATAAAAAATCTTTTATTTTACACATGGTGTCATACCATCACCCAAAAAAAATCGCCCTAACCCATCAGACCATCCAATAATCCGGGTAATCCGGGCCGCATATATTTGAGTTGCATTCAAACCCTAAAAGGCATATTATTTGCTTCTCAATACCGATCTTATGAACGGCAATTAAAAAATACAGCCCTATTGCTTGGACAATATCATTCACGGAAACCAATTGATTTGTGAGGACCATGCTTGAATCCATTCCTACAAAAGGCAGAACCCTGGATCATGCAGCAGGCGTATATGACCTTGTCGAACCGCTTATCCTTCTGGGAAAAGAAAAAACCATCAATGAAAACCTGATTCGTCTTTTAACCCTCCGTACAACCGATAAAATTCTTGATGTGGGGTGCGGCACCGGTGTGCTGACAGGCATGATATCAAAAAAACTCGACGCCGGGAAAGCGGGGCTGGTCACGGGCATTGACGCTGCCGCAAAAATGATTGAAGGGGCGCGAAAAAAACGGAAAAGCACCACCTGCCGGTTTGAAGTTGCGGCAGCTGAAAATATTCCCTTTGAAGATAATACTTTTGACAGTGCGATCTCCACTCTTTTTTTTCACCATGTGGATCTGAACCTGAAGCAAAAAACACTCTCGGAAATCTGGCGCGTGTTGAAACCCGGTGGCAGACTGGTCATATCAGATATGCATCGGCCCGCCACATTTATGGGAAAACTGGTATCTCATGTATCCCGCTGGCTTCTTTTCCAGCCTGAAATCGGTGAAAATATAAGAGGTGTGCTACCACCCTTAATCGAGATGGCCGGATTTGATCCACCCATGCTACATGCCATGTATTTTGGTTATATTGCTGTTTTTTCATCTCAAAAACCCGTAAGGAGTTGATGATGCCCCAACCTGATATCCATCTGGCTGATAAATGTGAAACCGCTGCCATACTGGATACATATATCACGCTTGAAAATGAACTGAAAAAGGGCCTGACCTTCTATTGGGAATCCGCGACAGCTATTCTTAAAGGAACCGGCATTCACCTTCGAGAATGCAAAGAAAACGATTTTTCGATAGAGAAACATTTTTTCACCGCCCTTTTTCTCTATTCATACTTCAAGGCCGGCATACGGCCTGAAAAACGGATTATATACACTGCCTTGAACCAGTGCTTAAGAGGCATGGTCACGGGGTGTGATAATATTCTCGATAACGAATACAAAAAAACACTGGATACGGATCTCCCTGAAAAAAGCTATAAATTCAGATCCATCATCGATATCATGGTATCGGACAGGGCTGTCCTGGATATCCTTGACAAGGGGTTTGGCGAAACCATCCCGCGCAGCCAGTTGATTGAGGCCTCTTTTGAAACCCTTCGCGCGCTTTCCATAAGCGGTATAGAAGAGGCTGGCGAAGAGAATGGCGACATATACCTGTTAACGCCGGATCTTATTCTCTCTAAGGTACATCACCTGAAAACAGGCATTCTATTCAAATGTCCCTGGGCTGTGCCGGATCTGATTGACCAGATTGATAAAAACATAAGCTCATCCATCAAAGAAGGACTATACAACATCGGCATGGGTTGCCAAGTTCTGGATGACATGGCCGATCTGTCCCTGGATATTTTAATGAAGAGACACAATTATCTGGCGTCCTTAATTCATTATGGAGATAGTCCGGCCGAAAAACAAATGCTTCAGGAATTAACCACAGATGAAATGGGGTCAAAAAACCTTGCTGACAAGATAGCAGAAAGATTTCCTGAGGCTCTGGAAAAATCATGGCAAACCGCCCATGCATTTATAGAAAGAGGTGCGAAGACACTTTTCAGTCCTGAGCATGAATTTATGGTAGATATGACGATTGATTTCCTTGTTGACCGCATCGGGGTCAGCCATCTCATTACCGGCCGAGCAGGCAGACAAAAATCATGACTATCCTTTTCTGGACAAAAAATGGCTGGCTGTTTCTTACCCGATCTTTAAGAACGACCGCAGCACTCTTTTTTATGGTGTTTGCCTCGGTGACCCTGCTGATTTTTTTGTCTGCCGTTGCTGCAGGCATAAATGACGCAATGATCCGAAACTCGGTGAGTCTTTTTTCCGGTCATATTTCAGGATTCAATCTGTCGGACCAAATCCGGACGGAAACACTTTTGGTCAAAGGTGTATCAAATGTGCTGAAACGCATACCTGAGCGGTGCCTTCTTCAGCTGAACAGTCATTACGACATGATCACCGTTTTTACCGTGGATCCCTCAAAAGAAATTCAAAGTTCTTATCTTTACGAAAAAACCGTGGAAGGTCGGTTTCCTGCAAACAATCAAAATGACATATTTATAAGTCGGCTCACCGCAGAAAATCTGACTGCAAAAACCGGAGACCCAATCCATTTAAAAGGAGAAACCAATGGCGAAAATCAGACATTAACCGTATGTGGATTGTTTGATACCGGCATTGAAAAATTTGACCGGAGTTATGCGCTTGCATCCGGCAATGGAAAAATAACAGAGACTAAAAACTGGCATGCAGCCATTTTTTTAAATAATGGGGTGACACCGGACGCTGTGATGGCGATCTATCAGGAAAAAGGACTTCCGCAAGGGTTATTCAAATCCTGGGAAAATCTGATGCCGGATTTGAGCCAGCTGATCTCACTCAACGTTGTTGCCATGAATCTTGTGACCTTCCTTGTGTTCAGTGTGGTTTCCATAGGCATTTCCTGTGCTTTTGCCATTTTCATTTTAAAAAACTTAAAGGAATATGGCATCATGAAATCCATGGGGGTGACATCCTTTGAAACATGTCTCCTGATCAATATGGAGGTGCTTATCCTGAATATTTTCGCGGCGCTAACAGGTATGGTTGCAGGTTCGGCACTGGTTTTTTTTTCTGCAAGTTCGGGCATTGATCTTTCCGGTTTCACATCTCATAATCCCTATTTTGTGGTCTCAGGCGTTATTTTTCCCAGATTGACAGGCGAAGCACTTCTTCTACCGCCTTTTCTGGCCATTCTATTCGGAATCCTTGCATCCATCTGGCCGACATTGATCGTCATCCGCAAAAAAACGGCAGAAATTTTAAGGATCGTATAAATACCATGATAAAGGTAGAAAACATATCCAAACATTACCTCTCCGGCAAACGACATGTCCCGGCCCTTTCTGATGTCTCTTTTGACATCATGCCTAAAAACCCCCTGACCATTATCGGAAAATCAGGTTCAGGCAAGACAACCCTTTTAAACTGCCTTGGCGGGCTTGAAAAACCGGATAGGGGAAGAATATCCGTCTTTGGTTCTGACCTCATGGCACTCAATGCAAAGGCGATTTCCAATCTTCAGCGAAAAAATATCGGGTTTCTGTTCCAGTCCGGAAACCTTCTCTCATTCCTCAATGTTTATGAGAATATCGCATTCCCACTTCAATTAAACGGCGTGAGCGGAAAAAACCAGAAACGGAGAGTCACAGCACTTCTTGATTATATTGAACTTCAAGATATGGAAACCGCCATGCCCCATGAGCTGTCGGGTGGGGAAAAACAACGGGTGGCATTTGCACGAGCGATCGCGCATTCTCCCAAATTACTTCTGGCAGACGAACCCACGGCAAGCCTGGACACGGAAACCGGCAAAAATCTCGTCAATCTCATGTTTACCATGGCCAGAAACGATAATCAGGTACTTGTCATTTCGACCCACGATCCGGAAATCACAGGCCTTTCCAAACATACCATCACCCTTTTGGATGGCAAGCTTGTTAAAGGAGATCCCTCATGAAAAAACATGCATTATCATCATTTTTGCTACTCTCCGCTTTACTTGTTGCCGGCTGCGGCGGGTATAAAGCCTACATGGGACTGCATGGTCCTTCAATCAGAAACACCCCTGACGTTCATGAAAACGTATCTCTCGATCAGGAGTGTCTCGAGTGCCATCATCCGGATCGTGAGACAGACGCACCCAAGCCCCGTCATTACAAGTTCACAGGCTGTCTGAAGTGCCACAATGAGGCGTAAACTGCAGGATAAAGGTAATCAAATCCTTAAGCACCAGGTTTGGAAAAGCACCTCAAAATTTATCAGGGCAAATATATGGATTGAATGAAAAAAAACAGACAGCAGCAAAAGCCATTTTTCTGTTATTAAAAGTAAGTATACGGTGTTGACTTTCATAAGTTGACATGTTAATTCCCGATACTAATAAAAGGCGTTCAATGAAAATATAGTCAACACCCTTTCAGAAGCAATTTTTTTTTGTCCACGACATCTCTTGTAACGGTACGTTCCTCACTCTTCGCCAGACAGTAGGTGATTTGAATACGTTTTACAATTTATCAAGGTGCTTTGTCATTACCGCAGGCGTCACGAATGTGCCTGAGCTGCCATAACGGCACGATCGCACTGGGCGCGACTGCCGCAACACCTGAAGAAAGGCCGTTCAAGGGGGGAGGGCGGTATATGCCGACAGGCACACAATCGAATATGGGTACAGACCTTTCCGGTGACCATCCGGTTTCGTTTGTGTACGATTCGGCACTCTCTCTGAAAAACCTGGAACTGAATTTTCCGATCATTCATGAGATGACGATCGAGTGCCTTTTTTCAAAAAATACCGATTCGCCGCCGTTTGCGAGCAATTTTTTCATATCGTCAAAGGATATTTTGCAGTCACCGGTTTTTCCCCAGTCCTTTCCCCATGAATTTCTCAACAAAAAATATTTTTCGCGGACATTCACGCCCCGGCAGAGGATACAATGCCCGCCGACGACCTCGCCTGTGGCGCGGATGTACCCGTTTTCATCTGTTTTTCCCATCCCTTCCATCCAGGACAGGCCCAACACCGCAGGTCCTCTGCGTCCCACACCCAATGCAAGGTCATTCAGGCTGAACCCCCAATAGAAGGAATCAAAGAATCCCTTTTGGCGGGAAATCTTTACACCTGACAAAACAGATGTGCCTTCGTATCTGGGCGACGCTCCGGGATAGGAACCGCCTTCCCATTCGTCGATCTTCTGTGCTTCCCAGTAGATGGATTCCTTGGCGAATTTATTTGTAAGGCCCTTGACTTCCGAGGGTCTTGCGGCCAGTTCATGGGAAATGCCAAAACCGACACAGGCCCCTTCCCTGCCCTGATCCAGATGGATATTGCATCGCCAGGTATAGGATCTGAGCTCCTTGACAGCGATCATACTGCGGACAGGATAGCTCCTGCTTCGTTCATCGAAAAATTGAACACGGTCCAGCCGGATATCATTTGTTTCACTGCCATCTTTTAATCTGATCATATGGTGTCCTTTCTTTTTTTAATCGTGGTATGCCGTATTACAAAAATGATTCAACGGAAAATCTTTTAATAATTTTGAAATGAGTAACAGGTCATATGGCAGATTGCCAGAGACGACTTCTTTGGTCATGGTTGATCCATTCTGGAAATCAGATATTCGTATGCCTGTCAATCAATAATTCAGTTGATTTTTAACTTTTTTCTTGTAAAAGTTGATGGACCTGTTGTTCGTATTCCCGAAATGAATGTCACAAAAACCTGCGCGAGAACGCCACAGAATCAAGAGCAATGATCATTGAGGAATAAGCTTAAAAAATATGCGGGCACACTACTTACAGCACGTTCCATTCGAAGGCCTTGGCAGCATCGAACCCTGGCTCAGGGAAAACGGATACGAAATCACCCATACGCCTTTCTTTGAATCCGTTGATTTGCCGGATATGGACGATACAGGGCTGCTTATTGTAATGGGCGGTCCCATGAGCGTCAATGATGAAGCATTGTTTCCCTGGCTCAGGAAGGAGAAACAATTTATCCGAAGCGCCATCCGGTCCGGAAAACCGGTTTTGGGTATCTGCCTCGGTGCACAGCTTATCGCGGCCGCGATGGGAGCCAAGGTTTACCCGAATTCTGAAAAAGAAATCGGGTGGTTTCCCGTTCAAGGAATAGAGACTTCGGACGATTCAGTCTTCCACTTTCCATCAACGGTGGATGTTTTCCACTGGCATGGTGAAACCTTCGATCTGCCACTAGGCGCTGTGCGACTGGCAAAAAGCGTGGCTTGCGAAAACCAGGCGTTTCAGCTCGGCCAGTCGGTTATCGGCCTTCAATTTCACCTGGAAACAACACCGGAATCCGCTATGGATATCGTTTCACACTGCCGAAATGAACTGGTGCCAGCTCGCTTCGTACAATCTGAAAAAACCGTCATGGCTGTTGCTCCGGATCAATTTGAAACAATAAATAGTCTGATGGCCGAAGTACTCGTATTTTTAACTGGAAAAAATATAATAAAAAGGAAATAAAAGAAATGCATGGTGAAGGATTATATAATGACGCAGCATATGCAAAAAAATATGATCACTGACCAATTTTAGGGGGAATCGTGGAAACGCTGTCTTCATTAAACGGTCTCATGGTTCATCAACAAAAAGAATGGGGCGAGATTGTCACCGGATTCGAGACCCGAAACAAGTACGTTGTAACAGACATGTCCGGAAACAGGCTGTATCTGGCGGCAGAAGAATCAGGATCAATACTGCTCCGCTGGTTTCTCAAGGCACTTCGCCCTTTTACCCTATCTATTTTGACTGAAGACGGTCAGCCCATCTTCCAGATCAGACGACCATTCCGTTTCTATTTTCATCGCGCCGAAATCGTTGATTCTCAAGGTCAATCCATCGGCGCGATCGAGAGATGCTTTTCCCTGTTGCGCCGAATTTATTCGGTTATAGATGATTCCGAAAGAGAGGTCCTGCAACTGTTCGGCCCCCTCCTCCATCCCTGGACATTCGAGATCAGACATAACGGGAAGGAATACGGCAAGATCACCAAAAAATGGAGCGGCCTTTTTAAAGAAGGATTTACCGATGCCGATAATTTTGGTGTGACATTCCCGGAAGACTGGGATGTCAAATTAAAAGTGCTCTTGCTGGGCGCCGTGTTTCTGATCGATTTCGTGCACTTTGAAAACAAGGGCAAAAGCTGATTCATTCCAATATGGATAAATCAAAGGACCGTATGTGAATGTATCAGGAAATGGGTGAATATATTATTCGTGACTGGAGAATAGAGGATGCACCGTCCATTGCCAGATATGCGAATAACAGAAAAATATGGTTGAACTTAAGGGATGGTTTCCCGCATCCCTACAGTCTTAAGGATGCAAAAGACTTCATATCACAGGCGATGGCGATAAAGCCGGCCTCTGTTTTTGCCATAGCGACAAAAACCGAGGCCATTGGCAGCATCGGATTCTTCCCTGGCAAGGATGTTCACCGATTTACGGCAGAAATAGGGTATTGGCTGGCAGAACCGTTCTGGGGAAAAGGTATCGTGACCGAAGCGGTCAAACGTATTTCTTCGTATGCCATTCATGACATGAAACTTCACCGGATTTCCGCTGAACCCTATGCCACGAATAAAGCATCTGCACGGGTGCTTGAAAAAGCGGGTTTCACCTATGAAGGCATACTCCGTGCGAGTGCATTTAAGGATGGTGAAATCATCGATCAGGTCATCTACAGCTTAACCAGAATCAGATAATCATTTATTATTTCAGCTATATCCATTTTAAACCTCTCTTGTTTCGGGTAACCTTATATGTATTCTTGTACTTGGGATACCCGACCATGACAGCCCCTCCGATTGAGCGGGACCGGTCCAGTCCAAGGAACTTATTAATTTTTCCGGTACTCTTGTTTCCTTGTCTATCTGAATCATAACGAACCTCCAATGAAAAAATACTGGCTCAAACGCGCATAAAGATATCGTTTTTACTTGGACTCAATATCTGCCAGAAAATTTAAAAATCTGCTGATGGTATCGAGTTCCTTTTCTGTGAATGCCTGAACTAACGCATCATTGAATTTTTTGAGAAGTGACAGGCTCCTTGCTGCAGCATCAAGCCCTTTTCCGGTCACATAAACCCTGAAAGACCGGCTATCCCGATCACAAGCGCGTTTTTCAACCAGCCCGGTTTTTTCCATCCGCTCAACCAGACCGGTGATTGCCGAATTATTCAATCTCAGTCCGGCACTTAACGCCTTTAATAAACAACCGTTATTTACCCCACCGTTATATTTTGATTTTAACGACCACTTTCCGTACAGGGGAAGACACGTCGGCGGTTCCCGGCATGTGGAGATCCTCAGGGAAAAAAATGGCGAACATGCCCTTTTTCAGTTTTATGAAAGAATCGGCACCTTCAAAAAACGCCAGATCTGTTTCATCATTATAGGGGCATAGAGGTACCTGATTCTCGAGGGGCGCATACCCGATCCATTCCTCCCCTTTTTCCATATACTGAACATCGATGTACTTTTGATGGGCTTCCAAATGGCACTCGTTTGCCTTTCGAGTCTGATAATCACTGACAATGAAAAACATATCATCGCCATCAATGGCGTATCTGCCTGGGCTTACCTTCTGAAAGTCATTTTCATATAAGTATTTCAAGGCCGCTGCTATTTTTTCACTTAAGCCTGTATACTTTTCAAAATTTTCAATCCGATCTGCAACCATGATATCACGTTATGTTTCAGTCATTTCTTTTTGGACCTGGTAAAACTATTCCAGCACAATATCCAGTTTTTTCGCTATTTCCTTAAGCGTTTCCATGGCAAGATCGAATTCGAACACACCTGCCTGATTTTCAAGCCGCTTTGCTTCCGCAGCAAGCCCTATGCCATCCAGATCACGCCGCACCATGCTTACGTATTCTTCCGTATTGAAATCCGACTGGAGGATTCGCCTCTTAACCTCAAGAAGAATGGGCCTGATCTCCGCCATATCGGTTAACAGTCCTTTTTCTTTGCCAGATTTAATCTCTTCTTTTTTATATGCACCCCTTGATTTCAATAATTCCCTGTATTCGTTTTCTTCTGCTTCTGTCTGCCGGTCAAAGGTTAACGAAAGAGAAAAAGTACTTCCTTTTCCAAATTCACTTTCAAGCCTCATGTCTCCATTCAATAATTCTGTCATGCGTTTGCATATGGCAAGCCCAACCCCTGTGCCCTCGTATTTTTTTGCAGCGCCTTTATCCAGTTGTGTAAAAGCATCAAAAACCGTACCAAAATTTTCCGGTCTGATACCAATTCCTGTATCTTTTATGGAAAATTCCAGGGTCACCAGGCGCTTTGCTTTCTTGATGCAGACAACGCCCAAGGTCACCGTTCCTTTGTCTGTAAATTTGATTGCGTTCGAAAGGAGGTGACGCAAAATCTTAATAAGACGTCTGGTATCGCCGATTAACGCATAGGGTATGGCAGTATCTACATTCCTTACCAGTTCGATGCCCTTTTGCAAGGCTTTCTCATTGTAGATGTCAACCATTTGCTGAATGATATCGGGTACAAAAAACCGGTTTTTCTCAGGAATGTATTCATCGGTTTCAAGTTTAACCAGTTCGATGATATCGGTAATGAGTTTGAGAAGATTATCTGCTGATGATTTCAAGTCAACAATGTACTGCCTGGCCTTGCCGCCAATGTCTGATTTTAATGTAAGACTTGCAAGATTCACGATGGCGTTCATGGGGTTGACAAGTTCATGGGTCATATTGGTAAGAAGTTCTCCCTTGGCCCGGGAAGCGGTTTCTGCAGCTTTATTCCACCGAAGCACGTCCTCATAGAGATTCGCATTCCGGACAGATACGGCAATCTGTGATGAAATCACGTTTAAAATCGCCAGCCTGTCTTTTGTAAAGGCACCTTCTGAAAGATTATTTTCCAGATACAGGACACCTGACAGTTGTCCCTGATAAAGGATAGGCGTACACAAGATGGATTTGGGTCTGTTGTTCATAATATATGCATCTTTTGTGAAATCGCCTTTTTCCGATGCGTTTTTCAAAATAAGCGTTTCTTTTGTCCGCGCCACATAATTGACAATAGATGAAGAGAGTCCTTTATGTTCGTGTATCGGAACGGATTTCAGGATGGAGATATCGGCTTCTTCTGTAGTGCCTTCTGCTTCCACCACAAGCTTGTTTTGTTTTGACAGAATGACAAATCCTTTTTCAGCACCGGCATTTTCCATGACAATTTTCATCATGCGTACAAGGAGCCTTGGGAGAACGATTTCACTTGATATGGCCTGCGATACTTTCATGACCGTTGACACATCAAGCGCCTCAGCAGCCGTTCCTGTTGACAGATTAACCGTGGATATTGCATCTACCGAACCTGTATATGGATAGGATTTCTCCGGTATGAGAAGTCCGGGATATTTTTCTTTAAAAAATCTTAAGCAGCCGACAGCCCCCCATTTTGAAAAACAGTTCAACGCATCTGCCATAAAAATCCGGGCGATCTTTTCTCTTTTTGTGGAGAGATAAAATTTTGCGGCCAAGAGATTGGAAAGGGCCTGGTCACTGAGATATTTATTTTTTTTGCTTAAGGAAATAGCCTGGTCATAGGCATCCATGGCAAGGGACTTATGACCGGCGATTCGGGCGCGTTCCGCCTCCACCAGATAATACCTGTGAAGAAAATTGGATGGCGCGATGTTGGCCCATTTCAATAATTTTTTCTGATTGTCGTCAATTTTTCGCTTGAAAATTGCTTTCGTATCATCCGGAACATCCGGGTATAAGGCAATCCGTATCAGAGACCCCATGTAATTTGTAAAAATAACCGTGATAAGCCCTCTTTCACCTTTTGACACTTCCGCATTTTCTTCAGCTTTTTCAAGATAGTCAAATGCCGATTCAAAATCCTCGAACAAATAGGCCAGCCGGAATTTGGCATTGAAAAAATTATGAACAAGCCCCTGGTCTCTTGATTCAATACCGGATTTTATTGATAGGTCTTCGTCAAACGCTTCTCCTTGAAGACAAACCGGGTCGGTGCTTTTCCCCATCAGGTTCAACACATACTGCCTCCAGAGAGCCAGTCTTTCTGCCACATATTTCTGTTTGACCTGATGGATAATCTGGATATGTTTTTCCATATCCTTGTCAATTTCATCGAGCTTTTTACCTGCGGAAAACGCATACGTGTCATGCAGGACCAATCCCAGGGATGCCATTTCAAATTTACCGGTTTCCATACCAATCCGGAAGGCTTCCATACCGGGCTTGACGCAATCCTTGAGCGGTTCCTTCCAGTGACGGATTAAAATATTAAAAACCAAAATGGTTTCCGCCAGTAATTTTCTGGCATTGTATTTTTCAATAATTTTAAAGGCCAGCCTGCCAAACCGGTACCCCTCCTCGATGTTGCCCATGCCGGCCGTAAGAATAACACCATACCTTAGAAAGGCGGTTGCCATCAGGGGATGTCCGCCATGTTTCAGATGGATATTCAGCCCTGTCAAAGATAACAAGGGGTAGAGCTCCGGTGCACTGCTAAACGAAGCCGTAGCTATATCTGCAAGTATCTGTATCGCAGATAACATGACAGGATCGGTCATGTCAGGCATCGAAATCAGTTCTTCGTCTGTTTTGTTCCCAATCTGATTGAAGACATCTCCGAAAACATCTGCAATGACTTTGGCATCCGGTTTTTCATCCAGAACAATACCCAAAAGTGAAAGTGTGTTCAATCCGATTCGCAGGGCGCCGCCAAAATCCTGCTGGGCCTTGCAGGCATTGATTTTAAAACTTAAAATTTTTGCTTTCTCAATTATAGAACCGGTCTGTTTAATGGAAATCTCCACCAGACGATCCATGTTTTCAAAATTGCCGCTTAAATAAGAGGCCTCTATTGCTTCCAGAAAAATTTCAAAGGTCAGGCCATAGGCATTCGACCAGCAATCCGGCCCCAAAAGGCTTAGGCCTGTTTCCAGATAATTTAACGCCTGCACATAGGCCGCAGATGTTTTGGCTTTTTTCCCGGCGTCAAGATTCAACCGGATAAGATCTTCCCTTTCCGAATCTTCCGAAAGGCAGGAGGAGCCTTCATTCAGCTGGTCTGCAATATAAAAAAGTTTATCATTATAATTTTTTTCTCTGCCTTCCTTTAATGCAATTTTTCCGATTCTGTAATGGAATTTCTTTTTCTCATCATCCGGAATCATCGAATAGGCAGCTTCCTGAATCCTGTCGTGATGATAAAAGTACATATTATCCACTTCATCAATTAACCCTTCATTGATGGCTTCCGTCAGACTGGAAAGGGTTTCATCAACCGATTTTCCCATAAGGCGGGAAAGCGTTTCCAGATCAAACCGGTTTCCGATGCAGGCGCAGACCATTAATGCTTCCCGGGTATTGTCAGACAGGTTTTTCATCTTCTGGACCAGAAGTTCAACCAGATTATCGGTTACTTTCAGCGCTTTTATTTTTTCCGTATCCCATAGCCAGCCTTTCTCCATATCCAGCCAGATCATTTTCTTGTCATAGAGGATTTTCAGAAACTGGTTGACGAAAAAGGGATTCCCTCCGGTTTTTTTAAAGATCAGCTCTCCCAGGTCACCGGCCTTCTCTTTGCCGCATTTTAAAAAATCGGCAATCAGTTGATTGATATCACCGGGCATGATCGGTCCCAGCTTGATCGCCCGGATGTCTGTTTTGTCCTTTATCAGGTTTTCGATCAGATGGCTTAAAGGATGCAATTCCGAAACATCGTTGTCCCTGTATGCGCCAATGATAAAGAAGTGCCTGATTTGTGGGCTGGTGATTATATGCCCGATCATGTCAAGACTTGCGGTGTCTGCCCATTGAAGGTTGTCCAGGAACAGGACCAGAGGATGGTTTGCATCAGGAAATACGCCGACAAATTTTTCAAACACATGGTTAAACCGGTTTCTGGCCTCCGTCGAATCCAGTTCCGGCAATTCGTCCAGGGCACCTGTAATGAATTCAATATCCGGAATCACGTTTGTGAGGACCTTGCCGTTTTTGCCAAACGCAGATGTGAGTTTTTCTTTCCATTTGCCTATTTTTTCTTCACTTTCAGAAAGAATCTGGCGAGCCAATCCCTGGAATGCCTGAATGATCGCGCTATAGGGCACATCCCGCCGAAGCTGTTCATATTTGCCGCGAATGAAATACCCCTTTCTTAATGCAATGGGTTTATGAATTTCATTGATCAGCGTTGTTTTACCGATGCCCGGATCTCCGGTCACCAGGATCATGCTTTTTTTACCAAAAGATGTTTTCTCAAAACAGGATAAAAGAAGTTGAATTTCTTCTTTTCTTCCATATAACTGGGGAGGAATGATAAATTTATTCGAAATATCATGCCTCAAAATGTCAAATGACGATACCCGCCCCTCTTCCTCAAGCCGTTTCAAGCACTCCCTGAAATCGGCCATCAGGCCAAAAGCACTCTGGTATCTTTCCTCAGGCGTTTTCATGACCAGTTTCATGATGATATCCGAAACCACTTCAGGCACGTCCGGATTAAAAAGATATGGGGGGGGTGGCTTGATCGCAATATGCGAATACATAATTTCCATTGGATCCTTTGACCGGAATGGCACGATCCCCACCAGCATTTCGTAAAAAGTGATTCCCAGGGAATATAAGTCTGTTCTGTAATCCACAGCCCGGTTCATGCGTCCGGTCTGTTCCGGTGACAGATAGCAAAGCGTGCCGGAAATGACCTCCGGATCATAAAGTTCTTCATTTTCCCGGGTCAGAACCGTAGAAATACCAAAATCGGTGATTTTGACCTGACCGGTATAGAGGTTGACCAGAATATTCTGCGGTTTGATATCTCTGTGAATAATCTCCATTTTGTGAAGATGTCCCAGCGCTTCTGACACTTTGAGCCCTATCTCCAGAAACAGTCGAAGGTCTATTCGGCCTTTTCCCAGGATATTCTTGATGGATAAACCGTTAAAATCTTCCATCACAATAGCTATTTCATCTTTATCCCAGATAATCTCAAAGGTTTTAATAACCCCCTCAAGGTCAATGGTTTTGATGATATCATACTCCTGCCTGAATCTTGCAATATCGACGGGTGTGGGAAATCTGGTTTTCAATTTTTTGATAATGACCGTACCTGGCCTGCCCTCCAGTGTTGCCCGGTAGATGACAGAGCTTTTGGTTTCCGCTATGGTTTCGATGATTTCATATTTGTCCATGGTTTAAGGTCACCTGCAACGTCTATTGTGATGTTATTTGATAATTCTCTAAAGACTTAAAACATCTGATGATCAAGTAAATATTTTGAAAAGAATTTGCTATAATTACCTTAAGTTATACAGAAAGCATCCAGTGGTGTCAATGAAAAGTTATTGGGATGAACAGCTGAAACGTCCATTTTCCTGAACATGGCACCATTATCCATGGAGGGGGACGGAACTGTCCCTTTTCAGCTTTCCCACGAGATAGCTGTCGATGAACAAATGAACAATATGGTGAAGCACACACACGATTAACGCCATGCCATACTGGGGAAAAAGGGTGACCTGGATGATGACGGAAAGGGGCAAGGTCTTCTGGGACCCCATAAAAATAACACTTTCCCGTCTTCCACTGGGAATTTTAAACAAACGTGTCAACAAAAACGCACTCAATAAAAGCATGACATGGAAAACGAGAACTGCCAGAAACACCCTGGGCACCATATCCATATTGCCGAGGATAACCGGCTTGGTCTGAGACAGGGACATCCAGACGATAGCAATCACAAATAACTGATTTAATTGTTGAATAAAATTTCCTGCTGTCTCAATCAGCTTATTGACCCACTTTTTGACACCCAGACCGGCAATAAGGGGCAAAACCACAAGAAGACCAATCTTTATCATGATGGCGAGTTTGTCGATATTCACAGAAACAGCATCTTTGTAAAGACTCAAAAGAAAAGCCAGGATAACCGGTATGGTAAAAACGGATAGAATGTTTGCTGTCAGGGTGATCAACAGGGCATGGGCGATATTTCCGCCTGCCGCACCGGTCATGACCACGCCGCTGCTTAAGGTGGTCGGCATGACAGAAACGATAAATATGCCGATAATCAACCCTTCGGGCAGGGGAAGGACCATAAAAACGGCGGCAATGACCGGGGCAATGATAAAAATATTGAAAAGACCGATACCAAGACCCTGAATATCATTTATCCCGCTTTTGAGTTCACTGGCATGGGTGGTGAGACCGTATATGAAAAATATCAGCACAATCGCAATATCCGCACCATGATGGGCCTTGAGAAACAGGCCGGTACGGGCAATCGTTTCCGTTGAATCCTTTAAAGTCAAAATAAAAACAATAAGCAGCCCCAGAAGAAACCAGTATTTTTTTAACAGATTTACCATGTGACACCTCTATTGAATAATAAGGGACAAACCTTATGCCAAAAAAAAAGTAAATTCAACCCGCATGATACCAGATACGTTCACGCGCACGAAAAACAGGAAGAAAAGGAGCGCCATGCCACGGCGCATATTAAATTGATAACATACTGAATATTAATAATATATCGAAAAATTTTTAAATGCTTAAACTAAGTATTGTTTACGGTTCGTCTTGATGATATTTGAATGACGGTCCCAAAAAGGAATGGCCCGGAGAGATTGTTTTAAGAATGCATCCAATATACCTGAATGAAAAAAATACGTTTACGGTTCAGATGTGAACAGGAAAATGACTGGTGCCGTTCAGGTATTTAATTGACATAAATCCATTTACCATGAAACTTAAAAAACTTGAAATTACAGGTTTCAAATCTTTTCTGGAGAAGACAAAGATAGAATTCCCCCCTGGCATTTCAGCGATCGTTGGCCCAAACGGATGTGGGAAAAGTAATATTGTCGATGCCTTACGATGGGGAATGGGTGAACAAAGTGCCAAACAGCTGCGCGGAAAAGCCATGGAGGATGTCATTTTTGCAGGTTCGGATGGCAAAGCACCCATCAGCATGGCGGAAGTATCCATAACCCTCGAAAATGACGGGACAGCACCTGAGGAACTGGCAGATTATTCTGAAATCATGATTACAAGAAAACTTTTCAGGTCTGGCGAGCGTGACTACCTCTTGAACAAACGCCCCTGCCGTCTGAAGGATATTCAGGAAATTTTCATGGGCAGCGGTATTGGGAAAAAGCCCTTTGCCATCATCAAACAGGGGAATGTCGGTGCCATTGCAGAAGCAACACCTGAAGAGCGGAGGATTTTTATTGAAGAAGCAGCGGGAGTGACCCGCTATAAAACGCGAAAAGAGGAAGCCCTTCGAAAAATCAAGGAAACAAACGAAAATCTGTTAAGACTCAAAGATATAATAGGTGAGGTCAAAAAACAGATGAACAGCCTGAGAAGGCAGGCCAAAGCCGCCCAGGATTATAAAACCTACAAACAGCATATCAAAACGCTGGAAATACTGACCTCATCCCACTATTACGAGGAATACCAGAATCAGATCAAAGACTTGACCGGCCGACTGGTATCGTTCAGAGATACGGAATTCAAACTGACTACCCGGCTGAAACAGCTTGAAAGCGAAACAGAAACCATCAAACTGGAACAGCTCGAAAAAACCAGGCGAATTTCAGAACACAAATCACGCATCCATGATGTTCAGCGAAATATTGACAAGGCGGAAAATGACCTCGTGCATTTCAGGGAAGACATCAAAAGGCTTTCTGAAGAAATCACCGCGCTTCAATCGGCCAGTGAAACCCTGACCGAAAAAAATGATCAGCTCAGGAAAGAGGTCTTGGCGGAAAAAGAACAAAATGACGTGTTGATATGTGAGCTTCAGGTTGCAGAAAGAGAAAGCAACACGGAAAGCATGACCACAGGTGCGCTTCAGGAAAAGCTGGACCGACTGAACCTGACGATCAAGGCCAAAAACAATCACTATATGGAACTGGTGGCCAATGAGGCCAGGTATAAAAATATTTACCAAAACGCGGAGAATAATAAAGAATCCCTCCAAAGGCGCCTGAAAATCATTGATGAGGAGGTATTGACCTCTGAAAAAAAAGCCACTGATCATCAGCGTATTGAGCAAACAGCCACGATCAGCTATGAAGCTTTCAAAAAGGAAAAAACCGGCATAGAGGAAAAAATAGCAGCTATCGCTGGCAGACTGGAATCAAAGCAGTCCCTGTTGATGAATCATATCAAGACCGTGCAAGGGCTTGAAACCGAATACGGCAAGGAAAGCTCCACCTATCAGGCCCTTAAGAAAATGGATGACAATTTCGAATGGTACAAGGATGGCGTAAAAGAAATCATGCGTCATACAGCCCTGCAAAAGGGCATGGAAATAGGGGAAAAAGGGCCGGACATGGGTAATATTTTAGGCATCATGGCGGATATTTTAACACCTGAGCCCGGCTATGAAACAGCCGTGGAATCCGTCCTGGGAGAATCGCTCCAGTATATGCTGGTGGAAAACCATGTGACCGGCATCCGGTTTATTGACCACCTCCAGAAAAACAATTCAGGCAGAAGCGGCTTTATCCCGATTTCCGCCATTAAACAAAACGGAAACAGCATACAAAAGGACTATGGTACTGCGGACCGTCTGATGAACCATGTTGCCATAAGCGAGGAATACCTTCATATTTCAAAAACCCTTCTGGGAAATGTCCTGGTCACCAGTGATATGGGCGAAGCCATCCAAACCTGGGAGACATTCAGCAACAACGGCAATGGCAGCCTGACCGTTGTCACAAAAAATGGTGACATGATTTCCGAAGCCGGCATCCTCATCGGCGGCAGCCAAGACCGGTTGACAGGCATTCTTGCCAAAAAACAGGAAATAAAGGAGCTTGAAAAGCGCATTATTGCTCTGGGAAATGATATTGAAACCGCCTATAGCAGCCAAAAGGATATTGAATTATCCATTCAGGACATAAAAAATGAGCGCCAGGAACTTCTGCAGGAAAAGGAAAATATCACCCAGAATGAAATCATGGCTGAAAAGGAACTTTACCGGGCCACTGAAGATCTGAAACATGTAAGACGTCATTTTGAAATCGTTCGTCTGGAGCAGGAGCAGATTACAGGCGAGGCAGACGATATAGACATCCAGATGGACACATACAGAAAAACGCTTGAAACGGTCACCGGCGAGGTCAAAACCGTGCATCAGGAACTGATGGAATTAAACGATCAGATCAGATCCGTTGGCGTTGATCTGGAAAGTTATCAGAAAAAAATTGTCAATCTGAAACTCACTGTCACCGAACTGAAGACAAAAGTCACCAGCAGCAATCAGACACTGAGGCGTCTTGAAGATTTCCTTTCCGACAGTGAAAAACGGCTTGAAACTGTTTTGACGGAAATAGCTGAAAAAGAAAAATTGCGGGAATCGTCCAGAAAAAGCATCCGTGAAAATGAGACCGCGCTTTCATCTCTTTATGACGCATCAAAAGATATCGAAATCCAGCTTGAAAAGTTTGAAACCGATTATCAGTCTGTCAATGACAGACTGCGAGAAAATGAAAAGAATATCGAAAGCATCAAGCACGAATATGATGAATGCCATGAGGCCCATCGAAATCTGGAACTGGAAAAATCCCAGATCCAGATCAAGCAGACCAATATCATCGACAGGCTCTATGAACGCTATCATCAACCCATGGCAGAACTTAAGGCCAGTCTTTCCGAATCCGATCAAAATCAAGACCTGTCCTTAAATGAAATGGAACAGGCACTTTTGTCGACCAAGGAGAAAATTGCCAGAATCGGTGATGTAAACATGGCGGCAATTACCGAATTCGAGCAGCTTCAGGAACGGTTTGACTTTCTGACGGCCCAGGAAGAAGATCTGGAAAAAGCCCTTGAAGACCTTCATACCGTCATCCGGAAAACAAACCAAATCACCAGGGAACGGTTCCTGGAAACCTTCAACCTGATCAATGAAAAAATGGAAGCTGTCTTTCCAAAACTTTTTGAAGGCGGTTCTGCACGACTGGAAATGACCGAACCGGATAAACCCCTGGAAACCGGAATCGAGCTGATGATTCATCCACCAGGGAAGAAAGTGACCCAGCTCAGTCTCCTGTCAGGCGGCGAAAAAGCCCTCTCCTCGATTGCGTTCATTTTCTCGATCTTTCTCATAAAACCCGCGTCGTTCTGCATTATGGATGAGATCGACGCCCCCCTTGATGACGCCAATGTGATTCGCTTCAACAACCTTTTAAAAATCATTGGTGAACAAAGCCAGATCATCATGATCACCCACAACAAGGGGAGTATGGAATTTGCAGATACCCTTTTTGGGGTGACCATGGAGAAAAAAGGCATCTCGAAACTCGTTTCCGTAAACTTTGAATAATTTAAGGATCAAATGATGGCGTTTAACATGTTAAATAAAAAAAAGGAAAACCAGGGCGGTTTTTTTGACAAACTGAAAAGGGGCCTTTCCAAAACCAGAGAAATTCTGACCACAGATGTGGATGAACTTTTCACCGGCAACAGAAAGGTTGATGATGATCTTCTGGAGGAACTTGAAGAACTTCTCATCACCTCGGATATCGGTGTGAAAATAGCCATGGATCTGATGGAAAATATCAGGAAGAACGTTCCCCGCATCAAAAATGCAACCGATTTGAAGAACGTTCTCAAGGAAGAGATTCTCGCTCTGATCAATACTGAAGAATTGAATGACGCATCGCCCCTTCCCACGAAACCGGCTGTTATTGTGGTTGTCGGTGTAAATGGTGTGGGCAAGACCACAACCATTGGAAAACTTGCCGAACTATATAGAAAGCAGGGGAAAAAGGTGTTGATCGCCGCCGCCGATACCTTCAGGGCTGCAGCAGTGGAGCAACTGGCCATCTGGGCCGAACGCACCCAGGCTGATTTTGTAAAACACCGGGAAAATGCCGATCCCGGAGCTGTGGCCTATGACAGCATTGAAGCTGCCATCGCAAGAGGCATTGATATTGTTCTCATCGATACTGCCGGCAGGCTTCACACCAAGGTCAACCTGATGGAAGAACTGAAAAAGATAAAACGGGTCATATCGAACAGAATCAGCACCGCACCCCACGAGGTTCTGCTGGTACTGGATGCCACAACCGGCCAGAATGCCATCTCCCAGGCCAGAATGTTTAACGATGCCATTGGTATCTCAGGTATCGCCCTGACCAAGTTAGATGGCACAGCCAAGGGCGGGATTGTCATCAACATCGCAAACACCATGAATATTCCCATCAAGTATATCGGTGTGGGAGAGACAATTGATGATCTGCAACCCTTTAATGCTGCAGATTTTGTGAAGGCGCTTTTCTGATAGTGATGTGTGGTTCTCTGTGGTGAATAAAAAAAAGAGCTACTGTATAAAAATACCGTCCAAGACAGGCAATTCGCCATGGAGTATGGGAAGGATGCACGTATTTAAGAAGTATTCAATACCGGCTTTATTGAAGTGCATGTGATCGTAATAAAACCTTTGGTCCTGCATGCATGATGCGCAATTGTAATAGGCCATCCCTTCCTCCTGTGAAGTTTTCTCCCGTAAAAAGGCATCTATCTCCGTTAGCCCGGGGAAAGCAGGCATCAGCAGGGGTAGCATGACGTAAGTAATCCGGGCGCCATTCTTTCTCACCAGTCGATTGATAGCATCCACCATGGGGCCGTAGGCGACAAAGCTCTCCTGGTCATATTTCTCCAGGTAATTTTGTCGCGCGTCTTCCATCTTTTTTTCATCGATTTTTTGAAGCGTGCCGTCCGTCAAACCGGGGGCGCCATATCGTGAAATTTTCCGCCAGTCCGTGACCGTGATCATCTGAAGGTAGGAAAAGAGCCGGTCCATGGGATAGCGGTCCCGGATCAGCTTCCAGAAGATGAATAGCTCGAACGGCTCGTCCTTAAGAAAAAAATCGTTGTTTTCATTATTGATGGAAGAATAGAAGATCCATGGATCCACCAGGTAGATGACATGATCCACGGTGTTTCCCTGATTCAGGAAAAAAGAAAGATGCACGTCTGCGGGCATCAGTCCGCCGCCGCCGCCTTTGGACAGGTTGGCCACCTTTCCGCCCAGAATCCGCTCCACCATGTCATGATTCCCGTCCCGGGAAAGAACACGGCCCCTTGAAGTACCCAGGAAGGCAACAGGGTAATGCTCGTTTTCCCCCAGCACCAGGAGGTTCGATTCGCTCTCGGCATAAGAGAGACGGATTTCCCGATGCCGTCCTGAAACACAAAAGAGAAGACCGATCAGAATGCCTATATTCAGCATCCCAAAGATCATCAATTTCATGATAAAAAGCCTTGCTCTCATATACGGTTACCCGCCCTCTTTGGCGCCCATGTCAAAACTGAAAATAAATGAATTCCTGTTTCACCCCGAACACATTTGAAATAAATACGGCCCAGACGGCCACGGTATAAATCGTCCATCGGGCAGGAAGCGACAGCCGCCCCACCTGTTCATGAATCCACCCGCTTCGCTCCCGGGCTTCCACCAGGAACAGCAACAGGATCATGACGATCAGGAAGACAAATGTATGAACGCCCACAACGCTGATTCCTGCTTGCTTCAGCCCGAACTCAGCCATATCGATCAAAAACATGTTGCGGATGATGGTGAATGCATCCCCCACTGAATTGGCCCGGAAAAACAGCCAGGCAAAGGAAACCATGATCATGGTGACGGCCACCTGAAATGCATGATTCAACCTGGACCCCCTGCCCGGAAACAACCTGTTGGCCAGCCGCTCCTGGAAATGGTTCGTGGCATTCTCCAGGATCAGCATTCCCCCGTGGAGAGCCCCCCAGATCACAAATGTCCAGTTCGCACCGTGCCAAAAACCGCTCAGGAGAAAGGTGATGAACAGGTTGAGATACCACCGGCATTTTGCCGCCCGGTTCCCTCCCAGGGGAATATACAAATAGTCCCGAAACCAGGTGGACAGGGAGATATGCCAACGCTGCCAGAACTCGCGCAGGGATTTGGAAAAGTAGGGATGCCTGAAATTCTCCATGAGATCAATCCCCATGACCTGGGCGCCGCCTCTTGCCATATCGGTATATCCTGAGAAATCACAATAGATCTGTATGGTATAAAACAGGGTGGCTATCATGAGCGGAATGCCCTGGTGATCCCCCACGTGATTGTAAACCCGGTTGACATAGACGGCAAGATGATCGGCAATGACGATTTTTTTGACAAGCCCCCAGAGCATAAGCCGCAACCCATCCGTCATTTTCCGGTAATCAAAGGGGTGGTATTCTCTGAGTTGTGGCATCAGGAGTTTTGCGCGGTTGATGGGACCTGCCAGCAACTGAGGCCAGAACGCCGTGAAAAGGGCAAAAAATCCCAGGTGTCGTTCCGCCTGCACGTTGCCGTTGTACACATCTGCAATGTAGCCTATGGCCTGAAAGGTATAGAAGGAAATGCCCACCGGCAGAAGCATATGAAAGAGCGGGACATCGCAGAGGATATTGAAAGCCTTCATCAGTTCAGTTGTGGACCGGCTGAAAAAATTGAAATACTTGAAGAAAAACAGCATCCCAATATTGAAGATGATCCCTGCCCGTAAATATTTTTTTCTCCCTGGTTTGTCAGACACTGCCGACATCCGTAAGCCTAAAATGTAATTTACCAGGGTCGATCCCA
The DNA here is from genome assembly GCA_018816735.1 of Pseudomonadota bacterium. Lineage (GTDB taxonomy): Bacteria > Desulfobacterota > Desulfobacteria > Desulfobacterales > JAHIVH01 > JAHIVH01. Next base: position 58,552 of record JAHIVH010000099.1, on the reverse strand, counting down.
TGAGAAGAAAAATGTATTCGGGTTTCCAGCAGGCATAAAAATAATAGCTTGCCGCAAGAAGCATCATCCATCGACACCGGTGGGGAATGGCATAGGTAAGTCCGGTAGTGATCAGAAAAAAAACAGCGAATTGGAATGAACTGAATAGCATGTTCGTCCGGAAATAAATTAATGATAAAATATTGACTATAAAGAGTTGCATAGGTCCCGTCAAACGGAAAATGGATTACAATCTGGCTTCCCATCTTAGAATTTGACAATGCCTTGCGGATATGATCTTTTCCCACCCAATCTGACAAGGAAATACCGGCAGATGGAGAATCATGTGGAGAGCCTGATGGATATTATGCGAAGAAACATCTCTTTAAAATATGACATGGCCGTTTATCGGGTGCATATCCTGCTTTGTATCGCGGCGATGCTCCTGACGATCTTCCCGGCGACAGGATGTGAAAAAACCGAAATGAAGAAAATGGCGTCTGCCTCCAAAGAAAAAGCCTTGACAAAGGCAGATGATCCCGCAGGGAAATGGACCCCGGCTGTCTGGAAGGAATTTGTCGAAAACGGCCCCACCGGCAATCATCTTCCGGATTTTTCCCGGGCCGGATACCGCATGGGCGAGCAATCGATTCCTGAGATTAAAAGCCCGGTGTTCGACGTCACCGATGACAAATTCGGCGCTGTTCCCGATGACGGCAAGGAAGACACAGCAGCCATCCAGGCTGCGGTCAATGCGGCGGCTGCGGTCGGCGGCGGTGTCATATACCTGCCCAGGGGCAGATACGATGTCCACCCATCGCCTGACTCACCTTATCTTCAAATCACCTCTGACCGCATCGTCCTTCGCGGACAGGGGGCCGGGGAAGCCGGAACCGTCCTTTTCATGGGGGCTCCGGGAAAAGAAGGGTCGATCCGGAGACTTGGGACCGTTTCTGCTGAAAAGGAAGCCCGCCGCTATGCGGCTGTGGCGATCCTGGGGTCGGAAGCGCGTCACGAGCTTGCCACTTTCACCCAGGATGTGGTCCGGGGACAAACAGATATCCCGGTTTCTGATACACAGGCGTTTTCCCAGGGGCAGACCGTGATAGTCACATGCACGGACCCGCTCATCGATCCCAAACATCCCTCTCCGGACAAGGCGGATATTTCAGTCCGGCTGACTGCGCCATTCCGGCTCACACACGTTCAGGCGGACACCTTCGGCCCTGCGGTCCGAGAGCTTTCCTGGATCGCCGGGATTGAAAAAATAATTGACAGCCATACGATCCGTCTCACCAGACCGGCAAGGTTCGATCAGCCCCGCCGCTACTCCCCTAAAATCTATTCCTTCAGTGGCGCTTGTGAGATCGGCATCGAGCACTTAAGAATCGAGAGTGCCTGGCCCGGCGGGTACCGGCATCACAAACCCTGCGAAGGAGAGGACGGAAAAATCATCCGGACTGCCAGGGAACAGGATTATCTCTGGGGAGGAATCTGGATCAGCAGCGCGGTTGACGGTTGGGTCCGGGACGTCGATTTCAAGAACATGACCCAGGGGATAATCCTGAGCTGTTCCTCCCAGTGGACGATGGAGAATCTGACGTTCCTGGGGCAGGAGGGACATGCAGGGGTCACCATCGGCTGGAGCAATGACAACCTGATCCGGAAGGTTGATTGTCACGCCCGGATGGTGCACCCGGTCACGCTGGAAATGACGGCTTCGGGAAATGTGGCCACCGATTGCAAAACCCATTATGAAGGGAGAAATAAAATTTCAGGCACGGATACGGCCATGGACTTCCACGGCATCTTTCCCTATGAGAACCTGTTTGAAAAAATGAAAGGCTTCTACGTCTGTCCCGGCGGGGATCTGAGCGTGCTTCCCCATGCAGGCGTCAGAAACGTTTTCTGGAATATCGAGGCGCCCGCAAGGATAGACGGCTACGGCGAATATGCCGGAGATTCATTTGTCCAGACCTATGACCATGCGAGCACCTCTTCGAAAACGCCTGCGACCATGGTTGAACATTTCCCACAGGCCTTTTATATCGGGATCACCCGAAAGGAAAACCGCATCGTCACCCTGGCGGGTTCGACCGCTGACCGGCGCACGGAATGGATGACGGTGGAAGGCCTGAACCGACCGGGCATGGCGCTCCCCTCTCTTTATGAAGCCCAACGAAACAACCGGCATTAAAGAAAAAGCTCAGTCGTTCATTTTATACTGGCCTTTTAGGGATAAAACATGGGTTTCCCAGATGGAAAGGAAACGGGCCTCGTTTGCCTTGGGTGCCTTCACCATTTTCAGACAATTTTCTTGCTGTGCTTCGGTATTGCTCGGTTTGGCCATCAGCGTAACCGCATATTTTGAAAAATCCCGGATCATGAAATCAAATATTTCATCAAGAAGATCATCTGAAATAGTGAACATCTTCGCACTCTCAATGATCAACTGACCATAGACAACAAGTGTGAACATATCCCCCACTGCCAGAAGATAATCGATGTCCGCACTCTGATTTTTATCCGGTGTGGTCTTCATGAGAAATGTTTTGAATGCGTTTATCTGCGCCTTGAAAATTTTGACATTGGGAAGATCAACGCTGTCATAGGCGATATTATAGTCATGAAACTGGATTTTGCCCAGACCGCTGGTCGGCCCCTGATTGAACAGGAAGTCATCATTTGCCATATCATCTCTTCTGGGCACAGCATCATAGATTTTGGGGTTGAAGAAGTAGTTCTTCATGAATTTGATGATGAGTGCCATGTTGACATGAACGGTGCCTTCAAGTTTGGGCAGCATTCTTATTTCATGGGTGGCTGTTTCAAAGAAAGGTTCCTTTTCAAACCCTTTGGCTGCAATCACATCCCACAGCAGATTGATCACCTCTTCCCCCTGGGAGGTCACTTTCATTTTGACCATCGGGTTATATAAAAGATATCGTCTGTCATTTTCATTGGCACTTCTCATATAATCGCTTGCCCGTTCCGCGAACAATTTCATGGCCACAAGCCGGCAGTAGGCGTCTGTAAAAAGCCTTTTGACCTGGGGGAAATCGGTCACATATTTACCATAGACAAATCTGCCTGCGGCATGATCAATGGCTTCGTAGAATGCATGCGTGCAAAGACCAATGGATGCCCATCCCAGATTGAACTTGCAGAAGTTGATCGTGTTCAGCATGTCGTCCCAGGCTTTTTTACCTTTCTCAAGGATATCGTCTTCCGTAACCGGATAATCATGAAGGGCGTATTCGGAAACATAATTCTGTTCGTTGACCACATTCTGAATGCATTCGTAATTTTTATGTTTTGAATCCACCACAAACCACACATACTCACCGGTGTCGGACATTTTTGCAAATGTGGAAACGAGCGCTGCCTCGTTTCCGTTTCCGATATAGTATTTATCGCCATTGGCCTTATAGGTGCCGTCACCTTGGGAGGTCAGCATCATGTCGGTTGAGTAGATATCTGCGCCATGCTCTTTTTCCGAAAGTCCAAAGGCAAATACCCCGCCCTCTTCAAGCCGTTTCGCTGTTTCTTTTTTGACGGCCTCGTTACTTCCCAAGAATATCGGTCCCAATCCCAGCATGGTCACCTGAAACGTATACCAGTAGGTGATCCCGTAAAAGGCGGTGATCTCCGCAAACTCGCATATTCTGTAAGTATCCCACCTGGCGTCCTCCCTCCCATACCCGGAAGGCGTCATCAGGGTGGCCAGAATCCTTTCTTTTTTCATGAATTCGACAAAATCATGATTCCATACCTTGTCGTGATAATCTTTTTTAAGTTGTTTCAGGCCCTTGTTTTCCAGAAATGCTATCGTTTTCAGCATAATGCCTCGGGATGCTTCATCTCTGTAGGGTCTATTATGATTTTTGGGGTTTAACAGCATGGCGTGTCCTCCATAAATATAATTTTTGCCTTATAAGTCCGTTTTTACGAATTACATAAGATATGTACAGGCTCATATTCCAAAATAAGTTCATTGACATTGTCCCATGTATACCTATAATATTTTGTAAAAAGTGAACCACAAATCAGAATTTATGGATAGTAGCGAGTGACCAGATAAAAATCAAGAAATTTATTGAATTCCAGGGATTCATATGGTGATTTGCTTACAATCGATTTGGAAGCCATGAACGATCATTCAGGTATTTTAATAATGACCCGAAAAAAAAAGAAATCTCAGCGCGTTCAGTTAAAAATGGGGGATTTATCCCGTGATTCCGGATTCAGTGTGTCTACGCTGTATGATTATCTTCGCATGGGAATCCTGCAGCCCCCCTTTAAGGAAAGCCCCACAAAATCATATTTTAATAATGAGCATCTGGATCGTCTGCTCGAAATAAGAAATCTCAGAAAAAAAGGGACGCGTCTTGCCGATATTAAAAATGCCATGGGGCATGATGAAGGTAATGCAACCTATGGTGCTGCGCCTGACGCTGTCCGTCTTGAAATTATAGACAAGGCACTGGAACTTTTTTCACGCCATCATTATGAAAATACGAAAATCAGTGACATCACAAATGCCCTTAACATGGGAAACGGCACCTTTTACAGGTATTTCAAAAGCAAGGAAGAGCTTTTTCTGTATTGCCTTGAACGGTTGCCCAAGGTGCTTGTACCCAAAGATGCCTGGATTGAAGTTGACAAGGAACCGGATTTTGTCCAGAGACTGAAAAAACGGGGGTATGCCATGCTGAATGCATTTCCCAGTTATATTGGCATTCTCAATTATGCCAAACTGGCTCTGGGCGGTGTGGATGAAACCCTTGCCAAAAAGGCGGCCGAATGCATCAGGTCACTCGTAAAACCGCTGATGACAGATTTGGGTAATGCCATTCGCGAAGGAAAAGTACGTAAGGTGGATGAGGAATTGTGCGCCTATCTTCTTTTAGGCATGAACGAAACCTTTGGGTACAGACTGCTGATTGACCCGAATTATTCGATTGAAGAAGGGTTTGCCGTGATTGAAGATTTTGTGATTCATGCACTTACCAATAGAGATTCAAAAACAGATGACGACTCGCTGTCAGCAATTCTGATCGATACGGGCGGAAACAAAATCACGATCAATAATATTCAATTCAACGATGAGCCGTATGTTTCTGGAAACTATATGGAAGGAGATCTTCTCATTCCAGTGTCTGATATCAAGGAAATTGTCGTGGCGCAGACAGGAGGCATTTTTTCATTTCGGGTCGATCTGAAGAAAAAGGATGCTGTATGTTTAGGCATAGAAAAAGGAATATGCGTTTCCGGAGATACGCCTTTGGGTCGGTTTCGGATTGCCGTGGAAAAAATCCGTCATATCTCTTTCAACTAAAAGCTATACGACAATTTAGCAAGATAAATTTCCCAGTGTCTTGGTCCTTCTTCAGAATACGTTTTCGAATATTCCTTGTAGACCTCCGGAACAAAGGCAGCACCATCTAAAACATGCCCTTCAAGCTTGAATATCCAGTTATAACTGATATCAAATCGTACTGTATAGCAGAGGTCTTTACACCAGTATAAATGAGAAATGGGCCCTTCTCTTTGTTCACTACCATCTTTATCGTCATAATGGGGATAGAGTTCCGAATAATATACACCAAGCTCCACAAGGTTATTTAACCGATGGGTGATGGATGTGTAATAGGATTCCACCTTGCGTTTCGGTTGACCTTTGGCATAAAATGGCGCTTCCATATATTCAACAGCAACTGTTGTGCTTAAAAAAGAATATTCGGCTGAAACGACCCTTGCTGAAATTTCTTCAAAAACGACATTCTCGGTCAAAGGCACCCCTTTCATTTCAAACGCCATTTCTGTCTCAGCTCTCCCTGCCCAATAGGTTGCCGAAAACCTTAAACCAGATAGGGGGGTATCCCAGAATAATCCAATATTTGTTGAATTCTGCCAACTCACGGATAAAGGCCGGATATTTGTAAAATCAGAAGGCGACAACCCGGTCATTTTGGCAGCAGAACCTGCGAATGTCAAAGGAAGAAGTGTCTCAAAGAGAAAGGAATCTTTATAGTTGGATGGATTATCAATGGCGCCAAAGGAAAATAAATAGGAGAATCCATAGGGCAGATATCCATGAGCACCCACCCCTTTCATCCCCACAAACATCTCCCGAAAACTCTCCATATATATTCCGGGAAGCATAATAAAGGTTCGGGTTGATGCAATATCTCTTGAGCTATTGTACAGTCCGCTTAAGACCTTCATCCGGCCCGCCCTGATGCCCAGCCACGATTTATAATCGTAGTCTGCAAATGCCCAATCAAGGTTAACTTGGTCATTACCATAATCACCATAATCCCTTGCAAAAAACTGGGCACCCATACGAAGACTGGGATTGACCTGGGTAGTGAAATTGATACCCAGTTCATTCATCTCAAAAGACCCATCCGTGCTGTCTGGCAGCACATCGTTTCCGGTTGATTTTATAAATCCTTGTGAAATAAACCCATGAATATCTATTTGATCCATACCGAATGAAGCGTTATGGGCAGAGAATAAAATACAGAAGGAGAAAATGAAAATTAATCGTCTATTCATTGCCGATATCCTTATTTTTCTCAAATTTTTTAATCACTTCATCTTTATCATAGATCATAATTGTCTTCACCGTGTCCGTATTTATCTCGGTTGACGCATATCCGATAGCGCCTTCTGTTTCTGACACTTTTTCGATAAGATCTTTTTCAGAAGCCGCGGTTTTTGGGAAAAGACCCTCTCCCGTAAACATCAGTCTCATCCACCAATTTTTGAATTGAGTACTTGATTTTCGAGTGAATTTTACTACAAATTTATCATGAAGTTTTTCAGAAGGCATGATGACAGGCACAATTTTTAAATTCGGCCCCCATTTCTTTTCTTTTCCGATATAAATATCCCTGAGTTCTGTTTCTGAAAGTGCATTAACCGGCACGGAAGTATTTGCAATGATATAAATTTTATCACTGGCAATGGCAATAGAGATAACATACCAGAAAATACAGGCAGCAATCAGCAAACTTCTAAATTTAATGGCCACGCGCATCATGATAATATTATTCCACAAAGGACTTGTCTCCATGTCATGTCAGGCTCCAAGTTAATGAAATTATAGATAGTTCATTTAAAAAGGAAAGGATGGCTGTTCTCACTTTATTCATTTTCCGTCCCATTCGGGTTTCTAAATTCTTTTAGTATCTGATCCTTGTCATAGACGACAACTGTCTTGACCTTATCCGTATCAATTTTAACAGAAGAATACCCGATTCCCCCTTCATATTCAGAAACCTTTTCAACCATCTCTTTTTCAGAAGCGGCTGTTTTTGGAAAAACACCTTCACCTGAAAAAACCAGCTGGAGCCACCAGCTTTTGAATTGGGAGCCTGATTTTCGGGTATATTTTAATGTAAACTCATCATGCAGATCCAAAGAAGGCGCGATAACCGGTATGATTTTCCGGTTGCCCGGCCACATTATTTTTCTTCCGATGTAGATATCCCGGATTTCGTTTTCAGAAAGTGCGCTTACAGGAACTGAAGTGTTCACAATGATATGGATCTCGCCACAGAATGCTGGCACGCCAGACAAAAAAATCAAAATACCGGCCCAGAAAGAAATTATTTTTCGATTAAAGATAGGGTTCATTTTTCTACAATGACTGTGTCCGTTGGGTCAAACTAAAAATTGTACGATAACTTGGCAAGATAGACTTCCCATCTGCGTGACGTATCTTCAAAATCCCTGACCTTGTATGTGGCAGGATTCAGGGCGACACCATCTATCACATGCCCTTCCATCTTGAATATCCAGTTATAACTGAGATCAAATCGCAATGTATAGCAAAAATCCTTAAACCAGGAATAGTGAAATGGCAACCCCTCTCTTTGTTGGCTCCCGTCCTTGTCATCATAATGAGGGTAAAGCTCCGAATAATAGATGCCGAGTTCAAACCGTTCACTGAATCGATGGGCAATGGATGCATAATACGATTCCATTTTCCGCTTGGGCTGATCTTCAACATAAAAAGGCGCAATCATATATTCTGCGGCAACTGTCGTGTCCCCTGCCGCATACTCGGCTGAATAAATAATGGTGGCTGTTTCTTCCAAAACAATCTCTTGCGCATAAGTGTTTCCACCAATATCAAATGCCATATCAGCTTCAAGCCTTGTGCCGAAATAGGTTGCCGAAAATCGCAACCCCGTAAGAGGCGTATTCCAGACCAGTCCCAAATTTAAGGCACATTTCTCCCTTATGGATATGGGGTGAATATTTGTAAATGCATCCGGGGGCATCCCGGATATCTGGGAGGCAAATCCCCTGAATATAACCGGGAAAAGTGTGCCGAATAAAAAGGAGTCTTCAAATTCTTCCTCATTGCCGCCTATGCCGGCTGATGCAATATATGACAATCCATAGGGCAGATAACCGTACACGCCCAGGCCTTTGATTCCCACAAATAATTCCCGGAAGCTTTCCATGTAGAGGCTGGGAAGAATGACAAAGGTTCTTGCCGAGTCAATGTCCCGTGACGTGTTGTAAAATCCGCTTGCAATTTTCATACTACCGGCTTTAAGACCCAGCCAGGGTCTGACTTTATAATCTGCAAATGCCCAGTCAACAGTCACCTCATCATTTCCATATTCCCCATAATCCCGGGCAAAGAACTGGATGCCCAGACGCAGCCTGGGATCGACCTGAGTCGTAAACGTCAGCCCCATTTCATTCATTTCAAATGAACCCTGGGTGGTGTCCGTCATTACGTCATTTCCAATGGACCGGATATATCCCTGCGATATGAACCCGTGTATATCAACGGGTTCCATCCCATATGCCCCAAGACCTGCATAAAAAAGAAAGAAAAGCAATATTGCGGTTGTCCTGTATTTATTCATCTTCCATGCCTTTCGGGTTTTTAAAGGATTTCATCATTGTTATACATGACGAGATAATCATGGAAACCAAACAGGTGAATTTTTTGCAGTCAAATCCAGGGTTCATGATGGTAGAAGGCCGTTTGTGTTCTGTTTAAGTGCACGATACCCAAAGTATGATTGTCCTTATAATATATTCATCATATGATTGCAAAAACTTATTTCCTTGTTTTCAATTTTTATTTATGGTAATAAATTAAACCTATTATCAAAGGAATAGCCTCTATGACATCCAGGCCCATCTTCATCGGTTGTATTGTTGCAATTCTTTTAAGTACGTCAGCCTGGTTCTTCTTTTCGGAAAAAACCATTTCAAAGGGCGAGGCCAAAAGAATCGCCGCTCAGGTTTTAATCGGAAAACCCCTTTTTCCAGGCAGTGTGCCTGTTGATGTTGAAGACAGAGGTCTATCCTATGCTGTATTTTTCACTCATCCTGTACCCGGAGGACGCAAAGGCGACGTTTACAGAAGTTTTGCGGTGATAGACAAACAAAATGGGGAGGTACTGGAAATGGGCGTGACCTCTCCCCCTGAATAAAACCGTCATAGAACATTTAATCCGGCAAGGAGGAAATCACATTGAAAACCATTATTTTTTTTATCCTTTTTCTTTTTCCGTTTCTTTCGTTTGGTGAATTTGTCAAATGGGTGGATGATGAGGGTGTGACGCATTATTCGGACAGCTATGAAAATGTGCCTGAAAAATATATCCATATGAACGATGCAGGCAAAACCGGTCCGGACATCAGGCAATTGTCCGAGCAACCGGCCACGTTACAGTCTGCCGATGCAAAGCCATTCGTCCTTCAGGGACAAATTCTTGATAAAAACAGCCGGATGCTTGCAAGTCTTCTTGACGAAGGCGTAAAACCTTCAGGAAAGATTGATCGAATCGGACGGCAGGTCATTTCGGTGACCGCCTATGCAGATGATGCCAAAATATCATCTGTCAATCCGGATGACGATCTCGGTTTTCGGTTTTCTTCCGGTAAAATAATTACGCATGTAACTGTAGAGGTTTCAGGCGGCGGGATCTATTACAGGGAAAACGGGCCATGGCATCAGGATGCAGAAATTGTGATTGATCTGGACAAAGGTCTTTTTACCCTGGACGGATTGGTGAACAACAAGGACGGCAGTCCGGCCAAAAGGATTCTGGTCTCAGCATACGATGAAACAAACTCGCAAATCGCCTATCGCTATACTGGTTCACAAGGTCAGTTCTCCTTTTTGACCAATCAACCGGTTTACATGCTGCAGTCTTCTGCAGACGGTCTTCAGATCAAAAAGGAGGGGCCATGGTCTATGGAAGCCAGTGTCATACTGACGGTCAGCGAACAGGACATGTTTACGATCCGGGGCATGGTGACAGATAAAGACGGGAACCCCGTAAAGGACGCCCGTGTAAGTGCAAACTTCGAAGCAGGCGGCGGAAAGTCTGTCATGACAAAAGAAAACGGCCAGTACGAGCTGCCGGTTGACAAAAAAATAAACCACCTCTATGCCTACCGGGAACTCACACAAGAAGAACAAAAAAAGGACGGTCCTTTTGAAACCGATGAGACCGTCAACTTTGTATTGACAAAAGGACATGTTTTCACCCTTGAAGGCCAGGTAACGGATAGGAACGGCGCCCCTGTCACCAATGTTTTTGTATATGCATCAGATGACACTGGCGGCAGGATCAAAACCACCCGGACCGACAGAGCCGGCAACTATTCCCTGGAAATAGGCAAAGAAGCCAAGACACTTACAGCCAATGTCTTCCCGTCAGAAGAAAAAACCGTTGTAAATGGCCCATGGCAAAACGATACCACGGTGAACATCACCCTGACGAATCAATGAGAAACCTGTTTCAAATGCACATATGGCCCGGCTCATGCGTTGTTCCCGTAAACGTGAACCTGTTCGCGAACAAAACCCTTTCGTTTGCCCCGATCCCGGAGAATGAGATGAACAAAAGATCTCTATTGAATTTATGCCTGTTTCAATCCATATTACAGATGACCGGAAAAAAGGTTTTTCACCTCTTTTTCAAATGATGCCAGACGCATTAGCGTTCACGAGCATGAAAAAAACAACAAAAACCCGAACTGCCTGCCTGAAAGGTGGGCGGGTCAAGATTGACGGAGACCAATACAAATGGAAAAAGACGTTTACAGAAAACTTCAGGAACAACTTGACATGTATTCTGTGGGATTTCCCGCCACAAAATCCGGTGTTGAGATAAAAATTTTAAAAAAACTGTTCTCTGAGGAAGATGCATCAATTTTTACTTCCCTGACGCCCATGCTGGAAACGCCTCAAGCCATTTCCGAAAAAATAGGCAAGCCGTTGGATTGGACAAGGGAAAAACTGAAAGACATGGCCGGACGCGGGCTGTTATTCAGCAAAACCGGGCAAAATGAAACCAAATATGGGGCTATCGCATTTGTGCATGGCGTGTTCGAATTCCAGGTCAAACGCATGGATCGTGAGCTGGCCGAGCTGATGGATGAATACGGCCAAAAAGGATTTGGGTTTTCCATGATCAAGTCCGCGGCATCATTCTTGAGAACCATTCCCGTAAACCAGTCTGTTGATGTGCAGCACAAAGTCGCATCCTTTGACGATGCCTGCGACATCCTGAAAACCAAGAAACTGATTGTGGTAACCGATTGCATTTGCCGGAAACAAAGAGGGCTTACCCAGGAAGGATGCGGTAAAGTGATGGAGGCCTGTTTTATGTTTGGCTCCATGGCCCAATACTACCTGGATCACCATATGGGCAGACAGATCAATTATGAAGACGCTCTGAAAATCATGAAAGATGCCCAGGAAGAAGGCCTTGTCACCCAGCCGGCCACATCCCAGAACCCGGCAGGTATGTGCAACTGCTGCGGCGACTGCTGCGGCGTCCTGAAATCCGTGAACGCCCATCCCAAACCTGCTCAAATCGTGTTTTCAAACCATTATGCCAGTCTGGATATTTCCCTCTGCACCGGCTGTGAAGTCTGTGTGGACCGATGCCAGATGCATGCACTTAAAATGAGTGATGACGGCCTTGCCAGCCTCAATCCGGATCGATGCATCGGCTGCGGCCTCTGTGTCACCACCTGCCCGTCCGGCGCGCTCTCCCTTCTTCCCAAATCCGAAGAAAAACAAAGCGTTCCGCCAGCGACCAGCATGGATCAGATGATTGAAATGGCAAAGAAACGGGGAGTTCTACCGGCCTGAAAGTAAAAGAGAATTTCACCACAGAGGACACAGAGAAGCACAGAGAAAAAAAGAGGTCTTTAACTCCTCTGTGGTCCCCGGTGTTCTCTGTGGTGTTTAAATTCAATCAGTACCTTTCCGTCTTCTCAATCTGGCGGATAAATTCGGGAAGCGTGGTTGACGGCAGGTCACACGTTCCTCCTTCACACACGTATGCTGTGGCATTGCCGTTTATCGCCTGTTTTCCCTGTACAGAAGAAATACTTCTTTCGATCAATGTCCCTATGTCTTTTTCCTTCACAACCGCACGAACGGCATTGGGTAGAAACCGGTTCCGAAGCACGTCGAGAAATGGCGCGGCATCGTCTGTTGAATCATTTGCCGAAACAATCGTTATTTCCTTTGGACTGTCCAGAAAATAATCGAGAGCGATGAGCATCTCGGAGAATGCCACTGGATTGACAGTGTCAGATCCCAGAAATGTCTGGAATGCATTTTCGGCCTGAATACGATAGGTATTGTTATCGGTAAATCCGTATAGTCGGAGCATGTTTAATATGGCCACGGAATTTCCCGAGGGCATGGCGTTGTCAAAGGCTGGTTTTTCTCGCGCAATCAGGGTTTCATGGTCATGGCTTGTCATGAAAAAACCGCCGGATAAATCATCCCCATAATGAACATGAAGAATGGATTGAAAATAGATGGCTTTCTCCAGCCATATGATATCAGATGTGGATTCGTAAAGATCAATCAGGGACGCAATAAAAAAGGCGTAATCTTCAAGATAGGCGTTATGGCTCGCCTTGCCATCGTTATAGCTTCTGAGCAGCCTGCCACTCTCGACCAGATGATGCAAAATAAAGGAAGCTGCATTGATGGCGGTTTCCCGATAGAAAGAAGAATCAAATGCAAACCCGGCTCTGGCAAATGCGGAGATCATGAGGCCGTTCCAGGCGGTCAGGATTTTATCATCCCTTAAGGGACGCTCCCGTTTTTCCCTTTGCCGGTAAAGAAGCGGAATGGCCGATTCGATGATCTCTTCCAGTTCATTTACCGTTATATGATTTCTTTCAGCTACTTTATCCGGACGCACCGGGGTGTGAAGTATATATCGGCCTTCAAAATTGGGGGCAGCGCCCACAGAAAAATAACTCCGTACAATTCGAGACTCGTCCTTGCCGAGAAGGGCATCTATTTCTTCAGGGCGCCAGGTAAAATAATAGCCCTCTTCCCGGTGGCCCGAAGGGGTCATGCTGTCTGCATCGGTGGCCGAGTAGAAACCGCCTGTGGGAGCGGTCATTTCCCTTGCCACATAATCCAGAATACGTCGGGTGATCTTTTCAAACCGTTGATTCCCGGTAATCTGAAAGGCTTCGAGGTAACACAAAGCCAGCAGGGCATTATCGTAAAGCATTTTTTCAAAATGAGGAACCAGCCATTTCTCGTCTGTGGCATATCGGTGAAATCCGCCGCCAATATGGTCATTGATGCCGCCATCCGCCATTTTATCCAAGGTATGGACGGCCATATGGCGGGCCGATCCATCTCCGGTTCGCCTGTAATACCTTAACAGGAGCCGAACGGAAAGGCTGCTTGGGAACTTCATATTTCCTTTGACCCCGCCGAACGTCTTATCAAACTGCTGTTTAAAAAAAGACACGGCCTGATGGATTTTATCTGCCGTGGGAAGGAAAGCGCCAGATGAGGGAACAGCCATGCCCTTGATTGCCGATAAAATTGCGTTGCCAGAACCTTCAATTTTTTCTTTCTGGGTATGGAACGTCCCGGAAAGCGCTTTCAATATCGTCAGAAACCCGGCACCGGCACCACGATCCCCATCACGGGCCGGGTAATAAGTCCCTCCGTAAAACGGAACCTTTTCCGGTGTCAGGAACACATTCAACGGCCATCCGCCCCCGCCTGTGATGGCCTGGACCGCGTTCATATAAACCGCGTCGATATCCGGGCGTTCTTCCCGGTCCACCTTGATGGCAATGAAATTCTCGTTTAAACATTGGGCGATCTCTTCATCCTCAAAAGATTCCTCTTCCATGACATGACACCAGTGGCATGTTGAGTATCCCACACTTAAAAACACCGGACGATGGAGTTTTTTCGCATCGCTAAAGGCTTCATCCCCCCAGGGGTACCAGTTGACCGGGTTATGGGCATGCTGCAACAGATAAGGGCTTGATTGAAGGAAAAGCCTGTTCGTGTATCTGGCCTGCCCGGATGGATCAAGATGCCGGGTCCGGGGTTTGTAATTCTGCCCTCTTCCTTTTTCCATTTTGAGAATTTCTGATTCAAGATCTTTATGAAAAACAATGCCGCCTGGCAGTGAATTTACGGTTCTATCCGGTGATTGTATATCATGAGCTGTTCTAACGCCTTGATGGTTCATTTTCAAGTCTCCCCTTATGTTTTTTAAATCTTTCCTCAGGACCAGGAAACATACCCAATATCTTTTGCATAATCTGTACCATGACCAGGCGGACCCCTAATATATATCGCTACTCGGGCACTTGCCATCTTAACCCCATGATGACATTGAATTTTCAAGAAAAATATCTTGTAATATGTCCCGTTTTCTGATCTGGTGCGTGATTGATCTTGATGGTGTAGTGTATCGGCATGAGACAAATGTGTATTAGGGGATTTCGCCGTAAATGATTGAAAAAATTCATGAGGATATTGGATTTATTGCTGGCCGCTGGCCGCTGGCACCGGACCTGCCAACCCTGGTTTTTATAAGTGGTGCTGCCGCCAACGGCATCTTCTGGAATGAGCAGGTGGAATCTCTCAAAGATATGGCAAACACCATTGCCATCGATCTTCCGGGACATGGCAAAAGTAACGGCGATTGCCGCCGCACGTTAGGTGATTATGCGGATGCGATTATAAAATTTGTTAATGACATCAAGGCGCCTTTTCCTGTTCCCTGCGGTGTCAGCATGGGGGGCGGTATAGTGCTTGAGCTGTTGATTAAAAACAGAAATGATTTTCCGGCAGGGATTATCATTAACTCAGGAGCGAAGCTCAGATTCTTCCCGCTTATTCTCAAACTTTTGCGGCAGAAAAAAAAGGAAAAGGTCGATTATCATCAGCTGTTTTCGGAACTGGCTGTTTCAAAAAAATCAGACCCTGAAAAAATGAGGGCGCTGATTGACGCATCCGCAAACTTCAACCCGCGAGTGACCATCAATGATATTGCAGCCTGTAACGCATTTGATGTCAGGGAAAAACTTCATGAAATAGATGTTCCGGTGCTCATCGTCACGTCAGAAGATGATGTGATCATCCCCCCTGAAAATGGAAAATATCTTAAAGAAAAAATCAAACACGCCTGTTCGGTTCATATCAAGGATGCCGGGCATCTTGTGCCAATTGAAAGACCAATGAGCATAAACAAGGCGATAAAAAATTTCTTTGACCAGACAACTTTTGCCGGAACTGGCGGGCAGAGGTCATACGGGCTGATTTAGATCATCATGGAATTTTTACGAGATCAAATGAATCCATCGCCAGCTTTTCTATTGATTGCATGCCTGTAAAACGCCACGCGAAATTTTTTCAAGGGGAAGGATGGTATCCACGCCTCCCCTTTTAATGGCTTCCTTGGGCATACCAAATACAATACTCGTGGCCTCATCCTGGGCAATATTATAGGCGCCGGCCTCCTTCATCTCAAGCATCCCTCTTGCGCCATCGTCACCCATCCCGGTCATGATCACTCCCACTGCATTCTTGCCGGCATATCTTGCGGTTGAGCGAAATAAAACATCCACTGAGGGCCGGTGCCGTGATACCAGCGGGGCAAATTTGATTTCCACATAATATCTCGCACCACTCCTTTTTAAAAGCATGTGCTGATTTCCCGGTGCAATCAAAGCCTGTCCAGGCAGGACCGTATCATTATCCTGCGCTTCTTTAACAGAAACCTGGCATATGGCGTCCAAACGCTCTGCAAATTTTCGCGTAAAATGTTCAGGCATATGTTGCACAATAACGATCCCTGGTGCGTCATGGGGAAGTGCCTCCAAAAATATGCGCAATGCTTCTGTGCCGCCTGTGGATGCCCCAACAGCAACCACTTTTTCCGTTGTCTTGACCATGGCATAGCTTTTCGGTTTTTCAATGACAGCATCGGCGGTCAGTTTTGGCTGGACAGGTCTCTGTACGGAAATTCGTGTGACTTTTGCCATGGCTGCGGCTTTTACAATATCACACAGGCGCACTTTTGATTCCTGCAAGAACTGTTTGGAACCGACTTTTGGTTTTTCGATGATTTCAACAGCACCATATTCCAGAGCCTTTAAAGCGGTTTCCGACCTTTCGCCAGCAAGGCTCGAGCATATGACCACCGGTATGGGATGCTGGCTCATGATTTTCTGCAGGAACGTGATCCCGTCCATCCTTGGCATTTCAACATCCAGTGTAATCACATCCGGAATCTCATCCCTCATTCTTTTCGCCGCAATATAGGGGTCTGATGCAGCGCCCATGACGATAATATCCGGATCAGAAGATAATACTTCAGTAAGTGTCTGGCGGATCACGGCAGAATCATCCACAATCAGTACCTTAATTTTTTCACCCATATCTGTTTAACTCCTGATCATCAGCATCATATGAACGATGCCTGCTGGTCTTTTCAAGAAACATTACTTTCTTTTCTTGTAAATCGTGGGGGCAACGGAAAATAACGGCAGCTTTCTGCAGTCCAGCAGTTCGGAATGGCCCATAAACAAATACCCGCCAGGCCTTAACTGATTGCAGAGGCGCAGCAGCAGTCTATCCTGGGTCTCCTTGCTGAAATATATAATCACGTTTCTGCAGAAAATCACATCCATCATTTCCCGAATCCGGTAATCTCCGCCGGTCAGATTCATCCGATAGAATTTGATCGCGGATCTCAACTCAGGAACAATTCTAAATATTTCTTTTTTCTTGTCCTTGCTTCTGAGGAGATATTTTTTCCTCAATTCAACAGGAATAGGTTCAATTTCACCTGAAGTGTAAATACCTTGCTCCCCTATAGAAAGTACTTTTGTAGAAATATCGGTGGCAAGAATGGAAAATTTGAAATCCGGCTGGCTCCTGGAGAACTCTTTCAGCACCATGGCAATCGTATAAGGTTCATCTCCCCTGGAACAGGCAGATGACCAGACATAAAATTTTCTTATAATCCCTGCCTGAAAGGACGCAACAAGTTCCGGCAATGCTTTGTTTAAAAGAAAGGTAAAATGCTCGGGTTCCCTGAAAAAATCGGTCTTGTTTGTTGTAATGACATTGATAAACTCATTCAATTCTTCAGTCATGCCTTCCTGACTGAATAAATAGTCGCAATATTCCTTGTATGTTTCAATCTGAAGAAGTCTTAACCGTTTTCTGAGCCTGGATTCAACCATGCCTTTCTTGACATCCGACATTTTAATGCCAATTTTTGCGCCAATGAAGTCGCTGAGCTTCCGAAAGTCTTTTAATGACAGATTATCTCTTGAAAATCTGTCCAGCAATAGATCGTCTTGTTCCATTCATCACCCAATTATGCTGGCTGTTTCCAAAGAATTCAATATTCCTCAAACTCATCATCGATGTCTTCACTCTGCCTGGCATGTTCTCCCATATTGATATATGTGCCTTTTGGTTTTTTTTTACTTTCAAATCTTGCCGGGCCGTCTATCTGTTTCTTGGCATGATTTCTATTTCTTTCAATATTTCTTTGACTGGAAGATTCAAAATCAATCGGCCCTTTATCTTTATAGCCATCTTTGTCAAGCTTGAAAAAATTAATGGACTGTTGCAGCTGAATTGCCTGTTGGGAAAGTGCTTCTGACGTTGATGACATTTCTTCAGATGCGCTGGCATTCTGCTGAATCACCTGATCGAGCTGCTGGAGTGCCTGATTGATTTGATCTGAACCGGTGCTTTGTTCATTGGATGCCGCATTTATTTCCTGAACAAGTTCAGCTGTTTTTCTGATATCAGGAACGATCTTGTTAAGCATCTGCCCGGCATGTTCAGCGATTTCAACGCTTGATGTGGAAAGCTTGCTGATCTCGCCTGCTGCGGTCTGACTTCTTTCTGCAAGCTTTCGAACAGCATCTGCCACAACGGCAAACCCTTTTCCATGCTGGCCTGCACGGGCAGCCTCTATGGCTGCATTTAAGGCAAGCATGTTCGTCTGACGGGCGATTTCTTCTATGATATTAATTTTATTTGCAATTTCTCTCATTGCACCAACAGTTTTTTCAACAGCCTGACCGCCTTTTTCTGCGCCGTCTGCTGCCTGCATGGCCAATCTTTCGGTTTGCTGGGCATTATCTGCGTTCTGCCGGATATTGGCAGACATCTCTTCCATTGAAGAAGAGGCCTGTTCTGCCGAGGCCGCCTGTTCCGTAGCACCCTGTGACATCTGATCCGCAGCTGCACTCAGCTCCTTGCTCCCGGCAGTCACATTGTTTACGGCACCTTGCACTTCCGTCACAATTTCTTCAAGAGAGTGTATCATGTTTTTCATAGCCTGCTGCAGCTGGCCGATCTCGTCTTCACTGGTGACTTCAATTTTCACATTCAACTCGCCCTTTGCGAGATTGTTTGCCGCGTCAACACCTTTTGCCAGCGGTTTTTCAATATATTTCTGACTCATATACAGAACAAAGAAAAATGCCATGACAATCAACACTGTAATTGCGCTTAGAATAAAAATAATCTGATTGCGTAATGATGCTTTAAGATTCTGCCGTTTAACATCAATCTGCTTCTGCAGATCATCCACGTAAACGCCTGTTGCAATTGCCCAGTTCCATTTGTCGAAATAGCGGACCGCGGTAATTTTGGGCTCCGGTTTGTTCGAACCGGGCTTGTCCCACACATACTCGACAATGCCTCTGCCGTTATTCCTTGCTGTCTCAACAATTTCCTGAAACAGGTACTTGCCTTTAGGATCCTTTACATTTCTCATATTTGTCCCAATGAGTTCCTGATTGGGATGTGAGAGAATATTGCAATCGCTATCAATGATGAAAAAATAATCATTTTCACCATATACCATGCTGTTTACAATGGTTTTGGCTCTGTCCTGTGCTTCCTTTTCAGCCTGATTGACGTAGACGCCTGTTCCGATAATCCAGTTCCATGGCTTGAACAGATGCACATATGACAGTTTTCTGACCCACTTGGTTGTATCCAAAGGATCAGGCCACAGGTAACTGACAAAGCCGTCACCTGTCGGCGATGCCTGACAGACTCTGACCATTTCGATAAACATGGGGATATTGCTCTCTTCAGCCAGAACCACACGGCCATCTTTTGAAAAGTCGGAAAGCTCTTTTCCATCTAATGCGGGAACAACAGGATGCATGATCATGCGAGGTGTGATGTCATTGATCCAGAAATATCCCTGGTCACCATAACGCATGGCCTGAATCAATGCCTTAGCCTTTGCCTGATCGGAATGAATGGTTGTGGCTGAATTATCTAATGATGAACTATTTTCATGTTCTCTCTTGATCAGTGTATAAGGGACATCCACAAGCGATTTCAGCTGATCGCCAAAGTCTTTTTTCACCGCCTCCAATGTGGCCGACTGAAAATAAGATTTTTCCACTACTGTATAAGCTGTATCCAGAAGATCATTCAGCTTCTGTTTGACTTGTTTTAACAGTTCTGCTTCATATGAGGCGATATCGTGGTTTGTTTTCACGATGGTTGAAATTAACGCATACCCGCCAACAATACCGGTTGATATGACAATAGCCGTGATGACAATAAGGATAATTTTCGTCTTTATTCTCATGTTTTTAAAATTGACAAGAGCCATGTTTGCCTCCTTGGTGATTGATGCAAGGGTAACCAGGGGATGGCTACCATTTCATTAAAACAGGATGTTTAAAGATTTGTCATGGCCTCAGGCGCCTGGTCCTTCATGCTGGCTGAAATATCCAGCGCATCTGATTCCTGAACGATCATCAGTTCTTCTGCTGAGAAAACCCTGTCAATGTCCAAAATAATAATGAAGTCATTATTTTTTTTCCCCATGCCTTTGATAAATTCGGTCTTCAGGCGGGTTCCGATTTTGGGTGGCGGCTCGATCTGGTCAGACTCCAGATTCAATACTTCCTTAACCGAATCTGCCAGCGTACCAATCAGGGTCACTTCATCATCTATGGCTATTTCCATAATAATGATGCATGTATCCACTGTTTTTTGTGTTTTTGACATCCCGAACTTGAGCCTTAGGTCGACAACCGGTACAACCCCTCCTCTTAAATTAATGACACCCCTCATGAAATCGGGCATTCGGGGCACTTTTGTCACTTCCGTAAAATCAAGAACCTCCCGCACCCGACTGATATCAAGGGCGTATGTCTCTTCATCCAGCATAAAAGTGAGATACTGATGCGTGGTCGATACGTTTTCAGTTGCCATTTTATTTAACTCCTCTCGTTTTAAAATGTTGATATCCAATACCTGACTGATTATACTAGTTTATTGACATCCAGAATCAGTGCAACTGACCCGTCTCCCAAAATCGTCGCACCCGAGATATCCCTGGCATGTTTAAAGGCCGGACCAAGCGATTTAATGACTGTCTGGTGACTGCCTATCACCTCATCGACCACAAAACCAATACGTTCGCCATTCACTTCCGTAATCACAATCTGTTCGAGAGGCGGTGCATTGTCCGTGAATTCGAATTTCTCCCGAAGGTTGATGTAGGGGACGGCATCTCCTCTGACATTTAAAATTCTTCGTCCTGCAATTCTGTTTTTTTCCTCTTTTGGCAATTCCACACATTCTTCTAC
Organism: Pseudomonadota bacterium; assembly: GCA_018816735.1. Taxonomy (GTDB): domain Bacteria; phylum Desulfobacterota; class Desulfobacteria; order Desulfobacterales; family JAHIVH01; genus JAHIVH01. Next base: position 37,639 of record JAHIVH010000099.1, on the reverse strand, counting down.
AGCCGAAAGGGGAAGGATATACCGGTCTTTACCGATCATGACCATCAGTCCTTCAATAATTGCCAAAGTAAGCGGAAGCTTCAAAGTAATGATTGTTCCCTTTCCTTTTTTGCTTTCAATGTCCACTGATCCGCGAAGAGATTCTATATTTCTTTTAACCACATCCATGCCCACCCCCCTTCCCGAAACCTCTGTAATGGTCTGGGCTGTGGAGAATCCGGGTAAAAATACCAACTGGATAATCTCCTTTTCCGTCAGCGGAACATCAGGGGCTATCAATCCTTTTTCCACAGCTTTTTTCCGAATGCCATCAGGATCAAGCCCTTTGCCATCATCCGTTATCCGAATCAGCACATGGGCACCTGAATGTTCTGCTTCCAGGGTCAAGGTTCCCTGCCTGGGTTTTTTTGCCAATTCTCTTTGATCCGGTTTTTCTATTCCATGATCGATACTGTTTCGAATGATATGAATCATGGGATCTTTCATCCGCTCGATGACCGTTTTATCAAGCTCGGTTTCTTCACCATGAGTTACCAGGGCAATATCCTTTCCCATTTCTTTTGAGAGATCGCGCACAAGCCGTTTAAAACCGGTAAACATGCTCCCGATCTGAATCATCCGGATGCTCATGGTGTCATCCCGAAGTCCTGCGACAAGCCGCTCTATTTCTTCCGATATCAATACCAGTTCCGGGTCATTGCTTAACGATGCCTTCTGGGCAAGACTGGCCTGTGCTGTTACAAGTTCCCCCACCAGGTCAAGCAAGGAGTCCATTTTGATAGCCGGTACACGTATGGTCGACGTGGCAAGGCTTTCTCTTCTTTTTTCAAGGATCTGTTTTATGTGACGCTGTTCCTCGATGGCGGATTTTATGATATTGGGAGGAACAGCCGCCGAGTCGACAAGCATTTCACCGATTCTTTTCTGCTTTCCCAGTGTAGATGTCAAATCATCTATGGAAATATCTTTTCGTTCGACAAGTATTTCGCCGAGTTTCTTGTATGCTTGCTGTTCATCATTTTCCGAATCGTCACCGATGACTTCAATTGAAATATCACAATCATCCATGACAAAAATAAAAACATCCTCAACGGCATTCATGCCCCTTGCTGTTGTCAAAATGATATCCCAGAAAAAATAGCAGTGTTCAGGATTCAGGCTGTCAAGAGAAGGAATGTTCCGGGTTTGTGAAACAACGGTGCAATCGCCCAGTTCTCTGAGTTCTTCTATAAGGAGAACCGGGTCCATGCCGGAAGTAAATACCTCCGGGTTGGGCTGGAACCGGATTCGACAGGTCATTTCCTTAAAACCGTCTTTTTTGCCCGATGCTTCCGCTTTGTCCTTTTTTTTATCTTTATTCAAATCCGGAAGAAGACCGGAAAGCCTCTCAATGATTTTATCTCCGGAAGCCTTGTCAACGCTTTGCCCGGTATCGCCTGCTTCCAGAATGGCCGTAATATGATCTCTGGATTGAAGAATCAGGTTGATCAATTCGTTCGTGATGGAAAGTTCACCTTCCCTGACTCTGTCCAGAACCGTCTCGACATGATGGGTGAAATCAGCAACATCATCAAATCCGAACATGGCCCCCGAACCTTTTATGGTGTGCATGGCACGAAACAATCTGTTTATAGACTCTTTATCTTCAGGATTTTCTTCAAGTTCGAGAACCGTTTCCTCTATTTCAGCCAGTAACTCTTCGGCTTCCACACGGTAGGTTTGATTATGCTGCCCCGGGTTACTCATTTCTGCACCTCTTTTTTTATGGGTGGATCAAATCTTTTTTATCGGTAAAGGTCAAACGGCCTTGTATCTGAATTCCTCAGTGGCACATCATCTTAACACTTTTTTTACGACCCCGAGAAGCTGATCCGGCTTGAATGGCTTTACGATCCACCCGGTTGCACCGGCAGCCTTGCCTTCCTGCTTCTTTTCCGCCTGAGACTCTGTTGTCAGCATGATGATGGGAATAAATTTGAATTTGGGGATAGCCCGAACCGCCCTGATCAATTCAATGCCATCCATTCTTGGCATATTTAAATCCGTAATCAGCATATTCACCGAGGAATTGGAAATTTTATCCAGGGCATCCTGACCGTCGGTTGCCTCGACGACTTCATATCCTGCATCTTTCAGGGTAAAGCTGACCATCTGTCTTACACTTGCCGAATCATCTGCTGTCATAATCACTTTTGACATTTAGTAATCCCTTTCATCTTAATTTGCCGAATTGATTATAAAAAATCAAAAAATAGCCTTAACCCTGATTTAAATCTTCACGCGTTAAACCCAGCCGGTCAAGCGCCAGCCTCACCGGTTCGGAAATCTTTTCTATGACCATTTTTTGTTTCAGCTCTTGTGATTTTTTTTGGGCAGCCACAAGAAGCTGAATGCCTGCAGTGTCACAATCGGTGACGGCAGTCAGGTCAACTGCACAATCTTTTTTTGCTGAAATCGCCTCAACAAGCCCGGTTTTTATTTCACCCACCTCATTGATCGCAAAAGGCCCGTCAATTTTAACAACTACCGAATTTTTTTCAGTTTCAATCTTGATGCCCATTTTTCCCTCATATGATCAGACTGGATTAAGTGTTTGCCCTAAAATAATTCAATATTATCATCAAATAAATCTTCGCCCTGACTTTCCTCATTTTTCCTGTTTTCCGGCAATCCATTTTCATTAGTTGAGGAATTTTCCGCCTCGGTAAACATACCTAATTTTTCGTCCATAACAACATCAGGCAGCGCAGCAATAAACCTGTCAGACACGTTTGGCCTTAATATACCCAAAAACGACTCAAGCCTGTCGATGTGACAGTTTAATTTCCGGGAAAGGGGCGGAAAAAAATCAAGTTTGGTTGTCGCATGGCTCATTTTCTCATTCAGTTCATGGGCAAATTGATCTGATATAACAGCGGCTTTTTCAAAATAGTTGTGACGGGTATCCACATTCACTATCAGGTCTTCCATGATTCTTCTTTGTCCCTGATCTGAAGAGGTATTTTTAACTTCTTTTTCCATTCTGTCTTCCAGATCTTTCATGGCCAGCGATGCCTCACTTAAAACCTCCTCCATGCTCGCTACAAAACCACGGGAATGATTGGCGAGGTCTTTCATTTCATTGGCAAGGGCGTTTAATGCAGAGCCATTACCGCCCAGTTTTCCTGCTGAAATGATCGCGTTTAATGCCTTTCGGCTTGTCTCGGAACTGATTTCCTCGATCTTCTCCACCTGAAGCAGAAGTTTTCCTGTTTTTTTGGCAGCAATGCTCGTTCCTTCCCTCAACTGAAGCATAAGTCCGTCTATTTCCATCAGAAGCGCTTTAAGATTGGTCAATACATTGATGAGTGCCACAACCGGATTTTCATTTTTCGGCGTTGATCCGGACGGATCATAATTCGTTCCGGCCGTGCTTAACTTTGAAATGCTTTCGTTCAATTCCCTGACCGCATTTCCGATTACGGAAAACGCCCTGTCATTTTTCTCATAAACAGCATCAAAATTGCGTTTTATATGCTTCAGAACAATCAGCTGGGAATGAATCGTTGCATAAACAGGCTGATATGTCTCATGAGCAGGATCATCAGACAAGTCTTCAGGCATTTCCCCTGACCCGTCTTTTTTGAATATGTCAAGTAGCCTGGAAATGACAGCTTCACCCGTCTGTTTCATTCTGTCGGAAAATTGAAGCCCCATCACCACTTCACCAATCTGTGACGATATATCCTGTGACTGCTTGTCAGCCTGGTCCATAAGATTAAGGGAAAATTTCACCAATTGTTCTGATTCATGAATGGTTTTCTGCGCCTCGCATTCTGCATTCTCGATAAGTGATTTAATATGATCCCTGCTGTCAGAAATGGTATTAAACACAAGCATAAGGCTGTTCATGGAGTCTTCAGAACAGACTTCCATATCCTTGATAAACTGATTGATAGAAACGGACAGCTGTTTGACCTCTGTGGCGATAATACCAAATTTATCCTCCATTTCCCTTGATCTGGCGCTTTCTATGACCATGTTCAGTCCGACAGCACGAAAACGCTTTGCGATTATTTCGATCTGCTCGCGCGACCGGTCCATTTTCTCAAGATGCCCCTTGATGATATGGACGGAATTCAGGTTATCATCGATTTCCTGCTGACAGCCGGTCAACTCTTTCAGGGAATTGGTAACCACATTCACAACATCGGCAAAACCGTCGTCCTGGACCGCCCCTTCTTTCATTTGCCTGCTGGCGCTAATAACCTGATCCATTAATGCGTGAATTGTCTGATTGATACCTTGAAGGCACGCTCCCATTTCGATGAATTGGGGCTCAACATTCTGCAACGTTCCTGTCAATGAGGAACAAAAATCGACCATTTGATCAGGTAAAAACGCAATGGGTGGTTCTTTCATGTGAACATCACCTGTATCCTGGCAGTTGCCTTCCCCGGGTATTTTTTTTGGTTTCAGCATCAAACATGATCCGTCATGGCAAAAATCGTTATGGCACCTTCTATCCTTAATATTTCAGGGTATTTATTTTGAAAAATGTATCCGTTCTGTTGTAAATGTCATCACGTTCATCATCAAACGCATGGACGTCGGTGCTGTCAGTGTGAGTTGGCAAATCCCTGCATTCAGATACGGTCTTTGGTACGAAATCAGGTTACGTCTTTGGTATTATTTTTTTTTGGTGAAAGGCTGACAAGCCGTTTTCATTCTTTTCTGAAATCATTAATTTTCTGGGGATATTAGCATATCAATTGAGGAAAATCAAAATAAAAAACGATACTTTAATTCAAGCAATAAAAGCATGCATGACACCCTCGCAGGTTCACTTGCCTGAACGAACGATCCCTCCCGGCAAAAAGCCGGGAGAGTTTTAAAAAATCAGGCTTTTACTGAAATAATTAACGGAATGATATGAAGTCTCCGTGAGAGTTCTCGGGTGCGCCCTATTTTCCATCCGGAAATCGTGTATTTGCTGTCCAGCAACGTTCCAAGATTTTTGACAATACCGTTAATGTTTATTAAGGGGTGACGGGAAAAAACTTCCGGAAGACCATAAGTCAAATTGCAGGCAAGGCATTTACCCGGCCTCTCGTCCAGATGAAATTCAAATTTGAGTTCATCATTGCTGTTTCCCCCATAATGGAGGCTGATATCATATGCACCTTCATCTGCATCACCATACAATGCATCGAAAAACTGATCTGACAAATTTGCAGGAACCAGGCCTGCAAGAACATCATCTTTAAATATTACATCAAAATCTTGGGTCATCGTCATCTTTCCTTTAGTCATATTCCGTCTCGTATGCCTGCCAGTCATATTTGGCGGGCTTTTTCCCGCGTTACGTTACCTCAACATGATTAATGGGTCAAATACAAAATGAATGCATTATCGCAAAATCCACTAAAAAGACAGATTGACCAAAAGGGATTCATCTGATAGGAAAATTCAATCAATTTTGATATTTTAAGGACTTTCTGATGATCACCATAGAATCCATTTCCGAATACGACATTTTTACTGGGCTGAGCTCAAAGGATCTCGAAAGCATTCAACGCATCATGAAGGCCAAAAGATTTGAAGCGAATGATATCATTCTAAAAGAATCCAATATCAGCTCGGATCTGTTTATCCTTAAATCCGGCAGGGTTTCTATTGAGCTTGACACAAGCAGTTACAATGAGGCAGGAAGCGAGCAAATTGTTATCCTGAGGCCGGGTGATATTTTTGGAGAGATTGCTTTTCTTGAAAATAAAAGACGGTCCGCCCATGTCATTGCCCTGGATACAGTCGAAGCATATCAAATGGATGGCAACCAGTTAAAAGACCTGTTTGCCGAAAATTACAAAATTGGATATGTGATCATGAAAAATATTGCCATCACCCTGTCCCGTCGATTGATCGATACCAATTTCAAATGGCGTAACGGCATTCGAAGCAATCCCCCTTATTAAAAAAATATATATCTGAGAGGAAACGGTATGGACGTCTCGCTTGCCAATCCATTTATCAATGCAACCGTAAGTGTATTAGAAATCATGGCAAAGGTTACATGTCATGCGGAAAAGCCGTATCTCAAAAAAGATGCCGTCGGCAGAGGTGATGTGACAGGGATTATCGGTCTGTCAGGAATTGCAAAAGGGTCCATTTCCGTTACGTTCGATGAGAAAAGCATCCTGAAGATTGTCTCGAACCTCCTGGGAGAAAAAATAGAAATGATTAACGAGGAGATCCGGGATGCCGTGGGTGAAATCACCAATATGATTTCCGGTCAGGCAAGGAAAGAGCTTTCCGAAAAGGGGAAGGTGTTCAAAGCGGCCATCCCGACCATAATTACCGGAAAAAACCATGAAATCAGACATATGTCAAATAGTCCGATTATCGCCATTCCCTTCAGGACAGAAGACGGCCGGTTCATGATTGAAATCTGTATAGAAGAAACCCGAGACAAACACAGTTAAAGCAAACACATGATTGAAATAGACATTCCCGGATACCGGCATCTCCAGCTTGACAATCTGGTTTTAGACTATAACGGCACCCTGGCCCATGATGGCATGATCATACCGGGAGTGGCCCCGGCTCTTAAACAATTATCCGGGAACCTGAATATTTATGTAATTACAGCAGATACCTTTGGCAAAGCCAAAACCCATCTTCAATCCATCCCCTGTAAACTGGTCATCCTCTCTCAGGACAACCAGGATATTGCAAAAAAAGACTTCATTCTCAAGCTTGGCAGTGCGCGTACAGTCAGCATCGGAAACGGCAGAAATGACCGGCTCATGCTCAAGGAATCAGGCCTTGGCATTGCCGTCATCCAGGATGAGGGGGCATTTTCCGGCACCCTCTCTTCGGCAGATGTCATCTGCACAAGTATTGTTTCGGCCCTTGCCCTCCTAAGCCATCCCAAAAGGCTCATTGCCACGCTGAGGGCCTGATTGTCCGTCTCATGCTTTAGTCGTAAAATAGAGTATCCTCTTTTTAATTTGGATGACGTCTGATATAATGGAAAACAGATATGCGGCATGTGTTCATGCAGATACAGTAAAATCATGATGTAGTCACGAAGTCCTGTTATCATGAAAACCACGAAAAGAAAGGTGAACGTGGGTATTTTATTAAAAGGAATTGTGATTATTGTGGGTAACTACGGCAGCGGTAAAACCGAAGTTGCCATTAATCTTGCTCTTTTCATGAAAGAAAAGGGCCTGGATGTCACAGTTGCTGATCTGGATATTGTCAACCTGTATTTCAGAACCCGTGAAGCCGGAACGCTTCTTTCCGAAAACCAAATCCGGATGATTCTTCCTGAAAAAGAGTACCTCAATGCGGACTTTCCCGCACTCAATCCGAAAATAGCAGGCCTGATCCGAACGCCTACAGAACTGACCATCATTGACTGCGGTGGCCATGAGAAAGGTGCGAACATTCTGGGAACATTCTACGACCTTTTAAAATCCAAACCCGTGCATATGCTCCAGGTCGTCAATCCCCTCCAACCGGATACGGGAACAGAAGATATGTGCATGGCCATGAAAGACAGGATTGAGAACGCCTCCAGGCTGAAGGTCACAGGGTTGATCGGAAATGCGAATCTCATCGATGAAACAGACCAGGAAACGGTAGAAAAAGGGTATGTCTTTATCCAGACGCTATCGAAAAAAGCAAGACTGCCTGTAGAATTTATTACTATACCGGAAACACTGATGGACCGGCCCCATATGAAGACGTTTTCCTGTCCGGTCCTGCCGGTAAACAGGCGGCTTCTGCCGCCCTGGAAGGCGCAGCTGTAAAGTGGGCATCAACCATTTAACCCTCTCTATGATGAGGAGGCCTTTTATATGAGTTATATATTTGCAATTGATTGTGAACGCTGCAAGGGATGCGGGCTTTGCGTGAATTTCTGTCCCAAAAACGTTCTCGAAATCTCGGATGAACTCAATAAAAAAGGGTATTATCCCGCATTTCAGGCCCGGCCAGGTGACTGCATCTATTGCGGGAGCTGCTATATGATGTGCCCGGATGTGGCCATTTCAATTACCTCCGGGAATATAAAAAGGAAGCTCAAAAAATAAATGGAGGACATATGGGAAAAGTTTTGATGAAAGGCAATGAAGCCATTGCTGAAGCGGCTATCAGGGCAGGCTGCCTGAATTATTTTGCCTATCCCATTACGCCGCAGTCTGAAGTGGCGGAATATATGGCCAGAAAACTCCCTGAGAAAGGGGGGGTGTTTCTGCAGGGAGAAAGTGAAATCGCTGTCGGATATATGGTCTTTGGTGCCGCAGGGTGCGGTGAACGAGTCATGACGACCTCATCAGGGCCAGGAATCAGCCTGATGAGTGAAGCTTTAAGTTTTATCGCATGTGCCCAGCTTCCGGCTGTATTCGTCAACATCATGAGGACAGGCCCCGGGCTTGGCGGCATTTTACCGTCTCAGGCAGATTATTTTCAGGCCACAAAAGGTGGCGGACACGGCGATTACCGGTTGATTGTTTTAGCCCCTTCTTCTGTCCAGGAAGCGGTTGAAATGGTCATGATGGCGTTTCCGCTTTCTGAAAAATACCGTAATCCGGTGATGATCCTTGGCGACGGGCTGATCGGTCAGATGATGGAGCCTGTTGAATTCCCGGAAAACCTGATTGTCAAGCCCACAAGGAAGAACAAATGGGCGGCAAACGGCATGGACACGAGAAAAAGCAAAAAACGGAATATAGTCAAATCATTGATCCTTGATCCGGAAACCATGAATACCCATAACCTCCTCCTTAAAGAGAAGTATGATCAAATCCGGAAAAAGGAAGTCAGATTTGAAACCTATAATATGACCAAACCCTATAAAGTCCTGATCGTAAGTTATGGCACCATGGCAAGAGTATGCAAGACAGCCGTGGATTTACTGAAAGAGGAAGGTATTGAAGTCGGTCTTTTAAGGCCTAAAACCCTTTTCCCGTTTCCGGAAAAGAAAATCCGTGAAGCTGCTGCCAAAGCGCATTGCAAAATGGTCTTGAGCATTGAAATGAGCATGGGCCAGATGGTGGAGGACGTGGAACGATCGGTTCAGGGCAAGTGTCCGGTCAGATGGTATGGCAAATGCGGCGGGGAAATTCCACCGCCAAAAGAACTGATGGAAATGATCAAAGGGTTGAAACTGTAACCCATTAAACGAGGAGCATGATAATGGGAAAGACATTTACAAGACCTGTGGCGCTTTCTGAAAAAGATACGCACTACTGTCCGGGTTGCACCCACGGCATTGTTCACCGGTTGGTTGCAGAAGTCATTGACGAGCTGGGGATCCGGGGAAAAACCATCGGTGTAGCGCCTGTGGGATGTGCGGTGCTTGCCTACAATTATTTTTCCTTTGATTTCATGGAAGCCGCCCATGGCAGAGCCCCTGCCGTTGCGACAGGCATCAAAAGGGTTCGGCCTGATCTCATGGTGTTTACCTATCAGGGGGATGGTGACCTTGCAAGCATCGGAACGGCTGAAATTATCCATGCGGCAAACCGGGGAGAAAAAATTACGACGATTTTCATCAACAATGCCGTCTATGGGATGACCGGCGGCCAGATGGCCCCCACGACCATGCCCGGACAAAAGACAACCACCACCCCGTTTGGCCGGGATGTGGAACAAACAGGCATGCCGATGAAAATGGCAGAACTCCTTTCCGCACTGATGACACCTGCCTATATCACAAGGCAGACCGTTATCAGCCCGAAGTATGTTATAAAAGCCAAAAAAGCCATCAAAAAGGCATTTGAGTATCAATGTGAAGGACGGTGTTTCAGTCTGGTGGAAGTCATCAGCACCTGCCCGACAAACTGGGGGATGACACCTGTTGAAGCTTTGAGTTGGGCAGAAACAACCCTTCTCCCCTACTATCCGCTGGGCGAATTTAAAACACCGGATTCACAAGGAGGTAATGATGCAGCATGAAGTCATGTTTGCCGGGTTTGGCGGCCAGGGCATTCTCTCAAGTGGAAAAATTCTTGCCCATGCTGCCATGGAAGAAGGCCATCAGGTGGTCTGGATTCCGTCTTATGGCCCTGAAATGCGCGGGGGAACAGCCTATTGCATGGTCTTTATCAGCCGAAAGGTGATCAATTCACCTGTGGTCAGAAATCCCCTGCATCTTGTCGCAATGAACCGGCCCTCCTTAAAAAAATTCGCGCCGCTCATCAAACCCAAAGGAATTATATTGATCAACAGCTCCCTGATCAAAATCGGTTCGGGAAGAGACGATATTGAAGAACTCAGGGTCCCTGTGAATGAAATTGCAAAGGACCTGGGAGATCCCAAATCTGCCAACATTGTTGCACTTGCCGCATTTGTGGCAAGAAGCAATATTGTGGCATTTGACAATCTGTTAAAAAGCATTGAGCATGAATTTATAAACAAAAACGGCGCCCTTCCGTTATGCATGAAGGCAGCGGAAGCTGGCAGAAAGGCAGGGTTACCCTAATCCGGGACGTATAATCGCCCGGATTCAACAGATTCGGGGAAGCTGTTCTCCTGTCAGCATATCGACAAACCGGGTTCCCCCAATATGGGTAGTCATCATGACCTTACCCGGATAATCGGAAACAACTTCGCCGATGATGCATGCATCTTTCCCAAGAGAATCGTTTTTCATGACCTGAAGAATCTGTTCCGCATCATCTTTTCTGACGACGGCAACGAGCTTTCCTTCATTGGCCAGATACATGGGATCAAATCCAAGAAGCCCGCAGATGCCTGAAACGGATTTTTTGACAGGAATGCGGTCTTCCGAAATAAGAATCCCCGTATTTGACTGGATGGCAATTTCATTCAGGGTTGTCCCCAGGCCCCCTCTTGTGGGATCACGAAGCACATGAATCCCATCACTTGCATCAAGCATTTTTTTCACCAGATGATTCAATGATGCGGTATCACTCAGAATGGGTGTTTCAAAGGGAAGTCCTTCCCGTTTGATCAATATGGCTGCAGCATGATCACCGATTGTCCCGCTGACAATGATTTTATCTCCTGGCATCGCATGGCGTCCGGAGATATTCACATGATCAGGCACCCTGCCAATACCGGAAGTGTTGATAAACAACTGATCGGCAGCGCCTATGGGAACCACTTTGGTGTCCCCGGTCACGATCGCTACTCCGGCCACATCAGCCGCTTTTTTCATGGCGGAAATTACTTTTTCCAGATCTGTTATTGAAAAGCCTTCTTCGATAATAAATCCGGCACTTAAAAAAAGAGGCGTCGCCCCGCACATGGCAAGATCGTTTACTGTGCCGTTTACTGCAAGTTCTCCGATATTCCCGCCGGGGAAGAAAAGAGGAGTCACAACAAACGTATCTGTGCTAAAGGCAAAACGATCTTCGCCGATCTGAAAAACCGCGCCATCATCCTGTCTGGATAACAAGGAATTGTCAAAGACAGGAAGAATCATTTGCTGTACCAAATCGTGGGAAAGCTTTCCCCCACTGCCATGATCTATTAGAATTTTATCATTTTTCATAGTAACAATTTACCATTTCAACTTTCGGGTTTCACGTCTCAGGGTTATCAGTTTCCGGGTTCCTTATGGTACCTGTAATAGGCCGAGCATGTCCCTTCCGTAGATACCATACAGGGTCCGAAAGGATGCAATGGCGTGCATGCTTTTCTGAAAAGCGGGCACTCAGGGGGCGTCTTGTTCCCGATTAATATCTCTCCGCAGGCGCATCCGTTATGATCTTTTTTTTCAGGAAGAATGATTTGAAATCTGTTTGCCGCATCAAAAGCTGAGAATTCTTCCCGGATGGCCAGCCCGCTTTCAGGTATCTTTCCAATACCGCGCCATAAGGCATCTTTTTTTTCAAACACCCGTGCCATGAGCGACATGGCCTTGGGATTGCCTTCGATTCTCACGGCCCTTTCATATGCGTTAAAAAGCGATGGCTTCCCATATTCAATCTGCGTGACTACCGCCAAAACCGCCCGAAGGATATCCACCGGCTCAAACCCGGTAATGGCGCATGGCAGCTTAAATGTATCAAAAAACGGCCGATAGCCGTCGGTTCCGATCATCACGGACACATGGCCGGGAAGAATGAACCCATCGATGTTTCCTGAACTCAAGGCCATAAGAGCTGTAAGCGCCGGCGGTACAAGCTTGTGTGCGGAATAAACATAAAAATTCGAAACTTTCAGACGTGCGGCAGACAATATGGCCGCCGCGACCGTAGGTGCGGTGGTTTCAAACCCCACACCCGGAAAAACAACATGTTTGTCCGGATTTTTTTTAGCGATTAAAAGTGCATCAGACGTTGAATACACCATCCGTACATCGACACCTTTGGCTTTTTCCTCCTGAAGCGATGATTCTGTTCCCGGAACGCGGATCAGATCACCAAAGGTCGTAAGGATCACATTATCCAGCCGGGAAAGAGAGATAAACGCATCTATTTCTTCCTGGGACGTGACACACACAGGGCATCCCGGCCCGGATATCAGTGAAATTGTATCCGGAAGCACAGACCGGATACCGCTTTTGAAAATAGATACGGTATGCGTGCCGCAGACTTCCATGAGCCTTATCTTCTTCCGGCTGACGGTTTTTATCTTTTCAATAAAATGGACGGCCAGGTCACGATCTTTAAATTCTTTAAAAAATGTCATCATTATCCATTCCGATATAGCGATGAAGCGATAAGCGCTTGTCCTAAAGCAATACCCCCATCATTTGCCGGTACCAGCCGGTGTGTTAAAACCGTCAACCCTTCCTTTGAAAGATTTCTGATCAATCCTGAAAGAAGGATAGTGTTCTGAAAAACGCCACCTGTCAGAGCGACACGGTTCAATCCGGTTTCTTTTGAAATTTCTTTTGCAAGTCTCGAAAAAAGAAGAATCAGCGACCCATGGAACCTGCCACTGATGACAGAAGGATCAACACCATGTTTGATGTCTGCCACAACCCCTTTTATAAATGGGCCTGCATGAATAATTCGTTTTTTTTTATTCTCCCAGGAAAATTCATAAGGAGGCATTGCCAGGACCTGTTCCAGGTCACAAGGGGCGGTCATCTCCAGCTCAAGGGCGGCCTGTCCTTCAAAACTGACCTGATTTCTGATGCCAATAATCGCTGCCACCCCGTCGAATAATCGTCCCAGGCTTGACGTCAGGGGTGTATTGATCTGTTTCCTGATCATGTCTCCTGCAATTTGTTTTTTCTGATCGTCCAGTGTATTCAGAAACGGCAGATCCATGAGGATGCCGTCCTCACCAAAAACCTGATACAGATAGCTCAGTCCCATGCGCCATGGCTCTTTAATGGCAGTGTCCCCGCCGGGCATGGGGGTATAGGAAAAATGGGCGACTCTTTCATAGCGCGTTTCACTGGCAACGAGAATTTCCCCTCCCCAGATATGCCCGTCATCGCCAAGTCCTGTACCATCACATACAATTCCTATCACGTCTCCGTCTGCACCATTTTCTGCCATGCAACTGGCCACATGGGCATGATGATGCTGGATCGGGAATCGCGGCAGGCCATGTTGTTCCATTGCATACCGGGTGCTTAAATAATCCGGGTGGCGGTCATGGGCAATGCAAACAGGAGAAATATCAAAAAGCGTCTGCATCCGCGCAATCGTATCCGTGAAAAATTCATAGGTAGACATATATTTCAGATCACCCAGATGCTGACTTAAAAACGCAAAGTTGTCCTTGGTCAGACAGATGGTATTTTTCAGTTCCGCACCACAGGAGAGAATCATGGGTACGTCCCTTTTTAAAAAAACAGGAAGCGGTGCATATCCTCTGGACCGCCTTACCGGCCGCGTATCACCGGACACATGGCGTAAAATGGAATCATCGCACCGGACCCGGATGTCTCTGTCATGAATCAGAAAAAAATCGGCAATGTCCTGCAGTCGCTCAAACGCATTCTCGTTGTCAATCACAATCGGCTCGTCTTTTCTGTTGGCACTGGTCATCACAAGGGCAGTAAATTTGTTTTCGAGCAGAAGAAAATGCAACGGTGTATAAGGCAGCATCACACCCAGGTACGGGTTCTGCGGTGCCACATGGGAAGAAAGAAACTCGGGAAACCTTTTTTTCAAAAGGACGACAGGTCTCTCAAAGGAGGATAACAAGGCCTTTTCTTTCTCGTCCATGATAGCAAAAGAAGATATCGCTTCCAAATCAAATGCCATCAGGGCCAGGGGTTTTTCTTCTCGCAGCTTTCTTTTTCGTAAACTCTGAACAGCACTGTCATTTTCGGCATCCACACTCAGATGGAATCCGCCAAGCCCTTTTATGGCCAGTATATGGCCTTTTTTCAAAAGCCGGATGGCCTCCTGTACGGGATTGGCTGTTTCAATTTTATTTCTCTTGTTGTCGAAAAGCATCACATGGGGACCGCAATCCGGGCATGCATTGGGCTGGGCATGGAATCGCCTGTCTGAGGGATTATCATATTCGGCATGGCACCTGTCACACATGACAAAAGGCTTCATGGTAGTATATGGCCTGTCATAGGGAAGCTTGTCTATAATGGTATACCGGGGGCCACAATTCGTGCAGTTGATAAACGGATAATGAAATCGCCTGTCTGCTTTATCAAAGAGTTCTGCGGCACAATCATCACACGTGCACATATCCGGAGAAACAAGCGTTCTTATTTCATTTTTTCCCTTGCTGCCGGCAATCGAAAAATCAGAGTAACCTTCCGGCGGGATATCCTCTACAAGAACATCGGTGACATAGGCAAGCCTGGGTTTCTCGATGCAGATGCTTTTAGTAAACAGCGCCAATTTATCATCATCGCCTTCAACGTGAATGAGAACGCCTTTTCCCGTATTGCCCACGCTTCCTTTTAATGCGTATTTTCCGGCAAGATTGAAAATAAAGGGCCGGTATCCGACACCCTGAACAATTCCATAAATTTCGATATGTTTTGCTTTCAGATTCATCATCATGTCATGATAGGTAAAGACGGCTTTAGATCAGACGAATGCTATTCATCCAAAGATTGAAGGGCTTCACGCATGAGCTCCAACGTCTCCATGGCCAGTGCCTCATCCAGTTTCTGAATGGCAAAACCAGCGTGAACGATCACATAATCCCCCACATTCACGTCATCCAGAAGAATCGTGCTGGTTTCAAATGTCACACCATCCACGTCGATCACGGCTGTGTTATCGCCAATACGAATCACTTTTGAAGGCACGGCAAGGCACATGGGCTTTTTACCTTTCTTTGCAACAAATACGGTTACTGATGAAAAACGAAAAAATGGACTCCTGTTTAAATGCTCCACTGGTGCAAGAGTACAAAGTTGATCAGCCGGTGTCAACATGAACATTTACCCTGATGTCAATGGTTTCCCATTTGTCACTTGTCTTAATCATCTAATTATGCAAATATATCGGGAATCTCAGCGCCTGCTCAATCCAGGTTTATGCAAAAATCCAGACATAACTTTCAGGAGCCTCTCATGAATGAACAACGTGATTCCTCCCCATCCGGTTACCGCTGGACAATTCTTTTTGTATTTGTTCTGATAAATACCGTGCTTCAGATGCAGTGGCTGACGTTTGCACCCATCGCACGGGAGGCCAGGGTGTTTTATCAGGTTTCGCCCTTACAGATTGATTTGCTCTCCATGATTTTCATGGGCGTGTTTTTGGTTGTGTGTATTCCCGCTTCATACGTAATTGACACCTATGGCATTCGAAAAGGCGTGGGATTCGGGGCTTGCCTTATCGGGATTTGCTCATTATTAAAAGGTGTTTTCGGAGATAGCTATCCCGCAGTTGTCATCTGCCAGACAGGCCTTGCCGTGGCCCAGCCCTTTGTCATCAATGCCGGGACAAAGATCGCCGGAAACTGGTTTCCCATAAACGAGAGAGCCACCGCTGTGGGGATTGCAACCCTGTCCCAGTTTATCGGGATCATTATCGCCATGATCCTGACCCCGTTGCTGATCAAACCCAATGCAGAAGGTATCTATCAAATTCAGGAAATGCTCTTTCTTTACGGTATGATTGCCCTTTCTGGCGCACTGATTCTTCTGATTTTTCTTAAAGAAAGACCTGTGGACATCGGGAATGCGGATTCTTACGAAGAACGGTTTACCGTGCTCGAAGGATTCCGGCATATGACAGGCATAAAGGACATACGATTTATTCTTGTCCTCTTCTTTATTGGCCTTGGCATGTTTAATGCGATCAGCACCTGTATTGATCAGATCTGCCAGGAAAAAGGATTAAGCATTGAGCAAACCGGGCTGGTAGGCGGAATGATGCTGATCGCAGGTATCATTGGCGCGATTATCCTGCCGATTTTTTCAGATAAAAGCCGGAAACGAAAACGGTTTATCATTCTGGGCATGATTTGCATGACCCCAGGCCTCGTGGGACTGACTGTTTTTTCTGACTATCTTCTTCTTGTATCCTCGTTTATCTTCGGATTTTTCCTGCTGGGCGCCAGCGCCCCCATCGGGTTTCAATATGCCGCAGAAATAAGCTACCCCTCCCCGGAATCAACCTCACAGGGACTCATTTTATTGACAGGTCAAATTTCAGGTATTCTCTTCATCGTTGCCATGAATATGCTGGGTATAGCCCTGTTTATGAAAATTTTTATCGGACTCGCCGTCATCAATATCATTTTAACCTTTCTGATTGATGAATCCCCCATGATTCTTTCAAATACCTGAAGTGGATATTTCCTTGCCTGAACTCAAATAATAAATGGCCGATGAATTCGTAAAAAGCCCGTCAGATTATACCGGTCGAGAAAGTAGCAGGCGAGGTCCCAGGTGTGGTCTTTTTACGAATTCATCAGCCATTTATAAAAGAAACAAAAAACAAAAATATATTTAATCAATATTTTGTTTTGGTTAGACCTAAATTACATATTTATTAAATCATGTCAAGGAAAATTTTTAATTTTACGCAGGAAAACAGGGATAGGGATCGATTGAATGTGGGAATATAAATCGATTTTTCAAAAAAATGTCAAGGCCGATCTTTCCCCAGGAATCACACACAACCACCTCCATGAATATTTAGCGCTGAGCCCCTGTTGGGTCTGCCTTTAAAAAACAATTGAATTTTAAACGAAATATGAATAATAACGGTATATGAACATTTTCAGCAGATATCTCTCTTATAGAAAAAATAACCCGCTTGCAAACCTGCTGATGATATACGTGGTTCTTTTAAGTCTTCTATTTATAATCATTGTGACTGTTTTCCAGCTTTATTTTTATTACAGGCATGAAATACGAACGGTCAAATCAAATGTGACCTTTATCAAAGACAGCTATCTCAAGCCTATTTCCGCAGGTCTTTTCAATTTTGACAAAAACTATTTACAACTCCAGCTGGATGGCATGTTGAAACTTAACGGTGTGGTCCATGTTGAAATCACCGAAAATGCAGATGGGAAATCCTATATGTCCGCAGGCGATCTGAATCATTCAGCCACGTTCAACCAGACATTTCCCCTGGTCTTTAAAAATTTTAACGGTAATGATTATGCATTGGGTTACCTCACCGTGACTGCAAGTCTTGAACGCATATATGGCAGCCTGATGCAAAGATTTATTTTTACGATATTTTTTTATGGAATATGCTTTTTCTTTGCCGCCATTATCATGGTCATTGTCATTCATTACAAATTCACGAGACATTTAATCACCATGGCGGAATATACAGACAAGCTGAATCTGGACACACTGGGGACCCCTCTTGTATTAAACCGGAAAGACTCAGGGAAAAATACGGCAGATGAACTTGACCGTATTGCAAATGGGTTTAATGCCATGAGAAACCGCCTGATAGAGGATATTAAAAAGCAACAGGAAAGTGAAAATGAAAAGAAAAAAATGGAAGTACAGCTTATGCAGGCCCAGAAAATGGAGGCCATTGGGACACTTGCCGGTGGTATCGCCCATGATTTCAATAATATCCTTGGAATCATTCTTGGGAATACCGAGCTTGCTTTGTTTGATACCCACCTGCATCCGGAAATCTGGGAAAGTTTGAAAGAATCTGAAACCGCCTGCCTCAGAGCCAAAGAACTCATCAAACAGATTCTGAATTTCAGCAGGTTCGAACAACCTGAAAAAGAAGTCCTTGATATTGTTTCTCATGTCAAAGATTCAATACGGCTTGTCCGGGCCACGCTGCCAGCCACAGTTAAAATGGAACTGAAACCTCAGATCATTTCCGCAAATATTCTGGGTAATCCGATCCAGATCAATCAAATTCTCCTGAATCTTTGCACAAACGCCGCTCAATCCATGAATTTCGAAGGCATCCTTGACATTGACATCAACTCCGTTTTTATCGAAAACGAGCCGAAAAAACTTATCAAAGGACTCTCGCCGGGTTATTATGTTGTGCTGACGGTGAGTGACACCGGAAGTGGCATAGAACCGGATCTGATCGATAAAATTTTCGACCCCTACTTTACGACCAAAGACCTTGGCAAAGGCACGGGACTGGGCCTCTCTGTTGTCTATGGCATTGTCAAAGCCCATGAAGGCACCATCAACGTCTACAGTGAAGCCGGTAGTGGCACGACATTTAAAATATATTTACCGATCGTTGAAAAAGAGGTTCGTTTATCCGAATCTGTATCAGAAGAAGCCCCCAGCGGGAAAGAACATATTCTGCTGGTAGATGATGAGAGCATATTGGCAGGCGTGGCAGAGAAAATACTCCACTCTCTTGGATACCAGGTTACATGCCACACCGATCCTTTGGAAGCCTTGCAGGCTTTCCACGATCACCCGGACATATTTGACCTGATCATCACGGATATGACCATGCCGGGTCTTCCCGGCGACCGGCTCGCTGTGAAAGCGCTAAAAATCCGTCCGGATATACCTGTCGTTCTTTGTACCGGGCATAGTGAAACCATCAACAGTCACAACGCAGAACGTATAGGCATAAAAAAATATCTCACCAAACCGTTAACCCGGCTGGAACTGGGGAAGGCCATACGGGAAGTTCTGGATCAGGAAAAATCGCAGGATCGGGCCATACAGTAAACGATTGTGATAAATTACCAGGTTTCCGGATAAGCGATATCCACAAATGCATTTTCCATTTTGAATTTATGCTCCCGCTCCATGGCAGCCAGATCTTCAAACACACTTTTCTGCTGAGCATCATCGCACCCTTCTGCCAGCCACATATAAAGCGCCATGGCCTCTTCTTCGTTTTTCATGGCAAGCCGGATGGCATCGGCAGGTTTCATATGATCTGAAACAACGGGCTTCGAAACGGTTTCTGAAACATGATAATCTCTTTTTTCCTTGAAATACGCCCGAATTTTGTCATGGGACAAAATGCCCCGTAATAATTTTTCGTGTTTTTCCTCTTCTTTGGCAAGATCGGAAAACATGGTTTTCAGATAGGTGTCTTTAACCCTTTTTGCCGCATCCTTATAGAAATCTCTGGCATCCACTTCCGCCTGAATGGCAAAATCGATGATCTTTTTATATTCATTCGTCTCCATGGTTTCCCTCCCTGTTCCATCCGCACGTTTTCTTCTCACAGAAATGTTTCAAACATCGAATCATTAAACCCGATCAGCATCATTTTTCCGACCAGAAGCGAAGGCGCCCTCAAGCTGCCGCTTCTTCCCATGGCCCGCTTAAGGATGTCCTGTTTCAATTGGTCTTCCGGTTTGAACTCATAACAGGTTTTTCCGGTGCCGACCACCACTTTTTCAACCTTTTTATGTGACGGTCTTCAGGGAAACAAATCCCCTCTCTGTTTTTTCAGATACATTGTCTTTTCCTGGGCGATGGCATTCAGTAACGCCCCGCCTTTCAGTATTTTCGGATCGGCAGTCAAGATCCGTTCAACAAGGGCATCGAACATTTCCGGATCCTTCTTGGCAGGGGCAAGGAGTTTTGCCTTGAAATAGTCGACCATCAACAGATTGCCATCGGTAATCCGGCTTGTGAGATCAAAAGCTGCTGTGGCATTCTCGACACCCCCTTCCGGATCGAACAGCGGCGGGATAAAGGCTTTATATCCGGCAACCAGAAGCTGACCGAATCCAAAGAAATATTCCGGATCAAGTTCATTCACCCGCTTGATCAGGGCCATCACATCCCCGAGATCGATGGTGGCAGACATATCCCCCAGCTGCATGGACCTGACAAAAAGGCTCAGGACCATATTGGTGCCGGTATAGAACAGGGCTTCGATGTCATCTTCATTTGCAAAGTCTACAATGCGTTTGACATCCTTTTCAAAATCAAATTCTTTATCGCCCTTTTCCTTTTTCATCTCTTCTATCGATTTCAGGGGTTGTGAAAACCTGAACCCCTGGTCCAGATATTTTTTGACCTTCCTGTTCAACCGTAATGCCCGTATACCGTATTCCTTCCCCATACCATAAAGGACGACCGCATACTCAGGGTCCTCATCCTCAACCAGAAGACCATATGTCATGTATAAAAGCGAGTTGGTCACCAGCATCTTGTAGCTATTGGGGGCCATGCCGTCTGTGACCTGTGTGACAAGGAATGCCTGTCCGGGGATGCCTTCTTTGGCAAGCCTGGCGCTCGGAATGTTAAATGATGCGGTAAGCAGGTCATCCACGGCCATGTTGGCACCCACATCGATCGCCTTGGCCGTCATTTTCTTTCTGAGCGATGTACACCCGGACACACTGAGGATCAAAATCAGGATACACATCACGGTTACCAGTCTTTTCAACATTGCCAAAGGGGTCATTTAATTATCTCCTCTGTTTTTTAATTTATACGTCTGCACCCAAAATTATATCACGATCAATGGCGGTCTTTTGCCCATCACATCAATCAGAATAAGGCTTAAGGTCGGCCAGTAGGTAATAATCAATAATGCGATTACAAGTATAATAAAAAAAGGAATGGTCGCTCTGAATATTTCCACAACCGGTTTGTTGAATCTCATGCTTGCAATAAACAGATCAAGGCCGATGGGCGGTGTTAAAAATCCAATGGTCAGGTTGGAAAGAAAAATGACGCCCAGATGAACCTGGTCGATGCCATAGCTTTTGGCAATGGGAAGGATGAGCGGCACGACGACAAGAATCGCCGTAAACAGGTCCATCATGCAGCCCACGATCAGAAGAAACACGTTCAAGGCTAGAAGAAACGTATACTTGTTCGTAAAATACTGCTGCAAAAAGTCCAGAATCTTCTCAGGGATATGCTGAAATACGAGAAAATTCGTGAGCCCAAGGGCGAGCCCGAAAATGACCATCAACGCCCCTGCCATCATCATGCTGTCAATGATCACCTGGGTCAGTTTATTAAACGGCACATCCCGGGTCAAAAAACACTCCACGATAATGACATAGGCGGCTGTAATTGCCGCAGCCTCCCCTACCGTGATGATGCCTGAGAACATGCCCACGACAACCACGAAGGGCAACGGGATCTCCCATTTGGCTTCTTTTGTCGCTTCAAAAATTTTCTTGAGGGAAAGGGGTTCGCTCGGCATTTTTGCCCGTCTGGCATACCATACCGTATACATACCCAAAAGGGCGATCATCAGAAGGCCGGGTAAAAGCCCGCCGATAAACAAAAGAACAATATCTGTCTGGGAAAAAATAGAATAGATAATCACCGCAAGACTGGGGGGAAAAAGAACGCCCAAGCTTCCCGAGGCCGTCACGATTCCCAGGGAGAAGCGCTCGTCATACCCGGACCCGATCAATGCCGGAAGCAGTATACCGCCAATGGCTATGATGGCAACGGCATTGGCACCTGTGATCGCCGTAAATATGGCGCTACCCACAAGCACGACAATACCAAGGCCACCGGGTAGCCAGGATAAAAACGCCCGTGATAATTTGATCAGCCGCAAGGGTGCCTGACTTTCAGCCAGGAGATAACCGGAAAATGTAAATAAGGGGATGGCGATGATCCCGGGCAGGTTTGCCACTCTGCCGATTTCCACGATAATGACACTTGTGGGCGTGTTGATACTTGAAAAAAAATATAACCCCAGACCACCGATGATGGAAAATAAAGGTGTTCCGATTGCCACACCAAAAAGAACCAGAAGAATAAAAACCAGTATTAGAATTGTTTCCATAATGTCGTAACCACTCAGTTCGTGTTCATAATCTTATGTTTGATGTGAATAAGGCTTCGGAACAGGGTAATGATAAAAAAATACGGAATGACCAGAAGGTATATCCAGTCCGGGCTCCCCGGCCAGATCTGGCTGACGTGGTTGACCCGCTGTATCTGGATATAGTCAAGGGATGTCATGAAAAGAAGATAGCAGCAAACGATGACAATTAACGAGGAGAGGCTTTCAAATGCCTTTTTTTTATTGCCGGTCGCATATCTTGTAATCAGATCCATGCTGATATGCCGTCCCTCGTTTGAGGCCAGAGATGCGCCAAGAAAGGTCACCCACAAAATCAATACCCGGGTCAGGTGCTCCACCCATAATAACCCCATGGACAATGTATTTCTCAAAATCACCTGGCCGAAAGCGATTGAGATCATGACCAGTACACATGTACAGACAAGTACCTTTTCCAGCTTGATAATACCTGTATTCAGGTTTTCAAGCCCATCAAAAAATGACTTCATTCCAGACACCTTTCATTCGTTTTAAAAAAACCTGGTCCTCAGCGTTAGGACTTAAAATCACTTGACGCCTTTTTCCGCCCGGTATTCTGCAAGAAGGCTCAAAATTTCGTCATACGCTTCCTTCGGATATTCCTTGCCCACGAACTCATCCCATACCGGTCGTGTCAATTCTTTCAGCTTTTCTTTTTCAGCATCTGTCAGGATGGTTTCCTTGACCCCGTATTTGACCATTGCATCGTAGCATTGTTTATTGGTTTTTCTGACAAATGCGTTGAACTCCTCTTCCCGCTTGTTGTCAACGATCTCGAAATCAATCGCCTTCTTATGTTTGTCGGGAAGGCTATTCCAGGTTTCCATTTTGATCACGATCATGATCGGCATGTACCTGATATTCACAGGGTTGATATATTTGGTGATGGTATAAAGCTGTGCCCCTACCCACCATATGGAAGGGGCGATGTCCATATCACAGACGCCGGAACGCATATTGGTGATAACATCCGGCACATTCGAAGGAATCGGGCTTGCGCCAAGTTTCTGGTAAACAGCGGCCTCAATCGGTCCAATCCAGTTGACCGCCTTGATTTTTTTAAAATCATCCGGTGTTCTGGGTTCAATTTTTGTTGAAACGATCTGATCAAAATCCTGATCCCCCCACACCAACATCTTATAGCCGTTCTTCTCACAAAGCTGTGAGAATTTACCCCGCATTTTGCTTCGAATGTAGTCCACCTCTCCATAATCATTAAAAAGAAAAGGCAGTGTCAGCACAGACATTTCAGGGCAGGCCATCAATACGCCGGCACCTGAGAGTCCTCCGCCATCCAGCTGACCGATTCTCATTTTGGAGATATAATCTTCATCGTCTCCCATGGTTCCGCCCCAGTAAACATCAATATGGAGTTCATCATCGGATTTTTCGCTCAGGAGTTTCAACAGCACTTTTTTGACATACACGGCCCAGCCCACACCGTCCGGCGCCAGCGTTGCGATTTTCCATTCATACTTGTAGTCTGCTGCACGGGTTTCCATGCTGCCAAACGAAATGCCCGCCAATAATACAGCCACTGTCAAAACAATCTGCCATCTTTTCATGATTGCCATCCCTTCATTTATCCACCTGTGGAATTAAAAACGCATGAAATATAAACGTAAAAATAAATTTATGAACATAAATCCATTTTAAAAATTCTATATTTAAAATATATATCCGTGTCAAACAGTGAGATCATGTCAAAAATACAAACACGGTTTTTGTTTCTATAGTTAATTATGGGCCATTGGTCAATAAATAGCTGAAATTATTTAATTTACGAAATTAATCTTTCAAAACACACGTCTGTTTCACGGCAAAACATATTTTTCCATAAAACAAACAGGGCCGGATAGATAATGATCATGTCAGATTACTGTGAAAATTATTTAAAATTCAAAATGGATTTTATATAAAACATGATTGTGTATGAAACATTTTATGCAAATACCACCTGGATGAAGACAGATTTGTGACTGAAACCATATCAACCGTCTCTGTACATAAGGACAATACACAAATATTACAGATAAATAGAATATACAGAAAAAACAACTTGACGATGAGCCCCTCATATTGCCATATACATCTATCCTATAAAACAGATAATATTCTGATATACGTTTCATTAAAAATTAACTTTTTATGATAAAACAATGTATATTGCCCATCAGGAGGGCCCTTTATGAGCAACAACCCAAAGGCTGCGGCTGCAATACTTGCTGTCTTTCCCACGCTCGAAACGCTTCACAGTTTTTCCCGGAAAAATTTTAATAAAAAAGCGCTTGAGTCATTTATTGCCTTTGCTGCAAACGAAGGGGTCATAGACAAAAATGATGGCGATGCTTTCAGACAATTTATCCGCATAAATGAACGCGATCATGGAACATGCACGCCTCCCAAAAACCTGAATCTGGAAGAAATTTTCAAAAGAAAAAAAGAATTTTTAAAGACAAATCTCTCCGCAAGGACCATGACAGACCGGATAAACCTCCTGATCCTGAAATATCAGATCGACCTTCCCAAAGTCAGCAACACCATGTTGACAAGACTTAAAAAAGAACCGGCAGACACTTCTCATAAGCGAAATACATTAAGAAGTCTCGCTTTCTGGATCGGATATGAACGATCGGAGCTGGGGCCTGCCTGGAACTTTGAAACCTTTTTAAAACTATGCAATGAAGCAAAACGCAATACGGATTTCAAAGAAGGCGTCAGAATCGGTTTCACCTTATCAAGCCGGGGCGACGTGATTGATCTTCAGGTAACCGGCTGGTTGAAAAATAACCTCAAGGACTATATCAGAAATGCCATCGATCTCATGCCATCCGGGAACTGGGGTAAGGTCAAATCCCATGATATCACAACATCATATATCGACTTCCCGAAAGAGGAAGGGGTCAACAACCCCATATCCTACCAGACTTGTATCAGAAACGCGATCGCCATTGCCCACCAGATTTCAATCCGGTGGGCAATGTCCGAATACTGCACCAAAAACCGATTCTTATCCATTGGCATTGCCGCAGGTGATTTTAAGAATCTGGACAATTACCTGCTTCCCATTCTCAATGCAAAACTCCCTGGTGATCCGGTGATCCGGATGACGGATTATGCCCATCAATACGTGCTGATGAACGATATCCGGGCTGTTTTCTGCGAGACACCCAAAGAAACCATATTATTCAATGGCGAAGCGCTCAACATTTGGTGGATTGAAGGTCTCTGGAGCTATATTTACTGGGATTTCATACCCGCCATGCTGGAAGACAGCATCATGCAAACCAATCCCTCTTCCCTTGAAGTTCTGAATCAGCTGCTCTTTTTTCCCGAACAGCTCGAAATAGAGGTCCAGCCCAACACCATTACCCGGTTCTTCGCATTTCCCCACAATTCAATGCTGGGAATTGAAATCGCCAAAACGTTTTTCTTCAGGCGAAGATTCTTTGAAGCAAACGAAATTCTGCGCATGGTATTGAGCATTGACCCCAAAAGCCTGAATGCCAGAACGCTTCGAATGGTCATTTTCAGAAGCCTCGCCTCGGAAGCCGAGTCATCAGATATGTCGGAAATTCATTTCAAGCGGGCCGAAAAAGAGGCAGAATACATTCTTGAAAACTGCAGATTGTTAGATGAGGATTTTTATTGTGAATATGGCGTCATCAGCCTTACCAAAGCCATTATAATGTTGAAAAAAATGAGAACAATTAAGGAAGCGCATTTCAATAAATCTGACGTAGAAAAGTCAAAAAACACTATTTTCGAGCGCCTTGAAATGGCAACAGATATATTTGAAAAAGCCATGATGGTTTCGGCCACCGGTTATCGATCGGTTTACCTTCTTTTCAGCACACAGGTACTGGCCCGTCTGTTGAAAAGGAATGTCATGTTCTTCACCCGGGCAGATCTTCCGATTCATTTGTCTGACAACACGATCAGAGAATTTGGCAGGGATATTCTGGTTTCCTTGAACTTTTTAAGAAGCGAACTTCCGGAAAAGGAACAGCGGCTGTTTTTGGAAAAGATTCTCATGAAAAGTTTCGCCAATCATAATGATGCGGTATCTCTGGAAACTTACAGGCCCACGATCTATTTCTGTTTTGCGGTGATTCTCTGGGATGTGGACCCTGCCCCTACGGTTGGCACAATCAAAACCGTTCTTCAACTGTTGAAGGATATCATCTCCATGGCAGAAAAGCTGGCAGAGCAGGACTTATGCATATACGCCTACACGCGGTGCTATGGTGAAATGTTGAGGCCAAGTGTGTTCATCGGTCATATACAAAAAAGCATCAAAATGATTACAGATACACTATGCGATATGGGAAGCCTTGACAATAAAGATCCGGACACGTCCATGACAGATGAACTGCTAAATGCGCCGACACTTCTTACCCTCAATATTTAAAACTTGTCATACGCGATCATATCCGGCTCAACACCCAAATCGTCTAGCATGTTAAGGACAGCATCAATCATCATAGGCGGGCCGCAAAGATAATATTCAATTTCCGTGGGATCATCATGGGATTCCAAATATTCTTCATACAAGCACTGATGGATAAGACCTTTCAGGCCATTCCAGTTCTCTTCAGGCAACGGTTCGGAGAGTGCCACATGGTAGGTGAAGTTATTGTGTTTTTCTTCCAGAGCCTTGAATTCCTCGTCAAAAAACATTTCCTGTTTTGACCGAGCCCCATACCAGAAGGTGGTTGTGCGATCCGTTTTTCTGTCTTCAAGCTGGTCCAGGATATGACTTCTCATGGGTGCCATTCCCGCCCCACCGCCAATAAAACACACCTCCCGTTTGGTATCCTTCACAAAAAAATCACCATAGGGACCGGATACGGTGATTCTGTCGCCGGGTTTGAGATCAAAAATATAGGAAGAACCGACACCCGGCGGAATATCCTTCGAGCCTGCAGGGGGCGTTGCGATTCTTACGGTAAATTTCAATACGTCTTTTTCCGAAGGCGGATTGGCCAGAGAATAGGCCCTGAACACCGGTGCATCCGAATGCGCCATCATCCGTGTCAGCCCGAACCGTTCCCAGGAGGCTTTGAATCTTTCTCCGATCTCATACTCGCTGAAAGAAAGATCATAGGCAGGGATATCGATCTGCATGTAGTTTCCCGCCTTGAAATCAAGGGTCTGACCAGTGTCAAGCTTCATGACCAGAAGCTTGATGAAGGTGGCCACATTTTCATTTGAGACAACGACCCCATCATATTTTCTGATGCTGAATATTTCTTCAGGAACCTTTATTTTTAAATTTTCCCGGACTTTCAGCTGGCAAGCCAGCCGGACATGTTCTTTTCTCTCTTTTCTGGAAAGTTGTGCGAGTTCAGTTGGCAGAGGTTCCATGCCACCCTCTTCCACCACACATTTGCACATGGCGCACGAGCCCTTGCCGCCGCATGCTGACGGCAGAAGCACATTCTTTTCAGATAATGCAAATAAAAGCGGCTTTCCGGCTTTGGTCCGGATCGTTTTATCTGTATCGTCATTTATGGTGATGACCACGTCCCCGGCTTTTACCAGAAATGACTCAAGGGTTAAAAGCATGACGACCAAAAAGAGAATAACCGCAAGAAATACTGTAAGTCCCGTGAGATAAATCAACGCTCCTCCTATCATCAAGACGTCATTCAAAGGCCCTGCACATGATTGAACCCTTGCTATGAAAGCGTAATTCCAGAAAACAGCATAAATGCCATGGCCATCAATCCGGTGATGATCATGGATATGCCCATGCCATCAAGGCCTTTTGGCACATTTGCATATCTTAACTTTTTCCGTATGGCAGCCATGGTCACAATCGCCAGAAGCCACCCCGTGCCTGACCCCACCCCATAAACGATCGATTCCATCAGCGTATAATTTCTTTCAATCATGAAAAGAGCAGCCCCCAAAATGGCGCAGTTCACGGCGATCAAGGGTAAAAATACGCCAAGGGCCGAGTAGAGAGAAGGTGAGAACCGGTCGATAATCATTTCCACAGCCTGTACCATGGCTGCGATGACAGCAATAAACATGATAAATTTGAAAAAGCTTAAATCGGTTCCGGGAAAACCCGCCCAGGCAAGAGCGGAAGGAGCCAGAACATAATGATACAAAAGCCAGTTTGCCGGTGTGGTAATGCCCAGAACAAAGGTCACGGCCATACCCAGGCCAATGGCTGTATTTATATTTTTTGAAACAGCAAGGAAAGAGCACATCCCTAAAAAATAAGCGAGAAGGATGTTTCCTATAAAAACAGAATTGACGCCTATGCTGATCAGATCGACCATGATATTATTCCTATTCCTTAGTCATTATTTTCTGTATCCAGACGAGAAGACCTATGACAATAAACGCGCCTGGCGCAAGGACCATCAGTCCCATATCCTGATATCCTGCAGCATAGAAAAGGTCTGGAACCACTTTGAAACCGAAAATCTTGCCACTTCCAAACAGTTCACGAATAAACCCGACACAAGATAGTATCATTGCATACCCCAGACCATTTCCAACACCGTCCAGAAAAGAAGCGAACGGCGGGTTGGAAAGCGCAAAGGCCTCTGCACGGCCCATGACAATACAATTCGTGATGATCAATCCCACAAATACGGACAATTGCTTGCTGATATCATACAAAAACGCCTTTAACACCTGATCAATGATGATGACGAGAGTCGCTATGATGGTAAGCTCAACAATAATCCTGATGTTACGCGGAATCCAGTGCCTTAATATGGATATGATCAGATTTGAAAAGGCAGTGACAAAAGTAAGGGAAATCCCCATGACAAGTGCGGTTTTAAGTTGCACCGTCACGGCAAGTGCCGAACAGATACCCAGGACCTGTATGGCGATGGGATTATTTTTGAAAACACCTTCGGTAATAATCTTTCTATAGGTTTTATTTGCCATCTTCCGCATTCCTGTTTTGAGGATGAATCTTTCCGATACCGCCTGTCCTGAATTTAACGGATACGGGTTCATATTCCTTTAGAATCTCTTTTAAGCCGCTGGTTAAAAATTTTCCTGTCAATGTGGCCCCGCTGATTCCATCCACGTAGTTGTCCGACAAATCTTTCGGTGCTTTTCCTTTTGCAATGGCAATTGAAACAAACTGGTTCTCCCTGTTGACGATTTTTTTGCCCACAAACTCTTTCTGAAACCAGCTCCGTTCAATTTCACCCCCCAGTCCGGGTGTTTCCGAATGGTGATATACCGTAAACCCGGCAATGGTCGATCCATCTTTTTCAAGGGCCAGATATCCCAGGATCTGCCCCCATAACCCCTTTGTATCAATGGGAATAATATAGGATTCGATGTCTTCGTCCTTGACCTGAAAATAAAGCTGAAGCCTGTCATTGTCTTTGGAGGCTTCTTTGAAAATCTGGCCGGTATTGTCGATATAACAGGTTTTAATATTTTTCTGATAAATCGTTTCAATCCGGTCGGCGGGGTAGGTTTGATCTGCTAAAACAAGTCCTGCTGCTTTCAAAATATTCTTGTGTTTATCTGTCATCAGATTTTTATCCTGACGCTCCTTCAGGCCGGTTGAGACATAAAGAATGGCAAGGCTGCAGACAGCGCTGATACACACTGCAAAAAAAACGGATTTAAATTTATCCATCATTGGGTCAGACATTGGGCATCCTTTTGGTTAATCTGAAATCAACTACAAAATGATCGATAACAGGAGATAAAAGATTCATAAACAAAATGGCAAGCATGACGCCTTCCGGATACGCAGGATTAAAAACACGGATCGCCATCGTGAGGGCACCTATCAGAATACCATATATCCACCTTGAACTGTTCATGCCAGGCGCAGATACCGGATCTGTCGCCATATAGATGATTCCAAACGCAAAGCCACCCATCACAAGATGGTACACTGGATTCAGGCTGAACCATGGTGAATGGCCATCACCGGCAAAAAGGTTCAATAGTAAACCGATTCCCAGTAAACCCATCACACCGCCCAATATAATTCTATAATTTGCAACACCGGTAACAACAAGAATGACCGCTCCCACAAGACAAAGAAGCGTGGATGTTTCCCCCACGCATCCCGGATAAAGCCCTGTAAAAAGTTTCATCATTGAATACCCGGCATGGGTCAGAGAGGAAGAAATATCCATACCAGGACCTGAAAGCGCAGACAATGAAAGCGGTGTGGCCCCGGATATGGCATCCACCACGTGAGCGCCTGTTCCTTTCGTTACTGTCCATATGCTATCCCCGGACATGGACACCGGATAGGAAAAAAACAAAAAGGCCCTTCCTGTCAACGCCGGGTTCATGAAATTTTTGCCGGTTCCGCCAAAAATCTCCTTGCCGATCACAACTCCGAAAGAAATACCCAAAGCCACCTGCCAAAGGGAAATGGTGGGGGGCAGGATAAGCGGAAAAAGAAGGCCGGTCACCAGGAAGCCCTCACTGATATTGTGTTTTCGAACGGAAGCAAAAATCGTTTCCCAGAAAAATCCCACGCCATAGGATACGATGACCATGGGAAGAACAATCTCAAGCCCTTTGAAAATGGCCGTCAGAAACGAAACATGACTTCCTGTGGATGCGATGCTCTGATAGCCTGTGTTGTAAATCCCCCAGAAAAACGTCGGCAGGATGGCAATGATGACAATGCTCATATATCGTTTCAAATCCAGGCTGTCGCGAATATGAGGCCCTTCTTTTGTCACATCTCCCGGAATAAAAAAAAACGTTTCTGTGGCGTCAAAAAGGGGTTTCAGTTTTTCGAGTCTGCCGCCGGCTTCAAAATATTTTCTTAAGCTGTCAAATATCGTATTAAGCGCTTTCACATGCTTTCCTTATAGTAATCTCTTTTGGCATTTTCCAAAATGGTTGACAGTTCGATCTTGGATGGACACACATATGAACAAAGACCACAAGTTACACAGTCAAGAAGCCCATGATCCAAAGCCTCTTCCACTTCCCCGGCATGGATGGCCTTCATGGTAAACTGTGGCAGAATATCCACAGGACAAACGTTTGCGCAGGAACTGCAATTCACGCAGGCTCTTTCCTCGCCGTGCATGCCGCAGTCCATATCCAGAGGTTTTCTGTTA
Organism: Pseudomonadota bacterium; assembly: GCA_018816735.1. Classification (GTDB taxonomy): domain Bacteria; phylum Desulfobacterota; class Desulfobacteria; order Desulfobacterales; family JAHIVH01; genus JAHIVH01. Next base: position 6,429 of record JAHIVH010000099.1, on the reverse strand, counting down.
AAAACCGATAAAAATGTCCGTGAATAACTATGCTTTTTTATGCCAGGCCGTGCAAATCCTAAAAATTCCTTTTCACCGCCCTTGGGTAGTGCGGTCAGAGCAGTTTCGTAGAACCCCACATATGAATCGTGCGACACCGTATATCCGCTCAATACACCGCCTGCCACAATTCTGGCCTGGGCCACATGGTCTTCTGACGGCATAAGTCCGGCTACAGGGGCACCAATTCTGGTTCTTGCGGTATATTTTTTATGAGCAAGGCTGCCTGCAACCGTGATCAACCGCTCAATCGGATAGACGCCTGTCTTTAACAATTCGGCGATCAGAAGCAGATCCTGACCGGTTACAGACCAGCTTCTGTTATCAAGTTGGTGTGTTTTGGTATGATAGACAAGGACGCCCGGATCATGGGCAGGATATGGTCCTGAAACCTGGTGTGTCACCATTTCCATGAATTTGTCATCAGAAATAGGGGACTCTGTTGCCACGCTGACACAGACGGATTCGGAAAGACGTTTCAAAACGGCTAACCCAAAGCGAAAAAGGCCTGTCTTTCCGTCAAGATACATATGCGACGCCGGATGAAAAGGTTCGTTATTGTCAAGACAGACCCAAATGGCAGGGGGAATCGTTTCCGGGGCGGCAGTATCCCTGAAGGGCAGTGCTTTTAAAACATGCCATAGTCCCCCGTTCAATATGGCTTTCACAAGATCAGTCCGGTCCATGGCGTTGATCTGGTTTTCAGAAAAAGCGATGAACGACTCTTTTTTTTCTTTATCTGACAGATGAATGACAATTTCCTGTATAACCCGTCTGGGGCCGAAATGTATCTTCTGAACCGTTCCCCCGCCCGGAGATAAAAACTGAATACGGTCATCCCGCTTATCAAAAAATAAAGGCGTCCCGATATTCACCTCGTCCCCTTCCTTTACGAGAAGCTTTGGTTTGATAAAAAGTATCCTGCCGGGAAGAAGGGCAACACGATCCGGCTTTTTCAAATCAGAGACTTCGGAGGAAGGCTGGCCGGAAACATTCAGATTATATCCTTTCTTGATAGTCAGTGAGATCATGTTGTTTTGTTCCTTAAATCTTCATTGAAACGCGATATCTTTTGGCCGAGCAGACTGTGTTTATCATGGCGTGTAAATCTTCGTCAGAGTATAACATTAAGGTTTTTCATATATCATGATTGAAAAAATAATCAATACCATAGTATACATCAAACACGCAAACCGTAAGGAACAAAGAAAATGGAAAATATTTTTATCACCAATGGATTACTTGAAGGCTTACACAGCGCGACCTCCTTTGACAAGAAAATTGAAATGATTCATCATGCCCTGAAACAGGAACACAGCTTCATTGATCGAATTTCTGTCATCCTCTATGATTCCCTGACCCATATCTTGAAAACTTTTATAAACAGCAGCAAGGACAATCCCCTTTCCTTTTATGAATGCCATATTGCAAATGCCCCCTCCCTGAACAGGCTGAAAAATATAAAGCAAGCAAGACTCGTCAATAATTTAAGTCTCTTCCAAAATGGCGAAAACGAACACACCAGACGAATCGCAGATCAGGGATATCAATCCAGTTATTCTTTGCCCATGTTCGACGGGGAAGGTTTTTTAGGTGTTGTCTTCTTTAACTCTTACGAGTCAGATATTTTCAAACCGGACGCCCTTCACGAACTGGACCTTTTCGCCCAGCTGATCAACAGCCTGATCATCAACAAACTTAACGCCACACGGATGCTGATAGGTACTTTCAAGAGCGCACTCAATCTGGTGAGTTACAAAGACCCGGAAACGGGCAATCACCTGGAAAGAATGTCGCGTTATTCCCGGCTTATCGCCCGGGAACTGGCGAAGGCTGGCGAAACCCGTCTGAATGATGAAATCATCGAACATCTGTTTCTTTTTGCCCCATTGCACGATATCGGTAAAATTGGCATACCGGATAATATTCTCTTAAAACCGGCAAAACTGGATGATGCTGAATGGGGAATCATGCAGACCCATTCTTCCAAGGGCAGGGACATCATTGACACCATTGCCGACCAGTTAGGATTAAAATCGTTTGAGCACATCAAACTGCTTCAAAACATATCTGAATCCCATCATGAGACGATTGACGGCAAAGGATATCCCCACCGGCTGAAAAACAATGAAATCTCCCTTGAAACCCAGATTGTCACCGTTGCGGACATCTTTGATGCACTAACCAGCAAACGCTCCTACAAAGAGGCCTGGACAAACGACGATGCATTCAATGAACTCAAAAAACTGGCCAAAACGAAACTGAACCCGGACTGTGTGAACGTTCTCCTGCAGAATAAAACGTCTGTCGAAAAAATCCAGCAGCAATTCCGGGATGAAGTTCAATAAAAAAAGTTAAACCGTTGAATAGAAAAATGGTCAAATGGTTGAGTAGTTGAGTGGTTAAATGGTTGAATGGTGATAGAGGAACGTTATCCGTTTTAATCGTTAATCTATTCAACCCGTCAACTATTTTAAGCTTTATCCATACGCAACATTTTTCCTGTTTCGCAGTAATACTTCAACATTTGTGCCAACTCTTTTTGCACGGCGAGCATCCTTTCTTTAAATGTCTTGTCAGGTATTGCATTTCCTTTTTCACTTAGAGATGTGTAGGTAAAATGCCAGATGGCGGTGATTGTCCCATTTTCATGTTCTTTTCCATCAATGTCGAATTTTATAACGCCTCTGTCTTCCAGAATTATTAAAAATTGTATCTTGCCTGTTTCAGCATCATGCAGTGTCGTGACCCATGTTGCTTTGACCGGTTCGTCAAAGAGGATTTGACCCAGCATCTTGTATTCAATGAATATACAATTGTTTTCGTTGACGCCGCTCTCTGTGTAAATAAGTGTATGCATGTCTTTCCAATTCTCTATCCATTTGAGCTCCGCAACCGGGCATGTCAACCTGAAGATATTGTCTCTTGACGTCTTTATGTTTTCTTCATAGCAGCAAACTAGACGTTTTGCCTGAAATTCCTTCATCTGATATTCTCCTTTTTTTGTTGTTTGCATTATTTAATTTTGTTATTTGGGGGATAAGCAAGCCTGGGGAAATTGTATTGATAAACAGCGAATTTTTTTTGATGAATTATGCAAACAAATTGTAAATATCCGGAAGGAACCCTTTAGGTGAAATTGAGTACATCCGCCAGTATGGTATGTATGATTTCGAAATATTTAAAAGAAAAAGGAATCAATTCCGAACCCATTTTGACTCAGGCCGGTATTTCACCCGAGGTAATCGCAAATCCGAACGATCGCATTCCTGTAAAAAATTTTGTTAAATTGTTAATTGCTGCTCAACATCACATGCAGGATAACCATTTCAGCCTGCATATTGGTGAGGCACTGTACAGTTATCCCGGAAGCAACCTTCTTTTTTCAGTAATGATGAACAGTCCGACAGTCGGTGTCGCATTTGAAAATTTCTTTCGTTACCACAATCTCATGAACGATGCCATTCAGCCCAAAATATTATTTAAAGACACGTATGCCTTTCTTACATGGGATATAAGGAGTTCTCACTTCAGGGCATCATCTCACGTTTCCGAAGCTTTGGTCTGTATTTTTAATATGGCTCTACGCCAGCTTGTTGAACAAGACATTAAACCATATGAGCTCCATTTCCGGCATCCAAAGCCAAAAGACACACGAGAACATCAACGCATTTTTCAAGCACCGGTTCTGTTTAATCAAGCACGGGATGGACTGGTGATTGACCGCCGGCATCTCAAGCAACCTGTTTTTCTGGCGGATTCAAATCTTCTTGAAATCCTCGAACATCATGCGATGGATCGTATACACACCATATATCTGCCGGATTCATGGTCTGAAAAAGTGATTCGGCTAATAGAGAAAAAGTTGGGATTCGGGAAACCTGCCATTGAATCTATCGCTCGTGAACTGGCTCTTAGCACACGAAGTTTGCAGGACAAACTAAAACAGGAAGGGACTATTTTCCGGAAACTCCTTGATATGGTGCGGCAGGAACTCGCCATTCAATATATGCAAGCCCCAGACATATCACTCTGCGATATCGCTTTTATCATGGGATATTCGGAACAGAGTGCATTTAATCATGCGTTTAAACGCTGGACCGGTAAAACCCCCAAACAGTATCTGCGTGATATTAAATAACGATTAAAACTCAAAAATCGGAAGGATAAATGAAATGAATAGAAAATGCACAATGTCACGATATATTTTCATATTATCAAAAGTATAAAAGTATGAAGACATTATCTTTTTGGAAAAGACTATGGAGGACAAAATGAGTAGACCCATACCTGATTTTGGACAGAATGCACCAGACTTTCAAACCCTCACCTCAGACAATCAGCCATTCGTTCTGAGCGAAGAGCTGAAGTCCGGTCACTATGTTAAACTCTTATTTTACCGGGGACATTGGTGACCATTTTGCATCCACCAGTTGGCGGAACTTAAGAAAAACCATGCTTCATACGGTAAGTTTAATACCCGGGTCTTCGCCCTATCTGTTGATCCTCTCAAACAATCCCAAAATCTGGTTAAAAAAATGGACCTGCCATTTCCACTTCTGTGTGATGAGGACAAACATGTTATTGATTTGTTTCACCTCAGGAACCCTTTTGAACATGGTGGAATTGCATATCCTGCAACATTTATTATTAATCCGGAGCGTAAAATCTGTTATCGCTCTTTAGATGGAACAGCCAGTCGGGTGGATTTATCAGATGAGCTGCTATTTTTGGAAAAAATTCATAATGATGCCGGATACCAAATGGACATCGCACCGAAAAAATCATGGATTATCCCATCCCTTAAAGATGGATGGCGAATGTCCTTGAACCTGATATTCAATGGTAATTTCGCAGACTGGAAGCATTTCTTGTTGTTTCCAGTAGAAATGTTCAGAATGATGGTAAATAAATTTAGAAAAAGGTAGTTTTTCTCTAAACACCCCTATTATTTTTACAGCCCATGAAGCATTATTTTGAGCCTGAAGCAATTGAACAAATCTATGCGGCAACCAAAGGCGATATGCGGAAGTTTGAAGAAGTCGTAACCGACTGCCGTGAACGCGCAAAAGAACTCAAACATAGCTTTGTTGAAGTGAATCTTGCACGTTCGTTCTTGGCCGAGCAGCCGACTGTCTGATATTATTTACCGGGACTGCAGTTCTTAGTCATCCCCATTTATTCCTATCCCAATCGCCTTCTTTCTTCACCGGAAAAAATTCTATTGAAGCAGCATGGGATGGCATTATTCCGGGTGTATTATGGAATAAAAATCAGGGATACACAATCATGCTAAAGCGTAAAGCCCAACCTGAAAGCTCTTTCAAAAAGAAGTTTGTTTAATTCTGCCGTTTTTTCACAAGGAAGCAGTTTGTTTTCAATTTCAGGCGAGATTTTTTGTATTTTATGAAAAAATCGTTTCATGATATTTTGAAATTGTTTTTCGTCTAATCCCAAATTTTTCGCAAATTTTATGAAATCATTTAATGTAATTTTTCGTTTTTTGCAATTCAATGTAAACGCCATTTCTTCAGGATCATCCTTCTCTGAAATGAGGAGCCTTGTGGACAACAGATCATAGGCAGGTGCAAGCTGGACCATCCCGTTTACCGGATAAACTAATGAAAAATTTTTGAGGTGCATACCTGCATTCCCTATGAGAAAAGAAAACAAAGTACTACCCGAATAAGGATGGTCAGACGGTGTGGATTGAATCAACATCAGTATTTTTTTGTGCTGCATAAATTTATCCCAGTGAATAAATTTCCGGCGATTTTTTTTCTGGTATCCCTCAAAAATCGCGGTTCGGTTAAAAACCATCCATGCTACTCTGTATCCAGAAAATCCAGCAACATCCGGTTGACTTTTGCCGGATATTCCACCGGTACGGAATGCGTTCCTTTTGGTATGCGATCCAGTGTTGAATGGGGTATGCTCTCTGCGGTCGCTTCAAATACCTCCGGAGGAAGGAACTCATCATGGTCCACTGAAACCACCAATGTAGGCGCTTCGATCTGCGCCAGATCGGTTTTGGTAAATGTCGGGGAATGGCGCCACATATCCGACATTTTATCCACAAAGACAGGCCAGTGATTCGGGTCCGGCGATAAAATTCGATAAAGGGCCTTTACATCAAGAGGAACCGTGATGACACCTTTGAAGTTAACGCCCAGAGGTTTTCCCTGTTTCATATCTTCCAGGGTGGATATGAGCGTTTCATAGACATCAGGCGGATAGTTGTCGATATGATTGAGAGGCGTCAAAATAAATAATGGAGTTTAAATCAAGATAATTGAAGTGTCAGGGTCGTGAAGTGCTTTTGAGTAAAGGTTTTAAAAGAGGTGAAGCATCTCAAATCATGGCTCACCCCCTTTATTTGCTGTTAAAACT
>JAHIVH010000098.1 GCA_018816735.1 Pseudomonadota bacterium | reverse complement strand
TTGAATGAGATTCACCAGATAATCAACGTGTGACCAGTTTTTTTGAGTGGCCAGTTGGGCCAATGAATTATGCTGTTCCAGAATGAACGGCAACTTGAGGTATCTCAGATTCTGTTCAAGGTCCATTATTTTTTCTCCTTTTCATATATAGAAATGTCAGGCTGTTCAAGGGTAAGATCGAGCAGGTCTTCCCGGCGGGTTAAATGCAATGCTTTCGGTTCAGGCATAAAACGGGAACGCTGCTCAAGAATATTGGCAATATATTCACTGGAAAAAGCCTGGTATTCAAAAGCATCATCCATGGCCCGCGCCACAGCAGAAGCATCATAAGTTTCACTTAAGGCCACAATCTTTCGCACATGATGTGTGGGGTTCATACGACGTTCTGAAAGGTTTTTGTAATAGCCTTCCGCCCTGTTAGAAAGCATCAGGAATCGCGAAAAAATTTTTTGATCCCGCGCCTTCCTGCGTTGGGCGATGAGCTCCTTCGGGTGATCAGGATTTTCAATATCCTGATGGCGGTCATAAATGCGGGTGTGGCGAGCGATCAGTTTTTCGTCATGGTAGATGCACAACCTGTCCGGATATCTTTTAAGGGTTAATCGTTGACCAGCGTATTCCGCCGGAACCGAATACTTATTGGTGTCCACAACTACCCGGAACTGGCTGGAAGCCCTGACCTGCTTAATCCTTGCAATGTCATACGGGTTTTCCGGCATGGGATTTAAAAGCGTTCGTTCTTTTTCAAACAGCAAAATGGGTTTCTCTTTGGTAGTCGCATGGATCCTTTCATTGGCAATATTATCCTGCCAGTTCCTGGCCGCTGGATGAATAGCGTCAAAATTCGGAATATCCAAACCAGAAAGAAAGTTCTTTTTAACGTACCCGACACCGTTTTCCACGCGCCCCTTCTCGTTTCCCTTTCCGGGCGCACACGGTTTGATCTTAAATCCGTAATACTTCGCAAAGTCTTTATATTTGGGATTAAAAACCGGATCCTGCCCCACAAAACGCCTGAGAACTGCGGATTTCAGATTGTCCACCATGATTTCCTTTGGGACCCTGCCGATGAACTCAAAGGCGCGCTGGTGGCATCCCAGAAAATGTTCCATCTTTTCGGAAACGGTAAATTCCACATACATCAACCGGCTGTAGCAAAGCACCATAACGAAAAAACTAAGCCTGCGACTTGTTTCTCCCACTTTTACAGTGCCGTAAGATCCCCAGTCCACCTGGGCACACACTCCCGGTGCAAAGACCATACTGAGATAAGCCGGGGTGCGCGGCGGTCTTATTTTGCGAACATAGTCTTTGACAACGGTGTATCCACCATCAAATCCGTTTTCGCCGATTTTCTGGTAAACCTGTATGGCGCTGTAAGGGTGATGCTCCAGCATACGGACGATATCAGGTTTGAACGGGTCCAGTTTGCTATCACGTTTTGGTGTATGCCGTTGCCTGAACTCATTTGTCTCGATCCATTTTCGGATGGTGCGTGCATCTATGGCAAGTTTTGCTCCGATTTGCGTTGCCTTCAGCCCGTCCCGTTCGTGAAGCTGTTTGATTTTACAATAGGTCTCGTAATCAATCATGATGCCCCCTCCGCAATCTGCTTGAATATTTGGCTCAATGACGAAAGGGACCCGGAAGGGCGTTTGGCAACAGGCGTATCCAGCGGCAACACCTGATAAATTGGACACCGGTAAGCAATCAGCCCGATTCGGCAAAGCTCCAGACGGGCATTCTCAAGGACGCCTTTTTCCATGTTCATTCTTCTTTCGATGGATGCATCCGAATAATAGCTCAAGCCCTTGGCATCAGCTACCGTGACCAAAAACAGATAAAACGCCGCCCCGGCATGGCTGCATTGTTCAATGTGCCGTTCCCGGACCAGGCGGTGGTCGATCCAGCTGAATTGCCGGGGAACCTTTCGCACCCGTTCCGGGTAAATGGGTTGTTTTGGGATCATATTGACCTCCTTCTTTACGATTAGGGTTCATAAAAATGTCTCGCCCTAATTCTCGCATGCGGCGAATGGTCATTTCGATGTTATCTTGTAACGTCGATCCTGTTAATTGTGCGATTAGTCCTATCATTACATACAGTTGCTGGTTGCAGAGATCTTGTAACAAAAGATCACTGGAATTTTTACCATCCGTAACTGGCTGTATTTCCATAAAATTTTCTTGGCAGAGATCTTGTAACACTTTCTTGGATTTGGTCTCTTTTTTGCTTAAGCCCTTTGGATGATTTTTCCGCCATTCCTGAGCACGCTGCACATGCACAGGCCCCTTAAAGTAATCTTTGTTTTCAGGCTTCTCAGACCATCTTTTCTGACTCGCAGCTTTACTGGCTTTGCGGCACTCTGGCTTGCGGCAGTATTCTTGATTCTTGACATTACGATAATCTGGTTCAAACATGTCACTACAATTCAAGCATTTACGCTGATTTCTCAATTTCATCGGCGGCCCTCCAAGGCCACCGATACTTGCGCATAAAGTCTTTAGATGAAAGTTCTTTTTTTACCGATTGTTTTTGAAGAAAATACGAAGAAAAAAAGAAGAATACGAAGAAAACTACATTTTCAAACCGCCATGGCGGCTACAGAATAAAATCGCCGGTGACAATGATATTGAGCCATGGTACTGTAGTTATACGGAAACGTTTACAAGCAGCGTTGTTTGCAGTGAAGATGAATCATGTTCTGCAACCATTTACGTCGTGGTTGAGGATGTTTTTGGAAAGGTGTCAGGAAGATACGATGCGGGTGTTTATATTAACATTGAGACAGCTCCTCCTCCGATACCACAGTGAGAAGAGCGGTGGACCCCATGAGCTGGACAACCGGTCGGAAAAATAAGCTCTGAATCGGTTGTAAAAAAATAATTTTTTAATATGGGGTCCGGTTATCAAGCGCTTACTTTTGTTCGAAATCATTATTTTACCAATTGGAATTGTACCTTGGATAGCAATTCTCGTGAAAACACATATAATGTATACTGTTGAGGAGTTTCTTCAAACTTGAAATATTGCTTTAGGTTTAACGTAAAATATCCTTTCACTCTCGGTTGCTTTCCTGTGTTGTCAATGGTTGCCTTTGTCGGAACATTAAAATTGAGTGTTCCGACTATTTCCTGATGGGTTCCTGATACTAATAATGAAACAGGAACAATTGCAGATGGAGACTGCCCATCAGCTTGCATGGTTTGCTCATGAGGAAAAACAGGAACCAAGAAAGAACCGGAAAGAATAAAAGGCTCTTTATTTTCAATAGAAAATGATTGTTTGCAAGAAAGAGCTATGCCTGGTTTATCTGGTTCTCTGGGAGAATCAGATACCTTACTATAGCAGGGATAAGGAGCCTCCTCCTGGAAGTTTACCATTGGTTGAGGCTTCCCTGTTAACTCTTTTGTTATTTCAGCAGAAACAGCTTCTGATGTCATATTGTTTTCCGACAATGTAACATAGGCTCTGTTTGAATAGATATCATTCAAAAATATCGTAACAAGAAGATTTGTTATTTCCCAAGGCAACGGCAAACGTTCCCGCAAATCATAGACTTTAAATTGAAAGGTAGTGCCCTCGGGAATGGGTTTCTCCTGCCCTTCAGTGGGCTTGAATATGATATTATCAGGGATTTGTTCCAGCAAATTTGTGTATGATATCCCCCGGTCAAGATCAATTGCGCATACAACAGCAAACTTGTCATAGGGAACTTCTCTGATATCTTTAAAAGAACGTTTTTCACTTACGATAAAAGGTAAATTGGGTTTGGATTTTATATCCACTTTCTGTGGACAGCCTATCAAGAGGCCTTGTAATCTATTTTGTTTAAAAAAGTCGCGAACAACATCTTCTTGCTGATTAAGGTCGTTATAGTATTGTTCGTCACGCAGTTGAAATAGGTCTTTTTCCATCAGGATATTCCTCCAGGATACTTCAGATTGAGTATCGGTTGTTTTAACCACTACTTGAAAACAGATGATAGCGATAAGTAATATACAAATTCGGATGATACCCTTAAATTGTTTATCATTCCGTAATTTGGGGGAGATATTATTTAAAAATATATGAATATTTTTCATTATACATTAACAATCCATAGAAGCCCTGCCAGACCATGCGCTGATAATATCCGACAGATTACGGCCTCTTAAAAATTCGATGCAAGTAGGACAGTAACTGGTGCGGGTAACAACATCACCACCTTCCCCATACATAATACAGGTTCCGTTTTGCCCTCCCATGTCGGTCAGATTGTGTCTACTCGCGATGTTAAACGCGCAATGGCCACCCGTATGATTGGGGCCACGAACACCATTGCTGCCATAAGTTTCTCCTGCATGGCTCCTGTGTCGGTAGTAATATCCATAGTTACCACTGCCATCAGCAAGCAATTCATCAACATTTTGGGGTATGTGTAATCCAGGCGGTGATGGGTTTTTTCCTGATAATATTGTCATGCCCATATTGTGCCCGAGTTCATGACAAATAGTGCATGCCATTGCGTCTTTATGACTATTCTTGAAAACCAATACTTGCCTGTTCCCTGACGAATTCCCGTTAATTTCATAGCTGATTTTAATCTTTAAAGAAACTTCAATAGGGCATTGGCTTGCCGATTCAGGGCCGATTAAACCGGCAAGGTGTGCCGGTGGCGTAAATATAATATCTTTATAATCATTCGTTATAGCCCAGCCTGAATTATTACCGGACAAGGGAGTCGTTGTGCCAGAAACATATCCTGGGTGAGTTACGTGGGGTGTCGTTAAAACGGTTTCCCATTGAAAGTTTGTGATATCCACTGAAAGCAAATCTTTTTTTGGATATAGGCTATGTATGTCAAGAGTAAACTTGCCTGCGGTTAGGCTTGAAATTACGGGTGTAATCACACTGGTTTGAATGCCGTTGCTGCTATAGGCCTTATCAACAACATGAACGTTAATCGTCTGTTTATGATTGGCACTGAAAGGTTTGGGTGGATTTCCGCCACCTGGGTATACATACAACCAATCATCCGTTCTACCAGTACTGGGAAGTCCAAAATAGGATGGTTTATATAAGGTTCCCGCTGGGCTCTCCGCCTTTGTGAACGATATTGTCTTTTTAAGCTTATATTCGACAAATAATGTATCTAATTGAGTTTTAATCCAGCTCTGTGTTGAAGAAGGATAATCATTTTCTGGAGTACCATTTAACATAACATTGTCTAATTCAATAAAGTCAGGTGCCTGCAATTCATAAAACAATTTTCGCCAGGTGATGACTTGGACCTTATCAATCCATTTGTCATCTTCAACACCCGCTTCCACGACAAAACTGTCTCCGCCGGCCAGTCCACAGCAGAGGATAACTTCAGCCTCACCATTTTTCAAGGTAGTCGTGCATTTGGCTGTCCGGTCGTTCAGCTCGATCAAGTCGGACGTTTCGGATTCCTTCAGGCCGCATTTCGGGTCATTTCGTTTGCTGTTATTTGGATCTGCCGTGACTTTCCAATAAATTTTTTGACCTTCTATCGGATTTTCAACTTCAACCCTGACTTTCAGCTCATTGCCATTTTCAGGCTTATCGTTGCCTTTGGTTAAGTTGACGTATTGTTTGTGAAGTTTATCTGCCGGGAAAATGAATTTCATTGTAGCGGCGATATTGATATCAGTTTTTTCTATATTAAAATCAACCGAATCCTGCCAAACAGTAAACGTTTTTTCCGGTGACGTTTGATATTTCTCCGGATCAGGAAAAATAGATTTGGAAAAAACCAGAATATCTGCAAAATGCTCGGAGGGAAGTCCTTTTTGGGAATCACTGCATCCAATCATTTTGGTTTGAGCGATTGACATATCAGAGCGGTTGATACCTGAATAATACACGTCAAACATTTGTCCCAGCGTTTTTTTACCAGCGTCTCCATCATCTTTTAGGCCGTGCTTTTTTTGAAAATCTTTAACCGCCTGTTTTTGTCCATCTCCATTAACGCCATCTATTTTTTTGGTGTAGAAAGGGGTGCCCGGTGATTTTTCCAGGGTATTTAATATAATTTGCCGTTCACGGTGACCCCAAATTTTTTCTTTAAAACAATTTACCCATTCATCTTTTAACCCCTGGAGTACCATTGAAACTGAATTCGCGCGCTGTTCAGAGAGTTTCGCTTTATCCTTTGTTTTATCAGATGAAAGAACGAATCCTAAGAATAGAATGGCGCACTGATCTTTTTTTCTGATATATTCGCATGTCTCATTAAGATGCAAGGCCGCCTTGTTCATGAGAAAACTGTTGTCTGCTTCAAAGTATTCCCCGGTTAACCGGGCCCGTGCCGAGGTACATAGGGCCTGCTCAATGAAAGCGATTGGATTGTAATGCCATACAATGGGATTTCCTGGAAGATCAGTGCCTGCACTATCTGCTTCCTGCCAAAAATTGTAGGGTTTGATGCGAGATGCCAGATTCTCTGTGCTGAATCTGGCTTTAAGTTTTCCAACCGCCCTATCCCAATCTATGGCAAACTCGGAATAAAATTGGCATGCGTAATATCTGATCGGCTCGCATTTCTGTGGGTTCTTAAAAAAATTGTTTATTTCGTTGGCACTGAGATTACCGTCAGGCCTGGTTTTAATAAAAGCTACACCTCCTGGTTCGTCAATAAGCTCTACGAGTTTCTTGTTATCACACGTGTGGTTTGTGTCTTTATCGACAACCTGGTACCAGTAGCCTGACATGAGTGATTCGGAAAATATCTCCCAGTGTATCATGTCTGCACGGTAAGCTGACGATCCGAACTGGCCGACTGTCCAAATGGTATCACCGGCGTTGACCGGTCGATTGATGGCACAAACCTTACCTTCTTTGAGTTTTTTCAGCAAGTCTTCATCTATAGAGGAGGAATCGTCATCATTTGTTTTCTGAAGCCATGGCACGTTTGTAAGTGTTTTATTTTCCTTTTCGAGTTTTTCCCAGTTAAGATGGTGATACAGGCAAAAATAATTTTTTTCTTTGTATAGATGCTCAAGAAGAACGAAATTGGTACTGCCATAATGTTTTTTTGCGGTGTCTTCTTCAGCCAGTCTTGCGGCAATTACAGTTCCCCGTGCCATAGCTTTAACGGGAGTACCGGCTTTCGCGTGAATATGCACACCGCCATGCCACACGGTGTTTGCGCCAACAGGGAAGTAACCGCCTTTGTGTTTCTGCTCATTGTGTACATAGTAATCGTTTAAAGATTCCTGGGTTGGGGTGTATCCCTTGCCTATGTCTACGGGGAGGGAAAAAGAATTGAAATCAATAAAATAATCAAGAAAGTACTCGAAATGCATGGGGTCTTTGTAAAAGCCTCCCCAGTAGAACCCATATTTGCGAAATATTTCAACAATTTTCGGTGGTATGTCCCAGGTTTTGGCCCCAATACCGTTTTCTGCCGGATTTATATCAATTGCAGATCCAAAACTATGGTTTGACAAGTAGGAGAGTTTGACTTTATTTTCTTTTAAATCATACTCTGCAGCGCCTTCCGCCCAATGAGCGTTCCACCAGGCATTTTTTTCATCACCTGTTTTTTTCCACTTGCTGCAATACCAGTCTTTTGCTTGAGAATAATCTGAAGAATCCCGTATGGCTTTGGTAGTTGTGGTGTTCTTCTTATAACGGAACAAATGGCAATAAACCACACGGATTTCATAATTTTTCACCTCTTTTATCTCTGTAAACACTCTTTCCAGAATGGGGCTCAGATTTTTGTGGATATAGATGGATTTTATACATTTAAATCCATACTTGCTGAGATCAAATTTAATGATGTTTGACTTTATATAATCCCCGAGGCAGCAGTCACTCAGTAGTTTCGCCTTTTTAGCGAAAGTATCCAGGCAGTTGGATTGCCACTTGTCAGGCCACTCAGTACCATAATGTTGCTTCAGATGCTCATTATTGGTGTATGTGTACTTATAATTTTTTTGGTAGGATGGCATATGTCGGCCTTATTTAAACGTTTTTCCATTCCAGGATTTGATTGAGAGCTGTTCCTTTTCATTTTTGCTTTTATATCGCGTTATGATCGCCCCGGAGTCATTGCGCTTTTCAAAATGGGTGTACTCGTATTCATTTTGATCGGCCTCTGAATAAAATTTCTGGTTGAATATCAACTTGCCATTGATGTGCCAGACACTTATATGTAGAACTGAGGCGCCTATTTCAGCCCATTGTGCTGTTATGGCGGTATTTGTCGAATCTAAAACAGTTTTCGTAAATTCCGGCAAAGATACAGCTGTTATTTTGAGTGTATCCATCAATCCCTTAAGCTGATCGATGGCGGTATATACTATCGTAACAACAGAATCGATACCCTGTTCGGCATATATATCGTCTGCTTTATCTGACTGAATGGCGCATTCAATCCCAGTTACAGGTCCAAGAGCCGTTATAAAAAGCAAGTCTGAATGCTTTGGGGCAGGCCATGGGATATCGGAATATGATCCTGAATATCTAATATAACTTTCTTTTGATTTCTGTTCGGCTTGTTTCCCGAGCGCTTCCTCTTTTGTTTCACATGCTTCAGATACGCATATGTAAAAATCCGGTTCCAGATTTGCAAAACAAGAGCTTTGCAACAATAGTCCTTTTTTACATTGCAGTGGGATCGACCGGGTAGTGGCCGAAATGAGCAACCATTTTTTTGCATAAGGAATATGTCTGTTGAATGTTTCTGATGGACAGGTATTTGAAGGGTAGGTATCCCCAACGGTAGTTTTCTTTGATTCAAGGCGTGGGTTAAACGAATCATCAGAATCGTATTTTTCTTTTACTGCTCCTCCCAGAAAGATGGATACAAATAAAAGAAGTATTACAAGGATATTTATTCCTTTTTTCGCTATCATTTTCTTTAAGTGCCATTTTATCGTATTCATGCACATTGCATGATCACATGGAAAACATGAACTCTTCCAGCTTTTTTGCTTTTTCCACCTGCTTTACACTGATGATATGTGTCGCTTGAGTGCTCAGTCTTCCCCGTTTTATGGGTTTGGGAAGATAAACGATCCCAGGTTCATCCGAATCATCGAAAACAAAACCATTGTTATTTGGATTTTTTTGGGTACACCCCACATCTTCTTCAAGATGGTTGTTTATCTCATCCGGTGAAGCGGCGCCCCAGTTAAACCAGGTTATATCTTCCCAGGGCATCCCAAATGATTGTGCCAGACTATCCGGTGTTTCACCGGTTTTGACCTTGTGTTCTTTAATTTCTGCAATGAACAATCCGGATATTTTTTTTTTCTTTGGATCACTCTGGCCTGAATAGTTATCGCGCAGCATCCGACCACAATCGACGAATGCAAGGGTATTCTCAAGTTTCGCATTTTTGATGTCAGTGGAAATTTCGCAATCCCCACCAGTGATATCATAAATCTCTATAAGACCTTTTTCATTAGTGGTTTTATCCACCTTGGCGCCACCGGGCAATTTAATGGAAAGCGTTATGTCAGGTATAGGCATCCCGGATGTATCCTCCAACACCTTAAAGGTAATCCAATGGACATCCCTTGCGGTTGCCTTCGCTACTGGGGCTACGTAGTCGTCTTCCTCCCAGAATCGTTTTTGACGAATCCATGAAGAGTCCTCAATCGGCAGTTTGGCGACTCTGATTGTGCCATTTGAAAGCGTGCAACTCAGTTGGTCGGTGATGTCTATGTTATTCAAGCGGTAAAGTTCACAATGAAGGGATTTGTTTTTCAATATATCGCGAAAAATCATCATGCTGACATGGTCATTTAAAAAGCTCCGGAGAAACAACCGTGCTGATGTTTTGTCCGGGAAAGTCATCAGTTCGCCTTTATCATGGGACTCATCCCATGAAATAATTTGAAATTCCTGAATACCTTTCCGAATAGTTTTTTTCATTGTATACGTCCGGCAATAATCGACGTTGATATCGATATCGGGTTGTTTCGCTTGAGTAAATATTGAAAGTATTTCACATACCAATATTGCGGTATTGTGTCAATCAGATATTCCAGTAGTCAGCATTTCTCGGTGAACAATAAACGTTTAAGCGTTGATCTGATATTACTATTAACAGATAATGGAAATTTTAAAAACTGATGAATTTCCATTCAATATTCCACAAACAAACGCACATCATTGCCTTTTTCCAGAAAAACGTAATTGAAAATATCCATATCATCATGGGGATCAAAATAAAGCCTCATCTGGGTGCGACCTGTTTTATTGATCGCATTTCTACCTTCGGCATTGAAATCCGTTGAATCCTTGCATCCGAAACCGAAAGGCTCAAAGTGGGCCACACCCTTTGCTGTGGGTGTCTCGTCCCAGTCTTCTGTCTGACACAACACATCCGTTCCAAATTTACCGGTTTTAACATCAATTTTGAGTGTTGCGTTTTCCCAGGGATTTCCATAGCCTGAATGATACTTTACCTGTAGATACGCACGGGTGATCGTGGCTCCCTGAGGGATGTTCGCGGTGTCGAAGGAAACGATGGCCCGGCTGATTCTTCCGTCCCATCCAGCGCCGACTGCCAGATGAACCTCGCTGACTACACTTCTGTAATCGTCTTCAGGGGTGGCTTTGATGTATCCGTCAATATCGGCCATGTTTTCGAACGTCATTTTTCTGGGACCTGTCTGGCGGACGAAGTCCACGGACTTTATATCTTCCATGTTTCCTTGCGTATCTTTGGACCGGAATTTAACCGTTGTCGTATCTGAAAGCGCGAACGCCTGTTGGTAAAAGGTTCCGTTAGATTCGTCCGGAGTGCTGCCGTCCGTGGTATACTTGATCCATTCAACGGGTTCATTTGTGGTCATCGACACTTGAATGTCTTCAACAAATGCTCCTCCGGAAGGGAAAATTCGGGTTTCAGGTGCAACGGTATCCTGAATAACATAATGGAAAATGGTCCGGTTTTCATTGTCCGAGCTGTCTTTGGCATAACAACTGATCGCATGATTTCTGTTTTCCGAAAGGAAAAATTCTTTTGAATTGATAAAGAAGGGGCTATACGTATTTGGTATGCTTCCATCTTCTGTATAGTATACAGTGACGTCAGGGTCGATATTGTCAAAAGCCGTCAACGTTACGGTTACCGAACTGTTATGATAAGTACTATCCACATCCGTCGTAATGAAAGGCTGGACGTTTTCGATTTCCATCCCAAATATCCGGGTTTCCACTTCAGTTGAATTGCCGGATCGGTCTGTTGCGAAATATTTCAATGTTTTTTGGCCTGGCGAGTTGAAATTAAGCATTCCCCGGTTAACAAAAGAAGAACTGCCGGGAGTGGGTGTTGATCCATCTGTTGAGTAGAATATGAGGGGGGCTGGGTCGTCATTGTCTGTTGCGGTCAAACATACTTTAATCGGTTCAAGATAAGTGCCCGATTGATGGGAGCATGTCACTACAGGAACGATTATGTCCGCAGCTGATGTGTCAGGAGCATCTGTCCATTTGCCGTCGATTTTGTAAAGTGTAAACGCCTGCATGTATCCATATTTAGATCCGTAATGAATGTAACCATTCACATCCAAACGCCCGTCAATATAATGTTTCGTAACTGTTCCATGGGCTTGCTCTTTTATCGCTGCCTCAAATTTCCTGGTAATGATTTCAGAAGTGATGCCATCGGATGTTATTGCGATTGCCTTCACAACGATTGTGTCAGAAATGGAAACCGTCGAGGTGGCAACCCAGCCGTACGCATCTGACCCGCCATTATTCATGTATACAATCCCTTTATCGGTAACTGCCTGAACCTGCAGGTTCTGATTAAACGGCACGGAATTATCGGTCAGGATGTCAGCCTTGGGAGAGCTGATGCCTACCCAGTAGGTGCGAAAAATTTTACCTGCGCCGTCTGCCTGAAATGCCAGCGCCCACATACCCTGGGTTGCAAAAGTCAGGATTTGGCCATCTGCCAGATGACCTTCAATAGATTCGGCAATTGCAGTTTCAATGTGACCGGCAATTATTTTTTTGGTCACTCGGTTAGCTGTATAGCATACAGGCCCGGCAGTTATCGGATCAAAGGATACACTGACCGAAAGATCACTCCCATAATCTCCGCTTGGGTGATTAACGGTTATCGTGACCGGGTCCATCGGCGGCACCGCATTCAAATATACAGCCCAATCCCTAATGATTGCCGGCTCATCCTTCACTTTTTCATGACTGAGTACACCACTGCCCACATTGTAATTCCGGTTTTGATCCGCACCATCCAGGTGTCCTGTACGACCTTTGAAATTATCCATCTGATCCACATACCCACCTGGTACCATACAACACCAATATTTTACATGGTGAGGTCTGGGAGGAGAAACCGTCATGTCATCTCCTGTACCATAGGGAGTGTTATCCGGCGACAGACAATCATATATGGCATGGGTGCCCAGCCACTCATCATACATATCCTGAGAATAAAACGGTTGCGAAAATTGTGACAGCCCTTTCATGGCACCGTCCAACAATACAATCGTTCCTACATTGGCATGCCGTTTCCCCTGGTCCCAAACAATGGGGTCACTTTGGCTCTTCAATCCGGACAAATAGCACATGATCAAGAAACACCCCAGCGAATGCCCGACCATGTCGATACAGTTGACCTCCAGATAGTCTCTGACATAATCGGTAAATCGCCTGAGGTCTTCAACATTCGAAGTATAGGCATCCTTTATTTCACGTTCACCCGATTTCAGATAGGACAATGCCCAGAAGTGCTCGTCCGTATAACCGAACTCGTTACGCTTCAGTTCGTTAATCACTTTCAGCCATCCCCATTGGGGATGGGTTGCAGTTCCGGTGTTGCCATGAACAAGAACAACCGGTGCTTTGCCGCTTTTCCGGATAAAGTCTCTATGATAGGCCCTGTCCTTTGCCGGATTGCCCCCAAAGCCGCCCAAAGGGTGACCGTTGATATCAGGTATTGTTTTAAAATCACTTGGAAAGTCAGCCATGATTTACCTCCTGTGAAGGATGGGTTTTTATCTGTTTTTCGGTTGCGTCAAATAGAATCGAGTTGAGGAAAAGGTACGCAATTGAAACTTGTAAATAGTTGCTATTCGAAAGGTATATAATTGTTATACGATATATATGACTTTTTGCTACAGAAAAAAAACAGGAAAATTAACTGTTGAAGGAAAAATAATGTTGGTCTATGCTTTTTCCCACATCAAAAAGCTGCCATCGTGATGTGGCTATTAATTTCAGTCACTGTTATAATACCATCGTCGGGAAATGAGCTGTATGAAAAATTTCATCTATCAATCGATTATCGTTTTATGCGTTGTTTCCGTTTTGTTTTTTTTCTTGTCATGTGGAGATCAGAGCGGATCAGATAATGGAACATCTGAAGGAAACAGCAGTATCGTATTTCGTATTGCACCCCCAGGTTCGGAAACCCGCGCAGCAGCAATGGATTGCGCTGAACTTGGTATTGTTTCGGTTTCCGCATGGGTATACAGCTCGACCAATGAACTTTTAAAAACCGGTGGCCCCTGGGATTGTGAATTGGGTGAGGGGATCATCGAGGGTGTGCCTTCCGCTCAAACCGCGCGTGTTGTTATTATCTGCCATGATGAAGAAGATCATATGCATTATCGGGGTGAAAGTCTTGATATTGCCCTTGAAGCAGATCAGGTGGCAGATGCAGGGGTTATTATTACTGATAATTTTGTTCCCATACTTGAAAGTCCTGCGACCGGTTCTTCTGTGGACATATCTTCGGTAAGTCTTGTTTGGGAAGAGATTGCATCTGCTCAGGAATACCAGGTCAGGGTTTCCACTTCAGCAAATTTTTCAGGTGCAATCGTTGTTAACCAGGTATTTTCAAAACCGCCTTGCACCATCACCGGAAGTGAAGATGAAAACAGTTTGGTAACAGATACACCATATTACTGGGAAGTTTATGCGATAGATGAACATGGGAATATGAGCGCCGGATCTGCTGTCTGGCATTTTACGACGATGATTCCTGATTCGACCATTGAAAATAATCTACCGGTTGTCTTTATAGAACCTCTTTCAGCAACATCCTTTGAGGAAGGCCACCTTGTCCTTTTTCAAGGTTCGGCAACCGATTCGGAGGATGGTTCATTGTCCGGGAATGCACTTGTCTGGACATCTGACATAGATGGTGAGATCGGTACCGGGAATTCAGTTGAGATCAGTTCATTATCTGTAGGCAATCACACAATAAGACTGAAAGCAACAGACAGTGAGGGTGCATCGCAAACAACAGATATTTCGATTACAATAACGGCAAACCTTAACCAGCCTCCGAATGGCGAAATCAAATCTCCTTATGATGATTCCTATGTTTACAAAGGAAATGATGTGTATTTCAGTGGCATCGGAACAGATTTTGAGGACGGGGCTTTGGCCGGCACATCTTTATCCTGGCGTTCCGATATTGACGGATTCCTCAGCAATGGTATCACTTTTTATAAAAACAATTTGTCAATAGGTACACATCACATAACACTGACAGTAACCGACAGTGATGGTCTAACCGGACAGGATACAGTCATCATAACTGTTCAGCCACAGATTATAATCAATACAGTCCCACAGCATCCATTAGCCAACCCGGTTCCGGGTCTACGTTTACAGAAGGGAATTCAATCTCATTTTCCGGGTCAGGCTATGATAATGAAGACGGTCCACTTGCTTCAGGATCACTTTCATGGACATCCAGCATGGATGGCAGTCTGGGAACAGGCAGCAACTTTTCTTTAAGTACATTGTCCGCAGGCACCCATACGATTATATTAACGGTCACAGACAGCAAGGGAGCGACAGGAGCCGCTTCGGTTCAGATTACCGTAAACCCGCAATCAATCGACATGAATGGGTCATGGAATTACTACACCTCAAATACCTGGGCTGAAGGCGACTGGCCATCCTGCTCGGCACAGGATACAACTAAAGGAACGTTGACGATTGAGCAGTCCGGAAGCAGTTTTGCGTTGACAATGGATACCGGCATTACCTACACCGGCAGGGTCAGTGGAACGAATTATTCCGGCTCCTACTCACAGCAGATCAATGATAATACACATATGACAACGTCAATTTCCTTTGGCGTGACAAGTTCGTCAACTGCCAGTGGAACGGCTACGACCACTATAACATATTCCGGTCCTGACGCGACCTATACATGCGTATGGGGATCGGATATCAATCTTTATAGATGACCCGGACGCTCAGAGAAAAAATTTCGGATTTTTGCCAAAGAATATTTATTTGATTATCATTTTCACCGCCTGTAACAGGAAAATCTCAAATCCAGAGCTCATTACCAATAAATTTTAAAATTTTAGTATTGCAATCCTATTATTTATAAAATATAATCGTTTCGTAATACGAAATATTCTTGAGAGAGCAAAAATGGTAATAGATGACCTGTTTAATCTAAGTCGGCATTTTCTGAAAACATACCACCGCCCGTATGTACGATACTTTTTAAAACGGAATTCTCTTGAAAACCGATTTTCAATTATCACAGGACAGCGAGGCGTGGGTAAGTCAACCGCAATAATTCAATATATGATTTCCAGGGTGGCAAATGATCTTCTATCAGAAAGGATTTTATACATTCCTGTTGACCATTTTATAGTGGCACAACGTTCCCTTTTTGAAATTGCAGAAGCATTTTATCAGTATGGCGGAGAATTATTGTGTTTTGATGAGATTCATAAATATCCGGCCTGGTCAAAAGAGTTAAAAAGCATATATGATTCCTTTACAAATTTGAAAATAATTGCCTCCGGCAGTTCTGCAATGGAAATTGAAAAAGGGAGTCATGACCTTAGCAGGCGGGCAATTGTTTATAGGATGGCAGGGTTGTCATTTAGAGAGTTTCTGGAACTATCGCATGGCATTGAATTGCCTGAATTGAGTTTGGCTTCCATTTTAAACCATCATGAAAAATTGGCATTTCAGGTCATTGATCAGCTCAGCGCAAAAGGGAAAAAAATCCTTCCTGAATTTCGGGATTATCTAAAACATGGTTATTTCCCTTTTATTCAGGAATATCAGTCCGAGTCTATTTATTTTATTGCGCTTGAGCAAGGTCTTCATACTACCATAGAAAGTGATCTGCTCTCCATTTATCCCGGGCTAACGGGTGCCAGTATAAATAAGTTGAAAAAGCTTTTTTCGATAATTGCCGAATCCGCGCCAATGATACCGGATATGAAAAGATTGAAGAATATCATTGAAGTGGGTGATGAAAGGACACTTAAAAATTATCTTAAATATCTGGAAGACGCGAAAGTTATTTCGTGTCTCTATAAAAGCGGTAAAGGACTAAAGAGCCTCGAAAAACCTGCAAAGATATATCTGAACAACACAAACCAGGCCTATGCGATTTGTCCGGAACAGAATGCCAACATCGGCACTATCAGAGAAATCTTCTTTTCCAATATATTAATGGAAGGGAATCGTGTCACCATACCGCTAAAAGGTGATTTCAGGGTAAATGAAAGGTATGTGTTTGAAGTCGGTGGCAAAGGCAAATCCTTCACCCAAATAAAAGACATACCTGAGTCTTATCTTGCACTGGGCGATATTGAGACAGGTGTGGCCAATAAAATACCTTTATGGCTGTTTGGGTTTTTGTATTAAACCATTCAACCGCTCCACTATTCAACCAATAAACCCAACAAACCCAAGCAACTCTGTCATTCAACCAGTTCCCTGGCCGCAGCTTCAGCAGCGGCCAGCCATTCGGTCATCCCGGTGCCGGGAACGGTCTTTTCAATCGCTTTTATGATTTTTCCTGTTTCAACATCAACCAGGCGGATATCGAGACGCATCATGTCACCGAACACCTGATACCCGCCAAAGACCATCTGGGTTGCCCCCAGAATTTTCCCTATTTTCAGCCGGGTCGATTCATCTGTTACCGCTGTGGTGCCGATGTTCAATTCATCTAATGCGAGTGCCAGTTTCTGACGTTCCACAACCGTGATATCCGGGATGGTTTGCAAGGCCTGTATGAATTTCGCCGTGAGGACTTCTTCCATGTGTGTCCGGGAGTCCTGAGATGCCGAATAATCGGACAAATCCCAGACAGCAATGGTTTGATTCACTTTGGGCGCAACAGTCTTGCTCACGCAACCGGAGATTCCCAGGAAAAAAAGACACCATCCTATATAGACATATTTTACCCGATTCATTTTAGTTGACCATTCGTTTTTCTTGTACCTTATCATCCTGTTTTAATGCTCTTTTTTTGTTTACCACCTCTGCATAGCTGAAATCCGGCTCGACCTGAACCACTTTTATTTCCGCAATCTCCAAAGGCGCACTTTTCAGCAGTTTTCCTTTGTATTCCACAGGGGGTTTCTCTTCTAGGGCGTTAAATGTCGTTCCCAATACCACGCCCTGTTTTTCGCCGACATTGATCATGATTCTGCTTTCATCGGCCTGGACCACAAACCCCTTTATCGGATAAAGATCAATCACGGATTTCAGGATATCGCGGTTCAGACGATTCAAATCCTTTTCCAGAGGAGTCCTGGCGGCGATTTCTTCTGTAATCACTTTGGCCAGAGCCGTGGTTTCCGTGTCGATGAGCCGCATGTTTAAAAGGGCTCCTTTCGGCATTTGAAGAAGTGATCCTGTGCCGATGAGTTTTGCGGCAAGCACGTTGCCTATCTTTAAGGCCGTATCCTGATCGGAAAGTTCTGAAGAACCTATGTTCAGTTCTTCAAGCAGCCTGTTCATCACCATGCGCTCGACCACCTGAACCCTTCCTGATGAATTGAGCAACTCGGAAAGTTTGCTTAAAATCACCATGGCATAGCCATCAGCCTCAGCAAGACCGCCTTTTTCCTGCAGATCGACAAATGTCAGAATCAATGGACGGGACGTCCATTCATCATCGTTTTTTGATTTTTCTTTTTTCTGTTTTCTGAATCGCTCAGCCAGGTCTTTGACCAGTGCATCCACCCGTTTTCTGTTTTCCATATCTTTCTGGAAGGTCAGCATTTCTTCGGCCTTTTTGGCCAGAACGCTTGCGATCACATCGGATTTATTGAGCATTTGGGCTTTCTTGTAAATATCAAGGGCGCTGTCCCATTTTCCTTCTTTTTCATAGGTAACGCCTTTGTTGGACGTGGCTTCAACGTAATAGGGATCCAGTTCAATGGCCTGGTCATATAATTTTCTGGCTTTTTCATATTCAGCCCTGTTGGCATAAACCCTTCCCAACTGGTTTAATGCCACTGACTTTTGATATGTTGCCCCTTCTTTTTTGGTCGTTGCTTTTTGAAATTGTGCAGTTGCTTCTTCTTTTTTGTTTTGGCTGTATAATATATTCCCCTTAAGGACGTTTACATACGATCTGTCCGGCGCTATTTTCTCAACTTCATTGATCAGTTCCAAAGCCTTTTTTGTATTGCCTGTTTCCGTATAGACAGCAGCCAGGCCTTCAAGGCCGATGACTCTTCCTTTCCCTTTTGACAGACTGGAAAAAATGGTGGTCGCGTCCTCTATATTCCCTTCTTTTAAGGCTGCATACCCTTTAATGGCTTTATTGTCATAGTTGTCCGGATCCATTTTTTCAACCGACTGGCTGATTGCAGCTGCAATGGCTGTTTCCTTCTGCATCAGTTTTCGTTCGGCAAGTCTTGAAAGCATGATTTCCGTTGATTTCCCGCCGCCTTGCATATAATCGATGATCTTAAGTTCAGGACCGATGATGCATACGGTGGGCAGAATCATTTTGGCATCATATAAATCACTTGCCCGGGAAGCATCATCCATCAATATGGGGAAAACGGGTTTGTTATTTTTGATAAATATATCAATGGACGCTTGTTTCGACAGCGTAATCCCCCATACATTTAAGTTCGCATTTTTGTATTTTTTTGCAAGCCCGTCCAGCATAACCAGCCCATCCAGGCTTGGCCGGGAATCGGCGTCGAAAAAATAGAGAACAACCATGGGTTGGGTTTCCATTTTTTTCAAATCAAAGACCTTTGCGTTTACACCTTTCAATGAAAACAAAGGCGCCGGCTCTCCGGGATTTGGCGCTGCAAAGGCCACATGGGCCAAAAGGATCGTGAATATAAAATAAATGATGGATCGTTTGATGTGTCTTTTCATGTCATTTTTCCCCCTTTTTAAAATAAAATAACGTCTTGATTTCGTTTCTATGGTTTTTGTCACACGCATATGATTCGACTGTTATTCAATGGATATCATTCGTCTGGACAGATTAATCTCCGGCTGATCGACGTTTAACTGGAATTCCTGATCGAAATATCCTTCAAGCGTAATGCGAATTTCATGACTGCCATATTCCGCCTTGATCCGGATGGGTGTCTGTCCATTAGAGTCCCCATCCATATATATAAAAGCGCCTTCCGGTTCTGTTGAAACAGTTAAAAATGATGTTTCCGCAGGGCCTGCTTTTTCAACGGTGTTTGATTCTTCTTTCGTCACTTGCGGTTGGTTTTTGAAATAATAATACCCGATGCCCGTGCCTGCCATGATAAACACAAGGGCGAAAACGATCCAGTATTTTTTCCATTCAATGCTGCTCTTTTCAGGTGTCCTGATTTTTGTCCCGGGCGTGTCCGTTTTGCTCCTCGGATCGTAATACATAGTTGGCAAGGGATTATCCCCGGTTGAAAACAGGCTTTCCCCGCCAGGCATCTTGCTCTTTTCTTGGGAAAGGAATTCGTCTTCATGTGTATTTTTGCGTGACACGGTTTTGGCAGGTTCCGGATGTGCTATAACTTGACGCGTTTCTTTGGCATCAAGACGTGAAATGCATCTGGAAAGGGCTTGCGCCATTTCATTTCCGGATTGATATCGCTCTTCCGGATTTTTTTTCAGGCTTTTCAGTATGACCTGGGAAAGTTCCTGGGGAATGGGCCTATCCGGATGCACCGGGTAATCAGGCTCTTTTTTGATGATGGCTTCGAAAATAGCAGGAAGATGATTTCCGGAAAACGGCTTGTTACCGGTTGTCATCTCATATAAAATCACACCCAATGAAAAAAGATCCGAACGGCCATCAACCGGTTTTCCAAGAACCTGTTCCGGAGACATAAATGCCGGTGTGCCCAGAACCTCTCCTGCCTGGGTCTGCATGGCCAACTGGGGGTCATCAAAATGAGCGATGCCAAAATCCGTCAGCTTGACATGGTTGTCACCTGAAATAAGGATATTTGTTGTTTTCACATCCCGGTGAACAATCCCTTTTTTATGCGCATAATCCAGGGCCTCGGCCGACTTTATTCCGATATCAAGGAGAATAGGGAGAGGAAGCAGGTTGTCCTTGATGATTTCATTTAACGGTTTTCCCTCCAGCAGCTCCATGACAATGTAAATCGTATGATGATCCTCGCCCACATCATAAACAGTAACAATATTCGGATGGGAAAGGCGGCCAATGGCCATGGCTTCCTTGACGAATCGTTCTACAAAATATGTGTTACCCAGCTGATCTTCGCGAAGGACTTTCAAAGCGATTTCGCGTTTGATCTGAGGATCAAACCCTTTATAAACAATTCCCATGGCGCCCTGGCCAATTTTTTCTACGATTTCATATCGGCCAAATGTCTTCATTCTCGTGCGGGTTCCAGAAAAGCTTTTAATGTTGAAAGGGGAATGAGGAATCCAATGGAGTCGGTTCCCCTGAATCTTGCTTTAACGATAGAGACAAAATGCCCGTTTTTGTCAAAAACAGGGCTGCCACTGCTTCCCGGATAGGTGGGCATATTCACCTGAAACAGCGGTAAACCGTTTACTTTGACAGGCGGTCCATCTATTACCCCGGAATAAACAGCCACCCCATGATTGTCCGGGCACCCTGCCGCATACAATTTTTCTCCCATTTCAGGCAGGCCCCGGCCATTTGACAGGGGAACAAAATGGGGGGTTCGCTGATCTGTGTGAATCAGGGCTAAATCACTTGAAAAATCCGATCGTATTATTTCCCCCGTTGCTTCCCGGCCATCATAAAAAATGACGGTAACGTTCGAGACATTTTCAAGTCCATGGGCCGTTGACAGGATCAATCCTTCCGTATCAATGATAAAACCGGAAAACTGATCTTCTTCATCCTTATCGTTCCTGGTGGATTTGATGCAGACTATCGATTTCATTTTTTCGGATATAATGTCCGGAACCGGTTCAGATAAAGGGTTGGACTTTTCATCAGGCGTTTGTGACGCGCCATTTGCATATTTATGAATATCCTGTAATAAAGCGTTTTTTGTATTCAGGGCTCCCGTCTTTTCGAATCTTAAATGAACAGCAAGCGGAGAATCCGGCATTAAATAAATATCAAACCTATCGTCGCCGTTTAATGCAGATATTTTGACACATCCCATGCCCGCCAGAGAGGACTCGACCTGATAGCCTGATTTTTCAAACCACTTGACGATAACGTCTTTCAATTCATTGGCGGGCAGCGGAAAAATTAATGGCTGGCCTGGTCCCTCTGTCGCTTGCAGGAGAGCTGGCGCTATGACCAGAAGAATATTCAGGACCAATAAAACTGGCAGATAATTTGTGTTTTTTTTTTGATCCACATTAAACCATTTTTAGAAAATCAGTACTGTTTTCTTTAGGCGCGTTTAAAAACAGAGAGAAGATGTCAGGGCATTTTCACCAGTCGAAAGCCTATCGTGGGATTACCGGAATCTTCTGTAACAATTTCCTGGACAGAACATTCCAGATAGTCCGGCTTGTCAAGATAATCTCCCCCACGGGCAACAGGATACATGCCGGAATACAGGTCCAGGCAAAATTCCAGCACGTTTCCGTGCATATCATAAAGGCCCCATAAATTGGGTGTTTTCCGCCCAACCATATGAGGATGATTGTGGGAGTTTTTTTCATACCACGCATAGTCGTCTATTTTATCCGGGTTATCCCCAAAACAGTATTTCGAATTTTTTCCTGTCCGGCAGGCATACTCCCATTCAGCTTGTGTAGGGAGCCTGTATTTGTCCGTTTCTTCCCGCTGGTTGAGTCTTCGGATAAATTCCTGCACATCATTCAGTGATACATTTTCCACCGGATAATCATTGCTGTTTTTTTTATAATTTGATGGATTCTTCTGCATGAGCATCACCCACTGCTTCTGGGTCACTTCTGTGTTTTGCATAAAGAATTCATTAATTCTTGTTTCCTTGCCTGTCGAATCGCTTTTCTGAAATACGCCGGGCATGATTTTAACAAATTTCATGCCCATTGAATTTACAAAATATTCTTCATGCTCATTTATAATTTCCCCTTTTTTAAAATGTGCTTTCAATTTTAACGTCTGATTGGCGTTGAGGGTATAATCGTTCTCAAGAATCTGGCTTTTGTAAACAAATCGGATGTGGTGGTTTCCGGTAGCGATGTCGCTTGCTTTGGTATCGGTTGTGCCAATTTTGTTGCCATCCAGAAATATGTCTGCGTGTAAAGGAACGCTGCGAAATATGATGGTACCGACCGTGGCATAGTCATTTCCGGTGTTTCCGGTAATCAGATTTTCAATTTTCATTGAAGGTGTGGTAATTTTAATTTTAACTTCAACTGTTTCGCCCCGGGGCACATAAATGTCCTTTATGACAGGCTCAAATCCGGATTTTACGGCCTTTATTTTATAATTACCTGGGGTTAAAGACTCAATGAACATGCCGCCGTCGTCGGCTGTGGTTTTTCCTTTGAAATTGTCATTCACCCAGATTCTGATGTCAGGTTCACATGTGATTTGAATATCCCCGCCACCGGCCGCTAGTACACACGCGACTGAGAAAATGGTTATGAACAGTATATTTGGATAGTATTTCATTTTTGATTTAGCTCTTCGTTGGATTCCGGTTTGTTATGGCCAGATACCGGTAAAATTAGACTTAAAATAACCTGCTGTCAATAATCATCTGTGAAATATTCGAAACGGGAATCTTCTTGACACACAATCAAATTTTTTATACATCCTTGAAAAAAAAGGGAATATAAAAATAATTGGAGACGCGATTGTAACTGTTTTAATCCTGCTTTAAAAAAATAATTGAAATGAAATTATTTTTTGGCATTTTTTCTGTTAAGCTGTTAAGACTCACTTTCCGAACACTGACTTTTAGGGGAACCGCCTGAAGGTTCCCCAAATGAAGTGATCCAAAGATTTAATGGCAGGCCATTCAAGAATGGCTGATTCCGTTACGTCAAATTTGACACTTCAAACATGAACTCATTTACCATTTACTTATAAGAATTCAACAATTTTAAACGTATTATACAATTTCAGATGATGAATTTTTTATTACTTGGCAAAGAGCCTGTGAGCGCTGATCAGAGAGCGGGTTTGGACGTAAAATACGAACCTGAATTTGAAGAGCTGCAAGCTGAAATTGACAAGCTTTCAAATCCGGCTGCCACAGAAAGCGCAGACTGGAAAAAAGTGTCTCAGCTTTCATCAGCCATTTTGGCAGAAAAATCAAAGGACATCCTGGTCGCCGGTTATTTTGCCGTATCCCAGATTTATTTGAACCAGATAACCGGCCTGGCTGTTGGATTAACGGTCTACCACGATCTGATTGAGACATTTTGGGAGGATCTGTATCCACCCAAAAAACGGCTCAAAGGCAGAATCAATGCAGTGACGTGGTGGATCGAAAAAACGGAAAACGCGCTCTCAAGGATCAAAGCAAGCCCGGTGGCCCAGGAGACAAAAAAGGAAATACACGATCATTTAAACGGCATTGAAAAATTTTTAAATGGTCAACTGCCTGAGCCCATCTCTGTAAGGCCAATTGAAAGAGCCCTGGATAAATTTAAGACCATCTCACCGGAAAAACCGGTTGCTGAAAAGCCGGACGCTTCTAAAATCGAATCGGCAACCCGTTCTGCACCGGCAGATCAGACAGCCCCGGTGGATATCGCTTCTTCCGGCGATGCTCAAAAGGTTCTGTCGTCGGGTTTCAGGGCCATTGGCAGGGCAGCTCTATTCTATCTCAAGACCGAACCGACAAACCCTCTGGGATATCAATATATGCGAATGGCTGCCTGGGGACCGGTTGAGGCGCTTCCTGTTACCAGTGATGGCACAAAAACGATTATTCCGCCGCCGGATTTGCAGTTTTCAAATACATTGAAGGATCTGATGGCAAAAGCGGATTATAAAAACCTGCTGGAGGTGGCGGAGGAGAGGGTTTCTGATTATATTTTCTGGCTCGATTTGCATCATTATATTGTCAGGGCGCTTACGGGCCTTGGTGCGCCATTTGAGAAAGCAAGAGATGCGGTTTGTCAGGAAACGGCATTTTTTCTTCATCTCTTTCCGGAACTTTTGACGTTTTTATTTGCAGACAACACCCCTTTTGCCAATACTGAGACAAAAGCATGGGCAAGGACCATCGGTTTTGGCAGCATGCCGGAGAGTGAATCGGGTTTACCGGTTTCGCAGACAGATTCCGATAACACGATAATGAATCTGATGGCCAGGGAAATGGCCCTTGCCACAGATCTGGCAAAAAAGAAAAAACTCAACGAAGCCGTTGAGCTGCTTCAGCAAAACTTGAGAAAATGCTATTCAAAACGCGAAGCCCTGGTATGGCGTACTGCTTTATCGCAGTTGTTGATGCAGTTCAAGAAGGTGAATGTCGCAATACCCCATCTTGAACAGATCCTTTGGGATATTGAAAAATATCAATTGGAACAATGGGACCCGGATCTTGCTTTAAACGGATTGAAAACAGCATTGAGCGGTTTTAAAATGCACCCGGATCAAAGCGCAAAGGAACGTTCGGAGGAAATCCTCAGGCGAATTGCAAGACTGGATGCAATATCGGCTTTAAATTTAGGTAACTAAAGGCAATTAATCCCTTGTGTAATAACCTGTAATAGAAATATACGGGAGAAAATGTATGGTCACCCCATGAGCTTGTAACCATGGTGTAAGAACCGTAAACTATTTTCCCTGAATCTTGCATATAAATATTGATATACTTTTGTTTAAATTTTACTGCGAAAATTTAGCAACCACTAATTAAAAAAGGGGGAGATCATGGCCAAAGAATCATCAGTTGCCCCAAAGGAAAGGGTAAACATTGTCTATCGTCCGGCCACAGGTGATGCAAAGGAAGATGTAGAGCTTCCACTTAAGATGCTCGTGATGGGAGACTTTACTAATGCACAGGATGACAGGATCCTTGAGGATCGTGAGCCGATCAATGTGGATAAGGATAATTTTGATGACGTATTGAACGCTCAGAATATCAAGATGGATATCAACGTTCCCAACAAGATTTCGGAAAAAGGGGAAGAAGGGGACATGGCGGTTTCCTTGAAGTTCAGTTCCATGAAGGATTTTTCTCCGGAAGAAATCGCAAAAAATACCCCTGAATTGAATAAACTTCTGGAGCTCAGGGAAGCGCTTACCGCATTGAAAGGGCCTCTTAGCAATATTCCTGATTTTCGGAAGAAGATTCAGGAACTCGTAAAAGATGAGAAATCGCGTGCAACGCTTCTTAAAGAACTTGGGATGGAATAATACGAAGGGGAATATAATATGGCAGAAAATCAAGAACAGGCTGCACCGTCAGCTGAAGAGAAAACCGAAGTGTCAACTTCGTTGCTGGATGACATTATTCAGGCGACCAAGCTCAAACCCTCTGATGAGGGATACTCTCTTGCGAGAAAAGGGCTGGAATCGCTTATCAGCCAATTAGTGGAACCCGGCAAGGTCGTTGATAAAGTTACCAAGGCAATTGTGGATGAGATGATTGCCGAGTTAGATAAAAAACTGAGCCTTCAGGTCGATGCCATTCTTCATCATCCGGAAGTTCAAAAGGTAGAATCTGCCTGGAGATCTCTTAAATTTCTCGTTGACCGGACCGATTTCAGGGAAAACATAAAAATTGAAATTCTGAACGTAAGCAAGGAAGATCTTCTGACGGATTTTGAGGATGCACCTGAAATACCCAAATCCGGTCTGTATAAAACAGCCTATACCGCAGAGTATGGCCAGTTCGGCGGTCAGCCTTACTCGGTCATGATCGGCAATTATGAATTCGGGCCCGGCCCCCAGGATATGAAACTCCTGCAGAATATTGCCAGCGTGGCGGCCATGTCGCACGCACCGTTTATTTCAGCAGCCGGTCCCAGTTTTTTCGGTGTGGATGATTTTAACGAACTCCCCCAGCTCAAGGATTTGAAATCCATTTTCGAAGGCCCGCAATATACAAAATGGCAATCGTTCAGGGAATCCGAAGATGCCCGATATGTGGGCCTGACGGTGCCGCGTTTTGTTCTCCGTCTGCCATATGGAGAGACCACAAAGCCTGTCAAAACGTTTAACTATGAAGAGAATGTCTCCGGGTCACATGAAGATTATCTGTGGGGAAATACCGCCTTCACCTTTGCATCGAATCTGGCAAAAAGTTTTGCAAAATACAGGTGGTGCGCCAATATTATCGGGCCACAGGGTGGCGGTGCGATAGAAGATTTGGAGCTTCATCAGTTTGAAGCCATGGGGGCCATTCAGACAAAAATACCCACGGAAGTGCTTATTTCGGAAAGAAGGGAGTTTGAACTGGCCGAGGAAGGGTTTATGGCGCTGACCATGAGAAAAGGAAGTGACAATGCCGCTTTCTTCTCTGCGAATTCAGCTCAGAAACCCAAATTTTTCGGGATCAGCAAGGAAGGGAAAGACGCCGAGCTCAATTACAAGCTGGGGACACAACTGCCCTACATGTTTATTATCAACCGGCTGGCCCATTATTTAAAAGTGATACAGCGGGAAAATATCGGTACCTGGAAAGAAAAGACAGACCTGCAGAATGAGTTAAACAAATGGATCGGCCAGTATGTCACAGAGATGGAAAGCCCTTCTCCCGGCGTAAGAAGCAGACGTCCGCTTCGAGAGGCAAAGGTCAGTGTGGAAGATGTTGAGGGTGAGCCGGGCTGGTACAGGGTTGGCCTTCAGGTCAGGCCCCACTTTAAATATATGGGCGCTTTTTTTACCCTTTCCCTTGTTGGAAAACTGGATAAAAAATAATTAAGAAAAAAGGAGAAAAACAATGGCATTAAATGCGTATCTAAGACTTAAAGGTGAAACACAAGGCGAAATAAAAGGTTCTGTGACCCAGGCCGGACGGGAAGACTCCATCATGGTTATCGCTTTCAACCATGAAGTCCTCTCTCCGCGAGATGCGGCCTCCGGGCTGCCCACAGGCAAGCGTCAACATAAACCCATCGTTATTACAAAAGAAATTGATAAGGCAACACCACTCCTTTTTCAGGTTCTTACCAGTAACGAAAACATTACGGAATGGGAATTGCGGTTCTGGCAACCATCTGCATCAGGGAAGGAATTTCAATTTTATACTGTTCAACTGGTCAATGCCTCCATTGCCAGTATCAGAACAGAAATGCTGAATAACAAATACCCTGAAAATATGCAGCATAAAGAACGCGAACATATTTCTTTTTGTTATCAAAAAGTAATCTGGACATTTGAGGATGGCGGTATTTCGGCTGAAGACGATTGGGAAACACCTACTGCATGATTGTGATAACTGATGCGTGAACAACGGTTACTGGAGCGTCTTAAATCGTGGGAAAATGAACCAGGCAGACGGACGCGGGAGGATTCCGGCAGAATCATCAATTCTGTCCTGTCCCATCTTCAGCGTGTATTGAATACGAAGATGGGAAATGTCCAGATTGCTGATGATTTCGGTCTGCCTGATTTTACCGATTTAATTTATAATTATCCTGAGGCCGTCAGAGGTCTTGAGCGGTCTATCCAGGTAATGATTCAGAAATACGAACCCAGGCTCCGTTTGGTGCGCGTCAGATTTGTCCCTCAGGAAGATGCAAGACTGGCGCTGGACTTCCAGATCACTGCTGAAATCGATAATGAAAATGAAAAAATACCTGTTCTGTTCGAAAGTCAGATGGATACGAACGGGAGAGTGAAGATCAAAGGGTAATGTTTAACCGTTATTTTCAACAGGAACTCTCGTATTTAAAGGAGCTTGGGGAGGAATTTTCCAGGGCTCATCCGGCAGTGGCGCCCATGTTGAGCGGGACGTCTGCCGATCCGGATGTGGAACGTCTTCTTGAAGGCGTGGCCTTTTTAACCGGTCTCCTTCGCCAGAAGCTTGACGATGAATTTCCGGAAATCGTTCATGAGCTTATCCAGTTGATATGGCCACATTATTTAAGACCGCTGCCTTGTGCGACCATTGTGGCGTTTAAACCAAAACCGGCGTTAAAACAGCCTGTAAAAGTGTCTGCAGGTGTTGAGGTCGCCTCAATACCTGTGGACGGCACCACCTGTTTTTTTCGAACCACTTCAGATGTGCATGTTCATCCGCTAACCCTGACCAGTGCATTTTTTATCGAGCCTGCCGGAAAAGCACCTGCCATCAGGCTTGTCCTGGAGCTTCGTGACCTGAATCTTTCAGAATGGAAGCCCGGCAGTTTACGGCTTTTTCTTTCAGGAAGTTTTTCTCATGCAACGGATCTTTATCTGCTGTTAAGGACCTATTTAAGGCAGATTACCCTAAAGCCTTTAAATGGCGGCACCACCTGCATCCTTTCACCGGAACATCTGAAACCTGCGGGTTTTTCAGACAATGAAAATCTTATTCCATACCCTTCGAATTCCTTCCCCGGATACCGGATCATTCAGGAGTATTTTTTTCTGCCGGAAAAGTTTTTGTTTCTGGACTTGACAGGATGGGAAGCGTGGACAGGCAGAGGGGAAGAAAGGCAGTTCGAAATCCACTTTGAGCTGAATGAATTCCCGTTTCCGTCACCACGTGTAAAAACTGAAGATTTCGTTCTGTTTGCAACACCTGTCATAAATATTTTTCCGCACGAGGCTGATCCTATCCGTCTCGATCATCGAAAAACAGAATATGCGGTCAGCCCTGCCGGCGCGGACCGGTTTCATTATCAGGTATATTCCCTGGAAAAGGTCGTCGGGTTCGCCCAGGGGACGGCAGTGGAAAGACCCTACGTGCCGTTTGACTATTTTGCTGCCCGTTCAAAATCGGATTCGGTCTATCATATTGCCCGGCGGAATTCTCCTGTCCGGACCGGATTTGACGTTCTCCTGTCGATCGCCCATGGAAAAGGCTCAAAATTATCCGTTTCTGAAACCCTGTCGATTGAAATGCTTTGCACCAATGGCACTCTGCCGGAAAATCTTCAGGTGGGTGACATCTCCGTTCCCACAAGCAGCAGTCCCGAACTGGTCGAATTTTCAAATATCCGGCACACCACAGTGAATATACTGCCACCATTGGAAGGCAACATCCTGTGGCGGCTGTTATCTCATCTTTCCCTGAACTTTACGTCCATAGCCAATGCAAAAAATTTGCAGGCCATTCTGGGTCTGTATGTTTTTGAAGGCAGCCAGGACAAGGCATCTGTTCTATCCCATAAAAAACGGATAGCCGGCATAGAGAAAGTTGAATCCATATCCGTGGACAGGCTTATTTCAGGCGTGATCAGAAAAGGAAGAGAAATAAGGATCAATTTAAGGAGTGATCATTTTTCCGGTCCGGGCGATCTATACCTTTTTGGATGCATGCTCGATTATTTTCTGGGTCTTTACGCATCCATCAATACATTTACAAGGATAGTCATTAAAGATGTGATTAAGGGAGATACGTATCAATGGCCGGAGAGATTGGGAGATCATCCTCTGATATAAACCAGGATAAAGGCGCATGTATCGAAAGCGGTCTGGAAAAAGAATTACTGAAAAACAGCGCGTCGTTTTCCTTCTTTCAGGCAATGCGGCTTCTTCGTTTTTTAGGGCATTCGGACAATACGTTTTCAGACCCGGATTATGCGAAAAAAGGTAATGTTCACGTAAAACCCAACCTTTCGCTGTCCTTTCCGCCGGCGGATGTGGATCAAATTGAAAAAAAGGACAGTGAACACCAGTCTTTTTTTCAAATGACCGCCAATTTCCTCGGACTCTATGGCGTTTCTTCACCACTGCCCACGTTCTACACAGAAGACCTTTTAGAAGAAGCATCTGAAGACAAATCGGTTTCAAGGGATTTTATCGATATCATCAATCATCGTATCTATGAACTTTTTTTCCGATGTTTGATTAAATACCGTCAGTATATTCAAGTGGCTGAAGAGGATGACGAAAGTCATATCCAGCGTCTTTTCAGCCTGGTGGGCCTTTCAGAAAAAAGACTGAGAGCGGGTATCCCGGAACCCCAATCTCTTCTTCGTTATATCGGCCTTTTTACCCAACACCCCCGATCTGCAACAGGGCTTAGGACGGTGCTTCAGGATGCATTGACCGACCCCCCTGTTGACATTCTCCCCTGCATGGAAAGACAAGTGAAAATTCCCGAGGATCAGCGGATATGCATGGGCGTCCATGGCGGAATACTGGGGAAGGACAGTTTTCTGGGCGAGGAAATTGAGGACAGGGGCGGCAAGTTCCGTATCACAATCGGCCCGACCGATATCAGCAATTTCCAGAACTGTTTTCCGGGAAATAAAGGGTATGAAAAGATCGTTTTATTGACAAAGCTATACATGACCGACCCGTTGGAATATGACATTCTGCTTATCCTTAAGAAAGGTGAGAAAGAAACGGCCTCTCTGGGTGATCCCAAATGGTCGGCCCTGGGCATGAACACATGGATATTTTCAGGTAAAGATCAGTGGGAATCAAGAAGTATTGTTTATCCGGATAATTAAAAAACAAGGAGCCAAGCCATGATTACAGTTGACATAAAATCGTTGTTGAGCCGCATGAATTCATTTTGCACCCGGTGCATGGAGACCGCAGCCGGTCATTGTGTATCCCGCGCTCATTACGAGGTTACGGTCGAACATCTTTTGATCAAGCTCGTGGAAGACCCTCAGGCAGATATTCAGCTTATTCTAAGACATTTTGAGATTGACCCCGGCAAGCTTGGCAAAGCGATCGATCAGACGATAGACGGATTTAAAACCGGCAATTCCGGAAAACCGGTTTTCTCCCCCATGCTTATCGAATGGTTTCAGGAGGCATGGCTCTTGGGCTCGGTTGATCTTGATCTGAATCGTATCCGGTCGGGTGTTCTCCTTCTGGCACTATTGAAGAATCCGGTGAGATTTTCTTCCGGGAGCTATACGGATATTTTAGCTGCGATCAGCCAGGATGCGCTTTTAAAAGAGATGGGACGGATTGTCAAAGGCTCTTCCGAACAGCCGGAACCCGGAGACAGAACCGCTGCTGCTGAAGATGTGCCCAGGGATGCGACGGCCCTGGGACGATTTTGCATCGATTTTACAGAGCAGGCCAGAGAAGGAAAAATTGATCCGGTTTTTGGAAGGGATCGGGAAATCCGCCAGATGATAGATATTCTTGCGAGAAGGCGAAAGAACAACCCCATTGCCGTGGGTGAACCCGGTGTGGGAAAAACTGCCGTGGTTGAAGGGCTTGCCCTGAGAATTGTTGAGGGCGATGTGCCGGATATCATAAAAGATGTGACGCTCCTCGGTCTCGATATGGGGCTTCTTCAGGCAGGCGCCGGTATGAAGGGTGAATTTGAAAACCGTCTGAAATCGGTCATAAATGAGGTCAAGGCATCTGTCAAACCGATTATTCTTTTTATCGATGAAGCGCACACATTGATCGGCGCAGGCGGCTCTGCCGGTGGAAGTGATGCGGCCAATCTTTTGAAACCCGCACTGGCCAGAGGCGAATTGAGAACGGTTGCCGCCACCACATGGGCAGAGTATAAGAAGTATTTTGAAAAAGACGCGGCCATGGCCCGCCGTTTTCAGCTCGTGCAGCTCGATGAACCGTCTTGCGAGATGGCCGTCCTTATTTTAAGAGGATTGAAAGAAAAGTATGAAGAGACCCACGGCGTCGTGGTTCGGGATGATGCGGTGGTCGCCGCGGCAGAGCTTTCCAGCCGCTATATTTCCGGGCGCCAGCTGCCCGATAAGGCCGTGGATCTGCTGGATACCAGTGCGGCCAGGGTCAAGATCCTTTTAACGGCAAAACCCGATTCCATCGAAGACAAGGAACGGCACATTCAGGCACTGGAAAGGGAAAAGGGCGCCATTTCACGGGACAAACTTCACGGCATCAGTGTCGATGAGAGCCGCCTTGTGGAAATTGACCAGGCCCTTGACGCTTTGACAAAAGACCTCAATACGCTTAAAGACCGATGGCTGAAAGAGCAGGATCTGGCCAACCAGGTTATTGCTGCAAGAAAAGAATTGTTCGAGCTGAAAGGAAGCGAATCCGATCAATCTGAAGCTAAAATAAAAGAACTGGAAACACAGGTTGAAAAAGGGTTGAAAGCTTTGAGTGCGCTTCAGGGGGATTCGCCGATGGTGAAAATTGAGGTGGACCCGGATGTGGTGGCCAAGGTCGTATCGGACTGGACAGGCATTCCTCTGGGAAATGTCATGCGGGATCAGGCCCAGAACATCCTTAACCTGGAAGCCAGCCTCCAGGAAAGGATTAAGGGGCAAGCCCATGCGATAAAGAGTATCGTTCAGGTGATAAAGAGTGCCAAAGCAGGTGTGAAAGACCCCAACCAACCGCTTGGCGTTTTTCTTCTTGTGGGCCCCAGCGGTGTGGGCAAAACCGAGACCGGCCTTGCACTGGCTGATCTCATGTTCGGCGGTGAACGGTTCATGGTCAGCATCAACATGAGCGAGTTCCAGGAAAAACATACCGTCAGCCGGTTGATCGGATCTCCTCCCGGTTATGTGGGGTATGGGGAAGGCGGCGTTCTCACTGAAGCTGTCCGGCAACGGCCATATTCTGTCGTTCTCCTGGATGAAGTGGAGAAAAGCCATCCGGAAGTGATGAATCTGTTTTATCAGGTGTTTGATAAAGGCGTGCTGTCAGATGGCGAGGGGAGGATCATCGATTTCAAAAACACGCTGATTCTGTTGACCAGCAACCTGGCCACTGACGTGATTACCGAACTTTGCTCGGGCGAAGATGAGATGCCCCTTGAGACCATTTCGCAGGCGATAAGACCCATATTGAGCAATCATTTCAAACCCGCGCTTCTGGCCCGCATGCACATTGCACCTTATGTCATCCTCAATAAAAACATCATGAAAGATATTGTTGCCTTAAAGCTTGATAAGCTGGTGAAACGCCTTTTAGACACGCATAAAATGAAACTGACCTATTCATCCGAGATT
This sequence comes from Pseudomonadota bacterium, assembly GCA_018816735.1. Taxonomy (GTDB): domain Bacteria; phylum Desulfobacterota; class Desulfobacteria; order Desulfobacterales; family JAHIVH01; genus JAHIVH01. The sequence goes on along the minus strand of JAHIVH010000098.1, from coordinate 12,825 downwards.
GTGGAACAGATCGCCAAGCGCTGCATCGAGGTTGAAACTGGTGCCCGAAACATTGACCATATCATGAACGGCACCATACTCCCCATGATGTCTCAGGAAATACTCGCCCGGATGAGTGAAGGCGACATGCCTTCGGAAGTCCGGATGGGGATTCTGGAAGATGGTTCCTTTAAGATAGATTTTGGAGAGGAAAATGCCGACAATAATTGAAAGAGATTTTATATTTGAAATTTCGGGGGTAAGTTTTCATGTCACCACCTTTACGGTCAGGGAAAAAGTGTCCCACCCGTTTGAAATCGATATTTCCTGCGGTTCCAAAGAAGAAATCAAGTTCGATGATGTCATCGGGAAAGAGGCACTGCTGACCCTTTCAGGCGGACCGGCCGACCGGTATTTCCACGGCATCATCAGCAGGTTCGTGCACGTGGGCAGCTTTGAAAATTTACTCCACTACCGGGTGACCCTGGTGCCTTTTGCATGGCTTCTGTCCCTGGAAAAGGACTGCCGGATATTCCAGAAAATGGATGTAAAGGAAATTGTCTCCGAGGTGCTGAAAGACGGCGGCATTACCGCCGACAAGTTTGATTTCAGGCTCAAAGGCTCATATGACAAAAAAGAGTATTGCGTACAGTACCGGGAAACAGATCTCAATTTTATTTCCCGCCTCCTTGAAGAAGAAGGGATCTTCTACTTTTTTGAACATGATAAAAAGCAGCATACCATGATATTCGGAGACAGCAAGGTGAATTACCTGCCTGTAGACGTGGGCGGCACCGGTTCAAATGAGATCAAATTCCACTCACCGGATACCATGGGCCATGGCGAAGAAACGGTTTATGAAGTTTTCCTTCAGCGTCAAATCCGGTCCGGGAAAATGACATTGAATGACTTCAATTTCCAAAAACCGTCTGTGAACCTGAAAGTGGATGAATCTTCGGATACGTTTCAACAGCTGGAGGTGTATGATTATCCGGGGATTTACAGTGAAGACAAAAAGGGGAAGGATCTCGCCAAAATCAGACTGGAGGAAAGAAGGGTCTTCCTGGACCATGCCGAAGGTAAAAGCGAATGCCAGGCCTTTGTGCCGGGATTTACGTTCAAATTGACCGATCATCACGTGGATATGCTGAATCAGGAGTATTTGCTCACGGAAGTGGTTCATTTGGGATCACAAAAACAGACCGAGGGCGGTGCGGCCATTTCAAAGGGGTTCAGCTATCACAATGAGTTTTTTTGCATTCCCTCAACCGTTACCTTGCGCCCTGAACGGACGTCACCTCTCCCTGTTATCGAAGGGGTCCAGACGGCCATCGTCGTCGGCCCCAAAGGCGAAGAAATATACACGGATGAGCATGGCCGGGTGAAAGTCCAGTTTCATTGGGACCGGCTGGGGGAAAAAAACGAAAACAGTTCCTGCTGGATTCGGGTGAGCCAGGTCTGGGCAGGTGCCGGATGGGGCGCCATGCACATCCCCAGAATCGGTCAGGAAGTGATCGTGGATTTTGAGGAAGGCAATCCGGATAAACCCCTGATCACGGGCCGGGTATACCATGGTGAAAACCTGCCGCCTTATGCATTGCCGGACAACAAGACCAAAAGCCTCGTCAGATCGGAAACAAGTCTGGGTGGGGGAAGCAACAACGAACTGATGATGGAAGACAAATCCGGTGAAACACGGGTTGTGTTATCGAGCGCCTACGGCCACAAGATCATTCAGGATGAAAAAACGCAGACCACCACCCTTGAAACCAGGGACAAACACACCATCGCTTTGGATGACAAGAATCAAAATCTCAAGATAGAAACCACGAATAAGCATTCGCTTCTGTTTGATGACAAGAACAAAAAAATCGCCCTTAAGTCAAAGGAAGGGCATACCATGGAAGTGGATGACGACAAACAAAAAATCACCACAAAAACCAAAAAAGGCCACAAGTTCGAGTTTGACGATGACAAGAACAAGATCGAACTGCTCACCGTGGGGGGGCACAAGGCCATCGTCGATGACGACAACAAAAAAATCAGCATCAAGTCCGCCACCGGTCATCATGTGACGTTAGATGATGACGGAGATGCCATCGTCGTTGAAGATGCCAAGGGAAATAAAATAACGCTTGAAGCCGGAAGCACCATCACCGTCGAATCCGGCGGAGACATCAACATCAAGGCCCCCAAAGGGAAAATTGCCCTTGAAGCCATGGAGATAATGATCAAAGCAGATACCAAAATAGACATCAATGCCGGCATGGAACTGAAAATGGAAGGTGGCATGACTTTGAATGCCAAAGGTGGTGTCCAGGCAAAGATGGAAGGCGCGATGTGTGAAGTCAAGGGTGGTGCAATGACAAAAATTGCTGGCGGTGTTGTGATGATTAACTAGTGTCGTCTTTAATGTTGGGATGATGGTTTATTAAGGAGATACAATATGGGTAAACCTGCAGCCAGAATTGGGGACATGACTGCACATGGCGGAATAATTGTATTGGGTTGTCCTACTGTCATTATTGGCGGTATGCCGGCCGCCAGACTGGGAGACCTGCATGTATGTCCTCAGGTCACACCGGGGGTTCCTCCTATTCCTCATATTGGCGGGCCCATCAGTCTGGGAAGTACGGGTGTCATGATCGGCGGCCAGCCAGCCGCCAGGATGGGGGATATGGCTGTGTGTATAGGCCCGCCAGATAGTATCGCGAGTGGCTGCCCGACCGTGCTGATTGGAGAAATGGGTGGTGGCGGTGGTGGCGGTGGTGGCGGTGGCGTGGCTTCGGCAATCGCAGGTGCCTATTCTGCCCTTTCCGGAGAACCGGGGCCGGAGACCGAAGGCACGCACTGGATAGAGGGCAGGGTGGTCGATTCTGCGGGAATGCCTATCACGGAAATCGATTATGAACTGGAAGACCCGGACGGCAACCTGTCAAAGGGAACGCTCACCCAGGACGGCGTGATCAAACGGGGCGGCTTTGAGAGCGGCAATGACTACACCGTCAAACTGTTTGCGGTTTACAATGCCAAATGGTCGAAAGACAGCGCCAAAATAGGGGATACGGTTAGCCTTTCTGCAGATGTCGACGGTTTTGACGACGGCACCGATGCCATCATCGAAATCTGGGAGCAGGACATTGGCAGTGCCGATGATCTCATGGAAAAAATAGAGACAACGGTTGACGGCGGTAAAGTCAAGACAGACTGGGAATACAAGTATACGGAAGATGATGACGATATCGTGGCGGAAGATAAGGAAAGAGGGTATTCCGCACCGGAGTATTATTTTCTGGTAAAAGTGGAAGATCAGATCGCCCGGTCAGGCCTGCTTGAATTCAAGCATTTTATCGAGTTTAAACTCCAGGACAAGGAGGGAAAACCCATACCTGACAGAGAGTATCGGCTTATTCTTCCCAATGGCGAACTCAGAAAAGGGAAGCTGAACAAAAATGGAGAGGCAAGGGAGGAAGACATTCCGCCCGGAAAATGCGATATCAGCTTTGTAAACCCCCTATAATTATTTATCATCCATTATTATAACGGGATCATATGTTTTTAAAAAAGAAAAACCCGATCACGGGAAAAAACAGCGAAGCAACCGTTCTGAACAACCGGTTTCAGATGAAATTTCCGGAAGACTGGGAAGATCAGTCGATCTACAGATATCAGGGGCCGGAAAAGGACGGTATTCAGCATAACATATTTGTGAATATCGAAAACAATGTCGAAGACGTGGACATCGAAGACTATGCAAAAAAAAATATCCATGCCCTCGAAAAATCACTTCAGGGATATCAGGAGCTGAAACGCGGCCCTGTATCTCTTGACAGCGGCGTTCGGTCTTTTGAACTGGTATATCAGTGGTGCCCGGTTGAAAACAGAAAAGTGTATCAACGCGTGGTCTATATCCTGATCAATCAAACCGGATATATTCTCACTGCCACATTTTCAAAAAAAACCTGGAAAACGTTTGGACCCGGAGTTGACAAAATTCTCAAGAGCTTTTCGGTTCCTGATACCAGATAATGCCGGATCAGGCGGCAGGACAAGATTTTAAAAATGGGTGAAATAGAAAAAACAATTTCTTTCTTTGACCTGGGAAGGCGCTATACCATATCCACCGGCCATACCTCGATATTGACCGTGGAACCGATCACCATGCTGATTCTGGAGATGGAGGATGTTCTCTTTCACTTGAACAGCGCTGTGATGATGCCAAAGGCGCCGCAAGGAGAAAGTTCAAGCCAGGGGCGTGAAGATGACAGCACAGATCCCGGAGATTTAATCATCCAGGCCGGCCAGCAGCAGATGACCGGTCTGGGTGCCCTTGCCCTTGTGTTCCGGGAGCTTGAGTTCAATTCCCAGTATCGCATTCTGATAGCAGGACATACCGACACGTCCGGAGGGTTTGAATTCAATTATGACCTTTCCGAACTTCGGGCAAAATGTGTGCTGTATCTTCTGACCGGCGAAAAAGATCTCTGGGCTGAAAATTCCGCATCCCGTCACAAGGTGGAAGACTACCAGCAGATCATGAAGTATTTCAGTGGCAAGCGTGGCTGGGCATGCGATCCGGGAGATATTGACGATGACTGGGGTGACCATACCTCCAACGCAACAGAGGTTTTTTTTCAGGAGGCTGTCCCGGAAGAGTCCGAACAAATAGTGAACAGAATCCGCCATGACCCGCAGAAAAGATGGCATGAGCGGGCATGGGAGATCGTATATGATTTATATAATGAGGAGCTTGCCGAAATACTGGGCATCACGCCATTAAGGATGGTGGAACGCCGTGGATTCGTCCGCTTTTTGGATGATGAGACTCCCTTTGTCGCCTGCGGCGAATCGTTTCCCGTAGATGATGCGGAAAAGACCAATTACAAGTCCCAGCTGAACCGCCGGGTGGAAATCCTTTTCTTTGACAGCTCGGATACGGTTGTTATCCAATGCCCGGCAACAAAGAGCAGGGCGCATACCGAAGCGGAATGCCCGTTGCGGATTGCTGACTTTATCCATCGGGAATATCTGGACCCCAACGATCTTTATGGCGTGGCTTACCATCTTAAATTTGAATACTATGACCGTATCAAGAAGCAGATGACCGCCGTGCCCCAGGGGCTTACTTTTAAATCGTTTCAGACGGACGGGACTGAAATCCGTTGCCGGTCGATTTATAATGAGGGCGTGTACACGGTGGTGGTGCAGTTTCCGACGGAAGCCGATGCCAACAGCCAGGCAAATGGCATCCATTTTACTTTTGAAACCAGAGATGCCTGGTTATTTTCTGAAACCGACGATGCATCTGTGCCGCCTGTCATGGTCGACGCCGTGGATGAGGCCACATGGAATGCCATGACAACCGCACAACGGGACGGACACGTCTGTTTTGCCAACATGACTCCGGTGGACAAATACAAGTATTATGACCTGCCTGCACTATGGGACAGCCTGAACTGGCCCTGCAAGGTCAGCGGCACCCGTGATCAATTTTCCACCCACATGGGCACGCGGACTTCGGAAGGCGCACCGATTGTATTCAATCTGGACACCCTGGTCCTGCTGGACAGAACCGCCGGAACTCAAGGTATCCAGGATGAAAACCATCTGGGGGCACCCGTGGATCTGGATGGCAGCAAGTCCCGGATTAAACTGTTCTGTGCAGACCCGGATACAGGCGAACTGGTGCTCTTCAAAACCGGCGCTGCCGATAACACCTCGCGGTTTCCTTTTCCGGTCAACCGAATCAGCGAAGATGCAAGGGATGTGAAAATCGTTTTTTTCAAGGACAAGTTCTATCCTGTGCTTCATAAGCGCACGTCAAAGGAACCCGGCTGGGTGGCAAACGGTTACATTGTTGGTGCCCGTGCCGCCGTTCAGGAGGATAGCGACTGCTGTCTCAGGTGGGAAATGCAGGAGCATAGAACGGAATTGGGGTATACCGGTGATTATGATCTCTGCTATTTTCATCAACTGGGTGTGGTGGGCAACCATCCTGTTTCATATCTTGTCATTTACGTATCTATATCATTTATGCGGGATTCAAGATATGAAGATGGAGATCCAGATCATGACGTGCCAGCCCAAAATGCCGTAAACCAGTTTATAAATTTAGGCGTGTATAATGCCATGAATCGCTATAACAACAGAAAATTCTACTTTGATGAAGAAACGGAAGGAGACGGAACAGATCAGATCCGGCCATACTGCTTTTTTGACGAAAGAGAGACATTCCAGGTCAATGACGCGTCAAGGCCTACGGATATCGATTTTGATGACAGAGATGAAGTCCCGGATTTGTTGAGCGACGCGGCTGTCCAGCAAGCCTGTGAGGATGCCTATGGCGGGAAATCGAAATTTCTGGCCCTGATCTGCGCGGACGATCCGCCAGGGTCCAACTATGGCGCCGCCTACCAGTGGGCCATCAGAAATGAAACACCGGATGTATCATACTCCCTCTTTCATCTGAATGAATCCGCTTACCATGCTGTTACAGGGCCGTTTTCCGGTGTTTTTCCGTTTGATGAAGACCACGCCCGATATCGGGTGTTCACGTTTGCCCATGAACTGGGGCATGCCATCGGGAATGCGGATGAATACCTGACAGACGATTATGCGATCGGATCAAACGAGTACAATTCATTCTCCCAGTTTTTTGAATGTTATACCATGCTGAAGAACCGGTCCTCCCTTATGTATTTGAATGGCGCTCCGCGAACCCATCACCTTGTGTATGCATTGAATAAGCTGAACAGGGAGATACAAAGCGGAAGGCTTCATACCAAAGGATGGCATACGGGAAAATATTTTGTCGGAAAATATGAATGCGATGACGGCACTTATATATATACAAGACGTCAGGCAGGTCTCCCTGTACCCATGAACCCACGGGATGCCATGCATCATGAGGGCAAATTCCAGGTCAGGGCGAGTAATCCCAGGAAAACCCTTTATCTGGCTCTCTACTATGTATCCCAGGATCAGTCGTCCTCCAGAAATTTTCATGATGATCAGGCAATAGAGTATCAGGCTGTATTGATGGTTCGGCTGATGCTGAGCACGGATTTCAGCTGGTTGACATCCAATGCGAATCGCGCCAACAAGATATCGTCATTAGAGGATGCCTGGTCGGATTTGTCGTGTCGTTATCGGCTGGTGAATGGCAGTGGCGCCATAGAAAACGTCGTCATCCATTTTCTGACCGGATTCTCCCATGATAATGAAACGGCAACCCGCAATTATCATGTGGATTTCTCGTGGCATAGTCTTGGTTCCGGCCGAATTGTCCCTTCCGGATCGACCAGTGACGAGATCACCGTGCGAAGCAACGCAGATGGAGAGGATGTGGTCGCCTATGTGCTGGATATTGCCAACAAGGGGGATTTGAACAATACGGCAGCCATGGTGAACCATCTTGACTTTTTAAGACAGTGGGTAAATACCAGACTGAGTGACAATTTTACATTAGAAGCCATATAGAATGCCGAATGACGAATCCAATAAGAAACATAAAACCTGTTCGGGAAAAGTATATGCCGCTATTATCCTCGGTTGTATTCTCCTGCTGGCAATCCCTGGTGGCGCGAAAGATAAAAGGAATGGTCCCATGAACCAGACGACAATCATAAACGGCATGCCGTATGCAAATTCATCTCAGAACGCCAGTCTCCCCGTCTCCGTGAATATTTCAGGAAAAGATGTGTGGACGATTTCTCCGCCTTCCCGCATGAATTTGGGAGATCCCAGAATGCTTGCGGTAAAGGATCAAACCCTTTTTGTTTTCTGCCAGGGAGGCGCGTATGCCGTTGATATAGCTGCCGGAAAGGTATTGTGGGGGAAAGCATTTATCAGTTATGCCGATCCATTTATTAATGATCAGTATCTAAGGATTGTGGATGCCAACCATTTCCTGGCGCACATTGACCTGAACGGAAACAGCATCGAACGGTTCAGGATTCCGATTCTGGTGAAAATGTTCCGGCTGTTCTATATGTCATTGAGTGACGACCGGATGTTTTTGTTTCTGAATCGCTACCCTGCCCGTTTTGACAAACCCCAGCCCCAGGGCTTTATCCTGACGAACTATGCCCGAAAGAATGACGATATCGAATGGTACAAGGAGCATGATGGCGAACTTGCCGCCGGATTTGCCGTTGTTCCCGATACAGGAGATCTTTTTGTGGCAACCCCGAAACAGGTTTACAAAACCACAACAAGCGCCAAAACGGACAGTGCACTTGAAACGCTCAATATTACCGGCGCCAGGTCCCTTTCCATGGATTATCAGGGGAATCTCCTCATCATGAGAATCAATGACAAAGACAAAAACAAAAAGGAGGTTCTTCTCTGTGCAGGTGCTGACGGTAAGAAAAAGTGGGACACGCCCCTGTCTGAATTTGGACAAATTGTCCATCCGGCAGCCTGTTCCTCAGACAATGTGGTATATTGCTCGCCGGATAAAATGCTCTACTGTATCAAGGATGGAAACATCCTTTGGCAAAAAGACATGCGAAGACTTGAAGAATACGGCTTGATGCTGACCGTGTTCAGTGACGGCAGTGTGATTGTTGCAGGCATTAACAGCGTCAGGCATTTTTCCCAAAAGGGAGACACCCTGGCGGAAATACTCGCACCGTTTGAGGTAACGTGCCGTCCGGTTGCAGATGACAAAGGAAACCTTTTTGTTGCCGGTATGGAAGGCGTCAGGTGCTATAAATAGATTATGGCCGAACACAAGAAAAAAACAGATTCTGTAGAGACGATTACGCTGACCTCCAAAATCGTTCAGGCCCTGTGGTGCCAGAAGATGGTCATGGAACAAAAAAATATTGATTTCGAGGTTTATACCGAGTTTGTGGGAAACAGCGCCAAGATAGAGATCAAGGTCAAGGACAAAAACGGAAAAACCGTGACAAAAACGGACGGCAAGGTCTTTGGAAACTATTTTGCCGGCACGGTGACCATTCCCAAAAAGACCAAAGAGGAAGTCACCTTTACCGCCAAACTGCCCAAACACGGTATTGAAAAAAAATCAAACACGGCAAAAGTGATACCGCTTGTGGAAGTGAAGAACCAGAAATGGAGCCAGATGGAAGCAAAACGGGGCGATGTCCTGACACTTACGGCCGATATCGAAAATGTTGAAGAAGATACGGCGGTCAAGATTTTTATTTTTGAATTCGATCGCGACGGCGCCCATGATCTGATCACCAAATTTCCCACCACGGTTAAAAAGAAAAAAATAGAAGTGGAGTGGGAATATGAATATCATGAAGACACCGATGAAATCCCCACAGAGGAAGAACTTCAGGAATACGGCAACCATTACAATCCGCCGGAATATTTCTGGATGATCGGCATCGGGAAAGAGCGGTTCGGCAATGAAGAAGCACCCGGACTCCTTAAATTCAAGGACTGGATGGATATCAATCTGGTGGATGAGACCGGCATGCCGCTGGCCGATATGGAATATACGGTAACCCTTGCAGACGGTTCGGAGCGGACCGGCCGCCTGGACGGAAACGGCGAGTTCAGCGACGAGGATATCCCGCCCGGCAGGTCTTCGGTGAGGTTTCATTATCCGGACGAGGAATGATTTATGCCCCTTACGACAACGATTGCAAACGGTCAGCCTGTCACCTACGAGCATACCCAATTTTTTGCCCGGCCCGGCGAGGGCAGTGCGCCGTCAAACGCAGTCCGGGTTCAGTTTTTAGGCGTTAACAGCATCTATATCACGGATGGTGCCACCCATCTCATGATCGATCCCTTCTTCTCAAGAATGCCGGTCAGAGTCAGCAACCTGATTTTCGGGGGACTCATGAGAGTGCCACCCAACCGGCAGGCGATCCAAAATGTGCTTTCCCAAACAGGCATCCAGAAACTCGATGCCATGTTTTTTACCCATGCCCACTGGGACCATGCATTGGATGTTGCTGAGGTGTGGCGATATTTTGCAGAGAATAACAATGGGGATGGCGGTACCATCTATGGCGACAACTCCATCCGTCAGATCGCTATAGGCGGATACCAGAAATGGCAGGCGGATGGCGACACCGGAGGACTGCCAAATATCGCTGATTCCTTTATGCCGGTCGCAGAAGATGACAGTATCCCTATCGGGGATTTTACGATCACTATATTAAGGGGCAGCCATATTAACCTGCCTCTCTGGACTGATGCTGTAATGGCCGGTCATATCGAGGAACCTGTGGTGCCGCCTGCAAGGGTTAACCAGTATAAACAGGGCGAAATTTTCAGTATTTTAATCAAGCACTCGGCACATGGCAGTATCCTCAATCAGGGGAGCGCCAACTATGTTGACGGATATTACCTTGATATCTTTGGCCCCGAAGGCAGATTTCCGTTCCCGGACGTGTTGATGCCGGGAATCGCCGGTTTTAATTCCAGCTATCTCTATCCCATAGGGGCCAGGAGAAGATATTACAATCAAGTTGTTAATGCGACCAGGCCCAAGCGGGTTTTATTGACCCATTGGGATGAATTTCAGGAAGATGATTGCACCCTGGATCACCCACTTGTCTGGAAGCACGATGCATGGGAGTCATACGAGCTTTTGGCTGAACTCAGAAATGAAGGTTTTGCAGCAACCGGTTGGGAAATGGTCACCCCGCAGCCAAGACAGGATGCTGAAACGTCCGCAGAAAGAGGCACTGGTATGCGTTCCGGCGGCAGGTACGAATTCATGAGGGCCATGACGCCTACGGTTCATTTTCTCCCCATCGGTCCTGAAATTGTCGTATTACCGGCCACCAGACAAAATATGCTGCTTCAACGACCGGTTGCTCAACGGTAATTGGAAATGAATGATGGCAGACCACAAGAAAAAATCAGATACAGTCGAAACCATTACCCTGACATCCAAAATTGTCCAGGCACTGTGGCGCCAGCAGATGGTCATGGAAGAAAAAGAGATCGATTTCGAAGTTTTTACGGAGTTTGTGGGAAACAGTTCTAAAATAGAGATCAAGGTCAAAGACAAAAACGGAAAGACCGTGACAAAGACGGACGGTAAGGTCTTTGGTAACTATTATGCCGGCACGGTGACCATTCCCAAAAAAACAAAAGAGGAAGTTACCTTTACTGCCAAACTTCCCAGGCACGGTATTGAAAAAGAGTCAAACACGGCAAAAGTGATTCCGCCTGTGGAAGTGAAAAACCAGAAATGGAGCCAGATGCAAGCAAGAAGGGGAGATGTCCTTACACTTTCAGCCGATATCGAAAATGTTCCGGAAGATACGGCAGTCAAAATTTTTATTTTTGAGTTCGATCGCGACGGTGCCCATGACCTGATCGCCAGATTCCCCACCACGGTTAAAAAGAAGAAAATAGAAGTGGAATGGGAATATGAATATCACGAAGACACCGATGAAATCCCCACAGAGGAAGAACTCCAGGAATACGGCAATCATTATAATCCGCCGGAATATTTCTGGATGATCGGCATAGGAAAGGAGCGCTTCGGAAATGAAGAAAGACCAGGACTGTTGACATTCAAAGACTGGATAGACCTGGACCTTGCAGGCGATGACGGCTTGCCTGCCGCAAACGCCGAGTATACTATTTATCTTGCAGACGGAACCGAGCAAAACGGACAATTGGACGCAGACGGAAAGGCCAGAATAGAGGATCTGCCTCCCGGCAGATTCAGGGTATACTACCCCAGCCTGGAAAGATAAGCTTATGCCTGGATTCAACATCTATTATTTTATCGTAAAACCGACACCGACACCGGTATTTGTCGGCACCACGGGTACCCCGACCCGCATAGATATAAGCGCCGAACAGGTGGTTCAAATCCGTGCGGAGTTCAGGCGCATGTTCGCAGAAAATCTGCAAACCCTGTTTTCAGCCTGCACGCAGCATATCCCTCAACAAAGCTCCAGGAGTATAAACGTAAGTGTCCATGAAATTCCTGCCACATCTCCCGGCGTCCCTAATTTCAGTTCGGTGGGCACCATACAGATGCACGATCCCATCGTGTATATTGTGAATCATAACCCGCCCCGCCCTCCGCAGCCGGTTGATCGAAGGCCTTCCGATGTTTTATATGATGCCATTTCCCGTGGCTATAGGGAATTCTCCGGCCTGAGCAGACCACGCCACAGCGAGGCACAGGGAGGGCTTTCAACCGCATTTTCAAGCGGCACACAACCCTCGGGCAACATTCTGACCGCTCCGCTTGTTGCGGAAGTATATCATGATGCTTATGTGAATTACGATGCACAGAATTGCTATCAAAATCAGGCACGCCATCTGGCAAATATCGCGTTTCACGAAATCGCCCACCTTAAGGCCGAATGCACAAACCGTCCGGCAGGCCCGGCATGGAGCAATACGGCGATTACGGTTTCCATTCATGATTATGAACCCACTCAAGCGCCCGATGCGCTCATCCGGATCGGAACGGCGCATTACACCCCGCAAACAGACCTTGACCGCCGATTGATGGGCCAGCATATGCTGTGCCCTCTCCCTTTCTACAAACTTGATCAGGATGTCGCCGCCCAGTGCTTCAGCCGTGGCGTCTATACTGCCCCGACCCCCAGATAATAATAAGTCTTGCCAGGGCACGAGATGATGGCTTGGGTGAAATAGAACAGGTCAACCATCGTTTATAAACAATAAGTATATTTATATAAACATTTCAGTTTCAAAAGACGATATTTTTTTCAGCATAATCAATTTTATGAAGCATTTTTACATAACGAAGATGTGCTTCCAGGGTGCCTTTTATTTCATCAGGAAATACAGTCACCCTGTCTTTTTGGCCTTTTCCGCGCCTGACGATGATTTCATTCAGCTCAAAATCAATATCCTTGACGC
>JAHIVH010000097.1 GCA_018816735.1 Pseudomonadota bacterium | reverse complement strand
TATTTATACGGTAAATAAGGCGGGTGGGTTTTGGAGAACCAAAACAAAAAAATGTTTAATTACAAATGCTTATGTCCGTTTTGATAATCTTGGAATGTCGAGCTATTACGGTATATTACTCACGTGAAAATCTGTGTTCAACCAATTCTCCATTTAACTATTCAACCCAACAAACCCAATAAACTCAAGCAACCCAACAAACCCAAATAACCCTATTCTCATCTGCACAAAATATCTTTTATCTTCCGGACAACTTTTTCCGCAGATTGGCCTTTGGTGTTCATGATGATGACAAAGGCATATTTCTTTCCGTCAGGCAGAAGGATAAAGCCGACGCGGGTGGATATGCCGGTGAGAGTGCCGGTTTTAAAGTACTCGCAGCCCTGGTGTTTCAGGAGGAGATAGTGGGGGGCGAATTTGTTTAAAAGCGTCATCATGGATGTTGCGGAAATTTGATTTTGTCTGGATATACCGGAGCCTTCGACGATGGAAAGATCGTCTATTTTTAAAGTCTCCCGTGCGTATTTACGGGCGGATTCAAGCCCTTTTTCAAGTGTGCCCGGCGGACCATTGATTTTTGCACCTGCAGAAATGAGAAGCTGATTGGCGATGAAGTTGTTTGAGAAATAAAGCATTTTGGATATGATTTCCGTAATCGGCACAGTTGACGTATACGTATAGACCAGCTTGTCTTTTGCCGGATCAACCGTTCCCGGGCGGATTCCTCCCTTGCATGGGATGCCTTCCTGTTCCAGAAAAAATTTCAGCAGATGACCTGCATAGAGCGTATTTTCATTGTTCTCGGCAGACAGCACGATTCTTTCATGGGAGAAGGGAGAGGCCTTTATCCTTTCATGAACAAACGGGAGAAGCGGCGTCTGCGGTTCTGCGGTAATATAATGACCGGTTTTTTTGTCTTTTTTAAAATAGACCGTATTGAAATTGACGCATAAGGCGCCGTTTGGCGCGTTATAGGGATCATAGCCACTGGCTTTCACGCCGGGGATCAAGACCGGCTGTTTGAACCAGGTGGCATCGAGGATAATATCCTGAATAACAGTATGCTGAAATTCAGTTTGTGTTTTCAGTGCTCTGGCGATTTCCTGAAGCGATTCGGAAATGAGAAGGGGGTCGCCATATCCTTTGACTGTGAGGTTATTCTCCGGATCAAGATAAAATTCCGTGGGAAAACGGTACGTGTCTCCCAAATAATGGAGCGCAAAAAGAGATGTGAAGATCTTCAGTGTGGACGCAGGGATTCTCTTTTCATCGGCATGGACTGACAAAAGGGTATTCCCTTGGTCGTCCTCAAGAATGAGGGCATCTTTTTTTCCGATCAGGGAGAGAACGTCTTTCAGCTGAGCAGATACAGCCACTGAAGGATGAAACAAAAGAAGAAGACAACCAGCCAGAAGGAACAGACAAAACGGCGATCGGTAGATTGTCAATTGAACAAATGGTCGTGTTTTTACATTCATAGGAGATACAAATTGTCAGTATTTCTATGACTCCAGAAACGCCTGATAGGCTTTCCCTGTCATATAGGCATCCGCCTTACTTGATATTTCAAAGGGTGCATGCATGGAAAGCACGGCCGGGCCGCAGTCCAGGATATCCATGCCATAGGATGCCAGATATTTTGCCATGGTGCCGCCGCCGCCTTCGTCTATTTTCCCCAGCTCGCCGGTCTGCCAGATAATGTTGTTTTTATTGAACAGGGTTCGGATGGCGCCCATGAATTCGGCACTGGCCTCGCTTGAGCCGGTTTTCCCCCGGTGGCCCGTAAATTTGGTGAGACAGATGCCATAGCCCAGATAGGGGGCATTCCTTTTTTCATGTACGTCCTTGTAGTCCGGTTCAACGGCTGCGTTCACGTCTCCGGACAGGGCTGAGGCATTCATGAGCGTTTTTCTCACGGTTTGGGAGCTTGTGTCATTTCCGGTGATCATCAGCAATTCTGTAATGAGCTGGTCGATAAAATGGGATTTGGCGCCCGTACTGCCTTCGCTTCCGATTTCTTCCTTGTCGTAGAAAAGAACGATGGCCGTTTTCCGGGGCGTTTTGACATTCAATATGGCTTCAAGTGCGGAGAACACGCAGATTCGGTCATCCTGCCCATAGGCGCCAATCATGCTTTTGTCCAGGCCCACGTCTCTGGCCTTTCCTGCCGGAACCACTTCAATGTCTGAACTGACGAGGTCTTCTTCAATGATGCCATATTCATCATAAAGGTATTTTAAAATGGTCAGTTTGAACCGTTCTTTGATTTTGTCATCTCCTGTGGGCATACTGCCTGCCAGAAGATTCATTTTTTCCCCTTCAAATGCTTCAGACAGTTTTTTGCTGCTCTGGGAACTGGCAAGATGGGGAAGCAGATCCGAAACCGTAAATACGGGATCGGTGTCGGATTCGCCGATCACCAGATCGATTTTCCGGCCGGATGTGGTGATCACGCTGCCATGAAGTGATAGCGGTCTTGCAAACCATTGATATTTTTTGATGCCGCCATAGTAATGGGTTTTGATCATGGCGATATCGAGTTCCTCGTACAACGGATTCTGTTTTAAATCAAGCCGGGGAGAGTCCATATGGGAGGCCACCAGGTTCAGCGCGGACGAAAGCGGTTCTTTGCCGATAATGCAAAGGGCGATGACCTTATCTTTGAACACTCTATAAAAACGCCCTTTTGAAACAGCTTTTCCTGAAACCGTATCCAGAGATTTAAACCCTTTTTGTTCTGCCACTTCCCTGATGGTGTTCACGGCTTCACGCTCTGTCTTGGCATGGTCAAGAAACGATTTGTAGCGTTCGCCATAGGAAAATACGGCATCGGTTTCTTTTTTGTCAAATGAATCCCAGCAGAGCACGGGCTTCCTGGATAATTTTTTCTGAAGGGCTTCTATTTCCTTTTTACCGGGTTTTTTGTCTGTCATCGTGAAACCTCATTTTTGCTTTGAAGAATTAACGTTACCGGGCCATCGTTTATCAGGTGAACGTCCATCATGGCACCGAAGCGACCCTGCTCAACCGGGATGCCTTTTTCTCTCACCTGCTCGATGAAGTGGTCATAGAGTGGGATCGCTTTCTCAGGCGGTGCCGCGTCAATAAAGGAGGGCCGTCTTCCTCTTCTGCAATCCCCATAAAGGGTGAATTGGGAGACAACGAGCATCTGGCCATTTATCTGGGGAAGAGACAGATTCATTTTGCCATGCCCGTCTTCGAAGATCCTTAAATGGACGATTTTGTCCGCCAGAAATGCCGCGTCCTCTCTTGTGTCATGGTGGGTTATGCCCAGAAGAATCATCAGGCCGCGACCGATTTTACCGATGATTTCGTTCTCTACAGAAACAGAACTTTCACTGACGCGCTGAACAACGGCTTTCATCTGATCATTTCCTCAACAGTGCGGCAAAGGGATTGTTAAATGGTTCACTTTTGGGTGATGGGTTTCCGGGAGATTGTGGTTTGGATTTTTCTTTTTGTTTTTTAGGGCCAGCAGTCTTTGGCCTGATCTGCGTTTGGGATTTCTCCTGTTTGGGTTTGCCTGACTTCATGGATAGTGAAATCCGTTTCCGTTCCAGATCCACCTCTGTGACCGTTACCATGACTTTTTGGGCCACCTTTACCACGGTTGCCGGATCTTTTACAAAATGATCGGCAAGCTGGCTGATATGGACGAGACCGTCCTGATGCACCCCGATATCCACAAACACACCAAAGGCCGTAATATTCGTCACGATGCCGGGAAGCCGCATTCCCTCAAGAAGGTCGCTTATTTTATCCACACCTTCCTTGAATGAAAACTCTTCAAAAGTCTCACGCGGGTCCCGGCCCGGTTTTGAAAGCTCCGAGAGAATATCCTGAAGCGTGGGAAGGCCTATTTTGTCTGTCACATAAGCGGATATATCTATCTTTTTTCTTAAATCGTCATCCTTTAACAGATCCGCAACCTCACAGCTCAGATCTTTGGCCATCCGGTCCACAACCGGGTAACTTTCAGGATGCACGGCAGAAGCGTCAAGGGCGTTTTTTCCGTCTCTGATCCGTAAAAATCCGGCTGATTGTTCAAATGCCTTGGGGCCGAGCCGGGGCACCTTTTTTAATTGGGTTCTTGAATCAAAGGGGCCGTTTTCATCCCGATAAATGACGATATTCTTGGCAAGCTGAGGTCCCAGCCCGGAGACATAGGTAAGGAGCTGGACACTGGCCCGGTTGACGTCTACGCCCACACCATTGACGCAGCTTGCGACCACATCATCAAGAGAGTTTTTTAAAGCAGACTGGTCCACGTCATGTTGATACTGGCCAACGCCAATTGATTTGGGGTCGATTTTAACAAGTTCCGACAAGGGGTCCATCATTCGTCTTCCAATGGAGACCGCCCCTTTGACCGTGAGATCAAGATCGGGAAATTCTTCCCTGGCGATTTCAGACGCCGAGTATATGGAGGCGCCGCTTTCGTTTACAAGGGTGATAATGATATGTTTGGGCAGGGAAAGGGCTCTTATGAAATTTTCCGTCTCTTTCCCGGCTGTGCCATTGCCGACGGCAATCGCTTCGATTTCAAACTGTTTGACAAGGGACTCAATTTTTAGACCTGCTTCTTTTGTCTGTTTGTCTGACAGGTTGGGGAAGATCGTGTCATTGTGGAGAAGCTTTCCCTGCCGGTCCAGACAGACCACCTTACAACCGGTTCGAAATCCCGGATCAATGCCCAGGACCCGTTTACTGCCCAAAGGCGGAGACAGGAGAAGTTGCCTTAAATTTTCCGTAAAAATTTTGATGGCCTCCTGATCGGCCTTTTCTTTGGAAAATACTCTGGCTTCAGTCTCCATGGATCTGGACAGCAATCGCTTGTAGCAATCCTGAATTGCCATGTCCACCTGTTCCGCATCACGGCCGTTTCCTTTTATAATGATGTTTTTTATTGCATTCAGGGCATCGTCTGAAGAGGGTGCAATAGTCATATTGAGAATTTCTTCCTTCTCACCGCGGCGCATGGCAAGAATGCGATGTGACGGAGCGTCTTTCAGCGGTTCTTCCCACTCAAAATAGTCTCTGTATTTGGCGCCTTCTTTTTCCTTGCCTTCAATGACGGTTGTTTTAACCATGCCTTTTCCGATAAACAATTCTCTTAATTCCGCCCGGACGTCCTGATGTTCATTGACCATTTCCGCAATGATGTCTCTTGCACCTGAAAGGGCATCTTCAATCGATTCAACCCCCTTTTCAGGATCGATAAATGTGCCGGCCTCTTTTTCAGGATCAATGCCTTTCTGATCAAAAATGGCAACCGCCAGCGGTTCCAGGCCTTTTTCCCTGGCAACAGTTGCTTTGGTTCGTCTTTTGGGTTTGTAAGGGAGATAGATATCCTCGAGCACGGCCATGGTGTCTGCCGCGATTACCTTCTCTTTTAATTCGTCTGTAAGGTGACCATGCTGTTCCAGGGATTTCAGGATCGATTCTTTCCGTTCCTCCAGATCCTTTAGCTGAACCAGTCTGTCCCGGATGGCGGTAATCACAACTTCGTCAAGACTTTCCGTAACTTCCTTTCTGTATCTGGCGATAAACGGAACGGTTGCACTGTCATCCAGAAGGGCTTTGACCGCTTCTACCTGACCGGGTTTGATCTTTAATTCTTCGGCAATAATAATGATAGGGTTCGGGTTCATATTTCATTCAAATCTTTTAAGGGTAATTGGGTTTCAGGGTTATCGGGTTAAAGGATTTTTAAGGTATCCTTCAAAACCCATGATGGCGTTTTTAATAAATCCTCTTTCACGTTCCTTTACAGCCTCATTGAAATTGGAAAAACCGTTGAGACAGGGATCATTTTCAAGAAGCAGGCGGGTTAAGCCTCCGTATCTGTCTTTATCGAAATCGTCTTCTTTTATATTCCGGCTGATCATATCACGCCACATAAAAAGTTGCGCCCTGTTTTTTTTCAGCATGGACAAACCATTCTTTTTCAGGCCAAAATGACCATAGCATATGGTTTCAGGCCTGATGTCAATGAGCGCATCAATGCTTTTAACATAGGTTTCAAGAAAAAACCGAGGCGGTGTGGCCGGGCGGAGATATTCGAAATTGTCATTTTCAGACAGGCAGACACCACCTGCTTCTCCGGCAAAAAGCAGCCGGTCTTTTACATAACTGACGTGGTGGGGTGCATGGCCGGGTGTTAAGACCGGCAAGATGTCCGATTCAGTGAAATTTTGAGCCGGTATAAACCGATTTTCAGAAACCGGTGTGATCGGGCCATAGATTTCCGCGGTCTTTCCAAGGGTTTTGACAGACCCCTCATAAAGTCTTTCAGGGCTGACCAAATGAGGGATGCCATCTTCATGACAGATGATCGGGGTGTGGCTGAAGCGGGTGGCCAAATCCCCCAGACCGCCTGCGTGATCAATATGAATATGGGTGAGGAATATATAATCAAGTTTACTGACGCCCAGCGCTTCAAGTGCTTTCAAAAGCAAGCCGGATGTCACTTTGGGTCCCACATCCACAATAAATGTCTGTTTGCCTTTGTACACCCATGCACTGATAAAGTTGCCAAAACCCGGAATGGGCGGCTCAAGCCCGATCAGGTATAACTGTTCCGAAAATGGAATGATGGTGTATTTCAATATATCTCCTGGAGCACGCTTTTGGGTTATACATCATGAGACTATCCGTCAACATAACCGCATAAGAAAGATTTTTTAGAGCCTGTTGTCAATCTTTTTTCTTGAAATATATTTCGCCTTCACATAGGTTTAAAACTAAAAAATGATTTAATATAAACAGGTTAAATCAATTATGACCGATTTTGGTCTGTCTAAACCGGTCTTATGCATATACAGGTAGAAAGAACCGGGCTCTCCGGACCCAGAACTTTATTATTTGCACCTGCGTAAGCCCTATGTATATAAATAGTATTCTTGATTTTTGTTGTAAAATGTGTCTATTATAATTTCACAGCCAAAATGATTAGAGCCTTTTACCTTACGATTATCTTCTTAAGGTAATGCCGATTTTGCCTCATCAGCATTTTTACAGGCCATACACGGTATGTTATGGTTTGTGTCTTGCGTGTTATAAAATCCGGCAGGGGAAAAATTTTGGCCATAGTTAACAACCATTTAATTAAAATTGAAAGAAAAATTATGAACACACGTTTCATGAAGTTTATTCCAATAATGATATTATTTTTTGGTTTTATGCAAAATTATGCCCTGGGTTCTGATTGCGTTATTATTTGCAATAAGGATGTGCCTGAAAACAGCCTGACAGCCAAGGAAATAAAGGATATTTTCACCTGGAATAAAAAAAACTGGGAAGACGGTTCAAGAATTACCTTTGTATTGATGAGAAATAAGGCTGTATTAAATGCATTTTCAAGGGAGTATTTGGGTAAAACCATGATGCAATACGAAATGTTCATTAAAAATGAAGTTTTTATCGATGGAAATAAAATACCAAAATCCTTTAAGACGGACGAACAGGTCATCCAATATGTGTCTATTACAAAAGGCTCTATTGGCTTTATTTCAAAAGAACCGGATACATGGCTTGTAAAGCCGATGGCGATAAAATGATAGGTCGGGAAATGGAATTTTTTTTATTCTACCATTATAATTTTAGGAGTCATTCGTGAAACGATTATTCTTATTGATGCTAACAATTTTATTTTTAAGCTGTACAAACATTGAAGCGATCGAATTCGATGAGTACGGTGCGATAGATACACATGGATATATATCCCAGGGATATCTTCGGAGTGATAAAAATAATTACTTCTGTGAAACAGAAGAAGGCGATTACAATTTTTACGAAATTGGCGTGAGCATGACATCTGAAGTGTCTGATAAGCTGAGGATAGGTATTCAGTTTTTGTCATATGCGTTGGGAGATTTTGGCAACACCAATTTTCATGTGAACTGGGCTAACGCAGATTATTATATTAATGACTGGATCGGCTTTAAAGCCGGGAAAATAAAAATTTATCATGGGTTATTTAACAGAAACCGGGATGCTGACTTCTTGCGGACAAGTATTCTGCTTCCGCAAAGTATTTACAACGAAGCCTGGCGGTCAACAATATCCTCACTAAACGGATTTGAAGCATATGGGACGATTAATGCCGGACTGGCAGGCCGATTCAAATATAATGTCCAAACAGGCAAAGTTGACATTGAACCCGATGGCGGTGTGGCCATTGCGGCTAAAGAGAAGCTTCTGGAAAAGACAAATACAACTTTCAACATTGAATACATTATTGATACTGTGAATGAAGAGCCGAGCTTTGTGTATAGCCTCATGTGGGAGACTCCTCTTCAGGGATTAAAATTCAATACCACCTATTGGTCACTTGATTTTGATATGGTTGGCACAGCTTTATTGCAATCATTGGATGTTGCCCTTGAGAATTCGATATTCAGGACATCTGCCAGTTCCATTACGGGTTCTGTCGAATATACATTGGGGAATTTTATTTTTATTTCAGAGTATTCATACAGCAAATATGACTTTGAGTTTATTACATCGCTTGTGCGAACCCCCTCTGATCTGGAAACAGAAGGGTACTATGTGAATGGCATGTATCGATTTACAAACTGGTTTGAGACCGGGCTGTACTATTCGGTATATTATCCGGATAAAAATAATAAAAGCGGTAAAAAAGATCTCGATAATAACGGCGTCCGGGATTTCAATCCCATACACAGTGCATGGCAAAAAGATACATGCCTTTCTTTTCGATTTGATTTGAGCAACAACTGGATTTTCAAGCTTGAAGGCCATGTGCTTGAAGGAACTGCCGTCATGATGAAAGCTCATAATACTGTGGATTACAATCCAGCGGATATTGACCTGAACAAGAACTGGCTTCTTTTTGGCGCAAAATTTACATACAGCTTTTAATAAAAAGTTTTT
Source organism: Pseudomonadota bacterium (assembly GCA_018816735.1). Classification (GTDB taxonomy): domain Bacteria; phylum Desulfobacterota; class Desulfobacteria; order Desulfobacterales; family JAHIVH01; genus JAHIVH01. The sequence goes on along the minus strand of JAHIVH010000097.1, from coordinate 32,180 downwards.
TTGTATTTAAAAAGTTATACGGTTTTGGTTAAAGTTGAAGAGGGCGTATGGCAAAAAAAAGATCCAAGTGCTTAAGATTCTTCCTTTATATTTTACCAACTGTTATTTGGTGTCTTTCAGGTTGTGCCGGTAACACAAATGGAAAATCACCCATCCCGCCGGATAGGATTTCTTTTGAATCTGAAATGAAATTCATTCTGCAGCAATTGGATAGTTTTGCTGCAAAAGAGAGGGAAAAAGGAGCAAAATCGATCAGTGAGTCAACCTGTCTTGAATATGTCCATACCCTTTCAGATTCTCTTGATATGACAGATGAAAACAACTGCAAAGCCTATCTGGATGAAATAAGCAGAACAATAACAGGTATACAGCCGGTTATTTCTGCACTTTTTGTTTCTGCAGTAGATATTTATCCGGATGTCAAAAAAAATTCTTTTGATTCCCTTCAAATCATTTCATCCTGCCTGCTTAAAGTTATTTTGACAACCTATTCGATCAAACATGCGTATACTGAAAATGAAAAAGCGCCAGTTATTTATCATGACGCCCAAATTATATTAAAAAATGCCAAATCTCTGAATGAAGATATAATCACTTTCTTTAGAAATGCCGGGAGGTAAGTCAAGTGAAACAATTGTTTATCGTGTTAAGTATATTCTTATTATCCACTATCATCGCGTCAACATCCTATTCGGTTCCGGTAAGTGGATACAACTCATATATTAATTCCCTTCCCGGGGGGAAAGATCGCCAGGCTGAAAATTTTAACATTATTGATATGGCTCAGGAAGAAGTGACCACTTTAGAGAACAAGAGGCGTTTAAGAGAAATAAAATTCACAAGACCTGTTAATGTTGAAGAACTTACGCCCAAATATCTAATGATTGCCTTTGAAGTTGCCTTTAAACCTGCCGAGAATTCAAGGTTCTCACCAAATCCGGCTATTTATGGTTTGTTATTTGAGCAGGACGCATCTTATGGCATAAAAAAATTTACATCATTCTTTATCAAATGGCTGGATAAAAACGATATTGACGAATACAATGCTGCCACAAAAAACGACTTCTGTTCATATTTCATGCATATTGGCGTGGAGGATTGCACTATTGACAGTAAAAAAACAGAAATCCGAAAAACGACTGTGGCGGAAAAAAAGACACCACTGGAAATAAATGGAAATCAAATCGTATCCGGTATTGTCAAAGAAAAATATATCGATCCCCAAATAGTCAGAAAAAAAGATTTGGAAGACGTCATTCAAAAACTCTCTCCTCAAGACCTTCAAAAGACGGTATCCTTGCTCAGGGAAGAAAATACAAATCTCAAATCCAATACCATTACTTCACTTGAAAAAAAATTAACTGAAGAGAAAAGAATGAGAGAACAACTTGAAAAACGGATTTCAATACTTGAAAGGTTATTAAAAAATGTTTCACTGAAAAACAATGAGCTTATATTTGAAGGTATTAATGTTCGAATTGTTAACGGCACAAATTCCGTTCAAGGTGATGGAAAGGGTAATCTTATAATGGGATATATAGAAAATAGTGCTGATAAAGAAAAAATTGCCAATATAATAGGAAATTTTTCTCATAAAGTTATAACCGTTGAAGACAAGGTTGAAGAAAATAAAGAAGGAGATGCCACCTTGCTTCCGGACTATGGGACCAAAGACAAAGCCGAAGATATGAGCCTTATACGATTTTTGCTGAAATAACCTTTGGTTTATATATTTTTTTTAGATGATTGTTTGGAGTTAAGGAATGAAACATGTAAAAATACATACCCAATTTTTACAAATAGCCATATTCATTATTATTGCGCTATATTTTATCAATTCAGGGAATTCAATTTCAGTTGCCTCTTCCCGGGAACAAACGGATACGCTATTGCCAGGCAAGATTACACTTCTCCCTTCATATAAAACCACAAACCTGGATATATTTGAAAGCAGTATCATTGATGATGGTATGAACGATGGCCCTTCATCATGGTATGCGTCCGGTGGTGTCCTCAGCCAGATAAGCAATATATGGGGAGGAAGTTCTGATGCAGATTCTCCCGAAAAGCCGGGTACCTACGCTATAATAGATAAAAAAGACTGGCCGGATTACATTTTATCTGTTGATCTGTTATCGCCGGATGACGGTGCTATTGGGATTATGTTTGGATATAACAGTAAAAATGACTATTACAGATTTTCAATAGACAATCACAATCGTTATAAAAGGCTTATAAAAAAGGCGAATGGCATTGTAACCGTATTATCGGAAGACAATACACCTCTCAACTCAAATGAATGGAAAAACGTTAAAATCCAGTTGAATAAAGATATTATCAGTGTTTTTATCGATGGTGAATATCTTTTTCATGCAATCGATAATACCTTAACATCAGGAAAAATCGGATTTTATTGCTGGGGAAATGAAAGTGCCAAATTTAAAGATGCGACAATTTCGTCACTCGATCTTGAAAAATCAAAAGGAAAAGAGGTCGTAAAAAGCAATAAGCACGTCCAGGCAAAAAAGGACGAACAAAAAAATATCAATTTGGCTAAAACATCCCCTCTGCCTGCCCCGGTTACGCCTGTTCCACACGATAAAATTTCAAAAGCTTCTGATATAACGGAAAAAGGCGCTATAACAGTGGCAGAAAGCGTTGTGGCTGCTGATAAAAAAAACCAGAATGCAACTGCAGACCTTACAGCATTTGCACTTGATCTTGAAAATTTCTCAATTGTTGATGATGGAAAAAACAATGGCCCTTCATCATGGGTCGTATCAGGGGGTATTTTAACACAGCTCTCCAATATATGGGGAAACAGTGTAAGTACTACGGACCCTACTCAACCCGGGACATATGCCATTTACAATAATTTTAACAGCGAGAACTATACTGTATATGTCGACCTTAAATCAGGCGATGATGATGCAATCGGCGTGCTTTTGAGATATAGAGATAAAGATAATTACTATCGCTTTTCCATTAATAAACAACAAAGCAATAGAAGGCTCGTTAAAAAAATTAACGGCGATGTGACCATCCTTGCGGAAAATTCGGATTCATACAAAACGGGTAAATGGTACGCGTTGAAGGCGACGGTTGATAATGACAGAATAGAAGTTTCCCTGGATGGCCATATTGTTTTTGATATCCGGGACAGTTCGTTAAAAAGTGGAAAAATCGGCATGTATTGCTGGGGAAATGAAAACAGTGAATTTAAAAACATTATTTTTGAACCAAATGAAATAACCGATATGTCTGTTGCCAACGCTGAAACGAAACAACCTGAAATGGATAGTGCCAAAGTCCTCCCGAATAAAGCACCCATTTTGCCAAAACCGGTGGCACTTCCGGTTAAAAAAAACGATGCATCTCAAAGCGTGGCAATGAATAAGCGGCCTGAAATACTGCTTAAAGAAAAGAAAACAAAACCAAAAAGCAATGATAATGCAAATAAAATTCCTGCGTCAATTAATTTGGCAGTTGTCACAACACAACCTCTTCCGGAAAATCCTGAAAATAAAATAGAAAGAAAAGTACTTCAAAAAATAGCTGTAATAAAAAATGGGTCCGGTATTAATCCTGCCAATGTGTCTATTTTTGATGAAGGAACAGTATCCGGTCCTTCATCCTGGGCACTTTACGGTGATGTCCTGGTTCAAACCAGCAATATCTGGGGCGGAAAAGACACAAATGCAGAAGTAGACAAGCCTGGAACCTATGCTGTATTCAGGGCCCATGGCAATCTGTCCAATTATCTGGTCAGCCTGGATATGCGTGTTCAGAACGATGACGAAATTGGTGTTCTATTCGGATATCAGGATAAGAATAATTATTACAGATTTTCCATGAATAAAAAACATAAGTACAAAAGGCTTATTAAAAAAGTTAACGGGGAAATCACCATATTGTCGGAAACGGACACCGGATACGATTTGAACAAATGGTATGCCTTTGAAGCCCGGGTTAAAAACAGCCAGATTGAAATTTACCTGGACAGAGAATTAATATTTAACGTAATGGACAATTCCTTGTCCGGCGGTGATTATGCACCTTACTGCTGGAGAAATGAATATAGTGAATTTAGAAACATTAAAATAAAAACCTTTTCAGAGGATTCATAGAGAACCGGATTATCGACACCGAATGAACGAAAATTTACAGTAAATATGATGATCCGTGTAACATTCCCTTTACATCACTTCATGGATATGACTAAAAAACCTGAACGGTAAATTTCATTTCAAAACAGGCAGATATATAAAACCGGAAAAAAGGATCGCAGATGAACATTCTTCTGATTGGAAATCCCATTTCAAGCGGTGGCCATGCCGGAGAACGTATCCAGGCTCTGTCAAAACATCTTGCCGGACGGGGTCATCAGGTAAAAACCTACCTGACCCGCTTTGCCATGGATGGAAAAAACAATATCGCGTCACTAAGCCAGAAAATGGATTGCACTGTGGTTGTCGGCGGTGATGGAACCCTCAATGAAATCATCAACGGCATTTCTGACGCTTCCCATTGCCCGGTTCTCCATTTCCCAACGGGAAACGCCAATCTGCTTGCAAAGGATCTGAAATTGCCCCAGCAGATAGAAGCCATTGTTCGCCTCATCGAAGAAGGGAAAACCATCAAGGCGGATATGGGCACCATGAATGGTCACCGGTTTCTTATGGTCTGCGGCATGGGCTTTGACGCAAGGGTCACAGAAGAATTAAAAAAAATTCGCACAGGGAAGGTCTCCAGTTTCACCTATGTTCTTCCGTTTATTCGTGCATTGAAAACAGGGGGATCCTCATCTCTTGAGGTCGATGTGGATGGCGGAATTTTTAAGGCCGAAGGAAAGGCTGTTTTGGTCTGCAATGTCCGAAGCTACGGTGGCATCTGTGAAATGGCATATCAGGCAGGCGTAGATACAGGCGTTCTCGATGTGGTTGTGCTGCCGCGTGAAAATATATTATCCATTCTTTCCTATCTGTTTTACGCCAAGTTCAGCCGAATCACTCAAATAAAGGATGTGGTTTACCTGAAAGCCAAAGAACACGTGATCATCCGATCAAAAAACCCCATTCCTGTGGAGCTGGACGGCGATTTTTGCGGAAGACATCCGGAGGTTCGAATCGGAATTCAAAGAGGGGCGATTCCTTTGATCGCTCCGTCTTGACCCGTTAACCTGGATAACCTGAATCGTTTTACTATGTGTAAGTGGGGATCAGTCTGAGAATCCGTATCTATCTTTACATGGGCATGGTTTTTTTTCTGGTCAATTCCGCCGGAGTTGTCGGTCATATTATCATCAATCAGCCACCGGAGAACATGCTTGTTCTGATTGCGCTTCTGTTTCTCCTGGGAGGCATTCCGTTAATTGCCATATTTGTGACACTGCAGATCAAACGCCAGCAGATACTTGACCGATACAAAAAAATGGTGGATGAATTGAACAATTGGGAGTGAAGCGAAAGCCGCTATGATGGTTTCGGTTATTCAAAGGCCGACCCAGGTTCTATTTCAACCCCATTTTTTTTTCATGGCGTAATTTTTTCTTGTTATAGCCTGCAAGGCATTCTTCACGAAATGATGCAAATCGGCCTTGGTCGATGGCCGTCCTTATATCCGCCATGAGATCCTGATAATAGGTTACATTGTGGATGGTGGCAAGGGTTCCTGCGAGGGGGTCTCCGGTAAAAAATAAATACCGCAGGACCATTCGGCTGTAATTCCTGCAGGTGTAACATGTGCATTTTGTGTCAACCGGATAGCGGTCCTTTCTGTAGGTTTTGTCTTGGACACGAATTTTACCTGTCCGGGTGAAGAAGGTGCCGCTTCTTCCATATCGGGTGGGAATGACACAGTCAAACATGTCAATCCCCAATTCAACGCTGGCCAGAATGTCTTCAGGCAGCCCCACCCCCATCAGGTATCGGGGCTTGTCCTCCGGCAGCAGATATTCGGTATGGCGAATGGCCTGACACATCAATTCATGGCCTTCTCCCACGCTGACACCGCCAATGGCATACCCGTCAAAGCCGAGTTTTGTTATTGAGGCCGCACTTTTATATCTCAGATCCTGAAATGTGCCGCCCTGAATAATGCCAAACAAAAACTGATGGTCATTAAGCGGCACCTGAAGGCATCTTTCCGCCCACAGGGACGTTCTGTTTGCAGCACTTTTCACATATTCATAGGGTGCCGGATACTCGACGCATTCATCAAAGGCCATGACGATATCAGCCCCCAGGTCACGCTGAATCTCCATGGATTTTTCCGGTGTCAGGGTAATTTTTTCACCATTTTCCTCATACATAAATACAACGCCGTCATTACTTATCTGGCGTCCCGGAAGCGAAAAAACCTGAAAACCGCCGGAATCCGTGAGAATGGTTTGATCCCATCCCATGAATTTATGAAGCCCTCCCATGTATTTGACCAGAAAAAGCCTTTCTCCCAGTGAAAGATGGTACGTATTTGCGAGCAGAACTTCCGTGCCGGTTTCTTTGATGTCCCGAGGGGTCGTCGATCGGACAAATCCGGCCGTGCCAACGGGCATGAATGCAGGGGTTTTCACCACACCATGGGTCGTTATGAACTCGCCATGCCTGGCCTTGCCGTCAACATTTATTATCCTGAAGCTGATATCTTTCATGTCATATCTTCATGAATGTTTATCTTACTTTTTGCCGATCCGTCAGGAAGGTGAGGGATTGGACCTATACAAAACCTAAAGCTAATATCACACCGGCATTTGAAATAGCAAATAAATTCTGGGACCGTTAACCGATGGCCATGAAATGACAGGTTGTCATTATGACGGCAGTACAAAAAAGAACCTGTCAATCCAAAATTGTATTCTTGACACAATATTTGGGTAGATATATGGTTGTTAAAAAATAAAACATTGTGTCAGACGTCAATGGGGGAATAGATACACCGGCCCGATATTGGTGTGTCAGAATTCAGGCTTATGTTGGATTGAACGCTGAGAGGAGGAATATTGCGCTTAGAAGCTGCTGATTTTACAGAAAAACGCTTGTTGGACGCTGCGCTTGCCGCATTCAACCAGAACGGGTTCATCCGGACAAATGTGGAGGATATTACCGGCAGGGCAGGTGTGGGCCGGAGTACGTTTTATCTCTATTTTCAGAATAAGAATGACATTCTGTCTCATCTCGTGCAGGACACGTTGCATAAAATCGATTTGTTATGGGAAGAAAAAGCGCTCAACAGGTGGCTGAACATAAAAGATCTGGAGAAGTTTGAAGCCCCCCTGGTTGACTACACCAACCTTCTCGAGGAATCTTCCGGCGTGTTCCGGGCGTTAGTGGAAGGCATGTATCAGGATAAGCAGCTGTTGGCTCTTTTCAAAAATCTGTTTTCCATTACAGCCGCACCTTTTGCCAAAAAGATTGAAAATAGCCAGAGAAAGGGGTTTCATAAATTGAGCAATCCCTTATTGATCGCTCAGTTGATGGCTATCACCATTATTTTTCCTTTTCTTTTAAAGGTTTCGGGAGTGATTTCTTTTTCTTCGGAGTCCCTTGCAAAAACGATTGCCTATATTCTGTTCTCTGTTTTAAATCATAATGACAAGAGGACAGTATCTTTTAAAAATACGGGCGCTTTCAATAAGGTCTATGACAAAACACGGCATAGCCTGATCCTGGCTGCCCAGGAAGAGTTTGACGTCTATGGTTATTTTGATGCCAAGGTGGGACGCATCGCCAAACGTGCCGGATACAACAGGAGCACATTTTACAGATATTTTAAGGACAAGGAAGATCTGATCCAGCAGATGACAGGAGAGATGTTTTCTTCTCTGATTCCATCCAATCCAGGTCCGGATGCGATCTTGAGCAGTAAAAATTCGGATGATCTTGATTCGCTTGTCCGGGTGAATTTGTCTGTCCTGGCCCTTTTCCAGAAATATTTCCCCATCCAGAGAGCCTTTATTCAGGGGGCGTTTACAAGCGAACGCCTGAAGTCCCATTACAAAAGCCTGATGGATGGTTTCGGCCAGGTCATCCAGGTGGAAATTTCCGACATTTTGAAAAAAAATAAAATTACGGGCTACGATGCCCTTGTCGTGACCCAGATTCTTCAGGTCATTACCAGTTTTTCATATATGCTTTATCTGGAAGGGATCATCCAATCGTCCGAGTATGAATTCACAGCCAATCTGGGCATTTTCCTCTATTATTTTTTCAATTTCAATCCGTTGCTTTAGGCAGATTTTGTTGATTAAAATTAAAAATTTCTGACACCATGTCTTTTTTTGTTAAAAATAGCTTGACATGTCTGACACGGTGTCCTATTTCTGATGAAAATGAACATATCTTAATGTAATCGCGTAATCGGGTCAGGATTTCTTTATAATTTGAACTCACACGGAAACCATCCGTGTGCAAGGAGGTTCACCAATGGATGGGCAAGCCAGAATCATGTGGAATTTTATGGAAACCGCATTCAAAACAGGGGCTTTGGATCAGTTCCTCAGGCTTTCACACGCCTTAACGGACAAGAAGTATGATGTGCAATATAATATTTATGAAGAATTGGAGGATTATTTTATTAATCTGGACGATATGAAACTGCTTGAGGATAATTTTGACAAAATGTACGGCATCCTCGAGGCCCTGACCGATGAAGAGGTTCTTGAGGGCCTTGGTTCTCTGGTGTCTCTCATCAATCCCTGGGTTGAAGGCATTATGGCGGCAGCCGGTCAGGACATGACGTCTCTGGATGAAATGAAAAAGAAACTCGTTGAAACGCTGCCAAAAGTCAAAAAAGCATTGATCGCTATTGGTGGAATTATTGCCAGTTCTCTTACGAAGTCGATCAATAACCGTTCCATTCAGGAATATGGAAACCGCATGGGGAGTCTGTTGAGCCAGTCGGCAAGGTTTATCAATGATCTTGAGACCAGGGATGATGCACCTGTTTCCAAATTTATGTCCGCAGTTTTCAATTCAGTTGACAAAAAAGAAATAGGTAAAATGACAGACACCTTAACACATGCATTTTTGGATCAAAAACCGAATCTGATTAAATGGACTACGGCCATGATGATGCAAAGAGCCAAAAAGCGGTTTCTAAAAAGGGCGTAGGAGGAACTAAAATAATGGGAACAAAAGAAGATTTAATTCAAATCGTGGGCAGTGATAATGTCGTGACCGATAAATGCATTCTGGAAACCTTTCGGTCTGATTTAAGCTTTCATGAAGGTGAAACACCTGAATATATTGTTAAACCCAAAAGTTTTGACGAGGTTCAGCGAATTGTCTGGTTGGCGAATGAAAAAGGCTTTCCGCTTGTGCCATGCTCATCCGGCGGTGAACGGTTCAAAGGAACCACCATTCCGGAGACCAAGGGTGCTGTGGTGGTCGATTTTTCCAGTATGAAAAAAATTGTTCGTGTGGACAGACGTAACAAAGTGGCCATGGTTGAGCCTGGTGTTACATTTGCCGAATTGCAGGCAGCTGTTGAAAAAGAAGGACTGCGTTTAGAGATGCCGCTTCTGCCGAAACCGGAAAAGTCAGTTGTGGCAAGCCTTTTGGAAAGGGAGCCTACGACCTGTCCCAAATACAACTGGGATGCCATTGATCCGTTGTGCTGTCTGGAGCTGGTGCTGGGTACGGGTGATAAATTCGTTACCGGCAATGCCGCAGGTCCCGGGACGTTGGAGCAGCAATGGGCTGCCAAACAGGCGCAGAAAGTATCCATGGGGCCGGCTCAGACCGATATTGGAAGGATCATTCAGGGCTCCCAGGGCACATTAGGCCTGGCAACCTGGGCAACGATCAAGCTCGAAGTCAAACCCAGCATTCAAAAGTGTTATCTTGTGCCGGCAAATGATCTGGAAGATCTGATCATGTTTACGTATAAAATGTTATGGCGAAAGCTGCCGGACCATTGCCTGATTTTAAACAATATCAATCTGTCAGCGATTACCGGTGTGGATCACTCCGGTCTGCCGCCATGGGTTCTTGTATATACCATATCCGGCCTTGAGTATTTTCCGGAGGATCGTATTTCCTATATGGAAGAGGAAATTTATGAAATGGCATCCGGGTTTAATGTTCAGCCTGTCCAGAAATTGGGCGGGGTTTCGGGTGACAAGCTCATAGGGTTGCTTAACAAACCCGGAAAGGCGCCATACTGGAAGCAAAGTCTCAAAGGGGGGGTTAAGGAACTTTTCTTTCTGACAACACTTGATAAATCGTCCGAATTCGTAACCATCATGCACCAGAAAGCGGTTTCTCACAATTTTCCCAAAGAAAATACAGGCATTTATATTCAGCCTATCCGTCATGGGACGGGATGTCATATGTCGTTTAATCTGATGGCGGATTTCAACAATGCAGAAGAAAAAGACAAAGTAAAAATCCTCTATGACGATGCCGGCAAAGCATTTTTGGAAATGGGAGGCTTTTTCTCCCGACCTCATGGAACCCTGGTAGATGCGATTTATTCAAAATGTCCGGATACGGTTTTGGCCTTGAAAAAGGTGAAAAATATTTTTGATCCAAAGGGTGTGATGAATCCCGGAAAACTCTGTTTTGGAGAGGAGGTTTGAAAATGAGTAATATAAGTGCCTTAAAAAAAGATATGGAGTCTTGTTCCCGTTGTTCTCATTGCAAATGGGTACCCATGGCTCAGATTAAAAGCTCGCGGTTTGCCAAAATTTGTCCATCTGTGGATTATTACCATTTTCATGCCTATTCCGGAGGCGGCAAGATGATTGCCACAAATTCCATACTGGAAGGTAGAAGTGAGTTAACAGATAATGTTGCTGAAATTATTTATAAATGTCAACTCTGCGGGGGGTGCCAGGTTTCCTGTCTGGCCTACAGGGATGATATCGATTTGGCGGATGTCTTACTTGAGTCCCGCTCAAAATGTGTGGACGAGGCTTATGTTCTTCCGGAACATCTTGATGTCATCGAGAGCATGAAAAGAGAAGACAATACATTGGGAATGCTCAAGAAAGACAGGGGAAACTGGGCAGAAGACCTGGATGTTCCCAATATCAATACCGGAAAAGTAGATGTTCTTTTTCATGCAGGTTGCAGGTATTCATATGATGAAGACTTGCACCGCGTGGCTGTGAACTGGGTCAATCTGTTTAAAAATGCCGGGATAGATATCGGCATTGCAGGAAAAGATGAAGCCTGTTGCGGCGGAAGGGCCTTTGAGATTGGTTATCAGGGAGAGATGAAAAATTTTGCTGATGATATGATTGGAAGGGTCAAGGCCTCAGGCGCCAAGCTGATAATCACGCCGTGCTCGGACTGCTATTATACGTTCAAGTACTTATACCCGAAAAATGGCTTGGATGCGGGAATAGAAGTGCTTCATGCCACAGAATACGCAGCGCTTCTCATGAAAGAGGGCAAGCTGAAACCCAGAAAAAACGTTGATATGAAAGTAACTTACCACGATCCGTGTCATCTTGGCAGGCGTGGAGAAATATACCGGTCCGGTTGGACAGGGGATGATAAGCTGTTGAGGCCGGTCCGGTTCAAGCAAAGCGGGATGCTTGGCATATTCGATCCGCCCAGAGATATCATCAACTCGATTCCGGGAATCGATTTTGTCGAAATGGAGAGAATACGGGAATACAGCTGGTGCTGCGGTGCAGGCGGGGGCGTTTATGAGGCCTACCCCGAGTTTGCAAGCTGGACAGCAAATGAGCGTATCGAGGAAGCAAAAAAAACAGGTGCAGAAGCAATCGTCACAGCCTGTCCATGGTGTGAAAGGATTTTTAATGATGAAATTGAGGCAAATGCACACGACATAAAAGTATATGATGTGGTCGATCTTCTTTTTATGTCATTTTAGCACAGTTGATCCTTATATTTTTTTGCCGGTTGATCCGGCACAAGGAGGAAAAAAAATGAAATTGCTTTCTAAAGATATGTATAAAGAGCTGGAAGATGCTGTAGGAAAAGAGTTTGTATCCCAGGAACCGGTAGTCCTGGACGGATATGCCTGGCAGCCTATATTTAACCTCACCAATCAGAAATGGACACCGCGCCCGGCAGCGGTCGTTCTTCCGGAAACCACGGAAGAAGTTCAAAAGATTGTAAAAATCTGTAATAAACATAAAGTAAAATTCAAGCCGCACAGTACAGGCTGGGCCGCATGGGGAAGTCCTTCCGAGGAAGGTGAGTTGCAGATCGACTTGAGGCGGATGGGAAAAATCATCGAACTGGATGAAAAAAATAAATACGCCATTGTTGAACCATACGTATGTTGTGCGCAGTTGATGGCAGAGGCCATGAAAAAAGGGCTCACCTGTCACGTTATCGGTGCAGGACCGAATACATCCGCCCTTGCCAGCGCCACATCTGCATGGGGATACGGCGGCACGGGCCTTTCAACCGGTTACAGTGGACGTAACCTTCTTGGAGTGGAATGGGTTCAGCCGAGTGGTGACATATTAAGGTTGGGCTCTCCGGGGTCTGACTCCAGCTGGTTCAGCGGTGAAGGACCGGGGCCGGGCTTGAGAGGGCTGATGCGCGGCTTTGCCGGCACACAAGGGTCTTTGGGTGTGTTTACAAAAATAGGAATTAAGCTGTTTCCCTATTACGGACCAAAAGAGCCCAAGGTGGATGGCGTTCTTCTGGATGTTCAGGTGGATGTGCCGGAAACGGAAAAAATGTTTTTTGTGGTTGCACCCAATTTTCAAAAATATGCAGATATCACCTATAAAGTCGGTGATGCCGAGATTGCCAACTGGTTTACACGGAGTACACTGGCTGCAGGACCTGAACTTTTCATGCCAAGGGCGGCCAAGAAAATTTATAAATCAAAGCCCATTCGATCCCTTTTGCAGACATTTCAACATCAGGGCGTCATCCTTTTAAGCTCGGTTTCAAAAAGAGAAGTTGCCTATCAGGAAAAGGTGCTGAGGCAAATTGCCAAAGATACCGGTTGTGTGGTTGTTGACCTCAGTCAAACTGCCGGATACGGATTCTGGTGGTGGCTGATGGGGGTGAGATCCATTCCAACCGCATTGACATTCAGGGCAGGTGGAGACTTCCTGACCAGTTACGGCAGCCCGGTAGAATACGATAATGCCATCAAACAGGCCGAAGTGGCCACCCAATACAAACAGAAGTATATCGACAAAGGCAGTTTTTTTGACGATACATCCGATATCGGCTGGGGAGGCATCTATGAAGGCACCGCAAACTGGGGGCACGTAGAGATGGCGGCCATGTTTGTGAGAAGTGACGGCAAGGCGAGTGAACGTATGGAATATCTGGAAGAGTCTGCGGAAAGCACGGTCAAACAGACGCTTGGTCTGGGTCTTTCCAATTTGCCTCCCGGTTCATGGAAGATATATGGTCCCATGTTGAACAATTATCATCTCTGGCAGGCCAGGATCAAAAAGGCACTTGACCCGAACAGGGTTGGAGATGAGGAATGGTACGTACCGCCTATCGATGAGCTTGAACCATGAAGAAGGAGGGCTTCGTGATTTGGAGCAAGTTGATTACCTGCGGTATTTGAAATAGTCGTATCATTAAGCTGTTTATTATCATATCTGATGCATAAATGGCCGTACTGCCTGAATCTGTCAAATAACGTGTTCGTTATACCGAAGATTCAGGCAGTACAATCTGTTCTTGAATATTAATGGTCGTTAAGTAACCCGAAGATGAAATAAGTCACATAGGAGGGCCTTTCATGCCGAAAGAAAATGTCAGCCTGGACCGGAAGTTCGGGCACATTGTCCGGACAGCCAGTCAAAGCCATATCGAATTGAAGCCAGTATATAATTCCGGTGACATGAATCATTTGTCGTATGATAACGATATCGGAGATCCGGGAATATACCCTTATACAAGAGGGATTTACCCTGAAATGTTCAGAGACCGGCTTTGGCTGAAATCATTTATCGTCAGTTACAGTACACCTGAAGAAACGAATCAGGCATTTCGGGAATATATTGCAAACGGGTTGACAGACTTGCGGATACTTGCAGACTTGCCTACCCAGTGTGGTATTGATCCGGATCATCCTGCCGCCTGGAACAGCATGATGTGTGGGGGTGTGGCCACTTATGGCATACCGACTTATGAACGAATGCTGGAGGGGCTGCCGCTTGAAAATGTCGTTTATGAATTTGCGCACATGGGGATCTCAAATTTTATCTATAACTATTCCATGTTGGTTTCAATCATGGAAAACAAGGGGTTGGATCTCAATAAACTGCATGGAAATGGCATAAATGATCCTATACGGGCCAAACTGGTTTATGAGTGCCCGGATTTTCCCACAGACATTGCACGGCGTGTGTACATGGATCATATCGAATATGCCGTAAAAAAAACACCAAGGTGGAAACCCTGTGTGCCTAACGGTGTTGATCCGCAACAGCGGGGAATGGACGTGCCCAAGGAACTGGGAGGGTGTCTGGCACTGGCCACGGCCATGATCCAGGAGCTGAAAGGACGCGGTATCACGATTGATGAATATGGGCCTATGGTTTTTGCTTTGGATGCGGAGTCTGATTTTTTTGAGACCATCGCCAAATTCCGTGCAGCCAGAAAGATGTGGGCTGTTATCGCAAAAGAAAAGTTAGGCGCTACCCATCCGAAATCCATGCAATTGAAAATTGGTATCCGCACGTCCGGCTTGTCGCTGCAATGGCAGAAGCCTTTAAACAACGCTGCCCGGGTGACGCTTCAGATTTTAAGCTGTGTCCTGGGTGGGGTGAATTCCATTGATGCGTCCAGTATTGATGAGGCGATTGGCCTCCCATCACTTGAAGCAAGAGTCTTCAATCTGGACACGCAACATATTATTACCCATGAGGCCAATGTTCCCCTTGTTGCTGACCCTCTGGGAGGATCTTACTTTGTTGAAGCGCTGACAAGCCGCATTGAAAAGGAAACCAACCAGTATCTCAACGAGATTGAAGCGAGAGGCGGAATTTTTGAATGCCTTGAATCCGGATATCTGCATGAAGTCATGGAGGCCAACAGGTTAAAAATACAACGCGAGAAAGAAGAGAAAAAGCGCCTGATCGTTGGCGTGAATGCCTTCCAGGCTGAAGGCGAGGAGGGGCCGGTTAACAAAGCGATTCGGGATGTGGCATACCGGTCTCCCACAATTAAAGACAGGGAGAATATGGTTTCAGAAGTTATCGGTTTTAAGGCCGGACGGGACCGGAATGCAGTGAAACGGACATTGAAAAATATCTATATGGCCGCCAAATCAGGTGAAAATCTCAATCCTCCCATGATCGATGCGGCCAAAGCAGGTGCAACCATCGGCGAAGTTGTCGGAATCATTCGCACAGGATATGGCATTCCTTACGACCCGTTTAATCAAATTCAAATGCCGGAGATGGTCAAACAGATTGCAGGCCAGGGAGGTAACAAATGAACGAGAACAAACCCATCAGAGTATTGATAGCCAAAATTGGCTGTGACATCCACGAGAGAGGCCCCATAACCTTGATGACCGCATTCAGGGATGCGGGCATGGAGGTGATTTATACCGGCAGATACGCCACGCCTGAACGGGTCGTGCAAACAGCAATGGATGAA
Source organism: Pseudomonadota bacterium (assembly GCA_018816735.1). GTDB lineage: Bacteria > Desulfobacterota > Desulfobacteria > Desulfobacterales > JAHIVH01 > JAHIVH01. Next base: position 16,617 of record JAHIVH010000097.1, on the reverse strand, counting down.
GATGTGGATATTATTGCATTGAGCGATCATACAGGCAGCATGCCGATCATTGCCGAAAGTGTTATGGCTGAGCTGAAGAAAAATGATGAGATGGACATTCATGTCATGGCAGGCGGGCTGATACTGCCGTCAGATATTCCTGCATTGGAAAATATGGGGGTTAAAGGCAACTATGGCCCAGGCACCCCTCTGGAGACAATTATCAAATATACAAAAAGTCTCGTTCATCCGGTTTGAACCTGGAAAAGGAGCATAAAATGGGATGGACATCCCCTGAAAAACTGATTGAACTGATTGAGTCCGGTAATCGCAGAGGTCTTTCCAGAGCCATATCAGTTGTGGAAAATCAGCTTGAGGGTCATGAGCCGCTTTTAAATTACGCCTTTAATAAGGGGGGCGGAGCCTCTCTGACATTGGGTATCACAGGCCCACCAGGTGTGGGAAAAAGCACACTCGCAAGTGCGCTCATCAAAAAATACCGTGCCTTGAAAAAAACGGTGGGCGTGATTGCTGTTGACCCCACATCGCCCTATACCGGCGGCGCGTTTTTGGGTGATCGTGTTCGTATGGCCGAACATGGTGGCGATTCAGGCGTCTATATCAGAAGTATTGCCAGCCGCAAGTCATTGGGAGGCCTTTCCGAAGGGACCAAACGAATTCTCTATCTCTACAAGGCATTTGGCTTTGATATGATTATTATCGAAACCGTGGGCGTCGGGCAGGATGAGATCGATATATCGATTATGGCTGATCTGACGGCGGTCCTCCTTGCACCGGGTGCCGGAGATGAACTGCAGATGTCCAAAGCGGGAATCATGGAAGTGGCCGATCTTTTTATTATCAACAAATCAGATCGGCCTGAAGCTGAAAAAACCGGACACCTCCTGAAAAGCACACTCCTTACCCTGGCAAAAGAATACCAGCCCCCGGTCATTAACACCATCGCCGATCAACATGTCGGCATTGATGCGGTGATAGATGCCATCCAGTCCATCCACAGGAAACGCCGTGAAAATGGCATTGAGAGATATCGCCAACGAATCCGGGAAGAAATCCGCTCTGCCGTTGCCTTCAGACTGAATCAGGAAATCCGGAATGCGGTCGATGTCATGACAGACAGGGTGCTTTCAGGCGATATCACGCCAATACATGCGGCCTCTGAAATTTGTAGAAAATTCAAATTATAATACATCTTGTCCAGTTTGTTTTATTTCCATAAAATCAATATCCATAAAAATAACTTTTTTTGTCTTGACATAAATTTAATATTGTATATTTAATTTAGACATTGATTACATCGTGTTCATTTTAGTATCCCTGAAACTTATGATTTTCTCAAGGTGATGAGATATTCTGTTACGGCTCTGTGGCAAATATCCATTAGGATAGATGATTACCAAGGGGGGATATTTTTTTGTAACATACACTAACAAAGGAGAGGCGAATGGCAAAATATGACGTAGCGATAGCAGGTGCAGGTCCTGGCGGTTCCTATGCAGCCAAGACTGCTGCAGAGCTTGGACTCAAGACAGTTTTTTTTGAAAGAAGCAGAAAAGTGGGTGAAAAAAATGCATCAGGCTGCGGTCTGGGGCAAAGATGGTGGCGTGACTTTCCTGAAATCATGGAAAAAGTTGAGAAGCTTCCCTCATACCGTGACATTCATAGTTGCATATTTAAAATCGTCGATGAAGACGACAATCTGGTCACAACCATTTCAACCACAAAAACCAAAAAGGATGCTGAGCGTATTATGTATAAAGGCATCCCCCGGGCCATGAGCGGAACGAGCATTTACAGGTGTGATCTTGATCCGCTGCTGGCTGATTTGGCATGTGAGGCCGGCGCTGAATTGAGAACATCCACCCTGGTGACTGATGTGATGAAGGAAAACGGAAGGGTCACAGGACTAGTTACGGATAAAGGGGAAAAAATCGAAGCGGATATTGTGATCGGCGCGGACGGTGCCCATTCAATCGTTGCCATCAAGTCAGGAATTAGGAAAAGGTGGCGTAAGGACCAGATTACATTGATTCCCCAGATAGACTTCAAATGCAATGAGCAACGGCTCGATGATGTCATCGGGCCTGCGGAATGGGTCTGGTTTGGACCGTTTTGCGGTGCTTACCAGGTAAATTTCAGGGATGGCTTTCACTTGGGTCTTGGTCAATGGCTGGATATATGGGCATTAAAGCCTGCGGATATGATCAAGAGAGTTCTTAAAATTCCCGCATTTCAGGCCATGTGCCGCGCGGTTGATGCGGAGATGAGAGAGTATCAGATCCATATGCTGCCATGGATGGAAAAGCCTGGTAAATCATATGCGGATGGTGTGATGCTGATAGGCGATGCCGGTGGCTTTCCTTGTCCGCTTGAAGGAGAAGGGGTCTGGCATGCCTGCTTTACAGGAAAGTATGCAGCTGAAACAGCAGCAGAAGCCATTTCAAATGGTGATCCGACAACCCGAACCCTTCAGAAATATGAAGCCAAATGGAGGCAGCCTCCCTTGGGCCTTGAGTACGAATATGGGAAAGAATTTGTGGCGCTCTGGAAAAACTCGGCATTCAATCCTGAATTTATGAAAAAAATGGTTCAATTTCTGGGTGAACTGCAATGGCTTAATTTCCCCAGTCCGATTTTTGACTGGAGCGATGACCATATGTCGTCTTTTAATGATCATCTGGGCCATGTACTTGATCTTTTACCGGAATTGTCTGAATTTGCAGAGAAATATGTTATCCCCATGAAACGGGGGATTTCAGATACAAATCGTGAAAAAATCGCTAATATGATTTCCGGTTCAATCAGTGCCAAGCTGCCCGGCTTTATACCCGATTGGCCTGTAAAGTCTATTGTCAGAAAAAAATTGGGATTGAAATAATTAACCGGTGAATGACATATACCAAGGTAATGGAGGGCAGAAAAGATGGATAATCAAATAACGAAACCCGAAGACTTTTTCAAATTTAAAATCAAGGATTTTGCATTTCGTGTAGAAGGGGCTGATCCGGGAGATTTTATCACCTATACGGAGAGTAAATGCAATGGCTGTGGAGAATGTGTGCTTGTATGCACGGTTAATCTATGGTCCATGCCCAAAGACGCGAAAAAGGCAAAATTGTCATCCAAATACAAGGACGTGTGCATGGAATGCGCGGCCTGCTATGCGGTATGTGACAAGGATGCGATTGATTTCAGATATCCGAATGGCGGAGCAGGTATTATTATCAAGCATGGTTGATGAAATGTCAGGCTGGAGAAAGAGAGGCGCTGTCTTTTTTTTTCTGGCCTGAGTTTTAATAGAATAGCGTGCGGATAAATGGAAGGGGATACCAATGGAAAAATGCCGGGAAAAATATGAAGCATGGGGAAATGGATTTGTTTTTCTGGTTGTATCCCTTGCATTGCTCTGGGTTATTACGGGTGTTTTGTTTCTGAAATCTTCCGGTTTTCTGGTCACATTCATATTTACAGGGTTGTGCTCAAGCACCACTTACCTATCCCTTTATGCAATCTGCAGACATTGTTACTACTACAATAAAAAGTGCTATTTGCTTCTGGGGTTTATCGTCCCCTATTTTTTCAAGAAAGTTGAATCGCCACCATCGTCCACACGGACAAATTTATGGCTTGCAAGCATGCTGGCGGCAATAATTTATCCCCTGATCTTTATATACAGAGATCATCATCTGATTCCATTTTTGGGCTATTCTGTGGTCTACCTGTTTTTTCCGGCTACGGTAATATACCTTGTTCAGAAGTATAGTTGCCCGAATTGCAAATACACATCCTGTCATTTTAATCCTGATCGGCTTTTATAGTTATTTTTCAATGAGGGATGGCGTTATTTCGATTTTGTCCCTTTTAGTCTTCGGGCGTCTGCTTTTAGGCTTGTGTTGAAATTAAAGAAACTGAACAGGAATTTTGTGAGATTAAGGGCCATTTCATTTCTCGTGCATTTGATGATGCCGGCATTATGCATGGTTGACGAATAGCTGAGACACGCCATAATAACCCTCGCTGCGATATCGGATTCCACATCAAGGCACAGGCCTTCTTTCATTATCTCGTCGATTTTCTTTTTTAAGGCCTCACCGAACAAGTCATGCAAGGCTTTAAAATTATCAAAAAGTTCTTTGCTGTGAAAAGACCCCTGCAGAATGGCCCAGTTGGGCGTGGCAAAATTTTCATAGATTTCAACAACCATATAGACGATCCTGAAGGTGTCATCGATACTGGTTGTATCATGGTCATCCAGCAGGCTGAAACTGTCTGTCGGATTTAAAATACTGAGCATGTCCTGGAGAAGGGCAATGATCAGATCATCCTTTTTCTTAAAGTACAGATAAAGTGTGCTCCGGCTTAATCCTGCCCTTTTTGCGATATTTTCGATGGTGCTTTCAAAATAACCCTTTTCGGAAAATTCCTGGATGGCCGCAGAAATAATATTCTTTCGGGTCAGAATACTCTTGTCGGTTGTTGCGGAACCATTTCCCGCATGATGGAGCTGGCCTTTTCCGGTTTCAAGGTTTTTTGTATCCGGATGTGAATCATTCAGGGAGTCAGGCAGGCTTGAACCGTTTAAAAAACCGGGGAATTCTTTTTTTAGACCGTTTTTGATGTCTTCCTTTTTCTTGAAGTATTTATAAACGGTTCCTCTGCTTAAACCTGCCTTTTCCGCAATATGCGCGATTGTAATGCCTTTGGAACCATTGTGTTCAAATTCATTTCGGGCTGTCTCTAAAATGATGCGCCGGGTACTTCTTCCTTTCTCACTTTTAGGCTGATTCCGGTTTAATGATATGATATTTTTTTCGTTCATGTTGAACGATGAAAAAAAGAGGATTGATATCGTCCTTGCCAGGCTTTTTTTGTCGCCACCGATGATATGGATTGAAAATGAGAATATGGACATAAAAAATGTGGTTGTCATGATCTGGGACAGGACTGTGGCATTGCATCCCTGGTATCGTCCTGATTTCTGGAGTGAAATAATTTTTGGGCGAAACATTTTGGAAAAACGCTCGGAAATTTTGCTGAAATAGCCCAGGAGTTCCCTGTCACCCATCATTCCCTGAATGAAGGCGCCAAATATACCGGAATAGCCCAAGAGTATGTCCACAATATAGTTTAAAGGCTCTTCGAATTTTTCTATCGAATCCGCATTGAGCCATGCCTTATGAGCCTTTTTGTCTTTCAGCAATCCTGACAGTTCTTCGAAAATGTCTTTTACAAGGTACAACAGGATATCGTTTTTGCTTTTGAAATATGAATAAAATGTAACCCGGCTTACGCCCAGCGGTTTGGTGATCGTGTCCGGATTTGTGGCAATATACCCATCTGTGCTGAATTTTTGGAAGGCGGATTCAAGAAGGCGTTCTTTCAGCATGACACTCGGGAACTGGTGCTTTACGGGTTTATACTTCAATCATACACCTCTTTGCGGCTTGATGGCTCAAATTATTTTTCCTGATAATGATGCTTCAAAGTTCCGTCATTTATCACAGGCGCCTTTCCACATCAATCTTTCTTTTCAGCAATGACAATGTCTGTCTCCCGAGAAGACCATTACAGAATAACTCATAATCACAATCTTATTTTCGATTAAGATTAAGATAAAGGGCATGCTGTGGTGGGGATATTTTTGTATAAAACTATCATAATATCGAATGGTTATATTCAAATTTTTTCATGGAATACACCAATACGCGATTAAAGCGGTGTTTGTCGATGAATTGTATGTTTTTTTGCACTTTTTCACACAACGTACAACGCCGTCAAAATATTTTCAAAAAATACCTATTCAGTAAAGTTTTTATCTTGACATGCAAAACGAAATGTATAATTAATTTGATTATCGATTACATTACGTTCATTTTGATACCAAGAAAAACGATTAAACTATATTGACGCGGAATGATCATATTTAAGCGATCAGAAGAAGCGGTTTTGCGACTTTCGTTCTGACGTCTAAATGTGCAATCATTTTCGGATAGGAAGTTTTAAAAATAAGTCATTTCACGACATGCGTGAAATGAATACTAAAGAGAGGCATATATGTCAGAATATTCAACTTCAGTATTGGTATATATTGAAACTGAAGAAAATCATGAAATAAAGGACGTTTCACTGGAGGCAATTGCTTCCGGAAAAAGGCTTGTTCAATTGTCTAAGGGAAAACTTATTGCGCTTGTGTGCGGAAAAAATATCAGTCAGACGGTTGATGAATTAAAATATTACGATATCGATACCCTATATTTTGCAGATTCACCTGACCTTGAAATTTACCAACCAGAACACTATTTACCCATTGTTTTGGACGTGTATGAAAAAGAGAAGCCAACAGGCATCATATTCGGGAACACAATGGTTGCCATTGATCTTGCGCCAAGGGTGGCTTTGAAACTTGACACGGGGCTGGTTGCAGACTGTGTGGCCATAGACATGGAATCAGACGAATTTGTCTTCACCAAGCCTGTATACAGCAGTAATGTCATGGCCGTGTACGAATTCCAGGCGATGCCGTTTATTGTGACCTGCCGGACCCGATCATGCCCGCCAGCAGAAAAAAAGGATCAGGTTTCAGGGGAAATGATAGAACTGAAAATAGAGAAAGACACTGATGCCAATCAAATTGAATTTATCGAACGAAAATTGAACGAAACCAATGGTCTCCCATTGTCACGGGCCAATATTATTGTTGCCGGTGGCAGAGGCATGGGCGGCAAAGAAGGGTTTGACTATTTGAACAAACTTTGTACGGCGCTGGGTGCGGCTTTGGGCGCCAGCAGACCGCCATGCGATCTTGACTGGGTTCCTGCAAAAGCACAGGTGGGGCTTACAGGAGAAGTCGTTGCGCCATCTCTCTATATTGCCGTGGGTATTTCCGGATCCTTCCAGCATCTGGCTGGCATGTCAGATTCGGGAAAAATTGTGGCAATCAACAGGGATCCCAAAGCCAATATTTTCAAGGTTGCAGATTACGGGATCGTGGGAGAATTTGAAGAAGTCCTTCCCGGTTTTCTTAAACAGTTAAACGCCTTCAATTAGAAGAGGAAATATGATGAGAATTATAGTATGCATGAAACAGGTGCCTGATCCGGAAGGCCCGAGAGAATCATTTGTCGTGAACAATGAAGAAATGCGGGTTGTTCCCCAGGGGATTCCTCCGGTGCTTTCCCTGTTCGATGAAAATGCGCTCGAGGCAGCACTCCGGATTAAAGATAAAAATCCTCAGGATGTAAAAGTTTCAATTTTAAGTATTGGAAAGAGAGTATCAAATGCGGTGATGTTCAAGGCACTGGCAGCAGGTGCGGATGAACTGATCAAAGTTGAAGACAGCCAATTCATGACAAGCAGACTCGACAGTTTTGCAACAGCGACCATACTTGCCAAAGCAATTGAAAATGCAGGCGACTTCGACCTGATTCTTGTCGGCAGGCAGGCTGCAGACTGGAATGCCGGGCAGGTGGGGATTATTCTTTCAGGAATATTGAATATACCTTGCGTGACACTTGCTCAGGGCGTTGACGTAAATGGCAGCACCCTCACTGTTGAACGCGTGTTGTCAAATGGCATCGAAACTGTCCGGACGCATCTTCCTGCGATCGTGATGGTCAGCAATGAAATCGGGGAATTACGATATCCTGCCATGAAAGAGAGAAGAGAAGCCAAAAAGAAACCCGTTACAGAATGGAATATCAGTGATATCGGTCTTTCCCGGATTCCACCTGCCAGGATTAAATTAAAACGGCTTTTCACGCCTGAAATGGCTGCTGGGAATTGTCTTTATCTCACAGACACAACTCTTGAAGACGCAGGCAGAAAGCTGGCATTGCTGCTAAAAGCAGACGGTATGATTTAGTATCTGAAAGACATCTTTTATGATTCTGTCACGATAATATCCTTGAATGGAGGATTTGAAAAATGGCAACACGACTATCCGTACTCAGCAGAACAAGAAACATCCTGATTGTAATTGCGTTCTATTCCCTGTTTCCTGCGTCTTACATCGACGCATCCCCGTCCGAAGATTCCAACACGGGAAGATATTATGAACCTGTTGAAATTTCAGGCAAGCTTGTTCCCGATATCATCGGAACACCCCTTGAAAAAATCATGGTGTTTGCGTTCCGAGAGGACCAGTTCAGGCCAATCGTATTTCAGATTGATGAGGTATCCGGAGAGGGGAACTATATCCTTTCACAGGGACCGGAAGCAAACGGCAATCTGTCCAATCATGTTTATGATGAACAGGATTTGATTGCCTTCATGGCAAGAGATGCCGGAGAAAAAGCTCCGGATTCTCTCATGCCTGACGGTGCTGAGAAAGCAATTCCTGTTGCCGTGATCGATCCTTCATCCAGGGAAGAAACATGGGTTTATATTTCAATATTTAATGGTGACCTGCCTGTGGTCAGGCTTGATTCTGTCACTTCACTTTTTGACCAGGGCGATGTCGGGTTTAATATTCGTGCCATTTCATGGGGATACGATGGATTGATCAAGGATAAAGGAAAAAAGAAAGCCTCGCCGACTATTTTTATCGATAAACTCTGGGTTAACGAGCGGGGGGGCGGAAATAGCGAAAACATTTTTGACAGGCAGAAAGTCAGAGGCCGTATCCGGTTTATGGGCGGGCTTATAAAAGTGCCCTTCAGCGAAGGTTTGGTTAAAGGCGGTATCATCGCATACAAAGAGGGGCCAGTTAGAATTCTGACGCACTCATGCATGTATCCGGGCTTTCCTTTGGGGATAAAGGGTCCCAAGTTTTATATCGATTCCATCATGGTAGATTCATTGACACTCACCAAAACAATCATGGGGGTGCCATTCAATCCCGGTGCACTGATTTCAGATATCACGCTTTCTTTTGGCATGGACTTATCTGAAAAAGCCAAGGGCATGAAATATTACAGTTCTGAAAATCCTGAAGGATTTCTGATCGACGGTGTCATGAGCAAGGAGGAAAAGGCCTATAGCAATAAAAAGGATAGCTGGCGCTTAATTACTGGGCCCCAGGGGACACAGATAATGATAACGGTATTTGATCCGAATTTTCTTAAAAACGGAGAGGCCTTTTCAACCTATAACGATGATGAAAAAGATGATCATCCACCTGAAAATTTTAAAGGTGATATTGGTGCCATGTTTGATCAGCTGGTTCTGAAAGGACTGGCATCCGGTAAATATTTCATCGATACAACCGGTTGCATACCAAATCACTTCTACAGGGAAGCGGGATTGAATAAAGCCCTGCTTACTGAAATCCTGAATATGCAAAAAGTACCATTACAGTTGAAAGCAGGAGAAATCACCATGACAAACAGTGGTGTTTTCACCAAGGAATTGATTAAAACCAATCAGGAATCATAAACAAAGAACAGGCAGCATGAAGATATCATTAAACACGAGGCCCTGTTAATGGAAGAAAAAAAATGAAAAAACAATTTATTTCAATTATTTGCATGTTGAGTATTTCTTTTGTTCTATTATCTGAAACATCTGCTGATATTCTTGATACATATGGTTTTGGTGCAAAGGGCATGAGTACGGGCTCTGCCGTATGTGCGAGCGTGGCTGACGGCACAAGCGTATTCTATAACCCGGCAGGGTTGGGAAAGGTCACTGGTTTTAATTCGGGCCTTTCCTATTTGAGAACATTTTCTTCAATGAAAATAAGCGATTCCCCGGCAACTGCGCCTGACAATGATGATCTGTCTTTTGGCGCGATAGAGCTGGATCTTGCACTGAATCTTTCCCTGCTTGCCGATCTTAAAAAGAACATTGCGTTTGGAATGGGGCTTGCCGCAATGGATGACGGTTCGGTGGCTTTGCTGGAAGATGTGGAAGAAAGTACCTATTCCTATGTTCAGTTTGGTGCACCCTTGAAACGAATAACCATTTATACGGGTCTGGGCATGGAGGTTATCGAGGATTCATTGTGGATTGGTGCAGGTGCCCATGCCATGATTGCCGGAAATGCCGCAGCGAATCTCACGCTGGAAACAGGTGGTTTATCAACCACAGAACCTACAATTCCGGCCAGACAGGAACTCTGGATGAAAATGGATGCTTCTCTTAAACCTGTACTGGGGGTGATTTATAAGCCAACTGAAGATTTAAGTTTCGGTTTTTCTTATAAAGATGCCATTGCCGCTGATATTGATAAATTCAACGCCAACCTTGACTTGAAACTGGGTGAATTTGCAGCCAAAATACCGGCGCTTCTGGCGATATTGGCGAGCTGGAGCCCACCGGTTTACCGTGCAGGAATTTCCTACCGGACCGGAAATGCAGAAATAGAAGTCGACCTTGTAAGGGAACAATGGTCTGACTTTAATCGTGGTGCTGTGCGCGACTTGAACCGCGTTGCCCCGGAATTTGACGATGTGAATTCCTATCATCTGGGGATGACATATTCAAAGTCGGAAGATTTGAATATATTTGCAGGATACGTGTTTGCCCCCACACCGGTTCCCGATCAGCCAGGCATATCCAATTACCTGGGAAGTGATCGGCATATCGTCAGTTGCGGTGGGGAGAAAAAATTTGACAGACCATTCGGAATCATTAAGTATCCGGTTTGGATAGGTGTGTCTTTACAGGAACAATTGTTTAAAAACAGGACATTTACAAAATCAGATGGCAGCGATTACTCGCTAAAAGGAAATGTTTTTTCTGCTTTACTTTCCGTGCGCATCTGTTATGATAGACTTACTCTAAATAACTGAAAATAATGGCATTCACTTACTGAATACTGTTATTAATTAAATGACCGTTCAGTTTGTGAACCGATACCGATTCTCTTTTCAGATTCAGGAAAGAGACGTATTTTTTTTATGAAATATACTTTTTAGAAAGCTTTGTATAAAAATCCGGTAGAAGGCGTTTTATATTACCGCATCGCCAGCTTCCGGACAGTGGCAACAGATTTGGGTTTTTAAAAGAACACGAATCTATTTCAAAGGGGAGTATGTGAGAGGCAATAAAACTATCTGAAAATTTTGATATCAGCCTTGCCTGACTCCGTTTGAAATTTCAATTGGATGTTTTTCAATGGAGGCTTTCATGAAAAGAAGTATATTCAACACCCGTTTTCTATCAGGGGCGATCGGTTTATGTATTGTTATTTCAATCGGATGTGGTGAAGATAAAAATGTGGTTGAAGAAAAATCAAAAACCGCCATGTCGGAGAGCAAGTATGCAAATGTTTACGATATTCTTGAAGATTATCCCGGATTAGAGACATTTTTTACAAGCAGCGATTTGACCATTCCTGAATTCGAAAACAAATTGTTCGGCGACTTTCTCGGCAATGATTCAACTGCAAACGTGATTGCCAATCTTTCAGACATCCTTCCCCCACTGATCGATACGGGATTTTCGTTTCCCTTAAAGACTTTTTCTATTGAAGCACAGGCCTCCATGAAGTCAAAAGGTCCGGTTCCTGATTTGATGGCCACCCTGGGGGAATTCACAAGCAACATCATTGCCGTTGACGACGAGAAAAAAGCGCCGTTCTACAATTACCTGGAAGATCTGGATGACCTGGAAAACAGCCATCCGGATTCGCCTGAGACAACCGATTATCTTGTCGCTATTTTAAGAAAAGTCGTCGGATACCTTTCCTCGATGGCCAAAGACGATGTCAATCTCCGGATGGATTTTCTGGTGGATGATCTGCAGGAGTTTATCCGACCAGAGGATGGCGAACTCGATTTTGAAGATGTGGACGCGCTTTTGGAAAAGTTTGCCCGTAAATCACCGGAAGGGTGTGCCAAAATTATACAGGCCCTGAAAAGCATGTTCTATGATGACGAAGAAGTGAAATCAGCTCTGAAAGGCATGCTGAACAGTCTGGGGAACTTTTCCGGCGACAAGGATGTGTATATTACGCTTAAAACCATGTTGCAGAATATCTACGATACCTATAATGAGGACCGGCTTGGAGAAATTTTCGATCACCTCTGGGCAAAAGGACCTTGGGTTGGGCCGGTTGTCTCGGAAATCGGCTTTGACACGTTTGGAAAAGACGGTAAACAGGAATATGCAATAAGAGATCTGCTGATGCATGCCAATCTCGTCAATATACTTCTTGAAACCATCCACAATTTCGAAAAAGACGGGTACTCCATGGACCATGTTGATGACCATTTCATTACCATGGCCACATCCGATGCCTTCTGCTTTGACAGAAGCGGCCTTGGAGAATACGGCGATGGTCGGTTCTATGAGCCCAATGGTAAAGTGTCATATAAGGATTTTTCCGCATTAAGGGCGCTGGCCGCTTATCTCACCCGATGGAATGTCCCGCTTACATTTACAGCCAACTTTTTATTCGAAGGAGAAAATGCGGAGAAGTCAGCCGGGTATATGCGGAAAATGATACCCACAGCAGATCAGATTACCATTACGCATTCCCTGTGGGCGGAAAAATATGAAAAAGGTGAAGGATATTACATGGGGCACGGGCATCCGATAACAGAGAAAAGAGGATACGGCAAAATGGTCGATGGCGTATATGTGGCGCCGCTTTGCCCCGCAGTCGTGGGTGCAGCGGATATGGCCCTTTTCCTTGTGGCAGACGGCCTTTATAATGGTCCCTATGACAACATTTACGATAATATGCGCTGGGTACTTTTTGAACGCAAATACTACGCGACAATGGATCTGGTTCAGCTGGCGCCGAGAATCCCATCCATGGCCGCACTTATCCCCTTCTTCAATATGATGCGGATAAAGACGCTTCCCATCACTTTTATGGTAAATGTCGGCGCCACATCTACTATTTATATTGATCTGGACACCATTGTTAAAAATTTACCGGAAGCCCTGTCCAATGCTGCAGTGACCTATAACCTGCCGCAGTGGGTAACGGATATGGCTGCTGAATCGATCAAAGCATATATGCCTTGCGGTTATCCGGAGGAAGGCACGGACAAAATTTATTTTCTGCCCAGAGATTTGCGAGACATGTGGGTGCTCGTCATGTCCTTGGCATACTGGGATTCAGACGCCTTTCATCTGGACCGGTTTCTGGACACCGATCATCCGGAAAATTATAAATACTATTATGATTTGAGAGATTATACCTATAAAAAGAACAAGGAAAAAATCAATCCGATGTTCAATTTTGTGGCTGCCTTGGGGATGGCCTCATACCTTGCCTATCAAGACGTGGTATCTCCCTATCCCTTATCACTGGATGGTTTGGAGCCCAGGCTCGCGGCCGCCAAAAAAGCGTTTGGGGTGACCTATCCCTTTGGATATATCCTGAATCTGTTTTCACCATTGGCCGAAGTCACTACCGAGACGGGTATTTATGATAATCCGGCGACAGAAAGCATGCCGCTTGGCAGATTTCTTGAGCCATTGGCCGCACTTGAATCAAAGGGGCTTATCAAAAACCTGCTTCATGTTGCATCTGTTTTGGGTAAACCCGAACTGGCCGATGCCAGGGGGAAAATTGCCGAAGGTCTTGCTGAGGTGGTGGGTACGGTTGAAAAAGATACAACCTCACCCTATACCCTTGCCAGAGAATTGCTTACCATAACGGAAAAAGCAACAGATGACGAAAGACGATGGGACTCCATGAAGCTCACTATGGATACGATCGGCGGTATTTTTTCCGAAGATTCTTCGTATCAGGTCGTGGATGATTTGCTTGGATTTATTGACCATGTGACAAGCGTCGACATATCGGATACGGACTGGGCAAAGGCCTCACAAGGCATTGTGGAAGTGATGGGAAACAGTTCGGAAGACAGGGTTTTAACCCGAGGCCTGATACACGCGACAACCATTCTGAAAGAGGTGAATAAAACGCATATCTGGGCTGATGCCCTTAAAACGGCTGAAGAGGCCTTGCAACCTGATGGCGTGCTTTCCTATGTTCTATGCGGACTTGAAAGAGATCCCTCTTATTCGTTCGAGGAGATTTTAATTGACACAGACCGGTTCTTTCACTCTGATACCATGATGAATTATGAGGAAGGGTCATTCTGGAAGGATATCTATCATCTTCTTGATTTTATGGCGGGTGCGCTTACAGTAGAGGAAGTTGAAGAATAGCATGAAATCTGGTTTTGATGATGAGCGGGAAGACGCGACCGCGACTGGCTTTGGAATACTGATATTGAGAGGATGAGAAACGGCGAAGTCAAGAACAAGATAGAAGGATAATACATACAGTGTTATTTTAAAAAATAAACAGAATGTCTTGAAATCAGGCAAAAACTGGCATATGTATATCAAATAAATTTGTCTTGATAATCTCGCGAGAACAGCACACAAGAGAACTATCCCGCAAAAATTGACAATCAATAGAATCGGACCTTGGAAGCAACATCAGCCGTATTTCTTTTTAAGTTTCAAGCATTTTTTATCAGCTTTTTATAACAGTAATTTTTATAGCAGATGGGGAGGGAAAAAATGAATGGAGCGGACAGGTTTATATTAATGCTATGTCTGGTATGGAGCGTGGGAATGGTCCTGGTCATGCATGAAGCATATGCAGGGGACGTAGTGGTCATTGCCAACAAAGATGTGCCGTCAGACAAGCTGGGTCAGGATACCATAAAAAAAATATTTTTGGGCAACATTATCAACTGGGATAACAATGAGGTCATTATGGTTGTTCTGTCAGGGGATAACGAGATTCATGACGCTTTCCTCAAGAAATATATCAAACGCACATCATCCCAGTTTCAGAATGTATGGCGACAGAATTTATTTACAGGCAAAGGCGCGATGTCCACAAAAATGAAAACAGACGATGAAATCGTGGATTATATTGCAAAAACAAAAGGATCTATTGGTTATGTCTCGTCAGAAATCAATCTGCCGGGTGATGTAAAACCAATTGATAAATAGATGCTCAGGAGGGCTATCAATGAAAAAAATCTATCAAAATATGTTTATTTCAGGATTACTTTTTCTTGTCATGGGGGGCTGTTTCCAGGCCATGGCAGAAGATGTCCAAATCCACGGATTTATTTCTCAAGGCTACTTGAAGACCGATCAGAACAACTATCTGGCAGATACAGACGACGGGACCTTCCAGTTCAATGAAATGGGAATCAATTTTACCACATACGCAACCCGGCGTCTTAAAATAGGATGCCAGTTTTTTGCCCGGGACATCGGAAATGTCGGGAACGATGAAATTGTCGTCAATTGGGCGTTTGGGGAATATAACTTCAGAAACTGGCTGGGGCTGAGGGCCGGACTTATTAAACTGCCGTTTGGATTTTATAATGATACCCGGGATTATGATGCGCTGAGAACGGCCATATTTTTACCTGGCAGTGTGTATAATGAATACTTGAGAGACGGAAGCAAAAGCATCAAGGGAATAGAATTATTTGGCTCCCAGGCAATGGGGGTTTTGGGGATGCTTAAATATCAGTTTTCGACTGGTAATACTCAGATCCCGGTGGATAGCGGTACGGCTGAATTGCTTCAAATACGATTTCCGGATTTACATCTGACCGATATTGAGGTCGGACCTGTATATGATGTTCACTTAGAATGGCTTGCACCTTTGGATGGTCTTCGCCTGGGCGTTTCCTATGTGAAAACGGATTTTCTATATAATGCCGAAGATGATAGTGCCACTTCTTCTATCAGGTACAGAGCATCATCGAGTCAATGGTATACGATCTCTGCTGAGTTTATATGGAACAATCTGACCCTCTCTGCTGAAAACTATGTGACTATAAATGATGTGGCCGTTCGCTTGTATAATAAGGGAAAATTTATATTGGCGTATGATGCTGATACGGAAACCTCATTTGATGATTGCTATTATTTGAGATTATCCTATCGTTTCACAGACTGGCTGGAAACCGGTTTTTACTATTCAGAATTTCTTGAGGATCCGGATGTAAACAAAGATTATAACGAACTCAAGGACCAATGTCTCTCTTTCCGGTTTGATATCAATCCTTTCTGGCTGTTCAAGCTTGAAGCCCACCTGATGAATGGCAATTCTGGCGTGAAAGAGGATAATGACGGCCATACTTATAACGAATGGATGCTTTATGCGGCCAAGATGTCGTTTATGTTTTAGCGATACGGATTTTTAAATTGCGATGCCAAGTGCACATTGACGTAAATATTAGGACCATAATTAATATCACCACCAAGAGCACAGAGCGCACAGAGAAAAAAAGTTGATCTGGCCTCTGTGATCTCTGTGATGAATAGATACACCCATCCATCAACCCTATTCAAAATCTTTTTACCCTTTGCGCCTGTTTTTTATTCCCAGCCACGCAACCTCTCAACTTTCCATCTTCACTCTTTTTCGTCTTGCAATTCCATGCAAAGTATGATTTTCACTATTTAAACGAACGGCCGTTCGATTTTTTTGATAGGGTCAACCTGACCGTGTATCAATAAGGAGATTTTTCAGTCATCACAGATTTTCACGTGAGTAATATACCGTAATAGCTCGACATTCCAAGATTATCAAAACGGTAACATCTCAAAAAGTATGTGGTAGAAAAGACGCAACTATGCCGAGGCAATAGCAGCCTTAAGTTCCATTAGATCTGGTAAGGGAGGAATATTATTATTTTGGGCTATCCTATCGTTAATGAATTCCCAAAAAGATAC
>JAHIVH010000096.1 GCA_018816735.1 Pseudomonadota bacterium | reverse complement strand
TTGTAAAATGATGGTTGAAAGTGTTCACAAAAGATAAAAAGCGCCCGCCGACGCTGGCAAGCGCCGATAGTGGGGTCGCATTTTTTTTTCTCCTTAACTCAGTATTTTTTGTTTGGGGTCTGCATGATGATTTCTATACTAGGGGTATACGCCACATTCGTGCGAAATCTTACGTTAGCGTATTGTACGCAATGTATATTTTAAGGAAAGTATTCATTTTTTTTATTTTATTAGCATCTTAGCTATATTTCGTTCGGAACCAACCCCCATGTTAAATGTCTGGTTTATGCGTACAATACTGTCTCATTTCATGAGACACCTAAGCATTTTTTATATTGCACGCATAAATTGTACGCATAATTTGGGGATTTAATGAGATGGATGCAAATGTTCTTTCTGCCCAAAAAACCTTTATGAAAGAGCCTTTCCACAAATTTAACCTCATAAAATTATGCGTACAACATGCTATCGTATGATTCTGCATGAATGTGGCGTATACCCCAAATTCCATTCTTGAATGTGTTCATATCAGATCCATTGATATTTTTGCAACAGAACCCAAAAAGGTCCGAAGTTTTAAATATGGATTGACAACTTGAATAAACAGAATATAGTTGCAATTGATAATCATTCTCAATATGGTGGTGATATGATAAGAGCAGAGAAAATATTTAAAGATTTTTTAGTAACGCGCGGGTTGCGTTATACACAGGCACGACGCAAAATCTTGAAAGAAGTATTCTCTTTACAAAATCATTTCGAGGCAGATGACATTGTGCAAAAATTACGGTCAAAGGGTGAAAAAGTTTCAATCGCAAGTGTCTACCGTACAATTCCCCTGCTGATAGATGCCGGCATTATTATCAAGAATCCATGTGAACATATGAACGCAAGGCTGGAACCTGTCTTCGGTCAACAGCACCATGATCACCTGATTTGTGTTAAATGTAAAAAAATTATAGAATTCAGAGATAACAAAATTGAGCAACGACAGAAAAAGGTTGCCCAGCAGCATGGCTTCGAAATGGAAGAGCACCGTCTGGTGATTCGCGGGTATTGCGGTGACTGTCAACAACTGAATGAAAATAAAAGTGAACAACCTTAGTTTTTATATATTGAATGAGGATGGTATATGCAACAAGAAGTGAGTTTAGCGGATTTACAAAAAGGCCGAACGGGAATGGTGTCAACTATCAATGGCGGAGCTCAATTCCGGTTGAAACTGGAAGGATTGAGCATTCGGCCCGGCACAAAAATAACCAAAGTTTCAAGCCTTTTTTCGAAAGGGCCGGTCGTGCTGAGTACGGGCGTAACTGAAGTTGCCATCGGATACACAATGGCTCTTAAAATTATGGTCAACGATTTTACTGATGGGAAATAATATATGAAAGTTCTTCTTATCGGTAATCCAAATGTGGGTAAAAGCGTTATCTTCTCAAGACTCACAGGCGTCCAGGTCGTGGCGTCCAACTATCCCGGCTCCACAGTCGGATTCAAAAAAGGATTTTTCAAGCTCAATGGGCAACGCGCCAAAATTATCGATGTTCCGGGCACTTATTCACTAAACCCTATCAATGAAGCAGAAGAAGTTGCGGTTAAAATGTTGAATCAGGGCGATGTCATCGTTTGTGTGATCGATGCAACCCGCCTTGAACGCAGTCTGCCATTGACGCTTCAACTTCTTGAGCAGAAAAAGCCTATGATAGTCGTCCTGAATATTTGGGACGAAACCCAACACAAAGGGATTTATATTGATGTCGAAAAGCTTGCACAAATGTTGGGTGTCCCGGTTGTCACCACATCGGCTGTTTCAGGAGAAGGCATTCTTGACCTGGTTCAATTGATCAGCAGGGCATCTTCTTCCAATGTAACACCCGTCTGCGAATCCCTTAGATGGCAACGAATTGGAGAAATTATCAGTCAGGTACAAATAGTTACTCACCGCCATCATACGATTTTAGAAAAATTGCAGGATTTTTCAATCCACCCTTTTGGGGGAATGCTCATTGCTCTTAGCGTAATTTCGCTCTCTTTTTTTATCATTCGTACAATCGGGGAAAGTTTGATTGGATTCGTATTTGAGCCCTTATTTGAGCATCTCTACAAGCCCTTTTTAATTTTGGGAAGTAATTATTTGGGGGGGGGAATGCTTCATGAGATACTTATTGGCAAACTGATCAATGGCGATATCGATTTTGTTCAATCTTTTGGAGTATTCAGCACTGGCTTGTTTGTTCCCATCGGAATGGTATTTCCATATGTGTTTTCGTTTTATTTTATTCTAGGCATTCTGGAAGATATTGGCTACCTGCCACGCCTGGCGATTCTTTTAGATGTTTTCATGCATCGTATCGGCCTACATGGATATGCCATTATACCTACGATTCTGAGTATTGGTTGCAATGTTCCGGGGATACTGGCGACTCGCACTCTGGAAAGCCATCGAGAACGTTTTATTGCATGCACACTCATCTCGATAGGTGTGCCCTGCGCTTCATTAAATGCGATGATTTTCGGTTTAGTTGGTGCCCGTGGTCCGCGATATGTGCTTATCGTCTATGGTGTTTTAGCTGTTGTATGGCTCTGTTTGGGATTGATTCTAAACACCACTTTAAAAGGATTTGCTCCTGAACTGTTTACTGAAATACCGCCGTATCGAAAACCGGTATTATCGGCTGTTTTGAAAAAATTATGGATGCGTATGAAATCATTTTTCAAAGAAGCTATTCCCATTGTCTTTCTTGGGGTGCTAATTATAAATATCGTCTACACAATCGGTATTTTCCATTACGTTTCGAGCTTCCTCCGGCCAGTCGTGACCGGGCTAATGGGCATGCCGGAAAAATCCGTGATCGCTTTGATCATCGGTTTTCTTCGTAAAGATGTTGCGGTAGGAATGCTAGTGCCCCTTAATTTAACCACCAAGCAATTGGTCGTTGGATGTGTGGTTTTGGCAATGTCTTTCCCTTGTATTGCCACATTTACGGTCATGCTGCGAGAGCTCGGATGGAAGGATATGATTAAGTCATCTACTATAATGGTGTGTGCTTCAGTTATGGTAGGGTCAATTCTTAATTTTCTTTGGTGATTTCAAATTGACCTCTCAAAGACTTTAGCAACATAAGGGGTTGACTGACAAATTGGCTTTTTTATATATTCAGTCCGAAAAGAATACGGTCGTATATTAAATGTGTGATCAATGAAGCAAATCCGAAACGTGTTCCATACAGCAACGGTATCTTTAGCTGCTTTTTTAATGGCATTAATGCCATTGATCCATGCAGTCCACCTTGAACGTTGCCATAAACATAACCATCCGCATGGCTTCTGCAATCACATAACATCAAAACTACCCTGTCTACCGGTATCTGCCTCGGAGTTATCCTATTTTTTGGATGAATCTTTTAAGTGCGCTGAAAACGATCTGAGCAATTCGTCAGCGTGTCCGATTTGCCAATTATTTATCTCATTTAGCAAAGCTCCCGGTTTTGTAGCGCAATATCATGCGCCCATTTTATCTGGGTTCATGCGATCCATTAAAGAATGCTACTCCTTAAACCCGATCTATTGTTCTTTCGGTTATTATGATTCACGGGCTCCCCCTGCTTGACAGCCTGTTTAATCCAACTAGTTGATCCCTGATTTTAAAAGAAAAATCATTGATAAGGAGTGCAGAATGACTATTACGATAGATCACCTGAAAGTGGAATATCATAATGGCGGAGAACTGCTCACAATCCTGGATATTCCATTTTGGCACGTGAAAAAAGGTGAGCAAATCTCGATATCAGGCCCTTCAGGTTCCGGGAAGTCTACATTACTGCATATCATTGCCGGGCTGTTGCAGCCTAATAAAGGTTCTGTTCAGGTCTGCGGTCAGGAACTCACTCAGTTAGGCGAAGTGAAGAGAGATCGATTTCGTGCGAAATCAATTGGATATATCTTTCAAAATTTCAACCTGCTTCAGGGGTTCACGGCCCTTGAAAACGTATTGCTGGGGATGACCTTTTCCGCTGAGAAACCTCACCGGCAGGCAGCTATTGATCTTCTAAAGGAGATGGGATTGGATAACCGCCTGAAACACTACCCATCACAGATGTCAATAGGCGAACAACAACGGGTAGCCATAGCACGCGCCCTGGTAAAAAAACCGGACATTATTCTGGCCGACGAACCGACTGGATCACTTGACCCTTTGCATACGGGTTCGGTGATCGTGAAGTTGCGTCAGGCCTGTGAGGAGCAGGGATGCACGCTGATCATCGTCAGCCATGAAAAGGAAGTGGTCTCTGCTTTTGAAAAACAGGTCTGTTTTCTTGAACTCAACCGTGCGTTTGCTGAAAAGGAGGGAGCGGCATGAGTCTCTGGCAGATCATTTTTAGAAGTCTTCGCCAGCACTGGTTATCCAGTGGATTGGCCATATTGAGCATTGCGCTTGGCGTGGCCCTTTTGATTTCTGTCATATCACTGCGCGAACAGTCCCACCGAAATTTTACTCAGGAGGGGCTTGGCGTCGATGCTGTGTTGGGCCCCAAAGGATCGCCTCTCCAAATCGTACTCAATGCACTGTATCATCTGGAAGAGATGCCTGGTAAAATTAAGTGGTCCTATTATGCGAAAGTTATCAAAAACCCGATAGTTGCTGATGGTATTCCTTTTGCCACCGGGCATTCATATGCCGGTTTCCGTGTAAATGCAATTGACGGACGATTTTTCACCGATTTTGAATATATGCTCGGAAAGCACTTCTCTTTTGACCATAGGGACGGCGGTAGGGGCCGCGCTTTTCAGTCTCGTAATGAAGCCGTTTCCGGTTGGGCTGCGGCAAAGGCACTTGGAATCAGGCTTGGCGATACGTTCAATCCGGTTTGCGGGGTCAATGCCGGTGACCCGGTCCATGTCAACGACACGATTACGTTTACAGGAATTATGGCCCCAACAGGTACGCCTCATGACCGGGCCATCTATATTCCACTAAAGACGTTTTACACAATAGAAGGACATGGCCCGGAGGTTTCCCGGATGGCTGTGGATGAAAATTACCGGGAGATCAGCGGTGCCTATCTGAAAATAAAAAGGATTCGGGGCAATGCGATTCATCCAGGCATCCAGGACCTGAAATACAACATCAACCAATCCTCTTCCGTCCAATTGGTCATTCCGAACGAAGTACTTCCCCGCCTCTTCAATATCATTGGATGGGTAGATCATGTCCTGTTGGCAATTGCGATCCTGGTGACCTTAATGGCCGCTCTGTTCTTATTTACGGCGCTTTTCAGTGCCTTGCACGAAAGGCGACGGGATATCGCTCTCATGCGATCGCTCGGAGCGAAAAGAATGACCATTTTCGGGCTGATCATTGCCGAATCGATTCTGATTACGATTTTCGGCAGTATTTTGGGGGTTTGTATGGGACATGGCATCGTAGCGATTGGCAGTCATTTCGTGAACGTTGAAACAGGACTCCATTTTTCGGCATATTATCTGTCCCGCGCGGATATCTTTCTGATGCCATCCATGCTCATCATGGGTCTTATAGCAGGATACTCCCCGCGGTTCGTGCATACCAACTGAGGGTATTAAATAATCTTTCACCGATTTCATAATAATTTAAAAAGGAATATGAATGATGCCAAACATATATGCACTCATCCGATTGATGATCATCATGATAGTTTGTGTGACCATTTATACGTTTTGCAGTGATAACCATGCCCATGCTTTCAATGATGACAATACTATACCTCATACCGATACAAGTGGAGAAGCTCACGGACATATTGCCTACCACCAGGGATGCCTGAACGCCATTGAGACCTGTGAGATCGGGCATGCGGAAACCAAAATCGAAGGGGATACGCTTAAACTCTGGTTTGTCGGCGGTGGTACAGATACCGGCAAATCTGTCAGAGTGACCGATAAAACGATCGCCCTGAATATTATAACCCCGCAGAAAGAAACAAAGGTACTTGTCCTTGAACCCAAACCAAATGAATTGGCTGAAGAGAAGGTGGGAGACTGCTCCTTTTTTGAAGGGAGGGCACCTTGGCTTGCCGGTTTGAATGAATTCAGCGCTACAGGCAACGTCAATTTTAAAGGCATGATTCGTAAAATAGTCTTAGAATACCCCAAAGGCTACGATCCGGATTGAGACTTGCATATGTTGATAATGATCA
Source organism: Pseudomonadota bacterium (assembly GCA_018816735.1). Taxonomy (GTDB): domain Bacteria; phylum Desulfobacterota; class Desulfobacteria; order Desulfobacterales; family JAHIVH01; genus JAHIVH01. Next base: position 8,843 of record JAHIVH010000096.1, on the reverse strand, counting down.
GAAAACCTCGACTCTTTGCCTTTGGCATGCCTGTTTTGCTGATGATTTGCCTCTTGAATCATTTCGAATACCGTCATCGCCGGAAAATGATTCGAATGGATGGCGAAGCGCAAAACCAGGTGGTCGTGCGGGCTGAGGGCGGTCCCGCAGGACATAATACCATATCGATTGATGAAAACGCTTTCTCAACTGAAAATAATGCGTTGTTTTTACATTTTACCATGCTTAAAGCCTGGGCATTCGACGCCGATACAAGATCTCCCTGTCCTGAGAGCATCAAAACATTGAATAGGCGGAAAGCAAGTTGTATCGGGTTTATGTACCCGCTGCAAGCAGGAGAAAGGATTAAGGTATTCTGCCTGTTGCGAAGCACGCAGACCTGCTGCTATGGTCCGCGTCCTCAATTTAATCAATATCTGTTTGTGGAAATGCATGAACCGGTCAAGTTCGAACGATTGGTTCCCGTGATCGTGAAAGGCCAATTTTTTATTGATCCTCAACCGGATCAGGGATATATTTATCGTATGGAAGGGACGTCTCTCTCATCGGTTATGGAAGACGAACCGGAAATCGATGTCGCTAAAGAAGCACAAAAGGTGAATCTTTTCCAGTTTGATTTCAAGTCTTTGGAGATTCTTGAAAAAAGCCATGGGAAAGAACCCCCCCAGGAATTGACTTCTCTCGACGGAAAACAGATCGTTGTAGATGGTTACCTGGTTAACCGCAGCAAAGATGTTCCCCCGCACATACTGGTGAGCAGTAAATGGTGGGATGGTGTGTCAAAGGGCACCCCACCCACAATTTTCAATGCAGTCATGATTTTCCCGAAAAACGCAGATCAAGTGCCCCCGCTTTGGAAACAAAGAGGCGTTTTCACAGGTACATTGCATTTCACCGGCAATTCTCAGGAGTGGCCGAAAGCGGGCATCATCAGTCTCCATGATGCTGTTATCGGTGTCCCTGGTACAGGCCATTTCAAGACGATCCTTGATTCAGGGCCCTATTTTTCAATTTCCAATGAGTTTATCATGTTTTTTGCATTTTTAATGATCACGCTCGGCAAGAAACGGTAATGTCTTACACGCTAAAGGATTAACCTATGAATGAATTTGCTCATTTCAATAAAGTCCGAACGAAAACCGGGATTTCAAATAAACGTCTCCTTTGGACCTGCCATTTTGCTATCGGCTTAATCCTCCTTTTTTTTATCTCGTCTGGCACAGCGGCATCTGAAGATAAGGTTCTTGCAACGGTAAATGGCGAACCGATTTATGAAAGTCAGGTATCGGAAGGAATTCCTTACGATACATTCGATTTTGCCGCAAAGCAGGCAAAAATGGAAAAACTGGATCGTCTAATCGAAAATATGATCATTAGACAATTTCTGGAAAAAGAACATATCCATATATGCCCCAAAAAAATAGATGAGGGAATCGAACAACTCAAAAAGACGCCTCCGGCTGCAGGATGCATGTGCTGTCGTTATCCGAGTCTTGATTTTTTCATGTCGGTAAATTATTACACCATGCCGGAGCTGCGCAAAGAAATAGCCAATGGTATTGGAATCGGTAACTATCTTGATACAAAATGGCAACAGCGCTACCCGCTTGATGCTGATCGAAAAGCATTGGCTAAAAGGGAGCGGAAAAAATTTGAAAAAGATTACATAAAAGTCTGGCATATTTTTTTCAATACGTTTCAGCAGGAAGAGTTTTCAATGAAGCCGGAACTTGTGAAAAAGAAAACCAATGCTAAGGCTCAAGAAGTATGGACGCGAATTAAAAATGGTGAGGATTTTGAAAAATTAGCCGCCGAAGTTTCGGATGATGCCATGAGCAAGACGGATGGCGGTTTTTTAGGATGCATAAGAATCGATACATTTGGCAATCTTTTAAAAGATGCCAGGAAGACACTAAAAGACGGAGAATATAACGAGCCCATGGAATCGATGTTCGGATTTCATATCATTAAAATCCAAGCTATCGATGAGAATGATATTTTAGATATGCTGAAAACTGATTATGTCAGTCAGGAAGCTGAAAAACTTTTTACTGAAATCAAGGAAAAGGCAAAAATTGTCAAACATGTTGACCAATAAAATCAGAATCGGAAACTCCTTTAAAAAGCATGCCGCGATATCCTTTTTTATTGATGTATCGCGCCAGTAATGACACCATGACATCGACAGGCTGTGCAGATCAGTAGCGAGCCTTTTACCTGGCCTATCTTATCAGACAGGTTGTAAAGGTCTTCCGACCGATACCCGCCGACTCCGGGTGCCAGTTGCCGACTCTTCACCACCAGAGGCTGAAACGCTTCAAAAGATAATGATTCAAGTAACTGATACATGTTCTGTTGTCGGGGTTTTTTTGTATGTGTACAGAAAAGGTCTGGCTCATTGCAGTTATCCGGACAGATAAAATCAGCATGACTCACATATATATGGGAAGACTGACCTCTCATGGGATGGGGTAAGAGAGACAGGATTGTATCCGGCAGTTCCAGTGCTTTCAGTTGTGTCGGTCCAGATTTTCTCCTGATCCATTCCCATGCCAGATGAACCGGAAGGGAGGGGATAATCCAGGAGACAATATCTGCCTTCAGGTCAAGATTGTCTGCCAGATACTTTACACCGTCACTCTGTACAAGGGTGAGGTTCGTACCTTCCATGGTGCGAAGCCGGCTCTCGTCCGTATCCACAATCACCATGTGAAATTGTTTCCTTAATCTGTTGACGGCCAGTCTGCCAAACCGACCTGCACCTATGATCCATATGGTTTCCATAACCGGTATTATCCTATTGCAGTTGCGCTTGTGTCAAGTCAGATGCTTATTTTATTCAGTATTCTTAAAACGTCTGAACAGGCGCATTTTTTTCCCATTGAGTGAAAATAACCCCGCCATTCTGTTTGACTTTTTTAAATGGCAAGCCCGCTCGAATCCCATGGGCAACTTTCTCCATATCTGATATAACTGATCCACAAAGATAATCCGCGCCATGGCTGAACAAGGAGGGAGAAAACGGTGTTGTGGGGCCCAGGATTACAATTTTTGCCTGGGGTGCCCGGGACAGGAACCAGGCCATGCTTCGTGTTAGAAGTGCTGTCCCTGTTATTGCAAACACATCCAGTTTACCCAGCATATGCTCCCATTGATCACGGGGAACAGCACCCGGGATATCCCTTAATTCAAACACATGCAATGTGCCCACCCTATTTTTTAAGGATGCCACAAAGGGGAATTCTCCCACAAGGCCTGTGATTTTATCTTTGCCAAGTCTGGCAATAAGGTCATCCGCCGGAAAATTAGACGGTTCAACACGCTTAGGATCAGGTGTATTGCCTGCATTCAATGCAGCAAATCCAAGAGAAATGGTAAAAGGAGACGGCTTTCTGATCAGACAGGCGATTTCACTGACATCTTTACCGGTCATTTGATCTGTCAGGTTCTGTTCATGATCCATGGGCTTTGCCCCGAGCAGTGAGGAGAGTCCCATGCGGCCACCAGCCTTTACTGCGATAAATCTGGACCCGGTTATAATCTCTTCCACAACGGCATCCGGCCGAATAATGGATGACAGCATGCTGTCGATAAGATTTTTTTCATCACCTTCAAGTGGGCAGTCAGGAACAGCGGTTGGGGGTTGAGTACATGAATGTGTGTTCATATTGGTTTCCCTGTTTTTTTATTTGGCCCGGCAATTATTTCCAGAATATAGATTCTGCTTAACATTTTTTTAATAAAAGTCAACATGCAGTCAATGTAGTTTCCTTAAGCAATAAGCCAAACATAGCTGTGGAATAATCAAACCCCTATCCCATTCAGACCCTGAACTGGCTTATCAATTGGTTTAAACTTTCGGAAAACTCGTTCAATTGTTCCGCGCTGTGCTTGAGTTGTAAAATGCCATTGGATACTTCCTGGGTTTGTGAACTGACCATAGCGATATCCGTGTTGATACTTTGAGCCATTTGGGAACTGTTGCTGACATTTTCATTGACTTCACTGATACCCTGAGAGACCTGGGCAATGTTCGCTGCGATTTCTTTGGTGGTAGACAACTGTTCTTCAATTGCCGATACAATGGTACTTACAATATCATCTATATTTTTTATTACACCTGTTACCTCATTTATTACAGCGATGGTTGATCCAGTCGTTTCCTGCACAGCATTGATCTGGTTTTTAATATCCAATGTAGCGTCAACAGTTTGTTTGGCGAGTTCTTTAATTTCGTTTGCAACGACATTAAACCCTTTTCCAGCTTCTCCGGCCCTGGCTGCTTCAAAACTTGCAACCAGTTAACTGGTATTGCCTCTGCATAGTTGCGCCTTTTCTACCACATATTTTTTGAGATGTTACCACCCTATCGTGGCACAATTAAATGATAGGTTCGTTATTCCTGCAATTTATGCGTGTCTGAAAAATGCTCATAGAAAATATCAATAATAATTTTAGATATTATTGATATTATCGCTTTTACAAATCAAATTACCTCCTATATTCAATTCCTTTTTGAAAACTTTTTATAGGAAATCATGAAATGTATCATTTTTTTGGTTTCACCTGAGTTATTTTAATTAATCTGCCCGGGTTCGGTAAAGATTGAGTGGTGCCGAGAAACTGACTATTATCATCACCTTTGAAATAAACTATTCGAATTTTGCTCACCCGATTAATTTTCAGTTTAAATCATATAACTCCTCCAATCCGGTAATTCCAGATAAAAATTAGGTTTTGGCTCAAATATCAAAGCACTGCGGTTTTGTTCAGAGGAGAGACCGATAGATGCCAGAAATGAAAGATGCAGGGAATAGCAGATCGCACTTTAAATTATAACATATGGAGTTTTATTATGAATAACAACAATTTGGAATTATTGATGAATGATGGTTCTGATGGAGAACCAGCCAAGCGCGTTTTGCAGTACATAAAATCTCATCAGATAAAGAAACACCCCATCGTTGGTATTTATTGCGGTTATGCTCCGATTGAACTGATTCAAGCCATGGGGATCGTACCAGCAGTACTCTGCGCCTTTTCCAACATTCCCATTGAAGCGGCTGAAACCGTTCTGCCTGCAAATCTATGCCCTCTGATAAAATCAAGCTACGGATTTATTATCGAAGGCACCTGCCCTTTTTATGCCATGTCTCAAGCGGTGATTGCCGAGACCACCTGTGACGGCAAAAAAAAGATGTTTGAACTGATTGCGGATATCAAACCCACATTTGTCATGGATTTACCCCAGTTGCCCGATGAAGTTGAAGCTCTTAAAAACTGGAAAACTATGATTCTTAAGCTTAAAGGATTTCTTGAAACCACCTTTGACCGCCAAGCATCCGATGAACTGATTGAATCATCGCTTCAAGCCGCAAATCAAAAGAATCAATTGATGCAAAAGATATTTGACTTTGCATCGCTAAAACCGCCGGTTATTTCCTGGCAGGAAATGTATGATGTCGGATTTTTAGCACTACCATCAACCGCACAGGAAATGATACCAATTCTTACGCAATTGATCGAAAAACTGGAAATGCGAGTGAAAGACGGTTTCCATTATGGAAAGCCGGATTCTCCCCGGGTGCTGGTAACCGGCTGTCCGGTCGGAGGGGATGCCACCAAAATATTCAAAGTGATCGAAGCATCCGGCGGTGTGGTCGTAGCGCTTGATGCCTGCACGGGTATGAAGGCGTTTATGGGGGAGTTTCAAGAAAATACCGGTGATCCAATAGGCGCCATGTCCGAGCGATATTTGAAAATCCCCTGCGCCTGCATGACGCCTAATCACAGACGACTGGAAGATCTGTCCGCCATGATCGATCGTTTCAAGCCGGATGTGATTATCGATTTTGTTTTACAGGCCTGCCATTCCTATAACGTTGAATCTTATAAAGTTGGTCACCATGTCATCGAAAAACATGGTTTGCCTTACCTGAAAGTGGAAACCGATTACGCCGATGGGGATACCGAGCAGTTAAAAACCCGAATTCAGGCTCTTTTTGAAAGCATATAACCAATAATTAAAAGGAGGAAAAACAATGAAGTATGGCGCAAGAAATAAAGTCAATGCAAAAGTCAAGTCCGTAAAAAGCGATGGAATTATGTCCCTTGTAAAATTCGATGTAACATCACCGAGTGAAATGGCTTCCGTGCTGACCACGGAATCGCTGGAAGATTTGGATCTCAAGCCGGGCGATAAGGTTGAATTGATTATCAAGGCGATACATGTCCTGCCAATTAAACAATGATTGGATATCTTTCATATTTGATGTGAACAAATAGGTGGGATTGATGCAGCCGATCGAAATTCCGCAAGAAGTGCTTGAGGATTTACATAAAAAAAGGATCGAATGTTTTGAGGTCACTGAACAGGCCATATTGAATAACCCTGGCACATTCCGTGAAATCAAGAGACGTCTTTTACGGATATCATACGAACCAATTGACATTGATGAATACTTTTTAACGGCTTGCCGACTGGCTCGACTCCTTAAAAAAATGGGGCCAGAAACCATTTTCACCACATACTTTCATGAAAATATCGATCCCAATTTGAAAGGTAAGGCCTGTTTTTTTAGGACGGAATGCAAAAATTTGCTCAAACAAATTGAAGAATTGAACAATTGGCGTAAAAGCAAGCGGAAATTGGTACTGATCTAACAATTATGTTCGAAAATCGACCGTGTTTGAAAAAGGAAAACGGAAAATGGAAGATATTAGAAACCGATTACAAGCATTTAAAAGTGGCGTTGAAACACTGGGTAAAGAAATGCCGGATACGATTAAATCTCTATTCGGATTTATCGAAACCGCACAAAAAAAAAGCGTATTGAGTGTCCGGGAAAAGGAATTGATTGCCCTTGGCATCAGCCTTTATCACCGATGTGAAGACTGTATCATTGTCCATGTATTCAATGCGTTTCAAGCCGGGTGCACGCGTCAGGAAATTTTAGAGGCCGCCGGCATGTCCATGGTATTTGGCGGAGGCCCGTCCCTGGCATCTTCTGCGACGCTTTTGATAGAAGCACTTGATACGTTTGAAAAGGATTTTAAAAAATAATAAATCAGAAAAATAAATGAATTAATCGGAGAAATCAAATGAGTGAAAACTATCAAAGCATGTGGCAAAATCTTGGGTTGGACCTTAAGGCCCATGATGCCCTATTAGAGGTATTGGGGAAAGGGTATCAGGACATCTACCTTGCACAGAAAAACCGGCCCGAAGGTATGGGTTATTTTGATTTTGTCATGAGTGAAGTCCATGGGCTTCGCATTAAGGAGTTGCTGGATGAAAAAGAACAGGGTCGAAAAATTGTCGGTTCCTACTGTGTATTTGTTCCGGAAGAAATTGTTTTGGCAGCAAATGCCACCTTGGTTGGTTTATGCTCCGGTGCGGATTTTGCTATGGAAGAAGTCGAAAAGCTCCTGCCGCGCAACACATGTGCCCTAATCAAATCATCGTTTGGATTCAAGTTGGGTAAGGTCTGTCCATACTTGGAAAGCGCGGATATGATTGTCGGTGAGAACACCTGTGACGGCAAGAAAAAAGCGTATGAAACCTTGAACACGTTGGTTGAAAACCTCTATGTCATGGATCTGCCCCAGGTCAAATCAGAAAAGGGAAAAGCGCTGTTAAAAGAGGAATATGATCGTTTTAAAATTGCCATGGAAAAACTGACCAGTGTCTCAATTACCGCCGACTCCTTGAAACAGGCCATCCAGACAGTCAATGCGAAACGTTCGGCCATTCACCGCCTCTCGTCCCTGAGAAAGGTCAATCCTGTTCCTATCTCAGGCCTTGATGCACTGTTGGCCAACCAAGTCTTTTTTTATGATAATCCGGCGCGATTTACCGAATCGGTCAATAAAATCTGCGATGAGCTGGAAAAACGCATTGAACTAAAACAAGGTGTCGTCCCGGAAAACACACCTCGAATTCTATTATCCGGTTGCCCCATGGCGGTTCCCAATTGGAAATTGCCCTGGATAGTTGAAACCTCAGGTGCCGTCATTGTGGGCGAAGAATCCTGCGTAGGTGAACGAGGAACCCGCAATTTAACCGATGACTCAGGCCAAACCGTGGAAGAGATGATGGATGCCATTGTGGATCGCTATTTCAAAGTGGATTGCGCAATTTTCACGCCTAACCCGGATCGGCTCGATCACATCGCGGAAATGGTTGAAACATACAAGGCTGACGGTGTCATTCACTACAGCCTCCAATTCTGTCAGCCGTATCTGATGGAATCAATGCCGGTGGAAAAAGATCTTGAAGGCAAAAGCATCCCCACATTGCGCATTGAAACCGATTACAGCATGGAAGATGTGGGACAGCTCAAAACGCGTGTGGAAGCGTTTGTTGAACAATTGAAATAGGATAAAACTGATGAAATATGCGGGGATTGATATCGGCTCACGAACTATTGAACTGGTTATTGTTGAAGCAGGGCAACTCATTGAAAGTCGTCAGGCTGATACAGGCTATGATCCAATCCAGGAAGCCCGAAATCTGTTAAACGGCTTGTCGTATGACCGTATCATGGCAACCGGTTACGGCCGGGGGCTATTTGAAATTTCCTTTGAGGATGTCCAAACTGTAACGGAAATCAAAGCCTACGCCCGTGGAGTCAAAGAGTTATTCTCTGATGCCCAGACGATTCTGGATATCGGCGGTCAGGACAGCAAGGCAATTTCTCTTTTTGAAAACGGAAAAGTTAAAAAGTTTGAAATGAACGACCGTTGTGCGGCGGGTACGGGTAAATTTTTGGAGGTGATGGCCAAAGCTTTGGGCTTCAGCATTGAAAAGTTCGGTGAAGAAGCCCTGAAAGCTTCCAAAGATC
>JAHIVH010000095.1 GCA_018816735.1 Pseudomonadota bacterium | reverse complement strand
GATCTTTGGAAGCTTTCAGGGCTTCTTCACCGAACTTTTCAATGCTGAAGCCCAAAGCTTTGGCCATCACCTCCAAAAATTTACCCGTACCCGCCGCACAACGGTCGTTCATTTCAAACTTTTTAACTTTTCCGTTTTCAATTATCATAATAACTCGATAATTACAAAAAACATAAGGGCGCATCTTCGCAGTAATGGGATGCGCCCATTATCTTTGTCCCCCATAGCTGTGAAATGAACTATACAGATCCAAAGGGTTCTTTTTAACACTTGTTGATGGCTATTCCGGTATTCCCGTTTCTATCTCATTTTCATCATTCGTAGACCAAAGGAACCACCCTCCTTCGTAGTTTGCGGCAGGCCATCCCATTGCGTACGCATAAAAAGTGTACATGGCCGACCTTGCACCGCCACCGCAATAAAAATACATCTTTTTATCAGACGTAAATCCGTCCTGCTGCCAGTTATAGGCGGCATCTTCAAAGCTGATAAACGATTGATGATCTTCACTAACGATATCAACCCAGTCTCCGATCCATTTGGCTGTAGGGATGCGGCCATATTCCTCAAACCACCAATAGTATGAATTAGACTCACCGGTGAATTCTACGTACTCTCGGTCATCCACGATGATTGAATCCGTATCTGTGCCATCGATGACTTTTTGAACATCTTCTGTGGTGGCAATAAGCTCGGGGCGACCCGAAGATTCGCCAAAACTATCAGCAGGGGTCCATGATGTGGGACCTGTCTCGACTGTATATCCCGCGTCCGTCCATGCTTTATAACTTCCGTTAAGAATACGCACATCGGAGACGCCTGCATATAACAATGCCCAGGCGATACGCCCTGCTGTCATCATGGAGATATCATCATTGGCGTATACGACAACCGTTTTATTCTTGGTGATTCCCATGCTTGCAAAAAAAGCCTGGAGGCCAGGAAGCGTCTTGACATATGAATGACTCGGACTCTCGTAGCCATCACCATATTCTGACGTCGGACCGGTTTCCACCGAATAGGTATCCAGAAATATAGCACCAGGTATGTGGCCTTCTGTGGCGAAGGACAGCCCTGCCCCCGTCGTCGAAATTTCGTTTGTCTCCCACCGGGGATACCATGATGTAAAGACAATCACATAGCCATTGCCGGAATAGGTATCGGGATTTTCCCCGTCGATCAGCTTCTTTACCCATTCGGCCGATACCAGTGCTTCATGATGACTCGTGAGCGAACCTTCATCCGATTTGCTATCAGATGAGCTGCCACATCCAATCAAATAAAAGGTACTCAAAATCAAAAAAATAGAACACGATATTACAACTTTTTTTTTCATACGTCTCCTCCAATGGAATTTTTAAAAATGTTTAGTCGACACAGGTTCTTTTCATAGCATGAAACGTTAATCCTGATCCTGTCAATCGACGATACCCCCAGTACGGAATAAAAGAAATCATGCTATGGAAAAAGTCAAATTTATAATACCTATAGAAGTATCATTGAACAAAGCCAGTTATCTATAAGCAGAGCGAATTTTTTTTCAATTAAATGATGAATTGTGACTGAATCATGACTTGGCTCAATGAATCGGTTATCTCTTCCCTTTAATCGTGCCGGAAACGTTTATAATTATTTCAGGCTTGGTTGAATTGTCGGTTTTAAGAATAATAGATCCGCGATACCTTCCTTGCTCGTTCAATAAATTGTTGATGGACAAAATGTACCTGTCTTCTTTTTTGTTTAAGGTGAATGATATTTTTTTTTCTATATCTGGCGCTGCAGAGGATTCAGTAATATTAAAGGGATATTTTTTTAACGGCGTTATGGTGATGATGGATTGTATCGTATCACCGGCAATACCTGTCAAGAATACACCCTCTGGCTCAACTAGGGCAAAAGATTCAACATTTCCGGATATATAAAGATTCATCTGTTCCTGTCTCGGGTCGTTGGTAAAAACAGTGATGGTTTTGGAAAATTGCCTGTCTCCATATCCTCTGGTGTTGCCTTTTATGGTGATTTTGCCCTCAGTACCGGGTTCAATTGTTTTGGTGTAATTGGCTGTCGTGCATCCGCAGCTCGTTTTCACGTCTTTAATGGACAAAGGTACTTTCCCCTGATTTCCAATAATAAAATCATGAGTTACGACAGTACCTTCTACTACTGTTCCAAATTCAAAATGTGGCTGCTTTGCAACCGCAACGGGAAGTTCAGAAGATTGATCCGCATACACCGTTAAACATAATACGATAGGTGTAATAAGTAGTGTCCAGATAAAACATGCCATTTTCATAGCTATTTCCTTTCTTTATTAAATGATTGATATATTGACCGTACACACTTTAGAATTTCCCTGTTTAAATAAAAAGGTGTTACCGTTTATCGTGATTTCTGTGTCATTCTTCAAAAATTCTTTTCCTCTTGTTGGCTCCTTGATTCTGGTACACAAACATTTATCTCGCCTGGGGTAAATGCAACGTCATCAAGCCTTCAAATTGTTTTTTATTTTAGATATCCAAGCTGATATCTTGAATACAATTTACGCAGGATTTGGTCTTTGCTTTTTTACAATGAAACAAAAAAAATTAAGATTTTATTGTAAGGTAGGCCTGATATAGATTTGAACTGTCTGTGGTGTGTTGAAAAAATGCAGTATTGATCCTTCAGGCTGCTTCGCGTCTACCAATCCCCGGGTAGAATGTATGAAACTTGCTCACGTAAAGCCGAAAAATCGATACATAATATTTTCCTAAATAAAAAATAGTTAACTTCTTATTAAACTTTTATTAAATATGCATAAGGATTTGAATTGTCAATATAATAAAATCAATATATTGAATATATCATTATGATTTGACATATTGTCAAGGTCTTTTGACATTTATATAATTGCTCTTTTATCCTTCCTCCGAAATTGCAGGATAGATCAGTACCTCTCAAATATTGCCAATGTTGAGAGAAGGTCGATCTAACTGACATTACTGAGTTAACTCTATATTGCGTGATTTTGCAGGAATTGTTTTCGCACCTCATTAGCCAGACAATATAGCATCCAACCCTTGTTTTTTTATGATGTTTAAAAGTCTTAAAGCGGGGCCACCGGGTTTTTTAACTCCTCGTTCCCAATCAGAGACAAGATTCTTCGAAACATTCAGGTAAAGAGCAAAAATAGGCTGTGACACGTATTCTCGTTCCCGCAATGCTTTTATTTCTTCCGGCGTCAGGTCTGGAACGTCTTCGAGGCAAGAACGATCAAATTCACGCATGGTTTTTTTAGTTATAACACCAGAACGATGTAACCCTTCCATAGATTCATGGAGCGCGGCTAGTGCATCTGATTTATATTTTTTATTCGTTTTCATCATTTTACCTCCGTAAATTCACCTTCCGCAATTACAGCATTAATTTGTTCATCCGTCATGCTCAAATAGATTTTTGCGGCTTTCTTATATTCTTTTACTTCGTTCTGGCTGAGATTATCTAAATCATTTTTTGCGAAACCGTACATAAAGAATGCTTTATCTTCTTTTTTAAACAGAATAATCGTTCTATATCCACCCGATTTACCCTGACCGGATCTGGCAATTCTTTGTTTAATCACACCACCTCCCAGGTCAGCATCAATTATCCCTTTTTCTGCGTCACTTATAGCTTTTTTTAAAACAGCATTCGTAATGTTATTTTTTCTGGCAAACCTCTTGAACCAAGCTGTCTTAAAAATTCGTGATCTTTTTTTTGTCATTTTCTATGCCTTTAGTTTGCGGTAAAAAAATATCACACAAAGTGTGATATTTCAATCCCCTTGACAAAAAAAAATAAAAAAAATCGGGACAGATAGGGTGGCACCAATATTCGCGCGTAAATATACGCTAAGGAATATTCCCTATATTTTTATTACGTACATCGGAAAGCCTCATTTGTTGCAACTTCTAACACGCTGAATCAATAGATAATTTATGAAAAACACTCAATCGTTCCCGATTTTTTCCCATAATGAAACTTTCAATAGAAAACATTCAATAGAATGTTGCCATCGGTTAATGTTTTATGCTTCTTCGGGTATTTTGACTTCTGAATTTATTACTAATATTTAAAAAACAGCAACAAACACTTTCAATAGAATATTTTTTCTTTTCAATGTTTTCTATTGAAAGTTTTTTGGTGGCTAATTTCATACTGTTTTAATAAAATATTTATATATTATTAATAATTATAAATGGATATAAGTTTCAACAAAAGTACCTTTCCGATGTACGGAACCATATTGATCGCATTGTTGCCACTCTTGGGCTCAAGGAAATTAGTCAGAGTACTCTTGTACGCAAATTATGCACATTGTCTGGACATCACCGGACGCGGAAAGCTATCTTCGAGTTCGACAAGCTGATCCGTAGTATTTATACGCTCCGTTACCTACGCGATCCGCAATTACAACGGAACGTTCATCGTTCACAGAACCGCATTGAGGAGTATCATCAACTGCGCTCAGTGATTGCGCAGGTCAGTGGCAGAAAAGAGCTGATTGGTCATACTGATCTTGACATCGAAATAAGCAATCAGTGTGGCCGCCTTGTTGCGAACATCGTGATAGCATATAATTCCATCCTGATTTCGGGACTACTGAACCGTTATCTGGCTGAGAACAACCAGAAAGCCCTTGACCGGCTGAAACGAATCTCGCCAGTCGCATGGCAGCACATCCATTTTTTAGGCCATTATGCATTCCGTGACAAACAGAACCCGATAGATTTGGATGTTATACTGGCCAGTTTCGTTTTGCTGTAAAGTATTGTATTTGCACAATAAAGGAATTTCCGCGGTTTTGGGCTTAGAACCCCAGTTTATTTCCGTTTTTTCGATTACTCACAGTGGCTGGAAAAAATATATAGAATTTGTGGTTTCGGTCAGACACTATTTAGGATGAATGTGCTTATGCGGAAACACTTGACATCAATCACATTATTATATAATCAACACAAAACATCATCATGAAGGTGATGCGTATAAGATTAATACAAGTTATCTTTGTAAAATTATAAGCAGGCACGTGAACACAAGGCTGCTTATTGTATAATTTTTCAATCGAAGCCACGAAGGTAGAGCCGTAAAGAACAGAGTACGGCTTTTCTCTCGTGGCTTTTTTTATTTAGGGGCTAACTTTATTTTAAATTATCCTAACGGAGGGGAGCAAATGATGAAAAGAGTTATGATGTTATCTGTTTTTGTATGTACACTGGCGGTGTTTTGGGGGGCAGGGATGCTATGTGCCGATGAAGCGTCAACGGAGTCGACGAATAATATCGGGACGATCACAGTAATTGCCACCAGAACGCCTAAACAGCCCATTGATGCACCCGGGAGTGTTTCCGTGATTTCAGAAGATGAGATTTCAGCTTTTAACTCGGAACATCCCTTCAAGCCTCTGTTCCGGACAGAAGGGATTTATCCCCGCCAGTACAGGGGACTGGCCGATTACTGGTCCCGCCCGATGATCCGGGGAAACAGAGCTCTTGTTATGGTTGATGGGCTCAACTGGTACGATTACGGCCAGTATTACCACACAGGATCCATCCCCATGACGGATATAGAAAAAATCGAGGTGGTCCGGGGACCATTTTCCGCCCTTTACGGCACCCTTGCCCAGACCGGTGTTATCAATTACATCACCAAGATTCCCTATGAAATGGAGGCCGAGGGCTCTTTTACCTTCGGCACCGACAATACCCAGTATTACAGCGCACGCATTGCTGACCGCCCTTTTTCCACTTCAAACGATTCTGAAAATCTTTCCTGGGCGGAAAAAAACCTTGGAGACAAGTTTTTCTTTTCCATGAGTTTTAAATACCGGACCACGGACGGTTACGAGACGAACCCATATTATATAACCCCATCCAGCAGTAATCTGGTAAGCGGAGACTTGGACTCATCCATCCCTGTTGCAGCAAACGTGGATAGGGATACCAGTCCCACGAAAGGTGCCACCCGGTATATTGTTGGAACCAATGGAGATAACTGGTACGAGGACTATGGAACATTTTTAAAGACCGGGTATGAATTTTCCGACACGTCTAAAATCTGGTACAGCTATAACATTAGCCAGTTTGAATATGGATGGCAGGGAGGCAAAAGCTGCCTTGTCGATGCTGGCGGGAACCCCATTACATCGGGATCTTATTATCTTCAAGACGGTTCCGACACTTACCAATACCCCCTGACTGACACTACGTTTTCAGTAACCTCGTATCAAAAAGAGTCCCATGCACACACCCTTCACTATGACTACTCTGTACCTTACAAGATGGATATTAACGCCCTTGTGGGGTACAACGATAAGGAAACCCAGAGCCATTCGGTTTCCGGTGCCTATACTAATGTGGAAGATAACGATCTCCTCCAGGCTGACCTGTCTGCCACCTTTCACATGATGGACAGCCGGTTCCTTTTAACCGTGGGCACCCAGGGGGTAAAAGAGACGGCTACCGTTACCAAACACAATTTGTCCAGCCCCAGTGATCCGGACAGTTGGGCCTCCGTTCAAACGAAGGATTCGGGGGAAAACCTGACCTGGGGCACCTTTATCCAGGCTGAATATACGCCCATTAAATCCACAACCCTGTATCTGGGGGGCCGGTATGACCATTGGTGGGCGACAGATACGGAGTATTTTGATATTAATGGAAACCATGCGGTCGGTAAGGATACCGATGACGGCCAGTTCAGTCCTAAAGCCTCTGTGGTTTTCCGGCTGATGGACAACGGAGTGTTGCGCGCCTCTTACGGAGAATCATTTACCGCACCCTGCCTGTATTACAGAATTGCCAGCTATAGTTATAAAATTGGGGGAGAAACGACTTATGCCGCGGGTAACCCGGACCTGGATCCCACTACAAATACTTCCTGGGAAGTCGGCACGGAGTGGGAGTTTCTTGACAAACATCTGCGCGTCAAAGCCACATATTTCCAGAACGATTTTGACGACCTCATTGTAAATGCTACAAGAACTAACGTAATAAATGGCGAATCGGTCAGCATAAAGAAACGGATCAACGCGGAATCCTCTGAAGTCGACGGTATTGAAACCGGCATTGAAGCCATCCTGCCCTATAACCTGAAAGGAGGTATCCATTATACCCATCACTGGTCCGAATATACCAAAACCGAGGGCAACAGTAAAGACGGCTGGGAGGTGGATGAAGTGCCCACGGACATATTCAATTTTTGGGCGGGATATTTTACCGATTTCTTGGATGCCTCCGTCAATTTAAGATACTCTGACAGTGTTTATGACGGTAAGCGGGACCCTTATTCCAGTTCCGCGTTCGATGACTACGAAGATTCATTTGTCGTGGATGCCCAAATAACGGTCAAACCCAGTAAAAAATTGGCTTTGGCCTTGTCCGTGGACAATCTGCTGGATGAAGAATGTTATGAATATTACAAGGCCCCCGGCCGGGTCATACTGGCCACAATCACCCTATCCCGGTAGGCTGAATTTGTGGCGTTTAAAAAAATAAAACATTTTAAGGGCATAAACAAAGATGGAAAAAATAAAAAATGCAATTAAGAAGTACTGGGACTGGCGAAGTCCCAGCTATGGACTGGACAAAGATAAATCCGTTTTGGTATCGGACAGATGGGAAGCTGTATTAAAAGAGTTAATCGTTAACGGGAGCAATCGTAAGCGTGCCCTTGACATCGGCACAGGCCGCGGCCAGTTCGCTTTTTATCTGGACCGGTTGGGATTTGATGTCACGGGAATTGATATTTCGGAAAAAATGATATATCACGCTCAAAAATTTGCAAAAAGACATTTCCATGACATTGATTTCCATACCGGTGATGCGGAAGCCTTGACGTTTCCCGATCATTCTTTTGATGTGGTGGTTTCAAGAAATCTTCTGTGGACGCTTCCCAACCCCGAAAAAGCGATTGCCGAATGGAAAAGGGTGATGAAACCCGGGGGAACACTGGTTATATCCGATGGTTTATGGAATAACGTTACATGGCGGGAAGCACATAAAATCATTCCCCGGCTGTTTAAAGGCAATGTGACGTCTTTTCGTTTTTTCTTAACCTATGCAGGCTTTTTAAACCTTCTTCCTTTTTACAGAGGCGTCTCCTTTCAGAAAGCGAGCGAGTTACTTGAAGCAGCCAGATTCAGGGATATAAAAGCATATGACACGTCCTGTTTTGAGGTGCATCCATATGCCGGGGATATCCGTGAGAAGAAGAATTTTTTTATCGCCTATGCCAGAAACTAGTTGATCCTTATGACAGATACGCATGATAAAAAGAAGATGAAGAAAACGATCACGGAGATATCCGTTCTTTCTTCGGGATCAACGCATGTGGTTGGCATGATCGTTCTTTTTTTTATCCTATGCCTCATCTGTTTTCCGAAACCGGCAGTGGCGATTGAAAGACACATCATCATTGCCAAGCCGTTCGGGCCGTCCACAGACTTACCGGACCCTGCCGTGGGCGGAAACGGGTGGTACACCAATGAAGCCGGGATAACGGAAACCCTTTTTGTGCTTGATGATCATATGGAACCTATTCCCTGGTTGGCGCAATCATACAAAAATATCGATTCGCTGACCTGGGAAATCAGATTGAAACAAGGGATTTTGTTTCATGATGATACACCCCTTTCCGCTGAAGCCGTGAAGGCCTCTCTTGAACGGATGACAGGAAAAGAAAGTCCGGTGTTCAACAAACGGCTTCAGGCCCTTCTCGACATTCAGGAGATAACTGTCAAAGACGAACGGTCCCTTTTATTTCTGACCACTCATCCCAATGCATCGTTTATTTATGATCTGACATCTCCTGATGCAGGGATCGTCCGTCTTTCTCCCGGAAATCACAAATTATACGGCACAGGACCTTTTTATCTGAAGAAGGTAGTACCCCAGGAGGAGATGACCGTCTCCCGGTTTGATAAGTACTGGGGAGGGAAACCCGCCCTTACCGGTGCCGATTTCAAAATAATAAAAAACCCGCTCACGAGAATGTTGGCGTTTGAATCCCGGCAGGTGGATATTGCCGTGAATTTTCCGGAAACAGATGCCGAACGTGTCACATCTGAAAAAGGAGTGGGTCTTCATTATCAACCTACAAATCGTGTTTGCTTTTTTTTTGTAAGAGTGAAAGACGGCCCGTTTTCTTCACCTGTCGTTCTGAAGGCAGTCAATTACGCCATTGACCGGGAAGAAATTGTCAATACGGTACTTTCAAAGATAGGCGGAGAAGTCGGTGCATCCATTTTTCCTCCCACACTCCCCTGGTGTAATACGACGATCAAGCCGTGGCCCTATGATCCTGAAAAAGCACGGGAGCTGCTTACTTCCGCAGGGGCGAAAGACACGGATGGGGACGGTATTCTGGAAATCGACGGCCGTCCGTTTATTATCAATGCCTGGACCTATGAGCAGCGGGCGTCTCTGAAACCCACGCTGGAACTGATTCAACAGCAGATAGGTAAGGTTGGGATCAGCATGGTGATCAAAGTCACGCAAAAGGGGTCCCCCATCAATGAGGCCATGAAAAAGGGACGGGTAGAACTGAACCTCCAGATGTGGAATGTTGCACCCAACGGCGATCCGGATTTTTTTATCTCAAATGTGTTTGTCAAAAACAGCGGTTCCAATTTTATGGGATACGTGAATCCCGAACTTGATGGTCTTACTAAAAAGGGGAAAACGGTATTCAATCGAGAAGAACGAAAAAAAATATATGACCGGATTCAGTCGATTGTTTATGAGGAATCACCGGTGATCGTTTTGTTTTACAAAAATATGGTTTCAGCGGTTCATGAGAACGTTAAGAACTACAAAATTCATCCGGCTGAAAAATACATTATGACAAAGGATCTGTATTTAGATGGCAGTTAATGCATCCGTATCCGCAGACAAAACAGATCACCGGCCTCACGTTTCAGAAGAGCCGGTTCTTTGTGTGCAAAATCTTTCAGTCGGCATATCGAAACGTGGTCATGGGACAAACATATTAAAAAACGTTTCTTTTTCCGTAAACAAAGGAGAGATTCTGGGGCTTGTTGGAGAGTCCGGCTCTGGTAAAAGTGCGTTGGCAAAAACCATTGTCCGTCTGGAAAGTCCTTTTGACATTATTTCAGGAACCATCCGGTTCCGCGATAGTAATCTGGCAAATCTGAAAGAGAGGGAACTCCGGAAGATACGGGGAAGACATATATCGCTTGTCATGCAGAATCCTCATAAAACCATGGACCCGGTGTTTACGATGGGGTATCAGTTGAAGGAAGTGGTCCGGGCGCATGAACTTATGGAGAAACAACCTGCTTCCAAAAAATCCCTGCTCCTTTCCCGGATACATGGCTTCTTAAAAGATGTGGGGATTTCGTCACCTGACCTTCGCCTTTCCCAGTATCCCCATGAATGGAGCCGGGGAATGATTCAGCGGGCACAGCTGATCATGGGATTTTCAGTCAAGCCGGATCTCCTCATTCTGGATGAAGTGACATCCGCCCTTGATCCGACCATTTGTCTTCAGATATTGGATATTATTCTCAGGCTCAGAAAAAGCAGTCGAACCGGTATTATTTTGATCACCCATGATCTTTCTGTTGTAAGAGAAATCTGTGACCGTGTGGCAGTGATGAAAAACGGTGAAATTGTTGAAACCGGCACTTTGAAAGAAGTGTTCGAAAAACCGTGCCATCCATATACAAAACGTCTGGTTGCCGCTGTTTTCGAAGATGAAGGAGATGTTGGAAAATGACCGAACCCGCATCCTATTTAACTATAAAAAACCTCAGCGTGCGGTTTGATTTAAGGTCCGGGCCGTTTTTTCGAAAGCGTTCGTTTTTTGCCATTAAGGACATATCGCTTAATATCCGGAAACATGATGTTTTTTGTCTTATCGGGGAAAGCGGCTCCGGAAAAAGCACCCTGATGTGGACCCTTCTTGGAATGCACCGGTTTTTTAAAGGAGAGATTAATTACAAGGGCGGCAGGGTTGAAAGGTTCGGGGACAGCTATCATCGCCGGTTGATTTCAGATGCCCAAATGGTATTTCAGGATCCGGTGGCTTCCTTAAATCCTCATCTTACTCTTGGTCGTTCCATTGAAGAACCCATGCGCGCTAAAAAAATATCCCGAAAAACAGCACAGGCTGCTGTGGCAGGCCTGGCTGAAAAAACCGGGCTTCCGGCGGATATTTTGAAAAGAAAACCCACGGAAGCATCTATCGGTCAAAATCAGAGAGCGTGTATAGCAAGGGCGCTTTCTGTAAAGCCGGAAATCCTTTTTCTGGATGAACCGCTTACCGCCCTTGACCCGATTGTGCAGACCCGTGTGAAGAAATTATTGATGGACATGAAGGACGCCTTTGGTCTTACCTATTTTCTTGTGACCCATGACTTAGGCTTTGCAAAGAAAATCGGAACTGCCGTCGCCGTGATGTATCTGGGACGAATTGTTGAACAGGCACCGGCAGCGGATTTTTTTTCAAATCCCCGGCATCCCTATTCACAGGCCCTTCTTTCCGGATCTCTTTCGCCCTTTGTATGGCAGAAGGAGAGAATTATACTGGAAGGGGAGATCCCTTCCCCCCATGAGCCGCCGAAAGGATGCGTATTTCATCCCCGATGCCGGAACAGGATGCCTGTTTGTGACCAAATTAAGCCGGCCTGCCGAAAGCCGGGAAAAGATCACCTGGTATACTGCCATATGCAGTTGCCGGATGTTCGCAATTAGGCGTTGAAATAATCGGATGGTAAAGGATATATGGGCATATTTATCGTAAAAAGAATCATCACTTCCCTTTTTGTTCTTTTGGGAGCCTCCTTTTTGACCTACGGGATGATGATGCTTGCACCCGGTGATGCCGCACTTGAAATTGCGGTAGCGCGCTATGGTGGAGAAGATCGCGTGGACGCGGAAACCATTGACTGGATTCGGGAACAGGAGGGGCTTTCAAAACCTTTTATTCATCAATACGCACGATGGCTAAAGCACGTGGTCATGCTTGATCTGGGACGGTCGATGGTGGATGGGGCCCCGGTTTTAAGTCTCATCCGGCAGCGGTTTTCACGAACCCTGGAACTGGTTGTCGCAGCTATTTCCATAGCCCTTGTGGTTTCTCTGCCTTTAGGTATTCTGGCGGGAATGAAAAGAGGCACATGGTTGGATTCACTATGTGCTTCGGTTTCCGTGATCGGTGTGTCCATGCCCAATTACTGGTTGGGGATAATATTGATTGTGGTGTTTTGCGTTCGTCTGAAACTGCTGCCTGCTTTCGGTAGAGGAGATATAACCCACATCATACTCCCTTCCATCACTCTGGGCACCGCCATGACGGCCTATACCACGAAAATTTTAAGGAACGCCGTGATTGAGACGCGTCAATCCGATTTTTACACGGCTTTAAAGGCAAGAGGTCTTGGAAAGAGACCGGTGCTTTTCAGGCATCTGATGAAAAATGCATTGATACCGGTCGTGACGGTGATCGGTATAGAACTCGGCATGCTGCTTGAAGGCGCCGTGATCACGGAAACGGTTTTTGCCTGGCCCGGTATCGGCGAACTGATGGTTACAGCCATCAGCAATAGGGATTATCCCCTGATTCAGGGCATTGTTCTTTTTTCGGCAACGGTTTTTATTGTGATTAATTTTATTGTCGATATGTTATATTATTTTCTTGATCCCCGGATTCGAATGACATGAGTGACACCCACCCGCAACATACGCTTCCTCAAACCGGCGCTCTTTCCGCCAAATACCGAAACCCGATTTTTGTCATTGCCGCCGTCATCACATGCCTGACAATTTTTACGGCAATAGCAGCACCTTTGCTGGTTCCCAATGATCCGTATCAGGCGAATCTTTCTCTAAGACTGGCACCGCCCTCCCTTTATTACCCCATGGGAAACGACGCCCTGGGTAGATGCCTTTTTTCCCGTATTATTATAGGGGTTCGTACGTCCATAGGCCTGGGGGTTACGGTTGTGGTATTTTCCTGCATGTTGGGTGTTGTGATCGGGCTGCTATCAGGTTTTACAGGCGGATTTGTTGATGAAGTCCTGATGCGCATTACCGATATATTTTTTTCATTCCCTGAAATTCTCGCTGCAATGGCGGTTGCGGGACTTGCCGGGCCGGGTGCGACGAACCTTCTCTTTGCCGTGTCCGTTGTTTCATGGATGCGCTATGCTCGAATCGTAAGGGGGGTTACTCTCAGCGTAAAAGAACGGGAGTATGTCAAATACGCACATCTTTCAGGTGTATCGACGAATAGCATCATCTTCAGGCATATTTTACCAGTCAATATGTCTTCCGTTATCGTACTTGCTACCATCGGCCTTGCCAAGGCAATTCTTGCCGTATCGTCCCTTGGTTTTCTCGGCTTTGGCGTTCAGCCTCCGGAGCCGGAACTGGGTACGTTATTAATGGAGGGAAAGGACTATATCATGAGCGCCCCCCACCTTTGCCTTTACCCGGGTCTTGCTGTGATGTTTCCAGTTTTGTCCTTTAATATCTTGGGAGACAAGCTTCAAGATAGGTTTGGCGGGAATTGATTTTCGACCATCACCCAAATGAGGTATGGCTTTATTTCTAACTATTTGATCATCAGCTTAAAATGGGAGAACAATACGGATGTTGTTACAAATAGGAAAAAAAATGAACCTTTATCACAACACGTGGTTAAAGATCCTGATGATCGGCATGATGGTGAGTATGGTCGTGCACGTTTCAGGTTTTGTGCCTATGTTGCGGTGTGAAGAAAGAGATGTAAAAGCTCTTGAAACATCCATTCATGAATCGATCAACACCCATCAAAAAAGTCAGCAGAAATTAGATGAATGGGAAAAGGAGCGTCTTAAGCTCCAGGCAAAATTCGACATGCTGACAAAGGAAAACGAGATGCTGACCGCTAAAGTCGAAACATTGCGGGCACAGGAAGCGTCTCAAAAAATCCTGAATGAGCAACTGGTTCGCCGTGATAAGGAGAGCCGAAGAATTGCAGAAGAAATCGGACCATATATTCAAGATATTCAGGGCCGAATCGATGCGCTGGTGGCATCGGATCTGCCGTTTCTGGAAAATGAGCGTAAAGAACGACTGGATCGATTGAACACGGTCATGGGGGACATGGACGTAAGTGTTGCTGAAAAATTCAGAAAAGTGATGGAAACCCTTTTTGTTGAAGCGGAATATGGCAATACGATTGAAGTATACCAGGACAAAATTATGTTTGGTGAGGAAGAGCTTCTGGGGAATATATTCAGGTTGGGCCGAATCAGTCTTTTTTTTCTGTCTCTTGATAAAAAAACCGCGGCGTATTTTAATATGGGAGAGAAGAAATGGACGGTTTTAAACGATCGTTATGTTCCAGCCATTCATGCTGCAATTGAAATCGGCGGCAAACGTCGTCCCACGGAACTTCTTTGCCTGCCGGTAGGCAGACTTGCCGTTCAATGAGGAGTAATTCGATATGAGAACACCTTTTACAAAGATTATTTTCTGCACTGTGATCTGGATATTTTATTTTTTAAATTCTATTAGTGCTCAGGATATGCGCGCCGAATATATGGAATCTGACAAAGAGAAACAGGCATTGTTTGAAAAGGCGAGAAGAGAGGCTGAACAGGCAAAAGAAGAGGCTGAAATTCGGCATCAAAAGATTGTGTCTGATCGTTCATTACTTATAAACGCTATAAAAGATCTTGAAACAAACAATAAAACACTGGAACAAGAGATTACAGGGCTTGAAGAACGTATCGCTATCGTGAAAAAAGAGGAAAGCGAACTGAGATTTTCTCTCTCCGAGACCGAGGCTGCCAACAAGGAGCTGGCCGGTTTCATTCGCGGTAATGCCAAGGATCTTTCCGTGGTGTTGAATCAAAGCCTTCAATCCGCCCTGACAATGAATAGAGGTGACTTTCTAAAGCCCCTGATCGATCAGACAGGAGTGACCGGTTTCCCATCAATGGATGATATCAAACAGATGGTCGACCTGTTGTTTGATGAAATCAGGAGATCAGGAGAGGTGAGGCTGACCCAGGGAATGATCATCGACCGTGAAGGCCATGAAACCCAGGCTCGCCTGTTGGTTCTGGGAAATTTTTCCGCTGTTTATGAAATGGAAGATGAAACCGGCTTTTTGCTTTATTCAGACCAGAGCGAACGCCTGTTTGCCTTGTCCCGGCTGCCGGGAAGAGGTATTGTCAAGCAAAACGAAGCCTACATTAACGGAAAAACTGACGGGGTGTATCTGGATATATCCAAAGGCGGTGCGCTTCGCCAGCTCACTCATAAACTAAGTTTGATCGAACAGGTGCCCAAAGGCGGTCCCATTGTCTGGCCCATTCTTGCCATCTTGGGTGTCGCTGTCCTGATTGTCATCGAACGTATCATTTTTCTTTTTCGACGAAAAATCGATGCCGACAGTTTTACCCAAGGCATATGCCGGCGTGTTGTAAAAGGAGAATGGGCTCAATGTCTTACGTTGTGCGAAAACGAGAAAAACAAGTCGGTTCCCAGGGTATTGAAGGCCGGTGTCGAGTGCCGTGGCATGGATCGTATCGATATGGAAAATGCACTGCAGGAATCCATTATCAGTCAGATACCCTATTTGGAGCGATTTATGTCCACATTGGGCATGCTTGCCGCGATCGCCCCACTTTTGGGCCTTTTGGGAACCGTTACCGGCATGATCAATACGTTTCACGTCATCACCTATTACGGAACAGGTGATCCACGTATGATGTCGGGCGGCATCTCAGAGGCGCTGGTGACCACCATGCTGGGGCTTACGGTTGCCATACCGATTATGCTGGCCCATACACTTCTCTCCCGAAAGATAGAAACCGAAATCGGACTGATGGAGGAAAAGGCCGTGACTTTCGTCAATACCGTTTTTAGACAACAACATTTGAACAGGTGATTACCGGTTATGCCATCTTTTATTGCCCATGTAGATGAATACATACAGGCCGGGGGAGTCGTCATGATTCCCATCCTGATGATTTCTCTTGTTATGTGGATATTGATCATAAACCGCGTTATGTATCTGCGTAAACTTTTTTATAAAAATATGCCCCGCAGGAAGGCCGGCGAATATGTGAAGGCAAACCAGATGCCGGATCAGCAGTATCAGGGCATCAACGCGTTTTTGGTCAGGGAATTCCTTGCAAGAAGATGCGGGGATGCTGAAGTCGATTCATATATTTTGGATGAAACCGTCATGAAGCTGGTTGCGGCTATGGACCGTTATCTTGCCGTTATCAACGTGCTATCCGGTGTTGCCCCGCTTTTGGGCCTTTTGGGTACCGTCACCGGCATGATGGTCACGTTTGATGTTATTACCGTTTTCGGAACCGGAAATGCGAAGGCCATGGCCAGCGGCATTTCAGAGGCATTGATTACAACCCAGACCGGTCTTCTGGTTTCTATTCCCGGACTCTACATGAGCGGTTTTCTGGTTAAAAGAGCAAGTAATCTGAAATATCGACTGACTGCAACCGGCATGTACCTGAAACGATATTTGTGAAGAAAGGCTATAAATAATGCTTAACATCACCGCGGCCAGAAGGTCGCAGAAAAAAACACTGGAACTGAATATCGCGCCATTGATCGATATGGTGTTTATTTTATTAATTTTCTTTTTGGTGACCACAAGCTTTGTGAAAGAAACCGGTGTGGATATCAATCGTCCGGCTGCGAATACTGCCGTGAGCAAGGCCAAAGCCAATATACTCATCGGAGTGACCAAGGATAATCGCATTTATCTGGACAAAAGGGAAATTGATATTCGTGTGGTTCGGGCCAATGTGGAACGGGCGCTTGCAGAAAACCCGGAAGGAAGTGTCGTCATTGTGGCTGATAAAGAGAGTGTAACCGGCGTGGTGATATCCGTTATGGACGGGTGTAAAATGGCCGGTGCTGAAAATGTGTCTCTGGCCGCAAAAATTCCATCAGAGTAGTAAGGAAAAAACAAATGCGCTTCACAAAAACGAGCATACAGGCAGTTGCCGTAACCGATTGCAAACATAAACCCAAGCATGTACAGTTTATGAAACAATGGGGCATTCCGGTTTTGTTCGGTGTGTTGATCAATATCACCCTCTTTTGTATGATGCCGGGACTGATCAGGATTGTACCGGATAAGCCCGTGTTCGATGATAATCTTCATGCTGTTCAGGTCATCCGGATCAAACGTCCGGATAGTCAGGTTCAAAGAAAAAAACCAAAAGAATTGCCGAAACCTGAAAAAAAAGAGATTCGTCCGACAGAGAAAAATATTTCCCTATCAAAGCCGCTTCAAAATAAAATTCATTTATCCTTTGAACTAAATACCAAGTTGCCGGTAGGTCCTCAGACACTTTCCATGCCCTCTCTTGAATTGTTTTCACTCAATGCATCTGGTTTAAAATCCGCTTATGGGATTCATGAGCTTGACGGACCGTTGACACCTCTATCGAAGATCCCGCCGATTTACCCGATGCGGGCGAAGCGTCTTTCCATTGAAGGTTCGGTTTCAGTTAAATTTTTAGTTGATGAAAACGGCCTTGTCGCTCATATCGAGATTCTTGAGTCAACCCCTTCCGATATATTTAACAAGAGTGTTATTGCCTGCATTTCCAGATGGCGTTTCAAACCAGGAACCATAGAAGGCATACCGGTGCAAACATGGGTGGAGACAATGATCCGTTTTGAATTGGAGAATTCATGAAACCGTATTTTTTATATTTGATCATCATAATTTTCCTTTCTGCACTTACCTGTTCAGCTCAAGCTACATCTGAGGAATCCATTCCCATCGCTGCTTCGTTGATATTATTCAAAGCCGGACAACTGGTAAGTGAGGAAAAGACGGAATCTGCCATTGATCTGCTTGAAAAATTTAAGGCCAAAGCTGAAGAGATAGATGCCAAAACAGCAGCCAAAAAAGGATATACGCATTATTCGATCGATTTTACTTTGGGAAATTATTATCTGATGCTTTCTCAAACACAAAAAGCTATTTTATGCTATCAAACCGTTCTTGAGAAGAAGGCGGATCTGTCAGATGCCTGGTTAAATCTGGCCAAATGTCACTATGATCTGAACCAGATGAGAGGGGCCGGAAATGCGTTTTTGAAAGGATATGAAACCAGTGCCCAGAAAAGTGCCGTTTACTTGTATTACAGTAGCGTCAGCTACATGATGGCTGAAGATTACAAAGAGGCGTATTCGATTTCCCAGCTTTTGTTAAAGGCGCACTCTCAGGAGATTGAACTTTCCTGGAAGGAGAGTCTGGTTCAGATTATGTTCGGGTTGGAAAAATATTCAGAGGCTTTACCATTCATTGAAGAGCTTGCAGAAAAAAATACCGGAAAGAAAAGAAAAGCATGGCAGGAAGTCCTTCTGTCTCAATACATCATGCTTCAAATGGATGAAAAGGCGTTCTCCTATGCCGGATGGCTTACACAGGAGGACACTTTGGAACCAAAGTGGTGGAAGGCCCTTTGTCATCTCTGCCTTTCAAAAAATCAGCTTGAGAATGGATTGGCGGCACTTATTATTTATGGTTTTTTAACGCCCATGTCGGATGATGAAAGATCGCTTATGGCTGATCTTTACATGATGGCGGGTATTCCAGCCAAAGCGATAATGCATTATGAGGCAGTATTAAAAGAAGGTTCCATATCCATGGAAACATACAAAAAGATAGCTCAGGGATTTCTTAGAATGTATGATCCTGAAGCTGCATTAAGCTGGGTTGAAAAAGGGCTTGCACAGGAAGAGGACACCGAACTTCTGATGCTGAAAGGTAATCTGCTTTATGAAACCGGTCATTTCCAGGAAGCGGCGCAAACATATGAACGTCTCTGCCGAGAAAACAAGGATTGTGGCCATGCATTTCTGATGTTGGGGTATGCCCTCTGGAATATAGGTGATATAAACAAGGCCCAAAAAGCATTCAAAAAAGCACACAGCTTTACAAAAGAAAAAAAATCGGCCCATCAGGCTTTGCAACAGCTGGCCAAACTTAATAATAATTAGATTATAAGGAATGATTGAAACAGTTGCTTATTCAAATTCCGTGTGGGGAAAAAATTGAAAGAGACCATTTCATTCCGGGGGCTAAATTGATAAAATGTATATTCAACTGAAATTATACCCTTTTCACTTTCATGCCTTGGCTGATGAACAAAAAGAACCCAATGAAACTGTAAATTTTTTGATTGTTTTCAGAATATCAGAAACAAATTTATAAAGTCAGCCCCCGGAATGAAATGGTCTCGGTTTTGTGGGTGACCCGGAAGACATAGAGGATTTCAATTCTATGTTTGTATAAAATTGAAATTATCAATTTGACTGAGAGTTCACTATGAATATAGGTAATTGTGCACAATAAGGTATTGAGTAAACTTATGAATTTTAAAAAAAAAGGAAGTATTTTTATGAAACGAATGACATTGCGATGGTTACCTATCTTAATATTAATAACTATAGCCGGGTGCAGCAGCTCATCCAGCAATAAAAAGGATGATGCTACGACAGGAGAATATTGCACCAATGGCAGTCTGGTATCAGCCACATGGGTTTCTAAACTCATTAAATACCATGAAGATGGGAGCACAAGTGAGGCACCTCTTGACTATGACTATGAAAGAACACACAAATATCTGATTTTTGAAACATCATGGGGCCCTGTTGCTGATGCAACCAAATATAATGCCGGCCATGTGCCGGGCGCAATTCATTCGGATTCGGATATTTATGAAAACGGCGACCCAAGGTGGTTCCTCCTTCCTGATTCTGAGATATTTGATTCCATGGAAAGCATGGGGATTACGGCCGACACAACTGTCATTGTTTATAGTTCTGACCCGTCTTTTGCGGCACGTCTCTGGTGGATATTGAAGTATGCGGGCCTTGAAGATGTCAGATATCTGGACGGCGGCTATGAGAAATGGACTGCAGATGGATTTACCGGTGAAACTACGGTGAACTACCCCACAGCAGCCACTGTTGATTATACAGGGCCAGTCAACCCTGATTTTATCGCTACTGTGGACTATGTTGCTGCTCACTATACGGATACCGATAACTATATCATCGCAGATGTGAGAGATGAGGATGAGTATAACGGCGTAATCACCGGATACGATTATGTTATCGAAAAGGGAAGAATCCCCAACGCGATATGGTTCTACCCGGTCGGTGGTGAAAATGACCACTACTTTAACTCCGATAATACCCTGAAATCCCTGGATGACATACTATCCATGTGGCAAGATTTTGGTGTGACCGATGGAACATCGACCAATACATTCAGCAAAGAAATTATCTTCTACTGCGGTGGAGGATACAGATCTGCGGCGGCTTTTTTCTATGCTTATTTAATGGGCTATACAAATATTAGAAATTTATCTGACGGTTGGGAAGGATGGAGTACGACATATACATACGATGATTCCGCTGACGGCGATTGTAATGGTGGTGAATACGGACAAAAACACGGGGCATGGACATCCGATTACTGTCAAAAGCCTTCGGGTCGAGATATTGAACCTTGATTTTTTATAAATCGCATCGGAATGGAATTTAATAGTATAGGAAATTTCATTTTTATTATAATTATTTTAATGCATTAGACGTAGGGTGGGCTTTTACGCCCACCTTCCCGGTAATGCAGGCGTCTAACTGCAAAAGGTGTGCTTAAAAGCAGCACCCTACATTAACACGCACGATAGCACATTAAGTTCAATAAAAGGTGGAAAGATCATTTCCGTATTCTACTCAAAAAATTGGGGTTTTTTACTTATTCGTCTGATCCCATTCTTCGGTTCCGCCTTCAAAATTTTTCGCATTTCCCAGACCGGCCAGTTCGTGAACCATCCAGGTGAATCCTGACCTGATGCCGCCGGTGCAGTAGTATACCACAGGCTGATCAAGATCCACCCCACTATCTGTTAATAATTTTTTCAATTCATCTGCGGAAAGAAACTGACGATTTTCACCGTGGTAAAATTTTTCCCATGGAATATGAATGGCGCCGGGAAGATGCCCGGGCAGCCATTCCGTAAAATAATGTCGGGTATCCACTAAAGTGATGGCGTTGCCTGCTTTAGCAATATCAACAGCACTGATATGCTGATCCGGCTGCAGATCAATTTGGTATTTTTTTGCCGGAAAATTTTTTCCTTTATTCTTTTCTACCGGATATCCTTTTTTCTGCCACAATAAAAACCCTCCGTCCAAAGCATACACCGGTCCTTGGTGCCCCAGCCAGGCAAATACCCAGGCAACCCAGCCTTCTCCCCCCCAGCTGGTGTCCGCATCCCCATAAACTACGACCGCATCGGTATGGCTGATTCCCATTTTGCCAAACGCTTCTGACAATTCCTTTGGAGGAAATGTCCGATATTTTACGCCAGCGGTATCCACACGGGTGTAGGATTCCCAGGAAAAAGAACGGGCATTTGGAATATGGCTCTGTTGCCATACTTTGACCGGACGGGCATCGATAAATATCAATTTGTTCTCATCAGCTGCAGCATCGTCAACTTGTATCTTCTTTAATTCAATGCCCGTCGCCGAAGCGCTCAATAAAAAGACAGCAATCAGTGACATCATTGTTGTCCGTATTGCGCAATTAAATAATCGTTGATCCATTTTTGCAGTCATGAAATGCTCCTGATTCTATGAATTTCTTTTAAACACTGTTATGAAACGGGTTATGTCAAGCAAAATAATCGATTGATTTCATTTTTTTTGTATCTCAACAGAATCCATTAAAATCTGTTCTTTGACAATTATATATTTAAATAAAAGGCCTTCGGGCTGCTTCGACGATGAATCAAACTGTTATTCGTGGGTTGGCTACCATCATTATTCAGTATCCGTCCGGAGTGCACTCGATCTAATTTCGTGAATAAAGCAAAAGCTTTTCAACATAGTGCCTGTCGAGTTTCTCCTTTCGTGCCTAAAAGCCCTTTATTTAAATGACTTAACATCAAATAAGACTATACAATTTGCCGATACATTTCTCGAATACCCTACACACACAGCTACCGGTTGCATAATTGCCCATATAAATCCCACGAACTCCCGTGCAATAGCTGTTTTTGCTTTATTGGTGTTCTTGCCTTTCATCACAAGAGTCCAGTAACGCTTGTGAAGACGATGCATGCATTTTATGGCTATGTTTGCAGTGCCTGGCTTTACCTCTTTAAGATTTCGTCTCATGGTATAGGTAATCACCGGCTTTTTGATGTAATGCTGTACTGATTCGATTAACTGTTTTCGACATCTGCCATTACCCGATTTCGTGATTCCTCCGCCTTTTTCTTTCCCATCAGAGCTATTCTCCGATGGTATGAGCCCCATAAACGATATTAATGACTTTGGGTTGGGGAACCTTTTAAAATCTGTAATCTCAGCAATGAGAAGCATGGCTGTCAATGTCCCAATTCCTCTTAAAGCCCTGAGTTCTTTTACAGCGGAAGCATATATATCAGACGCGGCCACTTTCTCTATTAATTCATCAAGGCATTCGATTCGTGCAGACACATAATTCAAATGGCCGATGTATTCATCCAGCACATTTTTGCTGTATTCATCCCTCATTTGGCAATTAGATAGCCACTGCCGGTGCTTAACGGTCCATTTGGTTTTCCCCCAATGAAGTCCATGAAATAAAAGAAAAGCATTGATTTGTTGTTTAATGTGTTTTTCATTTTCTTTCATAGCCAATCGGCAACGGATAAGGCTTCTGATAGACTCCTCTTCTTCTGTTGGAGGGTGAACAATCGATAAATTCCCTTGAGAGTATTGTTGAACCATATTAACCGCATCACGAAAATCATTCTTACGATGATCACCAGGTTTTCTTGGAATTAGGGATGGTGCGATAACGTCACATTCAAAACCCCAGGATTGCAATTGCCGTTGAAACGAATAACCGCTTGTGGATGCTTCATAGCAAATTTTTAAATCAAATTTGCCACAAAGTTTTTTCAAATATTTCTTAATTAATGTACTTTCGTTTTTCATACGAACGGTATCGTGTATTTCTTTTAAATTTTCTTCTTTAACTGCAACGGTTACGATTTTAACATGGTAATCTACAGCGACATATGCTATTGGCTTTTGCATGGGTTGGCTCCTTTTAACTGATTCTTATAATTTTTTCTGGCAGGCGTTGTTATCACATTTTTGTGTTTAACGCACCTGCCGCCAACCCGTTTCATATTATCTAATGATAAAGGACAGCAAACAGGACTGCTATCACCACACCATATCATGCTATTTGCCATGCTGAAATGAAACCGCAAAGGTCCAGGTGGTGCCTTTTGCCGTATTTTTTCCCCATAGGGCCGGCGTATAGCCCAGTTCAAGCCCCAAGGCAGGAGTGATTTTAAAACCCAGCGTCATATCGAGCTTGGCCAGATCATATTCCAGGGTACTTGTGGGGTTTCCGAATTCATCTGTTTGGTTATCCGCATTTTCCATGCTCACCAAGGCGTCGAGCTTGGCCCGGGCATAGCATTTTTTCCCTAGATCTGAACCAATTTCAACAAGATACCGAAATTCATCACTCGGGTCTTCATCGCGAATGCGGTATCCTGCTTCTATATTCATATAGCCCGGAATCACAGGCCACAGGGACCGGCCATACATCAGTCGCAGTTCATAGTCATACTGGCCGTTTCCCAAAGGCATTTCATCATTATCGTCATAAAACGCCGGTATTTTAATCAGCCCTTGCAACGAAAAAACGCCCGGTTTTCCCGAATAAAGCTGAAACCGAAGCCCCAGATCCACGTCTCCCACACCGTTTGTCTTATAATTCATGTAGTCGTCATCCCGCTCGATATCTTTATAATAAAGGGAGCCGAATAGGGTTAACGTGTCCAGAATACCGTACTCGCCGTAATAATTTAAACTATATTCGGTGAATTCACCGTTATCTTTTACAGACTGACTGTCACCTCCACTATTGAAATCTTTATCGGAAAAATAATAATTCCCGGCCAATCTGTGATAACTTTTACCCTTTTCCTGGGGCCATGCACCTGCCGATACAATTTCTGTACTCATAAAGAACATGCTGAGGGTAACCACAGCAAGGATGAACCATTTACTTTTCATTTATTTACTCCAAATTAGAATATAAAAATCAAATCAATTCACTCGTATGATGATTTATACCTTTCACTAAAATTGTTATTGTAATTTCACTCTTTTGATAAAACGAATTCATTTTACCCTCTGTTTTTCAGCTTACGCAAAAGCAAGGGAATCGCAGAAACCAGAGCAATAAGAAAAATACCGATAAGAAATGAAGGAGATATTTTCCCCTTTAAAAGATCTACCAAGGAACTTGAAAAAACGATAAACGCGATACAAGCCGGCAGCATACAGATAAAGGACGTAACCGCATAAGGTAAAAACCGGATAGGCGTCAGGCCAAAGGCATAGTTGAGCAAGTTAAATGGGAACAAGGGCACCAGGCGGGTAAAAGCGATGATTTTCCAACCGTTTTTTTCAACGCTTTCGTCCAATTGTTTCCAGTGAGGTCCGGTAAGTCTTGCGGCAACCCAGTCTCGAGCAATATAGCGGGACACAAGAAATGAAAGGCTGGCCCCGAAAGTGGCGCCGGTAATACTGTATACAACACCCCATAAAGGTCCGAACAAAATACCGCCGGCAATGGTCAGGGGCAGCCCCGGCAGAAACAGGGCAGGTGCAATTGTATATAACAAGATAAAAACCAGTGGCGCCAATGGGCCAAGGGATACAACGCCTTGCTGTAATGTCTCGGAATCAAAGTTTTCAAGAATCCCGGAAAAGCGAAGACCGCCAATGGCAGCAATGATGAGGAGCAAAATGATAAATTTTACTGCTCCACCTTTAACGGGTACGCCGACAGGCGCTTCATCCGTTTCTGAAATATAAGTCCTTTCCCTGAAAACAGAGGCTGGATGATGTTTCTGAAAATATCGTTTTAGCCGGATTCGGTTGAAATAGGTCAACGGGGCTCTGGCAAATTTTCGTTTCCCTGCGGCAACATCCTGGGGAAAAAAGACTGCATCCAGAATGTGGTCTGTGGGGATTTTTCTGTTTAATAATCCAGCGCATCCCGCACAATAGGTCAGCAGACGGTAATTTCCAGCCTCTTCTTTACGCCGTTCACTCCATGTGCCGGAAAATTCAGGAGTAATGAACCCCACTGCCCCCCCTTCACCGCAACACATTGTTTTTTTACGGCTGTGGGGCATTTCTTTAATAATAAAAGCCCTATCTGCTACAAGCTTTCGTACCGCATCCTGAATCGTCTTTTCATTTCTCAGGACACAGGGATCATGTATGGCCATAACCGTAGAATTGCTGGCGTTATTCGGACGAACAGCGGCAGCATATGTTGTTTTTGCGGTTTCATCTTCTGTCAGAAGCTCATAGGCTGAGATGACGTGAAGGATGTCACCGTATGTTTCAAACACTTTATAACAATTGGGACAGACCACGATGACATTTGTCACCCCATGATCTATCAAATAATTTCGCATTTCCGTAAACATGTCATGGAAAAAATTATTGCGCCCCAGATCGTGAGATGATTTGCAACAGCAGTCCAGTACGATACCCAGTTGGGGTCGTGATTGCTTTAGATACTCATAGAGGGCAATGGTTGTGTCCATTCGGGTGCCGGCAAACGTACAACCGGGAAACAGTACCGTATCACACCCGTCCGGCAGGCTGTACCATGAGTATTTTTTTGAGACGCCACGTTTCTCATAGGCGATGATCCCTTTATGCCCTGGCATCGGGGCGACACCATGTTCCACCGCTTCCCGACGCATTTCAAGAAACATCTCCTCCGGCGATAGCCCTACCGGACAAACGGCGCTGCACAATCCACATAAACTACAGTCAAAAGCCAGCCTCAGCCATAATGGATTTTCCAGGGCAAAATTGTCAGCGATGCGGCCGGGGGTGCCATTTTCATTTAAAAAGGCACACTCCGTTATACATTTGGTGCAGTTGATGCATTTGTTTGAAACAAACAGAGCCAAATCTTTTATAGAGGGGCGGGAAAGCACCTTTTGATTATCAAAACTATTATCTATACATTTTGCTGAATTGTTGAATTGAGTAATCATGAAATGCACTCCTGGCGATTTTTTGCCTCAATTTTCATGGGCTGTAAAGTTAAATTTGCTTATGAAGATATAGTTATTTTGTCAAATCGATTTCGTCTATCCTGTCTTTATCAATAAGTGTAAAATTCTATAACAAAATGATCATATTGAAATTTAGAGGCCCACATGGTAAGGCATTCCCCCATGTACTCGGGATTCCTGAATTTATTTACTGTGGTTCACTTTATGTCCATGGCAGGGCTATCGGCTTACGGTCTCCATCGGCTTTGGATGATATGGTGTCGGTTTCGGATTCCCCCCGCTTCAATTAAAGAATCGAATCTGCCGCTTTTCCCGGTTCCCGGTGTTACGGTTCAGATTCCTTTATACCAGCGCAGGCCAACTTCACCGAAGACTTGAATGGTCTGTATCCGTTTTTCAGGTTTCAGTGGTGTATCGTATCCTTCTCCAAGACGCAAGGCATGATAGGCACCTGTAAATCCTGCATCCAGGAGTGCTTCACCCTCCTT
>JAHIVH010000094.1 GCA_018816735.1 Pseudomonadota bacterium | reverse complement strand
GTATCTTTTTGGGAATTCATTAACGATAGGATAGCCCAAAATAATAATATTCCTCCCTTACCAGATCTAATGGAACTTAAGGCTGCTATTGCCTCGGCATAGTTGCGTCTTTTCTACCACATACTTTTTGAGATGTTACTAATAATTCGATATTTATGAGCAGATAATGACCCTTGCAATATTTTCACTATTATCAGGGATAATATTTCTTGTATGGAGCGTAGATCGTTTTGTTGACGGGGCCTCGTCAACTGCCGGTTATTTCGGAATGCCGCCGTTACTCATTGGGATGGTTATTGTCGGCTTTGGAACCTCTGCACCGGAAATGGTTGTTTCTGCCATGGCGGCTTTTCAGGGGAACCCTGGGATTGCCCTTGGAAACGCCTATGGTTCAAATATTGCAAATATCAGTCTGATTTTGGGAATAACAGCATTGATAAGTCCAATTACCGTGCATTCAAGTGTATTGCGAAAAGAGCTGCCGATTCTCTCGGCTGTCACCCTTTTTGCCGCTTTTCAGATTTGGGACAATGAGATCTCCCGTACCGATGCCGCATTGCTCATATTTGTTTTTGTTAGTTTGATGATATGGACAATTTGGCAGGGAATCAGACAAAAGGCCGATCCTTTGGCAAATGAGATGAAGCAGAATATTGACGCAAAATCAATTACCATTGAGATGGCGCTGTTTTTGCTCTGTTCCGGACTGATTATACTGGTAATCAGTTCCCGTGTTTTAGTCTGGGGGGCTGTAAAAATCGCATTGTTATTGGGTATTGATGATATTATCATTGGCCTTACAATCGTTGCAGTAGGCACATCCCTGCCGGAACTTGCCTCCTCTGTCATTGCGACACGTAAAGGAGAGCATGATATTGCTTTGGGAAATGTCATTGGCTCCAATTTATTCAACACGCTGGCTGTTGTCGGTATAGCAGGAACGATTCATCCTTTTCCCGTGGGGCCTGAAACGCTCTCCCGTGACATGGTCATCATGGGAGCTTTAACCGTTTCGCTTTTTATAATCGGGTTTGGATTCAGGGGACGGCAGGGGCGGATTAACCGTTTCGAGGGCGCAACACTTTTACTTGTGTATGTTGTGTATACGGCTATACTGATTAAAAAAATATTGGATGGGTAGAAAATGGAATAAGGAGTAACTGCTTGTTATGCAGATGGTATTAAGGACTTTCCGGTTCAATAAAGCTCCAGTGAAATGATAATAGAAAATTCATGGCTCAATCTCGCAGCTATGTTCCAGTTGGACCTTAGAGGGCATTTTCGCATGAATCTCGGTAGGACCCTAATTTGGCCATTAAGAATTAAACAATTGACAAGTGTCACTTGTCATGCCTATAATATGTTATGATAAATCGGTTTCGACATCGTGGCCTTAAAAGGCTTTATGAAGAGGATGACAGGCGAGGGATAAACGCAGAGCATGTCGAAAAGATACGGCGTATTTTAGCTCAATTAAAAAGCTCTTCAAAGCCGGAAGATATGGACTTGCCCGGATACAAACTTCACCCTCTTAAAGGCGATCTTGCGGGGTTTTGGAGTGTAACGGTTCGGGCAAATTGGCGAATCATCTTCCGGTTTCAAGATGGAGACGCCACAGACGTAAATTTGATTGATTACCATTAGGAGGTAAAACGATGATGAAAAATCCCCCGCATCCGGGGTTGACGGTTAAATTTGACTGTCTTGAGCCTCTTGAATTAACTGTTACCGAAGGGGCAAAAATTCTTGGCGTTTCTCGTCAAGCTCTGAATAATCTTGTGAATTGTAAAAGCGGAATTTCTCCAGAGATGAGCTTGCGTCTTTCAAAGGCGTTCGGGAGTAGTCCAGAAACGTGGCTAAGAATGCAGCTTGATTATGACCTTGCCAAGGCGCGACAGCATGAGGGAGCCATTCATGTACAACGGGTTCAACGAACCGAACACCGGAATGCAGTGCGAGAATAAGGAATAAGCCTACGAGTTTGTTCTCGAATCGTGAAAATTCGATCAGTTGTTATTTCTTGTAACATATTGTATTTAAACAATAAAGGAAATTCCGCGGTTTTGGGCTTAGAACCCCGTCATAGAGAATGGCGGCGGAAAGAAGAACCGTAAATTTCCTATCAGTTCGAATAAAACCGATTGTAAACAAGGGTTAGAACAAGGGCAAAGGAAATTGAAAAAATTCCAATCATCACATCGTAATATACAGGGGCAGTGAGAGAAAGACGGATTAATAATGTGGCTAAAGCATATCCTGAGTTTCTGAAAACAGCAGGAAATTGAGGCAGAAATATCTGTGCAATCAAAACCAGAAGAATATCACTGAAGATCAAAACCGTATAAAAATAATGAAAAAAATCAAAATACGAATCGCCTTTGACCATAAGCCAGGCATCATAGCTGCCCAGACAGATAAAAATGATCAACATGAAAAAGGCAACAGTTCTTTTGGCCCTGATGAATCTATCCAAAGACGGGCCCGAAGATAATGCATCATCTAATTGTTTACGCAGCAGCAGATAGACACCCAACAGGGCGAATATGAATACTGCGCCCCCACCGTAAGCCAGGATCTGCCATAATATTTGATAGTGCCCTGCAATGTTAATAGGTTCGGGTAATAGGGCTAACTCCTTAAATGAATTCCTCAGAAAAATCAGTGCCAGGATTTCAAACTGTTTACCTAACGCTTTTGACATTGACTTTGGCAGGGCAAAAATCAAGCTGATTACTTCCAGCGCAAGAACAAGGCTGAATGCAAGATTAATAGCCATATAATGGCTCACGGGAATTTTACTTCTAATTGGCTCTGGCAGCAAACCCTGCCTGTTCATTTCAATAGTGGCCAGGGCCAAAAAGAAGATGATAAGGATCTGTAAAAAAATAACTTGGTCATTTAGCGCGAGATGTGATAAGATGATTGCATGGATATTGAATCAGCAATCAGAGAGCGTTATAAAAATCTCGAATGGGCATTAGATGAAAGGCTCAGGCGTTTATTTGCTGC
>JAHIVH010000012.1 GCA_018816735.1 Pseudomonadota bacterium | reverse complement strand
TCTTTTTGGGAATTCATTAACGATAGGATAGCCCAAAATAATAATATTCCTCCCTTACCAGATCTAATGGAACTTAAGGCTGCTATTGCCTCGGCATAGTTGCGTCTTTTCTACCACATACTTTTTGAGATGTTACAAAAAATTATCGTTGGGTATCACTCAAGCACCACCCAACGAACATCAAGTTTGCCTGTACAAAATGAGACGCAGTATGAATGAATTGACCTTATGGTAGACCAGGATCACACGTTTAACAATCTTTTTACCCAGTTCGGAACCGGCTGGACAGGTGGGGACGGTACCTGCTCTGTTCTCCTCCCGGATGGCAGGACACTATGGATGTTCGGCGATACTTTTCTGGGGGCACTGATGCCGGATCGTTCTAGGGAAATCGGTACTCCTCTCATAAATAATGCATTTGTTATCCATGATAATCACGGTATGCTGACGTTTCATGGGGGCACGGAAAAGCATCCGGAATCCCTGATCAAACCTAAGGAAGACAATGCATTTTTCTGGCCGGTGGATGGTACGATCAGTGATGGGAAGTTGGTCGTCTTCTGCTGGAAATTTTTCAAGCGAGGACATGGGCCTTGGGACTGGCAGTGGTGGGGCACGGAATTGGCGATATTTTCATTGTCTACACTTCGCATGGAAGCATTGATTCCATTGAATTTTATGAATGGCATCCGTTATGGCTCTGCTGTAATGGAAACAGAAAACTATATCTATATTTATGGCGTGGAGGATTTGAAAGATAAAAAATACGCCCACGTTGCCCGCGTGAAACATGATGGTATTCTGGGGCAATGGACGTTCTTCAGTGACAATGGATGGACGTCAAATCCATTGGCTTCAAAAAGAATTCTTGAAGGCACGGCCAATCAGTTCAGTGTATTCAAATATAAGGGCAATCATATTCTGATCACCATGGACAACCGGTATCCTTTTCTAAAGGATGTGATTCTCTACCAATCCGAATTCCCCTGGGGGCCTTTTATCCGGTCATGTCCGATTTACAAGGTTCCGGAAAGAAGAGAGGGGATGATCTGTTACAATGCGGTCGTCCATCCTCAGTTTACGTCAGAGGGAAAAATTCTCATTTCATATAATATCAATTTCCCCGATCATTTCCATTATCTCTTTGAAGATGCGGACAATTACAGACCGTGGTTTATCCGGGCCGATCTGGAATCTGTTCTGCGATCACCTCCCCTGACCGGTAAATTTTAACGTATTTATAATGTTTTTCGGGTTTTAAAATAATGGGGCTTTTTCAAGTCCCAGTTGTTATGCATTAAAAGTTCTTCTCCAATCGAAGTTAAATGCTCCAATCCATCCAAATTCAAAAGCTTATGATTATGGTAAATCAATAGCCCCCCGCCTGTTGAGGATAGATTATTCAATCCCTTAAGTGTTGAGAGTGGGCCATTGTCAACAATAAAAATATCATCACCTGTAATGTCTTTATCCGAACTTTCGTTCTCACTTTCAGAATTACTAAATGATAACAGGATTAAACTTGAGAGAATCGATTTTTTTTATCATGCCGGTTAACCTCATCGTATGCTTTCATTGGGTTCTTGAGCAATATGTTGTTACCTGAAGAACCGCATATCATTATTCAATATACTTGCAGAGCCTTGCTTTCGGCTCTTTTCTTCCAGTGTTTCAGACTTAAAACCGGTATATTCACCAAAAGCATGATACCCATGGAACAATAAATTGAGAAATACAAATGGCTATGTTTAGAGAATTGTACAAAGCCATCACCAAAAAGTGAACTGTAAAATACAATATACCCACCGCCTGCCATTGCCGTCAGGATTGCGGACAAGGGAGAGATGTTGTTGTTTTTCCGGAAAGTGACCCACAGCAAAAAGGAAATAACGATTATCGGAAAAACAAACAAGGCCTTCATCCAAAACCTGGGAATGCGATTCTCCAACCCTGCCAATGTTAACTGATGGCCCCATATTGTGTCATATTTCTCTCCCTCAACGTGACCGATATAGGTTACTACCCATGGACAAAGTTTATCGAGCCCCATCTCTGTAATGTCCAGCAGAAATATTGGCTGTTTGATCATTAACCAGAGCAAACGCACCCGAGATGTGGAAAAGACCTCCGGGCAGGGGTGTTCTTTCTGCACCCCAGGAGAATACCAGTCTTTGCCAATACAGAGTATGCAATCTTCCGGCAGGTTTAATATTTTTACAGCTTCCAATTGGTTGCGGGAGGCAGGTAGTACCGCCCCTAAAAAAGTATCGGTTGCATTTGCCCATCGTGCCGATTTCATGTGTGGCAATTCTGTTTTCATTTGAAAAACTGCTATGGCGATCGTTCCTATGCCGGCAATAAGGTATATCCATTTCAATGCTTGCCTGTCTTTCCAGGAAAAC
Organism: Pseudomonadota bacterium; assembly: GCA_018816735.1. Lineage (GTDB taxonomy): Bacteria > Desulfobacterota > Desulfobacteria > Desulfobacterales > JAHIVH01 > JAHIVH01. The sequence goes on along the minus strand of JAHIVH010000012.1, from coordinate 782 downwards.
AACACAAAGCATCCCCAAAAAAGGATCGGAAGAGCTACATGCTGGGGTTTTGACAGGCCAAGCGCCCACAGGGCAAACAGAAAAATCGTTGCCATGGTTTTATGTGAAGGGCGCATTAAAAGGCAATACATGGCACCGATGGAAAGATAGCAAAACAACAGCGCTGAAAATTCCGTATAAAAGGTGTTTAGAAAAAGTGAATTGGCTGGATCACAAAGAACGACACTAAAAATGAGGGAATTGATGACAGCAGCTGAATTATTCCGGTAATTTAGCAAAAAAAAGGATATGCCGGATGCCGTGAACAAAAGAATCAAAGCCCGTATGACACCGAAAATTCGCAATGTAAATATATCCATTCCCAAAACGGTCAGGATCACTTTTCCAATGGATGTAAAAATAAGTTCCGAACTGAAATAACATCCGCATTTAGTTTTTTCATCGATTTTATAATAGCGCAAAGGAGCGATAGAAGTGCTGCTATAAGGGTGAATTTTTTCGTCTGCTGGCCAAATAGAATGACAGCATTGCAATCTGATCATATCGTAAGTGTTCGCATAGCCCAGCAAAGGCTCATGAAAAATCAGGTTGAACAGCCGCCAACTGCCTGCCAGCAGAAATAAAACAGTTACGGTTATGTAAAGCGTAACATCTCAAAAAATATGTGGTAGTATGAAAATAAATCTAGACTTCTAGCTTTGCTAGTGTTATAGCCCTAAATATGAACATTTCAGGGCTCACAAAAAAAATATCAGACGATGAGAAATCTCCACTTGTAACCG
>JAHIVH010000093.1 GCA_018816735.1 Pseudomonadota bacterium | reverse complement strand
GCATTAATGCCCTCGGAGGATTTTTGGGGTTCACCTACTTTTTCGAACAACTCATGAAGTAAGACAGTCGGGCAGACGCATACAGAGACATCAGCGAACACGAGGCGTTGAATGAAGGCATTGAAGACCATATGAATATGGGCTACGGCCACAAGGCGGGACAATAATATAAATCAGCATGTTACAGCAGCTCCTGATTTTGATGCCCTTGGAAGAGGCAATTCTGGAAAATGCTCTACCAGCCATTCGAACGGATCATCAAATTTCGTTCTAAACAGTCGTTGAGCTGCCGTGGCGCCGTCGGATCGTTTCAAGTAGTAGTTGTGGATGATGGTCAAGGCCCTCAGTCTTTTTGTTGTCAGCCCTCTTCCATTATGATGGATTTGGGATAACCAACCGTTTCTCCCCTCAACAGCCGATGAGGTGCGCTGAAAATTTGAGGCCATCCACTCAGCCCATGCCAACCATTCTTTTTCATGAATCAGTGATGCCGTTAATGGATGTTGTTCCAGGGCAAGTCGTGCTTTCTCAAATGCACTGAGATAACTCTCCTTTAAGTCTGGATTCTTTGTTCTTTCTGCCTGCATTTCCCAATAAACGGCCGGCAGCAAGCAGGTCAACAACCATTGCAGAACTTCTTCGCTCAGGTTATCTGTATCTAAGCTTTCCCTGGCCCATAACCACCAGGCATCAATCAGTGAGGCGATCCCTTCAATTTGCTTGCGGAATTTCTCAATACGATTTTTAGGATCGGCTATTTCTTGCTCTTTTTGTAGCTGTAAGATTTCCTCCATAAGTTGGTTCAAAAGGAATTTTACCAACGCTGATGACTGAGCATGTGAGTTGTTAATATCAAAAGGATGAACAATTTGTGACAATGCATGAAGGATCTGTTGATATCTGCTGATTCCAGAATCTATAATGACTTGTTCATTTTTAAGTTGAGTAATAATGTTTTCCTGTTCCGTGACGTCTTTGCCTAACCCTTTCAATAGAGCTAAAGCGATTAGGGATTCTTGGATCTTTTTTTCAATAGAGTTCTTTTTTCTGCCGAGATTGAGGCCAAACACTTTTACAATCTCATAACTTGCGTGGAACAAATCTGGAATGCTTAAACAGCCGAATCCGGTTTCAGCAAGTTTAATCAGAGCCTTGGCACGGTCACTGACGATATATTTGATTTTAACTCCAAATTTATCAACAATATTTTGAACCTTATCTTTCCATGTTTCATAGGTTCTGTCATCAGCTTCGGCCTCAATAAAAATATAGTTGGAGGCTAAATCCATAAATACGATCAGCATTTTATCAAAAAATGTTTCATCAGCACCTCCAACAATTTTCAGTGATTTTACCGACATTTGTTTTGATTCTTGGCTCTTGAGATACTCTTCGAGCATCTCTTGAATCTTGTTCATGTAATTCTTAATGGTTGAAGGGCATGAACCCACATGAGTATCTATGCGTATTAACTTAAAAAATTCAGAAATTGTACCAGCACCTACACCACTCTTGATGCCAAATAGAAAAAGTACGCCAACAAATAGTCTGCAAAGGAATCCAATGCCTTCCTCTGTTTCCCAGAAATATGACTCGGGAAAACGGTCTCTTTGCTCAATCGTATTTTTTTGGCGATGGACAGCACTTTTAGAAATCCCTAACATCTGCCCAATTTTTCTAATGCTGCATTTGACAGGGCAACATAATTTCAGAAAAATTCTTTTGCTACGTGATCGCATCATATTATCCTCCGTGGTTAATAGGAAAACCTGTGGAAAAATAATAGAGCACAGCTACGCAGAAAAGTACATAGGGCAAATTCAAATTCGCACTAAAAAAGGAGTCTCCTTCGGTTTATCATCCAGTTTTTTTGTCCCAGCTTATGTCGGTAGCCTAAAAAAGGATGATCGCTGTTGTATGGAGATTTAACAATGGTCGAAAAGCCAACTTGTGAACAACTCAAAGAGCGAATAAAACTGTTGGAAGAAGAGGCTTCTGAAGGCAAACTTGCCAAGGAGACTGTCCTGCAGAGTGAAGAGAGGTACCGCATCCTGTTCAATGAATCCCGAGACGCTATCTGTATTACCAGCCGTGAAGGAATTTTCCTGGATGCCAATCAGGCGGGGCTGAAGCTTTTCGGCTATACCAGAGAGGAGATGATCGGAAAAATTGATGTGCGGGACTTGTATGTCAACCCCGAAGAAAGGAAGAGATTCAAGAAAGAGATCGAAAAAAGGTCCGCTCTGAAAAACTTTCCCGTGAAACTCAGGAGAAAAAACGGGGAGGTCATGGAATGTCTCCTCACTTCGACCGTATGTCGTTCTCCAGGCGGTGACATCACCGGATATCAGGGGATTATTCGCGATATTACAAAATACAGCCGGG
>JAHIVH010000092.1 GCA_018816735.1 Pseudomonadota bacterium | reverse complement strand
GCCCACCCAGCAGGATGTCACGTACAAGGGTGCGAAGATCAAAAATGGGATTCAGCTCTGGCCTGTTGGAACAGACACGGCCAAAAGTACGATCTACAGCCGGTTAAGGATACCTGATCCGGGACCGGGGTATTGTCATTTCCCTGTCGGGTTGTCAGATGATTTTTTCGTTCAGCTCACGGCAGAAAAACAGGTAACCCGGTATGTCAAAGGGTTCCCCAGGCTGGAATGGATTAAAATCAGGAAACGAAATGAAGCACTTGACTGCTGTGTGTATGCTTATGCGGCGGCGTTAAGGGCAGGTCTTGCAAGAACAGATTGGGATAGTCTTGAAATGAATATAAGTACCAAAAGTGAAGAACCGGAAACCGAAAAACCGCGAATTGTTCGGTCGAACTGGATGAGGAGGTAAAATATGAAAGAGACTAAACGGATATTGACGGGAAGCAAAGAGATCCAGGGGTTTGTCGGACGTTCCTGGACCATCGTCTACAAATGGATCAAAGAAAAGGAATTCCCTGCAGTCAAAATTGACGGTATCTGGGAAAGCGATTCGGAATTGATTCTTGAGTGGCGGAAAAGGCAGATTATGAAAAATTAAAAGGGTTCTTTTTCTGCATATGAATTCAATTAACGACTTGATTTTAAACGACATAAGAGCGATACTGTACTTAAAGATAAAGAAAAATTACGAAAAAAGGAGCCCCGATGAAAGAAGTAAAAAATAGCGATAGCGCAAAAACAGCATATCAGAAAAGACAGGAAAATATTGCTGAAAAAATCGAGCACATTCAAACCAAGCTCAAAAAAGAACCTCAGGGAAAACTAAACTGGGCGCATGTCGGATCTTTAGGGCATGTGGAAGAACTTTTGAAAGAGATCGACCACTTTCTCTCCTGAAATCCGGGAATTTTGTCTACTTTCTATACTCGAAAAGACACTTATGCAAATTATCAGAAACATCCTTTACAGAATCCAAAATCTTTGTCTGCCATTTTTTAGGCAGTGAAGAAAAAATCCGGATGATATTTTCTTTGCGAACACCAGAATTCATGCACAGTTCTCCAATTGCTTTCGCCATGTTTATATCTTTTCCGGCTTTGACATCATTCTTTCTAAGCTGGCTAATCATAAATTTATGAAGCGCAAATGCCTCAGGAGAGGGTATATAAATTTTTATATCGTTACTGTGGCTTACCTCGATTATATTATTTTGTAGTAAATTCAGATACCTCAAGCCGACTGCATTTATGCCGAAAGGTTTAATTTCATATACTTTTTTATCTCCTCTGCCCATTTCCGGAGTAAGAAATTCAATTTCCAATTCAGGATGTCTATACTTTACCAAACCGGAAAGCGTATGAAATTCAGGTCTGAATTCCATTTGGATCAAAAGGTCGTGGACATTCACCTTTTTATTTATTCTATGAGGAGTCGGAATCATAAAATCAATATCCATTGTTCTTAGCAGGGGGATAAATTTATCTCCGTGTTCAAACAAATTTTTATAATAGTGTGTGCACCAACTTCCAACCAATACAAGCTTATGCAATGCCCCGCTGTTGTGAAGCTCTTCTATTATTTTTGAAACCAATTCATATTTTTTTTCCATAAAGCGCCCGCTCAAGCTCTTTCAAATCTTTTTTAATTACTTTTAAGTCTTCTTCATATTTCTTTCTTTGTAATATTTTATTTGCCAGTTCAGCTGCTTTTTCTGATGAGACAAGCCCCACATAATCAGATTTCACCTTATTTTTTTCACGATAATTTATATACAGATATTTCCTGTCTTTTCTTTTTTTTATTGACATACTTCCTTTTGGCAATGATGCAATTTCCTGTTTATACCATTGCACCAATGATTTTAATCTTTCATGTTCGTCTGATAAGACATCTTTGAGTACGCTCATGATTCACCGTCTGCTGATTGCCCAACAAGTTCATTTTTCTTTTATATTGTTGGGCAATTGGAGTCAAGAAAAAATTGCCCTACAATGTATATCATTTGATTCCATGTTGGGCATTTTTTAAAATACAAGATAATATCAGAGCCATAACCTTTGGCGTAAAAAACGTCTAAAACCCTTGTCAATAGAATATTATCCCCTTCTCATTATTATCGTTTTCTATAGCTTTACACAGACCAAAATCCCCAAAACCCCGTGTTATAGTGTTTCAAAATAAAAGAAAATAGTACGGGGATCAAATGAACTACACCCAAACCGACATCGACAACGTAAAAAACGCCCTCATGGATCTCGTGAACGGAAAGAAAATCGTCCGGGTATCCGTAATGGGCCAGGTCATTGAATATGGGAGCACCCAGCTAAAAGAACTCCGGGACCTTCTATCGGAGATTGAATCATCCACCGGAACAAAACGAAGATTTATCCTGACATCAACAACAAAGGGGCTTTGATTTGGCATTCTTAAAGATCCTCGATCATCAGGGAAATAAAATCCCCGCATCCATGTTGACCGGCTCCTTTGAAGGGGCTGGTACCGGAAGGCGATTGAACTCCTGGGGTATCTCCTCATCCGGACCCAATGCGAGCCTCTTCGGAACCCTCTCAACCCTTCGCGCCAGATCACGGGAACTCACCCGGAACAACCCCCTTGCATCCGGCGCGATAGACTCCTTTGTTTCAAACCTGATCGGTTCCGGCATATCCCCCCGTTGGCAGATCGAGGACATGGAACTTAAAAAACAGATTCAGGAACTCTGGGCCGACTCAACCGAGGAACTCGATGCCGCAGGCGTGACCGACTTTTACGGTCTTGAAGCCATGGTGGCTCATTCAGTAATCGAGAGCGGCGAAGTGCTGGTGAGGTTCCGGCCCAGACTTCCTGAATACGGCTATGCCGTTCCTTTGCAGCTTCAGCTCATCGAAGCGGATCACCTCGACGAAGCATTCAACACCGTCCTTCCAAACGGGAACGAAATCCGGATGGGGATTGAGTTTAATTCCATCGGACAAAGGGTGGCCTATCACCTTTTCCGGGAACATCCGGGAGAGTTCTACCACATCACCACAAACGACCGGGTCAGAATCCCCGCATCAGACATTTTACATATCGGAAGGCCTTTAAGACCCGGTCAGATCCGATATCGCCCCTGGCTGTCGTCGGTTATCGTAAGGCTTCACGAACTGGATCAATACCAGGACGCAGAACTTGTCAGGAAAAAATCCGCAGCCATGTTTGGTGGCTTTATCACGGAGCTTCCCGGCGACGATACGGAGTTCACCCCGCTTGGAAAAGTCGTCAAAAAAGACACCTCAAATCGTGACATTGTGGCCCTTGAACCCGGAACGTTCCCCATCCTTCCCCCTGGCATGGATGTAAAATTTTCAGAACCAGCCGATGTGGGCGGGAACTACGAAAAATGGATCAAGCAAGAACTCCGATCCATTGCAAGGGGAATCGGCATTACCTACGAACAGCTCACCGGCGATCTCTCCGGAGTCAATTATTCATCCATCAGAGCCGGTTTAATCGAATTCAGACGCCTTTGCATCATGCTCCAGAAACAGATGCTATCGTTCCAGTTTTGCGGGCCGGTTGCAAGACGATGGCTCGACACAGCCGTCATGTCAGGCGCTTTGACCATCCCCGCCTACCGAAAAAACAAACGCAAATATTACCGGATCAAATGGCGACCGGACGGGTTTGCCTGGGTTGACCCTGAAAAAGACCAAAAAGCCGAGCAGATGGCCGTCAGAAATGGCTTCAAATCAAGGGCGCAAGTGGTGGCCGAACTCGGGCATGACATCGAAATGCTCGACGCCGAAATTGCAGAAGACAACAAACGGACAGATCAGCTTGACCTGGTGTTTGATTCAGATCCCAGGAAAACCGCCAAAACCGGGACCTATCAAACGACATCAGAAGATAGCGCTTCAGAGGATAAAGAAAATGAACAAGATGATTCTCTCAAAACTGATTAACACCCCCCTCATGATCGCAGCCGGAAGCCTGGACACAATCCTCTCTTCAAAGGATATAGACCTATCCCTTCAAGGCGGTATGTTCAAACCCAATAAAGCGCCCCAGCGGATTGGTGTGATACCGGTTTACGGCGTATTGACCCATAGAAGCACCGGGTTCGACACCTTCTTCGGACTCTCCACCTATACCCAGATCAGAAACAGCTTCCGGATGGCCATAGCCGATGATTCCATCGATACCATTCTTTTTGATATCGACTCCCCTGGCGGCGAAGCGTCTGGCGTATTTGACCTGGTGGACGAAATCTACTCTGCCCGTGGCAAAAAACCGATCTATTCAATCGCAAACGAATCCGCCTATTCAGCCGCTTACGCCATCGCATCTGCTGCAGACAAAATCTTTTTATCCAGAACCGCAAGCGTGGGATCTGTGGGCGTGATTGCCGTTCATGTGGACCAGAGCGGATGGGACGAGCAGCGGGGACTTAAATATTCGGCCATTTTTTCCGGGGACCGGAAGAACGATTTTTCATCTCACACCCCCCTGTCTGATGAAGCCATCAAAATAGCCCAGAAAAGCGTGAATAAAACTTACGACCTGTTTGTTAAAACCGTCGCAAGAAACAGAAGCCTTTCCCCCAAACAAGTCATCGACACCCAGGCAGGCATATTCGAAGGACACGATGCCATAAAATCAGACCTGGCAGATGATCTCCTTTCCTGGGATCAGGCCATACAAACCCTATCAGGAGGAACAATTACCATGAGTGACCCGAAGAATTTTAAACTGAATCTGACGGCTATTTTAAAAGATAAGCCCGAAGAAGAAGTGAAAACAGAACTTGGAACCCTGGGCTACATCCCCAAAACAGACATTCCGGATACGGACAAAATCAAGAAAGAAGCCATCTCTGCCGGAAAAAACGAGGCCATGACCTACGCCAAAGAAATCATCGGCTTATGTGATCTCGCAGACATGCTCCGATTGTCTGCATCCCTGATCGAGAAAAACGTCACAATCGAGGATGCCCGAAAAACCATCCTTGAAGCAAAAGCCGCAGAAAGCGGCAAGAACGAAATCATATCAACCGTTGGCGCTACCGGAACGGGAGAGATAAGCCCGCTCATCAAAGACGCCATGAGAAGAAAGGAGGCATAGCATGCCCGTTATAACCGAAGGAAAACGGCTGAACGATATCCTGAAATGGGAGGAGAGCAACTATTACTCCCGTGAAAAAGGGACCATCGCAGCCGGACAGAACTTATCCCTTGCCGCAGTCGTGGGCAAACAGACCGCAAACGGGAAAATCTATCAGATCGACTTCACGGCATCGGATGGCACCGAGAACGCCTATGGATTTATGATCGCCGATTACGATGCCACAACCGGCGATCTTGAGGGCGTCCTGATCGTCCGCGAAGCCATCGTGGCAAAAGATAGCCTGGTATTCCCTGGCACGGCCACCCAACCGGAAAAAGATGCGGCCCTATCCCAGCTCAAAGCCGCAGGAATTATAGAAAGAGAGGAGGCGTAAACCCATGCTGAACCCATTTGAAACCGATGCCTTTAACATGGTGTCTTTGACCAAGGCCATCAATATCCTTCCGAACAAGTATGGCCGGTTGAACGAAATGAACCTCATGCCTGGAAGGGG
>JAHIVH010000091.1 GCA_018816735.1 Pseudomonadota bacterium | reverse complement strand
GAATACGCAAGGCATCGGGGTGTATCCCCTGCCCGTATTACCACGATTGTGAAACAGGGAAAAATAAGCGGGGCAACTACAACCAAAAACGGAAAAGTGCTCATTGATCCGGAAAAAGCGGACACCCTTTTGGAGCAGAACCTTGACCCGATGAATCCCCCCAGGAATCCTAAAAAGGAAGTAAAGGAGGAATTCGTCAAAAAAGCCGGAATCAAAGGCGTGGATTACCATACGGCCCGGACCATCAACGAGCAGTATAAGGCGGCTTTAAGAAAACTTGAATTTGAAACCAAATCCGGGCAACTGATCCCTTCAAATGAGGTTGAAAAAGCATGGACTGCCCACATTACAGCCGCAAAAATCAGGCTTTTGGGTATAAAATCAAAGATTGCCCCCCTCATTCAGGAATATCTGGAGGACATTGACGACCGGGAAAGCGTTTTAGGGCTTGTGGATTCGGTGGTCCGGGAGGCATTGGAGGAGTTATCACGAAGTGAGTTACAGTAAAGCGCTCATATCTTGCTGGAACAAGTGCATTCTGACATGGAAACCGGCCGAAAGGCTGTCTTTGTCCGAATGGGCCGACAAATACGCCTATCTCTCACCGGAATCGGCCCATGAGCCAGGGAAATGGAAAACATTGCCATACCAGAAGGATATTTTGGATGCGTTTACGGATTTGCGGGTTGAAAAGATCACCATGATGAAGAGTGCAAGGGTCGGATATACGAAAATACTCAATCAGGTGGAAGGGTACCACATTCACCATGACCCGAAATCGATCCTTATGGTACAGCCCACAGTGGAAGATGCTCAGGGCTATAGTAAGGAGGAACTGGCTCCCATGCTGCGGGACACCCCTGTGCTTCAAGGGCTTGTGGCTGAGGCTAAAAGCCGCGACAGTTCAAATACGATCCTCAAAAAGTCATATCCGGGAGGTTTTTTATCCCTGGTGGGAGCAAATTCTGCCAGAGGGTTCAGAAGAATATCCGTTCCGATTGTCCTTTTCGATGAAGTTGACGGTTATCCCCCGACTGCAGGACAGGAAGGCGATCAGATCAAGCTCGGAACCAAGCGTGCAGAGTGGTTCTGGGACAAGAAAATCGCTATCGGGAGCACACCCACCACCAAAGAAATGTCCAGGGTGGAAAAGAGTTTTAACGAGAGCGACAAGCGGTTTTATTTTGTGCCCTGTCCTTTTTGTAATGAATTTCAAACGATCGACTTTAATCAGATCAAATGGCCGAAGGGTGAACCGGAAAAAGCGGCACTTGAGTGTAAAGCCTGTAAAAATTTAATCCCGCACTCGAAAAAACGCTGGATGATCGAACGTGGGGAATGGCGTGCCACTGAGAAATTTAATGGCCATGCGGGATTCTTCATATGGGCTGGCTACTCCTATGCCCCAAACGCCACATGGGCCAAAATTGCTGCAGAATTTGATGAGTGCTATGAGGATACTGAAAGGCTTAAAACCTTTAAGAATACGACTTTAGGCCAGACCTGGGAAGACGAGTTTGAGCAACCGGACTGGGCAGAATTGAAGGCAAGATCCGAGCCTTATGAAATGTTAACCGTTCCTGACGGTGGGATGGTTTTAACCGCAGGCGTTGACGTTCAGGACAACAGACTTGCTGTTCTTATTACCGCATGGGGCCGGGGTGAAGAAAGCTGGGTGATATACTGGACGGAGCTTTTTGGTAACCCGGGGGAACAGCAAGTGTGGACGGATCTCGATAAATTGCTGAACCGAAGCTATGAACATGCATCCGGTGTCAGGCTGCACATCATATCTGCCGCCATTGACACGGGCGGGCATTTCACTCAGGAAGTATATAATTACTGCAGACTGAGATCACCTCATGTGATGGCCATTAAGGGGGCAAGCCAAAGCAAGAGGCCGGTTGTTGGCAAGCCCAGGCCTGTGGATGTTTCATATCATGGCGTAACGATAAAAAAAGGCGTGAATTTGTGGCAGATTGGTACGGATACAGCGAAATCCACAATTTCCAAAAGGCTCAATCTGCTGACTCCCGGTCCCGGGTACATTCATTTTCCCATTGGCCTTCCTGATGAATTCTTTATTCAGCTTACGGCTGAAAAACGTGTGACCCGCTATAAAGACGGTTATCCGGTTCATTATTGGGTAAATACCAGGCCACGGAATGAAGCATCTGACTGTTTCAATTATGCTTATGCCGCAGCCATTAGAAGAGAGATCACAAGCGAGGACTGGGATGTCCTTGAAATGAATATTAAAAATTCGAAAAACGAAACGATCGAAAAGCTTAAACCCGAAGTGCCGAGGGTGATAAAATCGAATTGGATGAAGAGGTAAAAATATGAAACAGCAAAAACGGATTTTAACAGGGAGCAAGGAAATTCAGCAGTTTGTCGGACGATCCTGGACTGTTATTTACAAATGGATTCGGGAAATGGAATTTCCGGCGGTTAAGATTGACGGTATTTGGGAGAGTGATTCGGAATTGATTCTTGAATGGAGGAAGAGGCAGATCATGAGAGATTAAGGCTGCACAGATCGACTATTTTCAAGGTTGGCAGCCCCTAACAGATAGTGAATCTCCGTGAGAATGGGTCTTGCTTAATAATCAGATACCGATTCTTAATATCGACCTTCTATCAATGCTTACAATTTCCATTAGACGTTTTGTGTTTTGGTATGTTGACTCCCTTTTATTTTTTTATATCAAAACCCGCAAAGCAATTTGTCGACAACCCCACTAAAAGCTCCTTCAATTGCAAAAGAATACATTGATAATCGAAACAAGCCTATTTAAACTATGTCCACAACGAAATGTGGACTAATATAATTTTTTTGTTGACTTTTAGTCCATCTTAAAATAACTATAACTATCTCTTAACAAAGTAAATGGTAAATCTTATGGCATATGATAAAAATATATCAGAAAATATAGTCCACTTGGCCCGCTTGGCCCTTTCCGGTAGGCAGCAAGACATTAAATTGTTTATCCAAAGATTTTCAAAAAAAATCAAAGTGAATCATCCAGAAATATCAGACCAGTTAGATTCACTATTAAAAGAAAATCCCTCCCAAAAATCGCCCGTACGAAACAGGGAGATGGTCAGTATGCCTGTTGATAGGGATTCCAGATTAAATCTTATGAAATTCGAATATCCCATCCAACTCGATATAGAGCCAATATGGTCAAAAGATATTAATCAATCGTTTAAGCAAATTATAAACGAACGAAATCAAGAAGATGCACTTGCAGCTGCTGGATTATCATTAACCAAATCTTTACTTTTTTTTGGTCCGCCTGGAGTAGGGAAAACTTTAGGTGCGAGATGGTTGGCAAAACAATTAAATTTTCCTCTTATGATACTTGACTTATCTGCTGTGATGAGCAGCTTTCTTGGGCGTACAGGCAATAATATAAGAAATGTTTTTGATTATTCAAAAAACACGAAATGTGTTCTACTTCTGGACGAACTTGATTCAATAGCAAAACGCAGGGATGATACGACAGACGTTGGTGAGCTAAAACGATTAGTAACTGTTTTGCTTCAGGAAATTGATGATTGGCCCTCTGAGAGTTTGTTGATCAGCGCGACAAATCATCCAAAGTTATTAGATCCTGCGGTTTGGCGGAGGTTTGATATGGCCGTTGAGTTCCCAATGCCGGATATTCAACAAACCAAGCAAGCTGTTGAAATGTACCTTGGAAAAAATCATCTAAACAATAATGATGGGGTAGATTTGCTTTCAATGATCTTTGAAGGTTTTTCTTTTAGCGATATTGAAAGGGAACTTTTGCGCATGAGGAGATTGGCTATTATTAGCGAGATTCCCCTAAAGGATTTAGTAATACAATTATCTAGGAATAAAATGCAAACAATGACCCAAAAAGAAAGAATTCAATGTGCTGTAAAAATTCAGAAGACAGGATATTCACAAAGACAAGCGAGCGAATGGACAGGAGTAAGTAGAGATACTATAAGAAAAGCAGTCTCCAAATAAACGATTAAAGGAGGGATAATGAAAAATAATAAAAATTATATCCTTGGATACGGTGAGCGTTTGACCGAACCAATTCCAGGTCCCAAAATAGATCCCAAAAAACAACATCCTTACACCTTTGATGAAGCCATTGATCGTTTAACCCCACAAATAAAATCGGTAGCAAAACAGTTGGATGCATTACCCAGTGTAGCATGCCCTAATGATGAATCAGTTGCAATTATGACATTACACCCAGCATATATAGCAAAGAGCTATTTCCCTGAATATTTGCTAAGGTCTTTCGGCTTGCGATCTGTTGGGAGTAAGCCATCCTTCATTAAACCTCAAAAGTCTCAAAAAAAAGGAAAAATTATATCCGAACCTACGGTTGATTTATTTATAGCAGGGAAAAGAGAAAATTTTCACAAACTATCGAAAAATTTGGGGGACCTTAAGCAAGACAAAAATTTAATGGATCAAATTGTTAGATTTGAAAAAATTAGGTGCTTTTCTCCTGGTGAACGAATTAAAAAAATAGAAGAAACTTCCAAAAGTCTGATCGCTCTTGAAACTGTTTTGCATATAAATGAATCATTTGGGGAAGGATACATACTTGATGGATATAATAAATACCTAAAATCCCTTGATGTTGAACTTGATTTAAATCGACGATTTATAACCCGAGGATTATGTTTTATCCCGGCTAAAGCACCTAAAGAAAACATTCCACAAATTGAAAAATTTTCATTTCTTCGTGTTGCCCGAAAAATGCCCAAAATAAGAATATTTAATCCAGTTTTAAGGCAATTACCATCTGTAAAATCCTTTAAATGCAAATTGCCTGAGGAAGGTCCGGTTGATCCTGACACTGAGATATATGTATTTGATGGTGGCGTACCAAATCATGAAAAGATGAAACCATGGTTAAGCGGGCTAAAAACAAAGGGCATCGGGAATGCTGTACCTGAATTCAAAGAACACGGTTTTAGCGTTTCATCCGCATTATTGTTTGGCCCAATTTTAAAGGGACAACCATTAAGCAGACCTTACGCAAAGGTAAAACACTATAGAGTACTTGATGACTCGACAGATGAAGGCTCAGATTTATATGACGTGCTATCCAGGATTACGGATATTTTACACAACCGAAAACCTGAGTTTATCAATTTAAGCATAGGTCCAGCACTACCAATTGAGGATGACGATATTCATGTATGGACTGCTGTTCTCGATGAATACTTCGGAGAAAATAAAATTTTAGCAACTGTTGCTGTGGGTAATGATGGTGATCTTGATGAAGATTCAGGCAATTCTCGAATTCAAGTTCCATCTGACTGTGTTAATTGTTTCGCAGTTGGTGCAAGCGATTCCTTGGATAAAAAAATGTGGAGAAGAGCCAGTTATAGTTCTATCGGGCCTGGACGAAGCCCGGGAAGAGTTAAGCCAGATGCAATTGCCTTTGGTGGATCTGAAAGAGAGCCCTACTATATTTTAGACCCGTCTACTTTAAATATTGCAAAACCAACTGCTGGGACAAGCTTTTCAGCTCCAACTGTTTTACGATTGGCCTCAGGTATTCGGGCTCATTTTGGGAATCATTTAACACCACTTTCGATTAAGGCTTTGCTTTTACATTGCTGTAAAAATAATGAGGAAGACACAAAAAATATTGGGTGGGGATTAATACCTCACGATTTATCAGATATTATGGAATGCGGTAAAGGTGAGGTCCGGATTGTATATCAAGGTACTTTAGAGCCATCAAAGTATATCAGAGCTATTATCCCAATGCCAGCAGAGCCCATTAGCAATATGATTACGTTATCAGCAACCTTCTGTTTTAATACAGACACTGATCCACAGGATCCTTCAAATTATACTAGAAGCGGATTGGAAATACAATTCCGACCTAATGCCAACAAGTTTAAAGGGAAAGATGTTCTGCGTCCAGCGACCAAATCCTTTTTTAATGCAAAACACCTCTATGCTACTGAAAATGAATTGAGGACTGATGCACATAAATGGGAAACAGTTCTGCATAATTCCGCAAGGTTTAGAGGTAGTAGTTTGACAGATCCAACCTTTGATATTCATTATAATGCTAGAGAAACTGGCGGAATTTCACGAAGTGCAAAACCCATTCCCTATTCTTTAGTGATATCTATTTCATCACCTAAAACGACAGAATTATATGATCAGATTTTAAATAGATTCAGAACCGAATTAGAAGTCTTAGAACCAAAAATAGAGCTTCCAATTATTGCTTCTGTAAATAATATATAGGGAATAGGAATTCTTGTAAGTACTAATTTTTTTAAAATGTGTCTTAATTAGTTGCCAAGTATCATGCCAGAGTTATTGATTTATTGTTGGACCAAGCAAAATGATTTTTTGCCAATAGGTTAAATAAGAATAAGGGCCTTTTTGAAATTAAAAAAAGGCTCTTGTAGCATATTTAATAGTGTCCGATCAAAAAAAACAAATTACTGGAGGTGCAGAATATCACTCAATATTCCCCCTCCCTCCCAACCTGGGATTGTATCAATACAAACCCTGTCAATAGAATAGTTTCACCTTTTCCTTTATATAGTTTTCTATAGCTTTCCACACACTAAAATCCCCAAAATCCCGTGTTATAGTTTTTCAAAACTGAGAAAAATAACACGGAGATCAAATGAACTACACCTTAACCGACATCGACAATGTAAAAAACGCCATCATGGACCTGGTCAACGGAAAGAAAATCGTTCGTGTTTCTGTGATGGGGCAGGTCGTTGAATATGGCAGTACTCAACTAAAGGAACTCCGGGAGCTTCTCTCAGAAATGGAATCAACCAGCAGTACTAAACGAAGATTTGTCTTAACATCCACCAGCAAGGGACTTTGATTTGGCTTTTTTAAAAATCCTCGATCATAATGGAAACAAAATATCACAGACCGCTCTTACCGGTTCTTTCGAAGGAGCTGGAACCGGAAGACGTCTGAATACCTGGGGAATGTCCACCTCTGGTCCCAATGCAGCAATCTTTGGAAGCCTTTCAACGCTTCGAGCCAGATCCCGGGAACTAACCCGGAACAATCCGTTAGCGTCAGGTGCCATCGATTCCTTTGTTTCAAATCTGATCGGATCAGGCATTTCCCCAAGGTGGCAGCTTGATGATATTGATCTGAAAAAACAGATTCAGGAACTCTGGGCCGATTCCACGGAAGAAATCGATGCTGCAGGTTTGACCGATTTTTATGGTCTTGAAGCCATGGTGGCACATTCAGTAATCGAAAGCGGAGAAGTACTGGTGAGATTCCGACCAAGGCTTTCTGAATACGGGTATGCGGTCCCTCTACAATTACAGATTTTGGAAGCAGATCACCTGGACGAATCCTTCAACACGGTCCTTTCAAATGGGAACGAAATCCGCATGGGGATCGAATTCAACAGGATTGGCCAGAAAGTGGCATACCACCTGTTCAGGGAACACCCCGGAGAATTTTATCATATCAAAACAAACGACCGAGTAAGGATACCGGCATCAGAAATTCTTCATATCGGTCGCCCTTTAAGACCCGGCCAGATCAGATATCGCCCCTGGTTGTCGTCGGTTATCGTCAGGCTCCATGAACTGGACCAATACCAGGACGCAGAACTTGTCAGGAAAAAATCTGCCGCCATGTTTGGAGGTTTTATTACGGAACTTCCAGGGGATGATACCGAATTCACTCCTCTCGGAAAAGTCATCAAAAGGGATACGTCCGAACGGGATATTGTGGCCCTGGAACCGGGGACTTTTCCGATATTACCTCCCGGCATGGACGTCCGTTTTTCGGAACCGGCAGATGTGGGCGGCAATTACGAAAAATGGATCAAACAGGAACTTAGGTCCATTGCCCGTGGGATCGGCATCACCTATGAACAGCTTACAGGCGACTTATCAGGCGTAAATTATTCCTCCATCCGGGCAGGTTTAATAGAATTCAGACGTCTTTGCATCATGCTCCAGAAACAGATGATCGCTTTCCAGTTCTGCGGTCCGGTGGCAAGAAGGTGGCTCGATACGGCGGTCATGTCCGGTGCTTTAAAAATACCCGATTACCGGAAAAACAGGCGCAAATATTACCGGATCAAATGGCGGCCTGATGGATTTGCCTGGGTTGACCCGGAAAAGGACCAGAAAGCGGAACAAATGGCCGTCAGGAACGGTTTTAAATCCCGGTCCCAGGTGGTTGCCGAACTTGGCCACGATATCGAAATGCTCGATTCAGAAATTGCAGAAGACAACAAACGGGCCGATCAGCTTGATCTGGTATTTGATTCTGATCCCAGAAAGACCGCCAAAACCGGAACATACCAGCAAACATCAGAAGAAAATCCTTCTGAAAACACTTCCCAAGAGGAAAATAAGAATGAACAAACTGATACTATCGAAACTGATTAACACGCCATTGATGTTGGCTGCCGGAGCCATTGATGCCATCCTGTCCTCAAAGGATATCGACTTATCCCTTCAAGGCGGTATGTTCAAGCCCAATAAAGCCCCCCAGCGGATCGGTGTGATCCCGGTTTATGGCGTATTGACCCATAGGAGTTCCGGGTTCGATACCTTCTTTGGATTGTCCACCTATACCCAAATCAGAAATACTTTCCGCATGGCCATATCGGATGATTCTATTGATGCCATCCTCTTTGATGTTGATTCCCCCGGCGGTGAGGCATCGGGCGTGTTTGATCTGGTGGATGAAATCTACTCCGCCCGTGGCAAAAAACCGATCTATTCAATCGCCAACGAATCCGCCTATTCAGCCGCATATGCCATCGCTTCTGCTGCAGACAAGATTTTCCTTTCAAGAACCGCAAGCGTGGGTTCCGTGGGCGTCATTGCCGTCCATGTGGACCAAAGCGGCTTTGATGAACAGCGGGGATTGAAATACACTGCCATATTCTCAGGGGACCGGAAGAACGATTTTTCATCCCATAACCCCTTGTCTGATGAAGCCATCAAAACCGCACAGAAAAGCGTAAATAAAACATACGACCTGTTCGTTCAAACCGTCGCAAGAAACAGAAGCCTTTCCCCCAAACAAGTCATCGACACCCAGGCAGGCATATTTGATGGTCATGATGCCATCAAATCAGGTCTCGCGGATGACGTCCTGTCCTGGGATCAGGCCATACAAACCCTATCAGGAGGAACAATTACCATGAGTGACCCGAAAACCTTTAAACAGAACCTCGAAGCTCTTTTCAAAGAAGCATCGACCGATGAAGTCAAACTGGAACTTTCAAACCTTGGCTACACCCCCAAAACCGACCTCCCGGACACGGAAAAAATCAAAGAGGAGGCAATCGCCAAAGGAAAAGCCGATGCCCTCACTTATGTCAAAGAGGTCATGGATTTATGCGGACTCGCGAGCCTGCCCCAGATGTCGGCATCCCTTATTGAAAAGAACATCTCTTTAGAGGATGCCCGAAAAATTATCCTGGAAGCCAAAGCCGTACAAGGAAGCAAGAACGAAATCATATCAACCGTTGGCGCCACAGGAACGGGCGAGGTAAACCCGCTCATCAAAGACGCCATGAGAAGAAAGGAGGCATAGCATGCCCGTTATAACCGAAGGAAACCGGCTGAACGATATCTTGAAATGGGAGGAGAGCAACTATTACTCCCGTGAAAAAGGGACCATCGCAGCCGGACAGAACTTATCCCTTGCCGCTGTTGTGGGTAAACAGACCGCAAACGGGAAAATCTATCAGATCGACTTCACCGCATCGGACGGCACCGAGAACGCCTATGGGTTCGTCATTGACGCCTACGATGCAACCTCAGGCGATCTGGAAGGTGTTTTAATCGTCCGCGAAGCCATCGTGGCAAAAGAGAGCCTGGTATTCCCTGGCACGGCCACCCAGCCGGAAAAAGATGCGGCCCTATCCCAGCTCAAAGCCGCAGGAATCATAGAAAGAGAGGAGGCGTAAACCCATGCTGAACCCATTTGAAACCGATGCCTTTAACATGGTGTCTTTGACCAAGGCCATCAATATCCTTCCGAACAAGTATGGCCGGTTGAACGAAATGAACCTCATGCCTGGAAGGGG
>JAHIVH010000011.1 GCA_018816735.1 Pseudomonadota bacterium | reverse complement strand
TCTTTTTGGGAATTCATTAACGATAGGATAGCCCAAAATAATAATATTCCTCCCTTACCAGATCTAATGGAACTTAAGGCTGCTATTGCCTCGGCATAGTTGCGTCTTTTCTACCACATACTTTTTGAGATGTTACATAAGCTGACCGATTGTCGCTTAAAGGCCTGAACAATGGGCCTGATAAAATTCATCTTCGCCATAAATAGCCTTGTAAACCATGCACTGATCCGTGTCAGTGGTAAATCCGGTTTCATTCTGAAGTCTTTCCTGCACATCATCTGAATACAAATGGAAATTGACCATGTTGATGCCGGCGTCAGATGGTGAATCGAAAATCATCAGATTTGCTGCACCTGCGTCATTGGTCCAGGGCGTCCATTCAACAGCTTGGGGGGCGTAAGGCATGCCTGTTCCGGGTGAACCGGTGTAAGCCATTGCTGCCCAATAGGATGACATGCTTTCAGCAAGCGCCACACGGCCCGGTTTGTTTTCAGGCGTGTAGGTTAAAGACATCGATTCCATGATCACCATATCCGGATCGGCAAACACAGAAGGAATTTCCACGCCGTGGGCCGCACCGACAATTGCTCCCAGGTCAATCCCCAGCATATTGGCTTCATCATCCCAGTCAAACCGGTATGCATAAATGTCGTTGGGCTGATGAATACTCATGGCTGTGGCCAGTTCATCCACACTGGTCACTTTCCAGGCTTCCGAACAGTATTGGGCGGCCAGTTCATAGTCCACCGGTTTAAGGATAATTGGAATCACCTCCATGATATTCATTGTATAATAAGGATCCAGCATTAAAAATAGCTTCATTTCTTCCCTGTTCGTGCCAATCATGATCGGCATTTGATGATACTCACCGGACTGGAACACATCCAACGGGCCTTTTTTGGGAATCACATAGCCATCCTGAATGGCCGAAGGCATGATAATCATGCCTCTGTATTTTGACTCAAGCACAGACATGATTTTTTCTGCAGGCATGGTGCGGAGGTAAGCTTCAATATCTTCATTGCCCATGGAATCCTGAAGGGCTTTTGCAGCATCCCTGTCAATGGCAAGGCCGTCTTCCATAAGAAGATTGTTGATGGTTTCACGCGAACTGGCATGGTGACCTGGTTCGTCATCATCCATGTAATTTTCAGCCACACTCATGGGCTGCCAGTTGGTGTGTTCTGCAATCCATTCTATGACCGGACTTTCTGCGATGGCGCTGTGAAACAAGCCTTCCGTTAACGGAGAGGCCAGAAGGGTCAATGTGTTGATGGCTCCTGCGGATTCGCCGAACAAGGTGACGTTATTCTTGTCACCGCCAAACGCGTCGATATTTTGCTGGACCCATTCCAAACCTCTGATGATATCAAGGGTTCCGAAATTGCCGGACTGGTCTTCAATCGTTGTCCCCTCTCCTCTGAGGGCCGGATGGGCAAACCAGCCAAATGGCCCCAGCCTGTAATTAATGGCCACAACGATAACATCGTGTTTTTCGGCAAGCATTTTACCATTATAAATAGCTCCCTCGCCAATGGAATTCGCGCCGCCATGAACCCAGAGCATGACGGGTTTTGGCTCGCCAGACGCATTTTCAGGCGCCCAGACATTGAGATAAAGGCAATCTTCACTGCCAATGACCTGATTGTAATATTCCGGTGAAAGCCCGGTCAGCATGCTCACATACTGGGTACAAGGCTCGCATGGCGTTGCAGCCATATAGGCATCGTCCCAGCTCTCTTCAGGTTGTGGCGCTTTCCACCTCAAGTCATCCACAGGCGGTTTTGCGAACGGAATGCCATACCATGCGGCAATGCCGTTTTCTTCGCGCTTGCCGATGATGGTGCCGGAGCTGATCTCTTTGATCGTATCACTTTCCATTTTGAAATGGACCGCATATACATCCGCATATTTGCTTGATTTTTCCACTCTCTGCGCGGGATTGCCGGTATATCCTTCAGGCGGCAGGACCGAAACCTTATAAAGCCCCTTTGCGATATTCCTGAATTCATAATAGCCGTTTTTATTTGTCGTCACTGTTTTTTGAACACCATTTCCCGAAAGGGCCACTGAAACCCCCTGAACGCCTTCGCCATCCAGCGTCACCTTTCCGGAAATATTACATCCGGCTATCAGCAGTGCACCTATCAGGATTAAAATTATCCTAAAAAGATCATTTGATGACTTTTTTCTCATCATTTCCCACAGCATAATATTATCTCTCCTTATTTAAATCATTTTTTTCAGCCAGGATGCGAACACGCGCGCTCCTTTTCAAAGCATATCCATAGCAACAATACCCGGCCATTGATTGCTCACGCACCTGTAAACACGGTGCGTGATTTAAATAATGACCGGCCATTCATGCACGAATTACAATAAAATGTAAACAGCGTGCCTTCCCATAACCCACATTTAAAAAAAAATCGAGTCTTTTTTTTTGAAATCTGAATTTAAATTTTAAATGCTATGTCCAGGCACACGGAAAAAAAAAGAATTCAAAACGCTGCGATATTTTTTGACTTGTGTAATATTTCATAATAACGCATAGTCGTTTTTCGTAAATTTCTGCAGATTTTGTCGGCCATACAGAGTTTCCCGGCGATGCTGTAACTAAAGGACAGATCAAAAGGAGTTTCATTCCCCATGGATTTTTTCTTCAATCCCAAAGGTGTCGCGGTTATCGGTGCCTCGGCAAACCCGCTCAAAGGTGGATATACCATTCTTAAAAATCTTATCAGCGGATATAAAGGTGCAATCTACCCTGTCAATCCAGGCTATGATGCCATTGAAGGCCTTACATGTTATCCGGACATTAAAGGGGTGCCGGACCCACTGGATCTGGTCATTTTATTTATCCCTGCAAAAATGGTTCCGTCTGTTGTGTCTGATTGTGCGAACCGGGGTGTAAAAGGCGTCATCATCCAGTCAGGGGGATTTGCCGAAAGTGGTGGAAAGGGGCAGGCGATCCAGGAAGAACTTCTTTCCGTCATGAAAAAAACCGGTATCCGGTTATGGGGCCCCAATTGCATGGGACTGGTGGATACGGTCAGAAAAAATGTGTTTTCATTTGTCTCACCTGCCATCTGGGAACAGGAATTTATAAAAAGCGATGTATCGCTTATCGTTCAGAGCGGCATGCTGTCTGCCGGTTTCCTGATAGATCTCATGAGCCACGGCACCATGGGCATCAGTAAAGCCTGCTCGATTGGAAATAAAATCGATGTGGACGAATGTGACGTTCTTGAGTATCTGATCAATGATCCGGACACCGGGACAATCGGCCTTTATCTGGAATCCATCACAGATGGCCGCCGTTTTTTTCATCTGCTGAAGCATACAGATAAACCGGTTGTCGTGCTAAAAGGCGGTAAAAGCGAAAAAGGTGCGGAAGCTGCCATGAGCCATACGGCAAGCCTGGCAGGAGACGGCAAGGTCATTAGTGGTGCTCTCGCACAAGCAGGTGTGATTGAAGCCCGAGATTTCAAACAGATGATGGATCTCCTGAGAACGGTTTCCATGTATAAGCACCTTCCCGCCTTGAACGGAAAAAATATTATTGTGCTGACCTATAGTGGCGCCGCCGGAATATTGTCCTCAGATTTCATTGATGAAATGGGGCTGAAACTGGCTGATATCAAAGGGGAGACGGCAAAACTGATGCAATCTGTCTTTCCGGACTGGATGCCCGTCTCCAATCCTGTGGACATGTGGCCGGCCATAGAAAAAAACGGACGAAAAAAAGTATATGGCACTGCATTCCTGGCTGCCATAGCCGATCCGGGCATTCATGGCATCCTCTTTCACAGTTTTATCAGCAAAGGGGCAAAAAAACCGGATGCCGACGTGTTCCGGGAACTCGCAAGGCATGCAGGAAAACCCATCGTATGCTGGTCAATGGGCCACAGGGAAGATGTCATGGCGCTGAATATGAATCTGCAGGAGGCTGGAATTCCAGTATTTGGAGAGCTTTACCGATCGATAGAATGCCTGGCTGTACTGGTTAACCGGAAACAGAAAAAGAAGGCGGTCTCATCCCACCCGTCAACCGCAACACGACCGGTCCTGTGGGAAAAAACAGACGCCCTTATCAAAGATCAGCACGGGGTTCTGGATGAATTTGCCTCAAAAAAAATTCTTTCGTCTATAGGAATCCCCGTGGTTTCAGAACAAATCGTCCAATCGGAAAAAGAGGTATTGAGGTCAATTGCTCAATCAGGCTTTCCGGTTGTCATGAAAGGCCTTGTCCCTCAGACCGTCCATAAAAGTGACCATGGGCTTGTTGAACTGAACATCTATTCAGAAGACACTGCTATAAAAACGTTTCGATCTCTTTCTGAAAAAATGGCCGGAAAGGGGGATATTCTCATCCAGAAGCAGATAAACGGTCATGTGGAGCTGATCGCAGGCTTTGTAAGAGATCCCCAGTTCGGTCCCTGTGTCATGATCGGCTTTGGCGGCATGTTTGCAGAACTCATCAAGGATACGGCATTTGCGCTTGCGCCCCTGACCTTTCAGGATGCGATTGAAACCATTGACAGATTGAAAACCGGAAGACTGCTTGACGGCTACCGAGGCATGGCGCCTCTTGACAAAAATGACATGGCAAACATCCTCATCCGGATAGGTGAGCTGGGTATAACATATCCGTGGATAAAAGAGATTGATATCAATCCGCTTATCGTTGACAATGGCCATCCCGTGGCAGTGGATGCCTCTGTCATTCTTGGTTAAAATGGATTAAAACGCCTCAATTTTTTTAAATATTAACCATTGATTTTGTTTAATATTCTGATATGAAAAGGACATTAGAGATTTGTATGATGGATAGGGTCATTGTATTGATCGGGCCCACCGCGATGCAATACATTGGAACAATTCAAAAAAATAGAGGTTAAAACAGCTTATGAACATGAACACGACCGAAGATAACCAAATCGTTTTAGATGATTTTCAGAAACGTTTCATTAAAATTCTTGAAACCCAGAATGCAAAATACTGGATGATTAATCTTGGCATCCAATCCAACCTCTTGTGGGGATGGAAAAAAGGAAATTACCCGGGCTTGCGCTATGCGATCGAGATATGCGAAAATGAGGGGATTTCAGCGAACTGGCTTTTTCTGGGCATCGGGCCACAAAATGTTGAAGATCTGGATAATGTTGAAGATGAAGTATTGCTTGATGAAAAACTGAAAGAAGAACTTCTGACAAACATTATGGGTCTCAAACGTCAGATGGCCAATGAAAAGGACGAATATGACGTAAAAGTCCAAAAAGTCATTTCAGATGTCAACACATTAAAAATCCTCAAAACATTTTCGGAAACGTTTACCTCCAAAAAAGATTTCAAAAAACTGAACAAAGAGTTACCGGAAAATCTTCTGGAAATACTTGGAAAACCCATGCTGGCGTTTATCAGGAAAAATTCCGAAAGTATCAGTGAGGTTGTGGAAAACTATATTGATTCAGAAAACGGGCGTGAAAATATAAAGAAAGCGATACGATGGATCATTGACCACAGATGAAAATAAAATCTGTCAGATATGTCCTGCTGATTCTTTTGTTTTCAAAAATATCCGTATTCGCTCAAAACAAGTTGATCATTCCGGATGAAATTTCAGGAAAGCATATTACAGAATATCTGGAAATTTATGAGGACAAAACCGGGGCACTAACATTTGATGATATTGTGTCCGGCGAGGTTTCATTCTCATTGAACGAGAACAGGCAAATCTACTTTGGCCTTACGACTTCCACATTCTGGATAAAAGTAAATGTGACGAATGCCTCTGAAAAAACAATCCCTTTCTATTTCGAATTCGTCTACCCCCTCATTGATGAACTCGATTTTTACTACAAGTCTCCGAATGGAGAGTCTGTCAACGTATCTGCCGGAGATGCAAGACCCGTAAAGGGAATACGCACACCACACCATACCCCCCGGTTTCTTGTTGAACAGCAAAAAGGCGATCAGAGTTATTTTTTTAAAATCAGGGGGGAAGGCGTTCTCAAGTCAGATATCAAAGTCTGGGATAAGGAAACATTTGAGAACAGGCTGCCTGCGGACCATATGATGAGTGGCATAGCCGTCGGCATTTTATTTTCCGTTATTCTTTATAACCTCATTACGTTTTTATGGCAAAGGCGATGGATATATTTCTGGTTTGCCTGTTTTGCCACGTCTGCGGCATTTCACTTGCTTCTAATCAACGGTATCGGGTTTCAGCTTCTTTCTCCTCATCTTCCCTACCACGGAGATTTGTTCAATTACCTCTACATTATCAACCTGTACCTTTCTACTCTTTTCTGCCTTCTCTTTTTTTACCGGTTTAAAACCGAAAAAAAAATTTACCACACCACCTTAAAAGTATTACTGACAATAGCAGTGCTAATCGGGCTCGTTTTTCTTGTTCCGGGATACCGGTTAAAAGTTGCACTTATCTGTCCGTATCAGGCTGTCAGCTATACCATCTGCTTCCTGATGTTTGTTTACTGTTTCTTCAGGTACAGGCCTTTTTTTGTCATCATCGCAGGCATGACACTCTACCTTGTCTTCATCTATGCAAACTGTGTCAGTTACCTTTATCCTCAAATTATTTCCTGGATGAGCTTTATGATGATTACCATCGGCATGGTCATCCATTCCAACGCATTCAACCTGGAACAACAAGGGCTCATGCTCTCTATCCAGCAGGCTGAAAATGTCAAATCCGAATTCATTCATTCTGTTGCCCATAACCTTAAAACACCGCTTGTGGCCTTGACGTTTTCATCGCAAATGCTAAAAAACATTCTTAAGGACCATGTGGAAGCCCAGCATTTTCTGGACAAAATTCTAAGGAACGCCACATGGCTCTCCAACTTTATAGAAAATTTTTTCGAGTTTTATAAAAATGACAAGTTTGAATTGAATATCAAGCCGGTTGACATGAAAATGCTGGTGAACAGCATCGTGGGGGAGCTTGCCGACATCAACAGGTACCGCCATAATATTCTCTTTAATCAGTCAGAAAGCGACGATGACTTTTTTGTCAACATCGATAAAAGTATCGTGGAACAGGTCTTGTTAAATGTGGTTGAAAATGCCATTAAGTATTCAACCATTGGTAATGAAAAAGGGACGATCATTATCAATATGGAAAAAAATGCAAAAGAATTGATTATATCGATTGCCGATAATGGCATCGGTATTTCAAAAAAATCAATGGAAAAAATATATAATGCGTTTTTCCGTGAAAATAAAGATGATCAATATGGAGGAACCGGTCTGGGACTTACAATCAGTAAAAAATTTATTGATGCGCATAAAGGGGAAATATATTGTGTATCACCTGTGCCCACAGACCATTCACCTTATCTTTATCTTGATTCTGAAAGAAAGGGAACGGTATTCTTCATTCATCTTCCAACCAACTTAAAAAAAGAAGAGGAGGACAAATGATTGACATTCTGGTAGTTGAAGACAATCTGGATATTCAGGAACTCATGGCAGAGGCGATTTCATTTCTGGATTGCAAAGTAGACGTCGCATCAAATGGCGACGAAGCCATGAAAAAAGTTTTAAAAAAGAAACCGGATATCATGATCCTTGATATCAACATGCCTAAAAAAAATGGATTTGAAGTATTAAGGACCATAAAAGGACGGAAAACAACCCAGGACATCTATGTAATTGTCTTTACGGTCAGATCAAGACCTAAAGACGTTAAAATGGGCTATGAACTGGGGGCGGATGTCTATTATGACAAACCGCGGGATGTTATACCGGAAGTTCAGAAAGCCATTGAAATGATCAAAGCAAGAAAATAGGGGCTGATGGTATTTTGTGAAAAGCCCTTTTGATATTTGAAATCCGGTCATCCGCATTCTGAAAGGATGCGGATGACCGGATTTAATAAAGAGCCTGAACGCATAACCGGAAGTCTTTGTTCAGGCATAAAAAAAATCAAAATCCAATCCATGAAACCTGCGGTGTATCTCTTTTCACCACCCCGTCAATCTTTCCTTTGGGGTATCCCATGGCAATACTTGTCACAGCTTCAAAGGGATGACGGATACCTAATTTTTTCCTGAATCCCGCCATGAGAGGATAATTCAATGGTTCGATGGACAAACCGATATAGCACGTTCCCAGTCCCAGCGAGTGCGCAGAAAGAACCATATTCTGGGCACATATACCGGCGTCAAGATCCGGATTGCTTACCCCTCGTTTGTCTTTAAGAATGAGAATGATGCAAGGGGCGTCAAAATAAATCCTGTTGTTGCGGTTATCGGCCTTTTCGATAGCGGTAAATGGACGAGGGTCCAATTTGTTGATCATAAAATAGCTCAGGAACGTGAAAAGTGTGCTCTTCCAGAGGGGCTTCTTGCCGTCACGATCCAGATAGAGATTTTTAAACGTCCGTAAAGTCTTCATGGCAAGAGATTCAAATTCATGAATCAGTTTCTGATCCTGTATCACGACAAATTTGTATGGTTGACAATTCCCTGCAGATGGGGCAAATCGTCCGGCTTCAAGGACTCTTTCGATAACTTCCCGAGGCACGGCCTTATCTTTAAACAACCGGTTGGAACGTCTTTCGTAAATGGCCCGTTCTACGTCTGTCAATTCTTCCTTAAACGTGTCATAGTCTTTTTCTCCTTTAAGGCACATGGGATTGGGAAATGCCATCTGTGCCTGGAGAGAATTTTTGTAACGCCCTTCACGAACCGAATAACTCCCTGACATTGTAATTGCATCTGACGGGCAAACTGCCGTACAGTTACCGCAATTCAGGCAGGCCTGTGAAAATCCGCCGTACCCTCTGGGGATGGGCACTTCTCCTTTTTGCCACTTGAATCCAAACGTGGGGCAAGTTTCAACACATCTGCCACAGCGGGTACATTTTTCTTCATCTATTTTGCGTACGGGGAAATCCGTTTCCGGAAGGTACCCCTTTGTTAAAGAATCAAACATATAACCTCCCTCCGCCTTTTTTTAAAAAACTACGGTTAAATTGATATCACATTCGGTGCATCTTTCCTGAATTCATCTTTTAATATCCGTTCAAGAGGCTTTTCAGAAACGGTTTTGGGAATTTCCGGAACAATCTGGATGTAAGAAGGAAATGAATTTCGTTCAAGACCCTTCAGGCAGTCTTTTTTAATGGATTCAATGTCAACCTCTCTTCCCTCAAAAGGCGCGACTGCCGCCACCAGATCGCTTTCACCCGGCGCACCTGATTCTGAAGGAATCCCGTATACGCATACTTCTGACACCGTATGGTTCTCGCCAATCACTTTTTCAACAAAATCCGGTTGAATGAAATCGCCCTGCCTTCTGATGCCGCCACCTTTCCTGAAATCAAAATAAAAAAAGCCGTCTTCATCCTGATGACAAATATCGCCACTTCTTAACCAACCCCCTCTGGTTTTTTCTTTGGAGGCCTCTTCCTTTCCGTAATAATCGACGGTCGTCTCTCCACTTGCGATCCTGCTGATCAATTCACCTTTAACGCCTCTTGGCGCTTCATTGTCATCTTCATCAACAATCTTCATTTCCATCATGCCTTCAGGGGGTTTCCCGAAAGAACCGATGGGGCCGGTACCTGGCGGATTATGAGCCAGTCCGCCTTCTACAGCCGCATACCACTCATGTATCCTTACGCCAAATCTTTTTTCAAAATTCTCCCAGATAGCCCGAGGTGTACCGGCACTGACCACACGCCTGACCGGATTATCGGAATCGTTATCTTTTAACGGTTCATTATAAATACCAGCCATCATTCCCCCCAGAAGAGAGAAAGTCGTACAGTTGTATTTTCTGCAGATGTCCCAGATTCTGCTTTTCGTGAAACGCTCACTGATAACACACATAATCCCTTTTGCCAGCGCAGGAACAACGGTTACAGACTGGGCATTTCCATGGGTCATCGATAACCCGGTATACACAACATCATCGTCCTGATAATTCCACAGAAAACTTGCCATTAGCCCGTAGATCATAAAACGATCGGCCTTTAGCACAACGCCTTTGGGATCACCGGTTGTACCGGATGTGTGTATGATCTGGGCAGGGGCAGAAAAATCAAGCGGCACAACCTTATCGGGCATTGCCGGATTTTCAGCTGCAAGAATTTCATTTAACACAGGATAGTGTGAATTCATTTCTACATGATGATGGTTTTTATATAAAACACCAATAATCGGGATGTTTTTTATATCATCGCTGATTTCTGAAAGGCTTTTCATGAAAACATCTTCAATGATAATACCCTTTGATTTTGTATTGATGATCTGAAAAGAAAGTTTTCTTCCCTTGCTCCTGGGATCGACCGGAACAGCGATTGCGCCGATGGAAAGCGCTGCAAACAGCGCATATAAAAATTCCGGATGATTCCTCATAATGAGTGTAAATGTATCGCCTTTGCCTATACCCTGCTTGAGAAACATACGGGCCATTCTGTTCGTGTTATCGTAAATATCCTGATACGATATTGGTTCGTCTGACCCATCGTCATTCACAAAGGTAGCAGCAATTTTTTCAGGCTCTGAAATGACCCTTCCAAGACACTTGAAAATGGGCAGTTCATTTATATTGGTTGACATGGTCTTCACCTCCTTGAAACGTTCAGCGTGAAAAAAAGAAACCTGTTTTTCTTCAGGTTGTAAACTGCGATCATTCTGCAGCCTCTCTTTGACCGTTAAAAATCAGACTGAAGAATAGTGATCACCATGGCAGCCTCTTCAACGCCTATGTTTCCCCCGCCATTTTCAGCAAGCGCGGTTCTTGCATTTTCAACTTGCCTTCCTGTGGCTTCACCTCTTAATTGCCATACCAGTTCTGCGATCTGTGCTGCACCTGTGGCTCCTACAGGATGTCCTTTGGATTCAAGACCTCCTGACGGATTAATAGGCAGCTTGCCTCCCAATGCGGAATGACCTTGTTCTGCAAAAATTCCGCCTTCCCCCTTTGGGCAGAATCCCAAGGATTCTGAATTGTATATTTCTCCATAGGCCGATGCATCATGCAGCTCAGCCACATCAATATCTTCCGGTCCCACGCCTGCTTTTTCATAAGCCACTTTGGCAAGACGCTCACCCAGATCTGGATCATCCATCCCTCTGTCCATGCCACCGCCTATAACCGTGGAAAGCACTTTAACAGGCTTTGCTGCACCGATCTTTTTCAAATACTCTTTTGAACAAATGATAACGGCAGCAGCACCATCGCCTACAGGAGAGCACATGGGACGGGTTAACGGATAGGCAATTTCCGGCGAGGCAAGTACTTCTTCAACCGTATAGGGCTGTCTGTACTGAGC
This sequence comes from Pseudomonadota bacterium, assembly GCA_018816735.1. Taxonomy (GTDB): domain Bacteria; phylum Desulfobacterota; class Desulfobacteria; order Desulfobacterales; family JAHIVH01; genus JAHIVH01. Next base: position 58,328 of record JAHIVH010000011.1, on the reverse strand, counting down.
GTGAGGATTATGGACGCTGTTGCTATGATTTTTGGAACTAACAATCGCAAGCTGCCTTTGGGTCAGGCCATATTTTTCCATATGAATCCGGGTACCCATCGCGTATATTTCCATAAATGCGCTGCCACCGACTTTTTTCTTGGGTTTTTCGGAAACTCCCTTTGCCTCGGCTTCCTTTCTTTTTTTCTCGGCATCTTCCTTCATGGCTTTCACAAACATTTCAATAATTTCTATATCTGATGATGATGAAAACAGTTTGAGTCTCTTTTCCCGATCCTCCATATACATTTTTTCCATGCCCAAAACCAGTCCCACATCATGAAGGCCCAAAGCAATATCCATCCATGCCACCTGGAATGCAGAAGAAGAGGATGCACAGGCATTTTCCACATTTGTTACCGGAATGTCACCTATTCCCATTGCTCTCAATACAACCTGGCCCCTGATGGATTCCTGACCGGTCACCAATCCCTGGTACGCATTTCCAACAGTGGCCATCTGAATCGCTTCTTTTGAAATACCTGCATGATTGAGTGCACTGTTAACAGCCTCTGCAGCAAGGCTCTTCATGTTTCTATCCATGTGTTTTCCGAATTGTGTCATTCCCACGCCAATAACATATACATCTCTCATAATTTCTCCCTCCACGATTAATAATGTTCTCTCTAATGATGTTAAGCCATGTATCAATGACTAACGGATATTGTCTATCCGCAGTTATTTCCTATATCAAATAAGGCTTGAGAAGACTTCGTATCGCTTCTTCAAATGCTTTTTCAGCCCATTCTTTTGTATGAAGCTCCGGGTTGAAATACCACCTTGTGGTAATACCCTGAAAAATGGATGATATGCTCATTGCAAGTGATAATGAATCGTGTTCTCTGAAAATGCCGTTTTTTATGCCTTCATCAATCGCCGCCTTTTTCAGTGTCAGCCATTCATCGATCCACTCACAGAAAAGCGCTCTGTATTCCTCATTATGCGCAGAAAGGGATATCAGATCATACAGAATCTTATACGCCGCATTAACCTGGGCTATTTCACGGTTGAAAAGCGGAAGACCAAATCCCAGAATTTTTTCTATAGGACCATCGCACGCATCCATGGCCTGTTTGAAAAACTGGAAAATAGCACTGTAGTAATATTTGAATGCCTCCTTGAACAGTTCATCCTTGGACTTGAAATAATGCGCCAGCCCCCCTTTTGACAGACCGGCAGCTTCTGCAATGTCGGCCATTGTTACGTTTGCGCTGCCATTTTTTGCCATGGTATTTATTGCAGCGTCAAGAATCTGGCTTCTTCTGATCGCTTCAAGCTCCGGTATGGATGCCATAAATAATCCCTGCCCTGATGAATATTTCATTTTTTTATTCAGAAACCGACCGGTCGGATTATAGTTCGACCGTGCAGTCGGTAATCAAATATTCATATTCTCGTATTGATGTCAAGCATAAAAATAAGTTGAAGAATGGTCTTTTTTATTATAACAGTCGATGATGGAAATTGTGTGGTACCTTGAAAAGACCGAATACTAACAGCATGGAGAGCTACGATGGAAAAAAAAGCGTTTCAGGATTATTACCCGGATGATTTAAGCCATTGTTATGGGTGTGGCCGTCTGAATGACCATGGATTGCATATCAAGAGTTACTGGTCTGGCGACGAAACGGTCTGTGTGTATCAACCTGAACCCTTTCATACGGCGATCCCGGGATTTGTATACGGCGGTCTTATTGCCTCCCTTATCGATTGTCATTCAACGGGAACCGCATCTGCGGCAGCCTATCGGGATCAGAAAAGAGAAATGGGCTCATCACCGGCGCTCAGATTCCTGACTGCGTCACTTCATGTGGATTATCTCAAACCGACCCCCACAGGTGTACCACTTGAAATCCGGGCAACCATCAAGGAAGTTAAAGGACGAAAAGTGGTTGTGTCCTCTACTGTATCCGCCAAAGGACAAATTTGCGCAAAAGGTGAACTTGTCGCCATACAGGTCCCGGAAGAGTATTTGGAAAAATTGAAAGCCTGAAATCACTGAAAATAAAAAAAGAGCTACCAGTGAAGCATTCTCTGCGGTTGCTGATAATATGCCTTTGCGCCATGCTCGTTTTTCCGGGTGCGATTCTCTTTGCTTCTGATCATTGGAAATGTGTGAAAGAAAAAAAAGGGATTACCATTTTTTCAAAAAAAGCCCGGGATTCGAAATATAACCAGTTTAAATCCGTTACGGTTATCAATGCACCTTTTGATGTCATTGTTGACACATTAAGGGATTTCAACGCCTATCCCTTATGGCAGCCTTTCATGGAGGAAATGAAAATTCTGGAAAACCAGGGCAATGACCATGTGGTCGCCTATGCATCATTCGACTTTCCATGGCCTGTTTCAAACCGGGAGCTTTTGGTGGAAACAACCATCGTAAAAAATGGCATGCTCCCGTCAACCCTGAAAATTATTGTGGAAGGTATTGATTTTCCACCGGCAAACCGGAAAAAAAAATATATCCGAATCAAATTTTATCGTTGTGAAACTCTTATTGAAGCCATTGGGGAAATCCGGTCGCGAATAACCTTCACGCTCGAATCAGATCCAGGGGGAAACCTCCCTCCTGCCACCGCAAACTGGGCAATGAGGGAGGCTATATATTTAGCACCCAAAAACCTGAGAGAAATAATCCGAGAGCATGTCTGCAATAACACAGATCAAAAATAGATCACGTCTGGGGAGACAGCTTTCTTTCTACGACCCAGCTCACAAACCGCATGAACATATCTGTGCCATCTTCCGAGCCCACAAATGTCTTCAACTTTTTTGAGATCTCATCAGAATGGACTTCAAGAAAAGACAGGAGAGGTACCGTAATTTTATTGAGAATATCCTTTGGCATCTGTTTTTTAATCTGATGCATATCCATTTCCGGATGAAATACATCTGAAAAGGATTTGAGGATTTTTATGATTTCTACGTCTGACAGGATATCACGGACTTTTTTATCCGCATTATCCTGCTCAATTTTCACCTGGCGCCTCAATTTCATCATGTCGGCCAATATTTCCTCTTTGAGCTCTTCATCAAAAAGAACTGAATCGTCAACCTGATCAAGATCCTCAATAAATCTTGGGCCTATTCCCATGAATAGCCAATTGGGAGAGACACCGGAAATACGGCATATTTCCATGGCGTATCTCAATCCCGGATAATTTCCTTTTTTCCAGCCCCATAACAGGTTAAGCTGAATGCCAAGTTCCTTCATCCAGAACTTTGAACTCTCCATCTCAAGAACTTTAATAAATCTCTCGTGAAATTCATCAGGATGTGCGTCTTCCGGCTGTTTTTCTTTTTTTATTTTCTTCATTTTTTTTACCGTATGGATTAAAAATTCATGTGAGATCCCATCGCCCTTTAACATATAAAACACGCTGCACAAACCTTGCAGACCTATCGGTCGCCAAGAAATGAATGCAGGTATCATATGGCACCAAACACCCTTTGATGCCTTGATTCATAATGCACTGTTTATAATTATAATAAGCTGAAAATGCCCACCATGGTCTTATATAAATTATATTTGTGGGTTTTGTCAACCATTGATAGACATAAAAATGAAGCGAATTGTTCTTGTGACCAAACGATTGATAAGGAATCCCGAAAAGTCTCTTTTTGAAAATTTGGTTGGAAATGACGACCCGTCACAAATCGATTCAACCGATCGATGGCTTTGTGATATTCCAATCAACCAAAGAGAATAATGTGTATAAATAATAATTTTTTATACACATCCTTCGAGATCCGTATTTGAAAAACATTTTCTCCGGTGTTATAAGGAACAAAACTGATGAAAGGATTGTGCATCATGGAAAAAAAAATCGGGTCATTATTCTGGGATAAAACAAAGCCGCAACACTTAGTCGAGTCTGATCAACACAAAAAACGTCCTCATCCGGCTTCTGTCAATTTTGCAGAAAAAGGCATGGAAGACATCAGACTTCCCTTCCCACCATTTCAAGGATCTGTGCCGACGGATTTTTTCAACCTTGTCACTGAACGAACAAGCCACAGAAAATACAGTGACATGCCACTGACCATAGAAGAGTTATCATTTCTCCTGTGGTGCACGCAAGGTGTCAAAAAAGCCTGGGGGGATGTCTCCACATTGCGGACAGTGCCATCCGCAGGTGCAAGGCATGCCCTGGAAACGATTCTCTATATTAACCGGGTTCAGGGTATTGAAAAAGGGCTCTACGGATATGCCCCGCTGTCGCACAGCATTTTTCCCTACGACCGTGATCCGTTAATTGAAAACAGCCTCGCAAACGCCTGCTACAGACAGATGTTTGTTGTGCACGCTGCAGTTACGTTTTTATGGGTTGCCATTCCGTACAGAATGACGTGGCGTTATGGGGAAAGAGGATATCGATATCTCCTGATGGATGTGGGACATGTGTGCCAGAATCTTTATCTGGCATCGGAAGTGGTCGGGTGTGGGGCATGTGCAGTGGGTGCTTTTGATGATGATGCCCTATCGACGATCCTGGACCTTGATGACAGGGACGCATTTGTCATTTACATGGCTGCGGTTGGAAAAAAACTTGAAAAACCGGATCAGCCTTAAACTGAATCCGGTTTTATTTGCATCAATTAATTTAATTCTGCCGCATCAAACCCATGCTGCATTGCTTTTTGATTGATATCCATGAATTTCTGCAATTTGGCCGGAAATGTCTTCTGCATGGTTTTAAAAACCGTATCCAGTTTCAGTACACCACTGCTCTTCAGCAATGCCCCGACCATGGCCATATTAGCCATTTTGTTGTTTCCGAGTGCTTCTGCAATATCGTTGACAGGTACATAACACGATCTGATATTATCTCGTGCCGGTTTTTTTTTAACAAGTGAACTGTTTGCCAGGATCACTCCGCCGATCTGGATTCTCTCTATAAAAAAATCAAAGGACTGCTCATTCATGGCAACAAGAACGGTCGGGCTCGCAATTACAGGAGAAGCAATCGTGTCATCAGATACAATCACTGAACAATTGGCGGTTCCGCCACGCATGGCAATCCCGTATGCAGGATAAAATGTCACGTTTTTGTCTTCTGCCATGGCTGAATAAGCAATCAGATTACCCATTGATATAACGCCCTGCCCACCGAATCCTGCAAAAATTATTTTATGTTCCATCGTTTTTTATTTCCCCATTAACCTGAAACCGGTTCTCCTCAAATTATACAATTTTGCCATCTACTTTAAATTCGCCCAAGGGATAGTAAGCGGCCATTTCCTTTTCCACATATTCAAGCGCTTTCCTGGGCGTCATTCCCCAGTTAACCGGGCAGGGTGACAAAACTTCAATAAAAGAAAATCCCTTTTTGGCCATTTGATTTTCTATTCCCTTTTTGATGGCTTTTCGGGTTTTTAAAACATTTTTTGCATCATGCACAGAGGTTCTTTCCGCATAATAAAGTCCTCGCAATGATTGCAACAGTTCACAGACCCTTATCGGGTATCCCTGACCCAGCATGGGGTTTCTTCCTTCAGGACATGTGGTCGCCCGCTGGCCTTCCAATGTCGTCGGCGCCATTTGTCCGCCGGTCATGCCATAAATGGCATTATTGACAAAAACAGCGGTGATATTCTCTCCCCGATTAACTGCATGAACAATTTCAGCGGTTCCAATGGCAGCGAGATCGCCATCACCCTGGTATAGCACAACCAGTGAATCCGGCAGCGCTCTTTTAACCCCTGTTGCGGCTGCAGGTGTCCGGCCGTGAGCTGGCTGGCACACATCCAGATCAAGATATGTATAGGCAAGAATCGAGCACCCCACAGGTGCCATGAAAATCGTGTTATCTGCCTGCCCAACTTCTTTGATAGCGTCCATAACCATTCGGTGAATAATGCCATGGCCACATCCCGGACAATACGGCGAGGGCATATCTAACGCAATATTGTTTCTCTCGTAAACCTTCTTCATGACCGTATCCCCCTATTTTTTCATTATCTCTTTCAATTGTTTCATGATATCCGGTTCTGCCGGTATGCCGCCCCCCGGGCGACCGTGGAAATGGATGCTGGCTCTGCCCAGAACAGCAAGCTTTACATCCTCTATCATCTGTCCCAAACTCATTTCCACAACAAAAAAATCCTTGGTCTTCCGGGTACACTTTGAAATAACGTCTGAGGGAAAGGGCCACACGGTAATCGGTCGAATCAAGCCGGTCTTATAGCCTTCTTTTCGGGACTGGTTCACAACGGCGCGACAAATACGCGCGCTGGTACCATAAGCAACAAAAACCAAATCCGCATCATCGGTCAGGTATTCTTCGACCATCATTTCTTTTTCCGTCATGAGATCGAATTTCTTCTTAAGCTCCCAGTTCCATTCTTCAACAACACCTTCAGACAGAGAAAGTGAATTGATAAGGTGTGATGGCCTGTCTTTTCTGTTCCCCAGTTTCCATGAAGACTTATCAAATGTTCGTCCGGATGGTTCCTTAAAAATCAGTGGTTCCATCATCTGGCCCAAAATGGCATCTCCTAAAATCAGTACAGGGTTTCTATATTCATCCGCTTTATCAAACGCTTTCATGGTTAAATCAGCGGCCTCCTGAACCGTTTCCGGTGTGTAAACGATCATGCGATAGTCGCCATGTCCACCGCCTTTTACGGACTGAAAATAATCTGCCTGGGAAGGGGCAATATTTCCAAGACCGGGCCCGCCCCTCATAATGTTTACGATTACAGCTGGCAACTTTGCGCCGACAAGGTAAGAGATCCCTTCCTGTTTCAGAGAAATCCCCGGGCTTGAGGAGGATGTCATGGCCCGTGCACCCGTGCATGATGCGCCATAAACCATATTAATCGCTGCAATTTCAGATTCCGCTTGAATAAACGTACCGCCCTTTTTCGTAAGATGCGCGGCCATGTATGCAGGGATCTCATTCTGAGGCGTAATCGGATACCCGAAATAACATTTCAAACCCGATCGAATGGCAGCCTCAGCAATTGCCTCGTTTCCTTTCATCAATACTTTTTCCGCCATAATGATTTGCTCCTATTCCCTGTAAACGTCAATTGCCTGGTCCGGACACATGACCGCGCAAAGCGTGCATCCGGTGCATGTATCTTTTACCATTTTCAAGTACTGATAACCGTATGAATTGGTCTCACCTGCATTTGAAAGTGCAATTGCATCCACCTTGCATGAAGTGATGCAAAGGCCGCACCCCTTGCAATGCTCAATCCTAACCTCTATTTTACCTTTTTTTGCCATACAATAGACCCCGTTATTTAAATACCCTAAAATTTAATACCGTTCTATTATCTCAAAACTTATGTTGCCACGCCGTATTTTATGCAAACACAAATTGTCAGATATCTACCGATGTGACATATTTGTCAACCCCAAAAATTTTAAAATCAATTTTTTGATAAAACCCGATCTCAGCCCTTGATTAAAATTAAAACATCTGTATAGATGGAAAGATTGTTTAAAAAAAATCACATGCTGATGGTGATATCGAGGAAGGATACAAAGGAGGAATGCATGCAAATTGATATCAAAAAGACAACTTCACCAAAAAAACATCCTGAAGACAAAGATTTGAGTTTCGGGGCAATTTTTACGGACCACATGTTTAATATGGATTATAACCCGAATAAGGGATGGCATAATCCCAGAATTGAGCCCTACAGCCCAATTATCATGGAACCTTCCTCAATGGTGCTTCACTATGGTCAGGCAATTTTTGAAGGATTGAAGGCATATAAGACAAAAGAAGGAAAGGTCCACCTTTTCAGGCCCAAAGACAATATCAGACGTCTCAACAGCTCGGCAAGAACCATGTGTATACCTGAATTCGATGAAGCATTTGCCCTGGATGCCTTAAAACAGCTTATTCGCCTGGAAAAAGACTGGGTCCCGAAATCAGAGGGCACATCACTCTATGTTCGGCCGACAATTATTGCCACAGATCCGTTCCTGGGTGTAAGGGCTTCGAATACATACCGGTTTTTTATTATTCTGTCTCCGGTTGGCGCGTATTATGCGGAAGGATTTAATCCAGTTAAAATTTGGGTGACTAAAAATCATGTAAGAGCCGTACGGGGCGGCGTCGGTCATGTGAAAACCGCTGGAAATTACGCAGCAAGCCTGTATGCTGGTGAAGAAGCACACAAAAACGGATACACCCAGGTTCTCTGGCTGGATGGCGTGGAACTGAAATATGTGGAAGAAGTTGGATCAATGAATATCTTTTTTGTCATAGGAGATGAACTGATCACCCCCATGCTGAATGGAAGTATTCTCCCGGGCATCACCAGAGACTCGGTTCTTGCCATTGCCAGATCATGGAACGTCAAGGTCACGGAACGTAAGATCAGCATTGATGAAATATTTGAGGCCCACGAAAAGGGTACCCTTAAGGAAGTGTTCGGTTCCGGAACAGCTGCTGTTATCTCTCCGGTTGGCGTCATTAAATATGACGAAAAAATTATCACCATAGGTGATGGGAATGTTGGTCCGGTCTCGATGAAACTTTATAAAGAACTTACGGCCCTTCAATATGGCCATGCTGAAGACAAAATGAGCTGGATTGAGCCTGTTGTCTGAAACAATAAGTCAGTCAACACGATAACCGTGTTATCCTCAAATAAAAAAAAGGCTTTTTTAAAAAAAAAGCCTTTTTTTATCACATCATATAAGAATAAGCGATCAGTCTACCTTTGATAATTTGCATTTAAACGGTTCTCCACTTGAGATATAGGCATAGGCACTGTGGTTATGAATGGACTCAAAATTTTCCGCACTTACCGAAAACCAGATTATGTTTTCATCATGCATCATTTCCATGGCCACATCACGCACAATATCTTCAACAAATTTAGGGTTATTATACCCCTTTTCCGTGACGCATTTTTCATCAACCCGTTTGAGGACGGAATAGACCTCACATGAGGCTGATTTTTCTACAACACTGATCATGTCTTCGATCCAGATGAATTTTCTGAATCGTGTGGCCAGCCGCACCTCACCTCTCTGGTTATGGGCGCCGCCATCACTTATTTCTTTCGAACAGGGGCAAACAGACGATATCGGAACAATGACTTCAAGAACAAGATCGATTTCGTCGTTTTTATCACAGAAACCGGTAATCTGGCAGGTGTAGTCCATCAAACCGGGAGAATGACTGACAGGGGCCTGTTTTTCGATGAAATAGGGAAAAGTCACTTCAACATGAGACGAATCCGCGTCAAGATTTTCCTTCATCTGGCCTAAAATGGTTGAAAATGTCTTCAATGAGAATTCAGGCCGGAACAAATGCAAAAGCTCCACAAAGCGGCTCATATGAGTCCCTTTATCCTGATGGGGAAGATCAACAAACATACTGATGGATGCCACGGTTGCCTGATAACCATTCACCCGATCCAAAACGGTTATGGGATACCTGAGATTTTTAACCCCCACCTTATCGATGGGAATATTTCTGTCATCCCGTTGCTTCTGAATATCTATCATCTGAAATATATGTTTCTTATAAAAAATTCTAACAGCAGAACAATTGCCTGAAGGGGTGACTGTTTCAGTCGTCTTCTTGCTGTGGCAACGCCTCATTCATCTTCATTGTTACCTTGCCTGCGGCAATTTCTCTTAGTGATATGACAATATCCTCATTCTTGGCCGATTCGATGAGATATTCAGATCCTTCACGAATCTGCCGAACTCTTTTTGCCGCCATATGAACAAGCATGAAACGATTCGGCACTTTTTTCAGACAATCTTCAACAGTAACTCTTGCCACTTGAACCTCCTTAAAATTAACGAGATTGATAAACGGAGTATATCTTGATTTTATTTAATATCTAATTGGGACATGACATCATTAACGCCTGCTGCCTATTCGGACGCTAAATAATTTCAAGCAGCTCGTAATTGCGCTTGCCACCAGGGGCCTGAACAATAATTTCATCCCCTGATGTCTTCCCCAGAATAGCCCTTCCAAGAGGAGAAGAAACTGAAATCTTCCCCTTGTCTATATCTGATTCATCCTGCCCAACGAGCTGATAGGTAAATTCCTCACCCGTATCTACATTTTCCAGTAAAACAGTGGACGCAAATACAGCCTTGTCTTTAGGAAGTGTGGTTGGATCAATTACTTCAGCATTGGCCACCTTGTACTCAAGTTCAGCGATTCGGCCTTCAAGAAAAGACTGTCGTTCCTTGGCTGCATCAAATTCGGCATTCTCGGACAAGTCGCCGTGAGCACGCGCAATTTCAATTGCCTTGATATTATTAGGCCGTTCCACCTGTTTTAAGTGCTGAAGTTCCTTTTTCAGCGCCGCATGCCCTTCTTTTGTAATCGGTACACGTTCCAACTGCCCACTCCTGTAATTCATCGTTTTTTGTTAATAACTCATGTTGCCAGGATAAAAAAAATGACAAATCGATTCACCGTTTAACCGTTGAACCGATTTTCTTTCTGACAACGTCTCATTTATCATAATAACCTGCCTAATGGTCTTCTATCTCTATCTCTACCTCCATGTTTTTGTTCTGTTTATGCCACACGATATAGGTAATTGGACCGGATATGACATATACTACTGCCAATGCAAAAAAGGCTGCCTGCATTCGTTCGGCAATAAACACAAAGGTGAGAATGATAATCACCAATACACTGAAACGGATACGTGTAAATAACTCGGCCTTTTTGAAGCTGTTGTATTTGATCGAACTAACCATCAGAAAAGCCAGAATATAGAGCATAATTAAAATCATGACCGGCTGATAAAGAAAACTAAAATCATACTTGGTGATAAATAAAACAGTTGACGCACACATACCTGCACCGGCAGGTATGGGAAGTCCCTGAAAATACTCGCTTGAAATAACGCCTGTCAATGTATTGAACCGGGCAAGACGCAATGCGCCGCAGATGGTATACAAAAAACCTGCCAGCCAGCCGGTTTTACCAAAGCCCTGCAACATCCATAAGTAGATCATCAACGCAGGGGCAAGACCAAAAGAAATAAGATCTGCCAATGAGTCATATTCCACGCCAAACCGGCTTGTGGTATTTGTGGCTCTTGCAATTTTACCGTCCAGGGAATCAAAGACCACAGCAATCAGGATACTGACAGCTGCTGCTTCATAATTGTGTTGAATAGATGCGATAATGGAATAAAATCCGCAGAAAATATTCATAGAAGTAAACAGGTTCGGCAGAATATATATCCCCCGCCGTAATTTGTTCACCTGATTTTTCTTCTTTTTCATTTCATGAAGCCTAAAATTGTGGCTCCGGATTTAACCGTGTCGCCAACAGATACGTTCAGTTTAATGTTTTCCGGCAGGTAAACATCCAGCCGTGAACCGAAACAGATCAGTCCAAAACGCTGTCCCCTTTTTACAATCATGTCTTTTGTCAGTCCGCAAACAATGCGGCGTGCCACCAGGCCAGCGATTTGTACAACAGCATATGTAATTTTTTCTTCAGTTTCAACAATAATCGCATTGTGTTCGTTGTCTTTTGACGCTTTATCCAGATTTGCATTGAAAAACTTGCCAGGAAAATACAATATGTCTCTTACAATTCCGGAAAAAGGTATGCGATTGACATGGACATTAAAAACCGACATGAAAATACTGATCTTCATTGAACGGCCTTCAATAAAATCATTCTGTTCAACGACCTCTGCGACAACGACCTTTCCGTCTGCAGGCGACACAATCCCGTTTTCATCAACCGGGATAACCCTGTCCGGATCTCTGAAAAAAAAACAGATAAAAAGCGTTACCAAAAGCCCTGCAAACGTTAGCCCCTTAAACCCAATCAAGGCCAGAACCAAAGTCACAAATGCCGCAGAAAAAATAAAGGGATATCCGGCCTTGGCAACTGGATATGCCGTTTGTTGCGGCTGATCAGACCATTCAAATTTTTTCATGCAAACCACCTGCCAGACCAAAAAAAATTAACCCACAAATAATAAGTTGATAGGTGTTATCAAATATAGGATATGATGTCAATCATAACCCGTCGGACTATTTAGCAAAATTCAGTTCTGCATCGGACTTTCTGATATATCTCGGTTTAAAAGAATGCACATCATCGTTTTCTCTTTTTCCGAATTTTCTGAATCCCAGCTCACCCACAGCAGCCGCCCGGATAACGTTCATATGGGGTGGAACAAAATGGGCAGATGCACCAAGATGCCCCGTTAATATTTCCTGATACGCCAATGCGCCCGAACCGATAAAAAGGGCTGGGTCCTTTAAATCAGCCACAACTTTTTCAGGTGATAGGACGCTGTCATCAATAATTTTTTCCAGCATCCCGTTTTTACTGACATACTGTGCCGTGTAAACCTCTCCTCTTCTGGCATCAATCATCGGGCAAATCCGTATGGATGAAAAACAAAATGGCCACGCCAGAGCTTCAAGAGATGAGACAGCAACAACCGGTTTATTCAGAGCAAATGCGAGTCCTTTAATCGCACTGACGCCTATCCTCAAGCCTGTAAAGCTACCCGGGCCTTTAGTAACGGCGAACCCGTCCACATCCGAGATATCGAGGTCCGCCATATCAAGCACACGCTCAATCATCTCATGAAGATGTTTTGAATGGGTCTCTTTGCTGACAAGCGTTTTCTCAGCTATAACCAAACCGCTGTCAAGAACAGACACACTGCAGCTCATGGTGCTTGTATCAACAGCCAGTATTCTCATCATTTCTTTTTCCGGGCTGCTTTTTTCCTTTCCGCTTTTCCGGATAATTTCTTCTTTTCCAATGACTTGGCTTTTTTGAACACATCCTCAGTAAATGCAATAGAAAGGACTTCATTCATATGGCTTACAGGAACGAATTTGAGACTCCGTTTAATATTCTCAGGAATTTCGTCAAGATCCTTCAGATTCTTTTCAGGCATGATCACGGTTTTAATTCCGGCTCTCAGTGCGCCCAGTGATTTTTCCTTAAGACCGCCTATGGGGAGGACCCTTCCTCGCAGAGTAATCTCGCCGGTCATCGCCACATCCTTGTTTACAGGGATACCGGTCACAGTTGAAATCAATGCTGTTGCCATCGCCGTTCCTGCGGACGGACCATCTTTCGGAATGGCACCCGCCGGAACATGAATATGAGTATCCAGCTGTTCCATGCAATTTTCATCTAACCCGAAATTTTTCAGGTTTGACCGTGTAAAGGTCATGGCCGCCCTTGCCGATTCCTGCATCACTTCCCCCAGTTGACCGGTCAGGATCAACTCCCCTTTACCCGGCAGGTTTGACGCTTCGACATAAAGCACCTCACCGCCTGCATGAGTCCAGGCCAGTCCTGTGGAGAGTCCAACCTGACTTTCATCCTGATCCATTTCAGGCTGGTATTTGGGAATCCCCAGGTATTTATGGATATTTGATTTGGTTATCTGAACAGTCCCCTTTTCACCTTCTGCAAATTTTCTGGCTATTTTTCTGCAAATTGATCCAAGCTCTCTTTCCAGATTCCTGACGCCTGCTTCAGAGGTGTATTCATTAATGATCAGCGTCATGGCACTGGCACTGATACTGACTGTTTTTTTCTGAAGCCCGTTTTCTTTTATCTGGCGTGGCAGAAGGTAGGTATTTGCGATCTCGAGCTTTTCATCATATGTGTAGCCGGAAATATTGATTATTTCCATACGGTCAAGAAGCGCTGTGGGAATCGTATCCGTAATATTTGCGGTGAGAATAAACATGACTTTTGAAAGATCAAAATTCAGATTCAGATAATGGTCGCTGAATTCGAAATTTTGCTCAGGATCAAGCGCCTCAAGAAGCGCTGAAGAGGGATCGCCCCGATAGTCTGAACCGATTTTATCGATCTCATCCATCATAAATACTGGATTATTTGTTTCACATTGTCTCAACCCCTGAAGCACCCTTCCCGGAAGTGCACCGATATATGTGCGCCTGTGACCTCTTATTTCTGCTTCATCACGGATGCCGCCTAATGACATGCGAACAAATTTCCGCTTTACCGCTTTGGCAATCGCTTTGCCCAAAGATGTCTTCCCCACACCCGGAGGACCTACAAAACATAATATAGGGCCTTTCATCTGGGGATTCAGTTTTCTGACACTCAAATATTCAAGAATTCTGTCCTTGACTTTTTCCAGTCCGAAATGTTCCTTATCCAACTGTGTTTTTGCCACTTTAATATTGTAGACATCTTTTGAAGATTTACTCCAGGGCATTTCCACAAGCCAGTCAAGATAGGTTCTGATAATGGATGCCTCAGACGAATCCGAATGCATCTGGCTGAGCCTTTTTATCTGTCGCTTGGCCTCAGAGTCGGCCTCCTTTGACAATTTCGCTTTCAACACTTTTTTTGTATATTCAGCCAGCTCTTCTGCTTTTTCATCTCTTTCACCCAGTTCTTTGTGAATGGCTCTCACTTGCTCTCTCAGATAATAATCGCGCTGTGTTTTTGAGATTTCATCTCTCACATCAGATTGTATTTTCGCCTGAACAGCAGAAAGCTCAAGCTCTTTTGAAAGAAAACCGTTCACTTTTTGAAGCCGTTCGACCGGATCAAACAGTTCAAGGAGAACCTGTGCATCATCCACTTTCAGCTTCAGATTGGAAGCCACTATATCTGCGAGCTTTCCCGGGTCCTTGATACTCTCCAGGATAATACCGATATCTCCGGTCATTTCCCCGCGTAATGCAAGAATTTTTTCACTCTGTTCCCGGATATTGCGCATCAGCGCTTCCACTTCGATGTTGATATTGATGTCTTCGACCAATTTTTCTTCAATGGTTTCTATTTTTACCCGGTAAAAAGATTTTTTCTTTATGTATTCAACAATTTGTGCCTTGCACACTCCCTGGACAAGGGCTTTCATGCGGCCATCAGGGAGTTTCAGCATTCTTAATACTTTTGCAACTGTTCCCACATGATAGATTTCATCTTCTTTTGGATTTTCAACTACCGGATCTTTCTGTGCCGCAAGAAAAATAAAGCGATTCTGTTCAACGGATTCCTCAACTGCCTTGATAGACTTATCCCGCCCGATAAACAAGGGAAGCAGCATGTCCGTAAAAATAACCACATCCCTCACAGGAAGCATGGGGAGAATATCAGGAATTTCAACACCATTTTCGGTTTCTTCCTCAATAATACTTATAAGATCGTCATTGTCGGTTTCAGCCATTATATCCTCATAACTCTTTAAGTCAGGTTAATTATAATCACTCATTAATATTTATTGCACACCTTTCATAGAACTTCCCTTCTCAGGATACGTAATAATAAGACATAATTTTTCTTTTACAACAACAACCTTGCTTTTTTTCCACAATACAATTATCCTGTTGCATATGTCACTTTAACTAATTGTCTTAACTTATTAAATCTTTAAATAATAATACCAACTTTTACCTTGAAGACTAAAAAATGAACCCTTACATCATGGATACTATTGTATTTTTATATGGCCTATGTATCGGCAGTTTTCTTAATGTATGCATTTTTCGGATTCCGGCATCAAAATCGATTATTTTTCCCGGATCAACCTGCCCGAACTGCAACACTCTTTTGAAATTTTACGACAACATACCGGTATTGAGCTACCTCATCCTCAGAGGGAGATGCAGAAACTGCCATATCGGGATTTCCATGAGGTATCCGATCACAGAGCTGATTACAGGAGTGAGTGCCCTTTTTGTATACTACCGGTTCGGCCTCTCTATTGACGGTCTCATTTATTTCATCTTTATCTCGGCGCTGATTGTGATCACCTTCATTGATATTGATCATCAAATCATCCCGGATGTTATTTCCCTTCCTGGTATACCTGTCTGCATTCTGTTTGCCTGTATACTGGACACAATGACCTTGAAAGACTCGCTGATTGGCGTTCTTGCCGGTGGGGGAAGTCTTTATGCCGTTGCCTGGACGTACAAGATGCTCACTGCCAAAGAGGGTATGGGCGGCGGCGATATCAAACTGCTCGCCATGATAGGCGCCCTTCTGGGATGGCAGGGTGTGCTTTTTACCATTTTTGCAGGATCAGCCATAGGAACAATAGCCGGAATGCTCACCATGATTTATGCAAAGACCATGAATATGAAACTGGCCATACCTTTTGGACCTTTCCTTTCAGCAGGTGCGGTACTCTACCTTTTTTACGGCCCCACAATCATTAAATGGTACTTCAGCACATTGATGTAATATGTCTTTTAAAATGCATCACATGAATCCGGACGATATATGATTGTCTGATCACAAGAATAATGATATAAGTGATAAAAATATTGGAATGACGAATTGCTGTCACCCGATATTCACCCTAAAATGGCGGTGGCCATTCCACATTGATGAACCGTTGATCTCAAACAGACTTATTACGGCCGCAAAACACATTCTGCTCAAATAGTTTTTCAAAACGGGGAATCAGCGCCTCAAACTGAATTAAATAATCTGAAGTATCTGCAATTTTTTACAAAAAATTCATTTCTGACGAAAGGAGCAAGCCATGCATTTTTTTAGTAACCTCAGGGTAGGAACAAAACTGTTGATCAGTTTTCTGACCATGATTGTCCTGATGGGCGTGATAGGTTTTTCAGGATTCTTCAGCATGAACAAAATTCAAGCCCAACTGAATGCCATATTTTCTGTCAGGCTCCCAAGCATTGATTATCTCCTGGAGTCAGATCGTGATCTGCAGCAACTGATTGTCGCAGAACGCTCCATGATGTTTATAGATGTGCAGTCAGATGACTTTAAAGAATTAACGGATGATTATAACACCAATATGAAACAATTCCAGGAACGGTGGGCCAAATACAAAAAGCTGGCATCCTCTCCTGAAGAGCTTTCCGTAATTCCACGATTCGAATCGGCAAGAACGGAATGGGAGGGCGTCACGGCCCGAGTCGTCCAAAACCGGACAGAAGATACGAGAAATGGCCGACGGGAAGCCATCGATTTAACCAAAGGCCTGGCAAAAAATAAATTTGAGGCCATGCGCGACCAAATCGACAAATTGACTGAAATCAATCTCACCATTGCGGAACAGGCAAATCAACTGGCACAGGCAACTTATAAAAAGACCTCTTTTTTGCTGTTTTTCATCCTGGTGGCCGGCATTCTTATTGGAGTGGCTTTTGCATGGATCATCAGCAAGGGAATATCCAAACCCATTATTCAGGTTGTCGAATTTGCAGATCAGTTGAGATTGGGCAATCTCAATGCACGTCTGGAAGAGTCAAAAGAGAATATATCCGACGGTAAAAACGCGTCCATGCAACTGGGGACAAAAAGAAAAGATGAAATCGGACAGCTTTTAACCGCCATGGACAAGATGCGTGACAGCCTGAGCCAAAAAGCCATTGTTGCTGAAAAAATTGCCAATGGAGAATTATCGACGGCGGTTGAAATTCTTTCTGACGTGGATATTCTCGGAAAATCGCTTTCCACCATGGTCGAAAACCTCAATCGGGTTTCGAACGAAATGAATGAACTATCCGAATCCATAAAGAACGGTGAATTGAATGTTCGGGGCAACAGTGAACAGTTTCAGGGGGGATGGAATCACCTGGTCAATAATATCAACGATCTCATTGAAGCATTTGTAAAGCCCATAAATATGACCGCTAATTACATCAACCGGATTTCAAAAGGTGATATTCCGGAACAGATACAAGACACGTACGAAGGCAGTTTTAATGAGATTAAAAATAATGTGAATGCCCTCATTCATGCAACGAATGAAGTTTCAAAAATCTCTCAGGAAATTTCCAAAGGAAATCTGAAGGTGGCTATTGAAAAGCGGTCTGAAAACGACAGTCTCATGGAATCATTAAGTAAAATGGTTGAGGATCTGACTAAAATTGTCGTCAATGTCCAGACAGCTTCCAATCAAGTATCAACAGGCAGCCAGCATATTAATACGGCCAGTCAGCAAATGGCCGAAGGGGCATCGGAACAGGCTGCAAGCGTGGAAGAAATATCAAGCTCCATGGAGCAGATGAACAGTACGGTTCAGGCAAATGCGGACAATGCCAGAGAAACTGCATCAATGGCGCAGCAAGTATCAAAGGATACTGTGGAAGGTGGCAAGGCTGTAGCTGAAACCGTAGCCGCCATGAAGACAATTTCGGAAAAAATAAAAATTATTGAGGAAATCGCCAGGCAGACAAACATGCTGGCTTTAAATGCAGCGATTGAAGCGGCGCGTGCAGGAGAGCATGGAAAAGGATTTGCCGTTGTTGCCGCTGAGGTTCGCAAACTGGCTGAACGCAGCCAGCGAGCAGCACAGGAAATCAGCGAATATTCAACCTCCAGCCTTGAAGTGTCTGAAAAAGCAGGGAAACTGCTTGACAATATTGTGCCCAATATCAAAAAGACATCGGAATTAATCCAGGAAATCAGTGCCGCCAGCTCAGAACAGGCAAATGGCATCCAGCAGGTATCTGGCGCTATTAACCAACTTGACGATATTATTCAACAAAATGCTTCATCAACCGAAGAAATGGCCGAAACCAGTGAAGAGTTATCCGGCCAGGCAGAATACCTGAAGGAAATTATTTCAATTTTCCAGGTTGAAGAAAAAATAATTTTACAACTTCCCGAGTTCAAAACAGAACTATCCAAGAATATATCATTGAAAAAGAACACCAGCATTGGCTCTTATTCATCCAGGCCGGTTTCTAAATCGAAAAACGCCAAGCCTGCAATCGAAATGGAAAAAAAAAGTGAACGCAGCGGATTTAACCTGAACCTGAAGGATGAAAAAGATGATGAATTTGAAATATATTAACCGTTCAGGCATAAAATAGTCTGGCATCTTATGCCTGCACTCTTGACAGTCGAGTTTTTTTCCCATACAAATAGAATATTTAAGCAATTGACCCATTTTTATAAACAGGATTGAATACGAAAACGGCTATCGACATTTGTACTGGAGAGATACGGCAGAGCCGAAAATTTGGTAAATGATGCTCTATAAATAGTAAATTACCTGCTATATATAACCCAACATAGCAAAATTACATTTCAGGTATTCAACAAAAGGGCCTTTTGAAAATATAATATAAAATCTTAATTAACCTTTACTATATTAAAATTAAAATATTTTGTATTAAAAAAGCGATTGGCATATGCAACTTTTTTGCCAAAGGCAGGAATAATATAGGGATAAAGAATGATTAAAAAAATCTTAATCGTGGATGATTCGCCTGTTGCCCGCAAAATGCTGAAGAAGTGTATTCTGGATCAAGACCAATACGAAATCGTTGAAGCGATAGATGGCCAAGAAGGTGTTGATAAATTTAAGGAATTTTCACCTGATATTGTTTTCCTCGACCTGACCATGCCTGTGCTTGACGGTTATGATGCACTCAAACAAATAAAAATTTTGGACAAAGACGCAATAGTCATTATTCTAACTGCTGATATTCAGCCTAAATCCATTTCAACCGTCATGGAATACGGCGCTTATACCGTTATAAAAAAACCTGCAAAAGTCCAGTCTATTAAAGATATTATTCAAAAAGCAGATAATAAATTAAAAGGAATTGCGAGAGCCACTGATGAATACTAGCCATGAAAACATTTTTTCTGAAGAAGAAAAAGATATTCTGCAAGAAATAATGAATATTGCATTTGGGAACGCCACAGCAGATCTGGCCAATATTATCGATATCTATGTTGTGCTCAATGTACCGGATATCCATGTTATTGGAGTGGGAGACCTGCCCAAATATCTGGATGAAACAATCAAGCTCAAAGGTGAATCAAGTATCGTCGAGCAGAAATTCTGGGGCGATTTTAATGGTTCCGGTCTTCTCGTGTTTCCGGATCGCACAGGCAAAGATCTTATTAGCGTTCTGGACCACAACGAACAGGAAACCTTTGAAAGGCCTCTTGCCATTCTCGAGCAGGAAATGCTTGTGGAAATAGGCAACATTCTGATTGGCGCATGCGTTGGAAAGGTCGCTGACCTTTTGGATACCTTTGTCACATATTCACCCCCACAGGCCATTACCCAGACAGGTGAAAGCAAAACCACCCTGATTGAATCTTTCGATCTTAACCAGTCTGCCATCATCATGAAAACTGTTTTTGAGTTTGAAAAGAAAAATATCAACGGATTTCTACTAATCATCACAAACAGCGAGTGCATCGGCTGGTTAAGGAAAGCACTGAATGCCTTTATGGAGTCCTACGAATGATTTTTCACCAGATTTTCGAAATGGTCAACGTAGGTATTGTAATTCTCGATAAAGATATGAAGGTATATCAGTGGAACCGATGGATGGAAATTCACAGCGGCATTTCCGGGAAAAAAATTATCGGCAATGCCCTATTCGATCATTATCCGGCACTGAACAATAAATGGTTCCTGAGAAGCTGTAAATCGGTTTTTGCTTTTGGTAATTTTTCATTTTTTTCACAAAAACTTCATCAATACTGTTTCCCATTTAAACCGGTTAATACACTGAACTGCAAATTCAAATTCATGCAGCAGAACTGCACTCTGGGGCCGCTTCGAGACGAAAACAATGCCATTTCCTACCTTTATATTATGGTTCAGGACGTGACTGAAGTGGCGGCTTATGAAAACAAGCTTGTTGAAATGAATTCAAGAGATGGACTGACAGGCGTATATAACCGGAAATTCTTTGAAACCCGGTTGAGGGAAGAATTTGAGAGATACAAGCGCTACAATACAAACTTCAGTCTGGTCATGCAGGATATTGATTTTTTTAAAAAAGTGAATGATAATTTTGGCCATCTTGCAGGCGATTATATTCTGAAATCATTTGCATCAACCATTATTTCCAGGATCAGAGGTGCGGATATCATTGCAAGGTATGGCGGTGAAGAATTCTGCTGCCTGCTTCCGGAAACCTCAATCCAATCTGCCCAGACACTGGCAGAACATATCCGGAAAAAAATTGAAGGCATGGCATTTGACTACGAAGGCATTAAAATTCAAATTACAGTCAGCCAGGGTGTTGCGGAACCCAATACCAGGATGTCCACACCGGATAATATTTTAAAATTGGCCGATTCAGCACTCTACGAAGCAAAAAAGACCGGGCGTAACAAGGTGGTGACCCATATTATCGGAACGTCACCCGAACAGGCAAGTATGCCGCAATCGGTTTAAAGTGAAATTCTTTTACTTTTCGAAGCAGACCTCAAGACCAAACCGTCCCGCAGTTGACTTATACGGCATGGCAATCACCGGACGCCCCTCAATATGACTGACCGGATGATCCTTGCCTAAATAAACAGTATCAAAACTGGCCTTGAGTTTTTTCTGCATTTCAGTCATCTTGGTATTGACCTGCCCGGCCATCATGTTCACCATTTCACCCACGGCATCCTTTATTTCATCGTTCATCTCGGTCATTTCTTCACCGAACATATTGGAAACGATTCCTAAAATGCACTCTGCCGTAAATGTCACAGCAACGCTGCCATTGAACTCGCCACCCAGTTTCATAATACCGGCGATATCTCCCCGAATGGCAGCGCCTTTTTTCAAATACGGTTTTATCGCTTTAATATCTCCGACAGAATAGGTTTCAAGGATGGTTACAATCGATTCAACACATGAATTTACGATGGCAGCATCCATGGTATGGTCTCTTTCTTTTAAGGTAAAACCCGATCGGGTGGAAGCAATAAAAAAATTATCAACATTATGAAGATGTTATATCAACGATTATCATAAAAGGAAAGCCATTTTTCCAATAACCGCTTGGGTCAGACAGAAAGCCCCATGACCCTCAGGGCATTTTTCAACGCAGACTGAGCGATGCTGCCCGGCATGTCAAGGATACTTTTTCCCTCTATATCAAACTTTCGGATCACCTCGTCTTCGGGAAGCCATCCGACAAGCTTGAGTGAAGGAGGGATGTTCAAAGCTTCCTGCTCCTTTTTATCTCTGATACGGTTCAAGACAAGCCCGGCCTGTTCATATTGAATGGCCTGATCGGAGACATCCTTGATGGATGCCACCACATTCAATCCCTTTTTAGAGGCATCTGACACAAGGACAAGATGGGTCACTTTTTCCATCACACGTCTGTTGACCTGTTCAATGCCTGCCTCACCATCGATAATCACAAAATCGAAATGCGACGCAATCGATGCAATGATATCCTTTAGAATATGATTGACCTGGCAATAGCATCCGTCTTTTTCCGGTCTTCCGATAGCCAGAAAGGCAATGTTTCCTTTTTCCCTGATGGCTTCAAACACTTCATAATCGAGTTGGGTCACTATTTCCTGTTTATCGCCGGAAAGTCCCTGCTCCACCCTTTGAATCAAATCATTACGGATGTCATCCACGGTTCTCTCGGCGTTAAATCCCAGGGATGTGGCAAGTCCTGTGGCCGGATCGGCATCAATCGAGAGAATTTTCAGTGACGGATCCTCTGAAACAATTTTTGTGATCATGGCACTTATAGAGGTTTTACCTACGCCACCCTTACCGCATACAGCTATGATTGTTGTATGATCTTTTTTCTCACGCGCCATCAACCCTTAACTCCGCAACCGTTTTTATCGTGACAAGATGAAAACCTGAGTATCGCATACTCAGGTTTCCTATCGATCACCTGCTTATATTTTTTATACCTGAGGGAAACATCCAGCTATATGCTGTCAGCAGCCAGTAATGCCGCACCAAGCGCTCCGTTTAGCTGTGGGTCAATGCCATTCAACGGTTTAACAGGAACACTTAAACCTTCTGAAAGTGCTTTGAAAACACCGCTGTTTTTCGCAACACCGCCTGTCATCACAACGTCCTCCGAAACCCCTATACTCTTTGCAAGGGACGCCACGCGATTGGCCATGGCATGGTGCAGGCCATTTATAATATCACATGAACTTTTTCCGTCATTGATCAAAGATACAACTTCCGTTTCCGCAAAAATAACACACTGGTTGGAAATGGTTATCTTCTCTTCAGATGTTTCACTAAATGATCCCATGTCTTCGAGTTTCACCTCAAGTGCATCTGCCATAATTTCAAGAAAACGTCCTGTGCCGGATGCACATTTATCGTTATATACATACCGGATAACCTTCCCGCTGTCATCCACTTTTATGGCTTTGGCATCCTGCCCGCCGATATCTATAATCATGCGAACAGAAGGCATCAGCCAGAATGCGCCTCTTGCGTGGCAGGAAATTTCAGACTCAGACCGTTTGACAAAAGGTATTCTTTCCTTGCCGTACCCGGTTCCTACTGAAAACGTAATATCATCCATATGAAGTCCGGCCTGACCCAGTGCCATCTGAAACACGGCCAGAGCCGATTCTTCCGGTTTTATACCTGCTCTGACGACCGCACTTGAAATAATTTCATTGTCTTTCATAATGACCGCTTTTGCGGTCAGTGAACCCACATCACATCCTGCAAAGATCATTTGTCCCCTCCTCCATTTAATCTTGCCTGTGAAAAAAGTGCCGCACCAATTGCGCCGGCAATTTGAGGATCTGCTTTTCTGACCCGTTTGATTTTAACACCAATCACTTTTTCAAGTGTGGAAACAACGCCTTTATTTTTTGCCACACCGCCTGTCATGCACACATCCTTTTCTGCCTTGACGGCATTTGCAAGCATGGCCACCCGTTTTGCCATAGCCGCATTGATACCTGCGCCAATATCTTCTATGGAATACCCGGAATTGATATATTTGATCACATCTGCCTGTGCCCAGACCGTGCACATGGAAGCAAACGTGATAGGTGTTTGAGCTTTATCGGTCAACTCGCCAAGCTCATCCACACCGATATTAAGAACTTTGGCCATCACTTCAAGAAACCGTCCCGTACCGGAAGCGCACTTATCGTTGGTAATAAATTTTTCAACCTTGCCGTTTTTATCAATGCGGATCGCCTTGCAGTCCTGACCGCCAATATCGATGATTGTCCTGACTGAAGGAACAAGCCATTTTGCGCCCATTCCGTGACAGGCAATTTCCGACCTGGCTTCATCGACAAAAGAAATCTGGTCTCTGCCATAACCTGTACCCACGCAATATTTTATATCTTCCAATCCGCAATCCGCCTGAGATAGCGCAGCCTGCATGGCCTCATCAGCCGAATCCTGAGGCTTTGCCTTTGACTTTACGATGCTGAATCCAACGATTCTATTTTTTTCCATGATAACAGCTTTTGAGGTCAAAGACCCAACATCGCAACCTGCAACCCGTATCATATCAACCCCCTTACTTTGAAAAATTCATCCAGCCTTTCCTTTGTGGCTTCCCATGATTCTACGCGGTCATCAAATGCATCGGCATTCATGATATGCGTTGGATATCCGTTTTTTTCAAGTTCCATGGCAAAAGGCTTTACCATACCCCATGTATTTCTGCACCCTGGCGTACCATTGTAAAGGACACAGTCCACTTTAAACGTTTTGACCAGCGAAAGGGTCTCATCAAGCCACATATTGGGTTTATCGTACTGTCCGCGAATGGACCTCACCATGGGCAGCCTTGCATTCATCTGGGCTATGCTGTCCAGCATGCTATCCATGGAGGATGTATCTATTTTATAAGACGACCCTTCAAGCCCTTCCAGGTAGCAGTCCCCATCGGCAAACGTCCTGGAAAGGATACCTCCCATATGAGCAATCCCGTGATCATCAAGCCATTCCCAAAATTTTGTATTCAACGTATAATGATCGATATAACACATGAATGCCCGGAGTTTTTCCTTCCCGGACCGAAGCCCGGACTCCCCTTTCTGGGCTTTCGCCTTGGCTGCTTCCACCATTTCTATAAGAAGCTTTGTATAAAGGGGAAGTCCTGCATACATGAACCGCCCGGCATAAATAAACAAATTGTAGATCACAGGAATAGGGGTGGGTTTCAGCTGATGCATATCTTCAAGATCGGCAACAAGCTTGTCCTGCTTTTTTATTTCTTCCAGCACTTCTCCCAGGCGGTCCAGATCCAGTTTTCTTCCGGTGTGGGTCTCCAGAAATTTAATCATTTCCTTGTAATCATCTATGTGGTACTTTCCGGTCCGATCGTCTGCAAGTTTCTGGGGATAGTTCAACTGATAATAGGGTTTATCCAGATAACTGGCTGCAAATGCAAACGAATTGGCGTTTGTATCACACACCCCAGGTGTATCGCACACAATGAAATCAACCTCTGTGGCCAGTCCGCCAAGATAAGCGCCCAAGGCCCCTCTTTGGGCGGAACATGCGGTTTCTGTGAGTCCCAGTTCAACACTGTAATCCAGGTAGTCAAAGGTCCCCCGTTTCCACATCAGACCTCCCAGGGCCGTCAGGAGCTCAAGCGTGGTCGGGACAACATTTAACGCATGAAAGATGGCAGGAGAAAAACAGAATGTGGTCATGGCCAGTTTTTTCCCCTGATCGCGGGAATGAACGATATCATTGACATATTCACTGAAAAGCTTAAGGAAGGTAATACCGGGTTTTCCCTCATCCATGATCGGCGCCAGAATTCCTTTGAAATAAGGGGTATAGTCCAGCAATCGTTCATACTCCTTGTGAGAGCCAT
Organism: Pseudomonadota bacterium; assembly: GCA_018816735.1. Classification (GTDB taxonomy): domain Bacteria; phylum Desulfobacterota; class Desulfobacteria; order Desulfobacterales; family JAHIVH01; genus JAHIVH01. Next base: position 32,785 of record JAHIVH010000011.1, on the reverse strand, counting down.
CTGCTGTTTTTGCTGCTGCGTGGAGAATACTTCCCAGCATCCAGTCGAAATTGTATTCTTTTATTTCGGGTCTCATAATCCCTCCGTAATGGGGTTTTATATCAAACTTATTTTAACTTGAAAATCTTTCCAAAAACGCATCCAGCCTCATTTTGAGCCGTCCGGTTTCAACCAGAGGTCCGTATTCCCGTTCTACCCTCAGGCAGGGGATGCCTTCTTTCTCAAGATCACGTTCGAAAAGGCCGTTTTCCGAACCATGCAGATCGCAGAACCTGATATTCTGCATCACCACACCATCCACGTTTGCCCGCTTGATAATTTCCTTTAAGGCAGCAAGTCTTTCTTTGTATTTCCCATACATCCTGGGACAGGTGGATTCGCCCAGATACCCATTTGCAAGCGCCAGAACAGGATCTCCGGTTTCATCGATTTCGTTCCCTTCATAGCGGACACCAAAACAGAGATTCTCCGCAACAACCACAGCCTCGTTCTCTTTTTCAATCAACTGAATCAGATTGATATCATCACTGATGCTCCCGATGACAAGAATGCGCTTCCTGGAATCATTTTCAGATGGCTTTTTCTTCTTGAGATCTTCTATCAATTTTCCAAGCTGAGACGTAAACTCATTTCGAGGCATCACCGTGCCGGCCATGGTAACGGCAAAGGCGTCTTTACCCGAGATCACGATATCTTTTCCGGATCTTAGATCTTCAAGTTCTTTTAACAGCATTCTGCCTTTATTGTATTCATGGATGGATTCTCTTAATTTGTCTTCACTCAGTTTGACGTCAAACTGTTTTTCCAGAGCGGATATCAGATGATTAATCTCCTCTGTAAACCATTTCATACCATGGGGTGCTGTTTTATGGGGCACATCAAAATAATAAAAAAATGAAGGGACAATACCTTCATGGGTTTCTCCGGCTTTTCGCCAGCACTCATCCAGCCGCCGCATGGAGTCACATCCCGGTGTTATTATTGCACCATCCATAAAAGTATACTTCCCCTGCCCTGCAAGCTGAAGAATACATTTCGGAAATGTGCAGATATACGGACCAAAGTAAGCATCGCCTATTTCCATGCTTTCCGTTTCAATACCCCGAATGCGAACGGGAAGAATATCCATGGCATGAAATACTTCTGAAGGAACATAGGAGCAGGTATAGCCCACAACCTTTTTTCCTTTCTCTTTCCATTCCATTATCGGCCGGCTTTGAATACGTGTGGCCGCATCATAAAACAAATCCATCATGGTATTATCTCCTCTCTGGCAAGTAATGATCGAAGCAATTGTCTGGCCTCTGCTGCGTCTTCCTCGTATTCATCATCCATCGGTTCAAGCGTTTTACAGATCCCTGTAACCAGCTTTGGAATTATAGCTCTTCCAAGCGGCATGAGATCATCTGAAAGGTCTTCTCCTATCCCATTTAATCCGTCCCGAAGCTCAAAAAGATCCAGAGAATTGACAAACCGTGAAACCAGTCCTGAAGCAATTCCAGGCTTCAGCGACCGGATGCGGTTTATGAGAAGCATGAAAAGATTCACTACTTCCGCTGCTTCTTCTGTTTCCATATTCATGGCTGTTTTTTCGATCGCATCTGCCACATTTTCCTCGGGCAGATTTTCAATGGCTGAAAATTTGTTATTCAGTTCACGAATTTGGGAATTTTTCTTTAATGAATAGCTGGTAAGTCTTTTTTCAAACCGGTCCGGATCTTCTTTCAATACCTTTCGAAGGACATCGAACACAATTTCCTTTTCTTCTGCCAGGGCAAGTTTTGCTTTCCACAGGGCAGTATTATCAATGACACTTAAAATATCTTCCATGAACTTTCCCAAATCTATGGGCAACTGGGTTGTTCCGGGTTCACCGATCAATGCGTTACCTGTATGAAATTTTCTTATGATTTCAGCGCCTTCATTTACCAGTTTCCCGATAGAACGTCCATTTATTCCTCGGAAAATTGAAAAAACAACATCGGTAAGCAAATCCGGACTGATCCGGTTCAGTACACTTAAAAATTCAGAAAAAGACATTGAGAGAATGTTCACAATATCTGTGATAAATGTCAGAAGAAGAACAAGTTTTGACGGGTATTGCCAGAATATGCCAAGAATCATTTTCACGAAAGCATCGATATCGTCTTTGGAATTGTCGAAAAAATCCCTGAGTTCTCCCACATCAATGCCTTCAATCAGTTTGACAGCCCCTGATTCAAGTTTTTCAGTAAAATACTGGGGGTTTTCCTGATGAATTTCATTTGCAGTTTTTAAAGCAAGCGTCAACAACTCGCCAAAGCTGCTTTGATTGATGCCTGCTATCATATCGGAATAAAAAGCTTTCCTTTCTTCATATGGAAGTGCTTCGGCGTTCTTGATTACAGCACCTGTGGCATTCACCAGCCCATGTACGATTTCGGGAAGGAACTGTCTTAGCATATCTGCCAACCGGGGATCCTCAAACAGCGAGGGTAGTGTAATTTCCCCGGCACCATTAGAATGCTGGGTAAGCTTTCTCTTGACAAACCCTTCAACCGGCTTGGTGATTTTTTGTTTAAAACGGCTCTCTCCGGCCCAGTTTCTTATGATTTCTGGTATGAGCACGCCCAACACCTGTTTTGTTTCCCGTGTTTTCAAAATATCGGCAATTAAAAGCGACAGCAGTTCTTCGCTTTTACCAGTATATTTTCGCCCTCCGGGAGCTACCTTAAATGAGTTCATGGATTAGCTGCCTCCTGTAAATAATTTATATGGAACTTGATAAAATTCCCCCATAACAATCGGTAATACTATCGTGTGAGGTTAGAATATCTTTGTCAATTTGAGCAAATGTCGATTGTCGACAGTTTTTCACATATACCTGTTGATGTCAACACCCTTTTTACATTTCATTGAATAAAAATATTCATATACGAAAATGATTTCTTTGGATAATCCATTGACAAACCCAATCAAATATTATTGGGTTTAAGTTGCGGGGCTGGCAGAGCACCTGTCCAAGTTTCGGGTTCGAGGTCATTCGTCCCAGGCGTCAGGACTTGCCCTTTTAATAAGGGCCTTAATCTTGATTATCAGGAGCGCCTATCTCATTGTGCCACCAGCCCCGCACCTTCTGTTCTTCTTATGTTCTGAAACCGGATTAAATTGGCCAACAAAAAGCGACACCTTTAACCATCGGGAATTTTTTTCTATCATCGGCAGCTACTGGTAAATGTCATGAATCATGTCCACCTTCATTTTTCATCACCGCTTCTTTCATTCCTGAAACGAAAACATCAGAAACCGATTCTCTCCTACAACTTGCAAAGAAAGGCCACCATCAAAGATATAATCGAATCTTTGGGGGTTCCTCATACGGAAATCGGCCACATATTTGCAGACAACAGGGAAATTGACTTCTGCTATCGTCCAAGTGAGTCAAGATCCATTCACATACGTCATGTAGATGCGCCCTTCAATGTTTTTAAACCGTCATTATTACGGAAACAGCCTTTGAAAGAGTTCCGCTTTATTGTTGATGTTAATGTGGGGAAACTCTCTCAGCTTTTAAGGCTGATCGGTCTTGATACAGCTTATATTCCGGATGCAAGCGATGAAGAAATCGCGGAAGCAGCCCATCAGCAGCAAAGAATTGTACTGACAAAGGACATGGGCTTGTTAAAACGCAAAAAAATTATTTTTGGAAGATTTGTAAAAGCGATTCACCCTGAGCAGCAGCTAAAGGAAATCGTTGATTTTTTTGGTCTGAAAGGGCCATTTAAAACATTTTCAAGGTGCCTGCTCTGTAACAGTTATATCCTGAATGTGGAAAAGGAAGTTATCTTTCACAGACTTGAACCAAAAACAAAACGCTACTATTCGGATTTCAGAATATGCAGCTCATGTGGCCAAATTTACTGGCAGGGCTCCCACTATGAAAAGCTCATTGCCATGCTTGAAAATATATCCGAGGAATTCGTAAAAGGAGTTTCCTGCTGCCCTGCCAATTCGTCACACCAGACTAAAATGAATTGAATTGTATCCCCAAACGGCTATCACACTTCTGATTCCGTGGATTTTGGTTTGTAAACCATTGACTTTTCAGGAAATTTTCCAGAAACATCCCTATAGTATTCTATAATCTTTTCCATATCTGCATCGATATCTCCTGTGGGGTAAAACACAGACAAAACACCGCCGGCCTTTCTTTTATAATCTAAAAATCCCAATACAATGGGGACCCCTGCACCGTTTGCAATATGGTAAAACCCCGTTTTCCAGTACAACACCTTTTTTCGGGTGCCGGACGGCGGCACGGTCAAAACCAATCGTTCATTTTTTCTGAACTGTTCAATCGATTCCTCCACGATATTATTTGATTTGGACCGGTCTATAGGAATACCGCCAAGCCACTTGAAAAATCCGCCAAAAGGGGCTTTGAAAATCTCTTCTTTTCCCATCCAGTATAGATTCACCTTTAATGCAAGTGCGACAAACAGGGTAAAAGGAAGATCCCAATTGGATGTATGAGGTGCGGCAATAACAACAAATTTGGGAACATCCGGTACGTTTCCTTCCAATTTCCAGCCAGCCATTTTCAGTATAAGAACTGACATCCACCGCATGAGTGTCTTAATGACAGGTGTATCAAATAATGTATAATTCAAAATAATTATTCCTCTAAATCCTAACAATTTATGGTCGTCAAACAGCGCGGTATTGATGATGGAAAACAGCCAAAAAGTAAAGATTATTTTTGAGGAATACAAAACTTTTACAATCAGGGGATCATCCATACTTTGTTTTAAATCCGGTCCCTCCCTTTGGCCATGAAAATTGTATGGCCTGGGCATCACACACATACCAGCAGGCTCCGCATTCCATACAGGTATCCAGGGTTTTGATATGCGCTTTTTTATCAATATACCCATAACAATTTCCCAGACACACTTTAATGCAATTGGTGCAGCCGGTGCACTTGTCTGTATCAATTTTAATAAATTCACCGGTGCCTTGTATCCATTCAACACCGGGAATATCTGGATATGTTTTATTCAATATGCACCTCACTTTTCTTTTATTATCGAAATAAAGACGGATCGGAATGTACAATAGCCTCAACAAAACGTTTACTTAAAGGCTCGAATTTCGGTTCAAAATGCTTCACCAATTTAAGGTAAACCGGTTCAATTACAGGGAACACAGCTCGCATAAGGGAGTTTGCAGACCCGGATAAGGGAAGAAGTAACCGGGCAGACAATTTAAGTGCAGGACCACAAAGGTACAGATATAAATCCATGATTTTCAGAAAAGACTTGAGCCCGTTTCCATTTTTCTTGATTTCAGAAACAGTCTTGTCACAACCATTTGATTCCCTGCCCCCAAAATGAGCATAGTGCCAGTTATAAAAATATCTTAGGTACATGCGTACCCATCGGCCAATGATTAACGGATCTTCTTTTATAAACAAAAGCATGATTTTCATTAACGCCGTGCTGCCGTATTTTACAAAACCCAGTCCCCATCCATCATGGATACACTGTTTCAGTTTTTCTTCATCATGATCTTTCTGGGCATATCTCAGATTGTATCTATTGGTCGATGTGATCGCCCATTGAATGATCGGATGGGCTTTTACACGATCGTCATATTGTTTTAAAAAAGCGGCAGATGCATCGTTCCTTTTCACGGATTCTATGGCCACATCTGCGGCAATATCCGCTGAAAACCAGGCCGTTGGAACGCCATCACACAATTCCGTGTTTTCAAGACCTGCTGCATCACCTATCAATAAAATACCTGGTGCGTAATTCGGCATATTCCGAAGTCGCTCATTAAGGCCCACAAATATTTCAAACCCGTCCCACATCCGGGCTTTCAGTTTTATATGAGGTTTGATTTCGTCTCGCCACCAAGGCAGTTTGGCTGTGATGTTTTCATGGTATTTTTTTAAATTTGCCACGACATTGTATACCGGCCCGTCATCCTTTCTCAAGCACTGATCCTGCATCAGGTGAAGGCTGTCCCTGTATGGCCAGACCATCAGGCCATTTCCATGACCCAACGGAGGGGCAATCTGTTGTTCATCCCAGCCCCAACAGAACCGGAGTGAAAACCCGAAAATCCGGTCAATATCTTTTTTCTCCATGTCGTAGACATATACGTCGGCAAGAGAAATCGTATCTGGCGGATATTTTTCCCGGATACCAGCTCCTATGGCCAGAAGTCCATGAGAACCTTCTGCATTGATAACGATTTTGGACAGAACGGTTTCACCGGTTTCGGTTTGTACGCCCACGACCTGGCCATTTTCCTTAACAAGAGCCACAATGGTTGAAGATGTTCTTAATTCCGCACCCGCCTTTACCGCCTCGTCCATTTCCCACTGGCAGAAATCCTTGCAGTATGCATTATACCCCACGGCAAAAACCGGAGAAAAAGGCTTGGGAACCTTAAGGGTTTCTTCTATATGGATATCCCCTTTTTCAATATCTGTAATGATATAATTAATGATGCCGTCCACCGGCCGTTCTATGGGAGGATTGCCATCCCTTATAAAACCCGGCCCGAACAAAAACCCGTGAAAAGGAATTGTCAACCCGGAAATAATCTTGTCCCCCACATGCTCTCCCCGTTCAAAAATTACCGTTTTCAAACCTGCGTGTGCACATTTCTGCGCGGCAGCAGCACCGCCAAACCCGCCACCGACCACAATCACATCATACATATTCGTTTCCCCCCTTGATCTGTTTTTTTTCTGAGACATTGTCGCTTCAATTCAGAAAATAATAAAAAGAATCCCGGTCCGCTTATGCCCGAACGCCATGTTTTGTACGAAACATCTTCATCAGCCAACACGCCAGACGACATGCACTTATTCTGATACCTGCGTATGGAAATTGAATCTGTAAATCTTTGAAACTTGATTTTTTGTGAGATTGTTTTACTTGATCTGAAAAACCATATTATTGCAAGGTTTTTTTACTGATTATCCAGAGGGCTGGTATATTACTTCATCCTATCCTTCAGCCATGCAGAAACAGGTGGAATAATTTTATGAAAATCATATCTCAAAGGTGATGTATTTTTTGCAACTCACTCTGGGGCATGAAAAACACCTGAGAGGGTTCAGCACAGACGAAAAGGTCAGGCTGCGGAAGTATGAGCAACTGATGATGATTATTTACTTCGCAGGTGCGGCTCAGTACTTCCTGCCAATTCTGGCCATGGAGAAGATCCACATCAACTATCAGAAATGGATTACAAACAGCCTGCTTTTTATTCCTTATCCCTGCTTCAGGAAAATGATGCTGTCCGGTCCTGAGAACTCAGTACACCTATGCGCACCAAGCTCCCGGAGATATCCGGAATAGTCCTTGACACCCGCTCAATTTTAGTCCAAAAGTGGAATTTATTCCAGACATTAACTATTTATAAACCACAGCCGTTTAGCAGAACAGCCGCTTCCAGGATTTCAGGAAGTATTTTTACCTGAAAATAAATTAACTGCATATTCTGTTAGTGTACAGGGAAAATCGGGAGGAAATATGCCGGGGATCAAGGATTTAAAGGGAAAAGTAACGGTGATCACGGGCGCAGGCTCAGGGATCGGTCGTGCATCCGCCATTTTATTTGCAAAAGAAGGCGCAAGGCTTGTCATTTCGGATATTCACGAAGATCGGCTGGAAACGGTTCAAAAAGAAATCAAAAACATGGGTGCTGAGGTGATATCCAAAGTGACGGACGTTTCCGACATCAAGCAGATCTCAGCCTTGTCTTCCCTGGTTCTTGATACCTTTGGCCGTGTGGATATTCTGCACAACAATGCAGGTATAGGCTGGGGTGGCCCATCCGAGCTCTTCCCCGTTTCTGATTTTGAAAAGGTCCTGTCCGTGAATCTGTTAAGCGTCGTCTATGGCATCAACAGCTTCCTTCCACAGATGATCAAACAAAAATCAGGGCATATTGTAAACACCGCAAGCGGCGCAGGATTGATCCCCATCGTGCCGCTGGGCGCATATACCGCCTCAAAATTTGCGGTTGTGGGATATTCAGAAGTATTGAGAGCCGAATTAAGGAGACATAATATTGGTGTCACCGCCATCTGTCCGGGGGTAATCAACACGAATATCGTTCAGGACGGCAAATCAACACTTCTTGAAGGGGCCAAAACCACCCAGGATATGATGGTCGATTTTTACAAAAAATACGGATGGTCACCGGATCGCGTGGCAAAAGCCGTGATTAAGGGTGTAAAGAAAAATAAAGGTATCGTTCCTGTAGGGCCTGAAGTCTGGGTGCTATGGTATCTCAAGCGGATGTCACAAACGGTGTCGGAACTGTTTTCACGCATATCAGCCAAAACGGCTCTGAGGTGATGCCTGCATGTGTAAAACCGTAGAAGCGTATCAAACCTGATCGACCTCTTTCTCAATGACCGTATTATTTACCATAAATCATTCCGGATGCCATTATTTTAATAATGTTGCTTGACAATAGACGACCGGTCTATTACAGTCGTTTTCATGAATACAAAATCAGGAACCAAGGAAAAAATATTAATCGCGGCAGCAACACTCATTTACCATAAGGGGTTTAACCATACCGGCATTCAGGAAATTCTTAACAATGCAGGCGTTCCCAAAGGTTCTTTTTATTTTCATTTCACAAGCAAGGAAGATTTGGGAATTCAACTCATTGATTATTATGGCGAATTATTTCTACCCACATTCTTGGAATACCTAAATGGCAAAGAAGGCACGCCTGTTAAACGCATGAGGCAAATGTTCAATGCATTTTCAATGCAGTTTGCCAACAACCGCTTTGCAGGCGGCTGTCCCATAGGAAACCTGTCTCAGGAAATGGGAGATCTTTCGGAAAACTTCAGGGAAAAACTCAAGGCATCCATTCTGGGTCTTCGCCAGTTATTTGCAGCATTTCTTGAGCAAGCCAAAGACAAATCCGAGTTGCCAAAAAACATAGATATTGCAGAAACAGCGGACTTCATTTTCAGCAGCTGGGAGGGGGCAATCCTTCAAATGAAAGTAATGAAGAGCACTCAACCTCTCCAGATATTTGAAAAAATGGTTTTCGAGAAATTGCTTAAATCCTGATTTTTTTTTAGGTGTAGCATAGACGACCGGTCGATTATTTGCTCACACCACAGGAAACACGTTCTGTTTCATATTATTTTTAAACCGTTAAAAAGGAGAAAAAAAATGGCATTACTTCAAACGATTTCAAAGGAAAATGCAGACGGCGAGGTTAAGACAATTTATGACGGATTTATGGAAAAAGTGGGCATGATTCCCAAACCGTTTGAACTTTTAAGCGTCAGTCCGGAGCTGATGAAAATCCAGGCAGGCTCACTGACATATTTTATGGGGCATCCCACGCTCGGCTTCCCTCTTTTATCCCATATCCGGTATATGGTTGCTGTCATGCACAACTATGCCTATTGCACGGACCTGAATAAAAATTTTCTGAAAATGCAAGGGCTTCAAGATGCTGATGTGGAAAATCTGACCCGTGATCCTTCACAGACCATGCTGGAAGACAAGGACAAGGCCATGCTTCTTTTTGTGTTAAAAGCAATTAAAAATCCGGATTCCGTCGAAGAAAGAGATATAGCAGGGCTTCATGATATGGGATGGAAAGACAGGGATATTTTCGATGCACTCACCCACGGCGTTTCCATGGTCGGCCACAGCGTACTCATGAAAGCTTTTAAAATGGATACTTGCAACACTTAAGGGTTGCTTGGGTTTAACGGGCTGCTTGGGTTATTTAAAAAGGTAAAAGTTGAGGGGTAAGGGTTAAAGGATTTAACCCTTTAACCAACAACCCAATGAACTCAATGAACCCTCCAACCTATTCAATGTGCAGCATGACATATCTGGAATATTTGTTGTCCCTTAAAAGAAAAAGCGCTTTTCCGGTTTTTCTTGAATTCTCGAGTTCTTTTACCAGTTCATTCGTATTTTTTACCGAATTTCGATTCACTTCAAGAATCAGCATACCCGGACGGATACCTGCGGCCTGGGCAGGACTTTCAGACTCCACTTCTGTAATAAGCGCCCCTTCCAGTTTATCATAACCGAACTGCCGGGCGATATCCGGCGTCAGCTCCTGCACATTAATACCCAACTTGTTGAGGATATCAGACTCTGAGGCCAGCTTGCTCTCTTCTTCATTCAAGGAGCCCATTTTCAGTTTGAAGTCCTGCTTCTTGCCGTTCCGAATGAGGATCAGGTCCACTTTTTTGCCCGGGGGTGTCAGCCCGACCAGATTCCTGAATTGTCTCACATCGACCACATCATGGCTATCAAAGCGAAGCACCACATCCCCTCTTTTGAGGCCTGCTTTTGCAGCCGGAGAGTCTTCCGATATGTCAGCAATCAAAACACCTTGTGTTTCCATTGCAAGACCAAAGGATTTGATCAGATCGGCATCCAGATCCTGAATGACGACACCGAGGTATCCGCGTGTGACCTCCCCCTTATCGATTAATTGATCCTTAATAATCTTGACCATGTTAATGGGAATGGCAAACCCGATACCCATATATCCGCCGCTTCTCGAGAAAATGGCAGAGTTGATGCCAATCGCTTCACCATCGATGTTAATGAGAGGCCCTCCCGAGTTACCGGGATTGATGGCGGCATCTGTCTGTATAAAATCTTCATAATCTGTAATGCCCACCGCATTCCTGCCTTTGGCGCTCACGATTCCCACTGTCATGGTATGGGACAGGCCAAAAGGGTTTCCGATAGCCATCACCCATTCGCCTACTTCAAGGGCATCTGAATCACCCAGAGGCAGTACGGGAAGATCTTTTGCATCTTCTATTTTTATGATCGCAACATCTGATTTCGGATCAGTCCCGATCGGCTTGGCATCATATTCCTTACCGCCCTGCAATACCACTGTAATTTTATCTGCTTCACCCACCACATGATGATTGGTAAGAATATACCCGTCTTTTGAGATAATAAAACCAGACCCCTGCCCGATTTGCTTTTGATCACCCTTAGGCATGCTGTGGGGCGGCCGCAATCCAAAAAACCGTTCAAGAAATTCCTCCCCATAAAGGTCAAAGGGATTATTATACGGGTTTGGCACCCCGTCTCTTCTTACTTTAATGGTATATTCGACCTTAACAAATACGACTGTGGGCATGACCGTTTTTGCAATGCGCGTGAACGCCTGAGACGTCTTCTTGACAGATAAAATATCATCATTACCGTTTAAAGCCAGTGCGTTTTCAGATGAAAAAATTGATAACAGCACTGCAAATACAACATAAGATAACATTGATCTTCTATCAGAGGTGCGTATCATAAATCCTCCTTGACTGTATCCATATCAGCGGATTCTTTTTATTTTTCTTATGGCATTTTTACCGAAGACGTGCCCAAATACATTTATACAATTTAAGGTGTGCGATTTCCATGTATCAATCATTTTTGTATTCAAAATCAGGCTGGTTATATAGGGTCTCCTTTCAAATGTCCAATAAAAATACTTTTTGGTATCGATTCTTGACCGTTTTTGTATTATAGTCGCATCGTAAATTTCAAAGGACCATGCGAGGCACGATGAAACGGAAAAAATGTTTTCGATATTTCTATGTATTCCTTTTCTTCTTTATGCTGATGGCGTGTGCCACTGTGCCCCTGACAGGCCGGCATCAGCTCAACATCATTCCGGACTCAACCATGCTTTCCATGAGCTTCCAGCAATATGACGAATTTTTAAAAACCAATAAAAAAATAGAAAATACAAAAGATGCACAGATGGTCAAACGGGTCGGAAAAAATATCCAGAAAGGGGTTGAGGCCTATTTCAACCAACAGGGCATGTCCCATCAGCTGGACAACTACTCATGGGAATTCAATCTGGTTGAAAGTGAAGAAATCAATGCCTGGTGCATGCCAGGCGGAAAAGTTGTCGTATACACCGGTCTTTTGCCTGTGGCTGAAAACGAGGCAGGGCTTGCGGTTGTCATGGGCCATGAAATTGCCCATGCCATTGCCAGGCACGGCAGTGAAAGAATGAGTCAGGGGCTGATGGCCCAGATGGGCGGCATTGCATTTTCAAAAGCCATTGAAGAAAAGCCCGAAACCACCCGGATGCTCTGGATGGCGGCTTTTGGCCTGGGCACCCAGTTTGGCCTCATGCTGCCTTACAGCAGGCTGCATGAGAGTGAGGCAGATCATCTGGGACTGATTTTTATGGCCATTGCCGGATACGATCCCCATGCAGCCATTTCATTCTGGCAGAGAATGGCTCAGCAGGGCAGTGGAAAAAAACCACCTGAACTATTGAGTACGCACCCGTCGGATACAACACGAATCCGGGACATCAAAAAACTGATTCCTGAAGCCATGTCCTATTATAAGGGAAACAAATAGCGTGATTTTTTTTGAAACCGGACAACTTTAACATATTCAGAATCGAAAGGGTTTGAAATGAACGAGAATAACACAACCAGTATCACTTTTTTTCCTGAAGACAGGCTGAATCCTCATTTTTCCATTCAGATTTGGGCAATCGGCTGGCTGGGCATTCTTAAATCCTGCATATGGATTTTCACGGACCCGATCGGCCCGGACGGGATTCTGAAAACGATGGGCATTCGCTATCTCATCATGACGATTCCGTTCTTCTGTGTGAGTATCGGCATTTTCAACAAAAAAAAATGGGCAGTCTGGGGAATGATTCTCGTGTGCGTGCTTGAAATCCTGTTTTTTCTGATTTACCCGAAAACCATGAATACCCTTGTCCTGGACAACCTGACAACCATCAGCCTGATTTTTTCGATGGTGATATTTGTGATAAACGGTCCCATCAGCGATGTTCTTATTCTCATCGTGATTCCTTTCATCTTCAAATTTCTGAAAGATTAAAAAGAAACCAAAGCATCAGTGGCCTATTGTATATTAAATACGTTCGCATTTTACAGCCAGCGTCTATATCTGAATCGAAACATTTCATATCTAATCGAGTTCAAAAATTTTTGAGCTTATCAAAGGCGTATTTTGTTTTTCTCTGTCAAAAATCTTGATCTCTATTTTTCCATTGGTCAGAAGGTCTCTATTTTTGATGGGCAATGGAACCATCCGGTTTTTGTTTTGCGTGTAAATGGCAAGGCCCTTATTTTCACCCAGTTTGATGGGTTGGTCACCAGAGGCAGGAATCAGAAATGCTTCGACATCCACAAAGACTGAAAACAGGCCTGTTCTTTCGAGCTCTGTCTCCAAAAAATATTCATTGTCCTTTGTGATTAGTTTGGGGGCATGGGGGGTGATTCGGATATCGGCCGCATTCCCCTGTCTTACAATAATCGGAATAGACACACCGAATACAATATCAATAGTGATACCAATGCCTTGTTGATTGTTATCTTGATTCGAATTTTTGGCATCTGGCTGGATGACAGGGGTGACCTTAAGCTGACTTCTATACTCACCGTCCGGCAGGTCCTTGGGTTTTCTCACCATGAGCCTCACCGTCTGCCATCCATTAGGCGGAATGGTGGCACGCCGCGGTGAAAACCGGATCATGTTCTGGGCAAAACGCTCTTCTTCATTGGGGTCTGAAACTTCCTCAGTTTTGCCATTTTCCAACATCCGGGTGGAAACAATACTTATATCAAACGTATATTCCCTGTCTTCGGGATTGACCATTTTGACGGTCACTGATCTGTCTTTTCCTTCAAAGATCACCCGAGGCGGTGTCATTATCAATCCTCGCTTTGGAGATGCCATTGCAGGGGAAGGAAATATCCCTAAAATCCCAACGCCAAATAAAAAAAGAACACCCATCGACAAACAATTCAGATTGATTTTCAGCTTCATCTTTTGCGCGTTTCCTTCATGGATTAGTAACATTAATAGTAACGGTCATGATTCCTATATATGACAGGCCCAGCTGACCACTTTTTATATGAAGACGACCACCGATGTCAAAGTAAAAATCTTCATCGGCCAACGTGCTGGTTGCTGTAAGTTCGGATCTGGCATTGATAAAATAAAGGGGCATGGTATCGACGCCACCTGCTGCTTCTAGCGTCACAGAATCCGGATAAAGGAGCGTTATAGTCTGGCCGGGGGCATCTGACCGGACCCGGATGATCCCGCTATATCCGTTGTCACCTATGTGTGAATATCCATCTGATATCAGAACCGGGGTTGCCGGGCCATATCTTGCATCAATTTCAATTTCGTCCCCTGAAGGGTTTGCAATGATGGTTCCGAAACTAAGGCCTTGTTCCGTGTTGGCGGTCACCGGGAAAGCCGACTCCGTATACGTGACGAGAAGTAAAACCGGTAAGAAGAGAAGGAGATATCTCACGTTGCACATTGATTGAATCTTGACTCACCGTTCATTCCCGGCGATCAAACCTTGTGCATGGTTATGGTTCGTTTGATCACCGAGGAACAAATGATGATAGAATTATTGATATAATACGGTCGCTGTAATGGTTCCGGTATAACTACCAACCTCAACAGTATTCGCGACAGATATAACCCCACCGACGTTTATCGTATTTGGACCAAGAACCGTTATGGCCAACGGTGAAGTTGTTGAGTTAGTTCCAACTGTAGTGGATGCAAGAGGGACGTCTGTAGTGCCACCAAAAATTTCAAGAACGTTAGCAGTACCCTCACTCCCAGCAACTGCAAATGCGATACTCACGTTTCCGGCAATATTGCCGACAACATTAATGGCACCGCTGTTTCCACCGGTTTGGGAACCTGACCCTGAAAAAAGTGGTGTTGCCACAGGACCTGCTGATGCGTTGATGTTTACGTTTGTATTGGTCGTGGCACCTTTAATGACCGTTCCAAAATCGAGACTGGCTGTGGATGTCAATGTAAGGGTTGCTGCTGCGACAGCTGCGGTTACAGGAACAGTCACTGTGGCTGCCTGAACGGCTGAAGCTGTAAAAATGGTAAAAATGGCAAATAAGGTGATGATTCTTTTGTCAAGATAATTCATTTTGTTCTCCTTAATTAGATTTTGATAATAATTGAGGGGTGCTATGTTTTGATAGTTTTCTAATTAAATTTACTCACACCGGGAATCTACTGTTTGGTCTGCTTCCTCCTTGTTGTTTGGTCTGTTGGTTAATGACTTGGGGGTGTCCCGTTGAAATAAAGACGCTAACCTGCCCTTTACACTTATGTAATCGACTCTTCGCATCTTAAACTTTAGTAATTTATTTCAAGACTTGAAAAAATCCATTAACATAAAAACCAGTCACACAGTTGAGGGGGAATCTCTCCAATAGATATTCTTTTTAGGTTGACCGAAAAATTTATACTGCCTTTTTTTAAAAAACTCTATCAAAGTATCATATTTTAACGAAAAATCAAAGATTTTTTATTTTATTCTCCCTTGCAAAAAAAATGGTTATATATTATGGGGCAATATAACTGTTCAAATATCGGCAATTTACTGCGTCAATCCACACAAAAGAAAAAAAGCGTCCCCAATGTTTCACAAATTTTTGAAAGAAATGCCACCGGCACTTTTTGTCTGTTTGTTTTTCCTGTTTTCAGCATATCTATTGCTAACCCAAATAGAGGCTTCAGATCTTTGGTGGCATCTGGCCTGCGGCCGTTATTTTTTTGAAAACGGTACCTATCCGGCGCCAGGGACGTTTACATTCTCACCGGTAAATGCGTCCTCAACATCTAATGCCAATACATGGTTGGGCGACCTGGTGCTATACGTGATATTCCGTTTTTCAGGTGGCGAATGGGGGCTGCAACTCTTTCGAATTATCCTTGTCTGTTTCCCGGTGTGGATGTTTGTAAAATTTTCCGAACACCGATACAATACATGGACATTATTGGGTGCTGTTTGCATCGTCATGGGTACTTATCAGCAGCATTTATTACGAAATTCCATTTTCGCCATGGTATTTATTCCCCTAATGATATGGTTATGGCGTATGGCAGTTGAAAAAAAGAACAGCAAAAGCCTTTTACTATACCCTTTCCTGTTACTATTATGGACACCTATGCATGGATATGCCCTTGTCGGATTAGGGTTCCTCTTCTTCTTTGCCATGGGAGAAATAATAGACCAGTTCTTCAAAAGAGACGCCCGTAATATTCGATTTCTTCTGACACTGGTCGTGGTTCTTGGTTTTTCATGGAAAATTGTCAGTACCAACTGGCCTGTTAGTCCCTTTCAGATTATATCAAATATACGCAGTGCATTGATAGAGGAGAACTTGCCGCCTGAGCCGATTCAACAAAGTGACCCGAAAAACAATACAACAACGGAATCGGACCAAATAGAAAATACGTTTCATACCAAACTCATTCACCTGAAAGCATCTGCCAAAATGTTTTTTAGGCCTTTTTTAAAAGGCGGCGATGCTGAAACTGTTTTGGAGTACAAGTCGCCGTTTGACATATACGGTGTGCTTCCGGCCAAGGCACTGTTTATTTTTACTTTTTTTTATCTATTGTATTTGGTATTTGCATTGCGGTATGACCCCAAAGGGCTAAAGGCATCTTATGTATTACCATCGCTTGCAAGTCTTTTTTTAGGGCTCGGATACTGCCGAACCATGGCATTTCCTTTTCTTGTGGCATTTCCCTTGATGACGTCACACCTGCCGGTCCTATCAAAAAAAATAAAGGAAAACATGGATAGAAGGACCATATGGATGTCTAAAAATAAAGGACAGATGTATGTCAAAACCGGGCGCATTCTCTTCTGGTTACTTCCGCTTATCATTTGTATCCAGCTTGGATTGACGGCCCATTACTATTATAAGGAAAAAAAATTCTTTAAATTTAGTGGGATATCCACCCGCACGCCCGGAATCGGCAGGAACATTATTTTCCGGGATGCGATTCCCGATTTCGTTTTGGAAAAATATCCCAATGAAAATATGTTTAACAGTTATAGTATAGGTGGTTATCTTATCTGGAAATGGTATAACAAAAAAAAGGTATTTATTGATTCAAGGTCCATCACCTACACCAGTGAATTTTATAAAGACTATAAAGAAAATTATTCTTTTCATTACATCGATCTGTTTAGTATAGATAAGGCCCTGCTGGACATCTCCAGAGACGAGGCCTATTATCATGCCTATTTGAGTCATAACTGGACGCTTTCTGCTTTTGATATCAGCATGATTCTTCTTCAAAAAGGTTCGTTGACCGCCATTGAATCAACGTATGGAATCTTACCCAATTATCTGGGAACAATAAATGATATCACTTCCCTTCCGGTGTTTCACCTGGAACATTTTGGTGCCTTTATCAATAACACATTACGATATATGTTACTTTTTGGGCGTCTTTCCGATGCCATTCAATGGACGGAAAATATCAAAAAAATCATTGGTGAACTATCCCCGGAAAAGCAACAAAAAATAGAGCAAAAAAAAGAACTCATGGTAATGCTGGCAGACCATTTCGGGCGTTTGAATCACCCTGTGCTTGCGGTTTTATGTCGACAAATGGAAGCTGACTATAACCCGACGTCAGTGGACCTGGCCATTGGCGATGCCTACCTGAATTTTAACCAACCGGAAAAAGCAAAAGACATGTATCTGAAGGCGGCACGGTTAAAGCCAGACGATATTGATTTGCAGCAAAAAATCGGGGATCGCTTCTTTCAAATGAAGATGGCAGACCAGGCGATTATTCAATATAAAACAGTGATAAACCTTAACCCCAACGTGCTGGATGATTATATGAAACTGGGCTACCTTTTTGCCCAACAAAAAGCCTATGACCAATCGGAAACATATCTTCGGGCATTACTTGCAAAAGCACCGGAGCTGCCGATGGTGTATTTAAATCTGGGCATGGTGCTTGTCGCTAAAGGAGAAAATGATGACGCATTAACTATCTACAAAAAAGGCCTGGCGTTATTCCCTGATAATGAACGGCTAAAACAAGAATCAAGCTGGCTTTTCCAAAAAATGAGGTCGATCGAAAAATAAATGAAAAAAAACATCTTAGAATATAAATGCCACGTTGCTGTTTAAAAAACATTGGTGCATTATTTTCTCGACAGTTTCAATATCCGGGCATATTGATTGCTGTGGTTTAAAGATGCCTTGATGGATGTGGCCGCTTGCTGGTCTTTAAACCTACCGGCAAATATACGGTACCACACGCCTTTTTCCTTGCCCAGGTAGACACGCCGAATAGAAAAATCATCATCATTTAGTATTGAACGGTATTTTCCCTGAAGACGCTTTAATTCAACAGCTGCCATTTCTGCTGTCTTACATGAGGCCAGATGCACGCCCAAATCAGTGTCTTCTTCAATCTGCATCACTTTACCGTATGGTGATTTCATCTTGATTCTTTTTGCCAGTGCCTTGGCTTCTTCAGCATTTGAAAAACGCCCGGCAATGACCCGTTTCCATTTCCCCATCTCAGGACCGAGATCAACACTCACAATTGAAAACTCAGCATCCTTTAAAATTGAGGGGTATTGGGCTTTCAGTTCCTCGATACTCATTTCTGCCTTTCTCGTTGTTCTAAAAGAGGTTAAATGAACACCTGTCATCGAACCGGATATGCTATCCATCGGCTTGCCAATTGGAAGAACCCGGCAATAGGGTTTTGCCATAAGGATTTGCCTGTGCAGTTTTTTCGCTTTATTTTCATCGTCAAAAGAACCGGCAAAAACCCGGTACCAGATCCCTTTTTCGTCTGAAACATGTACCTTTTTCACTGTAAAATCAGAATGGTCCAGAATCCCCTTATATTTATCCCTCAGATACTTAATTCCTTCAATGGCTTTTTCAGCGGTTCTGTAAGAAGACAAATGAAGTCCGAATTTTTCTTTGGGAAGAAAATCCGCTTTCTTTCTTTCAGGATACAGCCATTCACCATTTTTATAAATTTCCAGCCTGGTTGCTGGTTTTTCAGATAGTGGTTTGGTTTTTTCTTGACTTCCCGGAGCCGCCTTTGCAAGAGCTTTTTCATAAATATCCGGGCCAATTTCTTCTTTTCTATCCGGCAAACCCCCGACAGGGGCGGCCCCCTTTCCTGCATGCAATGCATATTCCGCGTCCTGGGTTTTCTCTACGCCTATGTCAGGTATAACTGGCGGAGATGCCAGATCGGCCATAAGCATCTTGGCCACCAGATCATCTGCCGGGCCAACCCGCTCTTTTTTCTCTGGTAAACCCTTAGCAGGGCGCTCTGCTTTTCGTGGATAAAATGCTTTTTCTGATTCTATTTCAGGTATAATTGGGTGGGATTCCTGATCATCTTTGAGCATCTTTGCCACTAAATCATCAAAAGCAGCAACGCCCTTCTTTTCCTTGCCCCCAATGGGAAGAGAAGGCAATTCTTTTGTTTTCTCCGCCATAACAGGAATGTGTTTGACTTCTCTTCCTTCTGGTGGTTGTTTTTCCAGTTGATCTATGGCTTTCTGATCACCCGCGAGCACGGCATCGACTGTTTTTTCCAAAGAAGCCAAATCCATTTCTGCTTTTCCAGGAGCTAAAGGAATCTGTTTATCTTCTGTTATTTCAGGTGGTTGTTTTGCAGGAAGTGCAATAGCCGCCTTATCTCCAGTGAGTACGGAATCAACCGCTTTGTCCAGAGCAGCCAGATCAAAATCATCTTCTTCAAAAAAGGCCAGTTTTTCGCCCTCAGGCACGCTCTCTTTTGCCAGCGCCATGAGACGGATGTCATTTCCGCTCAATATATTACCGTCCGGAACAATTTCCATTTCAGCAAGAGTCGGCGCTTCCATACCCCTTTTTTGGAGTTCTTCAGGGTCGATACGAACCGTATAGTTTCCAGGGGGAACTTTTGTAAAAAGATAAAAGCCGTCATATTCGGATTTTGTATCCCTGACAACATTACCGTCTTCATCAAGCAGCTGAACATTTGCGTTTGAGTAAGGCTTTTCCGTACCATCCTTTAATTCCGTATAAATAGTGCCGTCAATTTCACCGGTACTGATGACCGGTATTTCAAACTGTTGAATCGATCCGGGTCTTGGAATAATCGAGAACCCTGCTTCTCTGGGTTCCCAGAAGGGATCTTCAAGGGATGTTCTGTCCACAACAATATCCGTTGGCCGATACTGTCTGAGCAGCGGGAAATAAGCCTTCCCGGTTTCATCTGTTTTAGCTTGTCCATGGGATTGTATTGATTTTACTTTTGTGCCTTCGATCCACTCGTCCTCCTGATCAAATACACCATTGTTATTTTTATCATTAAATACCTTTATCATTGCTTTTCCATAATCATCCATGGCCGTTGAAGACACTTTCAGTTTATCCGTGAACGGATCCACGCCAATGGATGTTGCAAATGTCAGCCAAGCAATCAGCTCACCTTCCTTATTATAGGACATTTTAGGAGAAAGAATGAATTTACCATTATTGAAATTATAATTCAGACCGGCCGACGCATCATAGGAAGTATCACCCTTGAAATTTCTTGAATAACTCAGGATAGAACTCAATCTGTCAGTGATATTATACGAAGTTGATATTTGAGCACTTATAATATCCGGGTCAGGTGAAACTTCGTAGTCCAGTCGCCCGCCCAATTGCGTTTTTTTGCCATGAACACTTGTCTGAAGGTTTCCATCCACTATCTCCGAGTCATCAGAGGCACCTGTTGAATCTGTTGTTTTTCGCCATTCCAGATAATTGTTGATATGGAAATAGCTGTTGTTTGCGGCGATATTTCCCCCAAGTCTTTCATCGTTATAAGTATCACCTGAGGTATTTTGGTAGGACAAATAGGTATAGAGATTTGGTAATATGGAAAATCCGGTTAAATTTGTTGCGGCCATCAAATTGGTTTGAGAATATTCGCTATTTAAAAAATCATTATAAAAATTTTGGCTCATATTTAAATTAATATCACCGACCCTTGTTTGTGCGCCAAGAGAAAAAGCATCCCCGCTTTTATCGTCATTTAAATAATCTCCTTTCAGATAAATTCTTTTGTAGTTTCCGCGTGCGCTCAGATTTAAGAAGTTATGCTCCTCTTCACTCACCTCCTGTTTTGAAAGACCTGCCCCCAGTGTTACATGACTGTTTAACCCATAATCATATGTCAAATTAAGTTTGTCAGACCCTTTATCCCGAGTTTGGTTCATATTTTCTGATTCATAGAGATGGGAATCCTTTTGTGTGAACGATATATCATACTCACCCGCCCCTTTTTTTAACAGGTCGCCCCCAACGTCTATTCGTTTTGTTTCGGTCCGCTTTTGTCCCTGGGGCCCATAAAATACAAGTTTAAAGTCATTTATTCCGTAATAGATGGGAATGCCGTCAAAACGGTATTTGCCGTTGGAACCGACTCTAGTGGTATTGATCAGGCTGTTATTCCTGTATAGCTCAATATCCCACTCCGGCGATAACGTTCCCTCGAAAAAGGTGGTATCAAAATCCTTCGACCGGTAAAGGGCTTTATTGTTTATCCGAAGTCCTCGTTCCTTTTCATTGCCATCTACAAACGAGAGCCCGGCAGGGTTGATGTCCCCGGCTGAAATTGAAGTGGCGTTTAGCGGTCCCAACAGGTTTTTATCCGGATCTTTTCGTTCAAATGTAAATGTCGAGTTATCAAATTGGTCCAGCTCATCATAAGCCAGGTAGAGCTCTGAACTCATTTTTCCCAGATCGCCCCTGGAGTGAATATAAAACCTCGAGTCTGATTTGTCGCTGCTTTCAGAATTAAGCTTATAGGCACTTGAAGAACCAATATCGACGAACTGCTGTCCAACAAGCTTGTAATCCGTATATTTTCTGGGATAAATCGTCTCGCTGTCTGATGGACGGTTGATGTTTTTCCAGCTTTGTTCCCGTTCAAGCCGCAATTCAAACGGCAGCTTTTCTCTTGGATTAACCCCAACGGATTGTTTTGAAAAATCAAACTTAAAATCCACAGGGAACCATTTGGAAAGCAGATCCGAATCAACAAAAATACCATCATTCTGGACGTCAACACCCTGGGGGGGAATGTCCATCTTCTTGCCATCTGTTAAAACTTCCTTTTTGCCCAAATCAAGGGCAAATGTTCTGTCCTGGGAAATAAACCATCCGTTTGCGATGCCGTTTGCCGCATCACTGTATATGCTGAAATCAAGTGCTCTTACGATTTCATCCAGGGAAAGATACAGTTTATTTCCATCTGTGTACCCTGTCAGGTTCTCACCCAAAAGGTATCGTTTATATTCGACATTCACCAGCACAAAGTTATCATCAGAGAATACCGGTTTTTTATTTTCCGTATCACTGATATTTTCTGTGCGTGTTTCACTGGTTGTCATTACAGTGTTTTCAGGAACATCAGGTGAAATGGCCGGCGTGTTAAATGGTGCCTCAGGTTTCTCGGTATTACTATTTTGCGCTGAACCGGCGTTTACTGATAAAATTTCCGAACTTTCAGGCAGGTTGATATTATTCTTGCCAAGCTCTCTGGTGAGATTATCAAAAAGACCCCAGTCAACATCCTGGCCTTTTTTTGACTGTTCCAATAATTCATAGCGATTTAAAATAATAACAGCCAACTTGACAGCAAGCGTGTCATCCCTTTGACACAAATTGGTCCATTTGTCATATTCCGATGTATCGCGCAACAATGCATCTGCTTTTGCAAGCTTTAATTTTTCTAAGAACACATTTTTTTCAGAGCCGCTGACAGAGGGGGGCAATCGTCCCCCACTCCTTGATTCAGCTTTTAAAATAGGCTCCATATAATCTCCTGGTTGCGCCTTAATAAAATATTATCCATGCAGTATTAAGCAATTTGAATGCCAAATGATTATCGCATGTGGGGTCTTTGGTA
Source organism: Pseudomonadota bacterium (assembly GCA_018816735.1). GTDB lineage: Bacteria > Desulfobacterota > Desulfobacteria > Desulfobacterales > JAHIVH01 > JAHIVH01. Next base: position 9,989 of record JAHIVH010000011.1, on the reverse strand, counting down.
AGCTTAACTATTTGTAAGCGTTATTTATTATAGCAGCCTAAAAGAAAATAACTTCTAAAATTCAACGGGCCATGATATGGAAAAACAAATAAAATGAAGGACATATTAATCGTACATCCTATTATGAATAAAATAAAAGTACTATTATTTATTGTTTGTTATAAAGCAGAATCGTCGATAGAATCTGTACTTGAAAAAATCCCTCCCCTTATATGGCGCAATAAACATTACCATACAGAAGCTTTAATCATCGACAATCAGTCAAAGGATAAAACATTTCATATCGCTGAAGCATATGCCCAAAAGCATCCGGAATGGCATCTGACCATTTTATCAAATCCCCAAAAACAGGGTTATGGGAACAATCAAAAGCTTGGCTATTACTATGCTGTAAAAAAAAAATTTGATGTCATTGTTGTCATGGATGGAGACGGCCGACATGATCCGGAATGCCTCCATCGTATGATCATGCCGATCGTGGACAAAAAGGTTGATGCTGTTTTCGGTTCGAGAATGACGCTTACCGCTAAAAGCATACAAGGTAAAATTCCCTTTCATAAATATATGGGAAACCGAATATTAACGGCCATAAACAATAAAATTATCGGCACATGCTTGTCAGAATTTCATAGCAGCCAGCGTGCCTACAATGTACATGTATTAAAAACCCTGCCATTTAAACACAACTCAAATGAGTATGATTTTGATACTGATATTATTATCCAACTGACGGCTAACAAAAAAAAGATTATGGAAATTCCAATTCCGACCGTATTTGGTAATGAAATAACATTGAAAAATGGGACCCGATATGCCGTAAACACCGTAAAATCATGCATTTTATCGCGGATCATCCGGTTCGGCATTTATTATCACCCAAAATTCGACTACGAGCCGGAGACCAATTACAGATACAGAGAAAAATTTGGGTATTCAAGTTCACAGCAATTTGCTCTTGATCAGGTGAAAGACCATAGCAAGGTTATCGATATTGGCTGTGGACCTGGATTCATGGCAAAAAAACTGAACCACAAACGTGTAAAAACCGTATCCATTGATCTGCAGGCACAGCCAGGAATGATAAAAAATTCATGGAAAGCGATTGAGACAAATGTCGAAACATACCATTTTGAGGACGACTTCGGCAAAATCGACTTTATTCTAGCTCTCGATATTATTGAACACCTAAAGTCTCCTGAAAGACTTCTCCACATCCTTCGGGAACGCTTTTCAAAAGATGCCCCTCTATGTATCATTACTACAGGAAACGTTGCCTTTCTCCCCTTAAGAATCGGTCTGCTATTTAACGCCTTTAATTATGGAAAACGGGGGATACTGGATATGGACCACACCCGGCTCTTCACGTTTTCAACTTTAGAAAAAACACTGGAAATGCATGGATACAAAGTGCTGCAAAAAAAGGGCATTCCCGCCCCCTTTCCGCTTGCATTAAATGACAGTCCGCTATCCCATTTCCTGCTTTTCATAAACCGGTTGCTTATCGGTTTATCAAAAAGCTTGTTCAGCTATCAGATCGCCATTGTGGCAAAGCCGCTGCCGACATTAAACCACCTCCTTGACGATGCATATGAGGAACAAGAAAAACTTCGAAAAACATCATAACATGGCAGAAAATCAAATCACCAAAGGATCGCGTCTTACAAAAATTTCCCGGCATATCGCTCTACCCTTTTTCATTTTTTTCTGGCCGTTCATCTATCTTTTCCGCTATGTATTTCCCATTAACGGCCAGTATACTGCGATAGGGAATGATTTCGGCTATCTTTACTACACATACAAAGTCTACCTGCTTGCCAATCTCGCAGACGGCCACATCCCGCTTTGGTCCCCATCCGAAGGATGTGGATTCCCCTTCTACTCGAATCCCTTTGCACAGATGTTTTATCCTTTAAATTCCATTCTCCTCATCTGGTACAAGGTCTTTGGCAGATACAACCCCATCGACCATCAGGCGTTTACTGTTCTTGGCATTTCCATATTTGCCCTGGGACTTTTTATGTGGCTCCGTCAGCTTACCGGAAGTGTTCGGGCCGCCCTTTTCAGCGCTCTTATCATGTCGGTTAGTTTTAAAATAACCGAAATCATGCGTTTCCCAAATGCAATTCATGCGGCAGCATGGTATCCGTGGATTTTATTTGCCGCCACCGGGATTATGATGGAAAAATCGCGAAAAGAAACCGTCCTGTACAGTATTTTATTGGTATTTTCCCTGATATCCTTATGCACGGCCGGCTACCCTTATTTTATTTATTATTCACTGTTTCTCTTTATTCCATATTTTATGGCGTTTCTGATTAAGCCGCTCAGGACTATTTTGTTCGGTAACCTAAATATTCGATGGAAGCGACCTTTTTTAGCACTCCTTCTTGCAGGATTGGTTACGCTTGCCATATGCGGGCCATATCTACTTTCAATCAAAAAACTGATGGATCAGACAACAGACAGGACAGGACAGGATTTCGCGTATTCCACCGCACATGATTTCAATTTCGAAGATACGGTCGGTGCTTTAATTTTCCCGCCATCCTGCCAGACCGAAGGATGGTATTTTTTCAGTGTTACAGCAGTACTTATGATATTGGTATTTGGGACATTCCACATCAAAAATTGTTCTTTTTGGCCACAGTCAGCCCGTAGTATCGAGCCTTCGCAAATGCCCCTGAAAGCCACTCTTTTTTTTCTGATCTGGTTTTGTATCATCAGTTATATTACCTATGGGAAAAATTCATATTTGTTTATTTTTCTATGGAATCACTTGCCTGGCTTTTCAAGCCTTCGTGTCTGGGGCCGTTTCAATATTATTCTGATACCCATCATTTCCTGGTGGCTTTCCATTTCCTATGTGTCATTTGAATCATTTATTTCAAACGAATACCCAAAAGAATCAAAAAAAAGACACCTATTTTCTCCTTTAACGACTGCCACCACACTTTATTTGATTATTATAGCCATTCAGATTTATCTGTACCAATACAAACGATTTGACACTTACTGGATAAATTATTTCAAAGCGCTGCATGCTTACGATAGCCAATTTATTTTTTCGGGCATGATATCATTCTTCATTTTATCGGCCATTATTATCAAAGTGCAGCTTTTTAAACCTATATCAAAACGATTTCTTTCTGCCATCGTTACCATACTCGTATTTATAGCGTATCAGGAAATATATCGTGTCGGTACAAAAATCTGGACGTATGAGGGCAACGCACAAAAACAGCCTGTCTATATCGATACAAATCATCTCTATTCTTCTTCTTTCCAATATCCCCGGATATTTCAAAATCTGGGTACGATCTCCCTGACCCCCCAATATCGGGTAAACAGCCTTCCCAACTGGTATTTTAACCGGTACAACACTTTTCTGAAAAATACCGAGAGTGAAACGACATACCGGGATATACTGCTCGGTATCAATGGTGGCAGAAGAGCATTCATTTCAGATGAGATTAACCATCCAACCATTCTTGCCTTTTTAAAAGATGCGGTTCGATACCAAACTGTCGGCCGCATGATCTCCTATTCGGGAGACGAACTCATCTGGGAAGTCAATATGAAAAATAAAGCCTATTTCAGTTTTATAGATAACTGGGAAAGGGGCTGGAAAGTTTATATCAATGGGGAGCCAAGAGAAATCCAATTGTTATTTGGCACGTTCAAATCTGTAAAATTAGACCAAGGGTTAAACAAGATTAAATTTGCGTATGGGTTTTAGTAATGGTAGAAAAGAATTACGAGTCCATTGTAAATGCGGTCACCATCCTAAAATAAGGTTTTACATATGCCTGCTCAGGTATCAACAATGAAAAAAAAGCGTCCGGCATTGCTCCTGATACTTTTGGGTATTGTGATTATGTATCGGTTATATTTTGGCGTTATTTCAATAGAAACTGCTGGATTGTATCATATTGGATATATCCCGTGGTCAGATGCAAAAGGCTGGTTAGATGGGGCTGAATCAATCCTTCAAGGAGGAAAACTATCAGGACTGCCTGCCCGGAGACCCTTGTTTACCCTTTTTCTGTCGATATTACTGATTGTTTGCGGCGGAGCATATCAAGCAATAAGTGTGGCCCAAGCTGTTTTGTTTCTTATGGTATTCATACTGTCATGGTATATTGCAAAAGACATTCACAATCGTTTATCGGTGATCACATTTATGTCTTTTTTAACGGTTTGGCATATCGATTCACAATCGTTGTTGATGACCGAAAATTTAGGCATTTGTCTTTTAATCCTGAGTTTTTGTTTGATATGGAGTGGCCTATCCGTAAACAGCTTTTCCAGAACAATTTTGGGTTTCTTTTTTTTGGGGCTTTCACAGGCTATAAGACCCTGGGCCGTATTCATTTTAATGACAACGCCATTTCTTTCCTTCTTTAATAATGCGTTATGGAAAAGAAAAATACAAATGTTTACTGTTTATGTTCTGATGACAGGTATTGGACTTAGCTTTCACACCATTGCCTGGAAGATTTATAACAATGAGGGCACGGCGTCAAACTTCGCCCACACGTTCTATGGTCAGGTTTGCGGTGGAAAGGGTTGGAAAGCGGTTTTTAACGATCCAATATATCTGAAGTACCAAAATGAAAACCCGAGCGAAAAAGAACTTAATCAAATCATATATAAGCGATCGATCGAAATTTTGTTTAAAGATCCATCCGGTATGGTAAAAGCCACTATAGAAAGTTATAAAAACTATTTTTACTCTTTAATGCCAAAGGCATTTGAAAAAGACTACTGGCATTTGTTTTTACTAATTTGTTTTATCGTATTCACCCATAAAAAGGCAGATGCAGACAGCCTTATACAATTTAAAAAAAAATGGTATGTGATCGTTCTTTTTCTCTTGTTGATCGTTTATGATTATAAATGGTTTTGGATGGCCATATTTTTCGTTGGGCTTACGCAACTGCGATCTTCTTCCAATAAGCCTATCAATATGTTTATTATGCTTTACTTCCTGGGAATTCTCCTGTCTTTACCGCTGGTTGGGAAAGATGGGGGAGATCGTGTTTGCATAGCCAGTGATATTTTACTGTATGTAATTGCTTCTTTTGGATTTTCTTTTATTGTTTCCGGGCATCAAAAAGAAGATGCCTCAACTTCCCATCAGTTGATTTCCATGAATAAAAAAGAAATTCTAAACGGTGTAAGCATTCCATTGGGTATGATGGTTTTGCTAATCGCTTCTCCAATGTTTGTTATGGGTTATAATACTGATGACGCCCGTACCGGCCAAATGCCTCATATTGATGGATTGGAAATTTCCAAATCACTCAATATGGATGTCATACCTTCTTCAATTGGTAGTTTAGGATACTGGCTGGATCCATCTTATGATCGTAACCAGGGGCGGTGGGTCTATACCACTTTTCAGTTTGATTACAGAAATACCTTTTTTTTAAGCAAAGATGACGAAGTAATTGAATACAATATATATTTTTGGCCCATGGTTCGCAACAAACCGGCTATGGACAGAACTTTTTTAGTTTATCCCTGGGTCGTGTTTCTCAATACCTATCCGCATCAGTTAAAACAATTCGATAAACGCGAAATAATCGTGGTAGGCACTTTTTATCCACGGCCAAAGAAAGAGCAGTATTATGATACACAGACAAGATGGATTATTGTCGCAAAAAAAATTGGTTATTTAAATAACGATTCAAAAATAACCTGGGAAACAATACCACCTTCGAAATAGATTCTTCTTCGAATTTTTAAACTGGAAATAAGGGGGCCTGCTGCAATGATCGATGTTTTTCATGATTACCAATCAGAACGAAAACAAAACTGGGATGGAATTGCAAAAGCGCAGCAGAATCATCTGAATCTGGGAAAGACATACCACAAACTGCTTGACAGATTTTTTAAATCTGTCGTTCCGACCCATATGAAGGTTTTAGAGTTAGGTTGCGGAGAGGGGGACTTGTTATCGGAACTTAAACCACGTTCAGGTGTGGGTGTGGATTTTTCCCCTGAAATGATAAAAAATGCCCGCAAAAAGCATCCTCATATGACGTTTATTGAGGCGGATATTCATGATTTTGAGATAGAAGGCACCTTTGATTATATCATACTTTCGGATCTGCTGAATGACTTATGGGATGTTCAGCATGCACTCAATCATATCAAAAAATATACGGTCCCGGAGACCAAAATTGTTTTTAACTTTTACAGCCGTGTGTGGGAACTGCCTTTGTCTCTTGCCATAAAAATGAAATGGGCGACACCGGTCCTGAAACAAAACTGGTTCTCCACGATGGATGTTAAGGATATTTTGTATTTAACCGATTATGAAGTGCTTCAAAGTGGCAGTGAAATACTATGCCCAATCTATATCCCTGTGTTAAGTCCTTTTGCCAATCGTTTTCTCAGCAAAATATGGCCCTTTAATTTTTTTAATTTTACTGCTGTAATGATCGCTCGACCTAAACCCAAAGAGAATAAACCCCATGCAAAGGTATCGGTTGTTGTTCCTGCCAGAAACGAAGAAGGAAATATCCCGGACATTGTGAACCGTATCCCTGAAATGGGGCTTGGTACGGAAATATTATTTATCGAGGGGGGGTCATCGGATAACACCTGGCAAACCATTGAAAAAGTCATTGCCGATAATCCTGATAAAAACATTCAGTGCGCAAGACAGAACGAAAAAGGTAAAGGAGACGCCGTGCGAAAAGGATTCTCTCTGGCAACCGGAGATCTTTTTATGATTCTTGATGCGGATATGACTGTTCTTCCGGAAGACTTGCCGAAATTTTACGACGTGTGGCAGAGCGGCAAAGCTGAATTTGTCAATGGTGTCCGGTTGGTCTATCCCATGCAGCAAGAAGCCATGCGCTTTTTTAATTTATTGGGCAATAAATTTTTCAGCATTGCGTTTAGCTGGGTTCTGGGACAACCGGTTAAGGATACATTATGCGGCACAAAAGTAATTAGCCGGAAAAACTATGAAATTATAGTAAGAAATAGAAGCTTTTTCGGTGATTTTGATCCCTTTGGGGATTTTGATTTGCTTTTTGGTGCAGCCAAAATCAATCTTAAAATTGCGGATCTGCCAATTCGTTACCATGCGAGACGTTATGGTGAGACCAATATTGATAGATGGCGACATGGATTAATATTACTAAGAATGCTTGTCTTTGCTGCACATAAACTGAAATTTATATAACAGCTTTTAAAAATCCAAATGTTAAAAAAATTCCTAACACTACCTGAATTAAGACGCACAGACATCGATGGCTCTGATATAATTGACAAACGATCTGATATTATTCAATCAAAACGATTTCTAAAAAAAATATATTCAGAATGGTATAGACTCCTTGCCGCTTCAATCCCTGAAGGTCCGGGGAAAATACTAGAGTTAGGGTCAGGCGGCGGATTCCTTAAAAAGATCATTCCCGAGGTGATAACCAGTGATGTCTTTTCTGCCTCTGGTATCGACGTGAAAATTGATGCCTGTAAAGCCATTCCTTTTGGCAACGATGAGCTGAAAACCATCGCCATGGTAGATGTTTTGCATCATTTGCCAGATGTTGCGTCTTTTTTAAAGTTAGCTGAAAAAAGTCTTAAAATGGGTGGCCGGATAATCATGATTGAACCATGGTACACGCCCTGGTCTGGAATAATCTACAATAAGCTTCATCATGAACCTTTTAATACGCATGCCGTAAACTGGCATTTTCCATGCGCTGGCCCTCTATCAAGCGCCAACGGGGCTTTGCCCTGGATCCTGTTTGAGCGTGACAGAGATATATTCAACGAAAAATTCCCAGGCTATGAAATACTTGAAATCAAAAAAATGATGCCCATCTGCTATTTATTGTCCGGAGGCGTCAGCTATAAATCCTTTGTCCCCGGATGTTTTTTTAAGTTTGTCAGGGGAATTGAAAAATTTTTAAAGCTTGAATCATTATGTGCAATGTTTGCCTTTATAACCATCGAAAAGAAACCCCATACGTTCATCTAAAAATTGTAGGAGAGTTTCGCCAGATAAATTTCCCAGTGCGTTTTTACATCACCAAAATCATCCAGATAATATGTTTGCGGGTTCAGGGCCAGGCCATCCACCACATGCCCTTCGAGCTTGAATATCCAGTTATAGCTGATATCAAATCGGAATGTATAACAAAAATCCTTATACCAGTAATAGTTTGGTGGAACACCTTCTCTTTCTTCACTGCCATCCTTGTCATCATAATGGGGATAAAGCTCGGAATAATAGATACCCAGCTCAAACAGAGGGCTGAATCTATGGGTAAGAGATGCGCTATAGGCCTCAAGTTTTCGCCGGGGTTGATCTTTGGCATAAAAAGGTGCGGTCATGTATTCAGCACTCAGTATCGTATCTGAAAACGTATATTCAGCTGAAACCACTCTGACGGCAAGTTCTTCAAAAATAACCTCCTGGCTTACGGGGATTCCCGACATCTCAAACACCATTTCCTCTTCAACCCTGCCCCCCCAGTATGTTCCTGAAAGCCGCAATCCAGGTAACGGCGTATCCCATACCAACCCGATATTCTTTGAATTCCGCCAAGTGACAGATGTCGGCCTCACATTTGTAAAATCGTCCGGCGATAATCCGGTCATTCTGGCAGCCGTCCCCTTGACGGTGAAAGGCAGAAGGGTTGCAAAAAGAAATGAGTCCTTGAAATTGGACGGATTATCGATAACGCCAAAGGACAAGACGTATGAAAAGCCATAGGGCAGATAACCATGAGCACCAATACCTTTTATGCCGACAAACAGTTCCCGGAAACTCTCCATATATATTCCCGGAAGCATAATAAACGTCCTTGCCGAGCCAAGATCCCGTGAGATGTTGTATAACCCGCTTGCAATTTTCATGCGTCCCGCCCTGATGCCAAGCCAGGGCTTATAATTATAATCGGCAAACGCCCAGTCAATGTTCACCTGATCATTACCATAATCCCCATAGTCCCTTGCAAAGAACTGTGCACCCATACGAAGTCTGGGACTGACCAGAGTGGAGAAATTGATACCCAGCTCATTCATCTCAAAAGAACCATTCGTACTGTCCGGAATCACATCGTTCCCTGTGGAGTGAATATATCCTTGAGACACAAAACCATGGATACTGACAGGTTCCATGCCATAGGACGCCATACATGCCGAGAACAGAATAAAAAAAGAGGAAATGGCGATTTGGAGTCTATTCATTGTCCGTACCTTTCGACTTCTCAAACGTTTTTATCATTTCATCTTTATCATAAATAACAATGGTTTTAACCCGGTCTGTGTTGATCTCTGAAGATACATATCCGATTGCACCTTCATTTTCTGAGACTTTTTCGATCATCTCTTTTTCAGAAGAAGCTGTTTTGGGAAAAGCACCTTCTCCGGAGAAAACCAGCTTGAGCCACCAGATTTTAAATTGTGAGCTGGATTTTCTTGTATATTTCAGTACAAACTCATCATGCAGGCTTAATGACGGCGCGATGACTGGGACGATTTTCAGATTGCCGTTCCATATGGTTCTTTTCCCGATATAAATATCCCTGAGTTCATTTTTCGATAAAGCGCTGACAGGAATCGTCGTATTCACAATAATATAGACTTCAGCAGCAGCAACCGGTACAAACAGAAAGCAGCCCAGAAAGTATATCATCCATGTGAATCGTTTGCGGTTAAAGATAGAGTTCATTGTGATATCAAATGTTATGCATTCGCTAAAAATATACGGAAAAAGAGTGACCGAGGCCACCTATAGTACATTTTAAAAGCGAATGCAAAACAGATTTGTTAAAACTGTTTCAATATTTTTTGATGACCACAAAGGTAAAGTCGTCTTTCTTCTCATAACCGGTCAGTCCGGCCAGTATCCCTTTCCGGATATCATTTGCAGGCTGGTTTCCCAGTTTTTGAAAAAGGTCTGCCAGTTTCTCTTCGGAAAACATATTCCCGGAGCTGTCCCTTGCCTCAGGGATGCCGTCCGT
>JAHIVH010000010.1 GCA_018816735.1 Pseudomonadota bacterium | reverse complement strand
TTTTATTTGGATCGTTTTTGAAATGCCCTCTGGTTATATTTTTATCCCCAAATAAAAAAACCTAATGGTTCACCATCGATTCAATTTCCAATAACATGCATTATGTCCAAAAAATATCAGGTCGTGATTCCCATCACAAATAGAGTGGATAAAAAAAGTGAGAGCAGGGGTGGAAATGTATTTATTTCTTGTGTATACTCAGAAATTCTATTCAGGTGATTTTTGAAAATCATATAACACTGATTTTTTAAGCAGCATATTTTGAAAATACAATAAAAAAAAATTGCGTATCAGAAGAACTTTAAACCAGATGGGCCATACAATATGAAACCGTTTCCAGTCGTCCTATCGCACAAAAGTATAACAATTGATACAGAACATAAATATCCCCCATATAGCAAAGAGCGTTCATTTTGTGTCCACTTGAAAGATACTGTTGATTACCAAAAGAAACCAACGTGCAAATCATTCCCCAAAGCAATCCCTGATAGGATATGGCTTGGGGAAATTAAGCATAAACGACCAGTAAAAGATCAAGAGAATAGGGTGGCCTATCCAAATAATAATAGCTAAAAAAGAAGAGTTCATAGGTGAAGCCGAGACTATTGAGTTTCTCAATTTATCCATCTAAAAAAATATAGTGAGGAGATGTTCCATGAGGAAAGAGATGTTACTATAGAGTTGGTTATCCATGGAATTAATGGAAAGATCAATGATCTATATAGATTATTTTTTATCAAATAAAAAAGATTACATAAATGAGATACAAACCTTCTATAGTATGGTCAATTTATAGTCCATTAAATGTTTCAATGTTTATCATTTGCATTATGGTATTCAATTATAATTCCCTTGCCTTCTGTTCTGATCCAAATAAATCATTCTGGACTAATGATAATCTGATGAATTTGGAGATGTTACAAAAAAAATTAAAATACGGTAATCCAAGTGATAAAGAAGAGGTTTTATTGCTATATATGGAAAATCAGATTTTAGAATTAACCCCTAATATCATTTCAGCTCTTTTAGACCCAACCAGATTACCGAGGCATGAAGACACTGGATGGGCTACAGTTCATCATCTTGCGGCAAATACACTTTGCAACGTGGCTGAAAAATTAGATGGCAAAAATCAAAAAGAAAGAGGATGGGATAAATATACTTTCTACGAGGACGGTGGAGTGGGTAACACAGAAAAAAGAAATCAAGTTTTCAATAACTGGAAAAAATGGTGGGAAGAAAACCAAAAATATATTGTCTATGGCATTTACACAAGTTATCTATGGCCCGGAGAAGGAATACCGATATTTCAAACTGAAAAACCTGAATTAATCATGCATACATTACCAAATGCCTTGTCTCCTTCCGTAAAGATAAATTGGGAAATAGGAACTCTGTTATCCTTTGACCAATCCAGATACATTACAACAAGAGCCATTACTTTAAAGATTCCAAATGATATGACAAATCTTACATGCTCACATGGCAGAACTAAATTGAACCAAGGAGATACGATCGAATATCTTCAGTATAGAGCGGAGGGATTTGGCATCGTTCGGATGGGTCAGGAAATATGTGAAGTGTTCATAGGTAATATGAGCGGGAACAAAGAACCTGAAACCGAATGGTGGATTCGTATTCGCGATAAGGATCAAAATCAAGTTGGCTGGTTGCAAGTGTATTCAAATTCGGTAAAGATAATCAAAAGAAACTTTTAATGATACCAGAATGAAATTGAGATATTTTCTCGTATTTTTTATTTTGCCAATTATATTTGGCAATGGTCCTTTCTCTGATCCATCCAAATGGAAGGACACCAGAAATTTTCATACATTGATTCAATCTGATTTTGAAAATAAAATAATCGTAAAAAAGACTTCCTTTCCGGCCATATTGACCCAACCCATTCATTCAGACAATAAATCATATTATTACATGAAAAAACAGGAGAGAGAAGGAGAGCCTTTAGAAATATATATTTATAACGAAAAAGATTATCTTACCTTGATTCAATTTCAGGATCTTTATTTCAATTTTAAGCCAAAGTTTACCTGGATCAATGAAAAACTTCTTTTCATGCGTATTTGGTGGGGACGTATAGGCTTACGGCAACGATTCGTGCGCTGTACTGCAAATAGCACAACATTATTCAATTAAATCAACTAATAACAGCACATTTTTTGTTTTAATGAAATGACGAACAGTCAGTCTGTTCACCCCGAAAATCCTTGCAATTGCGCTGACGGATACCTTCTTTTCAAGTAGAAGCTTGATCTCATTTTCCTTGCCGGTGAGTTTTGTGATTTTGGTGAGGCTGCCCTTCGGTCTTCCGAGCTTCTTACCCTCCTTTTTCTTTCTGGCCAACGCTTCCATGGTGCGTTGAGAAATCAATCTCCGTTCGATTTCGGCCGACAAACCAAAAGCAAAGGCAAGGACTTTTGAATTGATATCGTTTCCAAGTCCGTATCTTTCCTTGTTGGTAAAGACTTTAAGTCATTTTCCGTTTACAATAAATCTATTTTCTCATATATAATTTTTAATTTCAAGAAACGGTCGTTTTATTTTACGGGTATAGCAGACGATTCGCGTAATCTGACAAAAAGACCAGCCGCGCTGGAATAATATCGAATTCGGGGTGATAGCGTTGCCGATCCTCCAAGAGACAGCATATCCATGCTTTCGCAAAAATACGAGAGCCAAGGATCTATTTGAATTTTACACGCCGACCAAGGAAGAGCTGTCTTTTGCCGATAGTTTTATCCGAGCCAAGACGCTGAAGCTGGGTTTCTTTGTCCTTCTAAAAAGCTTCCAGCGCCTGGGCTATTTCGTAGCGACGACTTCTGTTCCGGAAGATATTGCAAAGCACATCGCCGACGCGATTGGATGCGCCTACAGCATTCGAGCGCTGAAAAAGTATGACCGATCCAGAAATAGATGGTACGACATCGATCGCATCAGGCGGATGATGGAGGTCAAACCGGTCGGCAAGGAGGCCCTGGATTTCCTTGGCGTTACAATGCGCCAGGCGGCACTGATCAAACAGGATCTCGTTGACATCATAAATGTCGGCATTGAAGAGTTGGTACGTAACCGTTTCGAACTGCCCGCGTTCGAAACCCTGCTTCGAGAAGCCAAAAAAGCAAGGACTGTGACGAACAGGCAGATCTACTGCGAAATCTACGAGTGGGCGAAAGAAGAGGTTAGGTCGGCAGTGGAAGGAATCCTTAAAACCGATCCGGAGACCAAAAGGTCACTCTGGAACGACCTTCGGCAAGATCCGGGAAAACCGACGCGAAAAGAACTCAAAAGGCTCATAGATCGATTGGCTTGGTTACGCGGAATCGGACAGTTCGAAGATCCGTTCCGCAAAGTTCCTTACGCCAAGATCAGACAACTCGCCCTTGAGGCATGCAGCCTTGACGCTGCGCGTATGCGTGCAGTATCCAAGCGCAAACAGTTTGCCCTGACGGCCGCCTTGATTAAATTCAGGTTGGCTGGCGCTGTGGACGACTTGTGTGAAATTCTGATCAGGAAAATGGGAAAAATCCACACCAACGGTAAAATTGCACTCGCGGAATACCTCGAAGAAAACAGCGAAAGAGCCGATGAGATCATCGCCAACTACAAAGATGTGTACGATTTGGTTTCGACTCCCGAATCTCCGGAAATGCAACTCGCCGCCATCAAAACTATCTTCGATGGCAACCCCGACTTAGTTGAATATGCAAAAAACCACAGCATCTACGGCGCTAAAAATTACTTCCGCTTTCTCTGGCAGCTATTCAGGAGTTACCGTGCCGTCTTTTTCAGAATTCTGGCCGAATTGCAGTTCGTTTCAACCAGCTCGGATAAATCAATTGAGGAGGCGATCGCTTTTGTGTTGTCACACAAAAACACAAAAGCAGACAAGGTTCTTCTCGAACCCGAAAACAGTCGGGATAAACCTTCGCTGCGTAACCTTTCCTGGGTTCCGGATGCATGGTGGTATCTGGTAACGGGTCAAAAACGGCGAAACCCATTCCCCACAGAAATCGACCGTAGGCAGTTCGAAGTTTGTCTTTTTTCGCAAATCGTACTTGAACTTAAAAGCGCCGACCTCTGTGTGAAGGAAAGTGATAAATTCTCAGATTTCAGGAGCCAATTGATTTCATGGGCGGAGTTTCATGAAAAACTCGCACGCTATGGGGAAACCACGGGCATCCCGGTGGAAACTGGGGCTTTCGTCAATTATATTCGCGGAATCTTGAAAAACGAGGCAGATGGGCTTGATCGGTCATACCCGGAGAACAACGAATTCACGATTGGGGAAAATGGCGAGCCGACTCTCAAGAAGCTGAAAGCCAAGCCGCAACCGGACCGTTACGCCGCCGTTACAGAAATAATATCAGACCGGATGCCTTTGCGAGAAATTTTGGACATCCTTGTCGACACCCGAAAGCTACTCAACTGGGACCGTGTCTTCGGCCCGCTGTCCGGCCTCCAGGCGAAGATCAAGGACCCCGCGAGCGCTTTATGCCGTCACTACCTTTTGTTACGGCTGCAATCTCGGTCCGACGCAAACGGCTCGATCTTTACCGGTTCTCGACAGGAAGCAGATTGCATGGATAAACCAGCACCACATCACAGAAGAAAACCTGCAAAAAGCGATTGAAATCATCGTGAACGCCTACAGCAGATTCGCCCTGCCCACCTACTTGTTAGGACGCGTGCAAAATTTTCGCTTAACCCGTGCAAAGTAATTTTTTCTGCTCGTGCAAATTCATGAGAAAAAATTCATTCTGCTCATGCAATCTAAATTTGGACGCGTGCAAACTACGTTAAAATTTTGCACAGCAG
>JAHIVH010000090.1 GCA_018816735.1 Pseudomonadota bacterium | reverse complement strand
GCGGGTGCTCTGGAAGAAAATTTATCTGTTTGGGACGGTGAGTATGGGTTGCCGGAACCAGACGAAGAAGCGGATGACGGCGATTATGAGCGCATAGAATCAGAGCTTTTTTATTATGACATTGAAAAGCAATATGATAAAATGAAAGATCAGGGCATGTTTGAAGTTTTAAAAATTCTAGAGTTAGATGAGATACACTCTGACAATAACCTGGTATTAGCGGTCAATTATTTTAATGAGAGGGATGGTTCTATCGAAAAAGATGCCCCCACTCGGTTTCTAAACAGATATGAGCAACGGATGGTTCATAAAGATGGGAACTTCAGGCCAAAACTGTATGCAATGCTTTTGTCGATGAAATTTGCAGCAGCTTTGAAAGAAAAAACAGCATTTATCAAGCATTCGAATAAATTTTTTTTTAGAAGCGGGTGTTTGATTCCACAAGATTCAATATTTAAAGGATTCGTAAAGTGACCAAAAAGAAGCTGATAGAAATCATCAAACGGATATTAAAAACCGAAGCAGATATCGAGTTCCTTTTGAAACTGGATGCATCTGAGCTGGAAACATTGGTTGCGATTATCAGAGATCGGATTGGTCTGAATGGTTCCACAGGGGCATAGCTCGCGATACATGGAGGAACTTATCCCTTTCAAGTTTCCATGAAATGGCCGGAACTTTTAATAAAAAAAATGTCTTCAAACCGGTTTATGGCACCCAATCGAACCCTAAAAATTATTTTTATTGGATTATGTTTGATCGATATTGCTTTGGCAAATCAAACAACCAATACGTTTAACCAGTCATTTAACCAAGCGAAAAAGAAACTCCAAAACCAAATATACGCGGATCATCGAAGAACCTTTTATTGTGATTGCCCCTATACGGCAAAGAATACCATTATTTCATCTGATAAATACACCCCTAAAAAGCATAACAAGCGCGCAAACCGGGTTGAATGGGAGCATATTCCTGCGTATGCGTTTGGACAATCGTTCGTCGAGTGGCGTGATGGGCATACGGATTGTATGGATAAAAAAGGAAAGCCATTTAAAGGCCGGAACTGTGCAAGAAAGGCGTCATTGGAATTCAGGTATATGGACGGATATATATAACCTGGTTCCTACTGTGGGAGAAATAAACGGTCTCAGGTCAAATTACAGCTATGCAATGATCCCCGGAGAAAAACGTGAATTCGGGAACTGTGATATGGAAATCGAAAACAAGAAAGTGGAGCCACGACAGGAAATAAGGGGGGATATTGCAAGAACCTATTTTTATATGGACTGGGCGTATCCGGGTCATGGTATTATTTCGAAAAAGAACCGGGACCTGTTTGACGCATGGGACAAGGAAGATCCTGTTGATGCATGGGAATGTGAGCGGTGCAAGCGGATCGGGAAAATTCAGGGGAATGAGAATCCGTTTGTGAAGAAAGCGTGCGAGAAAGCTGGCTTGTAAGATCCTTTACTTTAGAAAGTACTGGATTGAAAATGGTTTAGGACCTGGTGATATCCTCATATTTCAATGTTCGAGAGGCATGATCGGTTTTCCGGCACAGCCAAAGAAGATTTTTCTTACTTAATCAATGAAAAATTCGTGATTTTTTTCGAATCAGGCAGTAGAGATAATCGTAACAAAAAAAGAGGGATTTTTAATGAAACGCGTTTTGGAAAGAATTCAAAACCAAAGAAGTTCCCTGTCTATTTGAGGTCAAGAGCCAAAAGAACGGGATAACAATGAACCCAAGAGGAGGTGTTTTTCATGTCTGCTGAATTGAAACGACAGATAAAATCAGTGGTAAAAGATATCAAGGCATTAGATATCAAGTTGACAAAGTTGATGAAAGAGGTGGAAGGTTCCGGGAAATCAGCGCCTTCGAAGAAAGCCAGCGCTAAAAAAGCCGCAAAAAAGGCTGCCCCCAAAAAAGCAGCTTCTAAAAAAACGTCAAAAAAAGCTACTCCCAAAAAAGCGGTTGTGAGTAAGGCTGCCCCTTTGAAGAAAAAAGCGTCTAAAAAAACCGCAAAGAAGACCACGCCTAAAAAAGTTGCTGTGAAGAAGGCCGCTCCTTCGAAGAAAGCCGTTTCTAAAAAAGCCCCAAAGAAGCGCACCCAAAAAAAAGCTGTGATCGCGGAAACCTTAACGGAAAAACCAATTGTAGAAGAAATCTCTACGGATGAAGGTGTTGCCCAGGAAACGCCTGTGGAAAACGGGGATGATACCCCAACCGATTGATCAGGAAAATGGGTTTTAGGGATGGCATCGCTCAGCTGGGTACCGCCCAAGCCATATTTGAATGTGCTGTGCGTGAAAATTCATGCGAATTGCCGGAGAGGGGAGTAGTCAATGGATGATAAAAAAATAAAGATTGAAGTGGCACTGACCGGCCAGGAAGCGGAAGCCCTTTGTGATTTTTGTGATCATATCACGTTTAATATTTATCCGGAATTGACGGGCAATGACACAAAAGCGCGTAGAGTAAGGAAGGCCTTGGCGAAAATCGTCAATACATTCAGTGATTGATTTTTTAAATGCGCCTTTTTATAGGTAACCCCAACGCAAGCGGGGACGGGGGAATCGTGTTTCTGGAGGACCGCACATGGTGAGATGGATAATCATGGCAAACGAGTTGGACACAGGGGATTATGAGGCAAATGATCCAGGAATAAGGCCCTTTTTTTCAGGTGGTAGGGGAAAATCAGGGGAAATGCCCTCTATATTTATTTTGTATTGACAAAATAAATATCTTGTGATTATTTTATAGAAAAGGATAAAAGAATCCACAACAACAGGAGCAGCTCATGAACAATATTATGGAATATAAAAACTATAAAGGCGCCGTCATATATAACGCGGAAAAACGGATTTTTTCCGGCTACATTCTCGATATAGGCGAATGGATTCGCTTCGAGGGGATTTCGGTGGATGAGCTGGAAAAGAATTTTCAAAATGCCGTGGATATCTGTGAAAAAACCGGAAAAAAGAAGGCCTTGCCCCCATACACCAACGGGGATGCATCCATTGAAGAACTGCAACCCGTTTATGATGAGTTTGAAAACCGAATTATAGGCGGTATCAATAGGGCTTTAGGCGATAATGCCGCCGATGGACTAAAACACTTTTTTTATTTACGAGAGCATTATTATTCAGACGATTTTCCCAATTTTCCGAGATTGTTTTTTCACCAAATTCTAGACTGTTTATCCATGATTCATGCAGAAATCGAGGAAAATGAAAATCCGGAAGAAAATATGGAAAAAATAAACGACTTGGTTTCCATCGATTTAGAGTTGAATTGCTTATACGATTATTTCAAAGTTTCAAATGAATAATGACTGAAAAAAAACGAAAAGTCGGGCGGCCCAAAGGGAGCAAGTCCCCGCGTTTGAAGCTCAAACCGGAAAATGAAAAGAAGAGTGTACAGCGGCAGTTCCGGTTCACTGAGGCGGATCTTTCTGAAATTCAGGAGGCGGCAAAGGATTTCGGATTAACAGTCAGTGAGTTTTTTAGGCGTGCGGCCCTGGAAAAAGCAGCTTCCATCGCGCTTTATGAAAAGCCAGAGAGCCGTATCGTGTTATCACCGGCAGGATTTTTTTTGAGACAGTTGCAGTTTTTAAGAAAAATCATGGGCGAGGGGGATGATACGATATTCCAGACCGCCATTTCTGACCTC
>JAHIVH010000089.1 GCA_018816735.1 Pseudomonadota bacterium | reverse complement strand
TACCCTCGTTTTCCTTTTTAAAATTTTAGCGGGTTTTAAATATGGTAATACGAGGGTATTTTTTTGTAAATGCTCCCTAATAAATAAAGGTGGGTGAGTTTATCTGAGTATGGGTGGGTGAAATTAAAAAATCGCTATAGAGGATTCCCATACTTATTGAATCATCTGCATTGTTTCCGGCTGAACATACTCAACGTGTCTGAATTCACGCCGTCTATTACCATTCACAATTTTAATCTTTTCCCCGGGTATCCAGTTAAAAGAAAACATCCTGCCTTCAATCATTTTGAAGTGTGCTGTCAGTTGTCGGCAAGTGGCAAAAGGGTTTATTTCTTTGCCTGCTTTTGACAGCCGTTCGCTAAAAGTCAACATCTCGCGGCTTGAAGCGGTTATGGTCAACATACCTTCGGTAAGATCAACCTTTATTCCGGTTGACTTGAGAATGAGCCCATTATTTTTCAAAAAATCGGTACGGATGGATTCAAGAAGCTTGATAAGCGGATCCCGGTTTAACTCAAATGTATTCTTTTCCAGGGCATCTTTGACGGCTTGCTGAAGAATAGGAACCCGGTCAAAATCTTCAATTTTCGATTCTCCGTTGAATATCCGTCTGGTTTCAGCTTCTACAAGCTTTTCGAACCTTCGTTTTTCGGTCAGGAATAGGCGCTCTTTGCGCATGGTTTGTTGACTCTGGCTGAGGGTATGGGCGGTTTTAATCGTGAAATAGCTTTTTACAAGAGCCCTTTGGATTTTCCATGACAGATCATCATTGAATACTTTGACAAGAAGAAGATAACCGGATTGTGTCAGAAAAATTTGTGAAGACCGGTTATTTTGCCCGTATGTTTCATATACGGGCAAAAACTTTTCCCATTCTTCATAAGGAAGGAAAAAATAGTCCTCATTTTCAATAAATCGCTCCTTATTCCTGTTAAATGATTGCCTTGCCGTGCTTTCTGGTCTTTCGTGAAGTTCATCGACCATTCTAAGCGTGATTACTGGTTTGCTCCGGTATTCAAGAAGGCTTATTTCTTTATCCTCAATCTGAATTAATTCTTGATTTTGCCTCATTGTTCCTCCATCAAATTGTAATTTGTATCAGGCTCTAAAAAATTATATAAATAAAAATTAAAAATAATAAATTATAGTTTATTTTATAATGGCATAGTTTATCAAGATGTCAACAAAAAAAATAAACTATAGTTTATTTTTGACAACTTCATAAATAAAAGATAAGGTATTCCAAAACTTATTAAGGAAAGGTTGCTATGGTAAAATATAATTTAAAGGCATTGATAGCGGATAAAGAATTTCAAATAGGCAATAAAATTACATATGATGATATTCAAAAGATTACAGGCATTTCCAAGACAACGCTATCATTGATTGCGAACAAGAAGGGGTATAAAACCAATACTGATGTTGTTGAAAAACTCTGCCAATACTTCAACTGCACATGTGATGAACTCATGACAATGATACCGGATAAAAAAGAATAATAGCCCACCTTCAACCGCCTGAACTATGGCGGTATTTACCCATTCCCCGCATCAAAAAAACAGCCTGGCCTTTTCTGAATGCACCCGAGATTTGCACCTTTCATTGTTAACTAACAGATATCATTTGAAATAATCAAATCATCCAAAATGCCTGAAATGTACAAATAAAAATAAAATCAAGTATTTATGGTTTGCACCCTAAGCCCGTTTTTTGATTCTGTCTGCACCCTCGATTTTTCTCTGCACCTTCACTGCACCTTCACTGCACCCTGGAGAGCCTTGATTTATGGGCCTATTTAAATTATTATTTTTTCACTGAACCTTAAAATAATATTATATATATCGTAATTACAGACTGTTGAACGTTTCAGGGTGCAAATCTATCCCGCAAGCCTTAAGAAAAGTTTTTTTGCCTCTGTTTGAAAACCGAAAATCAAAGAAAATCGTAGAAAATCAAAGAAAAAACGACCCAAATCCTTTTTGTGGCAATTTTCCTATTATTCCGGAATAATCGCCTATAACCGGGAATAATCGGAAATTATATTTTTCATCGATTTTAACCATCACCCTGGCCAGTGCCAATTTATTCTTTTATCCGGATTTTTATATTGATATTTCGCCTTCGTAAAGCTATTTTGATGACACGTGGGCCCGGTTGAGGTTGCAGACTCCATAACCGGATAACCCTAGCGCCTGGTGCGGCTGCAAACGTATGAGGCCCCATATCAATCCTATTCTTTAACCTTGATCAACCCTCAAAAACCGTTTAGAATAGCCCAGCTTGAATGATGTATGAGGCTGCAGACTTAACCCATCATTTCGGTGGACAGGTTCCTGCAGGGATCTGATACCCCCATGCCTTATTCCTTGATTTATCACTCCGGAAATGTATTATACTTTAAAATGGACCCGGTTGAGGCTGCAGACTCGATAATCGGATAATCCTGGCGCTCGTATGGCTGCAGGCATGCGTGCCCCATCAATAATCTTCTGTTAAAAAATGCTCTTCACAATGCGATTGATAAAATAATTCTTGATAAATTGTACAAAATTTTATACAAAATGGATATGAAATCGCTCAAGTTTGTGGGAACATCATTAAATGATCTTAAAAAGTTTCCGGATCAGGTAAGACAGATAGTTGGTTACCAGCTTCATAAAGTTCAAACAGGTCAAAATCCATCGGACTGGAAACCAATGAACACAATAGGTCAAGGCGTAAAGGAAATTAGGGTTCATCTAAATAACGAATATAGAGTGCTCTATGTCGCCACACTGCCGGAATCTGTTTATGTCCTTCATGCGTTTCAGAAAAAAACACAGAAGACCAGAAAACAGGATTTAGATATTGCAGCAAATAGATATAAAGAAATAGCGAAGCAAGCGAGGTAAAGATATGGGAAGTAAAATCATTGAATCAAGCGGAGATATATTCAAGGATCTTGGATTCTCAGCAGAACAATCCGAAAAAATGAATATCAAATCTCATTTGATGGCCGAGATTGAAACATTCATCAAAACTGAAAAGCTTACCCAGGAGCAAGCATCAAAAATAATGGGTGTCAGCCGACCAAGAATAAGCGACGTCACAAGAGGAAGGATTGATAAGTTTACCATAGATGCCCTTGTTGACATGCTCACAAAAGCAGGCCACCACGTCCAGGTTTTAGTCGAAAAAGCTGCCTAAATCACATTTTATTGTCTTGATAATAATGTCTATAAGTTTCAGAAAGGTTTTGTTTTCGGATTCTTATTTCAACAACTCCGGAAACTATCCCGTTAAACTCCTCTTTAATTGGTAAAAAATAACTGGTGGGCAAATAGAAAAATCAAGGTGCGTATAGGGTGCGTTTCAATGAAAAATGCACCCTATACGCAAAGACCAAACATAATAAAATCAAATGTTTATAGTCATATTACACATCTCTCACGCCGGTAACACGGGTTCGAATCCCGTAGGGATCACCAAAAGAATCAAACACTTACCAACATGAAAATCCTTAAAAAATCCCCAGGAAGTAGATGATTCCCCGAAGATTTTTTTGCTTTTACAGGGCTTGTGGAACAGC
Source organism: Pseudomonadota bacterium (assembly GCA_018816735.1). GTDB lineage: Bacteria > Desulfobacterota > Desulfobacteria > Desulfobacterales > JAHIVH01 > JAHIVH01. The sequence goes on along the minus strand of JAHIVH010000089.1, from coordinate 26,503 downwards.
CCGACATGACACCTGCAATTTAAAAGATAAAGGTGATTGTTCCGCATCAGTTACCGGACCTTCTTTTTGGGGTTATTATTCCCGCCAGGCACATTCCCGCTACCGTCACCCGACAGAAAAAATTCAACCTTCCTAGTTATAAACCTTTGTTGTTCTGGAATTTTCCAGGCAGCATGGTCGAATACCTTTGTGGAGTTGTTCCACTTTCGTTCCCAAACTGGATAGAGAATGGATTTTATTATCTAAAAAGGCGATGAAATCGTCGACATTGAAATTAAATTTTCGGCGACACCATCGCCCAAAGATGTTGCGGGCCTTATACTGTTAAAAAAGCATTTAGAAAAAACCTCGTAAAAGGGATTCGCATCCATACTGGCAGGGAAACAATCCCGTATGATGAAGATTTTCATGCCGTTCCCGTCTCAACTCTTTTTCCAGTTCATACCGGGTTACCCTACTCTGGAAAAACTCAAGGAAGCTATATTTACCCTAACGTTGCATAAAAAAGCTCCTCTGACATTCGTTTTCATGATGAGTATCTCACGTTATATTTTCTTCTTTCTACATAGGCCGGCTAATGCAGTGAGACTAAGGCCAAAAAGCAACATTGTTGCCGGTTCCGGAACAGGAGCTGCTCCCATTTCATCACCGCGCAGAATGACATTATCGATCTTTGCATCTTCAGTCGCAGCACTCACATCTACCCAAATGGCCAGCCTGACATTGGATTGATTATCAAGAACCCCCAAAAAATCAAGACTCACGGAAGCAAATTCACTGCCACCCAGGGCTTGTGTCCATACGATTTTCCAATTATCATCATTAAAATCATAACCAATGTTCAGTGAATCAGAAGGTTCCGTATTATTATTTGCAGCCCAGTCGAAATCCAACCAAACATTCATATATCCTGTTAAAGAGAGATCTTTTATAACAGCTGCGTCTTTTTCAGTCTGACTTTCGTCCCTTAATCGTAAATAGTTGTCTTTTACTGCAACATCACTGGAATCATATTCAACCTCATACCAACCATTGCCTATTGTATCGTTATTTTCCCGATTAAAATCATCAGAAAATAGGGCTATTGCCCCACCACTACTTGCGATCCCTAAAATAAAAATTCCTGCCAATAAAGCCAATAATCGTTTTTTCATCATATACTCCTATTTTTAAATTATGTTCTATTTCTCCAAATAATGCCTTAACGTTTAACTCACATTCATGAATGATTTTTGATATTTATTATCTAATTATTTGAATGTCAATATTTTTTTTAATTTAAATGAATAAAATTAGAATCTGATAGTTGATCATATCCATGAAAATCAAAAACAACTGTTATTGATCGGCAGGATCAAGCGAATCAGAATCAATTGACTGAGCAAGACCTTTTTTGACCGCGATCGTGACAAGCTGATTTGGTTTGATGAGATTCAGAGGCTACCGGAATTTTTCTCGATACTCCGGCCGAAAATCGGTAAAAAGCGAAAAAGCTCCGTCTTGATTTTTTAAGCTCACCTTTTTTTCATAAGGGGCAGATACTTTGACCTCATGTTTACCCTAATTTTCATTATACTTGAGCTGTGAAAATAAAGCATCCCAGACAGATAAAGCGGGTTTTGCTTGAAAATCCTTGTCCATAAAGCCAATGGAGATAAACCTCAACCTGAACGCTTACCAGCAGAGGTCTCCATGAAAAGCCTGCAGGCCTGCTGTTTAGGCATTGGCCACCTGGACCACCGACCACATCATAAACAGCAGGATCGGAATAAACCTGTGCACGGCCCCGTAATGCTGTGACCAAGATAATGTAGCCATGCTTCTTTGGTCTGGTCCAGTATGAATTTTAGTTTTTTCCATTAGGACATTTATATCATCAAATACCTCAATTTCAACTATTCACTTGAATTATCAAAAGAGTCTGGTAGGTTTATCCACACTGGAATTTTGAACAATATAATTTCACATGGCTTGTCCGATTTCGGCCGTGTGTTTAGGATCAGATCATTTTTTTTAGCGATGAAACGGTACAAACAATAATGATATGCATGCCACTAAAGAATAACCAGACAACTTCAAACGCAAGGAAACCAACATGGCAAAGATGAATGAATGAACGAATGAAAATGCTTTTTGAAAAGGTGCCGGCTGTTATTCTGGCCACAGCAGGAACCGACGGCGTTCCCAATGCAGTCCCTGTGGGTGCCAAAAAAATTCTGGATGATGAGACCATTTTGATATCAGACCAGTTCCTGAATAAAACACTGGCCAATCTGAAAAGAAATCCAAAAGTTTCAGTAACGTTCTTTGAAGGGCACGAAGGATATCAGCTCAAAGGGTCGGTTACGATTGAAACAGCCGGAAAGCGATATGAGGAAACAGCCGCCTGGATCGAGGAGCTCGGGAACAAGGTCGGCTTTCCGCTGCAATCCAAAGGGGCGGTGATATTGAAAATAAAAGAAATATATGGTGTGTCTCCCGGGCCGGGTGCAGGTAAAAAACTGGCCTGATATTTTTGACCTATACGGCCTGTCACCAACATATTCAGGTCAAGGAGAATGAGAAAATATATGGAAGGCACCACACGTTAATCAGGATCATGATAATCTTTTAGTTGAATTAGAAACCCGTCATGCATCGATAGATATAAGGAAGCTGTTTTGGAAGTGTTGAAACGTCTTTAATGACCGTGTAATGAATATCACCGTAAACATCACCGTAAAATTCTTTGGATTTTTCGTTCACTGTAATACAGAACGGGTGAATATTAAACCTTCTTGCTTCTCTTAATGCCATTTTTGTGTCATCCTGGGCAAACGTGCCATCGTAATTGTCATTATCCACAGGCAGTCCATCTGTAATCAGAAAGAGTAATTTTGATTTACTCTCCTCTTTGTTCAGTTTTGAAATACTATGCCTTAGTGCCGCGCCCAGACGGGTTGACATGAGTGGTTTCATCCAGCCGATTTTGCCTTTGGAGGTAGAATCAAATGACTGGTTAAAATCTTTAAAGATATAAAACTCGCAATGGTGCCGCCCTCTTCCGGAAAATCCGTATATCGCGTATTTATCTCCTGTTTTCTCCAGTGCCTCAGCCATGATCACAAGGCTTTCCCTCTCCACATCCAAAATGGTTTTATTCATATCTTCCATAATTTTGCTGGTGGAATTTGACAGATCGACCAGAAAAATAACGGAGACATCTCTTTCACGCCTGTATCGTCTTATGTAAAGCCTGTCCGAAGGGACGTTGTTGGTCCTTGATTCCACAACCGCCTCAGTAAGGGCATCGATGTCAAAATCATCGCCATCATACTGCTTTTTCAACTTTGTCATTCCCTGAAGATTTAGCTGTTCAAATTGTTGTTTCACTTGCTGTATAATCGTTGCATTTTGAGATAAAATCTGCGTTACGACATCTTCATCACCTGGAGAGGGAATGTGTTCGTGAACAGTCGTCCATTTTGATCTGTAATCCCCAATGACCGAATCCCACTCATCGTAATAATGGATATCTTCTCCTGTAAAAATGGCGCCATCTGCACCGCCCGAGACTCTGTTGTCTATCAAATCCTTAAGCCTGACATCTTTTTCCCGGTATCCTTCAAGGAGCCTTTTCAAGTTTTCTCCTTTGACCAATGGAAGAATTTCTTCTGTATTTATAATCGGCAAATCATTTTCCTGCTGGGTGAGCAGATCGTTTATTTCTTTTATCAGATTATCGTGGCCTGTATTTTCAAATACTTTTTTCATATCATTCAATACTTGAATCAATTCTATTTCTTTCTCATGAACCTTATCTGCCCGTAAATCCCCTATAAAGGATATATTCTTCAAAGGATTGTATGTTTCCGCATCAGGCTCATGATTCATATTTCTTGATGTGCCATACGGTTCCTTTTCATTCGAATCAAACTGGACGTCCTGAACCCTATTCTCTTTCGGAAGATCAACCTTCTGCGCATTACCCTCAGTCACCATATCCGGCATGTCATGAAAATCATTTTTATTGTCATCTACCGCAATATCCTGAATGTCTGTTTCCGGTATGAAGGCATTGGGTTTTTGGTCTGTCTTTGTTTCGAAAAAATGGTTATCCGGATGGTTGGTGGCGGTAAATGTATAATAGTCGAAAATCATCTTGTATGCCGAAAACGTCAACCAGGAAGCGTGATAAACATCAAAATCCTCCTTTAAAAGTGCGTCTTCAAATGAGGCGTGTATTGAAATCACCATCTGTTCTGCTTTTTTGTCTAGAGATACCTGTTTTGTTTTCTGCCAAAATACCAATTGACACAGATGTTCAATTATCGCTTCAACAGGTCTTGATGATTCTATAAGCGGCCTTTCTTCAAATGCGTTTTCAAGAATGGAGGCAACATTTCTTAAAAGTCCTTTATATGTGCTGAAAAGGAGATGATAAACTCTCCCGAACTCAAATATTTTAAACAGATCTCTTGCCAGACTGGGGATAGAAAAGGAATTGATGAAGCCATCAATATCAGACATGTCTTCCGTAATCGGCAGATGAAGCGAAAAACAGTCCGTAGGGATTACCGCATGATCAAATTGGGTGTTGAATACCGATAGATTGAAATCATAAGTGCCGAATTCTATTTTTGACGCTTCGATTGCGGTTATCAGTTTATAGAATTTGAAATTGAGTCTTTTCTCTTCGTAGCGGGTAATCTCTTCTGGAAGGAATATGGTTTTTCCATCTGTATATGAACCATTTACAACACCATCTTGTTTTATAGGCCTCTCTTCTTCAAGGGCATGGATTGACAGCTTCCTTCCACCATGGGCGGTTGCATAGACACTTAATACATGAGATACTTCACTTAACTCGACACTTTTCTTTTTTTTATCCACTTTTTTAATGGCTGTTTGGGAGCTTAAACTGAAAAAAGATACAGCTTTATCAAAATTCTCTTTTCCTAATTTTAATCCCTGGTCAAAAAAACGATCGATATCCGAATAGGTCATCGTGTCCAAAAGGTCGGGAAGAATGGTTGATATACTATGAACCAAACGAAGGTCTTCGATACACAATCGATGCAAAAGTGTAAGATATTTCAGCCGATGCTCATCTGTGACCGGTTCCAGCCAAACAGGCAGATTCCCGATGATCTGTTTGATATAATAATTGTTTTCATCTTTCTTTTGGATCAAATCGATTACAATATGTCGGAACCGCTCAATCAATGCTGCATTTCCAGTCGTAAATAAAAAATTGAAGGCATGGAGAGAAGATAGTGCAATTTCCAAATCTTCTTTTGCCAAAGAGAGGAGAACCATCTTAAATTGATCTATGGAAGACTCGAAGCCAAAAAAAAGAGCCGGAAGATATTTGGCCATCATTTTCCCAAGCTGCGGATCATATTCAATGCATTCAAAAAGGATCCCTTTATAGGTATCAATACTGTCCGTTTTGTCATGGATATAAAATTGAGCCAATTTTTCAGACACTTCAATACCAACTTTTGGCGAAATTTTTGATATATCGAAAATTACCTTATGACAATTTCGAAGGCGCTCACTGTCCCACGTACCTAAAAAAGGCGATAATTGCTTCAGTTCTGAAATACCGGCTTCCGCGTCAATGACCATTGTTTCTGTGATGAGGGATAAAAATTCCCGCAAACGGTTTTGAGGGATTGTGCCCTTTAAACCTGTCAGGTTTTTGCACAATTTTAGGCCAAGTAAAGCGTTTTCTTGAATGGCGATTTGAATCATCTCCAAAATCAAGAGACTGTTCAAATTCAAGGCATCTTTAAGCATTGAGGATAGCATTTCAGCCAGAAGATGTTCATCCCCTGTTTTCTGGCAGTTGAACTGATGAATAATGTCCAAATAAATTTCTTTATATTCACTATCAACACTTAATAAGAGATCCGGAAGTGATTCTGCAAGTGAATATGTAACATTTGAATGTACCGAAGCAGACTGCTTAACCATGACAGACTGTTTGACTATATTAAGATAGATGGTTTTACAATTATCCGGTATTTTTGATAACCAGCCGGGAAGCCCTTTTGCATAGTACCGGGTTGAAAGTATCGTCTTTTGTGATGCAAGGATGATAATATCTTTATAAAGCGAAAACCATACCGACTCAGGGAGCAGGCGATGCTCAAGCAGTGAATTGACGATCTGCTCCCTATCAGTTAGCCGTAGCTCATGTTTAACCCCTTTAAAGAGCTTTCTTGTCAGTTTGGCTTTCCTGATAAATGCAATCAAAATAAACCCCCATTTTTCGTCAGACGCATCATTAAAAAATGTCTGAAATAAGTTCTGAAATCGCCTGAGTTATACTCTTATCATCTGTAATAGGTTGACATAAGGCTACTTCGCAGGCATCTCTTTGAGAAAGACCACCCTTTATTAAATACCCTGCGTAGATCAATAGGCGTGTACTGACCCCTTCCGACAAACCAAAGTCTTTTATTTGCCGAATTTTTCTTCCCAGCCGCACTAGTCTTTGCGCATCATCACTGTTTATTTTCGTTTCACGGGATACAATCTGCACTTCATGAGATTCCGGTGGGTAGTCAAAATTAAGTGCAACAAACCGCTGCTTGGTGCTCTGTTTCAAATCCTTTAAAATACTCTGATACCCGGGATTATAGGAAATCACCAACATAAAATCATCATGAGCTTTTAACAGCTCGTCTTTCTTTTCGATTGGCAATATGCGACGGTTATCCGTTAGTGGATGAATAATAACCGTTGTGTCTTTTCTGGCTTCAACAATCTCATCCAGGTAACATATGGCGCCATGCCTGACAGCTGTCGTCAAAGGACCATCCACCCAGATGGTTTCATCGTTTTTGAATAAAAACCTTCCCACAAGATCCCCTGCTGTCATGTCTTCATGGCAGGCAACCGTAATCAATGGCAGATTAAGCCTGAACGCCATATATTCAATAAATCTTGTTTTCCCGCATCCCGTAGGCCCTTTTATCATCACCGGCAACCGTGATTGATAGCTTAAATCAAAAATCTCAATTTCATTCTTTACGGGCAAATAATAGGGTTCTTTTTCAATTTTAGAACCAGAAATAAAGGTCTGAAAGGTATCGGACATGGTGGTTTCTCCATAACAGGCATTCACGCCGCCTTATTTGTAAGTTATCAATCATTGAAAAATACAAACGCCTTGTTTTGAACTGTTAGAAACAGCAAAACTGTTGAGGAGGGTACCGAAGTTGAATCAAGTCAATCACAAATTCATGCAAAATGCCACAAAATTTCCGGAATTGGTCTATCAACCAACCGGGCCCATGGTCGAAATGTTCAGGTCAAGCAGAATGTCATGAAGTTCCTTAACGATATTCCCGTAGACCATGACATAATGACATCCGGCAATATTCTGCCTGAAACCCTTGGCGTCTTTGATTTTTATTTTGGCCATATTTGCGCAAAAATCTACACCTGATCCGATCAATGTACCAGGCCACACCACAAAACTGTTCAAATCCTTTGAAACAATACCCAGGGTAACGTCTTTCTCTTTGGGAAAATCCACCGACGGCACCACGCCTTTTCCGGTATGGTGATAATCCTCAAGGAAATAGGACATGGGCTCTGACTCATATCCGCTAATTTTTAATGCCGTAACACAATGGGTAATCAAAACGGTTGAAGCATCTGTATCCACAAAAGCGACATTCCCCATATAAGATGGTTTTTGGGCCACATATTCCATCAGCATCGCTGTGAACAGGGCACACAGATCTGCTTCACACACGGCAGAGATGCCACTGTCCCTGAATCTTGAGAATGCAAGACACGGGTGAGGCATCACCGGGTTCTCCGGAAAGGATTTGCTGACGCAGCTTATTGAAACACCGCTATATCCGCCTTTCTCAATGCATTCTTTCAAATACAAATACATTTTGCATGACCCTTCAATTTCGTTTCCAAGACCTTCTTGAACGCCCCTGGCTTCTTTGATCCATCGATCCATTTCGAACTTTGCTTTTTTTCCGTCTACCTTTTTTATGCCATTAATCAGCGTCCGAATCGATCTGTAATCCACAGTGATTCCAGTCCGACTGAGTACATAGTCTTTTGTAAGTTTCGGGCTTCGAATGGTTGATGACTTAAATGGTTTGCCAAATACCAGGACCTTCTTGCCACCCCATACCGGGGGCTTTAAAATATGGTTTATTCTCCTTTTTACATCTTCCAAAGACTCGGCCAGATAGGCATTTTTTCCTTTTGCCCTTATAAAAGCGACGATATCCCCATGAAGAAAATAGGAAGATGCATTGGCTGACAAAATAATGACCGGCACTTTTGCCAGTGAAAGAAGATCATACTGCATTCCCAAAAGACCATACAGGAGAAACACGATGTCCATCTTCAAACGGGAGGGTCTTGCCTGAATATCCCAACAGAAAACAATGATATCCGACCTGGCAGACACAAGATTGTAAATAGCCTTAACCGCATCTTTATTCTTGAAAAGGTCATAGACGCTGCAAAAAACGGATACTTCCGGAATACTTTCAAGTTCCTTAATCAATTTGATTTCAAAATTTTTATCCATGCCCATATTCAGTATGCTGACATTAAGCGCCATATTTTTCATCTCCTTCAAAAATTTCTTCAAGAAAATTTTTAACAAACCGTGACCTTATTATTAAGGCATTCCCAAGGTAAAAAAACATCAAATTGGTCGATTGTCAACAATTTACGATTTTTGAAACTATATGCTCCCAAACAACCGTATTTCTGAATGTTTGGCAATCTGCTGTAAAAGAAACGTTTTATAAACGCAACTCTGCACTGTCAGTTCCAAAAATGTCGCTCATTTGCATCTTTATCCGATATATCTTTGAAGGTGTAATAGAACTACCCAAACCCGTCGCTTACATGAAACATCTTGTCAGATAACTATCGAGCGGCATGTGACCGACAACCTCCCATGCCTGCTTGCCTGTGGCATATGGTTTGCATTTTCTCCGAATCTGTGATCGATAAGTATTGTCCGTTTTTATAAACGAAAAACCACCTGTCCTGATAAGGATACGAAAGGATACCAGGCCATGACATTTATCACCATACTTGCTGTCTTTCTTGCCATCATTTTTGCCGGTTTGTCATTTTCTCTCATTAAACTTAATTCCGGAAACAGGGCCGTCAGACAAGTAAAAGACTCGGTTCATATAGATAAGCTCACAAATATCGGAACCGTTAAAAAATTATCCGTACTTCCCCTTGTTGAATATTATGCGGATGATGACCGTCTGAAAACCGAAGCAGGCGTATCATATCTGATCAGGACAGAAGATACAACCATCCTCATGGATGTGGGGTTTAATAAAAATAAGACGCATCCATCCCCACTACTCCACAATGCAAAGATACTGGATGTCGCTCTGGACAAAATCGACGCGATATTTATCTCTCATGCACATCTGGACCATTTGGGCGGTATGCATGAGCAAAAAAACAAATTGTTCAGTATTTCGCAGGGAGATGTTCATCTCCCCGGCATTCCGGTATATTCTCCTGCTCCTGTGTCACCATCCCATTTTAACCTCGGCCCTTTTCCAAAAGTGATAAAAGCGCCCCAGATACTTGAAAAGGGTATTGCAAGCATCGGCGTCATTCCCAGAAATCTCTTTTTAATGGGATATACGGAAGAAAACAGCCTTGCCGTTAACGTTGAAAACAAGGGGATCGTACTCATCATCGGGTGCGGTCATCAGACCATTGAAAAAATCATTGAACGGGCAAAACGCCTTTTTGATGCACCCATTTATGGTATCATCGGCGGTCTTCACTTCCCTGTAAAAAGTGGCAGGATTATGATCGGTCCGTTTAATATTCAAAATATTGTGGGTTCAGACAGACCGCCATGGAATGGCATTAACGAAAATGATGTAAAAAACGCCATCATCGCCATAAAAAATGAAAACCCGGCATTCATCGCACTCTCACCCCATGACAGTTCCGACTGGAGCATTGCCCAGTTCCGGGATGCGTTCAGGGATAAGTATCATGAATTGAAAGTGGGGAAAGAACTTCATCTGTAAACAGAAGAAACATATCGCCAATAACCAAATCAAACACATTATCCGGCATCACGCCTTCAATGTTTTCGATGACGCCCATCCAAATACATTTGGTACCGATGGCTTCCTCTGCCGGTTGCATTTTGCCCCATATCTGGCACTTGGCTAAAGCTGCTCATTATTTAAGCATCAGGTCAGATAACCGATTCCTATTTCAAATGAAAGACACCCATGGGCTGGAGAATTCACATATCCAGCCATTTCCCATATTTTATGCTGAAACCCTTTACAAAACCGCGGGGTAATGATAATAACTTTTTGGATTAATTAATAATTTTTTTTAATTTTATCATATTTTCCAATTAGTTCCAGATATAATACCCATTTGCGATACCATGGTTCAGTTAAACGAGTTAAACAAACAAAAAATCGTCAAATGCACAGAGTGCCACACAAAAATTTTATGCGGCCTCTGCGGAAAAAAACTGTGCCATACGGTACGCGCCAACTGTTCTGTCACGCCTTATTATATTGCTGGCCGTGCCTATATCATCTGTCCGGATTGCTATATTAAAAGCCATGGCACATTGGAGCATAAGGACAGGATTGTTATTTAGTCCCCGCAACTTACAACATCCCATAACCAACCGGAACCGAATAAAAAAAAGGAGTATATCATGGACGTAGCAGAAGCCATAAAGATTCGAAAAAGCGTTCGGAAATTCAAATCTGATCCTGTCCCCAAAGCCATTATAAAAGAACTCCTTGACATCTCTGTAAGATCACCATCAGCCAACAATACACAGCCCTGGGGATTCACCATTATTACCGGCGATATCCTGGAAAAAATCAGGAAAGAGAATGTGGAGAATCTTCGAAACGGTCAATTACCATCCAAAGAAATGGAGCGACTTCTTGTTGTCCGACCCAAGGGGAGTGTATACAGAAAGCGCCAGGTTGAAATCGCAAAACAACTCTTCAGGCTCATGGAAATTCCAAGGGAAGATAAAGAGAAGCGGACCGAATGGATGGAACGGGGGTTCAGGTATTTTGACGCCCCTTGCGTCATCATTATCACGGCAGACAAGTGGTTGCCATTGCCAGGCACATTTTTCGATAACGGATGCCTTGCCCAGACCATTTGCCTTGCGGCACTCTCATTTGGCCTTCACACCTGTATAGAAAATCAGGGAGTAACCTATGCCGAAGTACTAAGAAAACATGCTTCCATTTCAGACGACAAACAAATTATCACAGCTATTGCCATTGGGTATCCGGACTGGGACTTTCCCGCAAACAAGGTGGAGAGTACCCGTGAACCCATAGACAACATTGCCGAATGGGTTGGCTTTTAAAAAAGAAGGGTCATGACTCCGGTCCTTTGAAAAGGTAATAGGTATAATAGCCTGTAAATATAAGGTCGCCGGTTCCCCCCATAGGCGGCAAAAAGGTCACTCTGTCAATCGCATAAAGATAGTAGAACAATCCTGCCACAGCTGTTTTTCCGATAATCCCCAAAACAATTATCCCTTTATGCTTTGGTGGATCAGATGCAATGATAAAATAGCCGATACCGAAAATACCGACAGCGACAAAAAAGACCGAGTTCAAATAAATCTTGTAAAAATCTACTGTTTCAAACCCGTACATCATATAAAAATAAAACTTCGGCATGGTTAATGCCGGCACGGTATAACAAAAATTCCAGATGCCTGCGATGACGAAAAACTGCTTCCAATTTGAAAGAGACCAAATTCCGGGGTTCAGTCTTTTTATGCTTTTTTCCATAAGTGACACCTTTTTTTTAAGTGACGGGGGTCAATGATCGCATGATTAAACCAATACCATATAATAAATATACCTTTACCGTATAACGCCTCCTGAACATGGGGTCAATATGAAATATCATAGCGATCCGGGTCTTGTTGTTTCTGACAGAGAGTGGCGTAAACCTGGGGCTGGCCTTCTATGCCGCTGTTTTTAGTTGCACTTGCTGACCACATAATGCACGGACAATCCGACAAACGCCGCGAAAATGGTATCGTTGTGCCGGCAATGATCACCGTGATGCGAAAAACAGCCTGTAAAGTATACATCGTCGTCCAGGCCAAATTATTATTTCCAGTCATTGCGGGAAAAAAATTCTTGACACAGTTCTTGAATGCAAGTAATTACTTACTTATTCTATTTCTAAAAAATTACGAACATGAATTCCATTACTCTTTGTAAAAAGGTGTTTTGTTTTCGGTTACGATAACGTCGTTTTATACTTGACACCCCGTTTTATAGGCAGTTTTTGTTCAATTTTTTTTCAGAATTTCACACAAATAGGGAGAAGTTTATCATGGCAACAATAAAAATTATAGACCCTGTGTCACGCATCGAAGGACATCTGAAAGTAGAGATAGAAATTGATGCGGGTGTTGTTACCGATGCGAGAATATGTGGTACCTTGTTTCGGGGTTTTGAACAGTTGATAAGGGGCCGGTCACCTGAGGATGCACCTGTTATCACGCAACGGATATGCGGCGTCTGTCCGATTTCACATGCTCAGGCCTCGGTTTTGGCCGTCGAAAATGTAGATAACTGGACGCCTGGGAGGAATGCGCGTCTTCTACGAAATCTCATCCTGGGTTCAAACTTTATTCAGTCACATATCCTGCACTTCTATGTTTTATCTGCAGTGGATTTTACTCCCGGCCCTCAGCACGCACCATGGATCCCGGCCTGGGATACGGACATCCGGCCCGGACTTGAAGGTATCATGGACCATTTTGTCGACGCCCTTACTGCAAGAAGACAGGCGCATGAAATGGGAGCTCTCTTTAGCGGCAAGATGCCGCATGCGGCATCCAACGTCCCCGGCGGAGTCACAGCCGGTATTACAAACGAAAAGATGAATGCCTTTAGGGAGTACCTCACATCATTAACGGGTTTTGTCAGAAATACATACATCCCTGATGTCGAGCGTATCGGCGATGTTTATGAAGACTATTTTACCCTTGGTGTGGGTCCGAAAAATCTGCTCGCTTTTGGCGCTTTTGAAGAGGAAGGCACTGATAGACTTTTTACAGGAGGATACCTGGAAACAGGAGCGACAGAACCATCCATCAATTTTAGCAGCAGTGATATTACCGAGTATGTAACACACTCATGGTATGAGGATAATCCAGGTCGTACACCATCCCAGGGAGAAACCCTGCCGAAATTCCCAAAAGACGATGCCTATTCATGGTTAAAATCGCCACGGTTGTTTGATAAACCCTTTGAAACCGGGCCGCTTGCCCGTATGAAGATCAATGGAAATTATTCCGGCGGTATTTCCGTTATAGACAGGCATCTGGCACGCGCCTATGAGACTCTTAAAATAGCAGACGCAATGGATCGGTGGCTCAAGGAGCTCCAGACCGGCTCTGCCTATGATTCAGATTATCGCCCGGCCACCGGTTCCGGGGAGGGCTTAACCGAAGCCCCTCGCGGGGCACTGGGCCACTGGATTTCTATAGACGACAACGGAAAGATCAATAATTATCAGGTGGTTACGCCTACATGTTGGAATGCATCACCCATGGATCATAAAGGAACCAGGGGGCCACTTGAGCAGGCGCTTATAGGTCTTCCTGTAATAAATGAAGCACAGCCTGTTGAAGCGCTTCGTGTTATACATTCTTTTGATCCCTGCCTTGCATGTGCCGTACATGTGTTCCGGCCTAGTGGAGAAGCCATCGTTGACGTATGCAGAGGAACACAATATGGCCGATGAAGCCATTACATATGAGCAATATTCCGACAAAATACTGATCATGGGTATCGGAAACCTGCTGCTGGGAGATGAAGGCCTTGGCGTTCATGCGATACGTGAACTTTGGAATGCAAAGCTGCCGGACGCAGTTAAATTGCTGGATGCCGGTACGGCTTTCATTGATGCGGTTTCCCATTTGGAAGATATCCATACGCTTATAATCATTGATGCAATAAAGGGTGGCAAAAAGCCGGGGACCGTTTACCGCATTCAGGTCACCCCTGATTTATGTATGAGCTATAGCGCATCCATGCATGACAAATCCGTTATAGATATGATGAGAATCGCACAGTATCCCCTGCCGGATAGGGTGAGTGTTTTTGGCATCGAGCCTGAAGTGATAGACTGGACAATGGATATATCCAATACCGTTTCTGAGGCCATGCCAATACTGATTTATGCGGTATTAAGTGAGGTAAATAATTCTTATGAATCTTTGGAAGTAATGGATACATGTTACCAAAGCACTTTTAACAAAATCAGAATTTTCAACAAATGATAGAAGGAGTGTGTAATGAAAAATGTAACCATCTGTTTAATAATAATTTTTTTCTTATCAGGGGGGATCATTTCCTGTGATTATGTCGAGGAAGAAAGTCCTGTTGTTGTTGACCCCTGCCAGGAGACACCCAATTGTATCCCGGACGTATCAGACTGGAAGCTTCACTATAAGCCCTACAATTCTGATTGTATGAAATGCCATACAACATGTACGCCGAACGCCGCCCATACGTTTTGTGTGGTGGGAGATGTCTGGAACATTACAGATGATAATTGCCTGAAATGCCATCCCTCCGTACATCAATAGGGTAAACCAAAAAGGGGAGACATATTATGAATATTTCAAGACGTAAATTTATCAAATATTGTATTGGTTCTGCTGCTTCACTTGGACTTGCACCGTCATTATTGCCCAAATTAGCCAAAGCACTGGATACGCCGGGGGATTTACCCTCAATCATCTGGATTGAGGGAGCCAGTTGCTCCGGATGCTCAGTTTCGCTTGCAAATCTCATTGGAGATTGTTCCGAATCCGGCCCAACGGATTTTCCTGATCTGCTTTTTAACTACATGAATGCCTCTTTTGCAAAAACATTTATGACAGCAGCAGGAGACCTTGCAGTTGAAAGCCTCAGGGCAGCACAGAAGAATGATTATATCCTGGTTGTTGAGGGCGGAATTCCAACAGCTTTTAATGGTATGGCCTGTACGCTTTTTACTGAAAATGGCGTGGATGTGACCATGTTAGAGGCCGTTCAGGAACTTGCGCCAAAAGCCCAGGCAGTTGTTTGTGTAGGGACCTGCGCAAGTTTTGGCGGCATTCCTGCATCCGGTTCCAATCCCACAGGGATTCAGACGGTTTCACAATGTACCGGTATTCCTACAATAAACATTCCAGGCTGTCCGGCACACCCGGACTGGGTGGCTGCAACCATTGCGAAGGTTCTCTGTGGTGAGGCGTTTGTCCTGGATGATAACGATGGCCGGCCGGTGGACATATTCCATCGGACAGTTCACTACTTTTGTCCCAGAAGGCCGCTTTATGATAAAGGCCACTTTGCCACTGAAATCGGGCAGGAAGGAAAATGTTTTTACAAATTAGGCTGCAAGGGGCCATACACGATTGCAGATTGCTCTGCGCGTGGTTGGAATAACGGATTCAATTATTGTATTCAGGCAAACGTCCCTTGCGTGGGGTGTGCAGAAAAGTCATTTCCTGCGAACGAACTGTTCAAACACCAGGGATAGGGCTGATTCTGTGTGTCGTATTCCTGTAGAATGCGATTATAGGAGTCCTAAATCTGAGTAAGGAGGTATACAGATAAATGAAAATAAAAGAAAATACGAATGAAAAATCAATGAATGCGGTTGAGAATCGTGAGCTATCCAGAAGAGGGTTTTTAAAAATAGTGGGCGTGTTTGCCCTCAGTGCAACCGGAGCAGGATTGATTTCCTGCGATACAGATGTAACGGAGCCGTCGCTGAATGCAAGTATGGGCTATATTCTTGTTGATTCAAGAAAATGTCAGGGGTGTTTAACCTGTATGGTTTCCTGTTCGCTTGTTAACGAGGGGTGTGTGAGTCTGTCGTTATCGCGGATACAGGTCGCCATCAATTCCTTTGCCACCTATCCTGATGATGTACGTTCCACGCAATGCCGCCAATGTGAGGATCCAAAGTGTGTTTCTGCCTGTCCAAACGGTGCGCTTGTTGTGGATTCGGAACATGGAAATATCAGGCTGGTTAAGCCGAATTTGTGCATTGGGTGCGGCCGGTGCATCATGGCATGCCCCTTTGAACCCAAAAGGCCGATTGTAGCCCCTGACGAAAGATATGGCGGCCTTTTGAAATCACGTAAATGCGATCTGTGTCTCAATGCGCCCCATCATTTTGCCCCTGAAGGTGGCGGCATTGAAGGTGTCAGAGCCTGTGAAGCGGCATGCCCTTTAGGTGCAATTAAATTTACCACTGCCATGCCGGTGCAAGAAGGAAATGAAGGGTATGAGGTCAATTTGCGGGGCACCAGTTGGAGCTTACTGGGGTTTGATACCAATTTGTAAACTATATAGGAGGCATTTTTATGGGCGGATATGTAGGTAAGATTGCGAGAATCAATTTAACGACTAAAGCAATTACATATATTGATACAAGTGGCTATGAAGCCTGGGGCGGCGGGCATGGAATCGGCTCCAAGCTGTTTTATGATATTAATGTAAAGGAAAAGGGGTTAAACCTTGAGGAAATAGATGGCTTCCATCCGGAAAATATTGTCAGCATTATGACCTCGCCTCTCACTGCAACAGGTATTCCATCCGCAACCGGTCGTATAGAAGTTCAGGGCATTGGTGTGCATCAAGCCCCCATTGGATGGTATACCAAATCGATTGTAGGGGGACGCATCGGCCCCATGCTCAAATTTGCAGGATATGACGGCATCGCCATTGAGGGGGCAGCATCCGAACCGGTGTGGATAGATATCCGGGATGATATGATTATCATAAGGCCATGCAGTGAGCTTGGCCTCTGGGGATTGGGGACGTATGATACCCAGAAGAAGATATGGGAGTATGTAGTCGGGGATGAAAGTTATGACGGATGGTATTCCCCTGATGGGGCAAACGGAAGCACAACCCAAAAACCTGCTGTCCTCACAATGGGCAGGGCAGGAGAAACCAAGTGCCGAATGGCTTGTCTCATACACGATTCAGGCTATGCTGCAGGCGCAGGAGGATTCGGCGCTGTATGGGGTTCAAAAAACCTGAAGGCAGTGAGCGTTGTCGGAACCGGAAGTATTCCGATAGCGGATCCTGCAGGAGTGGTAAGAGAGCGGCTGGCTAACTTAAGCGAATATGGACCTAAAGTCGAAAATTTTAACCTGATGGAACGGTCCAAAAATATGCTGCGGCATAATTTTATGATCGGTGCCGGGGAGGCTTACGGCAGAACCCCAACGAATTGGGAAGGTGACAGTGGCCCATTGGGCGGAGTAAGGAATGAAGATAAGGGGCCTGCGAGCTGTATGGGGTGTTATGGCGGATGCAGAGGAAGATATAAAAACGGAAAAGGAAATGAAGTCCGTTGCGCGGGCTGCTATTTTTATGGGCAAGCTGACACTCCTGAAATACAACATGATGCAACAGATCTCATTAACCAATACGGATTTAACACGTTTGATTTTTATCAGGGCGTTCCCTATCTGAACGCACTAGCGGAAAAGGGGATTATCGGTCCTCCCGGGTCTGGGGCTGAAATCGAATCCGAGCTTGATTTCTCTAAATTCGGCACGCTTCAGTTTGCAGCAGATCTTTTAAAAACCATCGCGGAAAGAGATACCCCCTTTGGCGATGCCCTTGCTGAAGGTTTTTACAGGGCCATCGAGCGGTGGGGTAGACTTGAAGATATTGGTGACGCCTCGGTGGAAGACATGGCCCACATGCCGCTTCCCTATTGGGGCCTGCCGGAGCACCATTATGATTCTCGGTGCCAGCTTGAATATGGATTCGGGACCATTCTGGGCGATCGAGAGATATGTGAGCATTTGTTTACTTCAGTCTACTGGGATTGTTATTGGGGCGATCTCATACCATTTAGGGGATACGATGCCACTGCCGAACAGGCCGTCACTCTTATTACTGAGAAAATGCTGCCTCATGCCTCTGACTACGACAGCCCCGAGGATGCCATGCAAATGATGAATTACGATTCGGCTAATATGTATTCTGAACATATTGCAAGGCTGGTCTCCTGGCATCGGCACTATACCCGTTTCTTTAAGGCCTCCATGCTCTATTGCGACTGGAGATATCCTGATATCATTAATACAAATAAAAAAGATAAAAGGGGCTCCTCTTTTACTGCTGAAGAAAGATTTTTCAAGGTCGTAACCGGAAAAGACCTGTCTTATCTTGAAAGCATGAATATCGGAAGAAAGATTTGGAATATGGACAATGCCATCTGGACACTTCAGGGAAGGCATCGCGATATGGTACACTTTGCGGACTATATTTATAAAGATCCATTCCCCGAGAAATGGAAAATGCCTACTTATGATCCAAGTAAACTCAAACCATGGGTGTATCGTGATATAGGAGGTAGATATCTTGATAGGGATGAGTTTGAAAAATTTAAAACAAGATTCTATGCCCAGGAAGGCTGGGACTCAGATTCGGGATGGCCGACCCGGAATACCCTCGCGGAACTTGAGATGGAAGATGTGGCAGACTCATTGGCATATTGGGGAAAACTCGGTACGGAATAATCGTACTGCGTGTTCTTCCGATTAAAGGAAAGCTATTTTAGAAAAAAGTGCATTTACAAGACGTAGTGGATGATACTTTTTAAGACGCTATCAAAACTGCAGGAGTATAGGATGCAAATAGTACCCATAAAAAAGGCTGTCGGTATGGTGCTGGGTTATGATATTACAGAAATTATTCCCGGCCAGTTTAAAGGTGCTGCATTCAAGAAGGGGCATATCATTCATGAAACAGACATACCTAAACTCTTAAACATCGGCAAAAAACATATATACGTGGTGAATCTTTCCGAAGATATGATCCATGAAAACGAAGCTGCCCGGCGCATGGCTGAAGCAGCCATTGGTTGTGGCGTGACATTATCCGATCCGAGTGAAGGGAAGATTGAACTCCTGTCAACGGGTAAAGGCTTGCTAAAAGTGAATGCTGCGGCCCTTGAACAGATTAACCTCCTTGAGGGAATCATGTTCGCCACAATCCACGGAGGGCATATTGTACAAAACGGCCAGAAATTAGGCGGTACGCGTATTATCCCCCTTGCAATTCCCCAAAAGGACATCGAGACTGTTGAACATATTTGCGAAAGCTTCTACCCTGTCATTACAGTGAAACCCGTTAAACCTCACACAATAGGCATTGTAACCACGGGAAGCGAGGTCTATCATGGACGGATTGAAGACAAATTCGGACCCGTGCTTGAAAAGAAATTTAATACTCTTGGCAGTCATATTCTACGCCAGGTTATTGTTGATGATGATATTGAAATGATTGCAGGTGCGATTCGGGAATTAATCAAGGAAGGTGCAGACTTTATAGCAACAACCGGAGGTATGTCAGTTGATCCCGATGATGTCACACCATCCGGCATTAAAGCTGCCGGAGGGTCTGTATTGACCTATGGGGCCCCGGTTTTACCAGGTGCCATGTTTCTGTTGGCGGAAATAGACGGTATTCCTATCGTCGGCTTGCCTGCGTGTGTGATGTATGTGCGCACGAGTATTTTTGATCTGATCGTCCCCCGCCTTCTGGCAAATGAAACTGTAACCCGTTTGGATATTGCCCGGTTAGGCTATGGCGGATGTTGTATGGGTTGTGAAGAATGCCGATACCCTAAATGTGGGTTCGGTAAAGGGGATTGATAGTCATCCATTGGGCATTTGCCGAATACACATATATTATCAATTCCGATGATTGATCAAGTAGTCACTGATATTTTCATCGATCCACTTCCACGTCTCGCCCTCCTCTTTTGTATTGGTGACTTTGATATCGAGTTTTGCCATATGGTCTTCATCGATAACGATCGTGTTTTTGGATGGCCTGACCACCGGGAATAGGTGGGGAATATCCGATGCTGAAATGCTGATGCGAATTCTATGGCCTTTTTTAAACATGTTGTCTGTAGCCCACATTTCAACCACGTAGGGGTATATGACTTCTTCTTCGATCGGGTTTGGGTTTTTATTCGGGTAGCAGTAGAACGGATCAAAAGGGACATAATCCGGATCGAGTTGTTCTGGATTGGCCGGATCATAGGGCCTGTGCCAGGCGCTTAGCCAGCCTGAGGTGACATTTTGGGCCCGTCCGTCCGGGTACACATCGTTCAGTTCGACAACCCACTGAACATCCTTTTTGTCCGCCATTTCTATGATTGATTTGCTGTCTTCTTCCAGCTTGAGGACTTCATCCAGTTGATCGAGGAATTGATCAATGGCCTCCTGGGTGCCGGGTTGTGTAAATTTTGTTTTTGCCCAGAATGTCAGGCTCAAGGGACCGATGATCTCGATATCTTCTTCAAGCGGTTTAGTGGTGAAGGTAAGAACACCGAATTCATCCATCCGCTCATCCTCCCAGAAACGTTTTTCCTCTGTATCCTCTATTCCCAATACCATTTTGCACTGGTTCTCGTCCATGGTCAGCGGGGAAAATCCAAACCATCTTTGAGCCGATTTAGACATGATGCCATGAAGAAACCTGATGTCATGAAACAGCACCGGCGCTTTCTTTTCGTATCTCCACCACAGGAACTTACTATAAAGGTCGAGTTCTCCCATTTCTTCAACCAGGCTGAAATTGTTGGCCCGGTTAAAGTATGAAAACCAGTCCCTGCGAATCGTATCTTGTTTTCTTTTTGATAAATAATATGTTTTTTCTTCAACCCTGGATTCGGGTAGCGGCCAGTCTTTTTCAGCACGCCATTTGTCTTCACCCATGACGTAAATAACAACCGGGAACTCCACCATGAAGGGATCGTCTTTGCCTTTAATTTTCCAGTCAAACCACCTGGCAGCCAAATCCTGGTTAAATCCGTAGCCTGTGTTATCCACACCCAGACCATGAATACCCGGGCAGGTAAAAGCAGCGTCAATATGATACCAGGGGCCGATAATCAATGCCTTGTCTTCAGGTTTTTGGTTTGAAAGCCCATACTGGTAGTTGTTCAGTGTACCTCTTGTGAAAATATCGAACCATCCGGTAGTATTGAACACAGGAACGTTGGCAGGGATGGTTTCATTTCCCGTTATGGATGGATAATCGGTCATGAAATCCCATCCGCTTTCCGGCTTTTCCGGCCAGTAAATCAACGGTGATTTGGTCTCATACCAGGAGTTTTTCACCATATTGGATTCATCCAGTATCCATCTGATCGGGACATCAAGCTGACTCATATGCTCCAGCCAGATGTCATCGGCGGCTTGCGTATCCGCTGCATTGATGCCGGTTTTTTCATTCCCCCCCAGGTATTGCAGAGGCGGTAGGATGGTTTCAAAGTCTGTAATCCCCATCCATACTGCCATAAATTCCAGTTCAAAGTTGCCGCCGTGGAAGGCTATTTCCTGGTATACGTCACTGTAGGATGACAATGGAACCATTGCTTTCAAGTGTTTGGGCTCCATTTGTCCGGAGGCCCCATTATATTCCATTTCAACCAGAGCTGATGTGAGAAACTGGAGAATGGCCATATAGGATCCCCCAAACATGCCCACTTTCCCATCAGACCAAGGCTGGCTGGGTATCCATTCGTCAACCAGATAGGCGATATCATACTGTTCAATCAAGTCCATCGACCCCCAAACCCCTTCACCCGATCCAGTACCTCTCATATCAACCGCAATGACGTTATAGTCATGGGGCAGGAGTGGAAGCAGGTAGGCGATCATCATAAATTCACGACGATAGGCTGTAGCCACGAGAATCGTCGGTCGTTTGATGCTCGATGTCCCTTCTGCATTACCGGTGTGATAAACGGCTGTTGCCCAGAGATCACAATCCGGGCCGGCAGGGTTATCAGTGATGGGGATTTTGATATTCAAATCGAGTTTGATGTTTTTGACGGACAGCATATCGAGCATGGTTATAAATTTATGTTTATCCTCACCAGTGATTTCATCGGAAAAAACTGCGGACGATATCAGAAATACTGAGACCAAAATGAGATAAGCACAATAGAAAACTCTGTTACCCGATAACGTTTTCCAACCCATAACCGCCTCTCCTTTTCTGTTTCAAATGATCGTTTAAAATTTTCATTTCCGGTCATTCAACTAACTCGGTTGAGCTCGAGAGCATGAAAATTTTTCATGTTCCATCAAGTCCGCATTTTGTTTTTGGATATTTTTTAAACCAACTCACCGTATGCAAGTATGTACTTGCGTTGAGTCTAAATGTCAAGAGATCTTATTGATGAATGTATCGAAAAATTAACCTTGGTTAGGATGATGATCTTGAGTTTATGGACTGTAGTCTAACTCAGAGGTAACACACAAATCCTTAATTTTTTTCTATTTACGACATAAAAAGCCGAACAATGGCATTGCATATTGTAGGACGGTCATATTTCTTAAGCGGGGTATATTTCCCTAAGACCCATTGTGTTGCCATTTCAACGGTCTGATAGAGAAGCATCTGGGCCAACATCTCCGGGTTTTCCCTGGATGTGATTTTATGCTGATCCTGAAGTTTTTTAATAATATTTGCGATAAGCTCTAACGCCTTACTTGTACTTTTTGCCACAAAGTCTTCTTCGAAGCCCTCAACACCTTCTAAAAGTGCCAGATTTAAAAGACGAATTTCTCTGGGATTGTTTTCAAATATCTCAAATACACTTTCAACAATGATCTGGATGGCCTCCTCCGGTTCAATTTCAAATTCCTTTGCCCTGATGTCCATATCAAACCCTATTTTTTTAATTTCATTGAGGGTTTCCTGGAACAGCGTCAGTTTGTTATTAAACTGCCTGAAAAGCGTCACTTCATTCACACCCGCTTTCTCGGCAATTTTTCGTGTCGTGGTTGCATGGAACCCCTTTTCTGAAAAAAGATCAAGGGCGGCATCAATGATCCTGCTTCTCGCATCATGGGAGTCTGTTTTCGGAGATACCATTTTACTTCACCCATTCCATTGTTTGGTTATTTAACAGTCATAAAAAAACCAGGCTGCAGGAGAACCCATAGTACATTTTTTCTCTCAATGCAAAAACAGATTGAAAAAAAGCATATTTCTAACAGACGGTGGAGATTCCGTGCATGATCTGCAGCCCTATCTTAGCCCTGAACATTTCGCTCGACGGGCGACATATTCCCATGAGATTGACCGGTATGTTCAGCAGGCGCAACTAAAAACGGCAGCATAGACGGCCAGCCCAGATTTGTTCCACTCTCTGTTTGACACTATGAACTTTATTTTGATACATTTATTACCCGAAATACAAAAAAAGCCAATTTTTTGTATTATTATGTTATGTTTTCATGCATCGAATCATTCACGTGCCTGAAAAAACTTGCACAAAAGACGATAGAAAAGACATCCGTGCATATTTCAAAATACCAGTTTGACCCGAATTATCTTTTTTAACAGGCACCAGACAAATCGATTTTAAAATGGGGTCAATTATGGATAAAAATATCGGATTCATCTCAACCCGGTTTTCCGGTACAGACGGTGTCACCCTTGAAGCCAGTAAATGGGCAGACACACTGATCCGAAACGGCCATCACATCTTCTGGTTTGCCGGCGAACTTGATCGTGACCCTAAAAATAGCATGCTTGTACCGGAAGCCTATTTCAAACATGTGGAAAACCAGAAACTGAATGACCAGATATTTGGCAGAAAAGGAAGAAGTCCTGCGATAACAGAGAAAATACATGCCATCAAGTCCTACCTGAAAATCCAGATCAGGCGCTTTATTGAACAGTTTGCCATTGATCTCATCGTTACTGAAAACTGCCTGACAATCCCCATGCACGTGCCTTTAGGCATTGCCCTTACGGAAACGATTGCGGAAACCCAGATTCCCACCATCGCCCACCACCACGATTTCTATTGGGAAAGATCGCGATTTATCATAAATGCAGTGGGAGATTATCTGCAAATGGCCTTTCCGCCAAAACTTCCCGGAATTGAGCATGTGGTCATCAATTCAACAGCGCAGGAAGAACTGGCACTCCGCACCGGCATATCATCCATCATTATTCCCAATGTGCTGGAGTTTGAAATACCGCCTGTGGTCAATACGGAAAGGACGGCTCTCTTGAGAGAAGCGATCGGTCTTGCGCCTGAAGACACCATGGTCCTTCAACCCACTAGAATCATTCAAAGAAAAGGGATTGAACATGCCATCGAGTTTGTAAGAAAACTGGGGAATCCCAGGTGCAAGCTTTTTATCTCCCATGAAGCTGGTGACGAAGGTTTCGAATATGCAGACTGGATTAAGGAAACAGCCATGAGCCAGGGTGTAGAGTTAAGATTCATCAATACACGCATTGACGACCCGTGGAACAACAGGGATCGTGAAAAAGGTAGATATTCACTGTGGGATGTTTATCCGCATGCGGATTTCATCACATTTCCGAGTTTGTATGAGGGATTCGGTAACGCATTCCTTGAAGCTGTTTACTTCAGAAAACCGATTCTCATCAATCGATACAGCACCTTTATAAGAGATATCGAACCTTTGGAATTTGACCTTGTTGTCATGGATCAGTATATCACGAAAAAAACCATTGAATCCGCCCACCAAGTCATTGAAGTTCCATCCAGAAGAAAGAAAATGGTTGATACAAACTACGAAATAGCCAGGCGCCATTATTCCTATACGGTGCTGTGGAAAAACCTGTACTATATTATAACCAAATTCTTTGGCATGAACATATGATATTTCCCAGTTCCTTATTTAAAAATCATTTAACAACATCCAACCTGTCTCTTTTTCATAAAATTACCTTTATGTTAAATTTCAATGAATAATTATACATTTTTGTATTAGATAATTTTTAGATATTCAATTGTAATTTATAATAACCAATTGTTTTTTAATGAAATAAATTAATATTTAGAAATTTGGCCCGCACTTTGCTATCTACAGTTTCGGGATCATGAAAAATTTTAATTAAAACCGGGAGGTATTGACATCATGAAATTAAAACATTTTTTATTCACAGGATTATTTTCCATCTTGCCGGTTTCATCGGCTTTTGCAGAGGAAGGTCAGCTGAATACAGGGGACACGGCCTGGATTATCGTTTCAACGGCTTTGGTCATGATGATGACCCCAGCAGGACTGGCACTTTTTTACGGGGGCATGTCGAGATATAAAAATCTTCTGAATACATTTGCCATGACCTTTGTGGCGTATTGTCTCGCGAGTATTGTATGGATGACCTGGGGATATTCCATTGCGTTTGGCACAGATATTAAAGGCCTGATTGGCGGTCTGAACCATCTTTTCCTGAGCGGTATTGATATTAATAGCATTTCAGGCACGATTCCCACATATGTATTTATCATGTTCCAGATGACCTTTGCATGCATTACCATTGCCCTTGTCCTGGGATCAGTTGTGGACAGAATGAAGTTTTCTTCATGGATCGTTTTCACTGTTTTGTGGGTCACCTTCATCTATTGTCCTATCGCACACTGGGCCTGGGGGGGCGGCTGGATGGGCAGCATGGGCGCCCTTGATTTTGCAGGCGGTACGGTCGTGCATATCAATGCAGGTGTTGCCGGACTTGTCTTGTCTCTGGTACTTGGAAAACGCATCGGTTATGGGAAAGAAGCCATGTTTCCATCAAGCGTTTCACTGACAGCCCTTGGCGCCGGGCTTTTATGGTTCGGCTGGTTTGGCTTTAACGCAGGCAGTGCACTTGCCGCCAATGGCATTTCTGCATCCGCATTTCTGGTTACCAACACATCCGCTGCCATGGGCGCGCTTGCCTGGATGTTTGCAGAATGGACACACAGCAAAAAACCAACGGTTCTTGGAATTGCGTCAGGCGCGGTGGCAGGTCTTGTCGCGATCACCCCTGCAGCAGGGTTTGTCAATCTCCAGGCATCGCTTCTGATCGGTCTGGTTTCCGGGCTGCTCGGATTTTTCAGTGTGGCGATTGTCAAGCAAAAAATAGGATATGATGATTCACTGGATGCCTTTGGCGTACATGGCATTTGCGGCATATGGGGTGCGCTTGCAACAGGCCTATTTGCAAATCCGGCGATTACCGAAGGTGCAAAAGGCCTTTTCTACGGAAATCCTCGCCAGATTTGGATCCAATTCCTCTCTATTATCGCTACAGCCGCTTTTACAGGTGTGGGCACGCTCATTCTGGTCAATATTACAAAATTGTTAACCCATGGAATACGGGTTGAAAAAGAGGATGAAATTATGGGGTTAGATGGTGCACTTCATGGTGAACGGGCATTTGAAATTGACTGATGCCCCCTTTGAATGAACAAAAACGCCGTATCCATTCACAGAGATACGGCGTTTTGTTATTTTAACCGGTGTTAATTACTTCTCTTTCTTAAGTTTTTTTTAATGATTTAAAATGACCGAATCGTATACCTGAGAAAGTCCTTTTCCTCAAAAGGTACTTGCTATTATTTATCGACTCACACAAATATTATGACCGTGCGTTAATCGCGC
>JAHIVH010000088.1 GCA_018816735.1 Pseudomonadota bacterium | reverse complement strand
GCAGCAAATAAACGCCTGAGCCTTTCATCTAATGCCCATTCGAGATTTTTATAACGCTCTCTGATTGCTGATTCAATATCCATGCAATCATCTTATCACATCTCGCGCTAAATGACCAAGTTATTTTTTTACAGATCCTAAGGTTTATTTATGGGGTTATATTACCGGGTGTCTTTATGGTATTGTTATCCACCCCCCCTGTTTTTGCAGACGCTTCATCTATTGACGATGGGCGTTACGACTACGGGCTCAGCCAGCCAACGGGCTATGATGTCAAGTGCGAGTATGGTGTCGAGATACCGTTACGCGATGGAAGGATGGTGAAGGGCGATATTTATCGTCCTGACGGACCTGGCAAATATCCGGTGATCATGTCCGAGTCGCCTTATCCCCGATATCTCTATGTTCCTGACCTGATGCCTGGCACGGATGACTTTGGCGGTGCGGATACACGGTATCTGCAGTTCGAACAGGCCAACCCCGGTTATTGGATTCCACGCGGTTATGTGTATATTACAATCAGTACACGAGGATATGGCGGATCAAAAGGGAAAACCGCTGCGCTTGATTATCAGGAGTTCGAAGATTATTATGACGCCATTGAGTGGGCAGCAGAGCAACCCTGGAGCAACGGTAATATAGGGCTATTTGGTATCTCCTATTTTGCCGTCTCGCAGTTTTGGGTCGCAGGCTTAAATCCACCTCACCTGAAGGCCATTGTTCCCTGGGAGGGTCTCTCAGATCCCTATCGTGATATCGGCTATCGCGGTGGCATCCCATGTATGTTCGGCGTCACCTTTGCGGTGGGACTCCAAATTCTTTCAAGCAACTGGTGGACGGCCACAAACTATTTTAAGATGATTTTTGATCACCCCTTGATGGATGATGTATGGGAATACGGTGCAAATGTGAATTCACGGCCAGAGGGAAGCACACCTTCTGTGCTGGAGGCGTTATCTCAAAGCGATGTGCCCATGCTCTCCGTAGGGAACCTCAATGATCCCGATTTGCACCTGAGGGGGAATGTCGTTGCGTTCTCCGCATCGCAAAGTGCGAACAAGAAGCTGCTGCTATACAGCGGCACGCACTGGGGATCGGCTTACCAGCCCTGGGCCAACCGCACGGTCTTGCGTTTTTTTGACTATTGGCTGAAAGGTGTGGAAAATGGTATCGAAAACGAGCCTGCCATAGATGTCCAGCTTCGAACCGACTCTGACACTTTCACCCATGTATACGGAGATACCTGGCCGCTTGAAAAAACAGAGTGGACAAAATATTATCTGGATGCCGAAAGCAACACCCTGGGCACCACAGATGCGACGGAAGAAAGCTCGGCCCAGGCGGAATGGGAAAAAAATTACTACGGAAAAAGTGATCGGGTGACCTTCCTCTCCGGGACGCTGGCAGAAGATGTTCAGATCGCCGGCCCTGTGAGTGCGCACTTTTTTGTGTCGTCTTCCACAAGGGACGTTGATCTTACCGTGGAGCTACATGATTTTGATGAAAACGGAGATGAAACCCGGTTCCCTTATTATGTGCCCCATTCTGATGATGAACCGGTCACACGCGGCTGGCTGCGGGCTTCACTGAGAGCGCTTGATCCTGAACGCTCGCTTCCGCATCAACCGTTTTATCTATTCACCGAAAACGACTGGCTGACACCGGACGTGCCTGTTCCCGTGGATGTGGAGCTTTGGCCCACCAGCATGGTTTTCAAAGCCGGCCATAAAATCGGGCTGACCATCCATTGCGGCCCGCACTGGCGATCCGGGGAAGTCATTTTCAATGGGCAGTTGCTCCCCTTCCTTCCCAAGTTCATGTTGAGAGCACCGGCGTATCAGACCTTTTCACCAGACCCGGGAACGGTAAAGATATACACCGGTGATGATAAATCATCGTGGCTTGATCTTCCTGTCATTCCTGCTGATCCCAGTCCCGTACACCAGATTGATATAAACAACTACGCGTTTGGCCCTTTGCAGTCAAGCGGACAGATGGGCGATCGTTTTGAATGGACCAATCAGGACGATGACTACCACTCCGTATCTGAATCGAGTGGCCTTGGTCTCTTTGAATCTCAGCTGATCAGAGGCTTGCGGTCTCATAATCCGGAAACCTGGTGGAAAACCATACCATGGGCAGGTACATTCACCTACCGTGACATGGTTTTCGGTTTTGAAGGAACCATAGAGATTCCTGACCGCGTGCTCAAGCCGGTTGACGCCGGCAGTCAGGTGAACGTTGAAATAGGCGTTTCAGCCCCGCCTGAAGGGATCGGATTCGACGTCCAACTCCAGACAGACGGAACCTGGCGCACCGTTTACGAAGGTATACGCGATACCACGGTCACGTTTTCAAACCTTCCGCCTGGAAGCTGCGCTGTGCGTTCCCGTCTGCGGCGTCTCGACAGCACCGAAAATGCCACCGCAACCGACTGGTCGCCGCCTGAGGCATTTATGGTTGAGTAGCGGGTGACAATTCATTCCTTCAGCAGTCCCGTTATTTAGGAAAGGCAACTCCCCCCTGCAGATCAGGGAGAGTTGCCTTTTTAAATGCGCCATCCCTTCATGTTTTAATCTTAATCTTCACAACCCTCCAAAATAAAGGAAAGCTGGCCACATGAGATGCATTTTCGATTACGATTAAGAATTTGAGAGATTTGCTCGAACCAGTAATATTTAATAGATAAATTCCAAATGTTACCCTGCCCAAAACGGATTTACATGTTGACATTTGAAAGCGAAAGGCTATATGGTTTGTATGCTAACTAAATGAGGGGGATTGTGTTTGAATGAAAACAGAAGACAACGCTGCGCCGGATTGTATGATTTTTCTGCTTTCCAAGGCCTATCAAAAAGGGCATGGGCTGGTCAAAAAAAGACTGCTTCAATATGGCCTGACAAATATTCAGTACGTGATTCTGGAGGCCCTGTGGCAGATGAAAGGGGATGGGATTACCGCGGTCGAACTGGGGGCCATTCTGTCCATTGACAAATCCACACTGTCAGGCGTTCTGGAGCGGATGGTCGAAGGCGGATGGATCGAAAAGCAGCCGGATGAAAAAGACAGGCGGGCGATCCGGGTATTCCCGGCTGAAAAAGCATTACACATGAAGGAAATTCTTCAACAGGAGCGGCAGGCGGCAAACGAGGAACTGCTTTTACGGTTTACCATTGAAGAAAAGGTTTTGTTCAGGCGGTTTTTGATGGATCTGGTTTAGCAGGTTGGGTCCTGGTTCGTATGCGAACCATATCGACAGCATCATTTTAGGATAAGGAGGTCAGTCATGGGCAAATGGCATCAAACCGGATGTGTGCTTTGCGCGCAGAATTGCGGGCTTCAGATTCTGGTGGAAGATAACCGGATGGTCCGGGTGAAACCGGACAAGTCAAACCTGAGAAGTGAAGGGTACGCCTGCCGGAAAGGTCTTAACATCATGTATCACCAGTATCCCAAGGACCGGTTGAAAACACCCCTTAAACGGGTAGGGGATAAATTTGAACCTGTGTCCTGGGAGCAGGCGGTTGACGAGATCGCCGGAAAACTCAAAAAATTGTTGGCTGACCATGGCCCGCGATGCCTCGCCTATATGGGGGCAAGCGCCCAGGGCGGACATTTTGAAGGGGCATTTGGCGTGACCTTTCTGAAAAGCCTGGGATCGCAATACCTGTATTCATCTGCAGGTCAGGAGTTCAGCGGCATGTGGTGGGTTTTCGGGAGAACCACCGGCAAGCAGTATAATGTGATGATTCCGGATGAACATGAAAGCGAGATGATCGTGGGGTGGGGATGGAATGGCATGATGAGCCACCAGATGCCACAAGCCAGAAAAGTATTGACTGCATTCAGCAAGGACCCGGATCGCATTCTTCTCATCGTGGACCCCAGAAAAAGTGAGACCGCAGCCATTGCAGACATCCATCTCCCCATTCGGCCGGGAACGGATTCGCTTCTCATGAAGGCCATGATTGCCATCATTCTTGAAAACGGCTGGGAAAACAGAGACTACCTTGATGGATTTGTGGACGGCTGGGACAAAATCGAGGGATGGTTTAAGGGGTTTGATGCAAAAGCTGCGATCTCTCTTTGCGAGCTTGATTATGAAACCGTTAAAAAAGTGTGCCGTCTGCTAACCACCAAAACATGGTGCATGCACCCGGATCTGGGCATTTATATGGGCAGGCATAGTACGCTTAATTGTTATTTTCTGACGATACTGGGTACGGTTTGCGGGATTTTTGGCGTGCGCGGCGGAAATGTCATCCCCGGCATGGTCATGCCCATGGGCGTTCATGCAGACGAGCGTCATCCCAAAACATGGAGAACGGTCAAAACCGGCATGCCGCCTGCGGCAGCCGGATCTTTCCCGCCCAATGTCATGCCTGAAGAGATTTTATGTGATCACAAGGACCGGCTGCGGGCGGTTTTCGTAAGCGCCTGCAATCCGCTTCGGGCCTATGCAGATACCACGGCATATGAAGAGGCATTCAAAAAACTTGATCTTCTGGTCGTAAACGAAATCGTGATGAGCGAGACCGCACGGTTCGCCCATTATGTGCTTCCCTGTCGAACTTATTATGAATCCTGGGACGGCACGTTTTTCCCGTGGACGTTTCCCGAGGTGTTCTTCCAGATGCGGCGGCCGGTAGTAAATCCGGAAGGAGACTGTCTGGAATCCGCCCAGATTTTCACACGGATAGCGGAAAAAATGGGCATGATTCCTTCTATCCCTGCTGATCTGGAAAAGGCGGCTGGAGGAGACCGGATGGCCTTTGGCGCCAAGCTCATGGAATGGGCGGCGACAAATGAAAAGTCCCTTTCCCAAATGCCTTTTGTATTGGCCCAAACACTGGGGAAGGTTTGGGACAGCGCCAATCTCGCAGCACTCTGGGGCATGCTGATGGTCTCTCCCAAGGCCTTTCGCGAAAACGCAAAACGGGCGGGGTTCGCATCTGGAATGGATCAGGGAGACCGTATTTTCCAGGCGATTCTGGACAATCCCCAGGGATTATTTGTTGGCAAGGCCGATTCGGAAAATCTGATGGCCACCCTTAAAACCCCTTCAGGAAAACTAGAAATCCATATTCCGGAGCTGGCAGATCAGGCAAATTCCCTTGATGCCGCAACCGAAGCAGCGGATCTGAATCTGTCAAAAGAATATCCGTTGATTTTGAATGCGGGCCGGCATATGGATTTTAACAGCAACACGCTCATGAGAAACCCGGAATGGAACAAGGGAAAAAGAGCGTGTACGATCGCAGTTAATCCCGAAGATGCTGAAAAGTTATGCCTTACGGACGGCCAGCAGGTAAGGGTCGTAACCGAAGCGGGAAGTGAAACAGGAGAACTTGAAGTGTCAGACATGATCCGGAAAGGCACCGTCCTTATTCCTCATGGCTTCGGCCTGATCTACGATGGCACGGTATATGGCGTGAATGTGAACAGACTCACGAAAAATACCCACCGGGATTTTCTGGGTACGCCCCTGCACCGGTTTGTGCCATGCCGCCTAGAGAAGGTGGCAATTCCGTTGGGTGCAGGAAATCAATAAATGCCAACGAAAGACTCACGCATCCCGGAGAAAGAGACTTGATGCTTGGAACAGGAAACTGGATTTGGGTGGCATTCTGCCATTTGAATAGTTTAGTTCCCAGGCTCTGGTTTCAAGTCTCTTTCACCCCTTTTGATGGCTTATTCTTCTGAATCAACAAATTCATTGTATATATCAGGGAGAAAGGAAGCCAGATGATTGTACTCCCTTGAGCAATGCTCCATCACGCCCAATGCCGCATCTTCATTAAATATGATTTTTCTCCATGCCGGGTCCAGTTTGGCGCCCAACCAGAAACGGCTTCTAAGTTCAAGGCCGGTGTCTGTTTTTCTAAAAAGATGGCACATATAAGTATGATCAATGGTGACACCAAACAGTTTTATTCCCACAATGCCGCATATCGCACCTTCAACGCCGTTATTTTCAAATGCAGATGTGTCAAACCCGAATGTCTCTGGCGGCACGAAAGAGATGGATAGTGCCAGAATACCTAATCCCACATCCTCGACGGGATAATGGGGATTGTCCGTGATTTTTTCCTCAGGACTCAGGGTTGGGTCGGCATACCGATCCAAATACTTTGCGCCGATCGCATAATGATCCCCCGGACACCAGATTTTATAACGAATGTTTTTCAAGGTGTGCCACCAGAACCACCATTGGATCATCTCCATATCTGCACCGGGCATTTCTGTTCTTGCCGCAACATAGGCGCTCCCGTCCTCTAATATACCATATCCGTTTTCTACCTCCAGATATCCGGGGTTTGCCAGATCGTTGATATTCTCAAAAGCCAATGCCTGATCCGGCGATATCGGCCCGTATGATATGGCATCCAGAACCACATCCGGAAATTCGGAAAAATCGGTTGAATAATATTTGGCCTCCGGCATGCCTTTTTCTTTTTTCGTAAGTCCGGCCTTCAGATTTGACATGTTATCTGAACAGGCGCAAAAACTTAACGATATTAAAATGGCAAGACTCAGGGAAAACCGTTTTAAATGGACCATGAAAACCTCCTCTGTCATCGGGTTGATATGGATCATGATTCAGTCCGATTTGCCATGACGGTAGCGGTTTTCCGGAAATCGGAATACAGGTCCGGTCCAACGTCCTTGCGTAAAAAGTTCCTGCGGTTGAATCATGGTTGAGTGATTAGAATGTATTCTAATTTAGTGTTTCGGGTTTGTCAATCACAAATTAGAATGAATTCTAATCTATTATTTTTTTTAACATGAAGGTTACGATCACAGAAATTTTATGATATGTCCATTTTCGTATGACTTGGGAATGGTGAACATTCAGGCAAAAAGGTATGGTTTATGAAGCGGCTCCAGCATAAATTGACAATAAAACAAAAAGTCATTGACCTATCCCAAAAGCTTTTTCTGGAAAAGGGGTATGCAAGGACCACCATCAAAGATATTACAGAACAGGCAGGTATCACCACAGGAAGTCTTTACCATTTTTTCAGGGATAAAGAAGATATATTACGCCATATAACCAAGGATATGTTTGATGCGGCGGCTGACATGGCCGATGACATCCTGGGAAAAGACGGTAACCCCTGGCTTCGTTTTTCGCTTGAAATCGGGATGCAGTTTTATTTTATTCTGGCGAACAGGCCTATTGCGGAATTGTATCTGGCTGCCCATCAATCCGGAAGTATCGCCCGGCTGATCGCCCAGTCAGCCCAAAAGCGGAACCAGGACATGTTTCAAAAATCCCTTCCCAGACTTTCATCAGATGACTTTTATGCCATGTCTCTTTCTGTCAAAGGGATCATCCACAGTTTTGTCCAGGAAGCCGTCCATGGCGAAACAGATGCCAATCCAGAGCTGATTTTCCGGGCCATTGAAATGACGCTGATTGTATTCCAAATCCCAAAAAAAGAAATGGAAAAGACCCTACAGGCCACCCATGAGCTAATCAAAAGAAATTTTAAGGAAATCTTTCAAACTGTTAACAGTCAGAAATCAAAACAAGTAAAAAAAGCGACGAAATGATCCGTTATCATTTCAAAGCAGCTTTTTATACGGTTTATCCGTGCACATAAACGGCTCGGCCGGACCGGAGAGAATAAACGGCAATGGTTTCAACCGCTGCTTTTTAGTAAACCCGATGGTGCCCACACCCAGGTAAAGATTTTTTTTTACTTTCCGGATTTCGTCAACCATATTGATCATGCCCAATAGGGACCGGTAGGCTGTGTAGTCGAATTGAAATACATCTCTTCCGTCAAACCGGGATTTGATGATCTGATTATTTTCAACTTGCACTTCCAGCCCGCAGTTTTGCGCGCAGAGCACACAACTGGTTTTGCGTAATCGTTCCATGGTAGACCCTAAATGAGATTTTCCAAGTATCTGATCCGTTTAAGCGGCGCAGAGGGGTCGTATATCCCAGAAGGTGTGCTCCAATCATATTGACCATGGAGAGGCATTCAGAGGCGATTTCTTCGGCAAAAAAAGCAAATGTCGTAAAGCAATACCCTTTTCCGCCGAACATTTTGGGAATCCACATGCTGTAAAACCCCCAGTCATTGGCTTTTTTTACGAGATCCCATTCAATGTGACCCGGGTCTTCCTGCATTTTATTATCAAGCTTGAGCGCATGGGGCCTGACCACTTCTTCATTGAATTTTCTGGCAATGGCCATCACTTCTCTGGCTTCTTTTACAATGCCTTTAGGGACGTCCTGAATGGCTCTCAAGCCTATTCTGATGTCATCGAATGCCGGTTCTCTTTCGAGCAATGACTTAATCTCTGACCGTGAAATCATCAATGTGCTCCTTGTAACATATTAATGGTTTTTGATAACACCATTTTAATTTGATGGTGCTGCAACTTAAAAACACGGGTTGTTAAAAAATAAATATCGGATAGAGGTTTAACCAATATGATCAATAAATTTTTTAACCCGTCAAGAAAAAAATTCATCTTCACGAAAAAAAATGGCTGTATCCAGCACGTCATTTTGATTGACATAATCAAGCCAGCATAAAATATATCAAAATTTTTTAAATGATTTTATTGTATATTTAAATAGTTAAATGTATATTATCGGTTGTGTGGCCATTGGTTGCGGAAGTGGTTTTTTCTTGTGAATCACCTGAGAGAAAAAAAGTATTGACGCAGAACATAATTTTTATTATTGGTTTTACCAATAATCGGGAAAAAGCTGTTGATTCCAAAAACGGCTTAAACTCCGCTTCTGCTTATTCAGTTTTAAAGCCTGCGACAGGGAGATTCTAAATATGGCCCAACAGAAATACAAAGTTGTCATGAATACACTTTTGCGTGAAATTTTTCAGAGCAAATTGAAACCGGGCGACAGACTCCCTGCTGAAAGAGACCTCTCAAAAGAAATGGATGTGGATCGGACGTCCCTGAGGATTGCATTAAAACAGCTTGAATCCATGGAAGTCCTTGAGATTCGTCAGGGGGACGGGATTTATGTGAAAAATTACATGAAGAATGCGGGGGTTGATTTCCTGAAAATGCTTTTTCTTCAGCAGGAAGCAGACGAAAGTGAAGTCATTATTGACGAATATCTCATTGATGAAATTATGGAATTCTGGATCGAATTTTTTCCACTTATGCTCAAGGTTGCCTTGCGCCGGTTCGCGCCAAGGGATATCAAACAGTTCCTGGATCTTATCAATAACCAATTAAAGAGCATTCAAAATCGTAAAGCTGTCATGGCATGCGAGATCGAGCAGATGGAATTCGTCGCTGAAAAGACGGACAATCTTCTTTATCTTCTGATCTCAAACTCGACGCGCCCTTTAAAGAGAAAAATGGTTGAACTGTACATATCGGCAATGGATGACAAGGTTCTGAAGGAGTACATTGAAATAAAAAGGTCACTGTTAAAGATAAGTGCACTGGGGGATCCGGAAAATGCGGTTACGCTGGCAGATGGATTCAAAAAGATTTTAATCAACTACATTGAGATAATGCGAAAGTCATTGCACATATCACCAGCGGACAAAAAAATCGTGGATCAGTTTATATCTTCTACAAAAGCGGGATAACGGAGAAAAATTATGCTGATGAAATTTGAAACTGCCTCATCCGGGCATTCAGAAATCGCAGTTCCGGAATCCGGTGCACCATTCAATCCGGTGGAAGATGTGATTTATCGAAGAAGAAGTGTGAGGCTTTACAAAAAGAAGCAGGTGCCGGAATATCTTGTCCGCCGCGTGATCGAGGCGGGCCGTTTTGCGCCATCAACCGGAAACTCTCAACCCTGGAAGTTTATCGTGATCCAGGACCAGAAAATGATTAAGGATATGACAGATCATATCGTCAAATCCTGCCAGTCTCTCGTTAAAATGACCGATTATTTTTCAAAACCGGGAACAGGCTGGCGGGAGCGAATCGTTAATTTCGCAAGATTGTTCTGGCAAAATGAATTCCATCCCAATCCGCTGGGCGCATTCACGCAGATTGCAGAAGGAAAACTGGGGGTCTGGCATGGGGCCCCTACGGTCATTATCATTCTTATCGATCAACGGGCGCCCAGCAAGCCGCTTATCGATGTGGGCGTGGCCGGTCAGAATATGGTTCTGTCCGCTCACAGCATGGGGCTTGGCACCTGCTGGGTGGGCTTTGTGGAATTTTTATCCAGAAGTTATAAATGGCGAAAACGCCTGAACATCAAATCTCCTTATCGAATTGCCAATTCAATCGCCATTGGCTATCCAAAAGGCACTCCCGATGGCTATGTGAAGCGGGAAACCAAGGCCATAGACTGGTATGATGAAAACGGTCAATTTTCCATTAAGTACTAGGAGTATAAAATGCCTGAATATCTTACACGAAAACAGAAGAAAAAATATGAGAGCTATTTGAATATAGATGAAGATATGGTGATGGGCGTTGTCTCATTTGACTATGAAAAATGCAAAGGGTGCCGGTTTTGTGTTGAGGCCTGTGTTTCAGCAGGACTTGAGATGGCTGATAAAAAGCCCCGTATGATTTTGGACAGACCTGTTTGTATTGCCTGTGGCGATTGTTCGGCGCTCTGCCCTGAAAATGCGATTACAATAGAGCGGTTCCAGCAGTTTAATTTTAAATACCGCTTTCTGGATCGTGGAGAACCGGCCATGCCAAGACGGTTCTAGTGATTTGAAGAGATTTCCTCTGCGGGTCAGAAAGACTGATGGCCTGGAATTCAAAATATCTTCCGTGATTCTGTAAAACAATACTTGACATTGATTAAATGTTCAGGTTATGGGTTATCTATAAACATGTGTCGCTATCATGACTACTGTTTATCTAATCAAAGAAAACAGGGGGGCCAATGCAAATGATTTCTAAATTCAGGCTGATTGTTCTGGGGAGTATTATTTCAATTCTTTTTTCAGTGATGACCGTAAAGGCGGAAGTGGTGAAAAATGCCTTTGGCGGCAGTCCGTGGATTGCTTTTCCGGGCAGTTATCGGCTGACGCCCGCGTTTCCGGATAAGGCGTCCCGATATGATCTTCTGAATTTTAAACCGGCGACCGGCGAGTTTGATGCGCTGAAGGTCACCGGTCAATTTCCCCATGCCCGATATTTCGGGCTCAATCTTTATGATTATAATGAAGCAACGGATTTCGCAGGACTTGCAGACAGAGATATCATGCCGGATGAGGGGAGTATAAACCCGTTCGAGATTGGTGCGGACAGGAGTGCTGAAAATAGAACCTATACAATCTGGCTGGTGAAAGAAGGGGCTGCTGTTCCGGAAGGGGCCAAAAATATAATGACATACCCTGACGGGATTGAAACACTGGCATTTATGACACGTGTCTACAGATCGGATAAAGGATTGAACCTTTTAGGTGGTGTTCCTCTGCCCGTTGTGGAAGCGATAAAACTGGACGGTCAGGATGCAACTGCTCCCAAGGTTGGCATTGATGCAAAAGGTCTTCAGTCAAAATTGAAAATGTTTCTGTTTAATCTGGACATCATCACAACCTGGAACCTTCAGAAGGAATTTGCCGGTGATGAAATTGTATTCAACCGGATTTCAGATGCCGGTCTTTTCCCCAATGCACATAATGAGTATGTGACGGCGCCTCTTGAACAATGCTACTGGAACAAGGTCGCGGTTCTCACACTTAAAGAAGTCCCCACCGCCGAAGACACATACGAAGGGGGGAATTTTGAAGGTGACACAGATGTCCGTTACTGGTCATTCTGCACAGGCGGACTTGCTGAAACCGGAACGCCTGATTGCCTTTGCGATGATCAGGTCAACAAGAACGAAGACGGAACCGTCACCATTGTGATTGCCCCGTATTATCTGAAATCAAGTGTCAAAAAAGCCGGTCTGAACTACATGAAGTGGGGGCTTGTCTACAAGCCGATCATCATCCATCGCCATATGCTCGCCAGAGACGGTTTTGAAGGGAGGATAGGAAATGTTGCACCCATCGGACGGCCACCTGCAGAAGAAGACAGAAACGAAGCGTATCTGGATGCCCATAACGCCAAAAACTGGATGGGAGACTATACGCCTAAAGGATACATTTACACTGTGAAAGAATTTAAGGAAAAGCTGAATGCCGGGGAATTTCATACGGCATTTGAGTAATACCTGAATTCATAAATATCAATGGTATTCAGGCCCAGGGCATCAATGGCGAAAGCGCTTTTTTACGACGCCATCAAGCCTTTGATTGCACCTGGGGGAATGCCATTATGAATTTTGTTCCATTCAAGAATTTTCAATGACATTTTCTTTCTTTTTATCGATAAATTCTATTCCCTGACAACCCTGCATCAATACTATCAATTTGACTCTCCCAATGGTTCATAATAGGTCCCATACAGGTTAAAATCATTTTGGGTCAGCTGAAATAACATAAGAAAAGGAGCTTCAAATGAGTGAGGACCATAAAAATATGTGGGAAGATCTGGGACTGGCTTTGGAACCGCATGATGCGCTTTTGAGTGTTCTGGGGAATGCCTATAAGGATATTTATCTTTCCCAGAAAGAACGTCCTCAAGGAATGGTGTATTTTGATTTTGTCATGAGCGAAGTCCATGGCTTACGTATCAGGGAACTGCTGGATGAAAAGGCGCATGGCCGAAAGATAATAGGCTCTTATTGTGTGTTTGTTCCCGAAGAAATAGCCCTTGCTGCGAACGCCACACTGGTAGGACTGTGTTCCGGGGCGGATTTTGCTGAAGACGACGTTGAAACATACCTTCCCGGAAATACCTGCGCGCTGATCAAGTCCGCATTCGGTTTTAAACTGGGGCAGGTTTGCCCATATGTTGAATGTTCGGACATGATTGTCGGTGAGAATACCTGCGATGGCAAAAAGAAAGCATATGAGACTTTGGGGAATCTCGTTTCCAACCTGTACGTCATGGATTTGCCACAGATGAAATCCAATGATGGGAAAGCATTATTAAAGGCAGAATACACGCGATTCAAGAAGGCGGTTGAGGCTTTGACCGGTGTGACCATAGACGCAGAAAGCCTGAAGAAAGGGATTGAAACCGTAAACAACAAGCGAAAAGCCATTCACCGGCTGTCCCGTTTAAGAAAAGCAAATCCTGCCCCCATATCCGGGCTTGATGCACTTCTTGCGAACCAGGTCTTTTTTTATGACAACCCGGCCCGTTTTACCGAATCGGTAAATAAAATTTGTGATGAACTGGAACAGCGGATCGAGAAAAAGAAAGGTGTCTGTCCGGAATCCACTCCCCGGATTCTTATTTCCGGATGCCCCATGGCCGTGCCCAACTGGAAATTTCCGTGGCTTGTCGAATCCGCCGGAGCCGTTATCGTTGGGGAGGAGTCCTGTGTGGGCGAACGGGGAACAAGGAACCTGACAGATGCTTCCGGAAATACGGTTGACGACCTGATGGATGCGATTGTCGATCGGTACTTCAAGATCGACTGTGCCATCTTTACACCCAACCCGGATCGTTTGAATCATATTGCGGAAATGGCGGAAACTTACAAGGCGGACGGTGTGATTCATTATGGTTTGCAGTTCTGCCAGCCCTACGCCATGGAATCGATGCCCATTGAAAAGGCGTTGAAAGCGAAAAATATTCCGGTGTTAAAAATTGAAACCGATTACAGCATGGAAGATGTTGGTCAGCTTAAGACCAGAGTCGAGGCGTTTCTTGAGCTTTTAAAGTAAAAAATGTTAATGATATGATGCAACCGCCCGCTTTAAATATGTATGATCGTTTTTCGGAAGACTGCCTCATGGGACTTGAGGCTGCCAGGGAAACCGGGGTGAAGATAGCCGGTATTTACTGTATTTTTGCCCCTGTAGAGTTAATTTATGCCGCAGGCGCCGTGCCCATTGGTTTATGCGGAAAAAAAGAGGCGCCCATATCTGCTGCCGAAGAAATACTTCCAGCAGCTTTGTGCCCATTGATCAAATCGAGTTTCGGGTATGCCCGGACCAACAGCTGCCCCTTTTTTGACGCGTCTGATTTTATTGTGGGAGAAACCACATGCGATGGCAAAAAGAAGATGTTTGAGCTGATGGCACAGATGAAACCCCTTCATGTGATGCAACTGCCTTATGCATGTTCCGATACGGCCGCGCTACAATACTGGTATGAGGAGGTTTTACGGTTCAAGGCATTTCTGGAAGATCAGACCGGTCAGAAGATTGATGACAAAGAACTGAAAAAACAGATATCCCTTGCCAACAGGATACGCTTGGCTTGCCAGAGACTGATAGCTTTAAATATGCCCGGCAGGGAACCGCTTAAGGGCATGACTCTTCTTGCTGTGATGGAATCAAAGGGATTTATTCTTGATCCTGAAACTTACCTGGATCAACTCGACCGGATGATTGACGATCTTGAGACATCAATTACGGCCAGCCGTCCGGTTTTCAATAAACCCAGAATTCTTCTCACTGGTACGCCGCTTGGAAAAGGGTCTGAAAAAGTCCTTCAATTGATAGAAGACACCGGCGGCATCGTGGTTGCAATGGAAAACTGCACCGGTCTCAAAGGCATTTACAATCTGGTGGACGAGACTCTTCCCGATCTCTACATGGCCATTGCCAGACGATATCTTAAAACGCCCTGCTCCTGCATGACGCCAAATACCGGAAGATTTGAGCTGCTCAGCCGTTTGATTGAAGATTTTGACATTCATGGTGTTGTGGACCTTTCCTGGCAGTGCTGCCATACCTATCATATTGAATCCAGGTCCGTGGAAACCCACATCAAGCAGCAGATTAACATACCTTTTATCAATATTTCGACCGACTATTCCGAATCAGATATCGGTCAACTGACTGTCCGTATCGAAGCGTTTATGGAGTTACTTTATGGGCATTATCATGACTCGACAGGAGCAAAGAACTGAATTTTATTTTCCAGTGCCCGAAAACCGGGCAGGTATTTGAAACCGGTCAGTTCGAAGTGATCGATAACAGGGGAGTTGTTACCGATGCATCGGGAAATAAAAAACTGGACGCCAAAGTATGTCTCAAAAATAATTGCCCACACTGTGGCGTCCGCCATGTCTATCATGCAGATGAACTGTCTTGCCCGTTTGGATAGCTGAACCTTTTTTTCGTTCGAAACAAAAAAAATGTCAGTTTTTGTCTTCTATTATACCTGATACATAAATGATGATTTCCGGTTTGATGGTGCTGTCGGTGAGCAAATTAATGGAACCGCGATACCGGCCCTTTTCCTGAACCAGATTTTTAACGCTAAGAATGTATTGGTTTTTAATTTTTTCCAGATCATAAGATATTTTTTTGTCCGGAAGTCGAATGGATGATCCGGTGATGGTAAAAGGATATTTTTTTAGAGGGGTGATCGTCACTTTTGATTCAATAACTTCCCCCGGTGCGCCCTTTAACATTATCCGATCCGGTTCAATTGAAGCAAATGCGTCCACGTCTCCGGATACATAGAGCTTTATTTCTTTTTGCTTGGGATCACTGGTAAAAACAGTGATGGTTTTGGAAAACGACTTGCCCGCATATCCTCTGGTGTTTCCGTTTATGGTGACATTTCCCTTCTCACCAGGTGCAATCTGTTTCGAATAATCTGCAGTTGTGCAACCGCAGGTTGTTTTAACATTTAGAATGGATAGTGTCGCATTCCCCTTGTTTTCGATTATATACTCTTTTTTCACAACCGTCCCCTCCACGACGGTTCCGAATTCATAGCGTGGTTCGTTCACTACTACATGCGCCGCTGCTTCGGATGTCTCCTGTGAGGAAGACGGATCTGCAAAAAGCGGTAATCCTGATATCAGAAAAATGGCCAACAGTAATTCAATAAAGACTATTTGTTTCATGGTTATCTCCTTTTTTTACCTGTTAATATAATTGACTTACATTTATATAGGGCAATGCTACCGGCTGTAATGGGTCGCAAAAGAAGACGGCAAATGGGGTGTTCAGCGAAAAACATATCGTAAAAAGACGGATGAAAATGATTTTGGTCTACTCTGCGACTAACAAACACGGTTAGCGTATTGTGCACACTCAGATGAAGCCAAAATCGTTATTCATGAATTCCTCTATGGGGAAGTATTAATAAGTTGAGTCTTTTGTTTCATACTAGTTGTGATAAAAGTCAAGCAGAAATGTGTATTTTTTTAAATATATAATAAATCTATAGGGGAGATGCAGTGAATCAGTATTATCAATTTGACAACCCCGGATGCCTTTAATAAATCTACGATTTGACATAATTTTCAACTTCTTTTAATAAGGCATGATTATGTATCGTTTGTTGTTTTTTGGTTTTACCTGAGGAAATTTAAATGAACTGCCACGGGTTGGTAAGCGCAGCATTTTCAGGGGTAAGGCCGTCAAACAGGTCCAGGCATACCATGATCATCATCAAAGCCGGTTTCCTTGAAAAAATTTTGAAAACAGTCCGTTTTTGACATCCTGCGTTTTGTTGAAATAGCCAGTATCGCATTCATCGGTTATTTCTGCCATCCCTTTATGTATCCGGTTCATACAAATTTTAGTCATTAGACAATTTCCGTAAGGCTTTTTCATGGCTGAAAATTTTTTGATTATCCATGGAAACGATTTTTAAATTAATTATGAAAGGGAAACATGATGACTGATGCTTTAACGATAGACAAGGATTGGAAAAGAGGATTCAGGGAGACTATACTATCCAAGCTGCCTGAGGGCGCCAACTTGAATTATTGCCTGACTTGCGGTGCATGTGCATCCGGATGCCCGGCTTCCGGACTGCATGATATGGATCCCAGAAAATATATCAGAATGATCGCACTGGGGCTTGATGATGAGTTATATAAGCATCCGTGGGTGTGGCTGTGCAGCATGTGCAAACGGTGCACCTATGTGTGTCCGATGAATATCGATATCTCTGCACTTGTTTATGAAGGGAGAAATCTGTGGCCGAGGGAAGAAAGACCCCGGGGAATTTTGGGTTCCTGTGATATGGCCTTAAGGAACAGCAGTGGCAGTGCCATGGGTACCCCCGAAGATGAATTTCAGTTTGTCGTGGAAGATGTGCTTGAAGAAGTGCATGAAACCCAACCTGAATGGAAGGATTTAAAAGCCCCTGTCAATAAACAGGGGGCGCATTTTTTCTTAAGCCAGAATTCCAGAGAACCGGTGACCGAACCTGAGGAAATGGTTCCTTTATGGAAGATTCTTCATATCGTCGGTGCAGACTGGACCTACAGCACAAGAGGGTGGGGCGGAGAAAACTACTGCATGTTTCTGGCACATGATGACAGCTGGAAAGCCGTGACCACAAACACCCTGCAATCGGCCATGGATCTGGGTTGCAAGGTGTATCTGAATACCGAGTGCGGACACTCCACCTTCTCCGTATGGATGGGACAGAAACGGTTCGGAATTAAAACCAACCTGGAGATTGCACCCATGGTGAAATATTATGCCCAATGGATGCGGGAAGGAAAGCTGAATGTCAATCCGGACTGGAACAAGGAACTGAAAGTAAAGTTTACCGTTCAGGACCCCTGCAATCAGATTCGGAAGAGTTTCAGTGATGCATTGGCGGAAGATTTGCGTTTTGTGGTAAAAGCGTGTGTGGGAGAAGACAATTTTGTGGACATGGTTCCCAACCGGTCGAACAATTACTGTTGCGGCGGGGGAGGGGGATATCTTCAGTGTGGCTATAATGACGAACGCATTCAATACGGCACCATTAAGAAAGATCAGATCATCGCCACAAAAGCCGATTACTGCATTACCCCCTGTCATAACTGCCACGATCAGATTCATAAATTGTCCGATCATTTTGAGGCCGGATATCACACCATTCATTTATGGACACTCATCGCCCTTTCCCTGGGCATACTTGCGGAAAACGAAAGAGCATATCTGGGAGACGATCTGATGGAAGTCAATTTACCTGCATCAACCATCGAGGAGGAATAAAGATGACGACAAAAGTAACGGGAGCCGTATTGATCGTGGGTGGGGGTATCGCCAGTATTCAGGCCGCGCTCGACCTCGCAAATTCAGGATATTATGTGTACATGATTGAAAAAACGCCATCCATTGGCGGCGTCATGTCTCA
This sequence comes from Pseudomonadota bacterium, assembly GCA_018816735.1. Lineage (GTDB taxonomy): Bacteria > Desulfobacterota > Desulfobacteria > Desulfobacterales > JAHIVH01 > JAHIVH01. Next base: position 150,536 of record JAHIVH010000088.1, on the reverse strand, counting down.
GCTCGACAAAACCTTTCCCACAAATGACTGTTCCATGTGCATCATGTCTCCCAAACTGGTTGAAGTGGGACGGCATCTGAACATTGAACTGGTCACCCTGGCGAACATTGAAGATATTCGGGGAGAAGAAGGGAATTTCGAGGTCGATGTATTTCAGAAGGCCAGATATGTGGATATGACAAAATGCATTGCCTGCGGGGCATGTGCGGAGAAGTGTCCCAAGAAGGTGGACGATGAATATAACATGAACCTGGTCAAGAGAAAGGCGATTTATGTGCCTTATCCCCAGGCCGTGCCCTTGAAATATGCGATTGATGCCAAAAACTGCATCAAACTGACCAAAGGAAAATGCGGCAATTGTGAGAAGAACTGTCCGGCAGGCGCGATCAATTATGAAGATACGGACAAGCGATTCACACTGACTGTGGGCTCGATTATTTTTTCTACCGGATTCAAGACCTATGACCCCTCAGGCAAACTTCCCTATTTTTATGACAACAATCCGGATGTGGTCACCTCCATTGAATTTGAAAGGCTGCTTTCCGCATCCGGCCCCAACAAGGGACATCTCATCCGGATATCCGATCATGTTGAACCGAAAAAAATTGCCTGGCTGCAATGTGTGGGCTCCCGGGATACCAATACCTGCAAGAATAGTCACTGCTCATCCGTGTGCTGCATGTATGCCATCAAACAGGCGATCATCGCCAAAGAACACGAGCCTTCCCTTGAATGTACCATTTTTTATATGGATATGCGAACCCACGGCAAAGGGTTTGAAAACTGTTACAATGAAGCCAGGGAAAAATACGGGATCAAATTCAGCCGCATAAGGGTGCATTCCGTATATCCGGGTTCCGGCGAAGAAAAGGGGCAGGTCATTCACTATATGGATGAGGATTCAGGAAAGCCTGTTGAAGAGCGGTTCGATATTGTTGTTTTATCCGTGGGCATGGAAATCCCGGATGAAGTAAAAGCCTTGTCAGATAAGACCGGCATCGATCTGACACCGAACGGTTTCTGCAAAACTGATTCTTTTGATCCGGTGTCTACAACGAGAAAAGGCATTTACGTCTGTGGTGCGTTTCAGGGGCCCAAAGATATTCCCCAGTCGGTTATTGAAGCAGGGTCGGCCGCCATGAAGGCCGGAGCTGCTTTGACCGGGAGCAGAAACACATTGACCAAAAAGATTGTAACCCCCGTAGAGATACCCGTCAGCGGCCAGCGGCCCAGGGTCGGTGTGTTTGTCTGTCATTGCGGGATAAATATCGGCAGTGTGATCAATGTGCCTGCGGTCAGAGATTATGCAAAGACGCTTCCTTTTGTGGAATATGTGGCCGATAACCTCTATTCCTGTTCCCAGGATACCCAGGACAATATCACCAGACTGATCAAGGAACAGAATCTGAACCGAATTATCGTGGCCGCCTGCACGCCCAGAACCCATGACCCGCTGTTTCAGGAAACGCTTATGAACGCCGGTGTCAATAAATACCTGTTTGAAATGGTCAATATCAGAAATCACGGTTCCTGGGTGCATAAGGATTTCCCGGTAGAATCAACGGAAAAAGCCAAGGATCTGGTCCGGATGGCTGTTGCCAAAGTTGTGCAGGCAGAGCCGCTTCAGGAAGCGGAACTCTCCATCGATCAGAATGCCCTTGTCATCGGTGGCGGAATTTCAGGCATGGCTGCGGCCAAAGCACTTTCTTCCCAGGGGTATCATGTGACGATAGCGGAAAGGGAGGCCAGACTCGGCGGGAATGCCAATTCCCTCTATAAAACCGCCAAGGGCGAATCGATAAAAGACGGCCTCGAAAAGATGGTCGCTGAAGTGAAAAATGATACCCGAATCGATGTTTGCCTGAATACGGAAATCGATCACGTGGAAGGATTTGTCGGCAGTTTTGATACGACCTTGAAAACAACGGATAAAACCGAAACCATTCGCCACGGCGTAGCGATCATTGCAACCGGTGCAGCGGAATCGAAGCCGACAGAATATTTGTACGGCAGGGATAAAAGAGTCATCACCGGTCTTGAGCTGGATAAACGGATGCGTGAAGGTGATGCCGGACTGAAGACCCTAAAGACAGCCGTATTTATTCAGTGCGTGGGATCCAGGGAACCTGCGAGACCCTATTGCTCGAGAATCTGCTGCACCCATTCGGTGGCAAGCGCCCTTCATCTGAAGGAAATCAATCCGGACATGAAGATATTTATTCTATACAGAGATATCAGAACCTATGGTGAGAAAGAAAATCTCTACCAGGAGGCACGGGGCAAAGGCGTCATTTTTATCCGGTATGATGTGAACAATAAGCCCAAGGTGACGTCTTCCGAAGACAGCCTTTTTGTTGAAGTGGACGATCATATATTGAAACGGCCGATAAAGATCTCTGCGGATCTCCTGAACCTGGCATCTGCGATCGTACCCTACCGGGATGAACGGCTGGCCCAGTTTTTCAAGGTGCCCATGAACGATGACGGTTTTTTTGTGGAAGCCCATGTGAAACTGGCCCCTTCCGATTTTGCCACGGACGGCGTGTTCATGTGCGGTCTGTCCCATTATCCCAAACCCATTGATGAATCAATCGCCCAGGCCCAGGCTGCGGCATCGAGCGCCACGCGGCTTTTGTCCCAGAAAACGATCAATACGAGCGGCACCATTGCCGTTTCAAACATCGCCTATTGTACGAGCTGCGGCGTATGCGTATCAATCTGTCCGTATAATGCGCCATCGTTTATCGTGGAAGGGCGAAATGCAGGCAAGGCAGAGATCAATCCGGTGCTGTGCAAGGGGTGCGGCGCATGCGTGGCATCATGCAGATCCGGCGCCCTTCATTTGAAAGGATTTGAAGAATCCCAGATCATGGCCATGATAGATGCTGCCTGATGAATGAAAAAATGAATGATAAGGAGAATTTCCAAAATGTCTTTTCAACCCAAAATAGTCACATTCCTCTGCAACTGGTGCAGCTATGGCGCGGCAGATCTTGCCGGAGTGAGCCGGTTTCAATATCCACCGAATATGAGAATTATAAGGCTGCCCTGTTCAGGCCGCGTCACGCCCAAGATGATTCTCCACGCCTTCAGAAAAGGTGCAGATGGTGTGTGGGTATCCGGTTGCCATCCGGGAGATTGCCATTACCTTGAGGGGAATTACTATGCAAGAAGAAAGTTTGCGCTTCTTAAAAGTCTCTTTGAATACCAGGGGATCGAGCCTGGGAGGCTCCATTTTTCGTGGATTTCTTCAGCAGAAGGCGTGAAGTTTGCGGAAATCGCGAATCAGGTGATTGATGAAGTGACCCGGTTGGGCCCGCTTGAGCATTTTTTGAAAACGTTGCCCAATTAAAATTTAAATGAAAAAGGAAAAGATTATGCTTATTGTTACCGAATCGGCACAGGTTCAGGTTGCTGATTATTTTAAAGATAAGGAAATAAAGCCTGTGAGGGTCATGTTGACGCAAGGGTGTGGCGGCACCTCCATTGTGATGGCGCTGGATGAAAAAAATGATCAGGACAAGGTGTTCAAGTTCAGCGGCATTGAATATCTGGTGAACCGGGATTTCTTGAAAGATGCACAGCCTATTGAAATTGATTTTAGGAATGGAGGATTTGCCATCAAATCGAGCATCGAGCTGAGTGGCGGTTGCTCAAGCTGTGGCACGGCTGGATCGTGCTGCTCATCATAAAAGTGAATTCTTTAGGGGCAATGGTGCTGGTGCACTGGGCGGTCTTCAAAACCGTACTGTCTCCGCGTGAAAACGGGGTGGAGGTTCGATTCCCCTTGCCCCTTCCATGGATAAAATAGTATAGAGGAGCCTAAGAATATAACGATTATCTGATATAGGGTTATGGTATGGATAAACATTCCATAGATCAGCTTTACGAAACAAGGCAGCGGTGTCTTGAGAATACCGAGGTTGCCATCCATGAAAGACCGGATGTTTACGATGAAATCAAACAGATTCTTGTCCGCGTTATCCAGAAGCATGTAGATATTGACGATTATTACCCAATAGCAGCGCGGCTTACGGAATTGATTGAAAAAATGGGAAAAGATACCCTGTTTTACAGTTATTTCTACGACAACATTCATCCGGAAAAATCAGGGACAGCCAAGTATTTCCGATTTATCTGCAAGGATCTTCTCTTGCAGATCCATGAACTCAATGACTGGCGAATCAAGAGACGCAGTCTGGCGGTTATAAAGTAAGTTCTATTCTTGGATTCATCTCTGACCTGATGTACGTAAATACAGGATCAGGCTTTTAGAATGGATGAAACTGGCAAAAAAAAACATATCTCGATAGGTATTTGCGGTCATACCGATCATGGCAAGACAACCCTTGTCAAGCTGCTGACCAATCAACCATCTCGTAAGAACGAATTGCCCAAGGACCAGGGCGTGACCGTTGAGATGACCGTGTCCCCTTATCCAGTCAGTGATGCGATTCACGCGGCGCTTATTGATGTGCCCGGTCACCATCATTACCTGAAGAATGCCATGCGTGCTTTGTATGCGGTTGATATGGCCGTGCTTGTCGTGGCTGCTGACGATGGGGTGATGCCTCAGACGATTGAGCATATAGAATTGCTGTCTTCTCTTGGTATTCATGAGGGATTTACCGTACTTAGCAAAACCGATCTGGTGGATGATGAACTCTATGAGCTGGCCGTCTCAGATGTTCGGGATGCGTTAAAAAATACTGTTTTTAAGAACAAACCGATTGTATCGTATGCCTCTGTCCATGGAAAAGGTCTTGAAAAAATCCGGGCACAGATCGAAAACGAAGCACGCCGTGTCTGCCATCATTCGGCATTAGACCCCTTCAGATTGTGGATTGACAAAGTCAAACAGCATAAAGGTTTTGGCACTGTCGTTTGCGGTACAGTTATCTCCGGAAAAATTTCTGTTGATCAACCGGTTTATCTTTTCCCACCGGCAATTAAAACAAAAGCACGGACTATAGAGAGCCATCATGAAAAAATGATGTCTGTTTCTGCCGGACAGAGAGCCGGCATTAATATCCCGAAAATATCGGCAAAAAATGTAAAAGCAGGCATGCTGATGTCTGGCAGTATGGCGGTGCCTATGACCCGTTACTTGAATGTCCGGGTGAAAGCTTTAAAGGAAATTAAAGATCATCAGCGTATTAAACTTTTCATTGGTACTTCTTTTGTGAAAGCGCTTTTTGTCAAAATCGCCGATATCGACTCTGATATGGATAAGGCGTGCTTCGTTCAATTGCGGACCACAGAAGATATTCCCTGCTTTGTGAAAGAGAACTTCATTCTTTTAAGACTCGACAACAACCAGATTGTCGGTCAAGGAGAATGTCTTGAAATTTCTTCTTTGAAGTACAGGGTGTCGAAAAAAGAAGAAACGGTTTTCTATCTTTCATCTGTTTTTTATAACCGAAAAGAAGATATGGTCAGGGGATATCTCAACCTTCATCGGCAGATGGTCGCCACTCCAGAAACGATTTCATATTACACCGGGATTGATCAAATAGCGGTCGATCAGGCTTTGAAAAATATGCTTTTCTCTGGCGAACTTATTCAGGTGCAGAATGGCTACTATCTGAAAAAGGAATATGAAAAACGCCTTCAAGACGTTATTTTAATTTTTAAGGATATTCTGTCCGGTCATCCGGCAAGAAATGACCTGAACCGGGAGACCGTATACAGCAGACTTAAATACAGCATGACAAAAGAGTTGTTTCAATGGGTATTTTCCGATCTGGTTTCCCGCCGCAGATTGATTGAAACCGGAACCAATACCTATGCATTAAAAAATTTTTCAATCACGCTTTCGGGAGATCAGAAAAGGCTGGTGGATTTGCTATTGAATCACGCCGATCAAAGTGGGTTGTCTCCTTTCACCATGAAGACCGTATACGATATTCACCATGGCAGATATGAACGAAACCGGTTAAAAGAACTTCTTGATTTTCTCTGCAACGAGGAGAAGATTGTCCGCCTGGACAATGACCGTTACATTTCAAGAAAAGCGATTGAAGATATTAAAATAAGGGTGAACAAAGCCATTGAACTGCATGGCAAACTCAACCTGACCGACAGCAAGAAAATCCTGGGATATGGAAGAACAAAAGGCGCGGCTGTGTTTGATTATCTGGATGAAATCGGTTTTACCTACCGGGTGGGGAATGACAGATTGCTGGTTGATAAGGCATTTTAACCGGGAAACACGGAAAGCAGATCCTTTCTGGCGTCTGCATGCTGGATGACAATCTGAATCAGATCCTGAGGCTTCATTTTCAAACCTCTTCCGGGAAGCTTCCATTCAATCATGTACGCCATAAGCAGAACAAAGTAGGCATCTTTTCTTTTATCAAGGACAATGGCATCGGTTTTTTGCCCCTTTTGTCCTTCAAGATATTTCAAAAGCCAGTAGCGATGTCGCATGTACTGTGTTTTCCCTACATTGGCGAGGGTTTGTTCCAGTGTCTGATAGACAAGCATGATTTCTTCCCTGGTATAGGGCGCTTCCATTCCCAGTATAGACTTGATCTGGCGCTGGGTAACCAGATCGAAATATCTTCTGATAGGAGATGTGCATGTGACATAGGCATGAACACCAAGCCCGGAATGGTATTCCGGTTCAAAACCGATGATGACACGGGAAACTTGTTTTCGTTGCATGTAGTTCAGAAACAGGGAATCACTTTCTCCATGATACAATCTCGCCTTGGGCTCGGGCTGGGACCTGAAAATGGCTGGCACACCGTGTTCGCCCAAAAATTTTCCCGAAATCGAATTGGCCATGATCATAAGTTCTGAAACGAGTATGCGAGACAGACTCTCTTTGTCATTGGAAGACACATTAACCATGCTGTTTTCGGTAAAAGATATATTGATGTCCGGCAGGGTAATCTGGATGGCGCCTGCTTTCAGCCTGCTTTCCCTGAATGTTTTTGCACACAGATAGAGCGTTTTTATGTCTTCATCCGTTTCAATCATCTGGCAGGTTTCATTATAATTTAACTGGCGTTTCACCCGGATGATGCTTGGTACGATTTCCGAATCGATGATTTCATGGAACCGGTTCAACCGGATCATGGTGCTGATGGCCGGACGGATTTCCCCTTTTTTCAGGCTGCAAATATCTTCAGAAAGAATCCGGGGCAGCATGGGAATCGTCATATCAGGCATGTAGATGGAGCTTCCCCTGTTCAGGCCGCACTGATCGAGGATATCTCCCTTCTTGATATAATGATCCACATCGATGATGTGAACGCCTAAAATATAATGGTCATTCTCTTTTTCAATGCTTAACGCATCATCAAAATCTTTGGTGAATTCGCCATCGATGGTGATGATATCAAGGGCTGTCAGATCCCTTCTGTTTTGACCGAATGCATTGATATCTTCGGGTGCCTTAAGCCCGATGATATAGTCCTCAATTCGTTTTGAGAAGTCCCTGGGAATCTCCATGCGAAGAAGGTCCAGGTTTTCGTTTTCATCCCATATCCCCAGCTTTATGAAAAATTTGAATATCTGCTCGTTCAGGTCAATGCCGGCTCTGGCAAGAATGGCTTTGCCGACATCCGATGTTTTGCTTTCTTTTTCAAAGAGGTAATAGGATTTTACAATGTCGACAACTTCCTGCATTTCTTCCGGAACTGAAGGATGAGGCGCCTTTATCGTATTTTTAATCCAGTCGCCCCCCCTTTCAATGATTTTCTGTCTTCTCTCTTCTTCTTTCTTCTGGGCCAAGATCAGTTCGACCTGTTGTTCTGAGTTGGGAAAGAACTGGTTGTTGTTGAATTTGAAATACATCCGGTTTTCAAAAAACGACCGGATAACGGCAGATTCATGATCGGACGTCACAGGGCCTGAAAAGCAGTATTCCGTCATTGTTTTAAGGTCAATCCATTCATGCTCCTCATTCAAGAGTTCCCAAAGTTCCCGGATATTGATTTTTTCCTTTAGCAGTTCTCGTCTGGATGCCGTTTCCTTCAATTTCTCGATAATGGCATCCCGGCCTGCGTTTACGTTAATGCGTGATTGAGAGGCATACGAAATCCGGCCTTCGGACATGGTGACTTCACGATTTGATTCCGTCAAGAGACGGAGTCTTTTTTGTTTGACGTCAAGCACGGCAGAGATAACGATCTGCTGCTGATCAATATATTCAACAACGGTTCCGGATTCCATGGCAGAGCACCATAACAGCAGGTCTTTTGAAAGTCAATTAACTTAGAAACTTGAAATTATAGACTGGGGATGGGAGGTTTTTATCTATCCGGACTATGTCTGGTACTTCAGTATGGACGCCGGCAACCAGTTTTGCGGTGACAAAAGTTCTATCGAATCTGGTTTGGCCGTTCGCAGCGGACAGGTTTCAAGGTCAACAATTTTTTCCCAATCACACAATACACCATCAGTTTCGTGGCAATCTTGGCTGCCGTGTACTCGGACACCTGGGTGCCCTCAATTTTGGCAAGTTCATTGATGTCTGCGGCAATGACTTTCCGGTTTTTTCCCACAGCCCTGACAAGTTTAACCAGTTGCCGGTATCGTAACCCCCCGGGTTCCGGTGTGCCGGTTCCGGGGATTTCCGAAGGGTCAAGCCCGTCCAGGTCGATCGTCATGTATACATGTTCAGGCAGCAAATTCACTACATCATCGATCCAGGTATCGTCAGTTTCTGAAATTTGGTGGGCAAAAAATGGCGTAAGGCCCTTTTCTTTAACGTATATGGCTTCCTCTTCTGAAAATGACCGGATGCCAACTTGTATCACCGGTGCTTTTACATCTTCCATAATCCGTCTGACCACGCACGCATGGTTCAACCGGCTGCCGTTCCATTGATTTCGCAAGTCCAGATGGGCGTCCACCTGCAATACAGCCATTTCCGGATAAAGTTCTGCCGCAGCCATGACCGGTCCGATGGTAATGGCGTGGTCACCGCCAAGACACAGGAGGAATTTATGCTGTTTCAGGATGATTTCCGCCTGTCCTTTCATTTCCTGAACACCTTTTTCAGGTGTCAAAGACGGGAAAAACAAGGGGCGTGTGTGAATGCGTGCCTGATACCAGTTGATCAAGGTTTCCTCGTCCATGCATTCAAGCTGTTCCGAGGCAACGAGAATGTCAATCGGCCCATTCAGGCTGCCTTCGCCATATGAAGGGTTTGCCTCGTAACATAATGGCAGAACAACAATTTCAGATTGTTCAAGGCTGGATTCTTTTTTGTCTGGCCCGCCAAAAGGGATATGCTTTATCTGGTCCATCATGGTTTTGTCCTTAAGGGTTCAGTGAAAATTTCAGGTGATAGTTATCTGAAAACAGCCTGGATTGCAATCTCAATCATCTGGAAGGGTGAATGGGTAATCTGGTCTTTCTGATGTGGCATATAAGGTTTTCCAGACGGAATTTGAGCCTTGCCTGCGAAATTCGGTTTGCAAAAAATGGATTTTATCAATAATATAAATTCATAACGATTATTTCCCAAATGTCCGGATTGGAAAATGCCACCTCTGAATTCAAATATTGATATGGACAAACTGTTTTCCTGGATTACAAGCGATGATCAGGAAAACTGGCAGAAGGCTTTTTCCCATTGCGCGATGTGCAAGGCATTATTTAAAATAAAATGGCCTGATGTTAATGACAATCTGAAACAGAAAATGATTTTGTTTGCAGGTTTTCTCAAGGTGGAAGAAGGGCTTGACGTCATTATCGCAGGTCTTAAGCATCACGTTCTCTATGTACGGGAACAGGCCAAGGTTTCTCTGGAAAAGATGGCCGAAAGACTTTCCGTGCCCTTTAATTCTGAAAAGGGGATAGATACGGTCATTTTGAGGCAATCTGCCATTTTTGCCTCGTCCTTGTTTGAGGAAATGAAATCAACCATTGTGATTGAAGAAACGAAATCCTATTTTCAGCTTCTCCTTTCAACAGGTGGACGGGGACCATTTTATGCATGGCGGTTTTTCGACGCTGGAATTGTCCCTCAACATATTCTGGTCGATCTTTTGAAGGGGTTTCAGGAACACTTGCGCCTTTCTTTTGCCTATCAATACAGCTTATGTTCAATTGCCGACAGATTGAATTATGGTCTTGCCATCAAAAGTATTCTTCAAACGATAAAGGATCGTCAGGTTGTCATTGATTTTATGGCCGTTCTTTTCGGCAAGACAGACAGGATTGATCAGGTTTTCAGAGAATTGGGCGATCGGCTGGGGATTTATGACCATGCTGTGCAAAATGACCTGCGTTCAGATGTTCACGCCGACAAGTTGAAGGCCATTAAAATTATCGGCTGTTACAACATTCCTTCCGGTCTGATGGCTTGTATCCCCCTTCTTTATGCCAGTGAGAGAAATGATATAAGAATCGGTTGCCTTCAAATGTTTGCACGGTCAAACATGGAGGCGCATCCCCAGTTGATCAAAGTGCTTTTTTTACTGCTTGAAGATCAGGAACCGGCGATTGCTTATTATGCTTTTTCCATTTTGGCTAAGCATAATGTTGAAGGGCTTGAGAATGCCATACTTCCCCTGTTGGAGAAAGTCCCTTCTGCAAGAGATTTTTTTTTCGAATGTCTGCCAACCCTGTCGCAAAAAAGGCTTAACCCGGTATTAAAAAGACTGGCCGGGCATTTTGAAAAAGAGGCACGGGAATTTATCGTTCGTTTTGCCATTAAACAACATCCGGATAAAATGATCCGTTTCTTAAGACAATATGAAAATCTTTCAGACGGTGAAATCAAAAATGGACTTAAAGATTTAAGGAATTCGGTTGAGACCTTTCAGAAACAGGAAATGGATGAGATCGCGACAGGAACGCTTCCGCTGTTCAAGCTTCGGGAGCCTGACAAAAAGGGAATCTGGGACAGGTTTGCAAATGGCAAACAGAAAAAAACAATTAAATCGCTCCAGGTTTCGAAATCTCTCGAAAATGTAAATTTTCATGGTGAAAAAATCCACGGGCTGGACCTGACCGGTATTCGATTGAATAATGTGAGTTTTTCCGGATCTGATTTGTCAGATATCAATTTTTTCCGGGCACAGCTTGTGAATGTGTCATTTGAGGGTGCCTGCCTTAAACATGTTTCTTTGAATCAAGCGCTTCTGGATAAGGTGTCATTCAGAAATGCGTTGATTGATACATTAAACGGTAATCAGGCCTGCTTTGACACCTGCTCCTTTCAGGGGGCAAAAATGCTGAATACGTCATTTCAGTCTGCCACCATGAAGGCAGTCTGTTTCATGGATACCTGGATCAGGAAAACAGATTTTAAAGAAGGCGATCTTGGGGGAACGAATTTTGTAGGCGCTGATATTGCCTTGATAAACTTTGGAAAGGCGCTTTTGACTCATGCGGATTTCACAGGCGTGACCCTCCGGTTCTGCGATTTTTCAGGAATGGATATCTCAGGAATAGCCGGGCTTGACAAGAATAAAATTCAAAGAGGATCCGAGCGACTGGACACCATTGACATGCCGGCTGTTCTTTTGACTGATGGAAAATTGAAAGGCAGTTGGTTTGACCTGATTGTTATCTTAAATGAGATTGATTACCAGAAAAAAAGATTTCTGGAATATAACAACAGGCGTTTTGAGCTTGCCATGGACTCATTTGTATCCGGACAGCGGGAAATGTTTGAGCTGATACCTTTAATGATTCATGCCAATTACATTCCTGTGCCGGTTGATGTACCGGAAAAAAAGCAAAAGATTTCCAACGCGCCTTTTGGCATCAAACATTATTATCCGAGTAATCATGTCCGGCTTCTTGCATATAAATTTTTTAATGTGGACGTCCCTGCGGTGACAAAAATCAATACATATGCCATTGAGGGGCTATATACCATTGGAAGTGTCGGATCGATTGCACAAACCCCGGATTCGGATATCGATTACTGGGTATGTATTGATGAAGCCCGGTTCGATGAAGAAGATATCAGTGCCTTGAAAGAAAAACTCCTTGCCATCGAAACGTGGGCACTCAAGGAATTCGATATTGAAATTCATTTTTTTATTATGGATCATTTGAAGATCAGAGAAGATCGTTTTGGTGGCAGTGACTCTGAAAGCTCCGGATCTGCCCAGGGAAAAATACTCAAGGAAGAATTTTACAGAACCATGATTCTTGTCGCCGGGAAAATCCCTTTCTGGAATGTTTTTCCGTCCTGGATGAATGACAAATATTATCGATTTTCCTGCATGATGGCTTCAAAACTGGATGACACATATATCGACCTGGGTAATGTTTTCACAATTCCAAAAGGTGAATATTTTGGTGCGTCGATCTGGCAGCTTTTTAAAAGCTTAAAAAGCCCTTTTAAATCCGTCATGAAAATGGCTTTGCTTGAAAAATACATTACAGAGGAAAAACAGGGAAGTCTTTTATGTAATCAATTGAAAACAAAATGGATTAATAATGATTTTGACAGCCAGCGTCTGGATCCCTATGTGTTGCTCTTTGAAGAAATTATTGAATTTTACAGAGGCTTGGGACAGAAAGACGTGGAATCTCTCATGGAGAAATGTTTTTTTATCAAGGTGGGACTGGATCTGGAAAAAGGTTCAACCAAATCCGTTTTTGGCTTAAGAAAAAAAATGGTGGATTATTGTGTTGCAGACTGGAAACTTGAAAGTGATCTGGTCTCCGGTCTTAAGACATTCAAGGAATGGCCCTATGATCGCATTGTCCATCTGGGTGCAGACATTAAAACCTATATGCTTGAAACCTATAAAAGGCTTTCAAATGAGCTAAAGGTGACGGATGCGGGTGAAACGTTGATTACTTCCCAGGATTTAACGATTCTGGGCCGGAAGATGTTTGTCCATTTTGCCAAATATCCGAACAAGGTCGAGACACTGCCCCTGGTTCTGCATGGCGGTTTATTGTTTCAACAGGTTCGTCTTCAGTATTCACAGGCAGGTAATAAAAAAGGCATTTGGGAATTATATCATCTAAAAACAAACAGCTGGGAACAGAGTGTCCGCACAGAGTTGATCAAAAAGATGGACCGGATTGAAGAAATAGCCATCTGGCTTGTTCATAACTATTTGTATTTATCTGCAAAATCAATTCAGATGATGCCCAATCCCACACCGGTTTCCCCTCAGGATTTTCTTGATCTGTTATCAAAGCTGCATCAATTTTTCATTGCCGGAGCCAGGGAAGAGGACTTTCAGGATACATTACGGAAAAAACCTTCTGTGAAAAAACTCTTTGTCATAGCCAATTATTGTCTCAGCAGGAAATTTGACAAAATTTTTGAGTATGCGGTTATTTATCAAACCACCTGGGGCGAAACCTATTGCAGAATCTTCACACATAAAAAGGGATTCAATTCAATACGTCAGGCCGTTGATTATCTTGAAGAGAACCTGGGGCTTCCCATGACATCTGCCGAAATTGGTGCATTTGTTTCCTCTCAGGTTCGAAAACGGATTCGAGTCGGTGAAGGCATTTTTACCTGAATTTTTTTCATCAAAATGAGTTCTTGACTTCATCTGTGTGAAATTTTATTATGTGACCTGTAGGTAGAGGGCAAACCATTCGAAAGGGTGGGGCGCAAAGCCACTGACCTGAAATCTGGAAGGAGCAGATATGGTAGCAGGGCTGCATATTTACAACATGCTTCAACAACTTGTCTTGAATGGCCTTGGTCTTTTTCCCATGTTTCTCCATATGAATATGCAATTGGCTCCTCGTTATGCAATCGTTAAAATAAACATGAAAACAGGCTAACATATTTAGATCGTATACTGAATATGCAGTAAGCAAGAATTAAAAAGGAGGATCTCCCCCATGACAACTATTTCAGGTTCTGGAAGCAGTCTTTCCGCACTAAGAGCATTTGGCGTGAAATCACAGGTCACTGCAAATAATGTTGCGAATGTCAATACTGATGAATTCAAAAAGAGCCGGGCAGATATGGTTGAGGGTGTTCAGGGTGGTGTTGATGTTGCGATCAGCAAACCCGGATCGCCTGAAAAAGGTAACTTTGCGACAAATGCATCACCTGTTCAGTCATCTGGAACGGATAATGAACAAAAGGAACTGTCAAACGTTGATATTGCAGAAGAAATGGTCAATATGATGACCACAGAAAAGTTCTATTCTGCCAATACAAAGATGGTTCAATCCAAGGATGATATGCTTGGTACGGTCATCGATATGGTCAGCTGACAACGCATCCGCTCTTTTATTTTAAGAAGATATTTTTTATTATAAACCTTTGGAATTCAGGATTTTCTTTTCACAGGTTTTAACATGTCTTGCTGAACCCCATGTGTAAGATTTCTAAAATGAATTAGTTACATAAGCCGGCAGCTTTCTTTCCCGTTTTCCCGCATGCCATCGCTCTTGTGGTTAAGATAAAAAATAAATAAATCATCGAAAAGGTATGCCGACAAGAAAACTGTTGATCTATGTGTTGGAATATATTAATAATAATATATGTTTACGGTGTCATGAATCGATCAGGTTTGTCTGTTATGGCAATTACACATGAGTAAAGATGAGATACCTCTAGTTGGCTGTCACATGCCCAGCTGAAAGGAAATGAGATGTCGGTCCATGAGAAGGTTATCATTACGAGTTGCCCTTCATGCCATTTCAGCAATGAAACTTCAGATGTCAATATTGATCATAGGATCACATGCAATCAATGCGGCCATATTTTTGATGCGGTCAAGTTCGACAAATCCGTCCTGATGCATACGTTTTGCAAGATCGCCGTTCAAAATCAGCTGCTTGATGAAAATCAACTTGAAAAAGCAATTGCAGCCGGGAAGGCTGAAAAACATCAGGGGCAAGAAATCATACTGGCCGATATTCTTGTCGAAAAGGGGATGCTCTCCGAAAGCGACAAGACCAGACTTTTTACCGCAGCAGTGAGAAAGCTGAATAAAAAGTTTGCTGATTTTGCGATAGCTAAAAATTATATTTCAAAAGACAATGCAGAGGAGGCCCTGTTAAGGCAGGCAGAGGATTTCAAGGCTGGCAAATTGACACTGATAAGTGATATCCTTATTAAAGACAATATGTTGAATTATGAACAGCTTGAAACAATTCATCAGGAATTCCAAAAGAGAAAATCAAAACCGTCTTTTCCATCAAACGATGAAATCTATGATAAAAGTGGCGCCCTGCCTTTGGTCGGCTTGATAGCTGTGGATAAGAACATTATCACCAGGAAACAGCTGGAAGAGATACTGGCGGAAAAAAAACAGGCGGAACAACAAGGCCAATTCAAGTATTTTGAAGATATTCTTGTTGAAAAAGGCATTATAACAACGGATACACTGTCAAAGCTTCTTAAGGTAACTATCCGGAAACTAGATAAAAAATTCGCGGAAGCTGTCCTCAAAAGCGGATTTGCCACAAAGGCCGATATCGAAAAGGCCTTGCACAGTCAATCGGATGAATACAAAAGCAATAAAGTCCGGCTGCTTTGTGAGATCCTGATAGAAGGAGACGTGATCTCGGAAAAAGAAATAGACCTTGTCTTCTCAGAATCTCAGGGCTTTAAAAAAGGCCAGCTTGAAAAAATGGCCAAAAAGGCCATGGATTCCGGAAGCGTACCTGTTGAGAAATCTGATAAATCCAGATCTGAACCAGATGAAACAGCACAGATCGAAAGCGTGTCTTTGTCTCCGGATGATATCCACCCACAGGGAGATGAAGAAAAATCAACTGAAAAAATGGAGGATGTTCTTCAGGCAAGCCCTGTCTCAAAAGAAGAGACTCCTCGTGAGCTTGACCGAGATAAAATCATCGGTGAACTTGCGGTAACATATCAAATGATTTCACAGGACCAACTTGACGCCTTGATCGCTGAACAGACAGAACATAAACTGAAAGGAAATAATGTTTCATTAGAAGAACTCCTTGTTGAAAAAGAATGCCTGTCGAAAACCGGCATCAGTCAGTTGTTGTCAAAACGGTCATTTCTGGAAATACGGGATATGGAGCTGGTCTTTGGCAAAGAAGTTGCCAAAAGGGGATTGGCAACAAAAGATGAAATTAAAAGTGCGTTGATCCGCCAGGCAAAGGTTTACGAACAAAGCGCCAAGGTGGTTCTCATTGGCGATATTCTGGTGGAATCGCAGATCATCACAGAACACGACCGGGACAATATACTGGCAGGCCAAAATCGGATCAAACCATCACCGTCAGATGATGATACACAGGAATCTGATATGTCATCAGATGCTGACGATGACATGTACCTTAATGATCCTGAAATATCCATAAGTGTATCCCAGGATTCATTAAGCGCTCATGTGGCAATTTCAAGAGATCTCAACAGGGATATTGATGCATCCCTGGATGAATGGGTCGAGGATATCAAGCAAAAGGTCACAGATCAGGGGATTTATTATGGCATCATCAGCGATTCGCTTATCGCAGGTTGCCTCAAGTCAGCAGTCTTGAAAAAGAAATCCTTTAAAGTGGCATCAGGAGATCCACCGGAAAAAGGCAAAGCGGGAAAAATCACCTATCACTTTGAAACCGATTACAGAAAAGCAGGTGTTTTAAATGATAAAGGTTTTATTGATTTTAAAGACCGGGGAGACATCCCTTTTGTAAAGGCGGGAGAGCTTCTGGCAGAGCTTTCGCCAACAGTTCAGGGAAAGTCCGGATATGATATTTATGGAAGAAAAATGGAGGTTCCTGAACTTGAGGACGTCGTATTTCATTGTGGGACAGGCGTGGAACTGTCTGAAAACGAATTAAAGGTCTTTGCTGCCATAGACGGCATGCCCAATTTATCTCTAAAAGATGAAATTTCCGTATTGCCCGAGCTTGTGATCAAGGGAGATGTGAATTACGAGACCGGCCATATCGATTTTAAAGGGAATGTGGTTGTTGAGGGAACGGTTTGCGAAGGGTTCAAGGTGCACGCCGTAAACCTGACTGCAAAGGAAATCATTGGTGGTGAAATTGACATAACCGGGGATGTGAATGTTTCAGCAGGAATTATCGATGCCTATGTCAAATCCGAAGGCGATATCCAGGCGATGTATATGTATAACACCAAGGTCGAGGCCTTTGGTGATCTGATGATTCAGAAAGAGATAATGGGTTCCAAAGTCATGTTAAGCGGCATGTGTAAAAACGAGCGATGCAAAATCATTACATCCCAGATTTCCGCCAGAAAGGGGTTTCAGGTGGCACAGGTCGGGACAGATGTGTCCGAACCCTGTAAATTGAGAACGGGCGTGAATGATCATCTGGATCATATCATTGGGAAAATCAAAGATGTTATAAAAGAGAAAAAATCGGTCCTGGAAGCTATCCAGAATGAGATTGAGAAACATGAGAAACAACACCAGGACGGTCACGAGAAGCTGACTGAAAACACATTAACCAGGGACAATATCGCCAAGGCCAGGGAAAAGGCATTAAAGGAAATTGAAAAACTGAAGGCAAATGGTGAAGATGATTATGCTGCTATTGTTGAGGCACAGATTCCAAAAGCAGAGGCGGCTCTGACATCTGTATCTGAGGAAATTAAAAAAAATATTGCAAGGCAGAATCAGGCAGGCGAATTGTTGGCAGCAAATCGTGCCAAAGCTGAAGATGTGATGGCGGCTATAGAGAAGTTAAATGAGGAAATCAGGATCATTTCAAACAAGGTTGACCAGGCGGAAAACAATCCCATGGTGAAGGTCAGCGGCCAGATCTCAGCAAAAACCATTATTATGGGCATGAAATCTTCACTTATTTTGCAGGATGATGTCAGAAATGTGCACATCAATGAAATAAAAATCTCAGATCCAGAAGCCAAAGGTCCTCCCAGATGGGAAATGAACATTAGAAAAATGTAATGATTGGTCACTTAAACGGTGTAAACATCAAGAATATTTCTGATGGTTATGGACAGCTTATGCAATGAAAACGGTTTCTGGATGAAATGATTGCCCGCATTTATTAAACCCCCTGTTTGATCATCATCCATGCTATATCCGCTTGAGAAGAGAATTTTGACATCCGGATGGACGGATTTCAGTTCCTTATAGACATCGGCACCGCTGAAGAAAGGCATGACAACATCCAGAATAACAAGACTGATTTCATGGTGGCGATCTCTATAGATATCTATTGCCTTTTTGCCGCCATCCGCAATAATGACTTTATATCCCAGTTCTTCTAACATGGCTTTTCCGGTGTTCAGTATCATGGCTTCATCATCGACCAGAAGGATGGTTTCCGAACCTATTTGAATCATTTCAGGCATTTCCAGAGTTCGAGTCCCTTTTCCGGCTGATTCCGGCAGGAAAAATGAAATGGTTGTTCCTTTTCCCAAAATGCTTCTGGCATAGATCCCGCCGGAATGGTTTTTAATAATGCCAAAAGCTGATGCAAGCCCCAGGCCGGTTCCTCTGCCAAGCTCACGCGTGGTAAAAAAAGGTTCAAAAATTCTCTGCTGTATTTCCTTGCTCATACCCACACCCGTATCTTTAATATCGACCTTGACAAATCTGCCGGGTTTGAGCCCAAAAGGTTTGACGTCATTTTCATCAAGGTTGCAGTTATCTGTACGCAGACAAATGGTTCCTCCCTGAGGCATGGCATGCCATGCATTGATATAAATATTCATCAATACCTGTTCGACCTGCCCCTGATCAGCATCTACAAGCCATAAATCATTCCTGTAATTTTCTTCAATCGATATTTCTTTTCGCGTCCGGCTGAACATCATGGCTGTTTTTTTGACAATATCGTTCAGATTGGTTGGCCGGACTTCATATTTGCCTCCCCGTGCAAATCCTAAAAGTTGCCGGGCCAGATTGGCGCCACTTTCTATGCACATTTCAATGTTTTTCAGATTTTTATAATGATCTTTTTCCTTGTTGGCATTGAGAAGCATCAACGACACATTTCCCTGTATACCCATTAAAAGATTATTAAAATCATGGGCGATACCACCGGCAAGTGTACCAATAGCCTTTATTCTTTGGGTTTGTTGCAGTCTGACCTCCAGAGCAGATTTGATTTGCTCGGCTTTGTATTCATCCGAAATATCCCGGATGATGGCCCTATATCCAGTTATTTGACTGTCATGATTATTCACGGTTGATATGGAAAGGTTCAGGTATGCTTTTTCTCCATTCCTTTTGGGGATATCTATTTCTGAAAGGGTGATATTTTTTTGAGATTGAATCAGCGATTTTAAGCTTTTGTCAAATGTATCATAATGATCTCCCCGGGTGAACTGCCTGAAATCCATACCCATAAGGTCTTTTTCATTATAGCCGGAAATGCGGCATGCCGGGCTGTTGAAAAAGGTAATCATACCATCCAGATCAGTTTCAATATATCCCTCCTCGATGCTGTCTAAAATATTTCTATATCTTTCCTCGCTTTTTTGAATGCGGGCATTGGTTTCGGAAAGTTCGGTCGTCCTTTTTTTAACCAGGGACTCCAGATTTTCATGGTAAATTTTTAGCTCGTTTTCCTTTTCTTTTCTTATACGGATTTCATTATGGAGCTCGGTTGTCCTTTTTTTGACTTGTATTTTCAGTATAAAACTACCGAAACCAAGAATGAAAACAAGTGCTGCCGATATACCTATCAGGTATTTTAACCAGTTGGGGAACATCCACTGACCCAGTTCAGCCAGCCATAGATTTAATGATTGATAGTAAATTGAGTCTGAATTGCTTTTAAGATCCTTTAAATGGCTGTCGATCTTTTCAATGATTTCTTGCGGTTCGCTTTTCAAACTGGCAAATTTCAACTCTATGGGATTGTATATGATAGGGCTTTTGTGAATGTTGAATTTTGATTCGTTCATCAAACCGAAAATTCTTGAGACAGCACCTGCATCTGATGTGTGGTTATCCACACATTCAAGCACCTTCATGTATTCCGGCACTTCAATATAGTCACATGGCACGTCAAATCGTTTTAACACCTCTTTCAGCCCGATGTAGGAAATGTCATCTTTTACAACAGCGATTTTTTTATTTGAAAGATCAAGCACAGACTGAATTTTAGGGGTTGTGGTGTAAATCTGGCCCCAATTTGAGAGAACCGTTTCTTTTGTAAAATCGTACAGTTTTGATCTCTCTTCCGTATAGGCAATGCTGACAAGCAGGTCAATTTCACCTGTGTTCAGTCTTTCGAGACATTGGGACCAAGTGCCTGGTACATAATCATAATGCCAGTTTTCCCGGGTTGCAATATAGTCCAGGATATCGATATAAATGCCTTTGACCACCTGACTGTTTTCAAAGAACACCTGGGGGTAATTCTGGTATACACCTACGCTGATTTTATTGGGAGATGAACATGGTGCCGGCATCTGCTGAAGCAGAACAATAGAAAAGATAATAGACGCCAGCATATGATGTCTCATGTTGTATCCTGACAACTGTGGTATTTATTAATACATTATCGTAGAATCAAAAAATTAAGATTTAAGGATTCACGGCGATGTTTAAAATCTGTTTTCCCTCATGGTGTTTTATCAGCTATTATGGCTGTTATTTTTTATTGCTTTCAGGATATCCTCAGGTTCGTCGATCAACTGAATAATATCAAGATCGTGAGGAGACACGTTTTTTTCAGATACGAGTCTATCTTTAATCCACTCGATAAGTCCCTGCCAATAATCGCGTCCGACCATAATTACAGGAAGGGGTTTGATGCGATGGGTCTGGATGAGAGTGACCGCTTCAAATAATTCATCCAGGGTGCCAAAGCCTCCTGGCATGATAATATAGGCTGATGCATATTTGACAAACATGACTTTTCGGATAAAAAAATAATTGAATTGGAGTTTGACACTGGAATAGGGGTTTGGCATCTGCTCAAATGGCAGGGTAATGTTAAGCCCTACAGAAACCCCTCCGGCTTCAGCAGCACCTTTATTGGCTGCCTCCATGATGCCGCCACCGCCACCTGTGATCACGGCATAGTTGTTTTTTACCATCAGTGCTGCTATTTTCTCTGCCTTTTTATAATACGGGCTGTCCGGTCGTGTTCTTGAGGAACCGAATATGCTGACAGCCGGCCCTATATCATGGATTATATCGATTGCTTCAACGAACTCGCCTATAATTTTAAAAATTCGCCAGGATTCTTCCAGTTTGAAGTCGTCAATCAGAAATTGTTTGTGTGCATTGCGTTTATTCAGTTTTAGTTTGTTGTTGGAATTGGCCATTCGTTATCACTGCTCAAATATATCTCTAAGTGTTTATAGTGAATTCACCCCATACCCCGATAGGGATGATTTGAAAAAAATTATCAATTAATTCTATTGTTGTCAATGGACTTGGATTGAGATATGATAATTGATCTGATTGTGGGATGAATTTGATTTATCAATAAGACCATGCATAAGCGATTATTAACAGATTGTTTTGCGTATTATATTATTAAAAGGAATAAAAAATCGCCCAGGTGTTCTGGACTGAATACCAAAATATGAAGATCTCTACTGAAGAATTAACCAAAACAATAGTGATTATAAACGAGCTTGGCCTGCATGCAAGACCTGCTGCGATGATAGCGAAACTCGCCCAAAAAGCTGAATCAAATATCTGGATCATCAAAGAGGGAACAAAAGTTGATGCAGCAAGTATCATTGATATTCTTTCCCTGGCATGTGTCAAAGGGACAGAAATTACGCTTCAAACTGAAAATTTTAACGATATCAATATTGTAAATGGAATTGTCGACCTGATTGAAAACGGCGCAGGAGATTGAGTTCTGATGCATCATTTTGAAAATGAGGAAAAAATTATTCAGGGTATAAGCGGCTCCCCAGGCATCTGTATCGGCAAGTCCTATCTTGTGGATAAAGAGGGGGTCGACGTCGTTGAAAAATATTCCATTTCAGAGAAAGATTTAAAACGGGAAGTTGGCCGCTTCAAAACAGCTGTGAAAAATGCAAAAAATGAGCTGTCCTCGATCATTGAGGGGATTCCCGAAGAACTGCGTGAGCATGCCTATATTCTTGAGACCCATCTTGTCCTTCATAAGGATAAAATGCTTTATGGCAAAACAATTGAAACCATCGAAAAAGAACTCATTAACTCCGAATGGGCATTAAAAAAAGTCGTATCCAATATAAAAATCATATTCCGGGATATTGAGGATACCTATTTGAAAGATCGGGTGACGGATATCGTTCAGGTCGCTGATCGCATTATGAGAAATCTTACCGGAGCGAAAAGCGAAAGCATCTCGGAAATAGATAAACGCGTGGTATTGGTTGCCCATGACCTTTCTCCTGCCGATACAAGCCAGATAAAGCTGGAGCGCATTAAGGGCTTTGTGACGGATTTGGGTGGTAAAGCCTCTCATACCAGCATTATCGCGAGAACCCTTGGCATTCCTTCGGTTTTAGGTCTTGATATGGCTACCAGGGATATCAAGAACGATGAAATCATTGTTGTGGACGGATCAGCCGGCCTTGTTATTATTAACCCCTCCGATGAAACGCTTGCCAAGTATGAGGTTCGAAAGCAGCGCTATGAGGCTTACAGAGCCAATATTTTAAGGACAAGTCACGTAACCGCCACGACAGTTGATGATTTTGCGGTTGAGGTCATGGGAAATATTGAACTGGCAGAGGAAGTGGTTTCGGTAAAAGATAATGGCGGGGATGGTATCGGGCTTTTCAGAACGGAATTTTCATACATGAGCAGAAGCAGTTATCCAGCTGAAGAAGAGCTTTTTGAACAATATAAGGATATTGTTGAGTTGATGGCGCCTAATCCGGTAACGATTCGGACGCTTGATATCAATGGTGACAAGGCGCTTTCATATGAATCTTCGGTTAATGAAGAGAATCCGGCCCTGGGGCTGAGAGCCATTCGGTTTTGCCTGAAACGCAAGGATGTGTTCATGACCCAGTTGAGAGCTATTTTAAGGGCTGCGGCATTTGGAAATGTGCGCATTCTATTTCCCATGATATCGAGCTGCGAGGAAATTTGTGAAGCCAAAAAACTTCTGAAACAGGCTGGGGATGAACTGGAGCATGAAAACATCCCCTGTAACACAAATATCGAAGTGGGCATCATGATCGAAATCCCATCTGCCGTGATTATGGCAGATTCATTGGCTGACGTGGTTGACTATTTCAGTATCGGGACAAATGATCTTGTTCAATACACCCTTGCCATAGACAGAGGTAACAAAAATGTGGCCCACCTTTATAATTCACTTCATCCGGCGGTTTTACGAATGATAAAACAGGTGGTGGATGTTGGTAAAGCCAAAAACGTAAAGGTATGCATGTGTGGTGAAATGGCTGGAGATCCTTTCAATATCCCCATTTTGATAGGCCTTGGACTCACGGAGCTCAGCATGACACCGCAGAACATACCGGAAGTCAAAACAATTATTCGTGAGTTGAATCAGAAAGAATGCGAAAAATTTCTAGAGGACGTGTTCACCAAAACAATTGTTGCTGATATTCAAAAGCTCCTTCAGGACAGATTCGGCAGTCTGATTGCAAACGGATACGCATAGCAAGCCATTTTTTACCCATTCCCCCCTCTACAAGAAGACAATGGATTGCCTTTAAGTTTTCAGTTGCGTCTTTTATGCTTTACAGGTATGAGATGATATTTTTCAAGCCCTGCACGGGGAATAGAAAAAACATACAATTTGGGAACGGAGCAGCCAACGTTGGGATCTGAATCAGTCAAACTCATTGCCAGAAATAAAAAAGCCGGTTTCAGCTATACGATAAGTACCGAATATGAGGCAGGCGTCGTGCTCGTCGGTTCGGAAGTAAAGTCGATTCGGAGCGGCAATGTGAATCTGAAAGATTCCTACGCCCAGATTAAAAACGGTGAGGTATTCGTCTATCAGATGCATATAGGCCCCTATCCTTATGCGTACTATGACAATCATGACCCATTACGACCCAGAAAGCTCCTGTTGCATCAATATGAAATTCGGAAAATTATCGGCAAGCTGAATGAAAAAGGGTTTGCGTTGATTCCATTGAGTCTTTATTTCAAAAATGGCCGGATCAAGATGAAAATCGGACTGGGAAAAGGGAAAAAGATGTTCGATAAACGGCAGGACATCAAGGATCGTGAAGCCAAAAGAGATCTTAACCGGGCAAATAAACAAAAGGATTACTAATTCATTGCCGTCAATATTGACAATCAAACTAAAGAGGGTTACTCTTAGACAATAATAATCGTGTTCTTCTCTGGGGGCGAAATGGTTTCGACTGGGATTTGAGAACTTTTTTGCTGCACTTCGAGGATGATTGTTGGCCTCGTTAAATATCCAATCAAAAATATAATTGCAGACGATTATGAAATGGCAATGGCTGCGTAAGCAGTTAACTTGCTAAAAAAAATGCAGCCCACGGGCCGCACATCATTTGGTGTACGCACTTTGCATTAAATGATGACAACTTAATGTGATAGGAACCATCTGTTAAGAGTCCTCCTCTTTGACGACGGATGGAACCGAAATCAAAGTCAGAACGAAGGCGTCAGGCGGACCCTGTCAACTGGTAAAAGCCTGATGTAAAAGGATGTTGACTATAAGTGTAGAAGCGATTTAGGGAATTTTCTTAGGACGCGGGTTCAACTCCCGCCGCCTCCACCACTAACTTTAAAACAAACCGATCCTGTTACCGAGCCTGGTAAATAGAATCGGTTTTTTTGTTTTGATAAATTAGCGGCTTACGCCAAATCGATCATTTAGCCAAACGCCCTGCAATCACTCCTGTTTCGGGAAATGTTGTTCAATTCCTTTCTCCGTCGGCATTATTTTTTCTGTTTTTTCAGATTCCCTTTCGGGTTCAAGTCCGGTGAAGGCCGGGTTGGTTGAAGCCTGCGCCTGCTCTGCCATTTCCGCCTGATACTGTCGAAACGCATCGGCAATTCCTTCAAGCAAATCATTGATATCCATAGTTTTCTCCAGTGTTCTGGTTTGTTTAAACCTTACTTACCGGAGAAACGGAGAACGTGTCGGATGGTCGCTCAATTTTTTACCATTTTCCTGCCCGATTGGTACTGAAACGGTAAGAAATAGGGCCAAAATCGGTTAAACCCGGAAAGAAAACTTGATTTTTTCATTTCAACCATGTATCTTGACCCTGTTTAACCTAATATAGCCTGATTGTGTCCATATGGGATACCTTCCGGTCAACATGTGACGAGCCGTTTGGGCGGCCCTCAAAAGAATGGTGGAGTCGAAAATGGAAGACAGATGGTTATCCGTAGATGAAATCGGTGAATACCTCGGGATCAAACGAGATACGGTTTATAAGTGGATAAGCGAAAAAGGCATGCCTGCCCATAAGATCGGCCGCCTTTGGAAGTTTAAGAAAGATCAGGTGGACAAGTGGGTGGAAAACGGTGGCGCGGCATCTGACACGACCGATCAAAAATAAGATTGATGACTCGGGAAGACGGAAAACTGAATATGAATGATCAAAAAAGCAAGCTATCGCTTAATGACTTAGAGCGTCATTTATGGGAAGCGGCACATATAATTACAGGCCCCATTGATGCGTCTGATTATAAGACGTACATCTTTCCAATCCTTTTTTTTAAGCGAGTCTGTGATGTTTATGATGAAGAGTTTGAAGAAGCCATGGTCTTTTATGGCGATGAAGAAATGGCAAAAGCACCAGAACAGCACCGCATTGAAGTGCCAGAGGGATGTCATTGGAATAATGTCATTGCCGCAACAAAGGATGTAGGTAAAGCGCTGAAAGTTGCTTTTCTTGGAATCGAAAAAACAAATGACCGTCTCTATGGAATTTTTGGAGATGCGCCATGGACTAATAAAGAACGCCTGCCAGACCATCTGCTCCTTCAGCTCCTGAACCACTTTAACAAAATAAGGCTCGGCGTCGGTCATGTTCGTGATGACGACATGGGTAGAGCCTATGAATATCTGATCAAGCGATTTGCCGACAAGGCCAACAAGAAGGCCGGAGAGTTCTATACGCCACGATCAATCGTCCGCTTAATGGTCAACGTGCTGGACCCTCAGCCCGGCGAAACCGTTTACGACCCTGCCTGTGGTACCGGCGGTATGCTTTTGGAAACCGTTCATCATGTTCGTGAGCATGGTGGCGACCCACGTTTGCTGAAGCTCAAAGGACAGGAGAAGAACCTGACGACTGAAGCGATCGCCCGGATGAACCTCTATCTCCACGGGATGGAAGATTTTGAAATACGACGCGGAGATACCCTGAGAGATCCAAAGTTTTTAACATACGACCGCCTGGAACAATTTGATTGCGTAATCGCAAATCCGCCATTCAGCCTAAAGGAATGGGGCCACGATAAGTGGTCCTCTGATCCTTTTAACAGGCATACATTCGGGTTGGCTCCGAAGACCAACGGTGACTTCGCATGGGTCATGCACATGTACACATCCATGAAGGAAGGCAGTGGCCGGATGGCTGTTGTTCTGCCTCATGGAGTTTTGTTCAGATCCGGTGCAGAGGCGAAGATCCGGAAGAAACTCTTAGACTTGGGTGCTATTGAAGCGGTGATTGGATTAGCAGGCAATTTGTTCTATGGAACAGGAATTCCTGCCTCCATCCTTGTTTTGAGAAAATCAGTCAAAGCAAAATCTCCGGTGTTGTTTATCAACGCAGAGGAAATCTACACCAAAGGCCGAGCTCAAAACACCATGACCACGGGACAGGCCGACGAGATTTACCAGCTCTACAAGAAACAAAAGCAGGCCTCTTTTGAGGAAGAAGGCGTTACCCGCTGGGTCGAGTATGCCGAGCTCAAAGAAAATGATTTCAACCTGAACATTGCAAGGTACGTCCAAAAACCGCTCGAAGAAGAAAAAATTACCGTAGAAGAAGCCCTCCGGGATTTCAAAGCCAAGCTGGCCGAACTTGAAACTGCGGAAAATGAACTGGAACTGCTGCTTGAACGGGAGGGTTTTGAACTATGAGTCTTTCGCAACAACAACTGGAAAGCATGCTCTGGGGAGCTGCAGAATTTCTGCGAGGGCAAATCGACGCTTCCGACTACAAACAATATATTTTCCCACTGCTTTTCTATAAAAGGCTGTCTGATGTTTATAAGGACGAGTATGAGGAAGCTCTGGCCTTTTCGGATGGGGATGAAGAGTTTGCCGCATTACCTGAGCAACACCGTTTCATAATTCCCGAATCTGCCCGCTGGGACACACTCCGTGAAACATCGACCAATATCGGCGCTTTCATACAAAAAGCTCTGCGGACTATTGAGAAAAGCAATCAGCGTCTATACAGCGTATTCGGTGATGCGCAATGGACCAATAAAGAACGTCTTCCGGATCATCTGCTGGCGTCGCTGGTGGAACATTTCAGCAAAATACCACTGGGTATCAGCGCTGTGACCCAGGATGACCTTGGGGCCGCTTACGAATACCTCATCAAAAAATTTGCAGATGATTCCGGCCATACAGCCGCTGAATTTTATACCAACAGAACAGTCGTCCATCTCATGACGCGAGTCATGGAGCTGAAGCCCGGCGAAAGCGCGTATGACCCAACATGCGGCACCGGCGGTATGCTTCTCAATGCGGTGATGGATTTGCGCACCGATGGTAAAGAATGGCGCACGGTCAAACTGTTCGGCCAAGAAGTAAACCTTCTGACCAGCGCCATCGCCAGAATGAATATGTTCCTTCACGACATTGAGGAATTTGATATTCAGCGTGGGGATACACTCGCCGAGCCAAAGTTTCTCGAATATGAACGCCTCAAGCAGTTTGATGTCATCTTCGCCAATCCGCCGTACTCGATCAAGAAATGGAACAGAAGCAAATTTGGTGCAGATCCTTTTCTGCGCAATGAATTCGGTGTGCCACCACAAGGCTGCGCTGACTATGCGTTTTTTCAGCACATCATCAAAAGCCTGAATCCTAAAACCGGCAGGGCTGCCATGCTTTGGCCACACGGCGTTCTGTTCAGAGATTCGGAAGCAGACATCCGCAAAAAAGTGATTGAGGCCGACATGATTGAGGCTGTCATCGGTCTGGGACCTAATCTGTTTTACAACTCTCCCATGGAATCATGCGTGGTCATCCTGCGCATGAACAAACCTTCGGTGCAAAAAAACAAAGTGCTGTTCATAAACGGAGTTAAGGAAGTGACCCGGGAAAGAGCGTTCAGCTTCTTGAGTGACAAGAACCTTGAGCGACTGGTAGCGGCCTATTTTGAGCCGGAAAACCATGAAGATATCGCCCGCTTAGCGGATACCCGCGAGATCAGAGAGAACATGCACAACCTCTCGATTCCTCTATATGTTCGGGGCGGCACAAATGGTGATGGCCAGACTTTGGAATCAACCATCGAGGCTTGGCAGGTCGGTCGCGTTGAACTCAAAAAGCAGTCTAAGAAGCTTTTTACAGCATTAGCTGAAATTGGGATTGAGGTGTGTGTATGAGTAAGAAGAAGAAACCACAGATGGACACGGATAGACACGGATTGATAGGAGATATTAGGGAAATTATTTCACAGGCACGGTCCTTAACAAGGCGTAGTGTTAACTCCTTGCAGGTTATTTCAAATTATCTGATTGGGATGAGAATTGTTTTTGAGGAACAAGGTGGAGTTGCGCGAGCTGAATATGGCAAAGAAACTATAAAACACTTAGCGAAAGAGCTTACAAAAGAGTTCGGACATGGTTATTCTCTCAGCAATCTGAAAAATATGCGCAAGTTCTTTTTGGAATATTCATCCGATGAAAAAAGCCAAACACTGTCTGGCTTTTTTGAACAGCCACAGATTAGCCAAACAGCGTCTGCCCAATCTTCACAGGAGAAATCCCAGACACTGTCTCGGAAATTAGATGTCACACAAATTGCGCAAGCGTTGTCTGCACAATTGCCGTTGAGCTGGTCGCACTATCTGTTCTTGATGGGGATTTCGAACCTGGATGAACGCAAATTCTATGAGATAGAATCCGCCAATGAGGGCTGGTCGTTGCGCGAGTTGAAGCGACAATTTAACTCCAGTCTGTATGAACGCCTTGCGTTGAGCAAAGATAAAGAAGGCGTGAAGAGGCTTTCTGAACAAGGCCAGCTTGTTGAAAAGCATGCTGATGTAATCAAAGACCCGCTTGTTTTGGAGTTTCTTGGTTTTAAAGAGCATCATCGCTATTCTGAGACGGACCTTGAAACAGCTATCATCGACAAGCTGGAACATTTTCTTCTTGAATTAAGTAAAGGCTTTCTCTTTGAGGCCCGGCAGAAACGATTTACTTTTGATGAAGATCACTTCTTTGTGGACCTCGTATTTTACAACCGCTTGCTTCGCTGCTATGTCATCATTGATTTGAAAATTGGAGAACTAAAGCATCAGGATCTTGGTCAGATGCAGATGTATGTAAATTATTTTGACCGCCATGTGAAGTTGCCAGACGAGCAGCCGACCATAGGAATAGTTCTCTGTAAGAAGAAGAAAGATTCACTGGTGGAAATTACCCTTCCTGAAGGCGCCAATATACACGCCACAAAATATCAGACGTATCTCCCCGACAAAGAAGCACTGAAAAAACAACTGGAAGAAGCTCAGGCGGAATGGGAGGCAACTCACGAGGATTCCTCGGCAGTTAGCAAAAACGGTGGCAATAATGAATGAACCGCTTTCACGCATGGATAAAGAGGATTGAAATGGCAATAGAACTTTCAGAAAAACAGATAAAGGACGGATGGCAGATCGTTAAGTTCGGGGAGATTGCCAAAGAAGTGAAGTCGACAACCAAAGACCCTGCCGAGGATGGTCTGGAGCTTTATGTCGGCCTTGAGCATTTAGACCCGCAGTCGCTGCGTATCGCTCGCAAAGGGATCATTGCAGAAGACAATCCCAGCTTTACCCGCCGTTTTTCAGCAGGGCAGATCCTTTTTGGCAAACGACGTTGCTATCAGAAAAAAGCCGCTGTTGCTGACTTTGAAGGTATCTGTTCTGGCGACATCATCGTGATGGATGCGATCCCCAAGAAAATCATTCCCGGCCTGCTGCCTTTTATCATTCAATCCGATGCCTTCTTTGACTGGGCTGAGAAAACCTCTTCCGGCTCTCTTTCACCAAGAACCAAATGGAAATCACTGGCTGAATTTGAATTCCCTCTGCCGCCGATTGAGCGCCAGAAAGAGATCCTCGAAGTGCTGGAGAAGCTGGAAGAGAATGATCTTCATATTTCATTGTTGATTGATGAAAATGAAAAGGCTCAAAGAACTATCAGGCATAAATATTTTTCGGACAAAGGGATTAGGAAAAACGAAATAGTATATTTGTCTTCGATCTCCCATATTACAATGGGACAATCTCCAAAAGGCTCTGATTATATCGATTCTAAAATTGATGGATCTCTCCCCTTATTAAATGGACCAGCAGAGTTTGGTAAATACTCTCCAACCCCTGTTCAATACACCAAGACAGTGACTAAACTTGCAGAAAATGGAGATATTTTGTTTTGCGTCAGGGGAAGCACAACAGGGAGAATGAATATAGCCGATCAACGATACTGCATCGGTAGAGGATTGGCTGCCATAAGTGGGAAAAGCGGCAAAGCATCAACTGATTATGTGAGGCAGATTCTCATTTATATGAGAGATAGGATTTTTGAGCAGGCAAAAGGAGCGGGGTCCACATTTCCAAATATTTCTTCAGATAACCTGAGCAAGTGGCCTGTTAGGTTTCTTCCTACCGATGTGCAAGAAAAAGTTCTCAATGTTTTAAACAATCTTGAGGAAATACAGCATACGTTGGAGGCTAAGAAAAGTCATATTCAAAAAGTGCGGCATTCGTTCTGGGAGGTGTCCAATGAGCTTCAATGAGATGAACACCATCGAGAATGCTCTGCGTGACCACCTCGTTGGCAAACCGGTCACCGCTCAGACTGGCATGGTGGCTGAAGAAACAGCGGAATACATTGCTGGCAACAAAGATTTGAAATGGAAATATGTCCATGGTGACAATCTGGTGCTTTATGGCAAGCAGCCGCAGGATGTCTTTGTTGACACCTGGCTCAAGGATGCGTTGTGCCGATTGAATAAGCCACTGGCTGCCAATCCGGATCTGGCGGATGAAGTGATTCACCGTCTGCGTGGCGTCCTTTTGGAGGCGGGCTACAGCGGGCTTATCCGGGCCAATGAAATTTTTCAGGACTGGCTGCTGGGCCGTATATCCATGCCGCTTGGCAAAGATGGTGAACACATCACCATTCACCTGCTTGATTTCGACAACCCGCAGAACAATCACTTTGTGGTCAGCCAGCAGGTTCAGTTTACCGGCACGAGAGACTGCTATTTTGACTTGGTGCTCTATATCAACGGGCTGCCGCTGGTGGTTGGTGAGGTGAAAACGCCGGTGCGCGATGCCATCAGTTGGCAAGATGGTGCGGCGGATTTTCTGGGCGGTCAAAAACATTACTGGGAAAACCAGAAAGCCTTTTTTGTGCCGAACCTGCTCTGCTTCGCCTCGGAAGGAAAGACTTTCTATTACGGCGCGATCGGTGCCCGTTTCAAAAACTGGGCTCCATGGCACAGCACCGAGGAGCGGGAAGAAATACCTCAGGATATGCGCACGGTGCTGAAAAGCGCGGAACGTCTGCTGCATCCGAAGACCCTGCTGGAAATTCTACAGTCGTTTGTGGTGTTCTCAACGGTCAAGCAGGGAGAAGGCAAGCCGAGTTTTAAGATCAAGATTCTGCCTCGCTATCCGCAGTATGAAGCGGCCAAAGCCATTGTGGAGCGTGTAAAGACGCAGGATGCCCGTCAGGGGCTGATCTGGCATTTTCAGGGTTCCGGTAAATCACTCTTGATGCTGTTTGCGGCACAGATGCTAAAGGCAGACCCAGACCTGAAAAACCCCACAGTTGTGGTGGTCGTTGACCGGGTGGATCTGGATAGTCAGATTAACTCGGTGTTCAACAATGCTGCTGTCAAAAACGTCACGCCGGTGAAGTCCTGCAAGGCACTGGCTCAGGAACTTAAGCAGGATTCCCGACAGATCCTGATCACCACCGTTTTCAAATTTGATGAGGTGGAAATTGATGAACACCAGACCGATGGCCTGAATCCCCGGGATAATGTCATAGTTCTGGTGGATGAGGCGCACCGCACGCAGGAAGGCAGTCTTGGTGAAAAGATGCGCTGGGCGCTGCCGAATGCCTTTTTCTTCGGGTTGACCGGTACGCCGATTTCAGGACTTGAACGAAACACGTTTAAACTGTTCGGCGCTCCCAATGACCCGGGCAGATACCTCAATCGCTATTCCTATAAGCAGTCTATTCGTGATGAGGCGACGCTGCCGGTCAAATTCGAGCCTCGTCTGGTTGAGTTGCGCATCGACCGGGAAACCATCGATCAGGGATTTGAGGAGCTGGCGCAGCAGAACAACCTCAATGAGGAAGAGAAGACATTCATCTCTCAAAAAGCCGGAAAGTTGGCGCACCTGCTGAAAGCACCTAAGCGCATAACGGCAATCGCGGAGGATATTTCAACCCATTATCAAAACCACGTAGCGCCCAAACAATTCAAAGGGATGGTGGTCGTCTATGACCGCGAGGCTGTGGTTCGGATGTACTATCTTCTTTGTGAGCGCCTCGGCAAAGATGCTGTTGAAGTGGTGATGAACATTTCACAAGGCACCATTGAAGAAGAAACGGACGAGAACGGAAAGCCGAAGAAAATAGCAACCGACTGGCTTAATTGGCAGAAATTAGGGCTCCCCATTGAGAAGGGAGACTTCAAGCGGTGGCAAGGAATTGATGCCAGCCCGGAAGTTCAGGAGCAGTTGCTTGACCGCTATCGAGATGCGACCGACCCGCTCAAGGTTATTATTGTTACCGCCAAGCTGCTTACCGGATTCGATGCGCCGATCTGCTACTGCATGTATCTGGATAAACCGCTCAAGGATCACACCCTGCTTCAGGCCATGTGCCGTACCAACCGCCTCTACAGCGACACCAAAAAGCACGGCCTGATTATTGATTACCTCGGGGTGTTTGAAAATGTCGCCAAGGCACTGGATTACGATCCCAAAGAAATCGAAGGCGTGGTGGAGAGCGTTGAGGCATTCAAAAAGCTGTTCCCCGAAGCCATTGGTAAATGCCTGGAGTATTTCCCGGGTGTTGATCGAACCGTTGAAGGTTATGAAGGGCTGATTGCTGCACAGGACTGTCTGGTCGGCAATGAAAAGAAAGATGCCTTTGCTGCTCAGTTCAATGTGTTGAAACGCTTCTGGGAGGCCATTACACCAGATCCTTATCTGAATGCCTTCCGTAAAGATTACCGTTGGCTGGCACAGGTCTATGAATCCATTAAACCTGTCGGTGGATTGGGCTCTTTGCTTTGGGAATCACTTGGGCCGGAAACTATCAAGCTGATCCATGAAAATACCGAGATTGATCGCATCAGGGATGATATCGACGAGCTGGTCATGGATGCGGAATCGGTCTTTGAACTGACCGAAGACGAGAAAAAGAAAAAGGCCAAAAAGCTGAACCTGTCACTAATGGCAAAGGTCCGCTCCAAGAATGATCCGCGTTTTGAAGAGCTTGGCCAACGCCTTGAGCGGCTTAAAGATAAATACGAAGCCGGTGTTCTGAGCAGCCTCGATTGGCTGAAGGAACTTCTAGATGCCGCCCGGGAAATGGTCCGTCTCGAAAACGAGACCCATGAAGAGGTTATTCCAGACGACAAGCAGGCCCTGACCGAAATATTCCTTGAACTAAGGAACGGCACCACTCCGCAGATCATAGCCAATGTGGTTGAGGACATCGACAAGATCGTTCGGGCCACCCGGTTCGACGGCTGGCAAAGCACGCATGCCGGGCAAAAGGAGATCCAGAAAGTGCTCCGGCAAACGCTTTTCAAATACAAGCTCCATAAAGAGCAGGAACTATTCGAGAAGGCATATGGGTATATACGGGAACATTATTAAATAGCTGGATGTATGGCAGACTACCGCAAACAAAAACTGGTTGATCTGGGGCCTGATACGCTCGCAGATGCCTTGCTGAATCTTGCTGTCCATTCCGATGAGGCGGATGACTTGATTGAACAGTTGATTGCCACCCCAAAGGAAAATGTTCAACGATTTAAGAAGAAGCTTTCCGACCTGAAACATTCGAGGCGCTTTATTGACTGGCGGGGAGCCGCTGGTTTTTCGCGTGAGCTCGAAATGCTGCTGCAGGACCTTAAATCCGGTGTGGATGATCCTTTTACGGGCGTTGAACTTGTAGCCGCATTTTACGAGGCCGACAATACCATTTTTGAGATGTGCGATGACTCCAGCGGTAATATTGGCGACGTGTTTCGCTATGATGCCAAAGAACTGTTTGTCGACTATGCCAAACGCTGTAACGACAAAGAAAAAATTGCAGACATCATTCTGAAGGTAAATCAAAAGGACAACTACGGCATCCGGGACACCTTGATTGACTGTGCCGGGGAATGTCTGCCTGAGACGGTTATCCGCACCATGATCGATACGCTCCAGAACTGGGCGGACAAAGAAAAGGATGAATATGGCAAACGTCATCACCTGATGCTGATTGAATCACTGGCCCGCCAGATCAAGGATGCAAAGCTGTTTGAAAAGACCCGTATTTCTTCATGGGGAAAGCTGTCCACAGCTGCGCTGATTGATATTGCCCGGGTCTACCTTGAAAGCGGGGACGTTGAAACCGCCCATTCCTGGCTGAAGAAAATCCCGGAAGGTGAAACCTTTCAGGCATACGAGCGGGATAAGCTCCTTGAGGAAATCTACCATAAGCAGGGCGACTCTGAAAAACTGACGGACCTTCTGTACCAGAAATTCAGGTCCTATCATTCCACCGACACCCTACAGGCGTTGCTGGATGTGATCGGTCATGACAAAAGGGATGATGTTATAAGCGATGAAACTCGGCAAATTCTGAAAGCCGACAGACTCCGGGAGTCGGATGCGGAATTCCTGATTGCCGTCGGGAAAATCGATGAAGCCGAAGAATATCTCCTCAAACGTGCCGTCCAGCTTGATGGTAACCATTACGGCAGCCTGCTCTCTCTGGCCGAAGCAATGGCGGCAGAAAACCGCCACCTTGTTACCAGCATGATGTACCGCAGTTTACTTATCTCCATTCTGGAACGTGGGTACACCAAAGCATATCCCCATGGTATCCGCTATTTGAAGAAGCTGGACAAACTGGCGGCAAGCGTTGCCGACTGGAAAGAATTTAATCATCACGAAGCTTTCAAAGCGCAGATCATTGAGGCCCATGGTCGCAAACGAAGCTTCTGGTCAAAATATGAGGTGAAGACATGAACGAACGATTTTATCTGCTGAAAATACAGCTGCTTGATATCGAACCGGTAATCTGGCGTCGTTTTGTGGTGCCTGCCAGCATCACGCTGGACCGGCTGCATGACGTCATCCAGATCGTCATGGGCTGGACTGACAGCCATCTGCACGAATTTACCATCGGGAATAAACGATACACGGAATACCCTGAATCGAAAGAAGACGGGCTGGTCTGCGGACGATACCGTCTTGGAGATCTGATCAAACAGAAAGGCCGCACCTTCCGTTATCTGTATGACTTCGGGGACAGCTGGGAGCATGAACTTGTTCTGGAGGAAAGCCACTATTTCAATCCGGAACTGAGAACGGAGCTGGCCTGCCTTGAAGGTGAACGGGCCTGCCCGCCTGAAGATGTGGGCGGCATCCCCGGGTTTTTTGAATTCTGCAGCGCCCTGAAGGACCCGAGCCATGAAGAGCACGAAAGTTACAAGGAATGGTCCGGTGGCGACTTTGATAGCGAGCAGTTTGATTCCGAATCGGTGAACTGGGAATTGATGAAATACCTCCGCTGGTCCCGGGACAGGTATAAAAACTGGGGAGGTGTGGAATGAAGAAGGATAAAAACAAGCAACTTCAGAAGGCAGAAAAAAAAGAGACCTCCATTGTTCGATCCTCGGCGGCAGAATATCTGACTTTTGTGGCGGCAACCGGGGAAGGCGGCGTTGAGGCGGTATACGCGGATGAAAACATCTGGCTGACCCAGAAAATGATGGGGGTTCTCTACGATGTTGAAACCCACACCATCAATTACCACCTTAAAAAGGTGTTTTCCGACAGCGAGTTGGAAGAGGATTCAGTTATTCGAAATTTTCGAATAACTGCCGCTGACGGCAAAAACTATAACACCAAACACTACAATCTATCTGCCATCATCGCCGTTGGTTACAAGGTCAACTCAGAGCGTGCCGTTCAGTTCCGAAAGTGGGCGACTACTGTTATCAAGGAGTACACCATCAAGGCCTATGTGATGGATGACGAGCGCATCAAAAGCGGCGGCTCGATTCTGACGGAACAATACTTTGAAGAGCAGCTGGAGCGCATCCGGGAAATTCGTCTTTCCGAGCGAAAGTTTTACCAGAAGATCACCGACATTTATGCCACATCCATTGATTATGATGTGACTGCTCAGGCGACCAAACGTTTTTTTGCCACAGTGCAGAATAAGCTACACTGGGCCATTCACGGGCAGACCGCTGCCGAGGTAATCGTTGACCGGGCAGATCATCAGAAACAACACATGGGCCTGACCACATGGAAAGATGCTCCGAAGGGTAAAATCCAGAAATTTGATGTCAGTGTAGCCAAGAATTACCTGACCGAAAACGAAATGGCGCAACTGACTCGGCTGGTGAACGCCTATCTGGATGTGGCCGAGGACATGGCCCTGCGCAAGATCCCGATGACCATGCAGGATTGGGAAACACGCTTGAATAAATTCATCGAAGCCACGGATCGGGAAATTTTGCAGGACGCTGGAAGGGTAACGGCGGAAATAGCCAAGGCCCACGCTGAAAGCGAATTTGAAAAATACCGAATTATTCAGGATCGGCTCTTTGAGAGCGACTTCGATCGGCTGTTGAAACAGATTGAACACAAGGACGATGAATAATCTGTCAATTATGCATCAAGGTATCACGACATATTGCGACACGAATCACGACATCGAGCTATGGCAAAAGCTGTGACAAAAACTTGCGACAAACTCACGACAAAACTTGTGACATGGGCACTTTCAGACTCGAGTTTGTGGGGTGATTACAGGAGGCCTCCGTCCGGGAATCGAACCCACGTCCGTTCTCTGTTTCGGGAAAATGTAGAGAATTAAATTTCTCTCGGTGTCCGGCAGATTAAAGGGGTTTTACGGGTGGTAAGATGTTGAATATGCGGGATTTAAAGATGTGTTTTGGTTTGGAGAACGAATTGGGGCAAGGCTCTGAAACCTCCACCAGCCTTCGCTAAAGCTTCGGCTGGCAGGCCAGCGATAATAACAGCGTAAAATAAAATAGCAATTCAACAGGTATGTATGCGAAGGCGGGTTTCTTTGAAGTTTGTTTATATCATTCAAAACATAAATTCTCCTGAACAATATTATACAGGTATTACAGACGATATTTCCTTTGAAACGTATTTAAAAATCCATTCAGGAAGGGCATTCGCAAGTAAATATTTTTAATCCCTTCCCATATCCTTAATCCATTTTTATCTTGCACAGCATTTAAGAGATGTTATATTCCATCCAATAGAATTGAATGTCAATTGAACGTCTTATTATACCAAAAAGCCAAGGTACAACTCATGATCCGAAAAATTAAGATGGTGCAATTTGAGCAGTCTTGAACTTCACTGCAACAGAGACAGGTATGTTGAAAAGCGTTTTTTTATGTCCGACCTGATCCCCAAACACGGCGGGCGGCTATCGCAAGCTGAAAAGTTTTCAGGTGGCGCAGCTGGTGTATGATGTAACGGTGCGGTTTTGCGATCGGTACATCGACCGGTTTAGCCGCACGAAGGACCAGATGATACAGGCGGCGCGGAGCAGCGTACAGAATATTGCGGAAGGGTCACAGGCATCGGCGGCCTCGAAGAAAACCGAACTGGAACTGACGCAGGTGGCACGCACCAGTCTGGAAGAGTTGAAGCTCGATTATGAGGATTTTCTGCGGCAGCGGAGGTTGATACTCTGGGAGCGGGATAACCCGCTCCGTCAGGAGCTGATCGACCGACGCTGCAAGACTGCTGATGAAGTGGCGGCATGGGTTGTTGAAGTGAGCAAGAGAGGTGGACGTGGTGGACAGTATGGACAACGTGGACAAAATACTGGAAGGCGTTTGCCGTCCACTGAGTCCACCAGGAGTTATCCCGAGATCTCAGCAAATTCGGCGTTGGTGCTTTTATTCTAAATTCTCAGGTAAAAAGGAGAAATCGTTATGAACGAACAGCTTTATTTACTGAAAATCAAATTGTTGGATATTGAGCCTGAAATCTGGCGGCGGTTTGTCGTGCCGGGGAGTATTACACTGGATCGCCTGCACGATGTGATTCAGGTTGTGATGGGCTGGACGGACAGCCATTTGTATCAATTTATGATAGGCAAGAATCTTTATACCGAATACCCGGAATCAAAAGAGGATGGTCTTGAATGCGGGAACTACCGTCTGGATGGCCTGATCAAGCAGAAAGGCCGAACATTTACCTATATATACGATTTCGGGGACGGCTGGGAGCATGAAATCCTCATTGAGGAAAAGCCCTATGCCAGCCAGGAACTGAGAACGGAAGTGGTTTGCCTTGAGGGAGAACGGGCGTGCCCGCCTGAAGATGTCGGAGGCGTGCCGGGATATGGTGAGTTCCTGGAAGCACTGAAAGATCCGGAACATGACGAGCATGATAACTTTATGGAATGGTCTGGCGGTGAATTCGAAAGTGAAAAGTTCAATATCAACGAGGTGAACTGGGAGCTGATGACCTACCTGCGCTGGTCCCGCGACCGGCAACAACCGTGGAGAAGAGGCTGAGTTCATATTTACCGGATTCTTTGATTCTCACCACATTTTTTATCCTGGGGGAAAAAATGAAGAAACATCTTTATCCTGTGTTGATGGTAGTCGTATTCACCGGATTCTTTTCTTTACAAAATACACTTCATGCAAAGACACTGAAAGACACGGATGTTCCGGAAGCCCTTTTGAAATGGAAATCCTGGGTGCTTTATGACATGGACGACAAACTGTGCCCCACGAATTACAACGATGCGCAGGCGTACCGGTGCGCCTGGCCATCACGACTGAATATGGATATCCATAAAACAGGCGGTAGTTTTGAACAGGCGTGGACGATTTTCAAAGAGACATGGGCGCCGCTTCCCGGCGGCGCTGACCTGTGGCCTGAAGATGTGAAAGATCATGACAATGATGCGCCTGTAATCGGCAGAAATAAGATGCCTTTTCTCAAGCTCCAGGCAGGCACCCACGTCATCAAAGGACGTTTTTTATGGAAGGAGATGCCGGAGATGATTCTGGTGCCTTCTGAAACCGGTATTGTTTCGCTTACGATCAATGGAACCAAAATCGATTATCCTGTGATTGACAGAAGCGGCGGGCTCTGGCTTCAAAAAAGGGCAGCTTCGGAAGATCAGGAAAATACACAGTCTCTTTCAATTTTCCGGCTGCTTCAGGATACCATTCCCATGGAGATCATCAGTCACCTTCAACTGAATATTTCCGGCCAGGCTCGCGAAATCCGTTTTGAAAATGTGCTGTTGAACAACAGCGTGCCTATGCGTTTGAACAGTCCCCTTCCGGTAAGGATAGCCGATAACGGCGAACTGATGATTCAGGCGCGTCCGGGGAGATGGGAGTTGGACATCACAAGCCGTATTATCGGTCCTGTCACCCAATTGGGGCCACTTTCCTGCGATCATGGCCAGGAAATATGGTCGTTCGCGCCACAGAATCATCTGAGGATGGTGAAGATTGAAGGGGTTCCCTCTGTTGAACCGGGACGGACAAACATGCCTTCCGAATGGAAGCAGTACTCGGCATATGGCGTCGAATCAGGTGCGTCGATTCAATTTAACCTGTTGAAACGCGGTGATCCTGATCCGGCACCGGACAGATTGACGCTCACAAAAACATTATGGCTCGATTTTAACGGGGATGGATTTACCGTTCAGGATCACATCACCGGAACGATCAGCCGCACATGGCGCCTTTCCATGAACGCTCCGGGAGAGCTGGGCCGTGTAATGGTGGACGGCCAGGGCCAGCTTATCACCGCAGACGAAAAAACCGGAAACGCCGGTATTGAATTAAGAAAAGGTCAGCTCGATCTGAAGGCCGATTCGCGTTATACGGCATCGACAACGGCCATTCCGGCTGTTGGCTGGGATCATGACATCAGCGCCATGACCGGCGTTTTAAATTTGCCGCCGGGCTGGAAGCTGTTTGCCGCAAAGGGCATTGATAAAATGCCTGACACATGGATCCTCAAATGGACGCTCCTTGATTTTTTTCTGGTTCTCATTATCGCGGCAGCTGTTTTTAAACTCAAGGGATGGAAATGGGGAATCATCGCTTTTATAACGATGGTCTCCATTTATCATGAAGCAGGCTCCCCTAAAATAATCTGGCTCCATATTCTTGCGGCCATTGCTTTAATCCCCGTTCTTCCGGACAACCGGTTTAAACAGCTCGTCTATTTTTGGGGAGGTGCAGCAGGTGTTGTGCTTATACTCATCGTTATCCCCTTTATGGTCGGCCAGGTGAGGCATGGTATCTTCCCTCAGCTTGACCTCCCGTATCCTTACTTTCAGGCCAGGGATAATATTCAGATGACACCTTCCCGGAATGAAGAAGATGGCTTTTCACAATCGATTGTAGAGCAAGAACCCATGCTTCAGAAAGCCAAAGAAGTATACTCTCCCCGGGCGCAACAAGATAAAGGCGACACACGTTTTCTGTCCCGAAGTATTGTATCTGGAAAGGGATATGAGAAGAAAAAAACCGTATTTACACAAGACCCCAATGCCCTTATCCAAACTGGGCCCGGCCTGCCTTCGTGGCAATGGAGACGTCTCCCCATGACCTGGAACGGCCCGGTAAACACGGATCAGGAAATCAGGCTCTGGCTGATTTCTCCTTTCCAGAATCTTGTCCTGTCTTTTTTGCGGGTGATTCTCCTCGCGCTGATGATCACCGGTATGATTGATATCCGTACATTATGGCAGAAAGTAAAAACAACGATAAACAAAACAGCCCTGGTGACGTCTGTTTTGGCACTCTTTGTGGGCATTTCCCATGCGGAAACAGATGCCGGGTTTTTCCCGCCAAAAGAGCTGCTCGAAACCTACCAGAACAGGCTTCTTGAAAAGGCTGACTGCTTCCCGAATTGTGCGGACTGCCTGAAAATGGATGTCAATGTTCAGTCTGACCATCTAAGGATACTTCTTGAAATTCATGCCGTCACCAAAACCGCTGTTCCGCTTCCGGGAAGCATGACGTCCTGGTTGCCGGATCAGGTTCTGATGGACGATATGCCTCAAAAGGAATTATCCAGGGATGCAAATGGCATCCTCTGGGCCCTTGTTTCAGAGGGTATTCATAGAATGGTGCTGACCGGAAAAACAGGGGCCGGAAATTCCATTGAGATCCCGCTGCCCCTGAAACCGCACACGGCAGCATTTGCAAGCGACGGATGGGATGTCAAGGGTATTCATAAAGACGGAAAAGTCGAATCCGGTATTCAACTGACCCGCCTGAAAAAAGAAACAACAGACACTTCCCTGTCAGGAAGTATTTCTCTTCCGCCTTTTCTTCATATTGAGCGTGTCATCAGTCTGGGGCTCACTTGGGAAGTATCCACAACCGTCATACGCGTGACACCTTCCGGGACGCCGATTGTGGTGTCTGTGCCGCTCATTGAAGGCGAATCCGTCACCACCGCAGGAATTCGGGTTGAAAACAATATCGCGCTTGTCAATATGGAACCGGGAACGACACACGCCTGGTGGACGTCTTCCCTCAAACCAACAGCGCGTATTTTATTAAAAGCGCCTGAAAACGTACCCTGGACAGAAACATGGATACTTGATGCAAGCCCCATATGGCATTGTGAACCATCGGGCCTACCGGTCGTTCACCATCAGGATGAACAGGGGCAGTGGAAACCCAATTGGCAGCCCTGGCCCGGTGAAAGCGTTTTCATCAGCGTGACACGTCCCAAAGCCTTACCCGGAAAGATAATGACAATCGATTCAGCGCGTCTTCTATTAACACCCGGGCTTCGGTCAAATACATCCCGGCTTGCATTGCAAATCAGGGCCAGCCAGGGTGGACAGCACCAGATCACACTGCCGGAAAAAGCGGATCTCCAGGTCGTCAAGATCGATGACAAGACCCAGCCGATACGCCAGGAAAACCGGAAAGTGGTCATCCCGATTCAGCCTGGCACTCAATCTGTTGTTATCGAGTGGAACAGCCCGTCATCTTCTGCCATGCTGATAAAAGGGCCTGCCATCCGGATCGGCGAACAGGCCGTAAATGCGGATGTCAGTTTTCAGATGCCCCATGACCGGTGGATACTCTGGGCCTTTGGTCCAAGGCTTGGCCCGGCTGTTTTATACTGGAGCTATGTTTTTATTATTGTTCTTGTCGCATTGGGTCTTGGCAGAATACCCATTACTCCCCTGAAAACGTTTCACTGGCTGATTTTAAGCCTCGGCCTGA
Source organism: Pseudomonadota bacterium (assembly GCA_018816735.1). Taxonomy (GTDB): domain Bacteria; phylum Desulfobacterota; class Desulfobacteria; order Desulfobacterales; family JAHIVH01; genus JAHIVH01. The sequence goes on along the minus strand of JAHIVH010000088.1, from coordinate 108,026 downwards.
CCCAAATTCCTGTATTCATGGCGCTGATGGCTGCTGGCTGGTTTCTGATTCTTGGACTGAGGAAAAAATATCAGCCGCCGGGCAACCCGTTTTATTTTAATCTGTGCCAGTTGGGAATTTTTCTATGGACGCTCTCCGCCTTTTTCTGTCTTTATGCCGCTGTTTCTGAAGGCCTCTTGGGTATCCCCGATATGCAGATTGCCGGAAACGGTTCAACCGCATCCCGACTCAACTGGACTCAGGACCGGATCAGCGCCCTGGTGCCGCAACCGTTTGTCATTTCTCTGCCCAAAATGGTCTATAATGTCATGATTCTGATATGGGCATTGTGGCTGGCTTTATACTTGATCAAATGGCTCAGGTGGGGATGGGGCTGCTTTTCAGAAGGCGGTATCTGGAAAAAACCCGAGAGAAAACATCGAAAACGTTTATCTGACAGCCCGGGTACAGAATAAAATTTTAAGGCTCATGCCAGATATTTTTTCAGAAATTCCAGCTCATCCTTTTTCGATTTCAGATGGCCGTTCAGCTTGTGGTCGAGAACGGCCTGGAGAATCTGCCGGTATACCGGGCCCTCCTTGACACCGAGATCCCTTAGATCATTTCCGTTTACACTTATTTTGATGTGCCGGAGTTCCGTGTAAAATTTTGAAATGGCGCGTTTGACCTTTTTTTGTTTGGCAGTGGCCATCATGTACAGAATCAGTTCGGCCTGGAAGATGCGAAGCCTTTTATAGAGCATGCTTGAATCAACCGGCAGGTTTTTTTCAAGCCAGTAAAGACAACCGGCAGACTGGAACCGTTTCCTGCAGAACAGTTGATGAAATTTTGCAGGCAGTTTCAGCCGTTCGCAGATTTCCTCCGATGCCTGGCGGTTGGCGTTCCTGATGATCGCCATAAAATAAATCGTCCATTTTTCATACGGTTCTTCAACAAACAGAAGATCGTGCCATGCCATCACACGGTTCACGGATTCAAGGGTTGCAGAAAGATTTTTATCATATACCAGGCTGGAATGGATGACTTGTAAAAGATCATAATCCACAAGCCGGTTGATGGCTGACACCGGGTTTTCTTCTTCAAGTATCAGCTTCAGTTCGGCAAAGACCCTGTCGCCACTCAACCGTTTGAAAAAATCCATTTTCACCGCATTCCTGATAAGCCCGGCTGTCAGTTTGCCAATGGTGAAATCAAACCGCTGCTCAAAACGGATCGCGCGGAATACGCGTGTGGGATCCTCAACAAAGCTCAGGTTATGAATCACCCGGATGGCCTTGTCCTTCAGATCTCTCTGGGCGGCAAAAAAATCGATCAGCGTGCCGAACAGATCGGGGTTTAACTGGATGGCCAGGGTGTTTATGGTGAAGTCTCTCCGGAAAAGGTCGAGTTTGATCGAGCTCATTTCCACTGTGGGGAGTGCTGCCGGAAATTTGTAGTATTCCAGTCTCGCTGTTGCCACATCGATCTTGAATCCGTCTTTCAGGATAATGACGGCTGTCCCGAATTTTTCATACGTATGAATACGCGCTTCACTCATGTGGGCATACTTTTTTGCAAAGGCGATACCGTCTCCTTCAATGACAATGTCGATATCTTCATTGGGCCGATACAGCATGAGATCCCTTACAAACCCCCCCACCACATAGGCCGTCATTCCTATTTCACTGGCGATCCTTCCGATCTGCATGAGAAGACCGATGATCTGTGACGTCAGTCTCTCTCTCATGTAGTTCAGGATATTTTTTTTTCTCGCAGCCGAGCTTTTGGAAGGCACCAGAGATTCTTCAGCCGAATTTTTAATCGATTGCCGGACGAGCGTATTTAAAAGATCCGTGCGGGTGACCACTCCCACAATTTTGTCTCCGTTAATGATAGGAAGAAGTCTTTGTTTGTTATCGATAATCTTGTCCTGAATTTCAAAAATATCCGCTTCCGGGTCGGACGTGAGTATTTCCGTGTTCATGTATTCACTGACAGGAATGCCCCCCAGCTCATGAAAAATTGCTTTTTCAAGAACTTGCCTTGTAATATATCCTACGGGCTGATCCTTGCCGTCTGTTTTTTCAACAATCAGCAAGGCATTGATATTATACCGGGTGAGAATTTCCTTGGCTTCCTGACAGGATGTGTCCTGGCTTGTGAAGATGACCGGGGATGACATGAGGTCTTTCGCTTTTCGTCTGGGTCTGACGCGTTCCTGAATGGAGACGATCAGTTGCTGTTCGGTCTGGGCAAGGGTTTTATCCCGGATGGTTGCCGAGGCGGCATACGGGTGCCCGCCACCGCCCAGAGGGGCCATGATCGCGCCGACATCCACATCGGAGATATTGCTTCGGGAGACGATGTATACCTTGTTTCCCATGCGGGCAATGGCAAAAATCACGTCAATTTTTTCCATTTTGACCATTTTCTGGACAAGCATGGCCAGATCCGGAACGTATTTATCCGTTGATGCAACTGTCACAACGATATCGATGCCGCTCACCTTGTGCGTGACCGCACCCTGGATCAGGTCGTTTAGAAGTGCTACCTGCTGAGGATTCATTTCCTTTGAGATCATGTTCGAAATCGTACTGATGCTGGCTCCTTTGGAAACCAGAAAGGCCGCCATGACAAAATCTTTCTCCGTTGTTGAGGGAAATGTAAATGATCCGGTATCTTCATAAATACCCAGACACATGATGGTGGCCTCATCCGGAGAGATATCTATCCCTTTTTCCTTTAGAATTCCTGAAAGAATCGTGGTTGTGGAGCCGGTTATTTCACAAATCTGAAAGTCTGCCTGTATATCCGTGCTTTTTTGGGGATGATGGTCGTAGATATGAATTTCAATAGTATTGTTTTCGATGATATCAGATAGAAAACCGATCCGGTTTGACTGCCGGGTATCCACAAGAACAAGGCGGGTTATTTTTTTTTGGTCAATGGTTTCAAGATCGGCCATATTAAACAGATAGGCCATGGAGTTGATAAAAAAATTCTTGAGATTGGCTCCCTGTGATCCCGGGAAAACCACAAGTGCGCCCGGATAGAGTTTCTGGGCGGCGAGCATGGATGCAATGCCGTCAAAATCAGCATTGATATGTGTTGAAATGATGGTAATGCCACCATTGTTTTCAGATGATCTGTTTTTTTTTTCTTCTGCCACTATCAGGTCCTGTTCATGTTGATGATGTGATGTGTGGAAAAATCGAATTGTAAAGATATACACACATAGACCGCTTTATCAAGATCAAAGGGATGACCTGAAAATTAAACATGCCGGTTGGTTGCATCCGGGATGGCCAAAAATGTGGGTATCGTTTAAATAGTGTTGTTGTGCATGGATTTGTATGGTAAATAGTCAATAATAATACGATTTGATAAGGAATATCAGAAACCGCCTTAAACTGGACAAATCTTTTTAAAAAGAAGTTCGCAGTTTCATACTGACATGAAAACAGATGACAGCATACTTAAGGGATATCGATATATTTTTGGTCCGGTGTCTTCAAGACGCCTTGGGATGTCACTGGGTGTTGATCTTATGCCTCACAAAACCTGTACCCTGAATTGTGTGTATTGTGAATGTGGCAAAACAACCCATCTCGTAAAAACAAGAAAAGAATATGTCCCGACAAAAGATGTGATAGGTGAATTAAAGGATTATTTAGAAAAAACACCTGAACTGGATTATATCACATTCTCAGGTTCAGGTGAGCCCACGTTGCATAGTGGCATTGGTGATGTCATCCGGTTTTTGAAATCCGGTTATTCTCAATATAAAATTGCTCTTCTTACGAACGGCACGCTTTTTTATCTGCCAGAAGTACGGAAGGCAGTCATGGATGCGGATTTGATTATTGCTTCTGTTGATGCCGGAACGGAAGAGACATTTCAGAAAGTGAACAGACCTCATCCGGGCCTCAAATTTGATCGCATGTCAGAGGGACTTGTTCAACTGGGAAAAGAACGAAAAAATCAGCTTTGGATGGAATTTTTCATTGTACCGGGTATCAATGACAATACCTATGAACTGTCAGAGACCAAAAAGCTCATAGAAAGAATCCAGGCAGACAAAACGCAGTTGAATATCCTGGACCGGCCAGGGACAGAGTCATGGGTAATGGCTGCTGATGAACAGACTCAAAAGCGGATAAAAGATTACTTTGGCCATTCGGAGACCATCTCCAAGACGAAACCTGTTCAAGGGCGTCAGGCAGATGAGGGTGAGCTTGATAAAAGCATTCTCGCTACAATAAGACGCAGGCCATCCACACTTGAAGATTTGTCCCAGACCCTGGGTGTTCATCAGAAAAAAGTTTGGCAACATATTTGCATGCTTCTTGACCATGGTATTGTTGAAAAAAATTCAATGCCAAGAGGGGAATTTTTTATCATTAAAAAGGATTGACACATCTATCTACTATATAAGGAGGTGCTATGCCAATTTATTTGTGGGAGGGGAAAAACAGAAAAAATGAAATCCGGAAAGGCGAGATGGAAGCGCCGGATGAGAATGTCGTCAAGGCAAATCTGTACCGCCAGAAGATCACTCCCATCAAGGTCAAGAAAAAGCCCAAGGATTTGTTTGAAAATGTCAGCCTTTTTCAACCCAAAGTGACAGAAAAGGATGTGATTATTTTCTGCAGGCAGTTTTCGACCATGATTGATGCCGGTCTTCCCATTATCCAGTGCCTTGATATCCTCCACGCTCAACAGGAAAATGTCACCTTTAAGAAAATTATAAAAAGTGTCAAGGATTCGGTTGAAAGCGGTGAAACCTTCGCCGATGCCTTAAAGAAGTTTCCGGAACAATTTGATGATCTTTTTGTAAACATGATTGCTGCAGGCGAAGCGGGCGGTATTCTGGATACCATTTTGCAAAGACTGTCATCTTACATGGAAAAGGCGGCGAAACTCAAGGCCCAGGTCAAAGGAGCCATGACTTATCCGATTATTACGCTTATTATTGCTGCTATCGTTGTTTCCGTGATTCTTGTTTTTGTTATTCCTGTTTTTCAGGAAATGTTTACAGGATTAGGAAGCGATCTGCCGGCAATGACAAAAGCGGTTGTGGGTGCCAGCAATTTTATAAAGGGACATATCATGTATATTATTGTTGGCCTAGGCCTGTTCATTTTTTCATTCAAACGGTTCTTAAAAACGCCCAAAGGGCGGGAAATATTTGATGACCTGATATTAAAAGCGCCGGTTTTCGGTCTGCTCTTGCGAAAAGTAGCCGTGGCCAAATTTACCACAACCATGGGCACAATGATGGCCAGTGGGGTCTCAATACTGGAGGCTCTTGATATTGTTGCAAAAACATCCGGAAATAAAACCGTTGAAAAGGCCATTTATAGAGTACGGGCAGCTATTTCAGAGGGCCGGACCATGGCGGAACCGCTTGAACAGAGCGGTGTTTTTCCCTCTATGGTATGCTCAATGATAGCGGTAGGTGAATCAACCGGAGCGCTAGATACCATGCTTGGAAAAATTGGTGAGTTCTATGATGAAGAGGTGGATCAGGCTGTGGATAATCTGACGTCCATGATTGAACCGTTCATGCTTGTTTTTTTGGGCGTTGTCATTGGCGGACTTGTGGTATCCATGTATCTGCCCATATTTAAAATGGCAGGTGCCATTGGAGGATAATCCGCAACAAAATAAACAATATAGATACTTGTATACATGAAAGCGACGCCATGGTGAAGCCGGATTTCATATCGAGGGCTGATTGATCTTTCCAAAAATAGAAAAATCAGTAAAAGATCTTCGTGATAGAATCAAATGGTTAATATTACTAAGGTTAATTGTCTCATTTCCGTTACTGATCGCGATTGTTTTTTTTCAGATTAATCAAAGTATCGCTACCAAGCTAAAGTTTGCCATTTTTTTATGGGGCATTACAGGGCTATTTCTTCTTTCATTTCTGTATGCGCTGTCACTTGTTTATATCAAAGGAAACGGGCATGTCACCCTTGCCTATGCCCAGATCATCATTGACACGTTTATCGTATCTCTTATCATTTATATTACCGGAGGATTTTTCAGTTTTTTTCAGTTTCTCTATTTTGTGATTATTATATACAGCAGTATGCTCCTTTTAAAAAAAGGGAGCCTTGTCATGGCCTCTTTGTGCAGTGTTCAATATGGTATTCTGATAGACCTTGAATATTACGGTTTTCTTAATCCATTTGGATTTGAGCCAGGTTCTCTGGCCGCAGAATATGTATGGAGCCTTGTTTTTTATAAAATTCTTTTTACAATGATTTCATGTTTTGCCGTGGCTATTCTAAGCAGTCTGCTTGCCATAGAAATTATCAAGGCCAGAAAGGAACTGAACGCCATGGAGGCAAATGTCCAACGTGTAGAAAAAATGGCTGCGGTGGGGGAAATGGCGGCAGGGCTGGCACATGAGATTAAGAATCCTTTGGCGTCCCTGTCAGGGGCTATCCAGCTTTTGAGGGAAGAGTCCAGTTATCACCCGGACAGTGACAAGTTGATGAAAATAGCTCTTCGCGAAGCAGGCCGATTAAGTTCGCTTCTGAATGATTTTCTGATGTTTGCAAGACCCAAGGCCGGAAATCCTATGCCATTGAAAGTTGACAAGGCCCTGGAGGAGATACTTGATCTTTTTAGTAATGATCCGGGGTGCAAGGATAAGGCCACACTGAAGCGTGATCTGGTTCCCGGAATCTGGATTGCCATGGATCCGGGTCATCTTCATCAGGTCATATGGAACCTTTTGATGAATGCTGTGCAGGCTATTTCCCAAACAGGAGAAATCGGGGTTAAGATGGATTATGCGGCCTCGAATTATATTAATATCGAAATCAGTGATAATGGATGCGGGATGACGCCCGAAACCATAAAATCCATTTTTGATCCCTTCTATACGACCAAAAAAAAAGGTGTGGGTCTAGGCCTGTCCATTGTCCACCGAATAGTAGAGTCTTATGGCGGCAGGATAGATGTGACAAGTGCGCCTGGAGAAGGAACGACATTCACCCTTGGCTTCACCAGGTTACGGGCATAAACATCAGGAAGCGCACATTTTAAGTTGCCAATCTACAGTTAATTATTGTAATACTGATTTTTTAAAAAACACATTTAAAGGAGACATTATCATGGACAGTTTGGATGCCATTTTTTCACCAAAATCAATTGCTGTTCTGGGGGCGTCATCAACAAAGGGGAAGGTCGGTCATGATATTTTTGCCAATATTTTGCAAAACGGTTACACCGGAACGCTTTTCCCCGTCAATCCTGGCGCCAATTCAATCCTGAGTGTCAAATGCTATAATAGCATTCTTGATATTCCTGATCCGGTCGATCTTGCCATGATTATCCTGCCGCCAAAAGTAGCCCTTTCTGCCATTAAGGAGTGCGTGAAAAAAGGCGTGAAAGGGATTATCATCATCTCTGCAGGGTTTAAGGAAGTGGGTGGTGAAGGGCTGATCATAGAAAACCAGATCAAGGAGATCTGCAAGGAAGCGAATATCAGGGTCGTGGGGCCAAACTGCCTTGGCGTGATCAATCCTTCTCCGGAAGTATCCCTGAATGCAAGTTTCTCAGCAAGGATGCCCGCACACGGAAATATTTCATTTATCTCACAAAGCGGGGCGCTATGTACCACTGTTCTTGATTTTGCGGCAGACAGGGGATTCGGATTTTCCAAATTTATTTCCATTGGAAACAAGGCAGATGTGGATGAGCTTGACCTGTTGAAATATTACCATAACGATTCTGCCACAGATGTCGTTATGATTTACATGGAAGAACTTCAGGGAGATACAAAAGAGTTTATAGAAGAGGTCAAACAGATTACGTCCGGCGATAATCATACGCCTGTTCTTGCCATCAAATCAGGCCGGTCTGCAGCAGGCGCGGCAGCAGCCGCCTCCCATACCGGTTCTCTTGCCGGATCAGATGCGGTTTATGACGCTATTTTTGCCGAAGCAGGAATATACCGGTGCGAATCCGTCAATCAGCTTTTTGATTATTCCGAAGCGTTTTCCTGTAAAAAAAGACTTCATGGCAACCGCGTGGCGATTGTAACAAACGCCGGCGGTCCGGGGATTATTGCCACAGACATGACCATAACATCCGGCCTGGAGCTTGCCAAACTCAGCCCTAAAACCATTGAAGAACTTCATCGTTATCTGCCGGCCACAGCCAATTTTCACAATCCCATTGACGTGATTGGAGATGCGGCAAAAGACCGGTATGAAAATACCCTGGCCACGGTTATCAGCGATGACGGGGTGGATGGCGCATTGATTATCCTCACCCCTCAGTCCATGACCGATGCGCTGGGAACTGCAGAAGCTATTGTAAAAATAGCCAAACATTCTCAAAAACCAATATCCTGCAGTTTTATGGGTGTTGTGGATGTTTCCAAAGGTGTTAGAATTCTTCAGGCAAATAAAATCCCGGTTTACCCGTTCCCGGAGAATGCCGCAGCAGCCTTGGGCGCGCTTTATAAAGGCACGAGATGGCTCAACCGCAAAATCCTTCCCCAGTATCAGTTGACTTTTGATCGGGAGAGAGCAAAGCAGCTTATTGATAAACATCTTTCCGAAGGCAAGGAAATACTGGATGAACTGGAAGGATCAGAGTTGCTGAAATGCTATGGATTCAATACCTTGCCTATGGATGTGGCCAAAAATGAAAAAGAGGCTGTCGATATTGCTGAAAAGATCGGATACCCCGTTGTAATGAAAATCGTGTCCCCTCAGATTCTTCATAAATCGGATGCAAACGGTGTAAAAATGAATATTACCGATCAAATGAGTGTTGAGAGCGCATTCAGGGAGATCGTAAAGAGTGCCCGTGAATATAAGAAAGAGGCTGTGATTGAGGGTGTTCTGGTACAGAAAATGGCCCCCAAGGGAGAAGAGGTCATTCTCGGCGTGAACAGAAATCCAGGGCAGATGGGTCATTCACTCATGTTCGGGCTGGGAGGTATTTTTGTAGAACTCTTCAAGGATGTCTCGTTCCGTCTGGCACCTATCGGAAGAAATAATGCCAGAAGGATGATCCGCTCAATTAAAGGCTACCCCATGTTAAACGGATTCAGAGGACGTCCCCTGGCGGATCTCGAGGCGATCGAAAAAAATCTGGTAGGCCTTTCCAATCTTGTGATCGATTTCCCCATCATCAAGGAACTCGATATCAATCCGCTTCTGGTTTATAAAAAAGGAGAAGGTGCAACCGTAGCTGATGTGATGATTACATTGAAAGAGCCGGGAACAACACTGGTGACTGTTTGATTTTTGAGGATAGCGTTGTGAGCGAAGATCTGAAGGAAAGGGGGCAGTTTGCCTTATTGGGAACAAAACGGTTTGCACCGTTTTTTCTCACTCAGTTTTTGGGCGCTTTTAACGACAATGTGTTCAAAAATGTACTGATCATTTTAATCGCCTATACGTTCAGCCGCAATATGGCAACCGGATCAAACACCCTGATCAATGTGGCTGCAGGGTTGTTTATTCTGCCCTTTTTTCTTTTTTCCGCGCTGGCCGGGCAGATTGCCGATAAATATGAAAAATCGATGTTGATCAAACGGATCAAGTTCGTTGAAATACTGATCATGGCAGGCGGGAGTGTGGCGTTTTATTTGCAGAATGTTTATCTGCTGCTTTTCTTTCTGTTTCTCATGGGGGCGCAATCGACATTTTTCGGGCCGTTGAAATACAGCATTATTCCCCAGCATCTCAAACCTTCTGAGGTTGTGGGCGGAAACGCCATGGTGGAAATGGGCACATTTGTCTCGATTCTTTTGGGAACGATCGCAGGTGGCGTGCTGGGACAGATGGAAAGCGGCATGATTATCGGCAGTGCCGCCGTTCTGATCATTGCTTTTTTGGGCTTTCTGTCGAGTCTTTATATTCCAAGGGCAGCGCCGCCGATTCCGGACATGAAGGTCAATTTTAACCTGTTTTCCCAAACATTTACAACCATTCAATACGGCCGGAAAGTTCATTCCGTCTTTTTATCGATTCTGGCCATTTCATGGTTCTGGTTTCTGGGCCTGGCCTATCTGACCCAGCTTCCGATCTATACAAAGGATGTGCTGAAGGGGGCTGAAAGCGTTCTTACCCTTCTTTTAACCATGTTTTCCATCGGTATCGGTATCGGGTCCCTTCTTTGTGAAAGACTTTCCGGGAAAAAAGTGGAACTGGGGCTGGTCCCCTTAGGGTCGATTGGACTTTCCATTTTTGGCATCGACCTCTTTTTTGCCTACAAGACACCAGCCATCTCCTATCTCATGGGGATCAGGGAATTTCTGAATACAGCAGGCGGGGTGAGAGTCCTTTCGGATCTCATCCTGATCGGTATTTTCGGCGGATTCTACAGTGTACCGCTTTTATCCTTCATTCAGATCCGTACCGAGCCGGAATACCGGGCACGGGTGATTGCCGCCAACAATATTTTAAACGCCCTTTTGATGGTGATCGCGACGGTGGCAGGCGCTCTTTTCATCGGCGTGATGGGGCTTACCATCCCTCAGTTTTTTCTGGTCATTGCCATCATGAATATTGTTGTGGCGATTTATATTTATGGGGTCGTTCCGGAATTTGTCATCCGGTTCATCATCTGGATCCTGACCCACACCATGTATCGGGTTCGCCATGCCGGACTTTCAATCATTCCGGATGAAGGGCCCGCCGTTCTTGTCTGCAATCACGTAAGCTTTGTGGATGCCCTGATCATTGCCGGTTCGCTAAGACGGCCGGTCCGTTTTGTCATGTTTGAGCCGATCTACCGAATGCCGGTTCTGAATTATATTTTCAGGACAGGGAAAGCGATTCCCATCACCTCAAAAGAAAAAGATCCGGAAACCTATAATCAGGCATTTGAAAAAATTTCAATGAATCTCAAAGACGGAGAAATTGTCTGTATCTTCCCGGAGGGCCAGCTTACGAAAGACGGCAAGCTTTCCGAATTCAAGCCCGGTATCGAAAAAATAATCGGTCGTGATCCGGTTCCTGTGATTCCCCTTGCACTAAAGGGCCTTTGGGGCAGTTTTTTCAGTCATGAATCCGGAAACGCCATGCAGGGCAGACCCAAACGATTCTGGTCCAAAGTGGAACTGAAAGTTGGCGCGCCAATAGGTCCTGGAAAGGTTACGGCAGCAGGGTTGCAGCATGATGTTCAGGAACTTCTGGACAGACCTTGAGATGGCATCTATACCCCCCAGCTTGTTACATAGGTTGTTTGTGGGGCTGTAATTTGGATATCCGGCGCTCTTGAAATCCATTCTCCTCCGAGATTCAATTCCCGGCATGCAAGCTCGAAATGGCACATGGCGATGCCCATATCTATGCGTTGCATGTCAGCCATGCCGAAGTATTTGTTATTTCTTTCAAAATATCCGTTCGTCCGTTGAAGAAAGAAATGAAAGGCGGTCTTGTCCCTGACCACACGCCAGGGTTGATTGTTGGAGGCGGACGGTGCAATACGAATCATTTCAAGCGGTGTCTGGTATTCGCCTGCCTCCTCACTTTCTATAGGGGTTTCAAAATTTTCATGAAAAAACAGGGATGACCATGGTTTTCGTGTTGATGCCCTGGCACCCCAGCGGACAATTTTTTCAGTCAATCGTTTTTTTGGGGCGATATTTCCAGTTGCCACGACTGCCGGTACTGTTTCATGGGTTCCTGCTGAAATTTTTTTTGCAAACACGCTTTTGGCGAATGTCCCTCCGAGCCAGCAGGTTCCTATGCCAAGTTGTGTGGCATAGAGGATGATGGCTTCCATGGCATACCCATAGTCCTCCAAATCTTGCGGCGCTTTTTCAACTGCCCCGATTATAAATCCGGAAGCGCCTTTGATCATGCCATAGGTTCCTAAGCCTTTTAAGGCTTTTGTATTTTCAGGCGTGGCGGTGATCAGTTTGAATCTCATACGACTGCCAAAAGGGCTTTTTGTATTTTCCAGAACAAACGCGTCCAGGCGTTGGCGGGTGCCAGGATCGATCGCGCTTCCGGTGTATGTCCGGCATGAATATCTTTTCTGAATGGCTTCGGTTATCGTTTGATTCTCGATCATGGTAGAGACCCCTTCACTGTTAAAATTCCGGTAAAAACCGAAATGGGTGATGATTAATTTCAATAATTCGATAACTTTCGAATTATTATATCAGGATCATGTTGTCAATCATTTTTTAACACCGGTGAGTATTTGTGAATCGGGGTTGATTGAAAAGGAGGGGGCTAATCCGGAACCAGATATTCCACAAGGTTTCGGCCATTTTCTTTTGCCTGATAAAGTGCCTTGTCCGCCCTTGAGAGGGTGGCTTCGATGTTTTCATCCGGTTTGAAAATGGTTACGCCGATGGACACGGTTACGGAAATCACTTTGCCGTTATGATGAAATGTGTGGGAGGAGATGATGTTTTTTATTCTCTCCGCGCATTTGATGGCATCAATGATATCCGGGTAGGAAAGGATCATTGTAAATTCTTCTCCGCCATATCTGGCAAGATGGTCTATTTTTCTCAAATTTTTGTTTACGATCGTGGCAATACTCGAAAGTACCGTATCACCGGCCTGATGGCCAAATGTGTCGTTTACGTTTTTAAACTGGTCGATGTCCAGGATACAGAGCGCAAATGGGGAATGACCTCTGCTTGCCAGGGATTTTTCCCGCTCGAGAAGCCTGAAAAGCTGCCTCCGGTTGTATACGCCTGTCAGCGGGTCATTGGTTGCCAGATGCTCCACTTTTTGTCTGAGACGGCTTAAATATCCGCCAAGAAACGAAAACCATAAAAGCACCACCGCAAGCACGATCAACCGGATAACTTCAATTTTGAAATGAATCCGGTCCGGTTCAAACTTCATGAGGAGCAAGATGATAATCAGGTAACCCAAAAGAGCAAAAATGGCCAATATCAGAAATTGCCTTACCTGCAGTCTGAAGATGCCAAATGAAAAACTGACGATATAAAAGAGAAGGCCTGCCCCCCTCACCTGATCCAGGAAGTAAAGTGTCACCATGGTGACGAGTGTGGCTGCTGCAATCTGAAACATGGTGAGGCTTTTATCTTTAAACCTCAGGTTGATGCCCAGGCGGAAAATACTGTAAAACACAACATTCATCAAGACGACAAAAACGAACCAGGATATGGTCAGGGCAAACGGCATTCTGTAGATACCCAGATAATAGCAATAAAGGATCAGGAGGGCAAAAACCAGATAGGAAGATGCCGCCATCAGGAAACGCTTGATGCGAATTTTCTGGTCTTTATCATTTTTCGGGTATAGTGAAATCATTTTGTTATTTTTAACGAATATCCTTTGGTTTTTAAGCGCTGTAAACCTGCATGGTTTTTTTCATCTGCCCATTTTTTTTAAATAAATCACAATGCTTTTTCCAAAGAAAGGATTGAGCAACCTGTCCAGAAATAAGGTCATAAACGGTTTCTTCATGATATCCCAGGTGAGAAACCGATGGTAAAGATTCACAAACAGGGAATCTTCGCGCGACGGCCCCACAAGGCACTTCAGCCACCAGTATGGGGAGTGGAGACTGTGGGCAAAATGAAACCCCCACTTTTTGACCCCTTCCTTTTCAAGAAGACGAACCAGTTTCCTTGTTTTATAAATGCGGATATGGCCATGCTCTACCGAGTGATATTCTGTTGAAAGGAACCAGCATATTTTTTCAGGCCAGTATCTGGGCACGCTGACCACAAGATCGCCACCGGGTTTGAGAATTCTGATGATTTCCCGAGCTGCCTTTTTTTCTTCAGGGACATGCTCTAAAACTTCCGAACAAATAACAATATCAAACGTGTTATTTTTAAAAGGGAGCCGGGTGATATCCGCCACTGAAAGATTCCAGGCCCCACCGCCATGAGCGCCTATCTCATCGTGAAATTGAAGTCTTTCTCTGGCTTTCAGAAGGTCTTTGAAATTGATGTCCGCACCAACGGCAATAACGCCTTCATATTCATAAACCGCGCCAGTATGCCGTCCTTCGCCGCATCCGATATCCAGAATTTTAAATCCGCTCTTGATATTCAGTTTTTTAAGGTCGACGGTGATCACAGATGGCCTCTTTGTACGCGTCTATGGTTTTTAATGCCGCATTTTTCCATGTGAACTGCTCATGGACCCTTTTGTAACCGGCCTGACCCAGTTTCTCCGCTTTTTGGGGATTGTCAAAAAGATCGATAATGGCCTTTGACAACGCCTTTGGATCCCCAGGGGGAACGAGAACCGCCGCATCACCTGCAACCTCTGGCAAAGCGCCGCCTGTTGTGCTGATAACAGGAATACCGCATGCCATGGCTTCGCCAACAGGCAGACCGAATCCTTCGTAAAGCGAAGGCACAACCGCCACAGCTGACATGGCATATTGCTGAACAAATGCCTCATCAGATATTCTTCCCGTAAAATGGACGAGGTTTCCGATACCCAACTGGCGGATCAGCTTGACGATGCCGCCATTTTTTTTGGGTGTGCCAATAACCGTGAGCCTGATTTTTCTGAAGCCGGATACATCGTGCACAGCCTGAAGCAGGTAGTATAATCCTTTTAACGCTGTATCGGCACTGTTTGTAACAATGAGCGTGTTCGGTTTTCTTTTAATTTCAGGAATGGGATAAAATGTTTGGGTGTCAATACCGTTTGGGACAACATGGAATTTATTTACCGGTATTTTGAAATCCTTGCTGATATCCTGTTTTGAAAATTCAGACACAGTAATGATTTTGGAGAGTCTCCTGGAAACCCTTTTCTGCATGCCGATAAAGGAATACCATCTCATGTATTTCATTTTTTTTGCAAGGGAACGGACACTTCTTACGGCCAGTTGCCGGTCTACGGTAATTGGATGGTGAATCGTTGCAAGTGTGGGGACAAATTTCTGAATGGCGAGCAAACCATATGACAGGCACTGATTGTCATGCACAATATCATAATCCCGGAATTTATTCCTGAGAAACTGATATGCCCTTAAACCGAATGTGAACGGTTCCGGAAATCCCATTGTTGAGACGCTAATCCATTCCATGAAGTTAATCGGATTTGAGAGTTCTTTGACTGTCGGTGTACGAAAAGGATTTTCTGCATTATAAAGGTCCAGGCAGTTTAGCATCGAAAGCTTGACCCCATCATGAAGCAGGGGATCAGGGGGACCTGCAATTACCTCCACCTGATGTCCGATATCTCTCAGCGCTTTGGTTAAATTTCTGACATAGACCCCTTGGCCACCACAGTGAGGGTTGCTTCTGTAACTCAGCATGCAGATTTTTAAGGGTGTGTTTTCACATTCCCCCATTTGGTATCCTTTCCAATAGTGTATCAACCTTTATTGCCCCATTTGAAAAATAGTATTAATTATCAGTTACCATGTTGTCTTTCAATACTTCATTTGTGATTCGAAAAAAAAACGGATTCTGCTTGATTTTTCATGGAATGGATGAATAATTTACACTTTTTCTTTCAAGAAATATTTTTATAACATAAATATTCCAATAGTATTTTTATTGCGTTTAAAGTACATGGCGCATTTTCACCGGACTCCATAAGATAACGGATAGATATTCATGGGTTTTTCAGATATTTTTCGACCAAAGTGGAAACACAGTGTCCCGGGTGTTCGGCTGGATGCTGTTAAAAAGCTGAGGGATTATAATAGTGACATTTTGAAAACGGTTGCCCGGTCAGATACGGATGATCATGTTCGTATGGCCGCCATCGCAAAAATTTCCGACAGGGATTTGCTGGAACAGATAGCAAGGGATGATCACTCGGATGATCAGGTGAAAAAAGCCTGTGTGGACAGATTTTCCCGGTTGTATGGAACAGATCTGAAAGAAAACCTATGCTTGATGATCGGGGCGATCCAAAATGAAGATATCCTGGCTGCAATTGCATTCGAAAGCGAAGATGCCACTATCAGAAAAAATATTATCGATCGGGTACAGGATCAGAGAACGGTCTGGAAAATTGCATCCGATATGGACGATCCGTCTGTCAAATGCCTTGCTGTTTCAAAAATTTCCGATGAAGCCCTGCTTGCAGAAATTGCAGAACAGAATTGCGGTGTCAAGGCAGGGAAGATAATCGTGGAAGCATTGTCCTCACCCACCTATTTGTCCCAGGTCGCCGAAAAAGCATCCAGCCGGAAAATCAGAAAAATGGCGGAAATAAAAAGGGACCGCTTGTTTAAAAAGGAAGAAAAACCCGTTGTTCCTGAAGAAACAAAAACGAATATTGAAGAAAATGATCTGAAACGGAAAAACAGGGAAGATGCCATCAATGCCATTGAAACAATTCTTAGGGAACTGTCAGGTGGTAAAGAGATGGCGGGTGACGCTTTACCCGGCCTGCTGGAAAGGGCACAAGAGAAATGGACGTGTGTGAATCTCTCGGCATTGGCTGCTGCCGAAAGGATTCATTTCATGGAACATTATAAAAGCGCGATCCAGGTGATAGAATCGTGCTTAAAAACATATCTTTCTGAAAAGAAGAGGAAAGAGGCACAATCGGCACGGCTTCAAACCCTGATAAATAGACTTGATCAATTATTGAATGAGGACAATCTGGAATCCCTTGTGGCGTCGAGGGATGAAATCGCAGGTGAATGGGCGCGCTTGGGTGCAGATGATGATGGGCCTGAATCGCTCATGGACAAATTCAATATGCTGCTGAAACAGATACAGGAGAAGATTGCTGACCATCAACAAAACATGGACCAGGCGCTAAAGGATCAGAATGATCAGAAGGCGGCCCTCTTAAAGCTCTTGGAAACGGTTGAAAGTGCTTGTGAGAGCGAGCGGTTTTTTGAGGCGGAACAGATCGTAAAGTCCGCCAAGGCAGAATGGCAGAAAACAGGCGAACGGGTTCCCGGATACAAGGAAGAATTGACGCCACGGATTGAAAAAGCATTCAGCCGGTTTTTTGATAAGTTGTTCGAGCACCGCGAAAACCGGTCCTGGGAACAATGGGCCAATTTGAACATTAAAAAAGAGCTTTGCGCAACTGTTGAAGCGCTTTTTGACCAGAATAATTTGAGCGGGCTGGCAACCCAGGTGAGGGATGCGTTTAATGCCTGGAAGGAAACAGGCTCTGTCCATCGGGATGAGTCTGATGCCATCTGGGAACGTTTCAGAGCGGCTTGTGACAAAATTTATGAGATATGTCTTGCCCGGAAAAAGGATATTTTAAATGAAGTGAACACAATCGTGTCTGAAGATGACACAGGTGAATCATCTGAAAAAGTGAAAAAATTGCAGGAAGAGTGGAATGATATAGGCATGTTGCCGGTATCGCTGGAACAGGATTTGAAAGAAGATTTCCGGAAAAGTTGTGATGATTATTTCAATCGCATCAGGGCGCTTTATGAAAAGCGTGAAACTGAAAGACAGGAAAACCTTGAAATCAAAAAAGCACTGCTTGATCGGGCCGAAAGTCTTTTGAATGAGCCTCACAGCGGAAAAGTTGTTGAAGAAATAATTGATCTTCAAAAAAAGTGGAAGCAAACAGGCCCCATTCCAAAATCGTATGGGGATGCCATGTGGGAAAAATTCAGAGGCACCTGCAATCAGTTTTTTGAAAGAATTGGCAGAGAGCATGCATATAACCTCAAGGAAAAGGAACATATATGTGAACAGGCGGAAGAACTGATCGGACAAATAGACGCGGGGGTGGCGGATGATCAGATAAGGAGTGGTCTGATTGGGCTTCAGCAAAAATGGAAAGATATCGGACCGGTACCCAAAGAGTCTTCAGATCAGATATGGGAAAGATTCAGAAAATCCTGTGATGCGTTTTTTGACAAGTATCATGAAGAAGCAAACAGACAATATGCAGCAAAAGAAGCGCTTGTTGTTCAGGCTGAGAAATTGAAGGATTCCGATGACTGGAAGGATGCAACAGAACAATTAAAAATGCTTCAGCAGGAATGGAAAAATGCAGGTGTGTTTCAGACTCCGAAAGACCGTGACTTGTGGCAACGGTTTCATCATGCGTGCGATTATTTTTTCACCAGAAAGAGAGAAAAATTCAGGGAAAAAGAAGCTGACAAATTGGATTGTATCCAAAAGAAGGAATCGTTTCTGACCAAGACAGAGCTTCTGGCGCGCATCATTAACCCTGATCTCGAATTTGAACATTTGAAATCTGTTCCCATGAATGAGCAGCTCAGTCTCTCTCTGGTATACAGAGATGAGGTGCTCGTACCGGAAAACAATAAATCGACATATAGAAATGTATTAAAGCAAGTTGGGGCAATTCGCTCGGAATGGCTGAAATTGGGGAATGCATCCGGAAATACAGATAGAGAACTTTGGAAAAAGTTTGTGTTGGCGGAAAAAGAAATCCAATCCGTTAAGCTATGATGATGAATTGAGCAGTTTTTCTATCAGACTGATCAGTTCACTGGGTCTGAAAGGTTTGGGCAAGCTGTGATGAGCGCCGATGGTTTTTGCGATTTTGAAATTGCCTTCATCCATATTTTGAGCTGCTCCGGATATGGCAATGATTTTTGTCTTGGGAAAAAGGTTTTTGATGTCCCGAATCGTTGCAATGCCATCCCGGTTGGGCATGATAATATCCACAATGGCAACATCAACCGGATTGAGGATCAATACTTCCATCCCTATATTGCCGTCAGAGGCATCCAGAATTTCATGACCTTCATTTATCAATACTTCTGTCAGCATTTCCCGGAATGGCGTGTCATCATCAACGATAATAATTCGAGCCAAAATACAACCCTCCGTGTAGATTGTTGAATTATATTTATTGGTATAAGATGCCTAATCAATAGTGATTTTGTCAAGTCTTTTTATGACAAAATCCTTAATAATCCTAAAAACATGCGTTAAAATTTCTTAAAATGAGGTCAGAACGAGCATCTTTTTTTGGAGATACCCGCCATGATTGCCTTGGCTTCCCCTACAAGATAAAGAGAACCTGCAATGCATATTGCCTCATCCGGTCTGGTTGTTTCCAAAGCATATTCCAGCGCTTCCTTGACACTGTTTTTAATCGTGACATTCTCTGAAATGGTCTTTGCCGTATTGAAAAGTATTTCAGGCTCCGTGCTTCTTTCACTATCCGGTTTTGTGATGATGACCCTGTTACACGCAGGCAAGAGAATATTCAGCATTTGCACATACGGCTTGTCATCAAGAATACCTATGATGAGTGTCAGTTTTTCACTGTCAGTGTTTTCTGACAGGAAGCGTTTGAGATTTCGTATGGCGGAAAGGTTATGTGCACCATCCACAAAAACGAGTGGTGCGTCTGAAATGGTCTCGAGCCTGCCGGGCCAGCAGTTTTTTTTAAGCCCTTCCCTGATTTTTTCCGATGGCAGCAAGGTCCCGGATTGATTTAAAAGTTCACATACGGCAATTGTCAGACCCGCATTGTCGATCTGATAATTTCCCAAAAGACCGGTTTCCATATTCTTCAAGGTTTCATTCATGCCGAAATAGGTAAATGTATGATTCCTGTTTTTTCTGGTTTTGAAATCCTTTCCGAGCCTGAATATGGGGGCGTGTTTATTTTCAGAAATCGTGTCAAGCGTTTGAATGGCGTCTCTCTGCCTGACCCCGGTGACAACCGGTCTTCCTTTTTTGATAATACCGCCCTTTTCTCCTGCGATCTTTGAAATGGTATTTCCCAGATACATTTTATGTTCAATCGAGATATTGGTAATGACAGAAATTTCAGGGGTAATGATATTGGTCGCATCAAGCCTGCCTCCCATTCCTGTTTCAATAACCGCCCATTCGACGTTTTTTCTTGCAAATTCATAAAACGCCATGGCTGTGGCCAGTTCAAAAAAGGTGGCTTTCCTCTTGCCGTTGTTCCATTTGTCAACAGCGATATAGGCATCAACCACTTCATCATTTGAAATGGGTTGATTGTCAATGCAAATACGTTCATTGAAATGGATCAGATGCGGGGATGTGTAAAGACCGACCCTGTATCCTGAAGCTGCCAGAATGGATGATAAGGCAGAGGCAACGGAACCTTTGCCATTGGTGCCTGCAATATGTATGGATTTAAATGAATTGTGGGGGTTGCCCAGTTTTTCAAGTATAGCACAAATCGTTTCCAGGCCAAGGACAATGCCAAACCGGCCAAAGGCAAACATGGTGTCCAGACAGTCGTTATAAGAAATTTTTGTTTCCATCATAAGAAAAGCCCGGCAGAATAATGGATATTCCTCTACCGGGACGTGTACTCCATTTTTACAAGCGTTTGAACGGCTATCTGCTATACTTGCTTCTTGAAGTCGCAATACGTTGCCTTCTTAAGGCTTCACGTGATTTACGCCTTCTATATTCGCTTGGTTTTTCAAAGTTTTTTTTCAACTTTAATCGTTTGAAAAGACCATCATTCTGAATTTTCTTTTTCAAAATACGCATGGCCTTTTCGAGGTCATTATCAATAACATCAACCTTGATATCCTTCAACTGCACCGCCCCTTTCTTCCACCTGGCCATCTATACATGCACTTACGGTGATTATTTTCTTACTTTATTACAGAGTGGAAACATATATAAAGATATTTTTTTTTGCAAGCAGATTTTTTAACGGAATGCACGAAAAAAGAACCCGGCTTATGGTGAGAGGCGCCGGGTCCGTTATCAAAAAGGCTTACAGTTTGGATATCAGTTCATTTGTAACATCTTTGAGGGGGGCTTCTCCTGCAAGGGTAATGTATTTGACATCAGCATCCTTTTTTGCCAGATCCCTGAAATAATAGGCGGCAGCCAGTGTACCGTCAACATCATTGTAGTAGATTGAGTGACGTTTATCGATAGCCGTATCGTCCTGGTCATCGGCACGTGCACTCAAATTCCCGCCACAGACTCTGCATTTATCTCCTTTGGGGGCAATCGCTTCAATATGAATATTGTTGGGGTGATTGTTGTCGTTTACGCAAAGCCTTCTGCCTGTAATTCTGTCCTTGGCAATTTGTCTGTCAAGAATGATTTCGACGATAACATCCAGTTTCATCCCGGCTTTTTTAAGAGATTCATCCAGTTTGATCGCCTGGGTCTTGTTTCTTGGAAATCCGTCTAACAACCATCCGCTTTTGCAGTCATCTTTCTTTAGCCTGTCGAGGATCATGGGAATGGTGATTTCATCAGGGACCAGGTCGCCAGCGTCGATATAGCTTTTTGCTTTTTTCCCTAGCTCGGTTCCGCCTTTGATATTGTCTCTGAAAATGGCTCCTGATTCAATATGGGCAACATTGTACTTTTCTTTAAGTAAGGAACCCTGGGTCCCCTTGCCGCTTCCGTTTGGTCCAAAAAATAAAATGTTCATGATTGATTCCTTTCTTGAAGATTGAATCTGTTATAATCAATTTTGACGTTTTTTGCAAAAGTCAGTCCTTTAAAAAAAATATAGTATTGGAGAACTTTTACAGCTTCGTCAAGCTTTACATTTCATTACAATTTTTTTATACATACCCTAATTGTTAATTCGAACTTATCTATATAAATGGATTGGCCTTGTCAAGGGCTGATTATTATTGATATTTTATCTCCGTTTTTTACAAGTGAACGCAGATAAGAAAGACCGCTCTTGGTACAAGAGG
Organism: Pseudomonadota bacterium; assembly: GCA_018816735.1. GTDB lineage: Bacteria > Desulfobacterota > Desulfobacteria > Desulfobacterales > JAHIVH01 > JAHIVH01. The sequence continues at coordinate 86,471 of JAHIVH010000088.1, read as the reverse complement.
AACAGAGTTCAACAGGAGGAGGGCATATGGAAAAAAGCCTCGATATGTATAAAATAGCCGTTACAGGGAGTGCTGGATCAGGTAAAAGTGTCGTTTGCATGAGATTGAAAGCGTTGGGGCTTCCGGTTTTGAGTTCTGACGAGCTTGCACGTGAGGCTGTTTTGCCAGGAATGCCGGCGTATAAAAAAATTGTGGCATATTTTGGAAAAAAAATCCTCACCGATGATGGACAGTTAAACCGCCAGTTGATGAGGGAAATTATTACAAAGGACAATGCTGCGAAAAAGGTCCTTGAAGGATTCGTTCATCCTGAAATTTTCTCCCTGATGATTAAAGGAATGGAAGATGCTCAAAAAAACGGGAGCCGTGTTATTGTAATAGAGGTTCCTCTGTTATTTGAGCTGGGCATGGAAGAACTGTTTGACCTCGTGATTCTTGTCAGCATTGACCGGGATATCCAGATAAAAAGATTAATGGCAAGAGATCAGGTCACTTCCGAAGGCGCTGAAGCTCTTCTTGCCATCCAAATGCCTGAAGATAAAAAAATACAAAAAGCAGGCGTCATCATCAGGAATAGCGGGACGATAGACGAGATGACACAAGCGGTAGACGGCGCCTATCGTGATATTGTTAAAGCAAAAGAGACATTTAAAAATTCTTGACATTGAATTTTGTTTGTTATAAGAGGAAGCAATGATTTAGGTTTTGCCGAAGCCCGGGAATTATCTTAATAAAAAGAGTCTGCAATAATTAAGTGCCATTCTCCTTCATAATTTTCATGGATTTAAATCATTTAAAAAAAGTAAAGCCTCTTATGGTGTTTAAGAGAGGTTGGTCTGCTGCAGGCTTGGCGAATAGGGGTTGTCATTTCAAAACCGTATCAAATGCGGTATAAATCCTGCGGGAGCTGGGGAAATAGTATAAGCTGGTGGTTCATCTAAATGAGTGTCCTTTGGGAATTCCTATAAAAAAATAGCAATGGGGTATTAGGGAATGAATATTGTTGAATTAAAAGGAAAAAAAATCAGCGAATTGACCAAAATGGCAAAGGCGTACAATATTGACCGGGCTGCCGGTTTGCGCAAGCAGGAGTTGATTTTTTCTTTACTTCAAGCACAGATTGAAAAAGATGGTTTGATTTACGGCGAAGGGACGCTGGAAATTTTGCCGGACGGATTTGGTTTTTTAAGGGCGCCGGACTGCAATTATCTTCCAGGCCCGGATGATATTTATGTGTCACCCTCGCAAATTCGTCGTTTTAACTTGCGTACCGGTGATACAGTCTCCGGGCAGATTCGTCAGCCTAAGGAATCCGAGCGGTATTTTGCGCTATTGAAGGTTGAGGCCATTAATTATGAAAATCCCGAAATTGCCCGGGAAAAGATTCTGTTTGATAACCTGACCCCGCTTTATCCTGAATCAAAAATGATCCTGGAAAACCAGCCGGATAATTATTCGATGCGTGTTGTTGAATTGATTGCGCCAATCGGGTTTGGACAGCGTGCGCTCATTGTGTCCCCTCCCAGGTCCGGAAAGACCATGCTTTTACAAAATATTGCCAACAGTCTGATTGCCGCCCATAAACAGGTTATTCCATTTATTCTTTTGATTGATGAACGGCCTGAAGAAGTGACGGATATGCAGCGTAACGTGAAGGCCGAAGTTATCAGCTCAACGTTTGACGAACCTGCGGAGCGTCATGTCCAGGTGGCCGAGATGGTGATTGAAAAGGCAAAACGGCTGGTTGAGCATAAAAAAGACGTGGTGATTCTCCTGGATAGTATCACCAGGCTCGCCCGGGCATACAACTCGGTTATGCCACCTTCAGGTAAAATTCTTTCCGGTGGTGTGGATTCCAATGCGCTTCACCGGCCCAAACGGTTTTTTGGTGCAGCCCGCAATATTGAAGAAGGGGGAAGCCTGACCATCATTGCAACCGCCCTGATTGAAACCGGCAGCCGTATGGATGAGGTTATTTTTGAAGAGTTCAAGGGTACTGGCAACCAGGAACTCGTTCTCGACCGAAAACTCGCTGACAGACGAATGTATCCGGCCATTGATATTAATAAGTCCGGCACGAGAAAAGAAGAGCTCCTCATAAGCAAGCCGAATCTTGACAGGATCTGGATTCTGAGAAAATTGCTGTCCTCTTTAAACCCGGTCGACAGTATGAGTTTTTTGCTTGACAAAATGGCCGGAACAAAGAATAATGAAGAATTTTTAAATTCAATGAATTCATAATCTGTGTATCAAGGAGTTAAAAAGATAATGAAAGAAGGTATTCATCCAAAATATTTCAACTCAACCGCAAAGTGTGCATGTGGTAACCAATTCGAAGTCGGCGCGACGATTGAGGAAATCAGCGTGGAAATCTGTTCCCAGTGCCATCCCTTTTTTACAGGCAAACAAAAGCTTGTAGATACTGCCGGACGAATTGATCGTTTCAGAAAGAAATATGCCAAGTTCGATGCCAATAACCAAAAGTAAGTGGTATTGCCGTAACTTTTGGGTGTGAAAAAATTAACGACCGTTACAAGGGGAACCGGGATTGAACCGGTTTCCCTTTGGTTTTTAATATGGATGCGGCGTTGAAATTAAAAATGCCAGGTTGCCTTTTAAGCGTCCTCTAATTATTTCCGGAACTTTTTTAAGAGAAATATATGTTTGAAAAACTGCAGGGTGTTGAAGACCGTTATATCAAACTTGAACAACTTTTGAGTGATCCGGATGTTGTCAAGGACAGGGCTGCCTACCAGAAATATATTAAAGAACATGGCGAACTCAGCAAACTGGTTTCTGTATATCGTTCGTATCAGAAGGTGAAAAATGACCTTAAGGGAAGTGAAGAACTCTTAAAGGATTCTGATCCGGACATTAAAGAGATGGCAAAAGAGGAAATCGGCGCTCTTGAAGAACAAAAAGAAGTCATTGAAGATGAATTAAAAAGGCTCCTCACCCCCAAGGATCCACTTGATGGCAAGAATGTTATCGTGGAAATTCGCGCCGGGACAGGTGGTGAAGAAGCCAGCCTTTTTGCAGGCGATCTTTTCAGGATGTACAGCCGGTATTCGGAAAGACAGAACTGGAAAGCTGAAATTATGAGCAGTCACCCGACGGGTATGGGCGGTTTTAAGGAAATTATTGTCATGATTTCCGGGGCCGGGGTTTACAGGTGCTTTAAATATGAAAGTGGTATTCATCGTGTTCAGCGTGTTCCGGAAACTGAGGCCCAGGGCCGCGTTCATACGTCTGCTGTTACCGTGGCTGTGTTGCCTGAAGCTGAGGAAGTTGAATTGAATATTGATCCGGTAGACATCAAGGTTGATGTCTACCGGGCCACAGGACCCGGTGGTCAGAGTGTAAACACCACTGACTCTGCCGTTCGGGTGACCCATATTCCAACAGGTGTGGTGGCCACATGCCAGGATCAGAAATCCCAGCATAAAAATAAAGCCAAAGCCATGCAGGTATTGCGGGCACGAGTTCTAGATGCCATGATTCAGGAACAGAACGCAAAACGGTCTGCAGAACGAAAAGGACAAGTGGGGTCAGGTGACAGAAGCGGCCGTATCCGGACATATAACTTCCCCCAGGGTCGAATGACAGACCACCGTATCGGGCTTACACTCTACAAACTTGAGAGTATCATGCAGGGAGAAATTGACGACATTATCAATGAGCTAACCACTTATTATCAGGCCCAGGCACTTAAAAATGAAGAATCTATTCAGGGATGATAACCGTTCCTGGACGATCAGAAAAATTATTGAAAGTTCTGTTTCCTGCTTTGAAAAGAACGGTATTGACAGCCCGAGAATCACTGCTGAAACGCTTCTTGTCCATGTCCTGAATATTAGAAAACTTGACCTGTATCTTGAACAGGACAGGCTTCTTTCCGAAACTGAAATTTCAGATTACAACCGGTTGGTTTATCGAAGACTGGAGAGAGAGCCTCTTGCCTATATCGTTGGTGAAAAGGGGTTCTGGTCGCTTTCATTTGATGTGAATCGGGATGTTCTGATACCAAGGCCGGATACGGAATGCCTGGTTGAAACGGCGCTTGCGGTGATTCCGGAGAAAAAAAAAGGTGATTCAGCCTGTCGAATTCTTGACCTGGGTACAGGGTCTGGTGCGATTATTCTTTCTCTGGCAAAAGAGCGGCCGGGTCATGCTTTTTTTGCCGTGGACATGTCTGTTGGGGCTGTTTGTCTTGCCAGTAAAAATGCAAGGCGGAATTTTCTTGAGGGAAAAGTGTCCTTTTTTGCAGGTTACTGGTTGGATGCCATAAAGAACGATCATTTTCTTTTTGATGTGATTGTGTCAAACCCGCCATATATAAGAACTCAGGATATTAAAACCCTGCAGCCGGAAATCCATCAATTTGAACCTTTTCTTGCCCTTGACGGTGATGAAGACGGTTTGAAGGCCATACGGCATATTGTAAATGATGCTGTTTCCTATCTGATAAGCGGGGGGAGGCTGATTCTTGAGGCCGGAGATGATCAGAAAAAAGATCTTGTTGAAATAATAGAGAAAAATGGAAAATATCGTCATATCTCCTTTCACAGGGATCTGACCGGCAAAACCCGTGTTGTGCAGATGGAAAAAATATGATGGGAATAAAAAAAAGAAAAAATAAAAATATTGCGAATTAACAGATATTTTGTTACAGGAATCAGGTTAAATCTACGACACACGCTTCCGGACCTGAAATCGGGTGCTTTCATGGAAAGTTGATGACAGGAATGAAAGAGGCGGTGGAAAAAAACCAAACGATTAAGGAGATTATTATGGCTTACATTACGATCAGGGAATTACTTGAAGCAGGGGTCCATTTCGGCCATCAGACCAAACGATGGAACCCTAAAATGAAACCGTACATTTTTGGTGCAAGAAACGGCATTTATATTATTGATCTTCAAAAGACCGTCCGCATGTTCAAGGATGTATATGATTTTGTCGTGAATACGACAGCAAACGGGAAATCCGTTTTGTTTGTGGGTACAAAGAAACAGGCCCGGGAAGCTATTTATGAAGAGGCCAACCGGTCTGAAATGTATTATGTCCACAACAGATGGCTTGGCGGTATGCTGACGAATTTCCAGACCATCAAAAAAAGCATTGATCAGTTGAAACATTACCGAACCATCGAAAATGATGGTACGATCAATAATTATCCCAAAAAGGAAAGATTGAAACTGGGCAAGGAGCGCGTGAAACTGGAAGCAACGCTTGGCGGTATCAGTGACATGAACGGCCTCCCAGGGGCAATTTTTATTGTGGATCCCAAAAATGAGACGATTGCCGTTCGTGAAGGAAGACGGCTTGGGATTCCAATTGTTGCGATAACAGATACCAATTGTGACCCGGATGACATTGATTACATTATCCCGGGAAACGATGATGCTATCAGATCCATCCGTCTGATCACATCAAGGATTGCAGATGCATGTATTGAGGGCAGGGAACGATTGAAGGAGAAAAGATCGGCTGAAAAAGACAAAATGACTGACGATTATCAGGAAGTCAGTGCGGCTGATATGGAAAAGACCAGTGCTGCTGGAGACTTTGAAAAAACAGTCGTTTCAGATGGTGCAGATGGTCCTATTGTAGAACTGATAAGAAAAAAGAAGCCGGCAGAAATTGCTGCCGAAGAAGCGGGAGAATAAAAATGGCAGAGATCAGCGCAGAAATGGTAAGAGACCTCCGTGCCCAGACAGGCGCAGGTATTATGGATTGCAAGCACGCACTTGCTGAATGTAATGGTGATTCGGAAAAAGCGATAGAATTTTTAAGGAAAAAAGGCCTTGCGTCTGCACAGAAAAGATCGGGCCGGGAAACATCGGAAGGGCTTATCGGATCATATATCCACATGGGCGGAAAAATCGGGGTCATGGTAGAAGTAAATTGCGAATCTGATTTTGTTGCAAAAACAGAAGATTTCAAAGAGTTTGTCAAAAATATTGCCATGCATATAGCCGCATCCAATCCCATTGGGTTGAATCCGGAAGAGATTCCACCGGAAGTGATTTCCAAGGAAAGAGAGATTTACCGTGCCCATGCGCTTGAACAGGGCAAACCCGAGAATATCGTTGATAAAATTGTGGACGGGCAGATAGAAAAATTCTATAAAGACTCCTGTTTGTTAAGTCAGCCGTATGTGCGGGATCCGAAAATGACGATAGCCGACCTGACAACAAGCGTGATTGCAAAGATCGGAGAAAATATTAATATCAAGCGTTTCGTGAGGTTTCAACTGGGTGAGTAGTCTCATTCATTGACATTTTGGAGATAAAAACGATTGGCAAAGCCTAAATACAAACGTGTGCTTTTGAAGCTGAGTGGAGAGGCCCTGGAAGGAGATCAGGGATTTGGTATCAGTCCGGAGATGATGACATATGTGGCTGATGAGGTGTATTCAATTCATGAATTGGGTACAGAGATTGCTATCGTTGTCGGCGGCGGCAATATTTTTAGAGGTATTGCCGCTTCGTCATATGGCATGGACCGGGCGTCTGCCGATCATATGGGAATGCTAGCCACTGTGATTAACAGTATTGCATTGCAGGACGCCCTTGAAAGAAAAGGCATGCCAACACGCGTGCAGTCTGCCATATCCATGCACGAAGTGGCAGAACCTTTTATCTTGAGGAAAGCTGTGAGGCATCTTGAGAAAGGGCGTGTTGTCATTTTTGCCTCCGGTACAGGAAATCCTTACTTCACGACAGATACGGCTGCCGTTCTCCGGGCACAGGAAGTCCATGCGGAAGTGCTTTTAAAGGCAACCAAAGTAGACGGCGTCTATGATTCGGATCCCATGAAAAACAAGCATGCAAAGTATTATAAAAAGCTGACGTACATGGAAGTGTTGGAAGCCCAGCTTCATGTCATGGATATGACAGCCATTTCACTTGCCATGGATAATGATCTTCCCCTTGTTGTTTTTGATCTGAAGAGCAAGGGGAATATAAAAAATGTTGTATGCGGTGAAGACATAGGTACAAGTATCTGTGCCAGTAAAAATTGATGTTCGAATAAAAACCTGCAACAGCCAAGAGAGGGAATTTATGATTGATTCCATATACACTGAAACCAAAGACAAAATGAACAAAACCGTAAAGACCTTAAAAAGTGAGTTACAGAAAATCAGAACCGGTCGCGCGTCCCTTTCACTTCTGGACAGTGTGAAGGTGGATTATTACGGAACGTTGACACCTCTCAATCAAATGGCATCTCTATCTATCCCTGAAAGCAATCTCATCAACATCCAGCCCTGGGATACAACAATGATCAAGGAAATCGAAAAAGGCATTTTAAAAGCCAACCTGGGCTTGACGCCTTCGAGTGACGGAAAAATTGTGAGGGTGGCGATTCCGCCACTGACCGAGCAACGCCGCAAGGAAATTGTCAAACAGATCAACAAAATCTGTGAAGACCACAAAGTTGCGGTGAGAAACGTCAGAAGAGATGCAAATGAAATGCTGAAATCCCTGAAAAAAGACGGGGAGGTATCTGAAGATGAATCGTTTAAGGCTCAGGATCAGATCCAGAAATTCACGGATGACTTTGTAAAACAGGTAGACAGTATTTACAAAGAAAAAGAAAAGGAAATTCTGGAATTTTAGTATGTCCGCTTCTGATCACGATAATCTGGATATAAACAAGCTTCCGTTGCATGTGGCTGTGATTATGGATGGCAATGGAAGATGGGCCCAAAAAAGGCTTTTAAATCGTGTAAAAGGTCATGAAAAAGGTTCTGAAAGCGTTCGGGTTATCGTCAAAACCTGCCGGGAATTGAATATTCCCTATCTGACACTTTACGCGTTTTCCACTGAGAATTGGGATCGGCCAAAAGCCGAAGTATCCGCACTGATGACACTCCTCAACAGATTTTTGAAAACAGAAGAAAAATTGATGCTGGATAACAATATCCGTCTAAATGCCATGGGACAGATAGAACGGCTCCCTGACACAGTCAGAAAAACACTTTTTGAAACCATGGAGAAAACCAGAAATAACAACGCCATGCAGCTTAATCTTGCATTAAGCTATGGCAGCCGGGCTGAAATTGTGGACATGGTCAAAAAGATTGCAACTGACGTAAAAGCAGGGCGACTTGATCCGGGATCCATCTCTTCGGATATGATTCCAGATTATCTTTACACAAAGGATATCCCTGACCCGGATCTCTTGATACGAACAAGCGGTGAAATGAGAATCAGTAATTTCCTTCTCTGGCAGATTGCATACTCCGAAATATATTTCACTGACACATTGTGGCCTGATTTCGGGAGGGAAGAATTTATTCATATTTTGGAAGACTTTCAGGGGCGTGAGAGAAGATATGGCAAAGTGCCTGCCTGATTCATGACAGGCGGCTGCCAAACGATTTATGTTTTTTTTAACGGCGAGTGATTAACACAAGAAAAAAAATATTAACTTCATCATGCCAGTTCCTGCTAACGCATTAATAATGGTTATTATTAAAGATTATGTTATTTCATCGCGTTCTCACAGCCATCGTCGCCATTCCCATACTGATTCTCTATATATGGAAGGGTGGCAGTTTCATGTTTGCCACGCTGATATGCCTGGTGTCCTTTATTTCTCTTAACGAATATTACAGAATCGTATTTAATCTGGATGGATATCCGACCCGGGACAGGGAAAAGGCAATTCCCCTTATAGGATATCTTTCCTGTGCGGTTATTATTTTCGGTGCGAATTGGGATTCAACGGAAATCATTGTTGGTATGGTTGTTTTCAATCTCCTTGTGGCAGCTGCATGGGCTGTTTTTTGCTATGAGGCGGAATCCAACGTACTGGATACACTGGCACGTCAGATTCAGGGCATTATTTACGTCCCGTTGTTCCTGTCAACGCTTGTTTTTATAAGAAATGGCAAAAATGGGGTGACCTGGATTTTTTTCCTCCTCCTTATCGTGGCAATTGGCGATACAGGCGCTTATTTTGCAGGAACCTATCTGGGGAAAAACAAGTTGCGTCCCCAGGTAAGTCCGGGCAAAACAATCGAAGGGCTCATTGGTGCGCTATCTGCCATTGTTATCGTGGGATGTTATTTCAAATACCATCTGCTGCCTGAATTGCCATGGATTCCCGGTATTTTTCTTTTTTTTGTGCTGGGTATTGCCGGTGTCATCGGTGACCTGTTTGAATCTGCTCTCAAGCGGGCCGGTCATATCAAGGATTCAGGCACGATTTTACCCGGTCATGGCGGTATGCTTGACCGGATTGACGGATTGCTTTTTGCGGCACCGGTCCTTTATTATTTTCATAAAATATTTTTGGGCTAGCATGAATACAATAATTGGGTGTGTGCATGATGGTAAAAATGAATTAAATGATATGGAAAACAATTAAAACATGAAGTCTCTTTCCATACTGGGTTCCACCGGATCAATCGGCCAGAATACACTTAAGATTGTCGAGATGTTTCCGGATCGTTTTTCTGTAAAGGCCCTTGCTGCTGGTCATAATATTGATCTGCTTTCCGCACAGGTCAAAAAGTTTTTGCCGGAAATAGCGGTTGTGTTTGACGAAAATGTGGCCCGGTCTCTCAAGAAAAAACTGGGACCTGAAAGCAAGGTCAATATTCTGTTCGGCACAGAGGGATATAAGGAAGCTGCAACCCACCCATCCGTCGATATGGTTGTATCTGCCATTGTCGGTGCGGCTGGCCTTCTTCCCACGCTTGCTGCTATTGAAGCCAAAAAGGAAATTGCGCTTGCCAACAAGGAAACCCTTGTGATGGCCGGAGAAATCGTTATGCAGATGGCAGCAGAAAGAGGCGTTGTTATTTTGCCGGTCGACAGTGAGCATAGCGCCATTTTTCAATGTATTTCCGGGCAGCGTGTCGAAGATATCTCAAAAATCATTCTGACGGCTTCAGGGGGGCCTTTCAGGCAAAAACCGGAAAGTGAGTTTGCAGATATCACCCTTTCGGATGCCCTGAATCATCCCACATGGCAGATGGGGCAGAAAATCAGCATAGACTCGGCAACCCTCATGAACAAGGGGCTTGAAGTCATTGAAGCCAAATTCCTTTTTGGCATCCCTTTGGATAAAATTGAGGTGGTGGTTCATCCCCAGAGCGTGATTCATTCCATGGTGTCCTATGTGGATGGCGCGATTATCGCCCAGCTGGGTATACCGGATATGAAAGGCGCCATTTCATATGCCATGTCCTATCCTGAACGCCTGTCCCTGAATCAGTCTATTCCGGAGTTCGCCAATATCGGGTCATTGACGTTCGAGAAACCGGATATCAAGAAGTTTCCATGTCTTGCCCTTGCCTATCAGGCATGTGAGACCGGTCTTACCCTTCCCTGTGTGTTGAATGCCGCCAACGAAATAGCTGTGACCGCTTTCTTGACGAAAAAAATATCTTTTGTTGAAATACCGGTAATTATTGATAAGATAATGGCCGAACATCAGGTTGTTTCAAGCCCGGATTTATCTGATATCCTGGCGGCGGATAAATGGGCAAGGGATGCGGCATTACAATTGATAAAAGAAAAAAAATAACCGTTCTCCTTTATCAGAAACCAGAGGTTTGGGCCATTTCCGGCCTTTGATAAAAATGAGGCAGTAAATCACATGACAACAAACATTATCGCTTTCGCCATTGTGCTGGGAGTATTGATTTTTATTCACGAGCTCGGTCATTTCTTAATGGCGCGGTTTTTTGGCGTCGGTGTCGAGAAATTTTCGCTGGGGTTCGGGCCGAAAATTTTAAGTAAAACCGTGGGACGAACCGATTACTGTCTTTCTGCCATCCCTTTAGGCGGATATGTCAAAATGGTGGGTGAAGAGCCGGATGCGGAAATTGATCCTTCCGATATTCCCATTTCCTTTACCCATCAGCATGTGGCAAAGCGGATATGTATTGTAGCTGCCGGGCCATCTTTTAACATGATCCTGGCTATTCTGATTTTTTTCTGTTTTTTTCAATATTATGGTGATGTTGAACTGAAACCGGTTATTGGCATGGTTGAGGAGGGAAAACCGGCTCAACTGGCAGGCCTTGCGGTGAATGACATCATTGTCAGGATCAACGGCACTTCCGTTAAAACCTGGGAACAGATGACGGAACTGATTACGTCAAATGAAGGCGGACATCTTTCGATCGATGTTGAAAGAAAAGGTGAAACGCAGGTGATAGAGCTTCAGCCGGAACTGACAGTCGATAAAAATATGTTTGGCGAGGAGATCAAGCGGTATGTTATCGGCATAAGGCCTTCAGGAGACTATCTCGTCAATGAATTGAATCCGTTGGAGGCACTTGTATCCAGCGTTCAAAAAACATATGAGATCACAAGCCTGACGTTTATCGTGATCGCAAAAATGATAAAGGGGACTGTCTCGGTAAAAGAGCTGGGGGGGCCGATCATGATTTATCAGATGGCCGGCCAGCAGGCAAAAGCAGGCATTGCCAATCTGATCTACTTCATCGCACTCATCAGTATCAATCTTGCCATACTGAATTTTCTTCCCATACCGGTTCTGGATGGCGGCCATATCATGTTTTTCAGTATTGAAGCTATCAAGGGAAGCCCGGTGAGCATGAAGACCCGTGAAATAGCCCAGCAGGCAGGATTGTTTGTTCTTCTTCTTCTCATGATTTTCGTATTTTACAATGATATCACTCGCGTACTTTCAAATTAGATCGCCATACATGGACCTCATGGTATGTATTGACGCTTAACTCATCATGGATTTTAAAATGATCAGCAGACTTGAAATCACATTGAAAAAGGAACTGGCCGATGCAGAGGGGAGAACGCTTTTGCATCGGGCACAGGATTATTTCGGCATGGCGCTTGATGATGTGAGAACCGTGAACATCATTACCATTGAAGCGGCGCTTACCAAGGATCAGCTTGCCATTATTCAATCGGATGTTTTTTCCAATCCAGTGACCCAGATATCGTCCTATGACCCTCTCCCTGTCGATTTCGACTGGTGTATATGGGTGGGATACAGGCCGGGCGTGAGAGATAACCCGGGAAGTACGGCCGTCGAGGCCATTGAGGATATCCTTGGCATTCGATTTGGAAAAGGGGATGCGGTTTATACGTCCAAAAGGTATTGTATCAAGGCAACCGGATTCTCGGCAGCAGAAATGAACCGGATTGCCGGAGAACTCGTTGCAAACGATATCATTCAGCAGTGGAAAATATATGACCGGAAAGACTGGCAGCCCAAAGAAGGAACCGGGTTTATATGCCCCAAAGTGGTTTTAAACCATACACCAACCGTTCTGCCTGTGACCATTGAAAGCGATGATGCCCTTAAAAAGATAAGCGATGAGAGGAATCTTGCCTTGAATCCCAACGATATACCGGTCATCCGGTCTTATTTTTTAAGGGAAGATGTTTTAAAAGAAAGAAAAACCGTTGCCCTTTCCGATCCCACAGATATAGAGCTTGAATACATTTCACAAGCCAGAAGCGACCATTGCAATCATAATACGTTCAGAGGCCTTTTCCGGTATCAGGATGATGTGTCTTCGCCGGTTATTGTCGAGGATAATCTGTTTAAAACATACATCCAGAAGCCCACGCTTGAGTTAAAGGACAAGCTTGACTGGGTGGTTTCGGTTTTGTGGGATAATGCCGGCATCGGCCGGTTTGACGAAAACCATAACTACTCCATCACCGGAGAGACTCATAATTCCCCATCCAATATGGAGGCCTATGGGGGGTCAATTACAGGTATCGTAGGCGTTTACCGGGATCCCATGGGAACGGGCCTCGGCTCCAGACTGGTCATGGGAAGCTACGGATTTTGTACCGGGTTCAGAAATTATAATGGCGATTTGAAGCCCAGGCTTCATCCCAGGCGTCTTCTGGACGGTATCATTGAGGGCGTAAAGGATGGTGGCAATAAAAGCGGGATTCCGACGCCCTTCGGTCAGGTCTATTTCCATGACGGGTATATGGGCAAATGTCTGGTTTTTGTGACAGCTGTGGGCATTATTCCGTCCCTGGTCAATGGCCAGCCATCTGAAAATAAAAAAACATCGCCTGAAGACCTGATCGTCATGAGTGGCGGCAGAGTGGGAAAAGATGGCATCCACGGGGTGACCGCTTCATCAGAAGTTTTTTCCGAACATACACCTGCAGGGCATGTTCAGATCGGAGATCCCTATACCCAGAAGAAAATGCACGATTTCATCCTTGAAGCAAGAGATGAATGCCTGATTGAATTTATCACGGATAACGGGGGAGGCGGACTGTCATCATCCGTTGGTGAATCTTCCCAGATCAGCAACGGGTGTATCGTTGACCTTGAAAAAGTGCCATTGAAATATGACGGTCTGGATCAATGGGAGATCTGGGTATCCGAGTCTCAGGAGCGCATGACCCTTGCTGTGAAACCGGAAAATATTGACCGGTTTCTGGCGCTTTCCAAAAAACATGCGGTTGAAAGCACCGTGATCGGCAAATATACGAATTCCGGAAAACTCCATATCAAATACAATGGGACGACATGCGCCTATGTGAATATGGATCTTCTGTCTTCGGGTTTCCCCCAGTGGACGTTTGATGCTGTCTGGGAAGCACCTGAAAAAAGGGGACTGCGTGAGCCGGTATTCAATGAACCTAAAGATTTCAACCAGTTGATGCTCGATATGTTGTCCAGGCCCAATATCTCTTCCAAAGAGTGGATCGCAAGGCAGTATGATCATGAGGTTCAAGGGGGAAGTGTGGTCAAACCCCTTGTCGGGAAAGAGAGGAATACCGCAAGTGATGCAGCCGTTATCCGGCCTGTGCTTGATTCGGAAAAGGGACTTGCCTTTTCCCAGTCTCTGCTGCCTTCATATTCGAGGATTGATGCCTATCATATGACATGCGCCACCATTGATGAAGCTGTGCGGCGTGTCATTGCCGTGGGAGGAAATCCCGGACACATTGGCGGCGTGGATAATTTCTGCTGGCCGGATATAAAATATCATCCGGAAAAAAATCCGGATGGTAAATTCAAGGCAGCTCAGCTGGTGAGATCATGCCAGGCGCTTAAGGATACATGTATGGCCTATTCGCTGCCGCTGCTTTCAGGCAAGGACAGCATGTATGTGGATGGATATCTGCCTGGCCGGTATGGGGAAACCCGGAAGATTTCCGCCCTTGAAACCATGCAGTTCTCAGTCATATCCCTTGTGGAGGATATCAAAACATGTGTCACCATGGATGCCAAGCTTCCGGGTGACCTGGTCTATGTGTTGGGAATGACCCGGGATGAACTTGGCGCATCGGAATATTATGACCATCTGGGGTTTACAGGGAAAAACGTTCCGGAAGTCTGTTTTGAGCCGTTTTTAACGAGTTACAGAGCCCTGCATCGGGCCATTGAAAAAAATCTGGTTGCATCGGCTCATGGTATTTACAGAGGCGGACTGGGAATTCACCTGTCAATGGTGGCCATGGGCGGCCATCTGGGGATGACCATCGACCTTGAGAAAATACCGGTTGATCATGTAATACGAAGTGACAAAATCCTTTTCTCAGAGTCCCCGGGGCGATTTATTGTGACTGTTTCCCCGGACAATCAGCCTGTTTTTGAAAAACTGTTTAAGGGATTGCCCTGCGCGCGTGTGGGCAGGGTTACCGAAACAAACAGTCTTATCATCAAAGGCATACAGGCTGAAACGATCGTAAATATTACTGTAAATGATTTAAAGGTGGCCTGGAAGCGTCCTTTCGGAGATTTGATATGACTCAAGTGAATGTGCTGGTATTGTCCGGCTATGGATTAAATTGTGATCATGAAACCGCCCATGCCTTTAAGCTTGCCGGCGCCCATGCAGACCGAATTCACATCAACGCTATCATTGATGAATCCGTCACACTGGACAAGTATCATATACTTGTCTTTGGCGGTGGATTCAGCTGGGGAGATGATCATGGCGCCGGTGTGGTTCAGGCGGTGAGATTGAAAACCCATTCCGGTGAAAAAATTTTGCAGTTTATCAATGAAGGCAAACTGGTCATAGGGATTTGCAACGGGTTTCAAACGCTTGTCAATATGGGCCTTCTCCCGGGGTTTGACAAGGATTACACCATGCGATCCGTGGCATTGACACATAACGATTGTGGCAACTTCAGAGACCAGTGGGTTCACTTGAATGTGAACAAAAAGTCGCCATGTGTATTTACCAGAGAACTTTCACATGTTGAATTTCCCGTCAGGCATGGTGAAGGGAAATTTTATGCTGATCCAAATGTTATTGAAAGGCTTGAAAAAAACAATCAGGTGGTGCTTCGCTATGCACTGGAAAACGGTGAACCCGCCAATGGCCTGTTCCCGGATAATCCAAATGGGTCGATTAAAGATATTGCCGGCATTTGTGATACCACAGGTCGTGTATTCGGGCTGATGCCCCATCCGGAAGCCTATCACCATTTTACCAATCATCCGGACTGGACCCTAACAAAGGAAATGCTGCGAAGGCAGGAAAAATCGATGACACCGGGTATGACCAGCGGCATCAAACTGTTCCGGAATGCGGTTTTGTACATGGAAAATGCATAGGTCAGTGAATCGTGAAGGCGTTTCCCTTTTATTATTATCTGAAAGGTCATAGCCGGGAGAGCGGTTTGCCGTATAAAAAAGTACACAAGTTTGTTGTATAAAAGTGCACCATCTATATCTTATTTATTATCAGATGCTTATCGATTATTCTTATTTCCTGTAGCGCCGGATAGACCGTTTGTGTACAGGCCACGTAATAAGTTAAAATCAATTTTTTCATATTATTCATGGTCGTTATCATGCATTCCATTTTGAGAGAGATCTCTGTGTTCAACTGTGCACATGGCCATAATCCGGTATCCGACATGGGCATTGACAGGCAAATTTTTATTAATATACAGAAAAATTATATAGTTACATGAAAACTATTGTAAAAATTGCCTGATTATTTTAAAATAGGCTTAATAATTTTCATGATTGCAGAATATCCGATCATTCTGAGATATCAGATGATAAATGATTCAGGTCAGTTGAATATTAATGACCGGTTTTGCCTCCCCTGCTCCAGGCCATTTTTCATGTGCGCGAAACGAATAATGGCATATAAATTGTATCAGAAGTCTCCAGGAGAAAACTTTTATGAATAGTAAAGCAGCAGGATTTACACTTGTGGAACTGATGGTCGTCATTGCGATTTTTGCAATTCTCACGGCCATTGCCGTTCCCAATGTAAGCGCATGGCTTGCCAGCCACCGATTGAGTTCCTCAGCAAGGGACGTCTATTCCATGCTCCAGTTATCCAGGTTGAAAGCGGTCAAGGAAAATGCCAATGTGTGCATTTCTTTTAATTCCACCGGATATATGTCTTTTGTGGATAGCGGGGTAGGGGGTGGCGGGGAAAGCGATGGTGTCCAGAATGGCACTGAACCCACCGTGTACAGTGGCACGTATGAAATCGGTGTTTCATTTGCTGGTATTACCGTTCCGCAATTGTGGTACAGCACTCGAGGATTTCCCAGTAGCCCGTTCGGCACCACCTTAACCATTCAGAATCAGGAAGGGAAGCGGAAAGTCATTACCCTTAGCTCTGTGGGGCGTGTTACGATCACTGATTAATCATCCATGTGACGGAATGGAGAAACAGGAAAGATGATCCAAAAATTAAGAGGAAATAAAGGATTCACCCTGATTGAACTGATGATCGCCCTCGTGTTGACAGCAGTATCTGCAAAGGTCATCTACGATGTCTATCTGGCGCAGAAAAAATCAAGTGAAATTAATGAGGAACTTGTAGGCATACAACAGAATCTGCGTGCGGCCCTGTATTACATGGAAGATGAAATTAAAAAGGCAGGACTGGATCCTTCTAGAAATGCAAATGCAGGAATACAGATTGCTGATGTCAGTACAATACAGCTTACATCGGATTTCAGGGGGGGAGAAAACGACAGTATCGACAACAACAAGGATGGCACCATTGATGAGTTTATAAATGGGGTTGATGATGATGGTGACGGCCTGATCGATGAAGCAGATGAGCAACGGGAATGGTATGATGGGGATACCGGTGATCCTGGAGAAAATGTGACCTACTCACTCTACGACTCCCAGTCAGATGGCGACCTGGATCTGGGAAGGCTGTCAGGCGGCGGCTTTATCCAGCCGGTTGCGAACAATATAGATGTCCTCGATTTTGTGTATATTGACAGCGCAGGAACGGTGCTTGGACCACTGCCATTGGATTCCAATGGCAGGAACAATATAAGGACCGTGGAAATTACTCTGATTGCCCGGGCGGAAAAAATGGATATGGATTATACAGACACTCAGGCATATTTAAACCGGCAGGGGAATGTCATCCTGGCTGCACCCAATGATCATTACAGAAGAATGCTCATGACAACAACAGTCAAGGTCAGAAATCAGGGATTGAATTGATAAATTAAGGAGTCTCTTATGATGATGGCAGAAGAACGATTGCAAGATTCCGCAAAGCATCAACAAGGATTTACCCTTCTTGAAGTGATTATCGCTCTTTCTATTTTTGCGGTTGGCATATTGGCGGTTTCACTGATGCAGACTGCTGCTTTACGAAGTACAAGCTCTGCCAGGCAACGGACGATCGCTGCATCATGGATCTCAAGCCACATGGAGCAGATCATAAATACCCCTTATGCGGTGTTGACGGACAACGTTGTTGTTGAAGACACGAAATACACGGTGACCTGCACTGTTGACCCGCCAGTAAATAACGGCAGGCAGGTGCATTTGACCGTCAGCTGGCCGGACAGAGGAACAAACAGATCTGTCAACTTTGACATGATAAGAGTGAGTGGGATTTGACGGTTTGTTCATGTGTAAAATATCGATAAAAAGGAGAACCATAATGAAAAAAATAAATATTCCACTTATTTCAAATGAAAGTGGATCTGCCATTATTATTGCGGTTCTCGTCCTTGCGGCGCTCACGATCCTTGGCCTCTCTGCTACCAATACATCTACTATCGAGGTACTGCTTGCAAATAATGATATGTTTTACAAAGAAAACGTGTACAAGGCAGAAGGTGTCGCCATGGAAGGCGGTCAGGCGCTGGAGGATGCGCTGCCTGTGGATTTACTGGCATTCACTCCTGAGTGGTTAAATCAGAATACAACGAATATGCTAAGCCTCTCCTCCTGGGATTATGATAATGCAAATAATGATGATACTGCCGAAGGAGGGATACTTCCAAATACCAGATATGCGGTTGTTTTTAATAAAATTGCATTGGGAAGCTCTCTTGACCTGTCAGCGTCAACCCTTTTAAGGGAGTTTTCAATATATGGATACAGCAGGCCGGGAAACAGTTCAGCCTTTATAGAGATCGGATATAAAAGAAGGTATTAATATCCGTCAAATTTTAAATAAATACGTATCTCCCTCCCGAAGGAATAGTTCCTTTCAGATAATGCCATCAAATTTTATTTCCTGCAATTTACCCGTCTGTGAGAGGCCTTTTTTTTAATATCATTCCAGGTCTGGGCAAACCGCCACCCCCTGTCTCTTTTTATTGCGTCCATTGTAGGAATGGTCTATAAAAAACTATCTCAGAACCTGCCAATCACATGAAAGGGAGACACCATATTTCCATGTCAAAACAATCTGAAAAACCTTTTTCAGCCGGTGCTGTATTGAAGGTGCTTCATCGCAAGGGATTGATCAGCACCGAACAGGCTGACTACATCATGAAAAACAAGGATGCGGTCAGGGCGCAGATGGAAAAGGCAAGAATGGATCAATACCGGTCTTCCGGTAAAATCAGAATTGAAACCGCCATTACGATCATTGATATCATGATATCTCTTGCCATCAAAAAATATCCGGATAGCAAGGAATTGCTGAGTGAAGAAGAGATTTACCATACCCTTTCAGAAGGATGGGGATATCCTTATAAAAAAATCGATCCATTATCTCTGGATTTTCATGTGGTGACCACAACGATCCCCCGGTCTTTTGCCATGAAGCATCTTATGCTCCCTGTGGATCTGAAAGACCGGTGCCTGACAGTGGCAACCTCAAATCCGTTTAATACGGAGGCGCTGGATGATATTGCCCGAGCCAGCCAGATGAAGATCGAAACGGTTGTCAGCGCCAAAAGCGAAATTTTAAAACTGATTGATGAGTTTTTTGGCTTCAAACGATCCATTTTAAAGGCGGAAGACCAGTTTTCTTCTCCGTCGGTTGATCTGGGGAATCTCGAGCAACTCGTCCGGTTAAAAGCGGTTGATGAACTCCCTTCCGATGATCAGCATATTGTCAATGCCGTGAATCATCTTTTTAATTATGCATTTGATCAACGGGCAAGTGATATTCATATTGAACCCAAACGGGAAAAAAGCGTGATCCGGATGCGGATTGATGGCATTCTTCACAAGATTTACGACCTCCCCAAAAAAGTCCACAATGCGATTGTCAGCAGAATAAAAGCCATGTCAAGGCTTGATATGGCTGAAAAAAGACGCCCCCAGGACGGGAGAATCAAAACGGATAGGGCCGGTGTTGAGGTCGATATCCGTGTATCGACGATACCGGTTGTTTTTGGTGAAAAAGTCGTGATGAGGCTCCTTGATCCGGATATATTATTCAAGGATCTGAACCATCTCGGTTTCTCATCACCCGATCTTGAAAGGTTTCGTCGGATCATCCAGAAACCCCATGGGATTATTCTTGTCTGCGGCCCTACAGGAAGCGGTAAATCAACAACACTTTACTCGAGCTTAAGGGAGCTCGCCACACCGGATATCAATATTACAACCGTTGAAGATCCGATCGAGATGATCTATGAAGGGTTTAATCAGATCGCGGTTCAACCGTCGATCGATATCACGTTTTCCTCCATTTTAAGAAATATTTTAAGGCAGGACCCGGATATTATCATGATCGGGGAAATGCGGGATATCGAAACTGCCCGGAATGCCGTTCAGGCAGCGTTGACCGGTCACCTTGTTTTATCGACACTTCACACCAATGACAGCGTGTCCTCCATTATCAGGCTTCTCGATCTGGGCATCCCCCCTTTTCTGATTCAGTCATCCTTGATCGGCATTGCCTCCCAAAGACTGGTCCGAAAGATTTGCACACACTGTTCTGAAACATTTGAAATGGATACAACCACCTTAAAGGAATTTGGCATAGATACGGGAAAAAAGGAAATGGTGACGCTTGCCAAGGGCCGGGGGTGCATGAAATGCCGGGGAACCGGTTTTTTCGGAAGAATAGCGGTTTTTGAGGTTCTGCCATATACAGAGGCGCTAAAAGGGTTGACAACATCTGAAACAGACATTGAGGCGTTAAAAAGGCAGGCTGAAAAGGAGGGGCTGATCTCATTACGGGAAAATGCTGTTTTAAAGATGATGAAAGGCGAAACCACGTATCAGGAAGTGTTAAGGGTAACCTGGGACAATCAGAATGATATCTGACCGTCCCAGGAACAAGTAAAATCACAGAAGATACAACCCCGGACTTACAAGGGGCTCAGTTCCTGGCCACATGAATTTTTGCGCCCGGATTCATATCCCGTTTAGAGGATGTTATCAGAACCGTTGCTGTTTCAAGTTCAGTATGAAGCACAAGAATCGTTCCATAGGTTATAGGGGTAAGCGCCGTTTGTTTGCTTCTTGCACCTACTGGGGTATGTTCCTCATAATAAACATTATACATCTGTCCGTCCTCAACCCCGTCTTTTGTTCCTTTGTTTATAAAGACTGTGGTGTTGTCTCCAAAATAGTTGGACCGTTCTTCAGAAATAATGATTTCACCTTCAAGATCCGATACACTTTCTGACAAAGTGATATTCGGCGTTCTTTTTTTATAGGGAATCAAGAGGTCGTGAACCTGAATGGGCCTGAAAGAACATGTGACCTTTGCCAGTGCATATTCAGATTCAACTTTTGTAATTTCTGCAATACCCGTGATGTAGTGTTGAATGCCATAAACGGTTTTTTTCTCTTTTAAGGGTTTGAAGTTTCTGTAGATGAAAAAGGTTTCCCCTGGGGCAAGCGCGGTGCCGTCAGAAGGTCTGACAAAGATCAGATCGTTCTGGCTGATCATTTCCTTATCGTCTTTTACCTTGATAATGGTGGCTGACGGTGTGACCGCCTCTTTTTTTATAAATCCAACACTGTCTATTTTAGGATAAAAGTATGTTGGCATTTCCTTCACAGGTAGAGTTTCGGGTTCGGGTTCGGGGGGAGGCGCGGTCTTTTTGACCGGAATTTTGACCTTTTCAAGGTCTTTTCTGAGATACAGGCGAATTCTCTGACCGGGGTATATCCAGTGGGGATTTGCGAGCTGTTTGTTTTCACTCCACAATTCCGGCCAGACCCATGGGGTGTTGGAAAACTTTTCTGAAAGATCCCAGAGCGTATCTCCCTTTTGAACGGTATAATAAAAGCCTGTTTCCAGTTCCACAGGTTCTGTTTGTTCTTCCGTGCATAAGGCTGAAGCTACGGAAAAAATGAAAATAACCGCTAAAACCATGAATGATATCAGTTCTGTCTTGAATTTTGGTAACATTAGAAGCCTCAATCTTTTTCTTTTGGTAGGATACGGTGAATAAAAATTATCCAAATATTAACCTTTGTCTGATGAATTTGTCAAGGAATTCAAATAGTCTATTGCATTTTTAAGTTGCAATTCATATGCCAGTGACCTAATTTTGATTTTTTTGAAAAAAATCTTCCTTTAAAACAGGGGACCCGTGAAAAAATGAATAATAAACTGAAGAGGTATGAATGAAAAACATTGCAAACCTTCTGTTCGAAGCAAAAATATTAAAGGAGATTCCAAGAGCAGGCTATCATTTCCTGGGTGTCGGAAAAGAAACAGTGGCTGAACACTCTTTTATGATCACACTGATCGGCTATGTCATGGCCAAGATGGAACCTGAGGCCGATGCCTTGAAACTCATTTCCATGTGTCTGTTGCATGACCTTCCGGAAGCCCGCACAGGAGATCTTAATTATGTGCAGAAAAAATATGTCACTGTAAAAGAAGAAGACGCTATCAGGGATGCTACAAAAAATGTGCCGTTTGGAAAGGATATCTCGGAACTGCTTCAGGAATTCAACCAGGGGGAAACACTGGAAGCAAGGCTCGCCAAAGATGCAGATCAGATTTCGTTTATCCTCGAACTCAAATCCATACTTGATGTCAAAAGTTCGTCTCCGAAAAAATGGCTTCCCACGATAATTGAACGGATCAGGACAGAGACGGGTAAAAAACTGGTTAAAAGCATTTTGGAAACCGAATGGGACACATGGTGGCTTAAAAATTATATTGACTGATTATGGCAGAGCCTTTATTTTAAATAATTGAAATAATTGACAGGGGAAATGGTCTTGCTTTCCGGTCGATAAAGTAAAGAAATGTCAATCGTGTTCCGATAAGTTACCTTAAACAGTCATATTTTTTTAGCGAACACTTATAGCAAGCAATCAACACTATCATTAGCCGCCGGGTTTTATCTGACTGAGGTATTTTTAAGTGATGGCAGAAGCCAGTAAACTGACAAGAAAAATTCTTTGTATTGACAGAGATCCTGAGCAAATCAGGGATTACCTATCCTATCTTGAAGCGTCAGGGTATGATGTGGATACCGCGTTGACGGCAGATGATGCTCTTGATTCATTAAACAATCACATCCCTGATTTGATCGTCAGCGATGCCCTGATGCCAGGCGGAAACGGAAAAGGGTTTCTTGAAACCATTAAAGACCGTTCAATGGAAAATGAGATTTGTCTCCTTATTGTGCAGTCCGGCCGGGAACGTGAAGCAGACGGAAACCTGCTGGCAGATGAGAGGATAGAGACGATTGCCAAGCCGGTGAGGAGGGATATTTTTCTCACTGCAATCAAAAGACAATTGGCTGTCAAAACGCTTCGGGATGATCTTAAGGCGTCTGAAATCAAAAATGAAAAAGCGCTAAAATATATCCGGAAAATGAACAGGGCGCTGAAGAACAGTCAAAAGCTCCTTGATCGGGAAAAGGAGATGTTAAACAACTCTCTTCGACAGATTGCCTTAATGGTTGATGAGAGAGGCAGTTTGAAAAAAACGGTCGCAGACCTGAATGGCCTCTATAAGGAAAATTTTGACAGATTTATCGACCTCCTGTCTTCAATTGTGGAATCGAAACGTCAGTATCACAGAGGCCATGCCAGAAGAGTGGCTGATATTTCCGTGTTTATTGCCAGATCATTCCAGTTGTCCGAAGAAGCGGTGAGAAATATCGAAGTTTCCGCCCGTCTTCATGAGATCGGAAAGTTGGCAGTGCCGGAAGAGATTTTACTAAAAACGCCTGACGAATGTTCAGCAAAAGACAGAGATCTTTTGACCTTTCATCCTGTGAAAGGCGCAACGTTGCTTGAAAATTTCAGTGGGTTTCAGGAAATATCAAAAATTATTGAGAGTATTCATGAACGGGCCGATGGAAAAGGCGTGCCAAGGGGATTGAAAAAAGATGAGATTCCGCTTGGTGCCAGAATTATTTCATTATCCAGTTACTATGATAATCTTGTTCATGGAAGAAAAAACATTTCCATGGAAAAAGTATTTGAAATAATTGATGAGAATATTGGGTTGGCGTTTGATTCATCCATTGTGAATCGTCTGCGTCAATATTCACACGCCCATCCTGTGGACAGCATGGAAAAGATAGCAGAAATAGGCATTTTCAATCTGAAACCGGGGATGGTTCTGGCGGCACCTATTTACACAAAAAAGGGGGCAAAGCTCATTCAGTCAGGGGCCTCATTGTCGGATGCATCTCTCGATCAGATTGCAAGATACAGCAAAATCGATCCATTGGAAGAAACTGTATTTATAAAGGGATAGAATACTATGGATTTAGCGTCGATTATTGGTGTGATACTTGGGATTGGGGCTGTGGCTGGGAGTATTCTTCTGGGGAGCAGCCTTCTGCTTTTCTGGAATCTTCCGTCTGTTTTTTGTGTTATCGGGGGGTGCATAGCTGCCAGCCTGATAGCCTTTCCGCTTGCCGATTTTCTGGGGATGTTCAAGGCATTCGGAAAGGTATTCATCTTCAAGATCGAGCCAGCGGAAGATCTGATCAAAAATCTTGTGGAAATATCCAATAAGGCCAGAAAAGGCGGGTTGTTATCCATCGAAGGGGATATCAAAAGCACAAGTGATCCTTATCTGGCCAGCGCATTACAGATGACGGTCGATGGTGTAAAAACATCTGATATTGCAGCAATCATGCAGAAAAAAATGGATGTGACCGCCAAGGAACACAAATCAGGTTATTCGATTCTGACATCCATGGGCGCTTATGCACCGGCATTCGGCATGGTTGGAACGTTGATAGGCCTGGTTCAGATGCTTGCCAATCTTGATGATCCGTCAACCATAGGTCCCAAAATGGCCGTTGCCATGATCACCACGTTCTATGGTGCGGTTCTTGCCAATCTGTTTTTTATTCCCATGGCTGACAAGTTGAAGTTGAGAAGTGAGGAGGAGATCATGAACATGACCCTTCTTTATGAAGGGATTGTTTCGATAAGGGAAGGTGAACACCCGAGGTTGATGGAAGATAAACTGAATGTCTATTTGTCATCAGCCAAAAAATCAGAGGCGAAAAGTGAATAGGGAAGGGTAAGATGGCGGAAAAAATCGAGAAAAAAGATTCCGAGGATTCCGGAGCGTTAGTACCTCCCGGACCCTCAAAAAAGCCGGAAGAATGACCGCCCCCAGGCGCACCAGGATGGATGTGCACATTTGCGGATATGGTCACACTTCTCATGTGTTTTTTTGTGCTTCTGTTTGCCATGAGCACAACCCAGCAGGAGACATTCAAGGAGCTTGTCCTTTCCCTGAGAACAGCTCTGGGTGTTCAGGAGCTTCCTGAAGCAGGCACCCGCGAGGGGCTTATGTTTCAGTCCACGCCAAGTGAAGAAAAAGCGCCTGAGGCAGTGGATGAACTGGGCGGCCTTGTGCAAAAGGAGGTCGAAGAAATCGTTTCTGATGTCAAGGAACTGATCATGTATAACAAACTGGCAGGGATGGTCAAGGTAGAGGAGAATGAATCCGGTGCCACCATCACCATAGCGGATATGGTTTTGTTTGGCCCCGGCGAAACCAGAATGTCCCAAAGTGGCCTTGAGGTGATGGCAAAGGTTGCCAAAGTCCTGGCGCAGTTCAATTATCCGATTAAAATTTCAGGTCATACGGATAATACGCCTATTCATACGGACAAGTTCCCCTCGAACTGGGAGTTGTCAGCAAACAGGGCATGTGATGTTGTTCGTTTTCTGATTTCGGCAGGAATAAAGCCAAACTACCTTACTGCAGAAGGTTATGCTGAATTCAAGCCCATTGCCATTAATTCAACCGAATCCGGCCGGGCAAGGAACAGACGGGTTGAGATTATGTATGAAAGACAAAATATTGCGGAGGTGTTGTCGTACTGATTTTTCTCAGGTTGATTTTGAGTGGGAATGGGTGTAATATTCATAGGTTTTTGTAATGGTGGGCGGCTGTTTGATATTGAACGGGCAGGTTCATTCCCATTATATGATTTTATAAATCAATTTTATTGTGTAATCAACCGGTGCTATGAAACTTGAATTAAAAGAAGTTGCAAAATCGCTTGATCTGCCCCAGGGTACGGTGGAGCGTTGGATACGGCAGGGAAGAATACCGATCCAGAAGCGAAACGACCTGTGTATGTTCAATAAGGCTGTGCTCAAAAAATGGGCAAAAATGCATAATCTTTCCTGCAACCTTTCTGAAACACCCGACCAGACAGAGCCCGATGATGATCAGGTCCCTGATGATGATAATGATAATCTTCTTTCATCCATGAAACGGGGGGGGCTATTGGTCGATGTCCCGGGGAATGATGCTGAATTCGTTTTCAGATATGTCGTTGGCCGAATACCGGAACTGTCCACAGAAAACAAGGATGCGCTCATAGAAAGGCTTCTTCAGCGAGAAGAACTCGTATCAACCGGCATCGGAAAAGGCGTGGCCGTGCCTCATCCGCGTTCACCCATGCCTGAGGCAATTTCAGAGTCCTTGGTCATCACGTGTGTATTGGCCCATCCGATTGATTTTAAATCGATTGATGACCAGCCCGTTTCAGTCCTGTTTTTTCTGTTAAGCCCTTCGATTTCCTGCCATTTAAACCTTCTTTCCCGGTTGTCCTTTTGCCTGAGGGATAATGCGTTTGTGTCTACGTTAAAAGCATTACGGGACAAACATGTTTTGTTTGAAAAAATTGAACTGATTGAAAAACAGGCCGATGGTAAAGGATAGAGCGGATTGATGAAACGGTTCTCTATGTGGCGATATCCGGCCAGATGGCCCTTATTCAGGGTTGATGATCGGCTTCTTCTGATATTTACCGGCGCTATTGTGGGGATTTTAAGCGGACTTGCGGCAGTTGCCCTGAACCGTTCCCTTTCTTTCATGTTTGACTATTTGCATCGTTTCAGAGGGCATTTCCTGGCATTTCTCCTGCCGGCAGGGGGGGCGGCGCTTTCATCCATATTCCTCAATCAGATCATACGGGAAAAACCGGGTCATGGGGTACCGGAAGTGATATACAGTGTGTCGCGTTATGGCGGGCTTCTCCGTTTCAGATCCAGTTTTTCAAGGCTTATCTCCAGTTGTCTGACCATAGGTTCCGGCGGGTCCGCAGGGCCTGAGGCACCTGTCGTCATGAGTGGTTCGGCTATCGGCTCGAATATCGCAACCCTTTTTTCATTGAACGACAAACAGCGCGTTACGCTTGTGGGGTGCGGGGCAGCCGGCGCGATATCCTCCATTTTCAACGCACCTATTGCCGGCATGATTTTTACCATGGAAATTATCCTGGGGGAATGGTCAACCGTCAATATCGTACCCATTGCCATTGCCGCTGTTGTGGGAACGGAAGTCAGTCATTTTTTCACAGGCGATCAGATCGCTTTCAGCCACAGAAACTTCAGTATTCATCCGTTGGATGTCATTTCCTGCGTGGGACTTGCGGTTTTGACAGCCCTGGCATCCATTATCCTCACCCGAATGCTTAGAAGAATGCACGGTGTTGTAGCGAAAGTCTCTTTGCCCTTCTGGCTGAAAGCCGCTGTTGGCGGTTGCGCCGTAGGACTGTTGGGTTTGTATTTTCCCGATATTTTAGGCGAAGGATATCATTCCATCACCGAGATGATAGGCGGCATATTTGAAGCAGGAATCCTTGCGGCGGCGCTGGGCGCAATTTTAAAAATTGTTGCAACCTCTCTTACTCTGGGATGGGGCGGTTCTGGCGGGATTTTTGCCCCATGCCTCGTTATTGGAAGTTTTGTCGGGTTGTTTTTTCAGCGGGGTCTGACGGTTATGTTTCCTTATGTGGATTGGGTCAATGAAGGATGTTATGCGCTTCTCGGCATGGCGGGCCTGATCAGCGGCATTCTTCAGGCACCTTTGACCGGGATTTTCCTGATTGTGGAAATCACCGGGAGTTATGAGGTCATGCTCCCCTTGATTGTCGTATCCGCCTTTTCCACAACCATCTCACGATATTTTGAACCCGCCTCTTTTTATCTCAAGGATCTGGTGGAGCGCGGTCAGCTTTTAAGGCCGGGTACCGATTCCAGAGTACTTTCGGACTTAAGTATCGCAGAGCTTTTGGAGACAGACTGTATTTGTGTGAAAAAGGATATGCTTTTAAGGGATTTCTTAAATATCGTTCAAAAATCCCGACGAAATTATTTTCCGGTAGAAGATGAAAAAACAGGTCATTTTATTGGTATGGTTCACCTGGACGATATCCGGCCCTACCTTTTTAATCGGGTGATGTATGATACGGTTTTGATCGAGCAGATCATGAACGGAAAAATGATGACGGCGGACATTTCAGACGAGCTTCCTGCCGTGCTTTCGACTATGGATGAAAACGGCTTTTTCAGCATGCCGGTCGTTTCAGAAAAGCGATTCGTCGGCATGATTTCAAAGGCCACACTTTTGGATCAATACCGGAAAGAGTTGATGGTGCAAACGTCCGACACCTGAAAAAAGAAAAATGGCCGGATAAAAAGGAGAAGGATATGGGAACCCGTTTACTTCATATTTTCAGAAACACCCCTTTGGGTCGGGAAACGTTATTTCAATCCGCCTATTTTTGCAAACAAACCGGTTTCTCTCTTGTCATCTATATCCCCAGATTCAAGAAGTTCCTGATGTATTTTAAAAATGATGCGGTTCAGGTCGATCTGGATGATTCCTATCTTGTCGCCCATAAAACAGCCGAAGTCCATGCAAAAGAAATTACCGAATCTCTTGGTATTGAACCGGTTTTTATTCAGGAAGACGCGTTCACCGCATCGACGCTTCCGGATATCCCTTCTGATTTTGATTTCATGTGCTGTCCCAGGAGCATTAGCGATATGTCCTCCAAAGTCAGCCTGGGGCATATCGGTTCACCGGTCAGGCGAATCGTTCGGTCCGCCAAGTTTCCCATTCTCATTACCAGCCCGGTTTTCAAACCATGGAAAAGTATCGCTGTGATGTTCGGCGGTTCCAGAAACAGCGTGAAAGCCTTGAAACTTGGGTTTCGAATGGCCAGAAAAACCGGCATGCCGCTTGATATATTTACTCAAATCGAGAAACCTTCCACCAGGAAAGAGTATAAGGCGATTGTGACATCGAAAAATTTTGATAAAAATCTGTCAACCTATCTTCATCACTGGTATCTTTTCGAAAAACATCAATTTGAAGAGAATCTGTATGATGTGCCCCATGATGCACTGGTCGTTCTGGGGGCATATGGGCATGGCGTCATCAAGGATATCCTTTTCGGAAGCAAAATGGAAACCATCCAGTCAACGCTCTCCAATAATCTGCTGGTGGTTGGTCCAAAATATTCCCAGGTCAACCGCTGATAAGGATCAAGAAGGATTACATCTCGACGTGGGTCAGATCAATCTTTCTTTTTAAAGCGATTTCTGCGGTCTTCTCGAACTGGGTGGTGATGTCTGAGACAAAGAAGAACGCACGGCCTTCTTTTGACAGCGTTTTCTCAATGTCCGGGTGGTCATCGAGATAGGTTTTGATTGTATTTGACACAGCGATGGATGAGTCGATAATCGCCACACGCCTTCCGATTTTCTGCTGGATGATCGATTTCAGGATGGGATAATGGGTACAACCCAGAATCAGGGTGTCAATCTGCCTTGTTTTCAATGGAAGGAGATATTTTTTTACGATCATGGCGGTTTCCGGCTTTTTAACCCATCCTTCTTCGACCAGAGGAACAAGAAGCGGGCAGGGCGTTGAAAACACCCTTGCCTGGTCGGCTTTTTCGAGGATTTTTTTTTCATAAATACCGCTTTTAATCGTGCCACGGGTACCAATGACCCCGATCTGCATGCGTTTTGATGTCTCAATCGCAAGTGCCACAGCAGGAGAGATCACTTCAAAGATCGGCATGTCGAACCGTTCTTTGATGGCTTCGGTGGCCACGCTGGATGCGGTATTGCATGCCATCACAATCATCGTGGCCCCTTTTTTAATGAGAAATTCGGTATTTTCAATCGCATACCGGATAACGGTTGACCGGCTTTTGGTTCCGTATGGGGTCCGCGCAGTATCGCCAAAATAAATCAGATCATAACCGGGCATGATTTCAAGAATTGCCCGAACGGTGGTAAGGCCCCCAATACCTGAGTCAAATATCCCAATCATCTAAGTTATCGCTTTTTGTCCAGTTTGGTCAGTTCTTCACTGACGTATTTTTTAATGACATCATCAGGCACATCTGTTTTTATTCCCGGACAAGCGGTTCCCATAATTTTCCAGTTTGAGATGTCTTTAATCACACTTTCAATAAATGGCCAGGCCCTGCACATACGGGGCTTTACCGGGTGTATTGTACAGAGGGATTTGAAAAAGATGCATTTGCCATCTTCTCCTCGTGTAATGACCGGCCTGCCTCCTGATATGTCACAATAGGTTTCAACAAACGTATCTTCAGATGTGCCAATATATTCGGAGATCATTTTGACATCTTCTCCAGTGAGATAGGTGCCCCCATATCCTTCACAGCAATCGCCGCACATTTTACACTGGAATATATCTTCAGCAGTATATGGATCAAAACCCATGACGCGTCTCCATGGCCCGTTTCAGGGTGACCTGGTCGATATATTTCAACTCTCCGCCGATGGGCACCCCAGATGCAATCCGGGTAATTTTTAGTGTATGGGACGCAATCTTACCGGCAATATATGCGGATGTGGACTCACCTTCAACATTCGTACCTGTGGCCAGAATGACTTCCTTGATCTCTCCCTCCCGAATTCTTTTAAACAGCTCAGGCAGTTTGATATCATCCGGCCCGATGCCATCCATGGGCGACAACACCCCTTGAAGAATATGGTATAAGCCTTTATATGCACCTGACTTTTCAATGGCCATCATGTCTGCGGAATTTTCAACCACGCACAGCATATCCGCCTGCCTTGACGGATTACTGCATATGGCGCAAACTTCCGTATCACTCAGGGAAAAACACCGGGTGCAGAGTCTTGCCTTCTCTTTGATTTCAAGAATACTTCGGGAGAGTTCAATGGCCTCTTTTTTGGGTATCTGCAGAATATGCATGGCAAGACGTTCAGCTGTTTTTCTGCCGATTCCAGGCAGTTTTGAGAGATGCTGAACCAGATTTTTAAAAGACGGCGGATAGTGATTCATAATTCCATAAGTCAAAAAACGTGTTTGCCTTACATCCATCAAATACCATGTTTGATGTTACATAAGACCGGGTATTTTCATTCCGCCAGTAAGCTTGCTCATTGCCGATGAAACCATTTCAGAGGATTTGGTCAGTGCGTCATTCACGGCAGCAACAACCAGGTCCTGAAGCATGTCGATGTCTTCCGGGTCTACAACCTCTTTTTCAATCTGTATGGAAACAATCTGCTGCTTGCCATTGGCAACGGCTTTTATCATACCACCACCTGCTGTTCCTTCCACCTGTTTTTCTTCCATTTCAGCCTGAAGCTTCACCATTTTGGACTGAAGCTGCTGGGCCTGCTTCATCATGTTTCCCATGCCTTTCATCATTCAATCTCCTGTATTATTTTGATATTAATTTGCTTTGGGTTAAGTGTCTTGATCGCTTCTTCGACCAAAGGATGAGATTTGGCCTCTTTTCTCAATTCATTCTCCCGCGTCAGTTTTTTTTCAAAGTTCATTTCTTCTTCCGGTTTTGCATGGATGACAACATCCATTTTCCGGCCAAAATAATTCCGGAATACCTTTCTTATAGCAGCCATGCTTTTATCGTTCCGGGCACGATTGATCTCAAAGTTCGACCCAGATACCTCAAGTTCCATACTCTGGCCAGTCAATTTTTTCAAGACGCTTTTTTGCAGGCATGCCCCGATAGGGGGATAATCCTTTTCAAATATTTTTAAAAGATTCTGCCAGGAAGTGGCTATGGGTTCATTTTTATCCGCCTGCAGATAAAAGGTGTCTGTTGCGGTGTCACCGCTGTTTTCATCTTTCCGGCCAGGTTTTTCCTGTGCAGGGGAGACATTGGATAAAGGCTGTTTGTCTGTGATGTTTTGAACAGGTATGGATTGTTCACAAACGGGTTTTTCAGACGGGATGGAAATATTTTTGACTGTCTCTTCGGATGAGGCAGGCGCCAAAACTTGTGATAGGGCATGCTTGCCGGATTCGGTCTTCAGAAGGTCATTTCTCAGCGCATCGAGTTTTTCAATCAATGTATCAATTGAGAGTGTGGGTTTGACCTGAAGCAGTTTGATAAATATCATTTCAAGGGCCAGTTTTGGCTGATCTGAAAAACGGATCGTTGATTCTTCCCTGAAGAGAATATCGATAATCTGATTCAGAAAGGTTCCTTGAATCTGTTTGACCTGGTCTGAAATCATTTTTTTTTCATGGTCCGGTACATCAGTCAGTTTGTCAATGCGTCGTCCTATTTTAACGACCAGCAGATTCCTGAAATGATGAATCAGCCTGGCATAAAGCTTTTTGATGTCCTGGCCACGGTTATAAAGATCATCCAGGATGTCTAAAAGGCAGGTGGCATTTCCGGTCAATATGGCATCAGATATGTCAAACATGACTTTTTTATCAATCAGGCCAAGCATCTGAATCATATCTTCATGATTCACGTTTCCATCAGAACAGCTGATCACCTGATCCAGCAGGCTTAAGGCATCCCTGACGCACCCTTCAGATTCTTTGGCGATGGCATAAAGGCTTTCATCATTAACGTGAATATTTTCCTTATCCACAATTGACCGCATATGGGACGCAATGGCAGCAATCCCCACGCGTTTCAAATCATGCCGCTGGCACCTGGACAGAATGGTCAGGGGAATTTTATGAGGTTCTGTTGTGGCAAACATGAACATGACATGAGATGGCGGTTCTTCAAGCGTTTTCAACAATGCATTGAAGGCCGAGATGCTCAACATGTGAACTTCATCTATAATATAAATTTTTAATGCACTGTGGGCGGGCATGTATTTGATATTGTCCCGCAACTCCCTGACCTGATCCACACTGTTATTTGAGGCGCCGTCTATCTCAAATACATCCACCGCATTTCCGGATGTGATTTCTCGGCATGACCGGCACAGGTTGCATGGAGTGGGTGTCGGCCCTTCCTTGCAGTTCATGGCTTTGGCCAGAATGCGTGCAATAGTGGTTTTCCCTGTTCCTCTGGGACCGGAAAACAGAATGGCATGGGGCACACGGTTCACCTGGATGGCATTCTGAAGTGTTTGGGTCACATGATTCTGCTCGATGACATCGTCAAATGTTTGGGGTCTGTATTTTCTGGCCAGAACAAGATAGGACATATGAATGCTTCCCGGTTATATGATGAATGATCCAGTATGATACAGGAAGAAACAGCGGAATCAATGAAACAGGTCTTTCATTTATTTCCATGGCGGAGAGAGAGGGATTCGAACCCTCGGTACCTGTTAAAGTACACACGCTTTCCAGGCGTGCACCTTCAGCCGCTCGGCCATCTCTCCTTCATGTTGCTGTCTGGCTGATGACATGTTTAACCTGAAAGGACCCTGATCGGTTTCAGCCCATTTCCGGTTAAATAAAAATGTTAAAATTCAGCCATTTGAAACCAGTTGCTTTCATCGCCAGCCACTGGCTTCAAGCGGTCAACTATATCCCCTTTTTTGGCTCAAAAATCAACCTTTATTTTTTTAAATTTATGGAAGATGCGGTTCGTGACATTCAAAGGATGTTTTTCTCACACGCGGTCCAATTTGTTCTTGAATATCATTTGCCTTTTTAGTATCTGTTGCAAGTTGCTATTCAGGGAAGACATGACGTGACCGATTGTTTTTGGCTATTTTGAAAAGCAGGCGGCAAGTCTATTTTTTCACTTTTTGATATTTAAGGACAATTTAAAATGGCAGATGTTGTCCCTTTCAAGGGTATTTTGTATAATCCGGACAAAATTGATCATATCTCTCATGTGGTTTCACCGCCTTATGATGTCATACCACCTGAAAAACAGATCGAACTTCACCACAGGCATCCCCAAAATGTGGTGCGGCTGATTCTTGGAAGCGCTTTTGAAACAGATACAAAAGCGGATAATCCCCATACACGGTCTGCCGCCTATTTCCAGTCCTGGATGAAAGACAATATTTTAATTCAGGATAGTACGCCTTCGTTTTACCTGACATCTGTTTCATTTGTTGCAGACGGTAAAAAGATGACCCGTTATGGATTGATGGCGCTTGTGGCACTGGAGCCTTTCAGCAAGGGCATTATTCTTCCCCATGAACAGACATTTTCAAAAGTGAAATCCGAAAGACTGGAGCTTTTAAAGCTCTGCAAAGCCAATTTCAGTCCGATTTTCACCTTTTATCCGGATGAGGAAGGATTCATTCATGTATTGAAAGATAAATCAGAGAAGATGGCGCCGGTCTTTGATTTTGAGGATGATGTCAATGAACGGCACAGGCTTTGGCGGATTTCAGATAACAAGACGATAGAAAAGATTCATGGATTCATGAAGGATAAGCGCCTTTTTATTGCAGATGGCCATCATCGGTATGAAACGGCCCTGAATTATAGAGACGGGTTAAAAGAAAATGACCCTGATTTCTCTGATACCCATCCTGCCAACTTCATCATGATGTACCTTTGCAGTATGGAAGATGAAGGACTTGTGATCTTCCCGGCTCACAGAATGGTGACCCAGATCGATAAAGCCATTTCTGACAGTTTTTTTGACAGGGCATCCGAATTTTTTGATCTCCGTGAGATCCCGTTTGAAAAAAACGGGTATGACCATGCATTTTCAGAAATGATGACTGCAATTAAAAAAGAAACATCCGGAACGGTTTTTGGTGTATCCGTGAAAGGGAGAACGTCATTCGACCTTCTTTATTTAAAACCGGATGTGATCGATAATGCTTTTGACAAGTCATTCCCTGATGTATTGAAACATCTGGATGTCACTGTGCTGACTCATCTGATTTTTTCAAGATTGCTTGATATTTCTCATGAAAAGATGGACGAGCATGGCCTTATCAACTACTCAAGCAAGGCAGATCAGGCCGTAAGCCAAGTGGCATCAGGTCAGGCTGCCATGGCATTTATCATGAATCCTGCAAAAATCAAGCAGGTTCAGGATATTGCCCAAAGCGGTTTGATTATGCCAAGAAAGACCACCTATTTTTATCCAAAAGCAATTACAGGGTTGGTGATGAACAAACTGACACGGTGAACGATAAAAATAACCTTGTCATAAGATATTCAAACGTCAGGGATGGAACATCCAATTGATCTCATCAGTATATTGCTCCTCCCTGTCATAGATAACAACAGGTGCAAGTGTTTTAAGCCCTTCTTTTCCGTGTTTTCTACCCTCCACAAGCACAAGCTTTGCATCATCCGTTTTTCTGGCATGAACAAAACGGATTCGTTTGGGTTCAATGTCATGTTGCCGCATTTTACATATAAGGTCGGCCATGCGATTTGCAGAAAAAATGACTGAAAAACGTCCGGATGATTTCATCATGGCATATGCGGTCTTGAGAAGCTCATCCAATGTGATTTTGATTTCATGGCGGGCGATCGCTTTTTGGGAATCCGGATTGATCCTTCCCGCAGCCTGTTTAATGTATGGGGGATTGCTGACGACAAGATCAAAAGAAGCGGTTGGAAAAATCCCAGGGAGTTCCCGCATGTCCTTGTTGACCACGGTCACCCGATCCGTCAGCTGGTTTAAACTGATATTTTCAAGCGCCATCTGATAAAGTTCGGTCTGTATTTCAACAGCAGAAATGGTGATGTCCTTTTTCCGGAAGGCGAGAATGACAGGAATAATGCCATTTCCCGTACCCAGATCAAGCACCTGATCGCCAATTCCCGGTTGGCAGAAATGTGCCAGAAGCACGGGGTCGATGGCATGCCGGTATCCTTTAAGGGGTTGCCTTAGGATCATTTTCCCGTTAAAAAACAAGTCCTGGTTTTGCATGCAAGAATGATCTGATGACATGTGTGGGTGGCTCGTGGTCAAAAGCATCCGATTTTGAATTTCAGTTCCCGGACAAGATCACTGCCTAATGTTGTATTGATTTTTTCAATCAGTTCATGTTTTTGAAAATACAGATGGTGCATCCACGCAGATGAACTGACATGAACAAGGAGCAGGTCACCTTTGAATGCTGCCGGTTTTGCGTTCATGGATACACTCTCTCCCACAGCATCCTCCCACATATCAAAGATTTTAAGCATATCCATATCGTTTTTCCGGCGATATGAACCCAGTGACTTTTCAAGGATGCTCCCAACGTGGGCAAGGGGTGTTTTGGAAGATGTATTCATGCGAAGACCTTATATGCAAATGATTATGCATGTCAAGAAGAAGTAAGTACACAAGTTGAGGAACACTGTTCCGGGTTTATCGGGAATCCATATTTTTCATCTGCTTTTGGTTTTTACTTGAAATCAAGGCTTGATCCGTTTTATATAGCGACAGACCAAAATATAAAACCTGATAGATTAAGGATATGGGAAAAAGCAATATGGCTTGGGATTGGGAAAAACTCCGGGAACAGCAGCAAAAGAACAAGAAGGGCCGGGAAAGAGGACCTGAAGGTGATGGTGGCGGTGGTGGCGGCGGCGGAATGCCCCCGCAATTTGACGACCTGTTGAATCAGTTGAAAAAATTTAAATTGCCTGGGGGATTTCTTTTAATTATTCTTCTGGCGGTTTTCTTTTTTGGCCAATCCATGGTTTATACCATTGATGAAGGCGAAGTCGGCGTGATTCAGATATTTGGAAAATATAGCCGGACAACAGGTCCGGGGTTGCATTTTAAATTACCCGCAGGTATCGAAAAACTTTCCAAAGTCAACATGGAGAATGTGAGAAAAGTGGAATTCGGTGCTCAGACCGAGATTTCATCTGTTTCCACCCGTTATTCATCAAAAAGCGAAGAATCCCGGCAGATGCTTACAGGGGATCTGAATGTAGCGCTGGTTCCCTGGCTGGTCCACTATAGAATAAGTGATCCGTATCTGTTTCTTTTTAAAGTGTATGATCCGGAGCGGTTATTGAAAGATCTTTCCGAAGCCTCCATGCAGCTCGTCGTGGGTGACCGCAGTATTAACGAAGTCATTTTAAAACGGGAGGAGATTGCGATTGAGGCGATGGCCATTCTTCAAAAAGAACTTGATGTTGCTGAAACCGGTGTAACGATCAAGACCATTGAGATGCAGAAAACCAATGTGCCGGAGCGTGTGCAGCCTTCATTCAATATGGTCAATAAAGCCGAGCAGGAAAAGGAACGAATGATTTTAAAAGCACAGGAGGATTACAATACCATCATACCGGCTGCAAAAGGTGAGGCTGAAAAGACCATTAAATCAGCCGAAGGGTATGCTCTGGAGCGGGTTAACAAGGCAGAGGGGGATGCAGCCCGTTTCAGCTCTGTTTACATTGAATATGTGAAGGCAAAAGATATTACCAGACGGCGTCTTTATCTGGAAGCCATCAAAGATCTGTTCCCGAAATTAGGCGACAAGATCATCGTTGATGAGAACCAGAAGAATTTTTTGCCCATGCTTCAACTTCAAAAACAAAACAGTCAAAATGGTGCGACACAGTGAATAACAGCAGCGGATTTTTCATTATTATATTAGCGATTGCAGGTATTATCTTTTTTTCATCCGCCTATGTGATTGATGAAAGGGAGCAGATCATTATCACCCAGTTCGGAAAAAAAATAGGCGAACCCAAAAAGGATCCGGGCATCCACTTCAAGCTTCCGATTGTCCAGAAAGTCAATCGATTCCCCAAAACGCTTCTGGAGTGGGACGGTGAAAAAGGGGAACTCCCCACATCAAATAAAACCTATATCTGGGTGGATACGTTTGCCAGATGGCGTATCGCAGACCCGTATATGTTTTTCAAAACCTGTATCAATGAGAAGTTCGCTCTGGACAGGATTGGGGATATTATTGACCCTGCCGTTAAAAACGCAGTAGCCTCGTATAAGCTGATAGAGTCGGTCAGAAATACCAACAGAAAAATGGATATGCTTGAGGATGATCAACTTGAAGGCGGATCCAAGGTTGTGGATTACAGGATAGAAGCCGGTCGTGAAAAAATAATGTTAGAAGTTCTCGAAGCTGCAAAAACAAAACTTGCAGGCTTTGGTATTGAATTGATTGACGTTAAAGTCAAGCGTTTGAATTACAGGGAAGACGTCCGGGAATCGGTTTATGACAGAATGATTGCAGAAAGAACGCAGATTGTGGAAAAGCTTCGTTCGCAAGGTCGTGGTGAAGCTCAGAAAATTTCAGGTGATAAGGAAAGAGAACTGAAGCGCATTACATCAGAAGCTTATAAAACAGCCCAGAAACTTAAAGGTGAGGCAGATGCAACATCTGTAAGGATTTTTGCAGACGCGTTCAGTAAAGATCCGGATTTTTATTCGTTTGTAAAGACACTTGAGGTTTACAAAGAGGTGTTTGACAGCAAGAGTTCGCTTGTGTTGTCAACCGATTCGGATTTTCTTAAATATCTGAAAAAGATAGAATAACACACCATAAATCCCAAAAAAAAACAGAAAAAGCATATTCGGTCATAGACACGATGGCCAATATGCTTTTTCTGTTTATAGATTAAGGATAAATGGCTGGAGGTGTTATTTGCCTTTACGTCTCTGATGACGGGTTCTGGCTAACAGTTTTCTGTGTTTATGCTTTCTCATTTTTTTCCTTCTTTTCTTGATGACGCTACCCAACAGACCACCTCCATTCACATGTTTTAAGTTTCCCTCTTAAAAAAGTCACTCTTTAGCATTGATTATTATGATTTGTCCACTATTTTTTAGAGAGGTTCAATTTTTTATTGACGGCGCGGGTTTGAAAAAAATATAGGATATGAAAGCAGCGTCAATTCAGTGATAATATATGAATGGTTTGACCGGATTGAAATGGCATCACAACGTTTTTTTTAAAGGTTGTTTTAAAATGAACAAAATATCGATATTCGATGAAGGTCAGATTCAGGTGATAAACAAGACTGTAGGCATGGCTGAGGATATTGTGAGCAACTATTATAAAATGTCTGTCAGTCAATGGCTTCAGGCGAAATACGATATCAAGACGCGTGTTGATCTGTCTAATGATGAAGTTGTGGATGGACCATTCGCCCAGGTGATCAAATATGTGGGGCGAAGAAAAAATTCGCTTTTAAGTTCTTCCCATTTTGATTATTACAGAATTTGCATTCAGGACCATGCCATCCTGTCTGAACTTGAAAGATCCCCTCAAATAAAGCTATTCCCGTTTTCGCTTTACATCATTATTCATGAACTCGTTCATATTGTTCGTTTCAGCAGATTCCAGCATTATTTTGATGCCACGTCAACTGAACGCATAATTGAAGAAAAGTGTGTTCATGAACGCACTCGAGATATACTTTTCGCTTGTAAAATTGGCGGGCTCAATGACGTTCTTTCGTTTTATGAAAGCTGGCACGGGCCATCATAGAGAGGATATATCTGACCGGTTCCCCCCTCTCTAAAAAAAAGCAATTTAACCTATTGCACCCCCTTGACACAGGCTATACCTGATTTATTTTTTCATAAAAAAAAATAGAGTTCACCATGTGGAGCTGAATTGGTTCTTGAAAATCATTATTGGATTTACTATATATATAAATTTATGGCAAATATGGCTTTTGTTCCAGTTTAATTATGAAAAACTGGTACCAAGTTCTTGACAACCCAAAAACACTGACTATTTTATTGAAGGTTTATTTAAGGCCGTTCGTGAAAACAGGAGATTGACCATGCCGATTTATGAATATGAATGCACCAATTGCGGTAAAATTGAAGAAGCGATACAAAAAATTAGCGACAAGCCGCTTGTTGAATGTTCTCATTGCTCAGGGAAACTTCAAAAGCTGATTTCTCAAGGCGCCTTCCATTTGAAAGGCGGTGGCTGGTATGCTGACAGCTATGGCAAAAAACCCGGATCGGCATCCGATACCTCTAAAAAAACGTCCAGTAAAAACACCTGTGAGGCTTCAACAACTTCTGAGTAACGAATTTTGAAGTTTAGTAAATTTATCCTGTACGAATAAAGGGACCCCATTTATCAATCGCACGTTTATACCAAAAAATCGGTATAAACGGCTGTTACGGAAACATTTTATTATGTTTTTCGAGGGGGTTGTTTTTTTCGGATTTGGGAAGGGGTATATTTTTTTAGTAATATTTTCTCTTAATTTTAACTAAAAATAGTGGTTTAAATAAAAGCCGAATTGAAAGGAGAATGGAAAATCATGAAAATCAGACCATTACACGATCGTATTTTGGTAAAACGTCTTGAAGAAGAAAGCAAAACAAAAGGTGGCATTATTATTCCGGATACTGCCAAAGAAAAACCGGCTGAAGGTACCGTTGTCGCAGTCGGCAATGGCAAAATCAGTGATGATGGTAATGTAATCCCCATGCAATTAAAGGAAGGGGATCGCGTTCTGTTCAGCAAATATGGCGGCACAGAAGTGAAAATCGACGGCGCAGAATATCTCATCATGAGCCAGGATGATGTTCTCGGAGTTGTTGAATAATTCGTAAAAGAGATTAAAACCAGCCTGATGGTGTTTAGGGGTTAATAAACATTAAATTAAAAAAATGATGGAGAGATATTAAAAATGGCTAAACAAATTAAGTATGATATAAAAGCACGCGAAGCTTTACTGAGAGGAGTAAAAACTCTTGCTGATGCTGTAGCTGTTACACTTGGACCAAAGGGACGAAATGTTGTTATTGAGAAATCCTGGGGGTCACCTACTGTAACCAAAGATGGTGTGACTGTTGCCAAAGAGATCGAACTTGAAGATAAATTCGAAAACATGGGTGCCCAGATGGTTAAAGAAGTTGCCAGCAAAACAAGTGATATGGCTGGTGACGGTACCACAACAGCAACCGTTCTCGCACGCGCGATTTATGAAGAAGGCCAGAAACTCGTCGCTGCGGGAAACAATCCCATGGCTATTAAAAGAGGAATTGAAAAAGCCATTGAAGTTGCTGTGAAAGAGCTTGCAGCCATGAGCAAACCTACCAAAGACCAAAAAGAAATCGCACAAGTCGGAACCATTTCAGCCAACAGCGATACCACGATTGGAAATATTATCGCAGAAGCCATGAACAAAGTGGGCAAGGAAGGCGTTATCACTGTTGAAGAAGCAAAATCCATGGAAACCACACTGGATGTGGTTGAAGGTATGCAGTTCGATCGCGGCTACCTGTCTCCCTATTTTGTAACCGATACCGAAAAAATGGTTGTGAATCTTGATGAACCCTTTATTCTTTTAAGCGAGAAAAAGGTCAGCAACATGAAAGACCTTCTCCCGATTCTTGAGCAGGTCGCCAAAATGGGAAGACCGCTTCTCATTATTGCAGAAGATGTTGATGGTGAGGCGCTTGCCACACTGGTTGTGAATAAACTTCGTGGTACGCTGCATGTCGCAGCTGTAAAAGCACCGGGTTTTGGTGACAGGCGAAAAGCCATGCTTGAAGATATCGCCGTATTGACAGGCGGTCAGGTCGTATCTGAAGACCTGGGTATCAAACTTGAAAACATGGATCTGGACAGCCTCGGAAAAGCAAAAAGTATTGTCATTGATAAAGACAACACCACCATTATTGATGGCGCTGGTGAAAGGTCTGCGCTTGAAGGCCGCGTGAAAATGATCCGCGCACAGATTGAAGAGACCACTTCAGATTATGACAAGGAAAAACTTCAGGAGCGTCTGGCCAAACTGATTGGTGGTGTTGCCGTGATCAGTGTAGGTGCAGCGACTGAAACTGAAATGAAAGAAAAGAAAGCCCGTGTTGAAGATGCCCTGAACGCAACGCGAGCTGCTGTCGAAGAAGGAATCGTACCTGGTGGCGGTGTTGCACTGGTTCGATGTCTTGACGCATTAAGCAAAATTAAAATCAAGTCTGAAGAAAAACTTGGTGTAAAGGTGGTTATGCGGGCTATTGAAGAACCGCTTCGAATGATTGCAAACAATGCCGGTGTTGAGGGCTCTGTGGTCATCAATGAAGTGAAACAGAAAGAAGGTGCCTACGGCTACAATGCAGCTACAGACACTTACGAAGATTTGATTGAAGCCGGCGTTATTGATCCTACAAAAGTTGTCCGCTTTGCACTTCAAAATGCAGGAAGCGTTGCATCCCTGATGTTGACAACCGAAGCCATGATCGCTGAAAAACCGGAAGAACACCCTGCACCACCAATGGGTGGTGGCGCTCCGGGAATGGGCGGAATGGGCGGAATGGGTGGAATGATGTAAGATCACCTGCTTCTGGCAGACATGATATTAAAAAGCTCCGTTTGCATACACCAATGAAACGGAGCTTTTTTTTTAAGTCATAACGTGTTATGGGCAAATCCCCTTGACACTTTGTTTAAGCTTGTATAGTTTATGCTGAAAATGAAGAATATTTACCGGGTGAATATAAACTTCTCTATATCCGGTCTGATATTCTTGGAAAGATGACATCTGTCACACTACATTGCAAAAAAATGACACACTATTATTTTCTATCATTACAATCCTTTCATTTTCCAATAGTTATAAAAATGATAAGAAAGCCTGGTGCAGAACCGATTACAGTAACCGATTATAATTTACTTGGAGTCTAACCATGATTGCCGAATCCACAGGTATTATTCAGATGATAAGCGGTGCAGGTCTTATCGTCAAACTGGTGATGTTGATTCTTCTTTTTTTCTCCATTACCTCATGGGCCATTATTTTTATCAAATATCGGTATATCAGAAATGCCTTCAGAGAATCACTTGTGTTTTCAGAATCATTCTGGTCCAGCAGAAATCTTGCAGAGGCATTTGCAAATGCCAAACAGCTCAGCTCAAGTCCTGTGGCCAATATTTTTCGTACAGGATACCAGGAGTTGAAAAAATTCAGCAGGGTGCCTGGCATACCTGAAAGCAAACCATCTGCCAACGCGGTTTCCCTGGGGGCTCAATTTGAAGGAATCTCCAATATCAAACGGGCGCTTCGCCGTTCCAGCAATACGGAGATCACAAAAATGACCCAACTGGTCCCCTTTCTGGCCACTGCAGGCAGCACCGCACCATTCATAGGCCTTTTTGGTACGGTCTGGGGGATTATGAGTTCGTTTCACAGTATCGGTTTGACCGGATCAGCCAGCCTTGCCGTTGTTGCACCGGGTATTTCAGAAGCGCTTGTGGCAACAGCCGCAGGCTTGGCCGTAGCCATTCCTTCGGTTATCGGGTATAATTTTTTCATGCAGAAAATCCGGATTATCGATACGGAAATGCAGAGTTTTTCTGCTGATTTTTTAAATATTGTGGAAAGGGACATTTTAAGGTCGAAAGGGAACAGCTGATGGGGCCTGTGGGAAATAGTAGTGAACTGATGGCAGAAATCAATGTCACGCCATTTGTGGATGTCATGCTTGTTCTCCTGATTATTTTCATGGTCACAGCGCCTTTGATGATCCAGGGAGTGAATGTTTCCCTCCCTGAAGCCAATTCAGGGCCTATGTCTACGGATGAGGAAGCGCTTCTTTTATCCATAGATAAGGACAGCAGGATTTTTATCAATGATGTTCAGGTGGAAATAGATTTTCTGCAACAAAAGCTTGGTAAAATTCTTGAAGGAAGAACCACCCGTGACGTGTATTTAAGTGCGGATAAAAGCGTTTCATACGGTCTTGTCGTAAGCGTGATGGCCGAAGTGAAAAATGCGGGTGTTGAAAAGCTGGGCATGGTTACGGAGCCTGTTAAGGAAAAGAAAAAGTAGGGAACATTTATTCTGTGATGATAGACAACGCTTCATTACTTGATGGCACAGCGCATGACTTTCGTTTGTTTTCAGTTTTTTTTGCGATGTCTTTTCTATGCCATGTGGCGGTTTTTTTTCTGGTTAATTACCTGCCTGGAAAGTTCGTCACAAAAAGAAAGCTCCCTTCAATCATCAATGTGGATCTGGCATCCCTGCCAACTCCGCAGAATACGCCTGATCTGCCGAATAAGGCCGAAGATAAGGCAGATAAAACTGATAAGAAGTCACCGGTCGTAAAGGAACAGGCGCCTGAAAAAAAAACAACCGAGACCAAAAAGGAAAAACCCGCAGAAAAGCCGGTAATAAAAAGGAAAACCTCCCTTAAAAAACAGACCTACCAATCTTCAAAGGTGCTGGACAGCGCCAGGGAACAGATCGAAAAAAAGGTCGAATCATCTGCCCAGAAAGCATTGGATGACAGGCTTCGGGCCCTTCAGAAAGAGGTGAGCAAGGCAGAAAAAGGTGCTGATCCGGGTGCCCCGGCTAATGAAGGGATGGGGATTTCCGGTGGTGCCCGTGGTATGAATCTTTTGGATACCTATTTGAATATTATTGCATTTCAGATCAGTAAAAACTGGAATTTTTCTGAACAGCTGGCTGGCGGTGGCAAGGGGCTTGTGGTGGCCATTATTTTTAAAATTATGCCCAATGGTGAAATACGGGATATCTGGATCGAGAAACGGTCGGGAAATTCACTGCTTGATGAATCCGCACGTAAAGCGATAGTTAAATCGAGTCCTGTGCAGCCTCATCCACCGGGTATTGTAAAACCCTATATTATAGGTGCTTTGGAATTTACACCATCTGGGATTAAATAGTGTGCAACCCAAATCATCTGATCGGGTTAATGAAGAAGAGGAATGATATAGTGATAAAAAAAATGCCTGTTTTGATGTTTCTGGCTCTTATT
The DNA here is from genome assembly GCA_018816735.1 of Pseudomonadota bacterium. GTDB lineage: Bacteria > Desulfobacterota > Desulfobacteria > Desulfobacterales > JAHIVH01 > JAHIVH01. The sequence continues at coordinate 42,153 of JAHIVH010000088.1, read as the reverse complement.
ATAGTGGTTATTGAAATGAATGCGTCCTTTTCTGCTGAATATGATTATATCAATATCAGCAATCCGTTTTTAAATAAAATTCCTATTGCTGTGCCGTTTTTCCGGCCCATGGCAGAAGGAAGCGCGGAAAAGAAAATGGCCAGGGAGGCTTCGGACCTTCTTTCGGAAACACTTGAATTTACAGGATTTTTCAAAATACTTAATCGAGGGGCCTTTCTTGAGGAACCCAGTGAAAAAGGGATTGTTGCCTCACGGATCAATTTCAGAAACTGGCGCACAGTGGGTGCTGAGCTTCTGATCACCGGCGGGATTCTCATTCATAATGACAAGGTGGATATGGAGTTCAGGCTTTTTGATACGTTTAAGGAAAAACTGGTTATTGGGAAACGGTATAAAGGCAGCCCGGATGATATGCGGCAGATGGTCAGGCGGTTTGCAAGAGAAATTATCTACCGATTGACGGGAAATATCGGTATTTTTGAAAGCAAGATCGCCTTTGTGTCCTCGAGTTCAGGCACCAAGGAATTATATATTTGTGATTTTGATGGCTACAATCCTAAAAAAATCACCCAGAAAAGCAATATGACGTTTGCACCGGCCTGGTCCTCTGATGGCAGGTATCTTGCATTCACCTCATATGCCAGAGGCAGGCCGGATCTGTTTATTAAAAATTTAAGTGGAAAACGGGGCGCTGTGATCAATTTTCAGGGCGTTAACCTAACGCCCTCCTGGGTTCCGGGGAAATTTGAACTGGCGGCATCCTTGTCTTTTTCAGGGGATCAGGAAATTTATTTATTGACCGGAACAGGGAAAATTATTAAAAGGTTAACGAATCAATGGGACATTGATGTGTCACCTTCGTTTTCGCCTGATGGCAAAAAAATGGCCTTTGTTTCAAGGAGATCAGGATCACCTCAGATACATGTAATGGACATGAGTTCAGGAAATGTTAAACGAATTACTTTTCAGGGATATTACAATACATCACCAAGTTGGTCGCCTGTAGACGATAAAATCGTCTATGTGGGAATGATTAATAACGAAATCAATATTTACATGATAGAGGAAAAAGGAGGTGTTGCCATTCAGCTGACACAGCAGTCAGGAGATAACGAATTCCCTACGTGGTCGCCCGATGGAAGCCTTATCACCTTTTCATCCACACGTGAGGGAAAATCGAGGATATATGTTATGACCGCTTTTGGTACGGATCAGAGACGGCTTTTGACCATGCCGGGCGAACAATCCAGTCCAAGGTGGTCACCAGCAGAGATAAAAGATTAATAACACGGGGGCTGACAAAAGCAGGTTTATAGAAGACCTGCCTGAAACAGACCCAAAAACAGGGTTTAAAGAAAAAAAGGAGAGAACATGCGAAAAAAAAATTGGATAAGACTACTTGTATTACTTGTGATTCCCGGAATGTTGTTTACGGTTTCATGCCGAAAAAAAACACCTGCACCCAGTGCACCGGAACCCGCCATTGTTGAAGAAGCACCCATGATTGATACCAGTGCAGAAGATGAAGCCCGCGCAAGAGCTCAGGCCCTTGAAGAGGAAAGACTGGCTGAAGAGGCTGCCCGTGGGAGTTTTGTGAGCGAAAAGGTTTATTTTGAATTTGACAGCTCGGTGATCGATGCTGCTGCCCAGTCTATTCTGAGAAGCAAGGCAGAATGGCTGCAAAATAATCGTGAAGCGACGATTATTATCGAAGGCCACTGTGATGAGCGCGGTACAAACGATTACAACTTGGCTCTTGGCGACAGGCGTGCCAACAGCGTCAAAACATATCTGGCGGACCTGGGTATTGCCCCATCCAGAATGACCACGATCAGTTATGGTGAAGAAAGACTTGCTGACCCGACAGATCATTCAAAGAACAGACGGGCCCAGTTCGTCATCGAATAATTGTTCTTAGCATTTAACGGTTAACCGGCAACATGGTTGAAGGCTGACCAGCAGAAATTTAAAGGGGTATGGGGAGGGAAACCTCCCCCTATCCGTTTTAATTGAATGTTCGAAAAGGTTCTGTCCTATGATTGCTTCGGATACCGGAACATGGGGTCTTATGAAAAATTATTTTCTGTTAATGATGGTTCTATTTCTGGGATCAGGTTGCGCCCTGAACCGGGATGTCCTTTCTTTGGAGGACCGGATATACAAACTTGAGCGTAGTGCAAAAGAGTATCAGAAAGATAAAAATGCCGGAAAAGATTCAGAAGAGGGCACGCGTGGCAAAATAGCCGAGATGAGGCTCACCATTGACCAGCTTCATGAAACGGCAAACACCCTCAAAGGCCGGTTTGAAGAAGTGGATTTCTTTTTACAACATCAGAAAGAATCCGAACAGACGATCGCCCAGGATCTGCAACAAACCAGAGATGCCCTGGACAATATTTCAAAAAGGCTGGTTAGAATTGAGCAGTATGTCGGATTCGAACCTTCAGAAACACTTAAACCCTTGGGCTCGGAAGTATCAGGCAGCTCTGATAATCTGTCTGAAAAAGAATTGTATACATCTGCAAAAAGTTTATTGGACAAGGGGAACACGGATGCTGCCAGGGAAGGTTTTCAGGCTTTTTTAAAAAAATATCCCAATTCAGACAACGCAGACAACGCACAATTCTGGGTTGGTGAAATTTATTATCGGGAAAAATGGTATGAAAAGGCCATTCTCGAGTATCAAAAGGTTATAGAAAAATATCCAAAAGGAAATAAGGTTCCTGCCGCATATCTGAAGCAAGGATTTGCTTTTCAAAATATGGGGGAAAAAGCCAATGCCCGTCTGATTTTAAAGGAGCTTATTGGCAAATTTCCTGACTCAAACGAGGCCAAGATTGCAAACGATAAAATTAAGGTGTTTAATTGAAGCGGGCGTTTAAACAGACTTGAGGATGGTAAAAGTTATCGGTGTAGATCCAGGGCTTGCAGACACAGGTATCGGTATCATTATGGGTACCGGCCTTACGGTCGATTCATATTCCTTTGGCAGCATAAGCACACATAAAGATGTTTCTCTTCCCGTCCGTCTCGACATGATTTATTCCCAGCTCAATCAATTATTGAAACAGGAGGCACCGGATCTCATGGTGGTTGAGGATATTTTTTCCCTTGCACGAAATCCCAAGTCAGGTATTTCCCTTGGGAAAGTGACCGGCGCGATTTTGCTGGCCGGATGTCATGCCGCCATCCCTGTGATTGAAATTCCTGTAAGGGAAGCGAAGAAAATTTTATCCGGAAACGGAAATGCCGGTAAGGAACAGCTTGAGAAAAGTGTCCGGTATCTGTTGAAACATAATTCCCCTATCAGACCATTCCATGCCTCTGATGCACTTGCACTTGCGTTGATCGGTCTTTACCGGTTTGATACGCATGCATTTAATGACAAATAATATAAATGTTGGAAAATTGACTGGTTTTCTGTTAAGGGTATGATTTGTGTAACACCTCCGGCTTTATCCGGTCAGTCTCATATCACAAAAAAAGGTGTATTGCCGCTATATGATAGGCTATCTTTCAGGGAAACTTTTAAAAAAGGAAGACGACCGGATACTATTGCTTGTGGGGCAAGTCGGATATGAGATTATGGTTCCGGCAGTAGTGATGAAAACCCTTCATTCCAAAGAAATTGGAAATGAGGTTTCGCTTTACATCTATTTTCACCAGACGGAAAAAAGCCCGAAGCCTGCTCTCATCGGATTTAATCTGGAAGCGGAAAAAGAGTTTTTTCTGCATTTTATTTCGGTTGAGGATATTGGCCCCCTTAAAGCAGTTAAAGCCATGGAAATTCCTGTAAAGGAAATCGCAAGAGCCATTGAGGCAAGGGATGCAGCCAAACTGAAACAGTTAAAAGGGATTGGGGCAAGGACCGCCCAGAAAATTATTGCATCCCTTGAAGGAAAAGTCACCCGTTACGCACTGATTGAAGAAGGGGAAATACATACAGTCGTTCCTATTGAAGATTTTATGCAGCAGGTGATGGATGTCCTTGTTCAGCAATTGGGTCACAAGCTTTTGGATGCCAGGAGACTGGTAACCGAAGCCATGGAACGGGACAGTTCAATTTCAACACCTGAAGCGCTTTTTGATGAGATTTATAAAGGTGAAATGCGCTGATGTCTGATTCGATTCTTTCGTATTCGTCTGATAAAAAAGGAATCCTCACGGAAAACAGCTTGCCGGATGATCAAGCACAGGAGATACTTTCTCTTCGCCCGGAACGGTTCTGTGACTATGTGGGACAGGCTGAAACCGTTGAAACACTGGGGATTGCCATCACGGCTGCCCAAAAAAGAAACGAGCCTATCGATCATGTTCTTTTTCATGGGCCGCCTGGGTTAGGCAAGACAACCATGGCGCACATCATTGCCAATGAAATGGGGAGTAAAATCCACATTACTTCCGGCCCGGCCCTTGAGAAAGGGGGAGATCTCATAGGCATCCTCACTCATCTTTCAGAAGGAGATATCCTTTTCATTGATGAAATTCACAGACTGCCGAAAATTGTCGAGGAGTTTCTCTATCCTGCCATGGAGGATTTTGCCGTTGATTTTGTTTTTGACAAAGGGGTACATGCGAGAAGTCACAGATATCGCCTGAAACGATTTGTACTGATTGGCACAACAACCCGGGTGGGGCTTCTCTCGGCACCATTAAGAGACAGGTTTGGGCTGTTCAGGAGTCTCGATTTTTACAGCGAACCGGATCTGGTCAAGATTTGCAGACGATCTGCAGCTTTGTTAAAGATAATGATGGATGAAGACGGTGCAAAAGAGCTTGCAAAGCGGTCAAGGGGGACACCGAGGATTGTCAACCGGCTTCTGAAAAGGGTCCGGGATTATGCTCAAGTTCGGGGCGATGGCTATATCACCAAAGCGATTGTCGAAGCGTCCCTGTCTCTTGAAGGCGTGGATGACATCGGGTTGACAAATCTGGACAGGAATTATCTGAAAACGATTATTTCCTATTACGATGGCGGACCTGTGGGGATTGAGGCTATTTCCGCAACACTTCAGGAGGAGACAGATACGCTTGTGGATGTTGTGGAACCGTATCTTCTGAAAATCGGTATGGTCACGCGAACATCTTCCGGAAGAAAAGCCTCTGAAAGCGCCTATCGTCATCTTGGATTCAGAGTGCAAAAAACCTTTTTTTAACTGGCTTGGCTTAACCGGGTATTTTTTTCAATCATTATGGCAGTCATTTCTCTTATTACAGATTTCGGTATCATGGATGAATACGCAGGCGTCATGAAAGGTGTTATTCTTTCCATTGATCCTTCAGCCCGCATTGTTGATTTGTGCCATCAGATTCCGGCACAGGATATTTTAAAGGCGTCATTCATGATTCATGGCTCTTACGCCTGTTTCCCCAAAGGTTCAATTCATGTCATTGTGGTAGATCCAGAGGACAGCGCCCGTGACAGCGTCAATGGCATATTCAAGGAAAAAAGGATCTCAGGAATTGCAAAAAGCTATCAGGACGCCGATATCATGACCCCCCTGGCGGTGACAGGAAGCCGGGGCTATCTTGAAATTGCAGTGAACAGCGGAAATGCCGGAAATTTTTTCAAAGCGAAAAAAGGGGGATCCTGTGAGGGGCGAGAAAAAATAAACGGCCATATGTTTCCTATTTCATTGCATTTATTTGACATTGCCCGATTGATAAGCTAATGTATCCTTTAGATTTTAACATGTTACATCTCAAAAACAGCATACGGTGAGGATAATGTTTAGGGAGACGTTGAATTGAGCCGTCGAGCTTATCAGTCTGAAATCAACCTGTGGATAGTCGCATCATTTATTTTTTTTGCAAGCCTTACAGAAAATACGGGCTATACAAAACCATTAGAACTGCTGGCTGAGATACCTGAACCGTTTATTTCACTTGAATCTCAAAAAAATACGATGATTCTTGTTGAAAAATCAACACAGCAGCTTTACCTGTATGAATTTGACGGCAACTACCGGCAGATTTTAAGAATACATTGTTCGACAGGAAAAGTAGCGGGAAATAAAAGGGAGGCAGGTGATAGAAAAACGCCTGAAGGGATTTATTTTTGTACAGAAGAATTTACAAAAAAAGAATTGGCGCCGATTTATGGCACACGGGCTTTCCCGATCGACTATCCGAATTATATTGACCGAACGGCAGGAAGGAACGGCAGTGCCATATGGATTCATGGTACAAACAAGGAGTTGAAGCGAAGGGATTCAAACGGATGTATCGCCCTGAATAACGAAGATATCGATCTTCTTTCCCAATATATTTTGCTGAACCGTACACCTGTTATTCTTGTAAACAAGATGAAATACAGCCATCCGGAGGAGATCGCAGAAGTCAAGGAGGCCGTGGCTGGTTTTCTGGATAACTGGAGTCTTTCATTTAATGCCGCATCAATTGCAGACCATCTGGCATATTATGATGACAGCTTCAGTTTTGATGTGACATTCTGGACAGACTGGGTGCCGGTAAGAGATCGCCTGACAGCGTTGACAGGGCAATTTACTGTTGGTATGAAAAATCTTTCCGTATACAGGCATGACGGCGTTTTTGTGGCGTTGTTTGATCAGATCGCACAAACATCTGAGCAGGCCTGGCTTGCAGGTACAAGAAAGCTCTTTCTGACCAGACAGGGTGATCGGTTTAAAATTATCGGTGATGAATTCCAGACCCTGCCCAATAAGGGTCATGAAGAGGGTGCCTTGCAGACACATCCGCTTATTGCGGCCAGCACCAGTCTGGAAAAGAATTTGCTGATCAAGGAAGAAATCAAATCCATGATAGATGAATGGCTGGCAGCCTGGATTTCAAAAGATGTCGAGCGTTATGGTCAATACTATTCGGAAGGTTTTCGCGCCATGGATATGGATCGTGCCGGATGGTTGAATTATAAGCGTGTTTTAAACCGGAAATATGGTTTTATCAATGTATCCATCGATAACTTGTCGGTATCAACCGATAAAAACAACCAGAGCACCGTAACATTTGTCCAGACATATCAATCGAGTGGATTATGTGATATCGGTTCCAAGAAACTCCTATTGAAAAGGGAAGGTGGCAAGTGGAAGATATTACGAGAAATATGGAAAGAGAAATAGAATCCGGCCCAAGCGAAACAGACTTCTCAAAACGGGTAAGACGATGGGATATTCTGATGGTGGGAGATGACGGAAAGGTTATTTCCGTTCCCTGGTTTAAAAAAATGATCGTTTATGTGCTGGTTCTTTTTGCTGTGGTCACATTGCTTTGCCTGTCATTATTTGTCATGTACCAGTCTGCCGTGGCAGAGAAAAATGAGCTTAGAGCCAGTCTTGAAGCGGCTGTAGCTCGAAACATGATGCTTCAGACAGATATCGACAAAAAGATGGCCAGGCTGGTGGCTATAGAGAAAAAAAATGCGGTTTCCGAACCGCCAGACGAAACCATGACTGCCGTAAAAGAGATCGAGGTTAAAAAACCAACCCTCCTTGCCAAATTACCGGAAAAGACAGCGGCAGTTAAACCTCAGGTCACTGGTTTTGATGATGAACCGGAAGAAATGGTTGAAGATGAATCGCCTGAAGAGAAAATAATGGATAATGATGACAGAAATACGGAATCGAATGAGATGGCGCCCGCCTCCTACAAGGCAGAAATTGAGGAATTTTCAGTTGCCCGAAAAGCATATAACAATTCTCTTAGAATTCGGTTTATTATCAAAAATTCATCCAGCAACGTGCAACCCATTTCCGGTAATATTTTTGTCATTTTGAAACCGGATGATCTGAATGAAGCTGAATGGCTGTCTGTTCCCACGGTTCATCTGATGGCCGGCAAACCCACAGAGAGCAAACGGGGGCAGTTTTTTTCCATCAGACGGTTTAAAACCGTTCGGTTCATCGTGACAGAACAGGCAGATTATGACAAATTTAAAAAGGCAACGGTATTTGTTTATGCCAGTTCAGGAGATCTGATCCTTGAAAAAGATTTTGTGCTGAATTTTAATGTAGAATAACCGTTCTTTTTTTCAAGTCCTTATAACCATTACGAAGCATCGGAAATCAACATGAGTTTAAATCGATTAAAATGGGTATCACGGTTTGTCAAATCTTTTACTGTGACATTGCCCGTCTCTTTATTTTTCATCATCATCAGTATGACAGATGCTTCTGCACAACGGACACATACGGTTTATTATGAGGGCACGGAACATGAGCTTCATGTTTACAGGATTTACGGGAAGGAACCGGGAAAAACCATGATGCTCATAGGCGGTATACAGGGGGATGAACCCGGAGGGTTTTTATCTGCGGATCTCTATGCGGACTTTGCTTTGAGCAAAGGCAACCTGATTGTTGTACCAAGAGCCAATTTTCTGTCCATCCTTCAAAACAGACGGCAGATAAATGAAGACATGAACCGGAAGTTTGCCGATGAAGGTGAGATCAACTATGAAGCGAAAGTCGTGACTGTCTTGAAAAAGCTTATTGCCGAAAGTGACTGTCTGTTGAATCTCCATGACGGATCAGGATTTTACTCTGAAACCTATGATGGTCCCATGCGGAATCCAACACGATTTGGCCAGTCTATCATTGCCGATTCGGAAACCTTCACAGTCGAACGAACCGGAAAAGTTATCAATCTGGGAGAGACCGGCCGGTTTGTGGCAGCTGAGATCAATAAAAACATTACCGAAAAAGACTATTCGTTTCATTTCAATAATCACCGCACCAGCGCACAGGACAGCATTCATAAAGAACAGCGTAAATCGGCCACCTATTATGCGTTGACCGTTTGCGGGATTCCTGCATTCGGCATCGAATCAAGCAAGGAACTCCCGCTCGAACTTAAAATTCTGCATCACAATCTTGCCATTAATGCATTCATGAAATATTTTGGCATCAAGCCTGAAACACCGGGCATCAACCTCGATGCGCCGGATTTTAAATATCTGGTCATCTCCGTCAATAACATGCTGCCTGTGGTGGTTGAAAATCAGCAGACCTTGTGTGTGAGTCCTGGGGATGAAATCGCCGTTACCCACATAGAAGCCAATTATGAGAGGGGATTGAGCGCGGATTTAATTGATTACGGCAGCGCCAATGATGTGAGGAAAAAGATAAAAATTACAAAGCCCACCCGGATTGTCGTCAGAAAAGACTCCTACCCCTGCGGAAGCGTTTATATTGCTCTCACAGGAAAATCAGGGAGCAGTTCAAATACGCCATTGAGCACAATCAAATCTTCATCTGCAGGCCCCCAGTATCTGCTTTTCAAGGTCAAGGTCAATCAGGAGGAAATAATCGTTAAAAATTATTCTCACATCACTATCGTTGAAGGGGATTTGTTTGAAATTGTGGATGTCCTTTCAGGATTTTCCGATCCTTCAGCGCTACAGGTCAATTTCAAGGGATATGTTGCAGATGAAGGATACAATCAGGGTGAAGACAGAGGATTTGTGATCGACACGGGAAAGGATCTCTGGGAAAGGTATTCCATAGATGGCAAGGGCAAAACCTATCAGACAATTGTGACCTTAAATGATGAAATTGTAGGCAAGCTGTTTATTGACCTTGAAAAACCATCCCTGAATTATATTCTGGTTAAAATGGGCGATGAAAAAGTATATGTCTCTCCTGGAGAAACCATTGATATTGATAGGAAAAAAACATTTAAGATTGTTGATATTATAACCGATATAAAGTCAGGCGCAGAGCCGCAAGCCTTTATCACCGGACCGTCTTTTCATAGAAAAATAGAAAAAGGGGAAGTGATTGCATTTAATGAAATGATGAATGCCATGGGAAAATCATCCGGTCCGTTTCAGATTGAAATAAAGAGAGAAAAAATAAATTTAGGGAAGATGGACCTAAGGTGGTTATAGGCAGGAGAAAAAAATTATGATAAAGAAAAAATCCCAGAACTTGTCAATAATAGATAAGGACCTGACCGTAGAAGGTTCAATAGCAAGCCAGGGGAGACTCGTGATCAAAGGTACGGTTAAAGGTGCGATAGTTGGGGAAGATGTGATCATTGCCGAAGAGGGAATGGTCTTTTCGAACATCAAGGTCGTCAATTTGACCATAGGCGGCGTGTTTAAGGGAGAAATTTCCGCATCAGAAGAACTGGTGATTTTATCCACAGGCGATTGCTCCGGAAAAGTCGTCTGCAAGAATCTGGTCGTGGAAGGCGGAGGCAAGCTCAACGCAGAAGTATTTTCTTCAGTAGGCGATGAAATCAAGCTCGTCCAGAATTTTACCAATCCGTCACTGTCTGAACCTGCGCTCAAGGAAAAAAAAAGAGGTCATATTGTTGAAATATAAAAGGGTTTGACCTTTAACCAGACAGAAAAAGCCGTGCAATAAGATACATGTCATTAAAAGCACAACTCGTCTCGTTCGTTTTTCATGATAAGTGCGTTATATCCACCTGAATGCCTGTAAAATTATCGAAAGTAATATCAGAAAACGCAAGCGCATATTTTTTTTTGATCTGAGCAAACAATTCAAGATAGCTTGAAAGAATCCGTTTCCGCCAGTCCAGGTCCAGCAAATCCGCGATCTTCCGTATATCCTCCCTTGCGCCTTCAATTTCAAGAAAATTTCCATAGGGCAGGGTATCAAGTACAATTTCCGTTTTTTCCAGGACAAATGTTTCCCGCCATTTTTCATAGGTTTGCTGGCGATGAAATCCTATCGCTTCCATAATCATATCCGTTTTTTCAAAATCACTGACCTTGACTTCGATTTCTTTGTGTATTTTGAAATCTTTATCTTTTTGCCCAAGGGGCCTTGATTTCAGGGTGAGAATTGTATCCCTGTCTTTCCGGAGCCGAAGGATGGATCGGTTTTTAAGAAGGGTTTGATCCTTGTCATCGTAGCGATAATTGACCTCGAATGTCCGACCGCATGTCTGATGGGCACCGATATCCCTCAGTTTGTTTCGGATATGATCAAGATCGGTCATATAGAATTTTACTTCAATTTCAAGATGGTCCATATCGGGAGCAAGCCTTTTTCAAGATTAGCGTTTTTATTTGAATACATGAACGACATATATTATTGGCGGTCATCTGATCCGGCCAATGTCAGGCCTACAACTCTCAAGAGTTCCTGAAATTGATACGGTTTTGCGATGGCCTGGCAAAATCCGTATTGCTTATAATTCGCCATGATCGGATCATTTGAGTAGCCGCTGGAGACAATGACTTTCGCATCAGGGTCGATTTTTTTCAGTTCCGCTATCGTATCCTTTCCACCCATTGCACCGGGAATGGTCAAATCCATGATCACTGCATCAACCGGTTTTTCTCTATACAGCCTGATGGCCTCCTCTCCATCTTTGGCATGGACAACATCATAGCCGCTTTCAGAGAGTATTTCCGTGACGATATTCCGGACCATCTCCTCATCATCCATGATCATGATCCTTCCGCTGCCATGTGTGAAGCGCATTTCTTTTTTTTCAACCAGACAGGCGGCTCCTTTCAAGGAAGCCGGAAGATAAAGGGTGAATGTCGTGCCGACGTCGAGTTCGGATTCGACCGAAATATGGCCATCATGCTTGGCAATAATGGCGTGGGTGACCGCCAGGCCAAGCCCGTTTCCTTTCTCCTTGGTTGTGAAATAAGGGTCAAAAATACGGTCGATAATATCTGAAGGAATGCCGATACCATTATCCCTGATGGTTATCTTGAGGTAATTGGCTTCCCTAAGGCATGCATGTTCTTTTTTATCCGCCATAATGTTTTCAACAGCGATATCGATTCTTCCTCCTCTGGGCATGGCCTGAGCTGCATTGATGATAATATTCTGGATGACCTGGCTTATTTGCCCTTTATCGATTTCAATCGGCCGGAGATTTTCATCAAACTGAAAGTGGCATCTTGCATTGCCTCCCCGCAAGACAAAATCGGCAGAATCGCGGATAACGTCTTCAATAGACGTGACTTCTTTTATCGGTGTCCCGCCCTTTGAAAATGTCAATAATTGCCGGGTAAGGGCTTTTGCGTTTATCGAGGCCTTGCTTGCATTTTCAAGCAGGGTATACCGTTTGTCATCAGGTGCTGTATGGCTCAAAGCCAGCGTGAGATTGCCCATGATGGATACCAGGATATTGTTAAAGTCATGAGCGATACCGGCAGCCAACAGGCCTACGGATTCAAGCTTTCTTACCTTTAAAAGCTCTTCTTCCATGTTTTTTTGTATGGTAATGTCATTCAGATTCATCCGGATACCGGTTATTTTTCCCTTCTGCCGAATCAGGGCACTATTGACCAGTGTGCTGATATGGCTGCCATCACATTTGAGGGCTCGAACCACATAAGGATCAATATCCTCCTTGTTTTTGAGTTTTTTAATGGCGACTGTCACCTTGTTCACATCATCCGGATGAAAAATGTTCAGCGCATTCAAGCCCGATTCCATATCCATTTGAGTATACCCGAAGGTTGAAAGGCCAAGCGTATTGATATACGTTATCCGCATTTCAGGGTCTGTTTCAAAAACAATACTGGGCAAAAGCTCCAATGTCTCTCTGAAGCGTTCCCTGCTTTGTTCAAGGTCACCCCATGCCTGATGCAATTCCGTGATATCCCGGGCGATCGTTATAATTCCTACAATCTCGTCATCTTGCATCAGCGGCGCACCATGAACTTCGGCCAGTTTCCGGATGCCACCCTTTGTCTTGAATTCGTAAATATTATCAACCGGCTCTCCTTTCAAAGATCGATCGCAATCTGAAAATGCAGTATCCAAATAACGCTCGGCAAGAACATCTAACTCGTAAAATGGCCGCCCTATCAATTCCTCAGGGGCATATCCGGATAACCTTGATGCAGATGGCGACACATGGGTGACTTCCAATTTGTCATTCAGGGTATATATCGCATCAGATACACTTTCAAAATACATGCGGTATTTTTGTTCGCTTTCCCGAAGTGCGGTTTCAAGCGCTTTTCGCTCGGTGATTTCTATTTCCAGTGCATCCCGACTCTCTTTTTCCCCGGCCAATGATACCTGCAACCGGTTCAGAATAAAGCCTATGGCCACGGTACTCGCAATGCAAAGAAGCATTAAATCCGTCTCAATGGCAATCACTCTTTCTGTCAGATTCAAAGTCGGGAATTCCCAGTGAAGCACTCCCCATGCAACACAAAAATCGATCACGGAAAGTGACACAGCTGTAATCGCAAGCGCAATCAGCGAACTCCTGAAGCCTATAAGGATGCCTGAAAAGACTGGAAACGCAAAAAGCCATATCATTCCGGGGCCATAAATGCCAAATTTATAAAGAAGATATACACCTAGAATATAAAGGATCAGAATGGATGCCGTGGCGCGAAAAAAATAGGATAATCCTCTGCAAAATAGCATGAAGAGCACAAGTCCATAAGACACCGTGTCCAATGTGACAATCACCCACATGCCTTCCCTGATGAAATGAGGCAGGCCGGCAATATACGCGAAAAATCCAACGAAAGCGGCGATGAGCAGCCCGCATGACAGAATACGTTCCCGGCTATAACTGAGCTCATTCTTGTCGGCTGTGTCTTCAGGGGTAATGAGCCTGTCTAAAAATTGAAAAAACGATGAAAACATATTTCCCCGGAATGATAGCATTAATTAGCCTCAGAGGGAAAGTCCCCCCTCTGTTCATTGAATACATCCACAATATGATTTTTTATGTTGCATTCAGGTATTTTTAAAAGTCTGTTTTGTGTATTCTAAGGGAGGAAATACATCATTTAAATCGTTATCGCAAGGTGTAAAACATTTCATGCGAAATGTGAACTCATCAAAGGGGAATATCAGTCTTGATACAGTAAATCCTCACGAAAACCCTTCCTGATATTCACGACCAGATCAAGGACGAGTCCACGGAAGCTTTTGGAACCACATATATGCCAGGCAATTACTGGGAGATTATTGCCATCACGTCTGTTACTTAAAGAGAACCGGGCCTTTTGGCCCCGGTTAATTTTACGGGGACATTCCAGGCGGCAGGTTCACTTTTCCGCCTTGGATGGACACTTTTAACATGCTCACAAAGGCACGATCGCCGAACTGATTGATACTGAAGTCCGAGTCCCCCAAATGTTCCGGAGAGGGGAGCTTTTTCAAGCCGCTGTTTTTGATGTTGATATAATTCCCTCCTAAAACCAGGGGCCCCTTTCCTTCGTCGACCGCAAACAGGTTAAACACCGATTTTCACAGAATCTTGAGAGTACCGAGTTTTTAAGTTGATCCTGCCGTTTTTTTATCAATTTTCATGCGAAGTTTCGATGCCTCAATGCCGAGGTCGATCCACTCATCCATCAGCTTTTTGAAACGCTTGTAAGCCAATATTTCATTTCAGATCTCCACCACACAATCTGATCGGACACAGTCGCTCTTGCTTCTCATATTACGAGTGTAACTAATCTGCCAATAGGGGCCGCTTTTCGTCTTGGGTTCTTTGTACTCTTTAGGCATTGATTGCTCAGTCTGTTGATATAACTTTTCAAAAACATACAGCAGCTGTTCAAGGCCACGGCTATTCAATATTTCTGAGAAACTGCTTCGGCTGATACCCTCTTCCGGGGCGATATGTTGTTTTGCAATGGTTTGGTGTATTTGTTAAAGTTCAACGATTCAAGATTTTTCTTTGGGATTGGATGTCGCATATCTCTAAGTCATTGAAATTATTGTTAATAATATCAAGGCGTGCGACATTTTTTATCGCCCTTGTCAAGAAAAAAATGAAATTTTATGAAAAAAAATTTACGTCACCATATGCAAATACCTAACCGGATATTACTGATATTTTTTACATGATTTGTTTGGCTTTGGGCGTAAGTGGCGGTTCCGGTCAATATGGTCATCATTAACCGTTATAAAATCAGTCGTCATCTTCCAGGTTGTTCAGGTAGTTTTTAATCGTCTTCATGTGATATATCAAAAATATGACAATCAGCACGACTGAAATAATGGTTGCCCATTTTTTAATGAGTTCTATGTCGACAAACTGATTGATATAGCTGATCGCACTGTTTCCCAAAAAGGTGTAAATAATAATGGAAGAGAGCGTACCACTGAAGACAATCAGAAATGTGTTGATGGCCCTGTAGTTGAGAAGATATCCAATGATCGCACCAATGACCGGACCGGTCATGAAAAAGGGGAACATGACAAACAAAAAAAGCCCGATTGTGCCATATTTTTTTATTCGTGTTTTTTGACTTTGTGCGGTAAGTTCCGCCTGCCTCACCGCACTTTTAAACAGTTTGGGCTGGATGACATTCCGCATGATCAATACAAACATACCGTAAGTAATGAGAACGATCACAATCTCAAGGAAAAAATTGTATGAAATGGTAACAAAGGGTGAGATGCCTGCAGACAGGCATTTGGCAATACCCAATGCCCTTCCTCCCATAATATGAATAACGGCGGTGAGGGATAAAATGCTGTAAAGATGAAAATCGGCAAAAAAGAGATAACCCAGGTACAGAGCGGCCAGGACGGTCAAAATAATGCCGATTAACAAAATTTTTACTTCAATAAGATCAATCCGTTTTCTTATTAAAAATATTAATTTTTTCAGGGCATTATTGGTGACAACTGCCAATTTGTTAAACGTTTTTATCATGATCCTCAATCAGTCAGTTTCATTAAAATGGGGCTATTTATACTATCTGGATCTGCCTGTTGTCAATTGGAATCGAGAACAAAACGCTTTCTGGCCAGACAAAGGTATTCATTCAAATATCAATTGAATTCTGAAATGTTATTCAATCAGTTTGTGAAAAATCCCAAAAGATCCATCATTTTTAATTTGAGATTGGGTCAAGGGTCTGATAAAGTGCCATTATTATTTTAATACTGTTGCCCTGGTCTGCACTTTAGGAAGTCAGGCATTCTTTACCAGGAATTTTTCAAATCGAAGACAGTTCATTCAGCTTTAAACGCATTTTCAACTTTTTCATTACCTGGCATACCATGATCGATTACCACCGATTTTTTTCATGTATACGTTCAGCATGTTTATTACTATTGCTTTGGGCAGGCAATGCCTTTGCCTCGAATGGATGGATGTCTTCACCGGATAAGGCCAGTATCAGTCCCCGCACGTATTGGATTATGGGTGGCGTGTTTGCTTTTCTTAGCATCTGTTATGCCGTGCTGATGTATTTTTTCAACAGACAATTAAAAACATCCGTCAAACAGCGCACCAATGAACTGTCTGTTTTGAATGACATGCTGTTCAAGGAAATTGATAAACGAAATGCGATTGAGGCCTCCTTGCGGGAGAGTGAGCAGCAGTTCAGGAATACCTTTGATCATGCGGCTATCGGTATGGTTCAGGCATCCCCTGATGGCAGATTCATTCGTGTGAATAGACCTTTTCAACAAATTACAGGCTACGATGGCGAAGTGCTTTTAAAAATGACGTTCCAGGAGATCACACACCCTGACGATCTTGAAACGGATTCGAGCCAGTTCAGGCAGTTGCTTGAAAATGTGATTTCCACATTTACTGTGGAAAAACGGTTCATCAGAAAAGATGGCCAAACCATATGGGTGAACCTGGCTGTTTCCATGGTAAGGGACAATTCAGACAATCCGGAATATGTCATTGGGGTAGTGACAGATATTACAGAGCAGAAAAAAAACGAATTCCGGTCCAAGCAGGATGAGATGACCGATAAAACCCTTCTTGCCCTGAACCAGATGGTGGAGTGTTCGGCCAATGAAATCATGGATTACGCCCTGGACGCAGGCATGAAGATTACAAACAGCACGATCGGGTATATTTATTTTTTTGATGAAAATACCCGTCTTCTCACTCTTTATGCCTGGTCAAAGGACATTATGAAGGAATGCTCGGTCATGGAGCCCCAGACCGTTTATGAACTCGAAAAAACAGGCTTGTGGGGAGAGGCCATCAGGCAGCGCAAACCGTTCATCACAAATGATTATGGGAAAAACACCCCTTATACCAAAGGACTTCCTGAGGGGCATGTGCCATTGGCCCGTCATATGAATGTGCCGATATTTATTGATGATCGCATTGTGGCGCTTATCGGTGTCGGAAACAAGGAGGCACCCTATTACGATTATGACGTAAGGCATCTCAATCTGCTGATGGAAGGTGTCTGGCGGACAAAAACCCGAAAGGACATGGTTGAGGAGATAAAGGATCTTAATGAGGATCTTGAAAAAAAAGTTCAGGACAGAACGATAAAGCTTGCTGAGGCGTTGAACAGCATCAGAAAGTCAGAGTTGAAGTTCAAAACGATATTTGATTCAGCCAGTGATGTTATTTTTATTCATGATATGGAAGGCCGGATTATTGAAGTTAACCGGATTGCCCTCATACGCCTTGGGTATGACCGTGATGAAATCAGCCGGAAAAGACCGACTGAAATTGTATCACCCATAGACCGGTCTGTCCTTATTGATGAGCTTAATCAGCTTGACAGAAACGGTTATGTGATTTTTGAAATTGAAATCGTGGGAAAGGACGGCCGGGCAATCCCCATGGAAATTAATTCCAGGGTGATTGATTATGAGGGTACAAAAGCTGTATTAAGTGTTGCGCGCGATGTCACGGAACGAAAAAAAGCGGAAATAATGCTCAGAGAAAGCGAGGAGCGATTCAGAACCCTTTTCAATCTTGCACCTGTTGCTATTGTCGTCGGCAGCTTTGATGGCAGGTTTCTCGCCTTTAATGACACAGTATCCGCTTTATCGGGTTATTCAAGGTCAGAAGTCCATAAGCTTTCAATTGAAAATTTTTATGTCAATCCTGAAGAGAGAGAAAAATTAATTCATGTATTGGAGAAAGAAGGCCGTGCCGTTAATTTTGAGATTCAAATGAAGCACAAGGATGGGAGAATAAGGCATACCAGTGTCAATTCAATTCCTTTTTTCTATGATGATGAACTGGCTATTCTATCGGTAATAGAGGATATTACGGCGCGTCGAGCCTATGAGGACGAACTGAAGATAGCCGTCGATGTGGCGGAAGAGGCGAATAAGGCCAAGAGCGAGTTTCTGGCAAATATGAGCCATGAAATCAGAACCCCCTTAAACGCTGTGATCGGTTTAAGTGAGCTTTTGACAGCAATTGTTGATGATGAAAAACCAAAGAGTTATCTGAGATCCATCAAAACAGCCGGAAGCAGCCTCCTGAAGCTGATCAACGATATCCTCGATTTGTCAAAAATTGAATCAGGAATGATGAAAATTCAATTAATGACAGTGAATCCTTTTCACCTGTTAAATGAAATCGAACAGATATTTGCATTAAAAATCAGGCAGAAGGGGATTGAATTAAAAATAGACATCAATAAAAACCTTCCGGAAGCGCTGATCCTTGACGAAACACGGGTCAGGCAAATTCTTCTTAATCTGGTGGGAAATGCGGTCAAGTTTACCGATAAAGGGTTTATCAGGCTTTCGGCTGACAGGCTGTTCAAAAACCGGAACCACTCCAAAGTCGACCTTATCATTTCCGTTCAGGATACAGGTATCGGCATCCCCTTGAGTGAACAGAAAATTATTTTCGAATCATTTAAACAGCAGTATGGGCAGAGTGACAGACGGTATGGCGGGACCGGCCTGGGGCTCTCAATAAGCAAACGTCTGGCAGAGCTTATGCATAGTGAAATACAGGTTGATAGCACTCCCGGCCAGGGCAGCACATTTACGCTTATTTTAAGAGAGATCGATGTGTCTTCGGAAAAAATTATTCATGCGGATGTGGATGCATTTGATATCAAGAGCGTCCGGTTTGAAAATAGCACCATTCTTGTCGTGGACGATGTGGAGTCCAACCGTAGTCTTTTAAAGGATGTCTTGACCGAATCCGGTTTGACTGTTTATACTGCTGAAAATGGGGAAGAGGCGATTATTCTGGCGGAAGAAGTTCATCCGGCCATGATTATCATGGACATCAGAATGCCTGTGATGGATGGCAGGGTTTCTGCAAGAGAATTGAAATCAAGACAGAAAACATCGGATATTCCGATTATGGCACTTACGGCTTCGGTCAATTTTATGGACACAGGCGAAAGGGACGATGACCTGTTTGACGGATTTCTTGCAAAACCGGTAATTATGGAACAGCTTTATGCGGAGTTATGCAAAACGATTCCATTTAAAAAAATTGATAAGAGCAAAAATAAGCTTGAAGAATATAAAGAAAACGGATTTGCGTCTTTGAGAAATGTTTCCGGGTTGGAGGATGTATTTAAATCAGACATTCTTCCTGCACTGGAAGATATGCGCGGCGCATTCAGAATAAAAGCGATTCGGGAATTTGCGGACAATCTTATAAAGATCGGTAATGAATATGACATAAGAACCATTTTAAAAAAAGGCGAGCAGATGAAAGCCATGGCCGATCGTTTTGACATGGAAAGAATATATCAATGCATGGAAGATGTGAGAACCATGTCTGATTTTGTACTCAGCACAGATATTGAGGAAAATGGTATCCGGTAAACTCATAAAATTGTTTTTTCTCTTTCAGGATAACAAATGGAAAAAGGCAAACTTGTATTGATCGTGGATGATAATCCGGAAAATTTGAGAGTGCTTGGGGAGTTGATTGAATCGATCGGGCATGAGAGCGCTTTTGCCATAAACGGGCGTCAGGCCATTTCCTTTCTTGAAAAAGAAATGCCGGATATTATTCTTCTTGATGTGATTATGCCGGAAATGGATGGCTATCATGTGTGTCGCACCTTGAAAAAAAATGAGAAAACAGCGGGTATCCCGATTATTTTTATAACTGCAAGAACAGAACCAACTGATATTGTGAATGGTTTTGAAGCAGGCGGCGGCGATTACATCACAAAACCATTTAATATGTCTGAATTAACAATTCGTCTTGAAAACCAGTTGAAGATCAAATCATATCAAGAAAAGCTTGAAGTGACCAATAGAATGCTTGATGAAAAAAATAAGGCATTGGGTATTGCTTTGAAAAAACTTGAGAAGGCAGCGCTGACAGATCCCCTGACTGGGCTGTGGAACAGGCGTGCCATCTATAAACGGTTGAATGATGAGAAGGAACGCGTTGAACGCGGCGGCAGGACTTTTTCTGTTGTGATTGGTGATGTGGATCATTTTAAACAGTTCAATGATACATGGGGGCATGATTGCGGTGATTTTGTTCTGGAGTCCATTGCCCGTATTCTGGAAGACAACTTGAGAAAACAGGATACCGTTTCACGCTGGGGGGGTGAGGAATTTCTCATGCTTCTTCCGGAAACTCACGTTGATGGGGCATTTCAAAAAACCGATGCAATACGGAGGCTTTTGGCAGATCATATGTTCAGTTTCAAGGAAAAATCCTTGTCCCTGAGCATGAGTTTCGGTGTTGTTGAATTTCGAGCCGGGCTTGCTGTGGATGAATGTATTAAACTGGCAGACAGGGCATTATATTCGGGAAAGCAAATGGGACGAAACCGCGTGGAGAAAACGGGATAGGATGGGATCATGAATCGATATTTTGTTACGGTTCTCCTTCTTTTTGCAAGTAATGTATTCATGACATTTGCCTGGTATGCACATCTCAGGAATCTGGCCCAGAAACCATGGATTATCGCCGCACTTTTAAGCTGGGGCATTGCTCTTTTTGAATATATGCTTCAAGTCCCTGCCAACCGCATTGGCCATTCGGTGATGACTGTCGCTCAACTCAAAATTATTCAGGAAGTGATTACGCTGATTGTTTTTGTCCCCTTTTCAATATTTTACCTCAAGGAAAGAATAACGCTTGATTATGTATGGGCGGGTTTCTGTATTCTGGGCGCTGTATTTTTTCTTTTTCGACGTAAATTATTTTTCTGATTAAAAAGTTTATGGCCAAGTCAGAAAAATCATGTTATACAAAATAGTTTTCTTAATGGGTAACTTTATTTATTAAAACACTAAAATTTTTTTTGCTGTTTTTTTATTTTTGCTTGACATCAGAAGGCAGTTCAATTAATTAGTGCAGATTCTTTTTTCTCTATTATTTAGTGAGTTAGGAGCAGGTAAGTGAAAAAGTACACATATAGCGCAAAAAATTCGGATACAGAGACCCGGTGGGTTGTGGTTGATGCAGAGGGCATGATTTTAGGCAGGCTTGCAACAGTCATCGCCTCCCGCATCAGGGGCAAACATAATCCTTTGTTTACACCCCATTCAGATACCGGTGATTCCGTTGTTGTTATCAATGCTGAAAAAATTGTCCTTACAGGAAGAAAACTGGCCCAGAAAACATATTACCGCCATAGCGGTTATACGGGTGGGCTCAGGGAAATCACCGCAGAAAAACTTCTCGAGAAACGTCCTGAGGATCTTGTCCGTTTTGCAGTTAAGGGAATGTTGCCAAAGAACAAACTTGGCCGGCAATTGAACAAGAAACTGAGGGTTTATGCAGGTCCGGATCATCCACACGCATCGCAGAAACCCGAAGTTCTCGAAATATAATCAAGTAAACTGGAGCATCCTATGGAAAAAGAGAATGTATTTTATGCAACCGGAAAGCGAAAAAGCGGTATTGCAAAAACGTGGCTTAAACCGGGCAGCGGCAACATAACCGTGAACAACAAACCTGTTGATATATATTTCAGTGCCTATGCCAAGCAGGTTCTGATGGAACCCCTTGAGCTTACGAAAAATACAGATGTCTATGATATTAATGTCAAGGTTTTGGGTGGAGGCGTTGTCGGCCAGGCCGGTGCGATCCGTCACGGAATTACCAAGGCTTTGATTCAGGCTGATCCCGATCTGAGATCCGTTCTCAAGAAGGCCGGTTTTATTACAAGAGACCCAAGGATAAAAGAAAGAAAGAAATACGGCCAGAAAGGCGCAAGAGCCAGATTCCAGTTTTCAAAACGTTAATATTTCCAGATATTCTGACGATTTTAAGGGGGTATGTTTCTCATTCCCCCTTTTTATTTTTAAAAAACGAGTGAATCTATTTGAAAAGGTCAAGAATTTTTGTCAACTCCGGTCCTAATTTTCCAAAAATATCCGCCAGTTTAGGGTCAAAACAGGTCCCGCTTTCCTTTTTGATTTCTTTAAGGGAATCTTCAATAGACCATGAATCCTTGTAAGGTCTTTTTGAAACAAGATTGTCAAACATGTCGCAAATGCACACAATCCTTCCAGGCAAAGGAATTTCCTCACCCTTCAGCCGTCTGGGATAACCGGTGCCATCCCATTTTTCATGGTGGGTGTGGGCGATGATGGCTGCTGCCTGAAGAATTTCGGAGCTGCTTCCTGAAAGGAGTTCTTCTCCAATGGTCGTATGGGTTTTCATGATGACCCATTCCTCTTCTGAAAGTTTTTCCGGTTTCGTGATGAGATGATCGGGAATACCAATTTTACCGATATCATGCATGGTGCTTGCGATGGCAAAATTTTCATTTTCTTCTGTTGAAAAGCCGAGATGAATCCCCATAAGCCGGCAATATGCACTGATTCGTTTAATATGAAGGCCTGTCTCTTCATCCCGATATTCCGAGGCCAGACCCAGGCGTTCAACCGCTTCCAGCTGAGATGCCTTGAGTTCCATGCGTCTATTTTTGATTTTTTGATCCAGAATGGCGTTTTGATTCTGCAGATCTTCCTTGGCTGCTTTTAATGTGAGATGGGTTTTTACTCTTGCCTTTACCACAGGCGGACTCACCGGTTTGGTGATATAATCCACCGCACCAATTTCAAACCCTTTGGCCTCGTCGCTTTCCTCGTCCTTTGCTGTGACAAAAATTACCGGAATATTCTGGGTATGCCGGTCAGCCTTTACCCTTTCACATACCTCGTAACCGTCCATTTCAGGCATCATGATATCAAGAAGAATCAGATCAGGCCTGTTTTGAGCGATGATTTCCAAGGCCTGAGCCCCGCTGGTCGCAATACTGATTTCATAATCTTCTATCAAAATCTGGCCCAGGATTTTAATATTGGTAGGTGTGTCATCAACGACCAGAATAGTTTGTTTTTGTTTACGCTCCATGCCTGTGTCCTAGAAAAGTAACTCCTAAGTTATATGAAGAACAATTTTTAACAGCTCTGGTTTAAGTTTCAAAAATTTTTCCACCAGTCTGGGATCAAAGTGTGAGCCACTGTTTCTTTCAATTTCCTCAATTGCTTTTTCAAATGGCCATCCTTTTTTGTATGGCCGGTTTGATATAAGGGCGTCAAATACATCTGCAATTCCTGATATCCTGCCTACAAGCGGTATGTCTTCCCCTGAAAGGCTATTTGGATAACCCGTTCCATCCCAACGTTCATGGTGCGTGAGAGCTATAATTTCAGCGGTTTGAAGGATTCTTGAATTACTTCCGGCAAGAAGTCCGGCGCCAATGGTCGTATGGGTTTTCATGATTTCAAATTCTTCTTTTGTAAGTTTTGCAGGTTTGTGAAGAATCGTATCTGGGATGCCTATTTTCCCAAGATCGTGCATGGTACTGGCCAGCGTGAAATTTTTATTGATTTCAGGTGTCAGTCCGACAGATTCGCCCAACAGTTTGCAGTAGGTGCTCATCCGATGAATATGGTGGCCGGTATCTTCATCCCTGTACTCAGATGCCATACCCAGTCTTTCAAGTATTTCTATCTGGGATTGAAGAAGCTCATTGGTTCGTTTTCTGACTTCCTCGTCAAGAAAAAGATTTTGATTTTTTAACTCTTCCTGGGCTTTTTTCAGGGCAAGATGGGTCTTTACCCTTGCCCTGACAATAGGCGGACTCACCGGTTTGGGAATATAATCCACTGCGCCCAGATCAAACCCTTTGGCTTCATCGCCTTCCTCACTTTTTGTCGTGACAAAAATGACCGGAATATTTGCTGTTCTGGCATTTGCCTTGAGCCTCTCACAAACCTCAAAACCATTCATTTTGGGCATCATAATATCAAGAAGAATCAAATCCGGCGGGTCGAGCGATTGTGCAATTTCAAGCGCCTTGAACCCGCTGGGGGCGACTTTTATTTCATAGTCCTCCATTAGAATCTGCCCTAGTACTTTAATATTTGCCGGCGCATCATCTACAATCAATATTTTAGACTTTTGATCGCTCATTTTGTCCCTGTGTTGATTGTAATTCCTAGTCCTTTGGCAATTTCCTGAAGGGTGGCCTGGGCGCTATTGAAATCAAACATATTGATTTGATTATCTAAAGCTTCAATTTTGTCATTGAGGCCGCCACCTGCCAAATCATTTTTGATGGATTCCAGATAAGAAACTGCTTTTAGATTGCTCTGTTTGATCAAGGCATATAGTTCGTTTATCAATGGTGCGACTTCAGAGGTGATAATTTCTTTGTTTTCAGCCGGGTGTGTTCCTGCCTGAGTGTCCTGAACAGCGGGCGGGGGTTCTATGCTTCGTGCTGCATCAAGAACCTTGTTAAGAGCGGTTTCAAGGGTTTTCAGGCGATCATCGAATTCATCGTCTTTACCCTGCTTGATGGCTGTTTCGAGTTCAAGGGCTTTTTCCTGAAGCTCAATGGCTGAAAAGTTGCCTGCCACTCCTTTGAGTGTATGTACCGTTCTTGCAAGCAGTTCTGTATCTTTTGCCTGAAAAGAGTCTCTGATTTCAATCACAACGTTTTCATAGGTTTTCAGGAATTCCTTAAGAATTTTCCGGAACAGCTTTTTATTACCCCCAATTCTCTTTAAACCGGATTCGATATCGATTCCTGGAAGATGTGCCGGCAGTTCGTCTTCTGTCAATTTAACCTCCACAATTTTAGTCGGTATTGCTTCAATATCTTCTTTCTTTTGGGTGCGTTTTAACCATTTTGACATGGTTTTAAACAATTCATTTGTATCGATCGGTTTTGTGACATAATCATTCATCCCGGCATCAATACATTTTTCACGGTCACCGATCATGGCATTGGCGGTCATGGCAATAATCGGGAGATTGATATTTGTTCTGTCGCTCCGAATCAGCCGGGTCGCCTCAAGTCCATCCATTTCCGGCATTTGCACATCCATGAGGACGAGATCGTAAGTTTTTTCTTTGATGGATTCAATGGCTCCCAGCCCGCTGTTTGCCGTATCAACAAGGATATTGACCTTTTCCAGTATTTCGGTGGCCACAAGCTGGTTGATGGGATTATCTTCAACCAGAAGTACCTCAATATTTTCAAATTCCTGTTCCCAGGACTCTTCTTTTGCATTATCCGCGGGGTCATCTTTTTTCTTGTATCCAAATACCTCCATCGTGGTGTCAAAAAGAAGGGATTGTTTGATCGGTTTTATGAGGAAACTCTCCACACCAGCTTCAAGGGACCGTTTCACCTCAGCGTCACTTCCGATGGCACTGATGACAATAATTGGCGGAGGGGAAATCCTTGAATCTGTTTTAATCAGTTTGGAAGCGGTGATACCATCCATACCGGGTAACAGAACATCCATAATAATCAGCCCAAATGGCTTTCGTTCTTCAATGGCTTTTTCATGCATTTTAAGACCGGACTCTGCACTGTCCGCCATATAGGCTATAAAACCGAAGGATTCCACGAAGCGTTTGATAACCATCATGGTTGAGGGGTTGTCTTCCACGATGAGCACTTTTAATTGGGACAGATCTTTTGGTGCTTCTGTTTCAGGCTCTTCACCTTCTGTGGATACTTCAAATTCTGTTGTAAAGAAAAATGTGCTTCCTTTTCCTTTCTCACTTTCGACCCAGATTTCCCCACCCATCATTTCCGCAATTTTTTTACAGATGGTGAGCCCAAGACCTGTACCACCATATTTCCTTGATGTGGAACCGTCTTCCTGGGCAAATGCATTAAAAAGTTTATCTTTTTTATCAGCATCGATGCCTATGCCGGTATCTCTGACACCAAATTTGAGTTTGACAAACACATCGTGCATATCGATGACCTCAACCGAAACACAGATTTCACCTTTTTCAGTGAATTTAAATGCGTTTGTTGTGAGGTTTGAAAGGACCTGTCTTAACCTTAACGGATCAGAAACGATACATCGTGGCACATCAGGAGCAATATCCAGTATGAATTCAACAGATTTCTCTTGAACCTTTTCTATATACATATCTGAAACTTCTTCAATAATGTCCCTTATCGAAAAGGGGATATTTTCAAAATCAAGTTTTCCCGCATCAATTTTTGAGAAATCAAGAATATCGTTAATCAGCGCCAGCAGAGACCGGGAGGATGAGTTGATCACTTTGATATATTGTTTTTGTTTTGTGTTCAGGTCGGTCTCGCTCACGAGTTCGCACATGCCGATAATGGCATTCATGGGCGTTCTGATTTCATGGCTCATATTGGCCAGGAATTCACTTTTTGATTTTGCAGAGGCCTCTGTCACTTCTTTGGCTTTGGCGAGCTCCTGGTTTGATGCGGAGAGCAGGCCGCCAGCGAATAAAATAATCACGATGATGATAATGATCAGGATAAATATTTTTTTGGCTGAAGATACTTCTTTTACAACTTCGTCTCTGGCCTGTGTCATTTCTTTCCACGCCGAGTTCGAAATATCATTGGCAAGCGTAACAATCTGGGGGGCCATTGGGAAAATGGTTTCCTTGACCTCTTCATCCATTTTATTGGTCACAAGAACCAGGCCTTCAAAATCGTCCTTGAAATCTTCTATGGAAAGAAGAATATCCTCCGGTTGATATCCTTCCAGGGATTCCATGATCTGTTCAAGGATCACATTGGCGTTTGTCGCAAAACTGAAATTATATTCAGCCATATATCTTTCTACTTCGATGCGTGCGGCCATGAATTCATGGTTGAGTTTAACCATATTTTCTTCCGGATTCTGAATCCGGTTCAGTCTGCTCTGAATTTTTTTACCCAGAAGCTGCAGGGTGCGTTTGTTGTCGTTTCTGGAATTGTAACGGATAACCACATTTCTGTATTTGGTTATATAATCCTTTGTCAGGTTATAGATTTCCGCCAGAATGTCACGTTCCGGAAACCCTTTAAGCCGGGTTCCCGCTTGTACCACAATTTCGATCACTTTAGAGATATTTTTTTCCGCCTCAATATTATCTTCCTCTTTATTGAGATAGATGAATTTTTCAACCGAGTTTTTCATTGAAAGAATAGTGAACTTGATGTCATCTGCCAGTTTGACTTTTGTTGAGACCTCTGTTGTCAGATAATCTACTTTTTCACCCAGTTCTCTGTTCTGAAGAAAGGAAAGGATACCTATGGCAATGATAATGGTTGTGAGGGCAATATAACCGATGAATATTTTTTTTGTTTGATTCAATTCAATTCAACCGTGGACATTATGTGTTTAACACCTTTTTCAGTCTTGGAACCCCATCCTGATCAGGACTGAATCGAGCATTTGACGTATCCAGATACAGATTTTTTATGTGATCCGATAATTTATGTTAACGCCATTGGCCACTATATAATATTCTTGCAAAAAATTAAATCTTTAAGTGAGCCAATGTGAAAACATTCCTTTTTTGCCAGCTGATAACGGTTGGAATCCGGTTTAATGAAAAGGACGGGCATGTACCCGTCCTTTGAAATAGTGAATTCTCGTTTTTCAGCAACAAACCGCACAATATCAGAATCTGACATCAACCAGCGTATAGATATTCAATTCGGTCATGTCGCTTTTGGGTTGCGTGCCGAAAAACAGGTTGGGGTTGTAATAGTTGTGTTCAATATAAATGGCGCCCAATCTCAGATACATGTGTTTTTGATTAATGGGCTGGATATAATACGCTTCATACGCATCACCGTAAATGCCTAGTTTGTTGGTGATTTCACCACCTTCAGATATCAGGATGCCGCCCATGAAATATTTTGATCCCCGGTTAAATTCGACCCCGATTTTGGGATAATTGATGGCTTGGATCGGGATGGTGTAACGGAGGCCCGTGTAAAAAGCATCGCCTTCCCTGAATTCTCCGAGGTTACCTTTGATACTGTCTGAAAAAAGGCCTAATTCTATAACTGGCGTAAAGGTCTGCCTATCACCGGTAAAATCCATTCCTATTAACGTACCTTCTTTGTTCGGGACGATCTCATTGTGCACATAGGCCCCAAACCAGTCTATACCCGTATTGAAAATATTGTCAAACTGCAGGTGTGCGGTGGACACGTCAAAATCTCCCGAGTTTCGTGGCTTGTCTAAAATTTTGAGGTTTTCTGGGAGTAGTTTTTCCGGAACGGTTCTCAAATCGTAAACCTTGACATAACTTAGCCAGAACAGTGAATTGTTGACACCGGGCACCATCATTTCAAAGGCTGCCGTTACTGAACGTGTATCATCGGACCGGTCTTCTTTTTCTGACATGGTTTTCAGGTAGTCCTGGAGATTTTTATTATAGGTGATACGGAACATTCCTTTTTTGAGATGAAAAAGCTGGTCCAAGTCCAGGTTGAAGATGATGCCATCTGCCTCTGTACTGGTCATCAGCATCGGCCAGGTGGATTTCCGGGTGGTATTGTCCTTGTATTCCGTGGGGGGGCCGCCAGTGCCGGGAAGCCGTCCAAATGTGAAGGAAATAGGGGTGTTGGGAACAAAATAGTCGATATATGCCCGTTCCACGTGGAGGTCACCTGAAACCGAGGTCGATGCGGAATGAACATCACCGTCAAATTCAGCATCTGTATCATAATTATGGTCACCCCAGAGTTTGAAGTAGCTTAACCGGCCGTGAAAAATAATATTTGTGGTTACATCTGACCTTAAATCAAGGCGGAGACGGTTTGACCAGGTTTCGGTGGATTCACCGTCATACTGGTCTTTCAGATTCGGCACACCAAAAGCGTCGAGTCGTGCAATTTTTTCAAAATTGAAATTGTCATACCGGGTTCTAAGGCTTCCGCTGACTCTTACTTTATCAAGTATCGACTTGGTTTCAACCATATCCAGCCGGTCGGCAATTTCATCAAATTCTTCCTGGGTTAAGTCTGTAGAGGTTTTCTTGCCTGGGTCTGCATTTTCGAGTTTTTCGAGTTTTTTCTCAAGGATCATCTGACGTCTGTAAATTTTTTCAAATAAATCTTTATCAACCAGAATACTACCGGCCATAACCGGATATACCCAGAAGAACATAACAGACATTAAAAATAGTCTAAAAACAGTTTTTTTTGTCATCATCTTTTCCTCCGTTTTTTATCTCAGTCCTGCTGCAATTGGCAAATCCGAATCAGCCGCATGGTTGGTCAGATATTTTTCTATTGTCGTGATTTCTTCCGGTGAAATTTCGCCACTGATATCTTTTTTTCGTTTGTGTTTGTCTCTGGAAAAAAATCTTTTCCATTGACTGGATGCATATTTGACGGGTGCAACATCGGGCGCGTCCCCCCGGGTATGGCATTTACCGCATTTTGTCACAAAAAGATCCTTTCCGTCTTCCGCATGCAGTCTCGGCTGGATACACAAGCCAAGAAGAACGAAAATGATAATGAAACGGTATAATTTTTTCATTATTCCCCTCTTTGCCTTTTAACCGTTAGAAAAGCGAGATTGTTATAATGGTGCCATGCCAGCATAATGTTTAATTCTACTGGCGGATTTCAAATGAATTTTTATAAGTGCCTCCCCCCCCTTTTTGTGTATTTGAATATTTGTAATGATGGAACAGTTTGAAAATATGAATCGAAAATATCCGGCCCCTCTTAAGGCAAATAGGGGGGACCGGGTTTTTTGATTACGAAAATACTTGTGCTGTTATTGCATGCCACATCTGATCTGTCAATATTTATACTAATTGATTTCAGTCTGTTAAGAAAAATGATGGGAGGATTGGCCTTAAAACACACATAGAACAATATGGCAGCGTTCTTTCGCATGTGGAGGAAGGTTGCTTTTTTTTTACTTATTCCGTTTATTTATATCTGGATACATACATTTTTTTAAGCATATTTTTAACAAAAGGGGTGGGGATAGATACATAGTCATTGCGCTTGCGTTCAGATGGCTTTTCAATCCCCTGGTGCGTGATAAACTGGCTGGTTCGATTCAGTCCTTCCATGCCAAGCAGTTCTTTAAAATTCTCAAATTCTTTTTTTGAAAAAGCAGCAACAATTGAATCATAATATTCTTTTTTCATCAACTTGTTGTATGTGAGACCAAAAATACCGACATGGAGTTTGGCCATGAATCGGGATTTTCTGACCAAATCCCTTATAAGTAATGCGCCATCTTTTTTGACTACGCGTGCCATTTCCCGAAGCACAGGTGCAGGGTCATGGAGGTGATGAAGCATATTGTGGCAAAAGACAGAATCAAATGTGTTGTCCTCGAACGGCAGTTCCTTGGCGTCTGCAGATTTAAAATGAACCCGGTGGTTTACGCCTTCTTTCGTGGCATTGTCTTTTGCAACGACCAGCATACTGTCCGATAAATCAATCCCAACCAGCCTTATCTGCTGTGTGTATTTGGCAATCCCGATCGCAATTCTTCCTGATCCGCATCCGATTTCCAGAAATCTTCCTTTTTCAGGACTTGCATTGATGACCGTTTCGATAAACCCATTATGGAGTATCATCAGATATTTGAGTGAAAGCCTGTCATAGGCATACACTTCTTCGAGTGTTTCGACTACTTCGGGTTCCATAATGCGTTGTGACTTGGAAGACATCAGACTTGCTCCTTTTAGGTAACGTAAGTTCGGGTGCAGTGATATTGGTGAATGCAAACCGGGTATTGAAAAGCAGCTGGTTTTATTCAGATATTCGAATATTTATCTCATACTAAATGGAAAATTTCAAGCTTTTAAATGATATAATGGTGTTCACCTGATATGAATGGCGTATATTATCGGGTGAATATATCTGAATATTTTAAGAAATATAATAATATGATTTACTTTAAATGAATATAATTTTGGTCTTGTAATTATCGTGAATGCTGATAGGAACAGATTGACGTTGATACAGCTTTTTTTAGGACAGGAAAAAGAGCCATTCATTTTTTCCTTTTTTAATCATGTGCAAGTGATATAATAATTTCATAATGCTGGTCAGTAATTTTCCGGAAAATAAAAATTGTAATGGTTCACTCAACTGGAGGGAAACATGTTTAAGCTGGGTAATGTCAGTTTTTTGGTCGCCGAAGATGACGCATTAAAAAGAGAGATTTATAAGCTCAGGTACAAAATTTATGTGGAGGAGTTCGGATTCGAGAAGCCTGAGGATCATCCGGAAGGATATGAATCCGATATATATGACCCTTTCTCCATTCATTTTGCCGCAATTGATGATGAGACAGGTCATGTGATTGCAACCATGCGAATCATTCTCAATTCTGATATCGGCTTGCCCGTGGCGCATATTGAAGAAGTCTCTTTCGTGGGGGACAAATCGATTCTGGATAAAATTATCGAAGTATCGCGATTTGCCGTTCATGCTGATTTCAGGCGACGAAAAGAGGACATCCTGTTTCGGGGCGTATCTGCCGAACAGGGCAAGTTTGAAAGGCGGTCTGCTGCTCGAAGTACACCTGATCGCCGGCAAAGACCTGTAATTGTCTATGGCCTGTTCAGGCTTATCTATCAGATAACGAAAAAAATGGGATTTACGCATTGGTGCATGATTTCCGAAAAATTTCTTTTTGAAGCCCTGTCACATATGGGCTTTTTATTTTATCCTATTGGCCATGAAGTGGACTATCATGGTTTGCGGACACCCTATATCGCCTTTATTGATGAAATGGAGAGCTACTGGATCACGGAAAAACCGGATTTTATCCTTTTCCTTGCAGAGGGCCTTGAAGAACAGTACTGGCCCAAGAATGACCGGTTTTATCATTTGATGAAAGACGTGGACTGATTTAAAAAAGAAGTCCGATCCTGTTTGTGTCAGGCGTTTTTTCGGATCAATGCGTCTATTTCCTTCCTGTAGGTATTGCAGCGTACCCCTTTGCCATACCCCATGCGAAACAGCATGATGTGGCCATCTTTTGAAAAAGTGACATCCGGGAAAAGCGCTTGATAGGCATCCCAGATAGCGGGGAGACGTTCTTTGTGGGCGTCAATAAAATTTTTTCCCCCTTCCATCTGCCACCTGGTCCAAAAAAGGGTTATGGCCGTCATTGGCTGGACAAAAAGGCCTTTTCTGGTGAGGGTCAGCCATATGTTTTCAAGTGCTCTGCCACCCTTTATAAAATCTTCAGGCAAGGTGCCGGAAACAGTTAAAAGTGCGGCGCCACCCGATTTCAATATTCCCTGTCTTGAGATATGAGCGATCATTTTTCCCAGGCCTGCCTTGTTTGCAATGTTCATCACAGGCCAGGGGCGGGTGATTTTGAGGATGGCTTCTCCGGGCAGCCCGGCTTCCAGATTTTTAAGGGGCAGCCCGTCTTTTTTGTTTTCAGCATCTTCAGGTGTATACCGGATCATTTTATGCAGGTGTTCATGAAGCGGCCGGTGCTCACTTCTTATCCGGTCAATATCAAATATCAGGTCTCCCAGTTTTTTAAGGCTTTCTTTTCCGGTAACACAGTGAAGTTTTACCCCTGAAAAGGGTTCAACAGCAGCTTCAAGTTCCTTTAAAAGGACAGGAGACACAGGCTTCTTCCCAAACAATTTTCTGTTGGTCTGACGGCTGAAAATATGATCTGCCAGAACAGAATCACTGGATTCAGCATGAAGGAGGCGGATTGTGGCGATCAGATCATGATTATTACGGTCAGGAAGAATGTCTGTTTCCGTATCCAGGTACAGGCTTTTGGCTGCGATTTTAATGTTTTCAATGACTGCACCGCAGGAAATAAAAGATGCGGTCTGGTTGACATTAAAAAAAGAGGTGTCCGCATTTCTATCGATGTAGAGATTGACAGCATTTCCGGTATAGGAGAATTTCCATGGCTGGGCATTATCACCGGATGGCGCCTGAATACCCGCTTTTATTAAATATCGGATGACCTCTTCCGGAATCGTGTCCTTTGACGGTTTTGCCTTGGGAAGTTCGGGAATTTCCGTATGATGCTGTTTTCTTCTGTTTTCAACCAGTTTTTTTGCAATGCTTATTTTCATTTTTTGTATGGGATGACGATTGCCCCTGAAGAGTTTGCCTGTATGGAGTTTGCCCACATACGGGTCAAACTGAATATAATGCGGAACGGATTTGACTCTGCCTCGTTTTAATACGATTTTAAGCGCTTGGGTGGCGGCCATTGCTGAACAGAGCTGGCATGCTATATTCAGGGACGGCCCGCACTGTTTATCAACATCGACTTTTGAAAAATCCACATATTGAAAATGGGTGGTTTTCGGTGCAAGGCCGATACCGAAAGAAATGTACTTGTCCACAGGTTCCATACGATCGGAAATATTAAAATACTCATCAAATGTCATGCCTTCATGGGGTGAGAAAATGAGCATGGCCGCGCTGAACCCCAGAGGGCCTGCGGTAATCACATATGTACCTTTTTCCTGGGCTCTGTTGAACAGTTTTCTCCTGATTTCAAATTCAAAATAGTCCAGGGAATCCAGAACAACATCGACTCCTTCAAGAAAATCATCCAGATTGTCTTCGGTGAGTCCTTCATTGAATGCCTTGATATCCAGATAGGGATTGATGGATAAGGCTTCCCGTTTCATGGCTTCCAGTTTGGAATGCCCGAAATCAGGAATTCTGGCACCATATTGCCTGTTCACATTGGCCGCCTCAAATTTATCAAAGTCGGAGATATGGAATTTCCCAATGCCGGTTCTTACAAGTGTAATGAAATGAAGGCCTCCGACACCTCCCATGCCTGGAATCCCCACGCGAACATTTGCCAGCAGATCCTGTTCCTCCTGGGTGAGGAGTCCGATGTTTCTTGAAAATGCCATATCTCTGTATTGGTCATGGGTATGAATGCCAGAGTTTACGAGTTTTTTAAAAATGGAATTTCTGTCCATCTGGTCCCCTATAAAAGGTTGAGGCACAGATCGCCTTGATATGGAGTATGTGTTCAGTCTTAGCCGTGTTTTAAGCGTTGTATATTATTATGATTTTACGGTATATGTCAATCCAATGTACGACAATGAATGATTTTTATGTTTTAAACGTCTTTTTTTTCAGGATAAGTATGGCTGTATCGCACGGGAAATAGATCAAGGAGAGCAGATTTGGCAGAGATAAAAAACAGGAAAATGTACATTTATCTGATAGTGTTTACGATTTGTGCAACAGCCGGATTGCAGGCGTGGCGGACGCTTTTTGATAATTTTGCAGTGAGCGTGATCGGGTTGCAGGGGGAGCATATCGGCATTATCCAGTCGGTCCGGGAAATTCCGGGGCTTCTGACATTTCTGGTCATTTATCTGCTCCTTGTTATAAAAGAGTATCACCTTTCTGCATTGTCCATTCTGATGTTAGGTGCAGGGATAGGTCTTGCAGGATTTTTCCCGTCTTTTTCCGGCCTCATGATGACGACGCTTGTGATGAGTTTTGGCTTCCATTATTATGAAACAACCAACCAATCCCTGACTTTGCAATATTTTGACACCCGGACCTCTCCGGTTGTTTTTGGAAAACAGCGGAGCATGGCGGCAGCCTCCAATATCGGCATCGGTATTCTGATCTATTTTATCGCACCGGTCATGAGTTACAAGGCCATTTTTCTCATGGTGGGAGGAATGATACTTCTTGTAGGCATCTGGGGTCTTTTTCAGAACCCGGCAGATGAGAATATAGCCCCCCAGAGAAAGCAGATGATTGTCAGAAAAAAATACAGCCTGTTTTATTTTCTCACATTCATGGCAGGCGCACGCCGCCAGATATTCATTGCGTTTGCTGTTTTTCTTCTGGTAAAAAAATTCGGGTTTACGATTCGGGAAATCACGATTCTGTTTCTGGTCAATAATCTTATCAACTATTTTTTGAGCCCCTTTATCGGCAGATGCATTGTGAGTTATGGAGAGCGCAAGGTGCTCACCCTGGAATATTTCAGCCTGATCATTATTTTTATCGGGTATGGCATGGTAGACTCAAAAATTATTGTTGCCATTCTTTATATTGCAGATCATATATTCTTCAATTTTGCCATTGCCATCCGGACCTACTTTCAGAAAGTGGCCGACCCCCGGGACATAGCCCCCAGCATGTCGGTCGGTTTTGCCATCAATCACATCGCCGCTGTTTTTTTCCCTGCACTTGGCGGCATGCTGTGGATGATGGATTATAGAATTCCTTTTTTCTGCGGCGCTGTTTTCAGTTTCATTTCTCTTATAGCGGTTCAGCGGATACGAATCCCGTCTAAATGATATTTGATATATAACGGTGGCAAAAACCAAATGGCCCGGGGGTCGTTATGGCTGGACCGTGCTGCTTTTTTCATAACAGGAATGATCAATCTCATAATCGTTCAGGATTTTCAGATGATCTATGACAGGCCACGAGATGATTCGGGTTTTCATTGTGGGCTGTTAATTCCGGTTCTTCTATCCTGCAACGATCAATTGTGATTGGACATCTGGTGTGGAACCGGCAGCCTTCAGGGGGACTGGCAGGGGAGGGTACGTCTCCTGAAAGGATGATTCGTTTTCGTTTAAAAGCAGGGTCAGGAACAGGAATGGCCGATATCAGGGCTTTTGTATAGGGATGAAGCGGATTCCGGTAGATCAGATCCGCATCCGCGTGTTCGACGATTTTTCCCAGATACATGACGGCAATGGTATCGGACATGTGTTTGACCACAGCCAGGTCATGGGAGATGAAAACATAAGTCAGTCCCATATCTTTCTGAAGGTCAAGGAGGAGATTTAATATCTGGGACTGAATGGATACATCAAGTGCTGATACCGGCTCGTCACAAACAATCATCCGGGGATTCAGTGCAATGGCCCGTGCGATACCTATGCGCTGTCTCTGGCCGCCACTGAATTCATGAGGAAAAAGACCGGCTGCCGATTTTGGAAGGCCTACCTTCTCAAGAAGTTTGAATACGGCAACGCTTCTTTCCTGTGGGCTGCCGATGTTGTGAATGATAAATGGCTCTTCCAGAATTTCAAGAATGGTCTGCCTGGCATTTAAAGATTCAAAGGGGTCCTGAAAAATCATCTGCATGTGCTGCCTGGTTTTTCTTAAATCTTCTTTTGGGAGTCGGGAGAGATTTTTTCCTTCGAAAATCACATCACCTGATGTGGGTTTATAGAGTCTTAAAATCGTTCTTCCGGCGGTTGTTTTGCCACAGCCGGATTCACCAACAAGACCCATTGTGTCACCTTTTTTAACGGTGAATGATATCCCGTCAACCGCATAAATTTTTCCTTTGGTTCTTCTTAAAATGCCCCCGGAAACAGGAAAGTGCATTTTAAGGGTGTTGACCGAAAGAATAGGGGCGGCCGGGTTGCTCTGATCTGGCATCATCCGTCTATTTCCTCCCTTCCAGCCGGTAACAGCTTGCATGGTGGGTGTCGGAAAGTGTTGTCATCGCCGGTGAGACGGTCTCACAGATACTCATTTTCAAAGGGCACCGGTTTTGGAACCGGCATCCGGAAGGCATTTCAGAAAGGCTTGGCACCATTCCCCTGATGATGGGAAGTGTTGCCTTTCGTTTGTTTTCGAGCCTGGGGATGGAGGATAGCAGTCCCTGGGTGTAGGGATGTGAGGGGGTCTTGAACAGGTCTTCGGACATTGCCTGTTCAACAATTTTCCCGGCATACATGACAACCACCTCATGACAGATTTCTGCGATCACACCCAGATCATGGGTGATGAAAATGATGGCCATGCCTGTTTCCTGTTGCAGGTTTTTCATCAGTTCAAGGATTTGCGCCTGTATCGTCACATCGAGTGCGGTTGTGGGCTCATCTGCGATGAGAATATCCGGTTCACAGGCAAGGGCCATGGCAATCATGACGCGCTGCCTCATGCCACCTGAAATCTGATGCGGGTAACTGTTCAGGCATCTTGAGGGATCCGGAATTCCGACCTTGTTCAGCATATCGATGGATGCCTTGAAAATTTGTTTTTTATCCATATCGGAAAAATGAAGGTGATAAATTTCACCCAGTTGGCGGCTGATTTTATATACCGGATTCAAGGCCGTCATCGGCTCCTGAAAGATCATGGAAATCCGGTTTCCTCTGATTTCATGGAGTTTTTCAGAGGGAAGAAGAAGGATATCGGTTCCCTTAAAAATAATGTTTCCGCTTTCAATACGGCCAACCGGCCTGGGGAGGAGTCTGATAATGGAGAGAGCGGTTACGCTCTTCCCGCAGCCGGACTCTCCCACGATGCCTAACGTTGTTCCTTTTTTAAGCGCAAAGCTTATGTCATCCACAGCGCGAAGCATCCCCTGTTCGGTGTCAAATGCCGTTACAAGATGCTTTATGAAAAGAATAGGCGCTTCCTGATTTGCCATTGTTTTTTCCATATACATTTATTTGGGCTCATACGTTTTGTCGATAATCGTTACCGGCGGAAACGGTTTCCCGTCTTTCATGGCTTTTTGGGTTTCTTCGTAACGGGCTTGATCATACCAGAAAAGGCCGCCTGTGCTGCTTCCGAACGGGTCGAACAGACTGTCTGACATTTTGGTGCCGGCTACCTTGGGAAGCTGCCACCACCGCCAGTAAGCCTCTCTGGTATACGGCACCATGAATGTGGGGACAAACGCGCCGATCTCGTGAATTTTTTCCTGGATTTTAAGGGAAAGGGAAATCCGCTCGTCTTCATCAAGGGAATTTCTGTAGGCATCAATCAGCTTGTCCATTTCAGGGTCATCCGTGTTGGTGATGTTGTTGGTCTGCGGCTTGTGGGCATTTACAGAATGAAAGTGTTCCCAGTACTGGGGCCTTAAGGAAGTGCTCCAGCCCATCCAGGCCACATCATGTTTTTTTTCAATGACTTTTTTGTAAGCAGCAGATGAATCGAGTTTCTGAAGCCTCAATTCAATACCTGCTTTTTTGGCTTCTTCTTTCAGGACAACCAGCCTTTCCGTATGCTCGTCAATACTGTAACTCACCTCAACGGAAAAACGGGTTCCATTTTTCTCCCAGATACCGTCTGCGCCCCGTTTCCAGCCGGATTTTGTCATGTACTGAGCCACTTTTTCAAGATCGAACCGTCTGGCCTTGATTGCCGTGTTCGAATATCTGCCATATCCGACAAAACCTTGCTCCAGCCTGAAATAATCATTTCTCAAGACCTGATCGATGACTTTTTCAATATTCATGGCATGGGCAAATGCATACCGGAGATTCCTGTCCCTGAAAATGTCCTTGTCCTGGTTGAGCCACAGTCCCTGGGCGGATTGCTGGGTATCGTTAAAGAACCAGATTTTTTCCGCATACCCGTTTTCAAAAATGGGAATTTGGGTTTTGATATGCCAGTATTTGGGCATGGTTACGCTAAAAACATCGATTTCCCCTTTTTTGAAATACTCCCACATGACGGTCATGTCTCTGACCACTGAATAGATAACTGTATCTACATTAAAGCGATTTTTGAAATAACGGTTGTCTTTTGCCCACCAGTCTTTTTTCCGTTTGAATTTAACATATTTTCCTTTTTGAAAGTCGGCGATCTGATAAGGCCCGGTATTGGGTTCAATCTGCCAGTTATATTTTTTGACAAACGTTTCATCAATCGTGCTGAAAAAATGCCTGGGCGTGGGATTCAGCCCGACCCTTAAATGGAGGTCCGGCTGGGCCTTGGTAGCAACCACAGCAAGCGTGTGGTCGTCATAGACAATCACTTTGTCGATCTCCTGGGTGTAATAATCATTATACCAGGGGGCAACAATATGCTTGGACCTCATGAATTCGAGGGTGAATGCAAAATCATCTGCAGTGACCGGTTTGCCGTCCGACCACCGGGCGTTTTTATCCAATTTGAAGTACATGATCTTTTTATCTTTATCAAATGCCCAGTGGGTGGCCAGTTCAGGAATGATGTTTTCCGTATTGGGATGTATACCGATGAGGCCCAGCTGATTTCCCAGGATGGCTCCCCTGAAACTGGAGTTTGAATCAGGCCCAACGGTTCTGAAGGTCAGAGGGAATGTGAAAATGGCTGTACGGAACACCCCGCCGTTTTTTGCGGATTCATCTGAAAAGGCCGGGTCTTCACTATTGGAGAGCCATACGATATCCTGGGGAAGTGTGGGTTCTGCAAAAAGGTTCGGTATGTATGAAATAGCCGCGAATATGATGGTAAAAATGAAGAAAGCGTATGCTTGAATGCGTTTCATGGAGACGTTCCTTTTTTTGGGTTTATTCATAAATGGTATACATTTTGGGATCAAATGCCTCTCTCACCGCTTCTCCCACAAAGGTGACGGTCAAAAGGGTGACGATCAATGCACCGATGACTGAACCTGCAATCCAAAGCGCATCCATATTGGACCATCCCTGCTGCAAGAGATCGCCCCAGCTTGGCGTAGGCGCCGGCAGCCCGAAACCCAGATAATCAAGAGAAGTGAGTGCCACGATGCCGGACGCAATCGTAAACGGCGCAAAGGTGACAATGATGGCAATTGTATTGGGAATAATATGTTTGAAGATAATTCTCACATCCGTTGCCCCCAAGGCTTTTGAGGCCAGAATATATTCTCTGGCTTTTTCCTTGTATGTCATGGTGCGCATGATCCACGTAATCGAGGTCCATCCGAAAAAAGCCATAATCAGCAGAAGAATTACCGGGTTCGGCACGATAATGGACGAAATGATAATAATCACAAACAGGACCGGAACATTGGTCCAGATTTCGATGATTCGCTGGAAAAAAAGATCGAATCTGCCGCCCAGATATCCCATAAGGCATCCCAGGCTGATCCCTATTCCATAAGTAATGGCAAGAAGTGCCAGGGAAAAGAAAATCGCTATTCGAAAGCCGTATGTCAGTCTTGCCGCAATGTCCCTGCCTATCGTGTCTGTCCCCAGATAATGCTTTTCCAAAAGGGATGGCGGGAACGGGGGATACGTATCTTCCCTGAGGTCATTTTCAAAAGGGTTATAGGGTATCAGGGGCATCAGAACAAAATTGCCGGACGGATCATTTTCAAACTGTTTTTGCAGTGCCCGGTAGTTGGTTTCATAATCATAACCAAGATCAAATACATTTCCCGGAATCATTGCCCTGTATGTCGGGAAGTAATAGCTGCCGTTGTATTTTACTATAAGCGCCCGGCTGTTGATGAATACTTCTGCAAAAAGGGAGAGAATGATAAACGTGGCAATGATGATGAGGGAGTAATACCCGCGTTTGATGGATTGAAACCGTTTTATTTTTTTTAGCGTAACCGGTGTAATTTTCATGTTTTGTTACTCAAATTGCACTCTGGGGTCAACGAGAGCCACGCAAATATCCGATAGAATGTTTCCTACCAAAAAAAGAAGGGAAGATACAACCAGAACGCCCATGACAACAGGATAATCCCTTTCAACGACCGATTCATATCCCAAAAGCCCCATACCATTTATATTGAATACTTTTTCTATCAGAAATGATCCTGTAAGGATGATGGACAAGTGATTGCCGAAGCTGGTGGCAATCGGAATCAGGCTGTTTCTCAATGCATGCCGGAACACCGCTTTTCGGAAAGGAAGGCCTTTTGCAATAGCGGTTCTCACATAGTCTGATGCCAGATTTTCCATGAGTGTATTTTTCATAAGCAAGGTCAATACGGCAAACGATCCGGAAACATATGCGGTGACAGGAAGAATGGCATGCTTGAAACGGTCAAACGCTTTTCCTGAAAATGTCAATTCATCGAATGTATCGCTGACAATGCCTCCCAGCGGAAGCCACTCCAGCCGGGATGCAAAAATAATCAGAAGAAAAAGACCCACCACCCATCCGGGAATGGCATAGCCGGTGAATACGACCACAGACGAGATATTGTCAAAGGTGCTTTTATGCCGGATCGCTTTTGCTAATCCTAAGGGGATGCAGATGCCATATACAAGAAACATTGAGATCAGGCCAAAATAAAGGGATATCGGAATCCGTTCCTTGATCATCTGCCATACCGGATCATAATATCGTGTGGAAACACCCAGGTTGCCTGTAAGTACCTTGCCAAGCCATATAACGTAGCTTAAAAGAACCGGTTTATCAAACCCATAGTATTTTTTAAGCGTCTCAATCTGTTCATCTGAAAGCGGTTGAGAGGGGTTCCCGGACATGGAACCGATGGCGCCCGCACCTAAGCTCCTGGTCTGATATTCAGCAATGATTCGCTCGATGGGTCCGCCTGGCACAAACCGGGTGATGATAAAAACCATCATGGTAATTCCCAGGAATGTCGGAATGATCAAAAGAATTCGCCTGATGAAATATGCTGTCATGCTTAGGTTCCAAAGTACCTGGTTCTTTGGGCCAGAACCGATTTTTTAAAGCCCCTTTAGCGGGCAGTTAAAATTCAGACCTTTTTAGCCCCGATTTTTTTACTTATCTACCGGATTTTGTTTTTAAACACAAGTCTTTTGGGGGATATAAAAAAAAGCGGGTACAAGGAAATTTGTACCCGCTTTATTGTAAAAAATGATTTCAGAAAGTGAAAATTAATGGCTTGCCGGTTTCTTTTCAGCATGCCCCCCGTTTGCCGGTTTTTTTTCAAGGGCCGGCTGATTTTCAGGGGCCGGTTTTTTTTCCGTTTTTGATACGGATTTTTCCTTCTCTGATTTTTTGCCGACGATTGAGTCTTTGAAGGATTGGACGGTGGCATCAATCAGGGCCAGCTTGTCGTATATCAGTTTGCGTTGTTCCTTATGGGTGGATACGGACTTTGCCCTGAGAAGATAGGCCTTGACTCTTTCAATATTTGGAATTCCCTGAACCTGACTCAGTTCATTGGCTTTTTTAAGGTAATAGGTGTAAGCGATCAAGAGCGCCTCGTCCCTGGTGTATACATCCTTTATGGCTTCAGGCGCTTTGGCACCCGGCAGCTTGATGATCATTTCAGCGTTTAATGGTGAAAATGTACCCTGCCAGATTTCAACAGCAAACCCATTATCTTTCACATAATAATTTTTGGTATTTGAATAGCTCACGATAGCCACGATCAGGACAAGGGCCAAAAGTCCGGTAATGGCAGCTTTCATTTGTTTATTGAGCGGTTTGAGTGTAAACATTTCCTGCTCGGCAATTCGGGCTT
This sequence comes from Pseudomonadota bacterium, assembly GCA_018816735.1. Lineage (GTDB taxonomy): Bacteria > Desulfobacterota > Desulfobacteria > Desulfobacterales > JAHIVH01 > JAHIVH01. Next base: position 148 of record JAHIVH010000088.1, on the reverse strand, counting down.
CTTCTATCTTGCGGGCTTCTTCAGCTTTTCTTGCCTCTTCGGCTTTCCTTGCTTCCTCGGCCTTGCGGGCTTCTTCAGCTTTTCTTGCCTCTTCGGCTTTCCTTGCTTCCTCGGCCTTGCGGGCTTCTTCAGCTTTTCTTGCCTCTTC
>JAHIVH010000087.1 GCA_018816735.1 Pseudomonadota bacterium | reverse complement strand
GGAATCGGCCCATGAGCCAGGGAAATGGAAAACATTGCCATACCAGAAGGATATTTTGGATGCGTTTACGGATTTGCGGGTTGAAAAGATCACCATGATGAAGAGTGCAAGGGTCGGATATACGAAAATCCTGAATCAGGTGGAAGGGTACCACATTCACCATGACCCGAAATCGATCCTGATGGTCCAACCGACTGTTGAAGACGCCCAGGGCTATTCAAAAGAAGAACTTGCCCCCATGCTGCGGGACACCCCTGTGCTTCAAGGGCTTGTAGCTGAGGCAAAAAGCCGGGACAGTTCAAATACGATCCTCAAAAAGTCATATCCGGGAGGCTTTTTATCCCTGGTCGGCGCCAATTCTGCCAGAGGATTTCGAAGAATATCCGTTCCGATTGTCCTTTTCGATGAAGTGGACGGGTATCCCCCGACTGCAGGTCAGGAAGGTGACCAGATCAAGCTTGGAACCAAACGGGCTGAATGGTTCTGGGACAAGAAAATAGCCATCGGCAGTACGCCAACCACCAAAGAAATGTCCCGGGTGGAAAAGAGTTTTAACGAGAGCGACAAGCGGTTTTATTTTGTGCCGTGTCCTTTTTGTAATGAATTTCAAACGATCGATTTCAATCAGATCAAATGGCCCAAAAATGAACCGGAAAAAGCGGCACTTGAGTGTAAAGCCTGTAAAAATTTAATCCCGCACTCGAAAAAGCGCTGGATGATCGAACGTGGGGAATGGCGCGCAACCGAAAATTTTAATAGTCATGCCGGATTTTTTATATGGGCCGGATATTCATTTGCACCAAACGCCACATGGGCGAAAATTGCCGCTGAATTTCTGGAATCAAAGGATGATCCTGAAAGGTTGAGAACCTTTGTCAATACGACTCTCGGCCAGACATGGGAGGAGCAAGGTGATCAGCCGGACTGGGCCGAGTTGAAGGCCAGGTCAGAGCCGTATCAAATTCTAACCGTTCCTGAAAAAGGATTGATTCTGTCAGCCGGAGTGGATGTCCAGGATAACCGGCTGGCAGTGATCATCCAGGCCTGGGGCCGGGGCGAAGAAACATGGATTATATATTGGGGTGAAATATACGGGGACCCAGGGCAACACCAAGTGTGGAAAGAGCTTGATGCGATGTTAAATCGAAGTTTTGACCATGCATCCGGAATGAAATTGAATATCATATCAGCTGCAATTGACTCCGGCGGTCATTACACGCAGGAAGTGTATAACTATTGCCGGTTACGAGCGCCACGGGTAATTGCGGTTAAAGGAAGTTCCCAATCAGGAAAACCGGTCGTTGGAAGACCCACATTACAAGATGTCACATACAATGGTGCCAAAATCAAAAAAGGCGTTCAGCTCTGGCCGGTTGGAACGGATACGGCGAAAAGCACCATATACAGTCGGTTAAGAATTCCAGAGCCTGGGCCTGGATTTATTCATTTTCCGGTCGGGTTACAGGATGACTTTTTTATTCAATTAACGGCAGAAAAACAAATCACAAGATATATCAAAGGCTTTCCCAAACTGGAGTGGGTGAAAATGAGAAGCCGGAATGAAGCGCTTGATTGCTTTGTGTATTCATATGCGGCAGCGCTTCGGTCCGGGCTTGCACTGACGGACTGGGATAGCCTTGAGATGAGTATCAGCAATAATCAGAGTGAAAAACAGGAAAACGAAAAACCGCGAGTGATAAAATCGAATTGGATGAGGAGGTAGTCATGACGCAAAAGAGGATGTTAACAGGTAGTAAAGAAATTACCGGATTTGTCGGGCGTTCATGGAAAATAATTTACCGCTGGATCAAAGAAAAAGATTTTCCTGCTAAGAAAATTGATGGCGTTTGGGAAAGTGATACGGAACTGATCCTCGAATGGCGAACAAATCAGATTATGAAATATTAGTATATTTTTTGCCAATGAATTCAATAACAACTTGGCTTTTAATAAAAAAAGAGCGAAGCTGTACTTAAAGACAAAGAAAAAAAAGGAGGCCCGATGAAAGAAGTAAAAAATAGCGACAGCCCAAAAACAGCGTACCAAAAAAGACAGGAAAATATTTCTGAATACATCGAGAGCATACAAAACAAGCTCAAAAAAGGTGTCCAGGGAGAAATAAACTG
>JAHIVH010000134.1 GCA_018816735.1 Pseudomonadota bacterium | reverse complement strand
TTACTTGGAAGATTAAAGAAGAAGAAACAGACTTTACAGAATTTCTTGCACGGTTCAATTTGTCGATAGTGTCTCCTGAATGATTGTCTTTATGCCATTTTACAGGAAGCTCCAGAATACGTCTTATTTTTTCATTTGTATAGTGTCGATGGACATGAAATCCAGTAAGCTCTTCCAAGATACGTCCAGAACAATGAAAAATCTGAAAACCAACATTCAGACCTAACAAGAGAAAAATCATTGAAATTAACTTTTTCAATTCTGCGTCAGAAGTAATACTTTCTTGAATAGAATTAAAAATCAAACCAATAACCAAAGGATTCATCAAAGTGATTAATCCTGCAATTAAAAAAAGTCCTGTAGACAAAACAAAAAACTTTCTACGCTCGCCTAAATAAATCCATTCTGTTCTAAAAATATTTAAAAGAGGATTGATTCCCTTATCTTTTTCAGACATAAATCAAAAAAAGAAAAAATAGTTTAAAAACTTAGTTATCTTCGAACTCCTCGTTTTCGTCCTCGCATTCTTCTGTTTGGACAGACGACCGATCGAAAATACGGTTGTGCTCTACCCTAAGATCCATGATTAACAAAGCACTCAGATTATTTAAAACTATTGAGAACCCTTAAAAACATCTGATTCTTTAATGGAAAATGAACTACCTCAAACTCGCGCAACTTTATGAAGCAATTTCCTCGACAACAAAACGCCTCGAGAAAATGGATATTCTTTCTAATTTTTTAAAAGATTTAGCCAAAGAAGACAAAGAAATTTTATATCTTTTGCTCGGAGACATTTATCCAGAATACGACGAGAGAAGAATTGGAATCTCGAATCAGCTGGTAATAAAAGCAATTTCAAAAGCAACAGGAATAGAAGGGGATTCTGTTGTAAAAGAATGGAAAAAAATCGGGGATTTGGGAGAAGTCGCAGAAAAACTAATCTCTGGGAAAAAACAAGCAACACTGCAGGACCAAACACTCACAACCAAAAAAGTTTTAGAGAATTTGAGAAAACTTCCTGAACTTGAAGGCAAAGGAACAGTCGGAAAAAAACTTGGACTAATAACAGAGCTCCTGACATCAGCGTCGCCAATCGAAGCAAAATATCTTGTCAGAACACTCATCGGCGACTTAAGAATCGGAATTCTCGAGGGCACAATCCGCGAATCGCTTGCGTCAGCGTTTTTTGAAAGAACAAAGGAAAACTCAGAAATAATCCAGAGAGCAATTGACAAATCAAATGACATTGCAATTGTTTTTGAAGTTGCGAAAAAAGGGAAGATAAAAAGTTTGGAAGACATTTCACTGCAGGTCGGAAAACCAATCAAAGCCATGCTCGCACAAAAAACAGCAACAATTGAAAGCGCGTTCAAAGCACTCGGAAAACCCTGTGCAGTCGAATACAAATACGACGGCTTCAGATTACTAATCCACAAAGGCGCCGACAAAATAGCCCTTTTCACAAGAAGCTTAGAAAACGTCACAAACCAATTCCCAGAAGTTGTAGAATATGTAAAAAAATACGTTAAAGGGGATTCATTTATCCTCGACTCAGAAGCAGTCGGTTACCACAAAAAAACAAAAGAATACACTCCTTTCCAAGCAATAAGCCAAAGAATCCGAAGAAAATACGGCATCGAAAAACTCCAAAAAGAATTGCCTGTTGAAATAAATGTTTTTGACATTCTCTACTACAATGGAAAATCAGAGCTCGACACTCCGTTTGAAAAACGATCCAAACTCCTTCGGAAAATCGTCAAAGACACTCCTTACAAAATTGTAGTGGCAAAACAAATAATCACCGAAGACGGGGGGAAAGTAACAGAGTTCTACGACAAAGCAATTAAAGACAATCAAGAAGGCGTCATATTCAAGAACTTAAAAGCAGAATACAAACCAGGACGAAGAGTCGGGCACATGCTTAAACTAAAACCCGAAGAGAAAGATTACGACCTAGTCATCACCGGCGCAGAATACGGAAAAGGAAAACGCTCTGGCTGGTTCTCTAGTTTTATTCTATCTTGTAAAAGCGGGGGGAAAGGAGAATACCTCGAAGTCGGAAAAATGGGAACAGGAATCAAAGAAAAATCAGAGCAAGGCGTTTCATTCGAAGAACTTACCAACCAAATCAAACCATTAATTTTAGAAGAAAACGAAAAAAGAGTAAAAATAAAACCGAAAATCGTCGTCGCTGTGACCTATCAAGAAATACAATTTTCTCCAAACTATGATTCAAAATACGCTCTTCGTTTTCCGCGTTTTATCGCACTACGACCAGACAAGCCCCTTTCAGAAATAACAACAATAAAAGAAATTCAAGACGATTTCAAAAACCAGAAAAGAAATTATAGATATGGATAAAAAATATAAAGATTGAAATCATTCTATATCAATGGGAATAAAGGAATTCTGCGCAGGAAATCTCCAAGCATATGCTTCTCTCACTCTGAAGTTTCTTCTAATACTTTCGATAATTAATTCAATCTACCTCGGACTATGGCACCTCATGTCAACAAATCTGTTCATCCTCATCCTTTTATTTATTCCTAGTTTCGTAAAAAGTTACAAAGTAAATATCCCTTGTGAATTTGAATGGTTTTTAATAGTATTTGTTGCCTCCACTTTTTTCATAAGCAAAATTCACTGGGCAGTCGCGCCCCTGTTCTTTGGAATTTCTGTAGGATTAATAGGATTTTTAATTCTGCTAATTCTTTATTCAAACAATCAAATAAAAAAGAACTATACATTAATATTAACTTATTCATTTAACTTTGCACTCGCATTCGGAGCAGCGTTAGAAATTCTGAAATATTTATTAAAAATAGCTCTTGGACACACTCTCGAAAAAGAGCATTATCTCTTTGCAATGAATAACCTCTTGTATGTAATTGCGGGCGCGACAATCGCCACTATCTGCGGTTTTGTTTACATGAAATACAACAAAGGAATTCTCACTAAATTCGTAGAAAAATTCATAAAAGTAAATCCAAAACTATTTTCAATGGCAACAATTGGAGATATTGAAGAATTAATCAAAAAAGGCGAAGACGACAAAACAGAATTCAAATCAACCCTAAGAGTAAACATGCACACAAACGAAATCGACAAGCGAATGGAAATCTCTGTCCTCAAAACAATCGTTGGATTTTTGAACACAAAGAGTGGAACACTTTTAATCGGCGTCTCAAACAAAGGAGAAATCACTGGATTGGGAAAAGACAGATTTGAAACTCAAGACAAATACAGCCTCCATTTAAACAATATTATAAAAGAAAAAATAGGAAAAAAATACCTTCACTTAATTGATTTCAATTTTGTAAAAATCAACGAAAAAAGCGTCTTAAAAATAGATTGTCGCAAAAGCAAAAAACCGATTTTCCTGAAAAACCAAAACGAAGAAGAATTCTACATAAGAATCGGCCCGTCGACAGCCCAGTTAAAAGGAAGTGAATTGGTCGACTATATTGAAAGAGAATTTAATAAAAAGAAATAAGATTAAACTTTCTCATTTGGCATAGAGATTATTTTCTCATCTAAACAATTACACAGCCCTTGACTAGCATCAGGCACTCTATTCTTTTGTATAATCCAATCTCCTTCTCTTAGAACAAAAACATAACCA
>JAHIVH010000009.1 GCA_018816735.1 Pseudomonadota bacterium | reverse complement strand
TTAGTGTCTGAACGATACCCTAATTTTTACTTATTTGTCAACTGGTTACGATACATATAATCTTCCGAATATTTCCAAATTTATTCTTTTTGAGTACATTTTGTCCTTTACGGAAATAATCAAAAATGGTATATATTAAATTGAAATACAGGTAAATAAATTAAAGTAATGGATCAATGCATCATAAGTTTACAATGATTCGGAGGAAAATATTATGCGAGAAGTACTCCAAAGCCAAATGAGATTCGGTGAGATAGCAATCAGTGACATTGAATTTGACGTCCGCTCTCGCGATGAAATCCCAAAACTGCTCATTGGCCTGCAAGCGATATACTGTGACATCGCCATTCGTACACAGATTTTTGCAGCACTCACAGATTTGGTTCCCACCAAAATCAATCCTAATGACGGACGAAGAGGTATGGACCTGTGGAAAATTCTTGTTTTGGGAACCTTAAGATTGTCCTGCAACTGGGATTACGATAAATTAATGGAAATCGCCAATAACCATCTGACACTGCGATTGATGCTCGGTCACAGCATCATGAATAACGACTTCCGCTACGCTTTACAGACTCTGAAGGACAACGTATCACTCTTTACACCTGAAATTCTTGATAAAATAAATATGATTGCTGTTAAATATGGGCATAAGATTGTTGGGATGAAGCCTGATGCAAAGCTGAATGCGAGCTGTGATTCTTTTGTCCTTGAAACGGATGTTCACTACCCGACAGACATCAATCTCTTGTGGGATGCCATGCGGAAAATAATCCTGTCTGTTGTCTTCCTATGTGTTCAAGCAGGATTGCCAGGATGGCGTAAAAGCGACTACCTGTTAAAAAAGACCAAGAAGCTTTTTCGAAAGGCACAACTGACGAAGCGCTCCACTTCAAAAAATAAGCAAAAGAAAGGCAAAAGGGAACAATTGATTATTGCAGCCCATCTTACATATCTTGATTTGGCCGAAGATGTCATTAATAAGGTCGAAGAAACCATTTTAGAAGCGTTATCGTCTGCGGACATTATTGTTCAGCTGAAGATACGACAAATCCAAGGGTACATTGCCCATGCTGAACGGCAGATTGATCAAATTCGCAGAAGAGTCGTGGAAGGAGAAAGTATTGCTCATCATAAAAAAGTTTTCTCCATTTTTGAGGAGCATACTGAGTGGATCAGCAAGGGCAAGGCTGGTGTATCACAAGAACTGGGACTCAGGGTTTGCATTGTCAAAGATCAATTTGGTTTCATTCTGCACCATCGGGTAATGCAGAATGAAACGGATGACAAGATTGCGGTTCCGATCATTCAAGAAACGAAGGAACGCTTTGTTGAGCTTGGCAGTTGCAGTTTTGACAAAGGTTTTCACAGTCCGGAAAACCAGGAAAAGTTGAGAGAGCTCTTAGACCAGGTGGTGCTTCCTCGTAAGGGCAAGTTGTCTGCCATCAACAGGGAGATTGAAAACTCTGAAGAGTTTCGTGAGGCCCGGAGAAAGCATTCCGCAGTAGAATCCAGCATAAACGCCCTTGAAAACCATGGGCTGGATCGGTGCCGGGACCATGGAATAAAAGGATTTGATCGCTATGTGGGGTTGGCTATCCTCGCACGAAATATCCAAATCATCGGCCACGTTCTTCAACAAAAAAGGCTGAAGCAATTACAGCGACTGGAAACAATGCAAAAGAGACCGCTTAAACAGGCCGCATAGTCTCATTTTTTGTCTCTCTTTCTACTTCATGTGGATTGGTATGTCTAATTTATGGAAATTAAGGTAATTGAGGCATAAACCTAAAAAGCATGCCCAATTTTTAATAGAAAATCCGGATTTCCCAGCAGGGTTTTTCCGATATTTTTGCCCTATCAGCCTGAAAATTACGGGTTTTCGTTCAGGCACTACATAGGGTTCTTTTCGGCAGCATAAAGGGTGACCCAACGAAACAACTGCTCGAAGAACACCTTCCAAAATCATTTGCAGTATATTTAAATCAATTGCTTGACTTTTGGATTACAGGCGGTGTGTTAATCACTGTTAGAACAAAAAAGGGCCAACATATTATAATGCCAAGGCATTTGGCTTTTTTTGAATACGGATTTGCTAGGAAACTTGCGAATTTGTGGAGTGATGAGCAAAGAAGAGAAGGCATATGGGAAGATTTGCATAGGAATCTTCACAATGAGTATCTCCATGAACCTCTTCTACTTTTTGTTGGTCTGATAGATTATCCAGAGACCTTTTTCAATAAAATATTGGAAGCAAAAGACGATATCTGCCACCGTAATACGCATCTGTTGTGCGAGGCCATGGTCAATTCTGACCGACAATTAATAAGCAAAGAATTTAATCAGAAAATAACAAATATCCTAATGGAACTCTGGCAGTCTTCTATAAATGCTAAGTCCCAGAATATTTGGCGTGA
>JAHIVH010000086.1 GCA_018816735.1 Pseudomonadota bacterium | reverse complement strand
CGGGACGGGCGGGTGAATTTTTTATAATCAGGGCGGGATAGCGGGAAAAACAAATTAATGATTGTTACGTTTACACGATCTTGTCATTCAAAGGTTTCTTTTACATCAGCTCAGGCGGGTGAATTTTGCTCAGCGCTATAGTCCTTTATCGACAAGCATTCATGGAGGTCATATGGACAAGATCATTTTAACGGTTGAGCTTACAAAGTCTGAAGCGGATTCATTTTGTAAATTCTGCAGCCGGACGTATTTCGACATCTTCAAGGAATTATCAACCAGTGAAGCGGAAGCATATCAGATGCGGGATTCACTGTATACGGTTTGGAAGGCCTTGACAGACGGATAACCGTTAAATCATCAATCATGATTGAACGGTTTCCGGCTTTCAACAGGGAAAAGGTCACAATATGAGGTCACACATTAAATCAGGCTCAAATGTCATTTGTATGAAAGCATATCTCGAAAACAAAGGAGGCATGACCATGGAAGAAAAACAAAAAGAAATCGAAAATTCAGATGATGAGGTAACGGAATTCCAGGATTTCACCGAATATGAACTCGGTAATTTTCAAGAAGAAATGATAAGCCACAATTGGGCATTAAGGGCCTTTGGCGCTTTACTTGAGAGTGCGGACCTCAGCCATAAATTTGGCAAAGAATGGAAAAATAGCGATGAGTACAGATATGGGCTCAACATGATTGTTGAAATGTATATTGAAAAGCAGGAACAAGAAATTAATGAGCTTGGGTTGATATATAGAAAGAGCCCTGAGCATTGCCTAAAAGAAGCATCAAGGACCTATGAATCTGTAAAGCAGGGTATGTTTGGATGCAGCAATTATGCACTTGAACAGGTCAAAAAACATTTGAAAAAGGTGAACCTGGTCATTTCAGAATTGGGGACCGAAAATTATCCGCAAGCTGAAAAAATCAGGGATAACCTTTTGCAGCTTGCGGGATATATAACTGATCGGTTGAGGTATAAAAATGCGGATGTGTCTGAAAAAAAAGATATCAGAGGCTTGGAGCCTGGAACAATGGAAGCAAATGCCGCTATGAACCAGGAAGTATAGTATTTTTTCTATAGATTTGTTCTTTGACAATTATATCCTTCTTTTGAAGAAAGTTTGGATAGATCGGTATTGCATAGTATCCGATCTTTGAATGATTCTTCTCCAGAAAGCTAGGAAAATCGATTAATATTAAACAGGATTTTGGCTTAGCATGATTTACAATTACTTCTTCACCTTCTTTTCTCATTTTCCATGCATCATCCATGGTTTTGAAAATATCGCGGACATGGCCGGCTGATATCTTTGATAATGACAATGCTTTAATAACGATCATTATTTCATTTTCACTGTTTATCAATATTGTGGAAAGGGCTTTCCTCAATATTGTAATATTACCATTAATACCCGTTATTTTCTCATATAACTGATTTTTAGTTTTCAGCTCTGAAGCATCAATAAAGCGTGTATCTCTTCCATCGAGAATAATTTTAAGATGTTCTTCAATGGAATCAAGTTCTTCTTGTGTAAAGCCCATCAAGAATGGAATGTTGGGGTTTTCATGCCCACGGCTCCTATCAATAGCGTTCAATATAGGATCAATTGATAATTCAATAGCGTTTAGTATGGGGTCGAACGATAATAGCGAATCGATAGAGACATGGAATTCATTACTGATTTTTTCAAGAAAAAGTCTTGATGGTTGAACCTTCCCAAGCTCAATATCCCTTACGTATGATCTTGAGTAACCGATTTTTTTTCCGAACTCTTCTTGAGTAAGGTTGAACTTTGTTCTTACATTCCTAATGAATTGGAGACTAATTGCCATTAAGTACCTCTAATATTCAATTAATTTGTGGTAAAAAAACTTGACAGAACAAAAGTTTCATGGCGTAATAACACTACATCATATATTTGATCTTTGAAATATTGGTAGCACAAGCATTTTTAATATTCAATGACAAATATAATTTGGAGAGGAGGTCAAAATTGGCAGCAAGTGTGTCATGTAATCCCGGAACTGAGATTAAAGTCTGGATGCTCAGGAATGGGATAAAACAGTCGGATGTTAATCGTGCTTTAGGATATAAGCTCTCTGGCGGTGCAGTTTCACATTTTCTAAGAGGTACTCTATTTTTGAATAAAATCGCAGAATACCTAAGGGGGTGTGGATGCCCGAACCATTTAATAAACGAGCTGAAAGAACATCACAAAATGAAAGGCTTTGTAAAAAGTATGTCTTAAAAATAAAAGCGCCTCTTACATGTGGGCAGCACATAAGAGGCAAAATCTAAAACAAGCGTGACCTGAGCAGGCTTTTTCTTTTTTATTCGGGAAAGGCCTCAAAGTCAAGCCAAAAAAGGAGGACACAGTGAGCGAAATTGACAAAGGCAAGCCATTCGGAAAAGGAAAAACTATGGATAACATCACACAGCAAGGAGGTTTTACTGACAATAAGCCACTGCCAAGAGGAGATGATGATATGTATAAAATCACGAACCAAAGGGTTTTTACCGACGGTAAACGAATTGTTATTTATGGGACCGGTCCCATAACTATACCTATAATCCAACACAATGACGAAGGAATTGAAAAGGAGGGTAAATATGTCCTTAAGCAGACCTCCAAACAAACAATTTGTGTCAACTGAGAGTAAACCAGCAAGCCAGCCAATAGCCGCAAGCCAAAGCCAGCCAGCCGGATTAAGGAAATATCAGTTATCGATTCCTTATTCCGGCTTTTTTATTTTCAAAGTTCAAACAGACAACCTGAATAAGAGAGAATAGGAGGAATCAGATGGAAGGATGGGGAAAAGTTAAGCAAGCGGCAAAGTATGCAAACACGACACCGAAAACATTCAGGACCTGGTTTAAAAAGGGGCTTAAGTTTTCAAGGCCAAACTCACGGGTAACCCTTGTCAAATACTCGGACATTGATGAATTTCTTCAATCTCATTCGATTGATGAAGATGAAGCGAAGATGATTGACCAGATGGCAGATAGCATCATCAGGGAATTCAGAAATAAAAACTAAAAAGGGATTGAGTGTTTTGAGAACCAAAGCAGGCAAACCGAAAGGAATGAACAGAAATGGAAAAAGACAAGATCAACTCGAATAGATACCTTTTTACAAAGGCAAAGGGGGTTAGAAAATACTCAGGCTCCCACCAATCCGGCAAAACAAGTGCGGCAAGGCTTGAGTCAATGCTTATATACGGCAATGACGACGTGACTTCTTCAACCGCCTCTGCCAATTACTCCGAAGGTTCAAAAAGTCCTCTTCTTGTAGAAGACAACCTTGAAACTGACCAGATGGCAGATAGCATCATCAGGGAATTCAGAAATAAAAACTAAAAAGGGATTGAGTGTTTTGAGAACCAAAGCAGGCAAACCGAAAGGAATGAACAGAAATGGAAAAAGACAAGATCAACAGTCAGCTTCATAAAATAGCTGTAATTGCATCGGCCATTGACGACGCCATGCCCCTGGAAAGAGATGATAGCAGCGCAGAGGACATACTGGACGTTATTGGCATGATCGAGGCGGCAATTATGATTCTCAAGCCTGGGTTTCATGCTGAATTGAGCTTAAGGCTGATGCGCTGCCAATAGATCGTTAAACTCTAAATCTGACAGGCCGGAGCAACCTGAAAGGAAGTGACCAGATGGGCAGTGATTATGAATCTGTTAAACAGAAACTTGACATTTTAGAAGCGATAGAGGGGTTGACAGGCACCAAGGCAAAAAAGGAAGGTAATACATTCAGAATTAGTCCAGCCCCATGTTGCGGGCACAATGATTGCTTTACTGTTTACCCTGAACAGAAAAGCTGGAGTTGCTTTTCGTGTGGGGAAGGTGGGGATATTTTTTCTTTTATTGAACTGACTGATAAGTGTCCGTCAAAGGAAGCGCTTATCAAAGCCGCCGATATGTGCGGTCATGAGCTTCAATCCCACGATCATCCAGACAAAGAAATCTCCCCAAATAATCCGGATACAATCAAACAAAGAATATGGAAAGCAGCCGCTAATTATTATCATGACTGCCTTTATGAAAACAAGACGGCACTGACATATCAAAAAAATAAACGGGGACATTCCGACACGGTGTTGAAGAAATTCAAGGTCGGTTATGCAGACGGCAACCTGTATAAACATTTGTTGGGTTTGGGCTTTACGCATGAAGAGATTGAATCATCCGGCTTGGTTGTATTGAAACACGGCCAGTGGCGGGATTTTTTTTATGAAGGATTATTTGTCTACCCATGGTTTATGAAAAACGAGCAGATCGGCAGTTTTTCATGCAAGCATCACACGAAGAAGAACAGCTTCCGGCTATGCAAAGAATTTCAGGATCCGGATTGCAAATTCTATAACCAGCGAGCCCTTTCAAATGACCAGGTTGTCATTGTCGAAGGTGAAAATGATCTCTTGAAGGTCGCTGATAAAGGGAATCATTCACATGTAATTGCCACTTGCGGACAGTTATCAGCAGACCAAATTGATTATCTTGACCAGTGGATCGATACCAGCGGAAAGAAGACGATATTTTGCTGTTTTGACAATGATCAGAACGGCCAGAAATATATGGGCATGATCATGAAAGCCTTTCTGAAATATTCCTATACAGACAGGCTGATCAAGACAAACCGAAGGTTCGTCCGGATTATCAAAAGGCGTATCGGTGAATCTGAAGAAAGTGATGGTGGCATTGATGAAATGACACTGACAAGCCTTGCTCCTGAAAAAGACTTCGAGCACTCACACCTCTATGAAGTGGAAACCAAACTATTAACCCTGAAGATTATTTCTTTTAACCGGAACAGCAAGGATATTGATGAGTGTTTGAAATCTGAAACCGATACTGAACCTTATTTCAAGCGGGCCATGGATAACGCGGGAAGCTGCTTGCTCCCTTTAAAAGAACAGCTACACACTGCAAAGAAATGGTATACCGTAATGGCTCCGAACGATCAGAAAACCAAAATCAGTCCGGATGAGAAGGGCGAAATCGTTTTTGATTATATTGGTGCCGTAGGTAACTTCTTTAATGAGGGCGATAACTGCAAATTTTTTGATGGCCAGGAAGTTTACACGATCGGCAATAACAGTGCCTTTAATTCGTTTCTTTACCTTGTGGCCGGGATCAATTTTGCTCAAAATCAGACCAAAAACATTATGGCTGTGCTTCGGGCGCTTGCCTATGAACGGGGTAAAAAGACGGTCATGCCGGGTTGGATACATACCGATAACCGGACAATTTTTTTTAACCTTTGTAATGATCACCGTGAGCTTATAAAACTTTCCCCGCACAGTACCGAGCTGGTACTGAACGGGATCAACCATGACCGGATACTACTGACCAATTCACCTAAAATGAAGCCTTTGGAATGGTTGCCTGACGCTTCCATTCAGGAAACCTTACAACATTTCAAAGACCTTCTCATTAACTTTGCCTGCAGCAATTCCAATAAATACCTTATCGTCTGTTTTATCGTGAATACGATTCTGATCGATTCCACAAAAGCAAAGGGTTTTCGAAAATACTCAGGCTCCCATCAATCCGGCAAAACAAGTGCGGCAAGGTTTGAGTCAATGCTTGTATACGGCAATGACGACGTGACTTCTTCAACCGCCTCTGCCAATTACTCCGAAGGTTCAAAAAGTCCTCTTCTTGTAGAAGACAACCTTGAAACTGACCGGGTGCCGTATATGGAAAGTTTTCTTCTCGTCACTGCAACAGGAGGCACCCGGCAGAAAAGAAAGGGCGGTACGGATTCGGAAAACGTTTATGAAAAGTCAAATACTCAAATCATCATGACTTCGATTGAACCGCTGCTTAAATCAGAGCTCGTAACCCGATCGATAGAAATCATCTTTGATGAAATGTATTTTACCCCTGATTTTATCGAGAGCACGGAGATTTCCAGGCAGATAGCGGAACACAGGGATTTGATATGGAGTGCATTTTTTAAAATGGTTTCAAACGATATCCTTCCGGATTTCCATGCACGGCGGCAAAAGGTCTTGAAAAAGCTTAATATGGAATACCCGAATCATTCCAAGAAGCGGCTGAATGAGCTTTTTTCCTGCCTTTATATCATCTGCCAGGAGCTTATCAAATATATCCGGTTGCCGTATGATAATCCGGATGCAAAGGGATATTACAGAAGCGCTGATGAGCTTCTGGATTGCTGGATTACCACTCAAAACCAGCTTTCACAGGACACCACGCTTGAGGCGAACCCGATACTTCATAATCTTGATATTCTGTTGAATGATTGTATGCGAATGGATGACGAGATGTTCAAGCAACGATACCTTTTTAAGGGCCTCAAGCTGTATCCGGACAATCAAGATAACCGGCCGATAGGTGTCAAGTTCATTGCTTCATCACGGGATCTGCTTACTGCCTTTAATATTCTTGCCAAAAATTACGGAGGGACAAATCCTTATAAAAACACCCGTACACTGACCGAACGTCTCAAGGACAGCTTGAAGACAATAGAAGCTGAAGGCTGGCTGTATGTTGTAAATGAATGCATCATTAATGGAGATAGAAAGCGATCTTTCACAAAATATTTTTCATGAAAAGCCATAAAGGAGAGCAATGGACGAAATCTTATTGCCGGAAAAGGTCGAGCGGTATTTCAGGTGCAGATTTTATGATGAATGCCTTGATAAGGCGGCTGAAGAGGACTGGATTTCTTTTTCATGCCTCAATTGTCCCTTATTTCCACAGAACAACCATGAAGACATGAAAGGAGAAGAAAGTGATGAACCCTAAACCATTATTTGAAGCCATTACAGACAAACAGGCACTCTTAATTGAAATGCTTGTTAATGAAAGAATTGATCTGTCAACAGATGAAATTGATTCGATGATAACAGAATTGACCGGCATTCCGTCTATCGGTTCCATGTCCAAGCAGGAAGCCAGTTTTATAATTGATACCTTGATGGATAAGCAGGAATGGGACTTGCCAAGATCGCCAAGGACTGAGGATGAAATAGAAGGTGATTGCTCCTCTTTGCCGTCTTACAAACAGATATACGCCCTTCGCAAGCATGTTCAGGAGCTCGGCTGGACGGTTGAACGTTTTTCCGAATGGCTGATGAAGCATGCCAATGTAAGCAGCATCAAGGCGCTTGACCGGGAAAAAACCAAGGCGGCTTATAATGCGATGTTTTACGTTTTAAAAGCCAGGAACTGATCAACAGGAAAAGGATTTGTCATGTCTTATATCGATTCGGATCAGGGCAAAAAGTATTATGAGGCGTACTTGAAGAAATTCAAGGGGAAAAGCAGCGGGAAGGTTTACAAGTCCGAAATCCGGCAATTTTTCGATTTCTATCCGGGGGAATTGAGCGGGCTTTCGAGGGCAGTCTTGATCAAGTACCGGGATCACCTGGGGCAAAGCTCAAAGGCAAAGACCGTCAAGCGCAAGTTCTCCATGATCAACCAATTTTTCAAGTTCCTGGAACAAAAGGAAAAGGGGTTTCAATCGCCAATTGGTCAAAATTATGGGGATATGCAGGTGTTCCAGGGCGGCGTTTATGCGGATTCTGAAGCGTTTCATCATCAGCTTGATTTCTGGATGGAAAGCCTTAACCGCGACACCACACGAAAGACATACAAAGGGCATGTCAGGCTGTTCTTTGAATGGATGAAGAAGGATCCCAAAGATTTAAACCACGATGATTTTCTCCGGTACCGGGATCACCTGATAAAAGAAAAAGACCTCAAAAGCTCGACAATCTGGAGCAAGTTTATTGCCATCAACGGATATTTAAAATTTCTGGCAAGTAAAAGCAGGAAATTTAAAAACCCGCTCACCTTCCATAATTTGAAACTGATACCGCCCAAAAAGGACAAGGGTTACTATTCAATCCTGTCTGAAAAGGAGGCTATGGCACTTTTACGGAAACCGGACAAGCGGACACTGATCGGCAAGCGGGATCATGCCATTTTAAGATTGATGCTGACCTATGGGCTTCGTGTAAATGAAATCGCCAGGCTGAGGTTTCGGGATATCGAAACGGAACGGGTAAACGGGCAACAGAAGATATGGATAAGGGACCGGAAGGGAAAACAGGGAAACCGTGTGGATACAGCTATTATTTTAAACAGCAAGGTTCTTTTGGCTTTTGATGAATGGCTGGAAAGTTGTGGTATTCATTTTCAGCCGGACACGCCGGTTTTTGCCGGGTTCATCTGGTCAATGGCTTTGGGAGGCCTGGTCATCAATCAAAGGCGAGTCAGAGAGAAAAATCAGCTCACGGTTAAGGCCATTGAAAACATCATTGCCAAATACGTTTTAATGGCCGGCCTGGATCATGGAGACCGGGTAATCAGTCCGCATGCCTTGAGACATACCGCGCTTACCATGCTGGCCAAGTCCGGAATTGATCTGATCGATCTGAAATACACTGCAGGCCATCAGAACGTCAACACGACCATGATTTATCTTCACAGCGTTCAAAGCTATACCGATCATGTGGGGATGCATAATCCGATAAATAATTGATAACATTGAATATTAAAGGTTAAAAACATGGAAAGTTTTAAAAAACAGTCAATAAGTTTTAACCATTTCATAAACGCCTGTCTATCAAGGGTTAACAAAGACAAACGTAACGACTTTGGCAAATAGTATATTATGCGAATACACTTTACAAATGAATTCTTGTCAAGGCTTGATAATAAAGGTCTTATGTCAATTTTCCGGTTAAAAAACATTCTCGGATCAAATGTTTTTTTCGGATGGCATTCTTTGAGACTATTAATAATTTTATCAATTATAACAATGCTTTATTTCCTATGCTGTCGGCAGCAAAAGTTAAAACATGTCAATATTTTAACATGTAATAACTCAACATGCTTTAAAAACTCTGTAAAATTTTTACATGTGGGGAAAGAATGCAATCGATTCTTTGCAAATTTCTTTAATGGCTGTACCTGGGGGGTGGTCGAAATATGCATTATAAAGTATTGTTTTTATTGATAATAAAATCAAATGGTTGTACGGCAGTATCGAAAGCCTGAATTGAATTTTATAGAAACGATTATGGTACTTTTATGAAACCGGAATGAGACCGGATGATCACAAAAGGATAAAGGGAGGAAATCCATTGGCTTCAAATTTTAAAAGAACTCAGGTTAACGGGAAAAAATATGACCTGCCTGAAGAGGATGTCATGATTGAAAAGTTGGTTAACAGGGGCTTGAGCCTGCAATTAAAGATTGAAAAGGATAAAAAACAATTGGATTTGATCAAAGACCAAATAACGGAAATAGCCAGGAATCGGCGGGAAAGCTCCACATCGGTTAAAATGCAAGCTGTTTCCGGTTCATCTGTCGTGACGTTCAGGGAAAGCTACGTTTGCAAAGATGGCCTTGAGGAAATCCGGCAGGATTTAGGATCCTTGTTTGACAGGTTCTTTTCCAGAAGTTCCGAGTTCAAAGCCAGCAAAGATTTGAAGGAATTTTTGGAAGGCAGTCATTTTTATGGCCTGGAAGATCCGGAGCCAATTAAAAAATTGATTCTATCATATGTCGATAAAAAAGAAACAAAGCCGAATGTTAAATTAATTGCTAATGACTGATGGCTGTTTATTTCATCCCCAGGCAAAAGGAGGTTCCAATGTTGATTGATGGTTTAGAACTCAAACCGGAAGATATTCCGAGGGAATATGAAGATATCATGGCGGCTATTGGATTTGAGAATATGGTTGAACTGATCAAGCTTCGAACCGGAGAGCAGATATATCTTCCTAAAATTGATCGCATATTGATTCCTGCCAGGTATAGGCAAATAAAAAAAGAGTTCAATGGAGGCAATTACAGAGAACTTGGCCGGAAGTTCAATATTAGCATCAAGCATGTCAGGGACATTTTAAAGATGGATTCATGACAGTGGTGTATCTTAAAAACGAATGTTTTAACACAACTGTTTTGTTAAACAAAAAAGTTTGACTTTTATTTAACATTAACGTATTGAATAAATCAATTTAAGACGTTTTTATTTAATTTGACCATAAAATGAGGATTTTCACCATGGCATCCAGCAAAAAGAGTCAATCAGACGAAAACAAAACAGTTGCATATCTCAGGGTTTCAACCGTAGATCAAAATTGTGAAAAGAATAAGAATGACATTTTGCACTTTGCCAATGAAAAAAATTTTGGCCAGGTTCAATTTGTGGAAGAGACGGCAAGCGGGGCCAAGAATTGGGAAGATCGGAAGCTGAAGCAGATCGTTGAGGATCTGAAACAGGGCGACAGATTAATTGTTTCCGAGCTATCCAGGCTGGGAAGAAGTACCCTGCAGGTACTCGGGTTGTTGAAAATTTTGAAGGATAAGGATGTATCAGTTTATTCAGTCAAAGAAGGTTTCAAGCTCAATGGGGATATTCAATCAAAGATCATGAGTACCATGTTAAGCCTGTTTGCTGAATTGGAGCGGGATTTCATTTCACAGCGTACCAAAGAGGCTTTGAGAGCCAGAAAAGCCGCTGGTGTCAAGCTTGGGAGACCCAAAGGCCCGGGCAAATCAAAGCTTGATAAATATCGTGAAGAGATAATAGCCCTTCTTAAAAATGGCTCAAGCAAGGCTTTTATTGCCAAAAGGTATGGCACAACCCGGCCAAATCTTCATAACTGGCTCAAGATCAATAATATCAGTGCAGAAGCGGACAATAGTCCGATTAATAAAGAGGATGTTTAATCCTAAGTTGTTACGGGATAGGCGCTGCAGGCTGAAAGGAACTTCCCTGGTTCTTTCCCGTAGCCCAATTATCAGGGAGAAAGTGAGGGACTTTTTATGGGTGTAACTGTCAGAGAAAAGGTTAAAGGATCCGGAATATGGTGGATCTTCATTAACCACAAGGGGTATAGGACCTCTAAATTCGTCGGAAAAGATAAACGATCTGCTCTTGCAGTGGCAGAGACGGTGAATGCAAGCCTGGTTTTAGGTGACCTTGGCATTTTAAAGGATAATAAGCCAAGCGTGAAAACATTCAGGGAGTATGCAGATCTATGGATTTCAATAACGGTTCCTGCAACATGCAAGCCGTCAACTGAGAGAGATTATCAGGGGCTATTAAAAAACCATATTTTGCCATGCTTCGGCAAAATGCCGGTTGATAAGATAACCCGCCTTACAGTGAAGAATTTTTTAATGAAGAAGGTTAAAGGCGGATTTGCTCAAAGCACGATAACACACATGAAGAATGCTGTCTCAGGCGTTTTGAGTCTCGCGCTTGATGATGAGATTATCCCTGCGAATCCGGCTTATAGTGTTGGGAAGATTTTTAAAAAGCAAGATGCTGGACCGAAGATTGATCCTTACAGTATTGATGAGCTTGCCAGCTTATTAAAAGTGATTCAAACGGATTTTTCAGATCATTATCCATTCTTCCGAACGCTTTCCGGCACCGGGATGCGGTTTGGCGAAGGCCTGGGGCTGCAATGGAATGATATTGATTTTGAAAGCCGATTCATCATGATTCAGAGAGGTGTATCAAAGGGCTATGAGGACTCGCCTAAAAACGGCATGGGCCGAAAAATTGATATGGATAAGGAGCTGGCAAAGATTTTAAAAGGCCTGAAGCATCAAAGAAAGCTGCAGGCCCTTAAAAATGGGTGGAAAGAAGTTCCTGAATGGATTTTTGTGAAAGATAACGGGATACCTTACCATGAAAGTTATCTGAGACGTTTGTTTTATAGGGCTATTAAAAAGGGGAACTTAAGGCCAATCCATGTCCATGATTTGCGGCATACATACGCGACATTGAGAATCGCCAACGGAGATAATATTGCTGACGTTTCAAAACAACTCGGCCACCATTCGATTGCCTTTACAACATCATTTTATTATCACTGGAAGCCAGGCTGTAATAAGTCCGAAGTAGACGCTTTTGGCAGCCTTGTTTCAAAGAAAATTATAAATCAGAAGTAGAGTATTTGTAATCTGGCACCTTACTTTAGATTTTCTGGCAGGTTACAAGAGTATTTTTCATGTTTTTGCACACTCCAAAACGCACCCTATCCGCACCTAAGAATTTTTTTAATTTTTTTGGATTGTTTAACCAATCGAAATCTTTGGTGATCCCTACGGGATTCGAACCCGTGTTACCGGCGTGAGAGGCCAGCGTCCTAACCACTAGACGAAGGGACCATATGAGGGTTTGAAATGTATAGAAGACCATTAAGTTTGTCAAATAATAATTGACTGTTGCTGTTATGTTATTTTTTTTTACCTTTTCTGAATCCGAAAATCAGATAAAAAAGCCAACCAACAAAAGGAATCAAAGTAATGATGGCCCAAAGAGATTTTTGGGTGTTTGATCCAAAATTTTTTTTGGCAACATCCATGAAGGCAATCATTGTCACGGCCAGAAAAATAAAACCGATTCCTGTCCAGACAGTAATAGTGTGTAAGAGGTTAGAACCCATGTTATCCTTCAAGTTCCTTTGAAATTTTCAACAGTGTATCTACATAATATTTGCTGTGGTTGTAATAGTAGAGCACCTTATAGGCATCTTCGTCAGAAATACCGGGTTTCCAGCCGTAATGTTTCAGGTAGCTTGCAATGCTAGCTATGGCATCCTGATGGTCGAAAAGATCAATCCGGCCATCATTGTTGCCGTCTTTTGCATATGCGAGTATGTTTGTCGGCATAAATTGAGAGATGCCTATGGCGCCTGCGTATGAGCCCTTTATGCTTGCGGGTTCTATCCCTTCTTTGAAAACGTAGGTCAGATAGGCTTGAAGCTCTTTGTAAGCCCACTTGGATTTTGTAGTGACTTTTCGTTCAAATGTTTCTCTGTCAATGCGCCTTTTTTCAGGAATAGCTTCCCATACCATTTCTTTCAATTCAGGGGATTCAATGGCGGAAAGCGTTGAAAGCGTGTTCAGGATGGAGCTTCCGCCAAGATAAGTCCCCAGACGGGTTTCAACAAGGGCAACGGCTGTAATGATGGTTTTTTTGACGCCATATTCCTTTTCAACCTTTGTCAGGATTTCATTGTGTTTCTTTAAATATTTCTGGGCCTTTTTAATCTCTCTCTTTGATAGAAACTGGTCATAGTTCAACTGGCTTTCATTATGGGAAAAGAAAAGGGCGACACTTGTAAGTGCCAGTTTCGTTTTTTGGTCATCGTATATGGCCTTAATCTGGTCTTCTTTGAAACCATTTTTAACCAGTTTTTGCGTTAACACATCAAAATAATTTTTTTCATTATCGTTTCCGAATGTTATCTTCATGCCAATGCATGAATTCAAAAGGGTAAAAATCAAAAGGTAGAGATAAATCCGGGACATCTTGATAACAGTCATGAACTTTCCTTTTAAAAAAGGCGTATTAAACGCCATCATTATATTTTGGTTGGTTTGCCACTGTTTGACACATGTTTTGAAAATCTATTTTACCGGTTATTATCATATTTCTATACACGATTAAAACCCTTTTCTTGATAGCGCTTTTATACCGTGTTATGGAACATCAGGCATCAAGGGATGTGATTATAACAGAAACAGAGATAAATTGGTATAGTGAAAAAGAATTCAAAGACAGTTTTTTCCTGCCAGGCTTGTGGAAATCAAACGCCCAAGTGGATGGGCCGTTGCCCTGAATGCGGTAAGTGGGACACACTCGCTGAAGAGAGCAGCTCATCAAGATTTGCACCTCATGGCGGTAAAGGCGCATCATCCCTTGAGCTCCAGACTGTGGCCATGGATGCGATTGAGATTGGGAATGAACCCCGAATTTTTTCAGGTATCAAAGAGTTCGATCGGGTGTTAGGTGGCGGTATTGTTGCCGGTTCCCTTATTTTAATTGGCGGAGATCCGGGTATCGGGAAATCCACGCTCATGCTTCAGGCGCTTTACGGTATCAGTCAAAATGGGAGAAAGGTTCTTTATGTGTCTGGCGAAGAATCGGTAAAACAAATCAAATTAAGAAGTGAACGGCTAAACACAATCGCATCAAATATTCTTGTGGCTTCTGAAATCGATCTGGATGCAATCATGTCCGGTTCTGAAACCATTAAACCGGATGTGATGGTGATTGATTCCATTCAGACCATGTTTAATGCCGAATTGACGTCTGCGCCAGGAAGCGTGAGTCAGGTTAGGGAATCAACGATGCGGCTGATGATATTTGCCAAAAAAACAGGCGTGCCGGTTTTCCTTGTGGGACATGTCACCAAAGATGGTGCCATTGCAGGCCCGAGAATAATGGAACATATGGTGGACACGGTGTTGTATTTTGAGGGTGACCGGAATCACGTGTTCAGAATTCTTCGTGCGGTAAAAAACCGGTTTGGGTCCACCAATGAAATCGGTGTGTTTGAAATGAAGGAAGAGGGGCTGCAGGAAGTGTTGAATCCATCGGCTGTTTTTCTTTCAGAGCGCTCCAAAAGTGCGCCAGGATCAGTTGTCACGGCCAGCATGGAAGGTACTCGGCCAATTCTTGTGGAGCTTCAGGGGCTTGCTTCAAACACGAATTTTGGTACACCCAGACGAACCGTTTTGGGTTTAGATCAGAATCGAGTGGCGCTTTTGGTAGCTGTGATGGAAAAGAAAATCGGCATGAATCTTCTGGGGCATGATATATTCATGAATGTGGCCGGTGGCGTGAAAATTTATGAACCCTCGGTGGACATGGGGATAATCGCGGCCATTGCCTCAAGCTATCTTGATGTGTCTATTCCCGAAGGTACCGTTGTGATGGGTGAAGTGGGGCTCACAGGTGAAGTACGGGCCATCAGCCATGTGGAAGCAAGGGTTGGTGAAATTAAAAAAATGGGATTCACGCGGTGTATCATTCCTGAAAATAATCTTAAGCGAATGACACGAATAGAAGGCATTGAAGTGATTGGAATTAAAACAGTAGCAGAAGCCATGGAAATACTTTTCTGATAGTAGATTATGATATATAATATTTTCTGATGAAGCAAAAAAATAAAACAAATACTTGGGAAGATCATTATTCCAGAAAAGCCAAAAAGGAAAAATTTCCGGCGAGGTCTGTTTACAAGTTGAAGGAGATACAGCAGAAGTTTGCTATTTTAAAAAAAAATGATAAAGTGCTTGATATCGGGTGTGCACCAGGCTCCTGGCTGTTATACACAGCTCAGGTTGTAGGAGCCGGTGGAGAGGTTAGGGGCGTTGACTTGAAACCGGTTGATGTAAAAACCCCTGCATGGGTGACGGTTATCACGGGTGATATATTTGAAATGGATGGTGGATTCAAAGAAGGAATTGGGAAGGGATATCATGTAGTAATGAGTGATATGGCGCCCGCAACCACCGGTAGGAAGGATATGGATGCTTATCGATCTTATAATTTATCTGAGGCAGCATTGACGGTAGCAAGGGAGGTGCTTGAAGAAGGTGGCAACTTCATATGCAAGATTTTTCAAGGAAGTGAGTTCAAAAATTTTACAGAATTAATTAAGAATAATTTCAGACAATGTCGAATTTTTAAACCAGAAAGCTGCAGGAAAGAGAGCAAGGAAATTTATATTATTGGTATAGGTAAAAAATAGGGGGGAACATATGTCAGGTCATAGTAAATGGTCAACGATTAAGCATAAAAAAGGCGCTGCAGACGTGAAGCGCGGTAAAATTTTTACAAAATTGATCAAAGAAATTACGGTTGCTGCCCGAATGGGGGGAGGCGATCAAACAGCCAATCCCCGTTTGAGAATGGCTGTAACTGCGGCGAAAACTGAAAATATGCCGAAAAACAACATCGAAAGAGCTATTAAAAAAGGAACAGGTGAGCTCGAAGGCGTTCAATATGAAGAAATTGTATATGAAGGATACGGACCCGGGGGGGCGGCCGTTATTGTCGAGGCCATGACTGACAATAAAAACAGGGCAGTTGCCGATATCCGCCATATTTTCAGTAAGGCCAATGGAAATCTCGGCGCAAACGGTTGTGTTGCATGGATGTTTGATAAAAAGGGTATATTTATTGTTGATAAAAAAGATATTGATGAAGATAAGCTCATGGAGATCGCTATTGAAGCAGGTGCCGAAGATGTTAAAGAAGACGGGGCATCTTTTGAGGTGATTACGGAACCGTCAGATTTTGAACCTGTGAAAACTGCGCTCGAAGCCGCATCTGTACCGTTCCATGATGCGGAAGTGACATTGATTCCTCAGAACATGGCAAAAGTAGAAGGAAAAGATGCGGAACAAATGATAAAGATGATGGATATGTTGGATGATTGTGATGATGTTCAGAAGGTTTATACAAATGCAGACATCCCCGAAGATGTGATCAGCTCAATGTAAAATAACACATTCAGTATCACCAGATGACTATGTCAAATGACGCCCGGCAGGGTTTATCTCTATCCGGGCGCTTTTTTATGGGGATGGCACTTGTTTTCAGTTTATTCTTCATCAAGTGAAAGAACATCTGCTCCGGGCGGAATGGTAAACGTGAACATACTTTGTGCCAGATTGTTTTGAAACGTCATATTTTTAAACATGATCCGGGTTTCATCACCATATGAATTGCATGTTTTTATTTCCCGGATATCGTATGTGTCGCCAGAAACCACAAGGAAAATATATGCGAGATCAAGGTTGGTTTCCAGAGGAACCAGTTTTAATTCATAGGATTTGTCCGGCATGATTTGATTGATTTTAACTGAAAACTTTGTCCGGATGGATTCAATATCGGTGAGGAAGCTGGCGCCTTTGCCGTTTTTAAAAAAATCCGGTGATTTGCCAATCATGACCTGGTTATCATTCGGTTTATAAATCCAGAGAGACATGCCATTACTGATAATCAGTTGCCGGTCAGGTTTCTCATACTCCCATCGCATTTTATCAGGATGATCAAAAAAAGCTTTCCCAGAAGCCGTATCTGTAATCTGCATGGCTTTGAGAGTGGACTCCTGCTCGAAATCAACTCCAAATCCGGCTCCGGCATATTTTTTTTCTATTTTTTCAAGCACATGGTCCAGTGTTGCGTCTGATTTTTCTATAGGTGTTTTTGTTATATCTTCGCAGAATGCGGGATGACACAGGAACCATATCAATAGACCGATAAGCCCGATTCGTATGTAAAATAGTTTCATGTATTGTCCCCTAAGTCTTTAATCCCTTTAAATAAAGAAATCCCGGTGAGGGTTATATACTCACCGGGATGTTGTCATATATTTTATTTGTTGTCTTTTACTTCTTCAAAATCGGCATCGACCACCTCATCATCCTGAGGGCCTCCTGCAGATGTGTCTTCTGTGTCTCCGCCACTTTTACTACTTTCCTCTGCAGCCTGTTTATAAGCGGCTTCTGCAATTTTATGGGACGCCTGGGCCAGTTCTTCGGTGAGGG
Source organism: Pseudomonadota bacterium (assembly GCA_018816735.1). Taxonomy (GTDB): domain Bacteria; phylum Desulfobacterota; class Desulfobacteria; order Desulfobacterales; family JAHIVH01; genus JAHIVH01. The sequence continues at coordinate 90,471 of JAHIVH010000086.1, read as the reverse complement.
TTTTAATTTGCTCTGTATCTGTGCCTTCGATGGCTGTTTTGAGTTTTCCGATCACTTCTTGAACTTTGGTTGTTGTGCCACTGTCGACTTTATCACCCAGTTCTTTTACCGATTTTTCAGTTTGATAAATCATTGAATCAGCTGTATTTCGAGCTTCAACCAGCTCTTTTTTCTTTTTATCTTCTTCAGCATGAAGCTCGGCATCTTTGATCAGCTCATCGATTTCCTTATCATTTAAGCCTGATGATGCCGTAATCCTTATGGACTGTTCCTTTTTGGTGGCCATATCTTTTGCAGATACATGCACAATCCCATTGGCATCAATATCAAAAGTCACTTCAATCTGGGGAACCCCTCTAGGTGCAGGGGGAATATCGCTAAGATCAAAGCGACCTAACGTTTTATTGTATTCAGCCATTTCACGTTCACCCTGGAGAACATGGATGGAAACAGCAGGCTGACTGTCTGCCGCTGTTGAAAAAATCTGGCTTTTCTTTGTGGGAATGGTTGTGTTTTTTTCAATGAGCTTTGTCATCACACCACCCAAAGTTTCAATACCCAGAGAAAGGGGTGTAACATCTAACAAAAGTACGTCTTTTACATCACCTTTGAGGACGCCACCCTGAATGGCTGCACCAATAGCGACAACTTCATCAGGATTTACGCCTTTATGCCCTTCTTTGCCGAAGATTTTTTTGACGCGTTCCTGAACAGCCGGCATTCGGGTCATACCACCTACAAGAATAACTTCCTGCATGTCACCTGGTGAGAGATTCGCATCTTTCAGAGCGGTGACACATGGTTTTTCAAGCTTATTCAGAAGGTCTTCCACAAGATCTTCCAGTTTGGCACGTGTGAGTTTTATGTTCAGGTGCTTGGGCCCGCTCTGGTCTGCTGTAATAAACGGCAGATTGACATTGGTTTCAAGAGAGCTTGATAATTCCATTTTGGCTTTTTCTGCAGCCTCTTTAAGGCGTTGAAGTGCCATTTTATCCGATCGGATATCAATCCCCTGTTCTTTTCTAAATTCTGTTGCAAGAAAATCGATGATTCTTAAATCGAAATCTTCTCCACCCAAATGGGTATCTCCGTTGGTCGATTTGACTTCAAATACGCCATCTCCGATTTCAAGGACCGAGACATCAAATGTTCCGCCTCCCAAATCAAATACAGCTATTTTTTCTTCCTTTTTTTTATCAAGACCATAAGCAAGAGATGCGGCTGTGGGTTCATTGATAATTCTAAGAACGTTCAAACCTGCAATTCTTCCTGCGTCCTTGGTGGCCTGTCTCTGACTGTCATCAAAATAGGCAGGGACAGTGATCACGGCATCTGTGACTTCCTCACCAAGATAATCCTCGGCTGTTTTTTTGATATTGGCCAGAATATATGATGAGATTTCAGCGGGGCTCAGGCTTTTATCCCTAAGCACAATACGAGTATCACCATTGCTTGCCTTTTCAATTTTGTAGGGCAATATTTTTTTGTCACTTTGCACCTGATTTGACTCATATTTGCGCCCAATCAGTCTTTTTACACCAAAGACTGTATTTTCAGGATTTGTAATTGCCTGTCGTTTGGCGATCTGTCCCACCAGCCTTTCACCAGTATCTGAGATAGCCACAATGGAGGGGGTCGTCCTGCCACCTTCTGCATTGGTTATGACTTTTGCATCACCACCTTCCATAATGGCCACGCACGAATTTGTTGTCCCCAGATCGATTCCTATGACCTTACCCATTTATTATCCTCCTTATGTTCCCACTTGTAAGCATCGAACTAAGCCTTTTCATTTATCGTTTTTTCATTTTTATTGTTGTCGTCAATTTTTTTGTCTATGGGTTGCGATTTGGAAACCGTTACCATGGATGGCCGTATCAGCCTTTCATGCATGGTGTATCCTTTCATGAGTTCTCTAATAACGGTATTGTCCGGATGTTTATCGGAACCCTCCTGTGATACTGCTTGATGAAACAATGGATCGAATGATTTTTCCATACAATCCACAGGAAATACATGATATTTTTCAAAGATACTCAGGATTTCCTTATATATCATCTCAACGCCTTCTATAATGCTTCCATTCGCTGTTTCCCCTGATTTGGATGACTCAATCGCCCGTTCAAGATTATCTACAACATTTAAAAGCTGTTTGATCAGGGATTCATTGGCGAATTTTCTGAATTCGTCCATTTCCCTGGCCATTCTTTTTTTATAATTATCAAATTCTGCGGATAATCTTAAAATACGATCTGTGGCTTCATTTAAATTGTTTTCGCTATGTTGGAGCTTTTTTTCTAGAAGTGACACCGGATCATCTTCTGTATCAATCTGAGAGAGAGTTTCTTTATTTTCAGGGGAATCTGTCGGTTCGATATTATCATCAGGTTCTGTCAGGGGTGTTTTTTCCGATGATTGGTTCATATCTGGTTTGTTATTTGTTTCCATTTCCTCTGGTTTCATTTCTGTAGCTTTGCTTTCTTTCACAGCCAATACGTTCTCCTGATATATGCTGATTTTTTTTAGATCATACTAACATGCTCGGATGTGAAAAAATAAGACGGTTTGATATATTGTCAAGGGGACTTGCGAGGAAGAATTAAATTTAGGGGTTCGTTAAAAAAAGTTCACATTTGGGCTAACAGATTAAGGTAAATTTTGCTGGATTTCAAAAAAATACCTGGTTGCACTCGGTATAGCGTGACCGGGATCGATCCACGACACAGCCAGCTCCATTTATCGCTGCTTCCTTCCGGACCTGACGAGGTTCATGGTTGGCTGTTGCATGGCGACCGATCAGTACACCTTGCGCAACCAGGCAATCGTTCTATAGTCCCTAATATTATTTTTTTCAAGGAAAAATAAATGAAAGAAACCGTGTTTCACGCATGGAATCGCTTGGTTTTTTTAAATCCTTTATATTTAATCTATTGAAAAATAAGGCCATATTTGTATATATAGTTTAGAAGAAACACGAGATAACAGTCGCAGGCCCATTATTAAAGGACACAGCTTTTCATGCGTGACAATCCATCCCTGAAATTTTTCAAAAGAGTTGAAAAGACCATTTCTGAATATGGCATGATTGATAGACATGATGCTGTCCTTGTGGGGGTGTCAGGCGGTTCGGATTCAGTAGCACTGATTCATGTACTATGTGAATTAAAGGAAACGCACGATTTGCGGATTGGCATTGCCCATCTTAACCATTCCCTTCGAATGGATGCATCTGACAAGGACGAGACCTTTGTAAAGGATATGGCAAAGATGCTTGGACTTCCGTTTTACTGTGCCCGAGAAAATGTACATGCATACCGGAAAAAAGAAAAGCTGTCACTTGAGGATGCTGCCAGGCAGCTACGCTATCAGTTCCTTTATAATATATGTGATAAGGAAGGATTTCAAAAAATAGCTTTGGGGCATACGGCTGATGATAATGCAGAACTGGTTTTGATGCAGCTTATCAGAGGGGCAGGCCTGCTTGGGATTGGCGGGATACCCCCTGTTCGTGATCATGTCATCATCAGGCCGCTTATTCATATTTTAAAAAAAGATGTTCTTGATTATCTGCATGAAAGAGAAATCCGGCATGTTATTGATCAGTCAAATGACGACACCTGCTTTACACGTAATCGTATCCGAAAAATCCTTATTCCTTTAATAGAATCATCTTTTAATCCAAATGTGGTTGAAACCTTGAATCGTCTTTCATCAATTGCGAGGTGCGAGGACAGTTGGATTCATGATATGATAGCGCCTGTTTTTATTGATCTTGTAAAAGAAAGTGGCCAAAACAGGATCGTTCTGGATATTAAAAAATTATCAAATCTCCACTTGGCTGTTAAAAGGCGTGTGATAAGAAAAGCGATTGAAACAATTACCGGGGAATTAAAGGGATTTTTTCTGATCCATGTGGATTCCGTGATTCATTTGACTGTAAAAGAAAAAAATGGCGGTATGATCGATCTCCCTCACCGGGTGAGGGTTAAAAGGAATGGAGAGACGCTTATACTGAAACAGGAGAGGGCAGGATTAAGGGGTGTGTTACCTGAAAGAGATGACCCTCTGTTACATCCGTTTGAATATGTTATAAACGAAAAAGATATTGCGTCTTGTCGTATTTATATCAGGGAGAGAGATACATATTTAACTTTTTTAAAAACAGATATGGAAAATCGTCAGGATTTGAGTTACGTTGAAACTCAATCACATGTTGCCTTTGTGGATTTTGATACCTTGACATTTCCTTTGCGAATCAGAAACATAAAGGCGGGTGATCGTTTTTCACCACTCGGCATGACCGGATCACAGAAATTAAAGAAATTTTTTATCAATCATAAAATTTCAGCCAGGGATCGGAAAAAAGGATTTATACTGGAAAGTGATAACAGGATCATTTGGGTTGTGGGCCATCGCATAGACAATGCAGTGAGGCTTTCACCAAATACCCAAAAAGTTCTCAAAATAGAACTTGCACTTGCTTAAACCACAATGATGGTTATTATCTGATAATTAAAAAATATATATTAATTGGTTAGGAGGATATACTGTTGAATCCGTTTTATAAAAATCTGTCTCTTTGGATTGTCATTATCCTGATGATGGTCATGCTGTATAATATATTTAATCAACAGCCTTTAAGTGAATCCAAAATCGGATATTCGGATTTTCTGGCCATGGTTGAAAAGGAAATGATCTCAAGTGTAGAAATTCAAGGTCAGGAACTCTATGTTAAAGATTTGAATGGTTCTCATTTTAGAGTATATGCACCTTCAGATACGGATCTGATAAGAACATTGAGAGAGAAAGGCGTTGCCATTATAGCCAAACCGCCAGCGGAGACATCGTGGTTTATGTCCATCCTGGTATCCTGGCTGCCCATGATTATCCTTATTGGAGTCTGGATATTTTTTATGAGGCAGATGCAGGGTGGGGGCGGCAAGGCACTTTCATTTGGCAAGAGCCGGGCCAGGCTTTTATCTGATTCCTCTGAAAAAGTGACCTTTGCGGATGTGGCCGGTATTGATGAAGCAAAGGAAGAGCTCGGTGAAGTCGTTGACTTTTTAAAAGAGCCCAAGAAGTTCACACGTTTGGGAGGACGGATTCCCAAGGGAGTGCTTTTAATAGGATCTCCCGGAACAGGTAAAACTCTGCTTGCCCGGGCAATTGCAGGTGAGGCGGATGTGCCTTTTTTTACTATCAGCGGATCGGACTTTGTTGAAATGTTCGTCGGTGTGGGTGCATCAAGAGTTCGGGATCTGTTTGCCCAGGCCAAGAAAAATGCACCGTGTATTATTTTTATTGATGAAATCGATGCCGTGGGACGGCAAAGAGGCGCCGGTTTGGGGGGGGGGCACGATGAGCGTGAGCAAACCTTGAACCAACTTCTAGTAGAGATGGATGGTTTTGAATCAAATGAAGGCGTGATTCTTATTTCAGCCACGAACAGACCGGATGTGCTTGACCCTGCGCTTTTACGCCCGGGACGTTTTGACCGTCAGGTGGTTGTCGATTTGCCGGATATTAAGGGCCGTGCAAGTATTTTAAAGGTCCATATGAAAAAGACACCCCTTGCCAGTGACGTGGATGTGAGCGTTCTGGCAAAAGGCACACCAGGGTTTTCAGGCGCGGATCTTGAAAATATGATCAATGAAGCTGCGCTTCTCGCAGCCAAGCGCAATCAGGAAAAGCTGCGCATGGTGGATTTTGAGGATGCAAAAGATAAGGTTTTCATGGGACTTGAGCGAAAATCCAAGATTGTGAGGGAGGACGACCGGAAAACAACAGCGTATCATGAAGCTGGACACGCACTGGTGGCCAGATTTCTTCCTTATACGGAGGCTGTTAATAAAATCACCATCATTCCCCGTGGACGAGCTGCTGGAATTACATGGTTTCTGCCTGAGGAAAGGGATTTCAAGTACAAGGATCAGCTTGAAAGTGAACTGGCTGTTGCTCTAGGCGGCCGGGTGGCGGAGGAACTGATTTTTGGACGGATTAGCACCGGTGCGTCGAATGACATTAAGCAGGCCACATCAATAGCAGAGAAGATGATACGTAATTGGGGCATGAGCGAAACGCTGGGGCTTGTGAATTACGCGCAGAACGAAGAACATGTTTTTCTTGGACGGGATATCGTTCAGCACAGGAATTATTCGGAAGAAACAGCCAAAAAAATCGATATGGAAATTACGCGCCTCATTAATAACAGTTATACCAAAGCCACAAACGTATTAACGGAAAATACGGATGTGCTCCATAAACTTACAGAGCGCCTTTTGGAAAAAGAAACAGTGATGGGCGCTGAGCTGGATGATCTGATCCGTGAGATGAAACCGGGTATAAAGCTCACCTCATATGAAAGCAACGAAGATTTCAATGTGGATGAGCCGGAACACAATCAGGGGGGCAAATTCCCCAAAGATGATGATATCATCACCGTTGATGAACAGGCGTAATTCAAATCCGATTTAAACCCGGACATTTATAAGACACAATTCGGGTGCATATAGTGCTCGGGCTCAAACCAGGTGTTATTTTATTTTAGGTGCGGGTATATGAAACATTACCGAATGCCCTGTGGAAAATTTTTCCTTGATATGGGTCAACGCACCTTAATCATGGGTATCTTAAATATCACGCCAGATTCTTTTTCAGATGGCGGCAGGTTTTTGGAAAGCAGTGATGCCGTCGATCATGCTGAAAAGATGATAAAGGAAGGCGCGGATATCATTGATATCGGTGGTGAATCCTCACGCCCGTTTTCTGATCCGGTTACCGTCGAAGAAGAAATAAGAAGGGTTATTCCTGTTATTGACGCCCTTGCCGACAAAATTTCTGTACCCATTTCAATCGATACGACAAAATCAGAAGTCGCCAGAAAAGCGATTGAAGCAGGCGCTTCAATTATCAACGATATCAGTGCACTCCAAATGGATAAACGCATGGCAGATGTGGCAGCTGAGTGTCATGTGCCTGTTATTCTAATGCATATGAAGGGCTCACCACAAACCATGCAGGAAAAACCGTATTATGATGACCCTGTAAAAGAGGTAAAATCCTTTCTTGAAGATTCAGTGAATGACGCTGTAAAAAGGGGGATTGCAAAAGAAAGGATTATTGTTGATCCGGGTATTGGTTTTGGAAAGACCTTTGATCATAACCTGATCCTTTTAAAATGTTTAAAAGAATTCGAATCGTTGGATATACCTATTCTTGTTGGTGCCTCCAGAAAGGCATTTATACGGAGCATATTGAAAGACATCACTGGCAGTGAAGATGAGAAGGACGCATTAAGGATAATAGATGCAGGTACTCAGACGGCTGTTGCAGCATCCATCTTGAATGGCGCTCATATTGTGAGAGTGCATGACGTGGCCGGCGCTTATTTGACAGCAAGGGTGGCTGATGCCATCAAAATCGGACAGATAACTTCCAGTTAAGATATGAATAAAAAATTCAATAAGATATTGATATGGCCCCTGTTTGGGCTTGTTATTCTTACAGGTATGTATATCTGGGATGCTTTTTTATCATCATATGAGAAAGACGTTATTATCCCTATCGATTATATTAATATCCCCAAAGGCCTGATGATGACGGGGCAGCGCCCCCTGAACCTTGAAGTTACCCTGGACGGCTCAAAGTCTGATGTTCGAAAATTGTCAGATCAGAGTCTCTCCTATGTCCTATCCCTTGATAGTGCTTCCCATGGCATGAATTCAATCTCTTTCACACCTGAGAATATTAAACTGCCAGGAGGTATTGTTGTTACAAAAATCAATCCACAGGGAATATCTCTTCGTCTTGAAAAAGAGGTAAGGGTTGATTTGCCGTTTCGTGTGGTCGTATCTGGAAAAGCTGCCCCCGGATATATGGTTGCGGACACCCTTGTCACTCCTCAGACACTTTCTATCAGGGGACCTGAAAGTCTTATTGAAAATACGGGCTACATCAATACCAAACCTGTAGATATCGCAGGTGCATCAGAAACGTTTAGAAAGGAAGTGGTCCCGGACATCGCCGAAGAGATTGAAATTACAACCCCCAATAAAGGTTATGTCGCTGAAATACGAATCATTGAAAAAGTCGTTGAAAAACAGTTTTTGGATATTCCGGTGGTGGGAAAAGATGCGTTATGGCCATATGAGGTTATGCCCAACAAGGTTGATCTTGAGATTCGGGGGCCGGAAAATCTTGTTGATAAATTTGACCCTGTGAAAGATGTATCTGTAACACTTGATCTCAAAGACCTTGCACCGGGGGTATATGTAAGGCGGGCCAATATCACATTGCCACTTGACATGCTGCTTGTAAGCGTCAATCCTGAAATTTTTACCGTCACTCTTGTGGCCCCGAAATAACAATATAGAAGCAAACGTTTTTAGCTGTTTTATGGTGAATGTTTTTACCCTGAACCGTCATATAAGGACAAACGGATATGCTGCTTGTAATAGATGTTGGAAATACGAATGCTGTGATTGGTATTTTTCAAAACGCCAAACTGATCAATGACTGGAGAATACGAACAGTAAAAGATTCAACAGAAGATGAATTTAATGTGCTGGTCACAGGCCTTTTCCGGGAGGGGAATGTAGATCTTCAGCAGATTAATAAAACATTGATTTCATGTGTGGTGCCACCGATGATGTCTATTCTGGACGCATTTTGTACAAAATATTTGGGCCATTCTCCTCTTTGGATTGATGCAGAGGCGGTTGCTTCAATCATGCCAATTCGGTACAACAACCCTTCCGAGGTGGGTGCAGACAGGATTGTGAATGCTATTGCTGCCTATGATAAATATAAATCATGTTTGATAGTCATTGATTTTGGTACGGCAACTACTTTTGACGTGGTTTCTGAAAAGGGAGAATATCTCGGAGGTGCGATTACACCGGGTATCATGATATCGGCGGAAGCTCTTTTTCAAAAAGCATCCAAACTGCCCCGCGTAGAGGTCTTTACGCCGCCAAAAACCGCCATAGGACTGGATACGGCAAGCAGTATGAAATCAGGTATTATTTATGGGTATGCAGGGCTTGTTGATGGAATGGTGGCAAGGATAAAAAAGGAAATGACCGGATCACCTAAAGTGATCGCTACTGGTGGACTGGCACCTTTAATCAGTCATGTTGCCGAGTCTATCGAAGCGGTTGAATCGTCTTTGACACTGGAAGGGCTTCGCATTATCAGCGATCACCTGTCAGGTTTAAAAAAAAAAGGATCATGAATGATATCTGCCCCCCCCCCTCTCAGGTGTGGCTCCTTTAAATTTTTCCGGTTTTTTTGAGAGATTCGTTGAATATTCTGTAGAAGAATTCATGCTCACCAATTCCCAATGTCAGAATTTTGTCAAAATTTTCCATGTCATTGGTATTGATGATCATATTGACGCTTTTGACAAATGCAATCATATTGTCCATGGTCCTGAAGCGATTGCTTAACATGCCAACAATCATATTCCGTCTGGATGACATGGCCATGCGCTGAAGATATATCAATATTCCGTTCGTTTCCGGGTTGCTGGTTTCAAAATGTTCATTGACAAGAATCAGATTATAATCGTGATATCGCATTTTTTTCAGGGCATCACGCGTATCAGATGCAACCGTTATATGATACTCCAGAAGATCAAGCACATGTGACATTGTCTCCCTGATGGCTGCATCAGACTCGCAAATGAGTGCTGTTTTTCCTTCTTCTTCAATAAAATCAAATGGTTTTTCAGATGAGTCGTATTTGTCCTCGTCTTCCTCAAAATCAAAAGACGGTGCAGCTGGCTCTTCATTTTCTTCTTCTTCCGGTGGTCCGGTTACGGCGATTTTTTGTTTGCAGCTGGGGCAGGTAACGTTTGCTGTTTTGCCAGCAGGAATTTTTCCGTCAGGAATTTTTAACTTGCTCTGACATTTATCACAAATGATTTCCATATGACGTTATATGCTCCTTTTTTCAGTGGTGCCAGGTTAAACAAAAACGATTTTCAGGTATGAAAACCCTAAACTGTTTGAATCAACGGTTGATATGGTATTCCCGGTCGATTTCAAGTTCTTTTATGGTGGTTGTGTCTTCACCCCTGGAGCTTTTTATTGAGTCAATACCACGCCCGACAATCCCTTTTCTTGATGAGTAAGCAAGCGCTGTTTCTCTGTTGATCAATCCCTGTTCATAAAGCGAAATAATATAACTATCAAAGGTTGTCATCCCAAAAGGTTTGCCCACTTCCATCATTTCATAAAAAGTTTTTCCTTCGGATTCACCATTTAAGATGGCATCTTTTACCCTGAGGTTTGATCCCAGTATCTCAAAGGCCGCGACCCTTCCGCCGCCTTCTTTAGGCAGTAACCGTTGGCAAACGATCCATCGTATCGTGTCTGCTAACCGGATTCTGATTTGTCTTTCTTCTTCCTTGTCAAACATACCCAGAATACGGTTGATGGTTTGTCCTGCATCAACAGTATGGATGGTGGTCAGCACGAGGTGGCCTGTTTCAGCTGCACTTAAACCAATTTCAACAGATTCACGATCTCGCATTTCACCAACCAGAATGACTTTTGGTGCTTGTCTTAACGCAGCCCTTAGACCATTTGCAAAGTTATCGAAATCTTTCCCAAGTTCTCTCTGATTGAACGTGGAATTTTTCTGCGGATGTTGATATTCGATCGGATCTTCAAGGGTGACTACATGAACCGATTTATTGTCGTTAATATCATCCAGTGTCGCCGCAAGAGATGTTGATTTTCCGGAACCGGTTGCACCGGTAACAAAAACAATGCCGTTTTTTTCCTGAGCGATCTGGTAGAATGCCTGTGGCAGATTCAGTTCCTTAATGGTTGGGATTTTGGATTCGAGTTTTCTTAAAACCGTTGAATAATGGCCGGACTGGGAAAAGACATTTACTCTGAACCTCGCCTTTCCCGGAAGGCTGTAGGAAAGGTCGCAAGAGCCTTCTGAAAGCAATGTCTCTGTAAGCCTCCTGTCCTGACTGATCAGGTTCAACGCAAATATTTCGGTTTGAAATGGTGTTAGGTCCTTAATTTTGGGTTCCAACTCAACCTTTACAAGTGACCCTGAACTTTCTACCTGAAGCGGTTTGCCCACAGTCAGGTTAAGGTCTGACACATTGGTATGGGCATCAAGCATTTTGGTTAGAACATGATCAATTACCTGTTTTTTCATGATATCACCTCTATTATTCTGTCCGGCTTTATAACGTAAGGTGTCTTTCCTATCAGGCTTCAGTAAAATCTGCTGGCGGACTTTGGCAAAATGACCTGAATCTTCCTTTGTCGTTGGCTTTCATGTAAGCTTCATCACCATTGATCCAACCTTTGTTTAAAAGATCCATGATGGCATCATCCAGCAGTTGCATGCCGTATTTTTTTCCAGTTTGAATCATAGATGGAATCTGGTGAGTTTTGGATTCCCGAATCAGATTTCTTACGGCCGGATTTGCAATCAAAATTTCAAGTGCAGCGCATCTTCCGGATCTATCGGCTCTTTTGAATAATACCTGCGCAACAACCGCCCTTAAACCATCGGAAAGGGTGGAACGAATCTGGGCTTGTTCGCTTGATGGGAATACTTCTATAATTCGGTCAACGGTTTTTGGCGCGCTTGAGGTATGAAGAGTGCCAAAAACAAGATGGCCGGTTGATGCAGCTTCAATAGCCAGAGAAATCGTTTCAAGGTCTCTCATTTCCCCTACCAGAATGATATCCGGGTCTTCACGAAGCGCACCCCGCAGGGCTGCACTGAAGGTCTGAGTATGAAGGCCGACTTCCCGGTGATTGACGATACAACTTTGGCTTTTATGAACGAATTCGATAGGATCTTCTACTGTAATAATATGGTCTTTTCGAGTGCGGTTCGCAACATCTACAATTGCCGCAAGCGTTGTGGATTTGCCGCTTCCGGTAGGACCTGTAACCAGGACAAGGCCCCTGGGAAGAGATGCCAGTTTTGAGATAACCGGCGGAAGCCCCAATTGTTCGGCAGTCAGAATTTCACTTGGGATTTCTCTGAAAACCGCACCGATTCCGTATTTCTGCATAAAAAAATTGGCACGGTATCTGGCCAGCCCTGGGATCTCATAACCAAAATCAACATCGCCGGTTTCTTCAAATACTTTAACTTTGTCTTCTGGCGCTATTTCATAAAGCATGCTTCTTAATTCATCATTATCAAGACTTTTGTATTTGATTCGTTCCATATCACCGTTGATTCGTAATGCCGGTGAAAGACCGGATACCAAATGAAGGTCAGAAGCTTTTTGCTCGTGCATCAGTTTAAAAAAAGCATCGATTTTAGCCATTTAGAGAACTCCATTTATAGAGTGATTTTGAGTAACGTTTTATGCTATATCCAGTTCATGTATTGTAAGAATGGAAAAGAGTTACCTTGTTTTTAAGATTTGGACTTTTGAATCCGCCGCATCAGATGTCTTTGCTTCCTCGTTGCTTAATTCAAGAAGTTTTGTATGTGATTCGATAATGGAGCGGATATGTACCACGATCTGCATGCGCTGCCGCTTGAGCTCCGAGATGTCCTCATGAAGCTGTGCCAGCCTGTTATGGGCACCATTTAATATTTTTTCGGCTTTTACTTCTGCATCTGCGATAATCAGTTCGCCGGATTTTTTTGTGTTTTCCTTCATTTGTTCGATGACTTTTTGAGAGCTTAACATGACTTTTTTAAATGAATCTTCCTGTTTTTTCAAAGTCTTGTTCTCCAAGTCGAGCTTACGGAATTTCTCTTTCAGGTCATCATTTTCCGTAATAATGGATTCCATTACACTGGCAACTTCTTCAAGAAACCCATCCACCTCCTGAACATCGAATCCACGAAATCGAATCTTAAACTTCTGTTGTTGAATATCTAAGGGGGTCATTTTCATATATTTTTTCGCCTTTTCATTTTTCTGTTCTGTGGGGACTGTTCCATCACCTATCCAATGATCAAATTTCTTGCAATATTGTGAAGGCTTGCTACGATAAAATTATCGATGAAGACGATTGCAAATATAACGATAATGGGCGAAATATCAACGCCGCCAAAATCCATTGGCAGTTTTTCCCTGATACGGTATAAAACCGGTTCAGTTATGTTATGAATAAACCTTACAATCGGATTGTATGGATCCGGATTGACCCAGGATAAAATAGCTCTTGCAATGATAATGTACATATAAAGTGTTAGTAGTGATCCAAGTACAACAGCAACCGCCTCAAGAAAGTTTCCAACGATAATACCCATTTTATTTGTGCCTATACTTAAAAATAATTTTTTAAAAAATCAGGTTGTATCCTCAAAGTTCATGAATATTTTATAAAAATAAGATATAACTATAAAATAAGTCAAGAGATTTCATAATTAAATTGTTGACAAGGGGTCTTATCAGACCTTAATTATCGCGGAGTTTTTAACAAACGAGACAGTATCACTTAGGAAAGTTTTTCCATTAGCTCAAGGAGGGAACGTGGCTGGACTTGATCAGAGAATCGGTATAATCGGTGCCGGAAATATGGCAGAAGCGATTGTGGGGGCGCTGATTGAATCAGAGACCGTAAGCGCGTCACACATTTGGGTCAGCGATATTTCAAGGGAAAGGCTTGATATGTTTCAGGAACGGTTTGGCATTAAGACCGTATCGGATAATGACAAGCTGTTTTTTGAGTGTGATATCGTGATCCTTGCCGTGAAACCCCAGATCATGAAAGATGTTTTATCCGGCCTCTCAGAAAAAATTGATCCTGAGATGCCGGATCGAAAGCTTGTGATCTCAATTGCAGCAGGTGTCCGGCTAAAAAAAATAGAATTGTTTTTATATGGTCGGTTGACAGGCAAATCACAGAAAAATATGCCAGTTATTCGAGTGATGCCAAACACGCCATGCCTTGTGCTTTGCGGCATGTCCGTTATGAGCGCCAATTCAAATGCAACTGCCGGTGATATTGATATTACCCGTTCCATTCTGGCGTCTATGGGAAAGGTGATCGCTCTTGATGAAAAAGAACTGGATGCCGTGACTGCCATGTCGGGCTCGGGCCCCGCTTATGTGTTTTATTTCATTGAATCGATGATTGAAGCCGGACTGAAACTTGGTTTTGATCAGGAAACAGCCTCTTTATTAACAATTGAAACCTTTAAAGGTGCCCTATCCCTTCTTCAAAGCGTCAATGACTCTCCGGAAGAACTGAGGCGAAAGGTGACCTCGCCTGGGGGGACAACAGCGGCTGCATTAAACATCCTTGAAAAAAATGATGTGAAAAAAGTGTTTATCAATGCGATCCGTGCAGCCAGAGACCGTTCAATCGAACTGAGCGACTGAAACCAAATAGTACCTTGTTTTTAAGAGGAACGATATGTTATCAGATTTTTTTGCAAGGAAAACAAAAAGACGATTGGTTTATCATTTATTGCTGAGTGTGGTGATTGCATGCATCGGGTATTCTGCCTCCTTTGCAGAAACCAATTTTTTTTCCCATATTGCAGAAGAACCTCAAATCCAGGATCCTTTTGAAATCAGGATGATATCACCTTTTGGGCGAGCTGCGGCTGGTGGTGAAATCGTTTTAGAGGTGGTATTTTCAATGCCACCCGGATATAAACTTTTTTCTGACCAGATAAAAGTTGAGTTGGCAGATAACCGTGCTGCCCTGTTGGGCCAGGTGGTATTCCCGCCATTCATTTTGATGGACGACCCATATATAGGAAAAATTAAGGTATTTAAGGGTGAAGTTGTCATTCGGATTCCCCTGAATGTAAAATCCAGTGCTGCGCCAAGTGATTATCCACTTGAATTGAATATATCATACCAGGGTTGCAGCGAAACAAAATGCTTTATGCCGAAGACGAAAGGGATGTCATTTTCGCTTACGGTTATTTCAGGTCCGCCCTCTGTTGACCTGTCTGATCAACCCTCCCCGGTATCATCACCGGATAAAGACAGTCTTAATCATGAGGAAAAAGAAAAAAATCCTTTTCAGAAAGCAGCTGATCGGTTCGGGTTGATAGGGGTTGTTCTGGCGGCCTTTATTTGGGGATTTCTGGCAAGTTTGACACCCTGTGTCTATCCCATGATACCTGTGACCATGAGTGTGATTGGTGCTGGCAGCGCAGGCAGCGCTATGCGCGGGTTTTTATTGTCCTCAGTTTACGTGCTTGGGCTTTCTTTGACCTATGCCATCATGGGAACTATTGCGGCCTTAACAGGAGGGCTTTTTGGTGAATTGACCGGGTCGCCGGTTCTTCGCGTCTTTGTTTCCGCCCTGTTTGTCCTGATGGCTTTAAGTATGTTTGATATCTTTTTTGTTCAGATGCCGTCTTCCATCAGTTCAAAATTGCAGAAAATATCGGGGAAAGGGTTTGCAGGTGTTTTCCTTGTGGGCGCAGTCGCAGGGCTTGTGGTCGGTCCGTGTGTAGGCCCCATGCTTGTGAGTCTTCTGGTTTACGTGGCAACCCTTGGGAATATATTTCAGGGATTTTTTATGATGTGGAGCTTTGCTCTGGGATTGGGTTTATTGTTTCTTGTCATCGGTACGTTTTCAGGCATATTGGCATCATTGCCAAAAGCAGGTGCATGGATGGAAAAGGTAAAATATCTATTCGGCATGATGATGTTTGGTGTGGCCCTGTACTTTGTGAAGCCCCTTATTTCAGAAAATATTTATATGCTTTCGGTTGGCATGATTTTCTTGGGAACCGGCGTTTTTTCAGGTGGATTTGATAAAATGGAAGCTGCGTCTCCGGTAACAGGAAAATTATGGAAAACCATCGGTGTTTTTTTTCTGTTATGGGGGGCGTCAATAATATATCAGGTTGTCGATATCATGAACCATGGCCCACAGGAGATTGAACATCATAATCCTCTCATCTGGCAGGAAGATGAAGCATCTGCACTTTCTTTTGCAAAAGAACAAAATCGACCGCTGCTGATCGATTTTTATGCAGAATGGTGTGCGTCCTGCAAAAAACTTGAGCAGGTAACCTTTAGCGATGAGGATGTGAGGTCAGAACTGGGACGGTTCGATCTATTAAGAGTGGATGCAACCGATTCAAACGCAACTCGTGTGAAGCATCTTTTAAGAAAATATAATGTGATTGGCCTTCCCACCATTATTTTTGTAAATGCTTCAGGAGATCTTCAAAAAGATAAAACAATTACAGATTATGTTTCGCCAAAAACCTTTCTGGAAACCATCCGTCAGGTACAATAGCTGCGCTTTTCAATTCAGACGCATAAGAAAAGGGTTGGCTTCGATTGACAATTTATGTAAAATCAGTTTTTATTTGATAGCAGATGCGAATAGGACCGGCTAAAATTATTAAATGGAAAATTAATCAAGGAATATATAGATATGACATGGAAAAAAAATATTAAAGTTGCAGGCGTCTTTTTTATTCTGATCATATGGATCGACCAGGGAATGGCTGCTGCACCATCTGAAAGTGATAAAAGTATCAAATGGTATTCCTACAATGAAGGCATGCGTCTTGGAAAGCAGGAAGGAAAAAAAATATTTATCACATTCCATGCGAACTGGTGTGGTTACTGTAAAAAAATGGATCAAATAACTTTCAGCAATAAAGACGTGATAGACTATATCAGCAATAATTATATAGCTGTTAAAGTGAATTCGGATCAAGAGAAACAACTGGCTGCCAATTATCAGGTTTCAGGTTTGCCCACGCATTGGTTTTTGGACGCATCAGGGGAAAATATCACCAAACTTCCGGGTTATATGACGCCGGAGCAATTTCTTCCTATTTTAAAATATATCCAGACAGATAGTTATAAGACAATTAAATTTGATGAATTTGTAAAAAATAGCAAGTAGTACTTTTGCATAAAAGCAGATTATGAATATTGATTGTAATCGGGTAAAGGATATTGTCAGAACAACCAGACATCCTCGGCCAGTAACTGGAAACGGCTATCAAAAAGCATGTGTTTTTCTACTGGTGCATAATCTTTCTGACCCATATATCCTGTTTATCCTTAAGGCGGATAATGAAGGATATCCATGGCGCAACCAAATGGCCCTGCCCGGAGGCCATATTGATTCAAAAGATGGTAGTGCACTTGACGCAGCCTTCAGAGAACTTTTTGAAGAATTGAGTATTAAAAGAGATCAGGTGGACGCTATCGGATCTGTTGGCCACTTCCAGACGATTAACCACAGGGATATAGAAGTTTTTTTGGGGTACTTGAAAGAAGATAGGGATATAAGATATGATCCTTCAGAAATAGCAAAAGTCGTAAGAATTCCTCTCGATGAACTTATTAGAATTCATAAAGAAAAAAAATATGAAGGACGTATCCCCGGATGGGAGGAATTGCTTTATCCCTATGAAGATATAGTGGTGTGGGGAGCTACGGCGAGGATGATTCATTACTTTATCGGCTTGATCAAGCCAGCCGTGTCTTTTGTATAAAATTTATGGGTAGGCCAGCTGCCATGAGATGATCAAAGCAGGTTAAAGATTCGTTTCTCTTTCAGAAAAAAACAATCTCAAAATCAACCTCACAGATGTGGACAAGAGGGCATACGTGCTCAATGACGTAAGCAGGATTGGAAGCCATGAGTAGTCCTGGTATTCAGTCATGCCCATGGAAACGGAAATTCCTGCGATGCTGAATGAACTCACAAAAATAAGAAAGACCATCATAACAAAACACATTGTTTCTGAATCATACCAGGGTATGATGACTTTTCGGTATACCGGATTTTTATCTATTTGCATGATTTCTTATTTTTGCATTTTGCAGGAGTAGTTGCCGGATCTTAAAATACAAAGTTGGTGAATGTAGTAGTCTCTTGTTAATTTTTTCTTTCCTAGTCTTGCACAAAAAAGAATTTCAAGCTCTGATCTTGAGATATTGAGCTGATAATTATTATAAAGACCCATCAAAATGTTCAATGCTTCCTTGTTTGGCACACCGCACAACAACGTAAAAGGCGACAATCTAAGTGCTCGTGCAATTTCATTGATTTTATTTATCGAAACGCCTGTACCGCCAGTTTCCAACTTTGCGACGTATGACCTTGATGTTTCAATGATTTGTGAGAAACTTTCCTGATTATAACCAGAAAGTTTTCTCCAGAACTTGATTGCCATACCGATTCTTTTTATAATTTCTTTTTCCTGTGTTTCTTTACTTTTCATCATCAGCCTTCTTTCTTGCTTAAATATTAAACTATTTTGTACCTTCTTATAACAGAAAATTTTGAAAATGGTAGAAAAATAAATAAAAAAACAAAATTTGTCACTGGAAGAAAACGATTGTTTTATTTCAAATAGTCATTTTCTGGCTGTTGCAGCTTTGGTATGAGTAGGTGTGAGCAGGCCTGCATCGCATCTGTTAGGCTTATGAAAAGACAATACAGCCAAAATTTCATTTTAAATGGGACATTTAGAACATTTTCCCTTTTTTATCTTCTAGTTATACTATTTCATTATAGTGTTCCAGTCTATAGATAGAGTATCTTATTTTCCTGGGACAATACCTTTACTTATAGGGTTTTATTCCTATAAAAAAGATTTATTGGGGAAAGGAAGATGGCATTAATCGCTTATGAAATCCAATATCGATTCATTTCTTCGGAGATATTATTAATAAGCAGAGATTGAAAGTATCTTGTTAATATAATTGAATAGAAATGGTTTTTAAGAAAAGAATACTGTTCGTTATAATAGAAAATGCATTGAATTGTGAAAATTATTTTACCGCCACGAGTCCAGGAAGCCTCCTTTTGAGAATATCTATTGTTTCTTCGACCATTTCCTTTAGAACTGAAGCTGCCGGTTTGATCTCATGGATAAGGCCGGAAATCTGCCCTGCAAATCCACCGACATGATCATCCAATCCTCCCTTGATAAATCCTCCGAGAAGTGC
Source organism: Pseudomonadota bacterium (assembly GCA_018816735.1). Taxonomy (GTDB): domain Bacteria; phylum Desulfobacterota; class Desulfobacteria; order Desulfobacterales; family JAHIVH01; genus JAHIVH01. The sequence goes on along the minus strand of JAHIVH010000086.1, from coordinate 71,573 downwards.
TGATGAAAAAAGGACCTGAAATGGAAAAGGCAGTGCCGGTAGCTCTGATGATGCCCAAAGATCATGGTATTTTGTATAGCTTGCCCGTGATGTTTTTCCCGTATAAAGTGTGCTGACTCTTGTGTCTTCATCTGTTGATGCTACTATTTTCTGTTTGCAGAGTTCCATTGCACCACCTTCAGTTGTTGCAAGAAAGCGTGTGCCAACCCATACACCGACACATCCCATTGCCAGTGCTGCGGCAACACCTCGTCCATCGCCAATTCCTCCTGCACCAAGCACAGGAACAGGATAGGCTGCGTCAATTGCCTGTGGGAGAAGTGCCATTGTTCCGACTCTCCCGGTATGTCCACCACCTTCATGCCCCTGAGCAGCAATCAAATCTACACCTGACCTTGCGACTCTTCCGGCGTTTTTTGAATTGCCGACCACGCCCAGTACTTTCATATTATTTGCATGCGCCTCATCAACCATGAATCCGGGATCTCCCAGTCCTGCACAAAAAAGGGGCACTTTTTCATCAATACAGATTTGAACCGCTGCTTTGGGACGCATGGTTACTGTATTCATTTTAACAAAAAGATGATCAATATCCGGCAGGTTCATTTCTTTTTTTATTTTTTTATACCAGTTGGCATGTTGTTCCGGCATAAGTTTCATAATTTCAGAAAGTGACACTTCATCTTCTTTGATCAAGTCGCCGGCCTCTTGTGTTCCAGGTAGATTTTTCGGTAAAAGCAGATCCACTCCAAAGGGTTTGTCTGTTTTTGATTTGATGTCGCAAATGGCTTCTTTCAATTCATTCAGTGAAAAACCGGCACCGCCCAAGACACCCAGTCCACCTGCCTCTGAAACAGCCACAACAAGTTCTACAGGGGCACCATTTGGCTCTCCTATAAGGGTTGGCCCCATTCCGGCACTTACGATTGGATATTCAATACCAAGCATGTCACATAATGGTGTCCTTAGAACAGGTCTTCCCATCGTCGCCTCCTTCTGAAAATATGAATGGTGTTTCAGGTGCGCTATTAAAAAAATGGCCGATTTCGGAAATATAGAGGTTTTTATGGCACAAAAGAACCGAAACCGGCCAAGTCTATCTTCAGTTAATGGGGTTTTGGCATTGACTGAAGAAATGGCAAATATATTTTATTGCACACCTATCAATTAAAGAAATAACGGTTGAACTGAAAGTGCAAACGCCATATCTCCTTCAATTTGCATACCACCTGCCATGAAAAGACTCATCGGATTAGCCTGCTTCCGCATGAGCGAAGTTGAATCAGCGGTTTTCATTTTAATGGTTGCCTTGTAGTTGCCTGCACCGTTGAATAGAACGCCGATATCGTAAATGCTTCCATCTTCGTTTGACAATTTTGCATTAAACCCACCGTTCAGATTTTTAATGCAATTGTATTTGGTTTTTGTGAGGTCTGTAGTCATGCCAAGCAGCATATCCAGTTCCTGGTTGGTGATCATTTTTTTTATATCGTCCTCGGTCACTTTTAGCACAACCATGGGATTTTCAAGTTGTCCCTCGTTTACATCAATGTCTTTTCCATTTTTCAAAACATAGCTGTACGATCCTTTTGACGTATCCACCTGCATGGTAATCTCTGTCCCTGCAAATTCCGCTACAGCATTGGTTTCAGCAAATGCTTTTTGGGTCAGTTCGGGCATAACTTTTGTTAACAGTTCTTTTACACTGGTGTCGACGGGTATGGATGCTACCATAATAAAGCCTCCTTCTGTAATTCATATTAATTTACCGATTGTCAAATAATCTGATTTGTTTTTTAACGGGTGTGAAAAAAAATGTCAAGATAAATTTTACAACCGGTAAAAGTTTTTGTTGTAATTCTTGACAGAAGCCCTTAGCTATTCTAAATAGACTGGCATGAATAAAAATACTGCAAAAGTTAAGGATAAATTGAGCCAGGAAAAAAGGACGAAGCAATTGAAAAAGGGAAAAGGTTACGAAACCCGAAAAAAGATCCTTAAAGCTGCAAGAAAAATTTTTGCAAAACATCCTTATCATGTGGCCAGCATCAGGATGGTCGGAAAGGAAGGGGGGTTTGACCATCCATTGATCAGTTATTATTTCCCAAGCAAGGAAAAGCTTTTTGAGGCAGTTGTTGTTGAGATGGTTGAAGAATTCGACGCGTTTGAGAAAACATTATATGAGGGGCTTGACGATTATTCATTGAAAAAAGGCCTGCCAATCTTCATCAACCGCATTATCGATTTTCACTATGAAAATCCGGAGTTAATGAGGACGGTTATGCAAAATACCGCTCATGTGGAAAAACTGGAAGATTTGCCAGGATTTGAACTGTTTATTGATTTTCTAATCCACTTTATGCATACCATGCAAAAAACCCTTCCGATAAAATTTTCTCTGGATGAAGTCAGTCGACTGGTTTACAGTTTTTCGGCCTTGATTATTAATTACCTTGGTGCGAGTTCAAGCTATGCAACCATCCTCAGAATGGAACCGGACAGTCCTGAATACAGAAATTGGGTGCAGGAGACAATGGTACTTTTGTTTTTTCCACGTCTATTAAGCATTATTCTTCCCGATCATCAGGCTGCGCAGCAAGAACCGTGATATTCCTTTCAGAGATCCTGGATTTTTTTTCGATCTGAACGATGATGTCATTAAAAATATAATGATGAAAAGGCAGAAAAATATACCAATAAAGAACCCCAAACCGTCCTTCGGGTTCATAATAAGCCGTCACACTCAGGATGTTCCCCTGAAATTCTTTTTTGATAGAAAATTCCAGCCATGCCTTACCTGGCAATTTCATTTCAGCTCTTAAAAGGAGCAGTTGATTCTGGACAAGATTTTCGATTCTCCAGAAATCGATAATATCGTTGATCCTCAAGAGTGCATCACTTTTTCTTCCTCTTTGCGTTCCCACGCCTAAAAGCATTCTGTCAAGAAGCCCTCTTAATTTCCACATCCAGTTTGAATTGAACCAGCCCTGATCTCCCCCAATTCTGCATATGGAATGAAAAAGAGAAGCTTCATTCTTTGTACTGAAAAGGGAATAAGAGCTTGTAAATCGCGGGGGGAGTTTAAGATCAATCAATTTTGTGGCGCGGGTATAGGTCCTTGGATATGCATCTGACCATCTTGTGGATACATTTTCAAGTATTTCTCTCTCAAGAGCACGTTTCAGCGCAAGCGTGTGGGGAATGGGTTGAAATGGAATCAGTTTTTGAATGTCCTGATTTTTACAAACCACTTCGTTTACGATGCCCTCCATCAGGCAAAAGCTGATTGGCGCAGGTACAGGTGTCATCAAACTGACCATATAGGAAAATAACCTGATGTTTGAAACCGGGGAGGGAATAAAAAATTTTGTTTTTCCGTTTAACCTGGCGGATGCTTTTAAAAGCGATTCATAGGTTAAAATATCAGGCCCACCGATATCAAACGATCTGCCTTTGGTTTCATCTGTTTCAAGAACACCTACAAGGTATTTGATAACATCCCTTATGCCAATTGGCTGACATCGGGTCTTAACCCATCGAGGAAGTATAAGAACATAGAGATTTCTTACCAGATGCTTGATAATTTCATAGGATGCACTTCCAGATCCGATGATTACAGCCGCTCGCAATGTCGTTACAGGGACGCGTCCTTTTAAAAGTTCATCCGCCACCCCCATCCGACTTCTCAGATGAGGAGACAGAGAAGACCTCGTATCTCCCAATCCACCAAGGTAAATAATCCGTTGAAGCTTATTTCTTTCTGAAGCTTCCCTGAAGTTTTTTGCGGCTGTTATATCTGCTGATTCAAATTTTCTGTGGCCCAAAAGCATCGAGTGAATCAGATAGTACGCGGTATAAATGCCCTCCATGGCCGAATCCAGGGTCTCTTTTTTCAGGGCATCGGCTTCCACGATTTCGACATCTGGCCATTTTTCATTTTGTTCAGGTGATATTTTTCGGACCATGACTCTGACATCATATCCCCTGGCAACCAGTTCAGGTACCAGACGACCGCCAATATAACCGGTGGCGCCTGTGATGAGTACTTTCCCCTTTTCAGGGCAGGGCAGGGTCGGCATATCATGGCAGAAGAGATCCGGATGAGGTGCTTTTGTGATGTTAATCGTGTCTGTCATGAATCACCATACAGTTAAGGGAGGTAACATCATTTCTTAAAATAATAATTCAAGTGGCAAACTATTGTCAATTTGTTGTGTGAAGGAAAAGATTTAAACTAAAAAAACGGCGAATTTTTATATCCGGCTGCCACTCCATTTCAGCTTGTTTTTCAACACATCATAGTAGTGCTGCCCTTTTATGGAAATCATATGGATCGGATGGGGCCCCTTTTCAATTGTAATTGCATGCTTGCTTGTTATTTCAAGCCCTTCCTGTCCGTCAAATGTAAGCAAAATATCAGATGATTTGGGTGAAATTCGAATACTGATACAGGCGGTATCAGGAATGATCAAAGGGCGATTGGTCAATGTGAACGGGCAGATGGGTGTAATGATCATGCCGGATACGGCCGGATGGATAACCGGCCCGCCTGCCGCAAGTGAATACGCCGTTGACCCTGTCGGGGTAGCGATGATGAGGCCATCACTTCTGTAAGTTGTAAGAAAAGTGTCATCAATAAATGTGTCAATATGAGCGAGTCTTGCAAGGGCGCCTTTGTTGATGACAATATCGTTTAGAACGGTGACTTTACGAATAATTTTGTCATTTATTTTTACAGTTACAAGCAGTCTGGTTCTGGGAGTGGTTGAAAAGTCGTTTTCAAGAATGGATGCTGCAATATTAAAGAAATTGTCTTCAGCTGTTTCTGCAAGAAATCCCACATCTCCGAATTTTACACCCAACATGGGAATTTCCAGGTCGCCTATCCAACGGGCCGCAGATAAGAAGGTTCCATCACCTCCCAGCGCAAATACACAAAAGAGATCTTTTGTAGCGCTTACCGGCAAAGATTTGGGGGCTTGAACTTGTCCATTTTCGGCTTTCAGGGGAAGGATATTGTATCGAAGGATATGGCAGCTCTTTTCTAAAAGCCATTTTTCGAATTCATCGGCTTTTAAAAGGGCCATTTCATCATGTTTGACGACTAATCCGATTTTTTTCACCATCAACAACTCCCTGTCTTGTCGGCTTTTTTTGATAGCATTTATGCTCCGCATACACCATTCTTCTGATTTTGTATAGGATAAAGGCAACGAATTAACCATTTTGCCGCTTCTAAATGATTTCAAATCTTTTTATCCTTTTGCATTTGCTTTGCAACCAGGCAAAATGATGGTCTATTTTTTACTTGACGTGGATTTATCTGGTTATTAGTATACTTTCGCCCTTTTAATCGTAAATTAACACTCAGTTTATCATAAATGTCCTAATCAATACCGTTACAGTATCATCGTTTGTATAGTGGCTTGAAATGTTGGCATTATTTTTTTATAACGCATATTAATTGGGGAGGAAAATGTATGAAACAATCAAAGAAATGGATTAAAGGCATGGTCTTGGCGTTCATGGCAGCGATTTTTATGTTTTCAGGAAGTATGTCGTGGGCGGAAGATGGCACCATCAAGCTTGGTGTGGCAGGTGCCCATAGTGGAGACCTTGCGTCTTACGGTATTCCCAGTGTCAATGCCGCTAAACTCGTGGTCAAAGAAATCAATGCCAATGGTGGTGTTCTGGGGAAACAGGTGGAGCTTCTGGTTGAAGATGATGCATGCAAGCCTGAGATTGCGACCAACACAGCAACCAAGCTGGTTTCACAAGGTGTGAATGTCGTCATGGGACATATCTGCAGCGGTGCCACAAAAGCGGCTCTGGGCATTTATAAGGATTCAAATATCATCTGCATGTCACCTTCGGCAACCAATCCGGCACTGACTCAAAGTGGCGATTACCCTAATTTTTACAGGACAATTGCATCAGATGATGCACAGGCCAAGCTAGATGTGGATTTTGCACTGAATGTATTGAAACTGAACAAAATTGCCGTTATTCACGATAAAGGGGATTATGGAAAAGGATTTGCCGAGTTCGCCAAAAAATTTCTTGAAGAATCAGGCAAGGCAGAAGTGGTATTGTACGAAGGAATCACTCCCGGTGCAGTGGATTATTCAGCGGTTGTACAGAAAATCAAACGATCGGATGCCCAGGCGGTTATATTTGGCGGTTACCATCCGGAAGCCTCAAAAATTGTGACCCAGATGCGTAAAAAAAGGATGGATACCATTTTTATTTCAGATGATGGTGTAAAAGATGATACCTTTATCAAGGTTGCCGGTGAGTATGCACAGGGCGTTTATGCCTCCGGCCCCAAGGATTCTTCGAAAAATCCTTTGAACATCAAGGCGGTTAATGCCCACAAAGAAGAATTCAAATCAGACCCCGGTGCATTTTATGAAAATGCCTATTCAGCTGTGCTGGCTATTTTAAATGCCATTGAAAAAGCAGGCTCCACCGATTATGCTGCTGTCTCAAAAGCGCTGAAAACGGAATGGGTTGAAACTCCCATTGGGAAAATCAAGTTCGATGAACGTGGCGATGCCATAGGCGCAGGTTTTTCCGTTTATCAGGTTAAAGACGGTAAATATGCAGAAGTAAAATAAGAGACATGGCTGCAATGATTGGGGACAGGGATAACCTGCCCCCATTTTTTACCCCAAAAATATATCCGTGCATTTTATGGACTGGGAATACTTTTTAGAGCTTCTTCTGGGCGGACTTACACGCGGCAGCATTTATGCATTGATCGCCCTTGGCTATACCATGGTATATGGGATTATTGAACTTATCAACTTTGCCCATGGTGAAATATATATGATCGGCGCGTTTACGGCACTGATCGTTGCAAGCGTGCTTAATTATGCAGGTATGAACCATGTTGCTGTTGCCATTTTAGCAATGGTGGCAGCGATTATCTATTCATGTGCCTATGGGTTTGCCATTGAAAAAATAGCTTATAAACCGCTTCGTAACGCCCCTCGCCTTTCCGCACTGATCAGTGCGATTGGCATGTCCCTTTTTTTGCAGAATTATGTGCTTCTGGCCCAGACACCAGACTTTCTGCCATTTCCCAGCTTGATTCCGGATTTTGATTTCTGGGAACCGTATGCGCATATCATAAGCTCCCAGGAAATAGCAATTCTTGCCACAACAGTTTCCGTGATGATTCTGTTAACAGTTATGATTAAATTTACCATCATTGGAAAGGCAATGAGGGCCACGGCTCAGGATAGGATCATGGCTGCTCTTGTGGGGGTGGATATTAACCGGGTGATTTCGGTAACATTTGTTGTGGGATCGGCAACAGCTGCCATTGGTGGTGTGCTTATTGCGTCTCACGTGGGTCAGATCAATTTTTATATTGGATTCATTGCGGGCATCAAAGCATTTGTGGCAGCTGTTCTCGGCGGAATCGGGAGCATTCCGGGGGCAGTTCTGGGGAGCCTTGTCCTGGGGTGGACAGAATCGTTTTTTACAGGATATATTTCGAGTGATTATGAAGATGTATTTGCCTTCCTTTTTCTTGTGCTTATTCTGATATTCAGGCCATCGGGCATCCTTGGGCGTTCTGAAACCCAGAAAGTATGAGTGGTATCTTTATGAATGTGCGTGGCGAACTTAAAAAATCGTTTCAGATCAGTGCCTGGTTCATGTTTTTAACATTTCCTATTTTGGTGATCCGGGTAAATACGGTTGAAAATGTGATTGAATGGCGATGGTACAATATGGCCATTGTGGGTGTCAGCACGTTTTTGGGGTCCGCTCTTTGGCGGTATCTTCTTTCTGTAAAGGAAAAAAGCCAGCGGATTAATGCTGCAAGCCCCGGAAATATGACATCTTTTCAGAAAGCTTTTTCAGATAAGCGATTCTTTTACCCTGCGCTTTTCATATTGATCGGATTTGTCATTTCTTTTCCGTTCCTGTTTTCCATGTACCAGGCCAATATCATGATTACAGCCTTGATTTATGTGATGTTAGGCCTGGGATTGAATATCGTTGTAGGCTTGGCTGGTCTTCTTGATCTGGGATACGTCGCGTTTTATGCGGTTGGCGCCTATTCCTATGGTTTACTGAACTTTCATTTCGGACTGGGGTTCTGGACCACCTTGCCAATAGCAGCAATTTTAGCCGCTTTGGCAGGTATTCTTTTGGGGTATCCTGTTCTGAGGTTGAGAGGCGATTATCTGGCAATTGTCACCTTGGGATTCGGGGAAATTATTCGTCTGGTTCTTGAAAACTGGGGAGAATTTTCTCATGGGCCAAGCGGCATTGCCAACATACCCAGACCCTCTCTTTTGGGTATTGATATGACGCTCACGCAAAATACGATTTTTACCTATTTTGTGATGATCGGCCTTGTTCTTTTTACCATTTTTGTGGTGAACAGACTCCAGAATTCCAGAATTGGCAGAGCCTGGATTGCATTGCGTGAAGATGAAATCGCCTGCCAGGCCATGGGAATAGACCGGACCCGGACGAAACTAACCGCCTTTGCTCTTGGGGCAACCTGGGCGGGTATGGGGGGCGTCGTTTTTGCTGCCAAAACCACCTTCATCAATCCGGCGAGTTTTACCATATGGGAATCGGTTATTATTCTTTGCATAGTGGTGCTGGGCGGTATGGGGTCCATTTTAGGTGTCATATCAGGTGCTCTTGTTCTTACACTTCTGCCCGAATATTTAAGGGCATTTTCAGAGTACCGGATGCTCATTTTCGGAATCATGCTCGTATCGATGATGGTGTTTCGGCCTGAGGGGATTATCCGGAATGTGAGACGAACGTATACATTTTCAAAAGAATAAGAAATTTTTTATGGAACCGGTGCTGGAAGTCAATAGCCTGACAATGGATTTTGGAGGCTTGAGGGCCATTGATCAGTTAAACTTACGTGTCATGCCCAGTGAGATTGTGGCACTCATCGGTCCGAACGGTGCAGGGAAAACAACATTTTTTAATTGTATTACAGGTATTTATACACCTTCAGCCGGGGATATATTTTTATCTGTCAATGGCAGACGAGAACGCCTGAACGGCTTAAAGCCCAATCGGGTGACCCAGAAAGGGATTGCCCGAACATTTCAGAATATTCGCCTGTTCCAGAATATGACCGTCCTTGAAAATGTGATGATCGGACGGCATTGCCGTACATCATCAGGCATTCTGGGCGCTATTTTTCGGGACAGAAGAACACGTTTGGAAGAAGAAAAGGTTGTTTCAGACAGTTATAAGATTCTGGAAAAAATCGGATTGGACCGCTTCGTCAATGAGCTGGCCATGAATCTTCCGTATGGTGCCCAGAGACGGCTTGAGATTGCCAGAGCCCTTGCAACAGAACCGTTTTTGCTCCTTCTGGATGAACCTGCCGCAGGCATGAATCAAAAGGAAACCCAGGAACTGGACGAATTGATCGTGAATATCCGTGATACGGAAAATATTTCCATTCTGCTGATTGAGCATGATATGAAGCTGGTGATGCGTATTTCGGACCGGATTTATGTGGTGGACTACGGGAAGAAAATCGCCCGGGGAAATCCTCTGGAAATACAAAGGAATCCGGCTGTCATCAAGGCGTATCTGGGGGAGGACCCGGATGCTTGAACTGAAAAATGTTCAGACCTTTTATGGCAACATTCAGGTGTTGAAAGATGTCAATATTGATATCCGTGAAGGGGAGATTATCACACTGATTGGTGCCAATGGCGCGGGCAAGTCGACGACCCTTCTTTCAGTAAGTGGTATTGTGCCTCCCCGCTCAGGAGATATCATATTTGACGGCAAGTCCGTGACAGGTAAAGCCCCTCACGATATTGTGGCTATGGGTATTTCTCAGGTTCCTGAAGGACGCCGCATTTTTCCTTATCTGACAGTTATGGAAAACCTGGATATGGGGGCTTTTTTAAGAAAGGATAAAAGAGCTGTCAAAAAAGATATGGGGCATATTTTCGATCTGTTTCCTATACTTGCCCAAAGGCGTCATCAGGCTGGCGGCACATTAAGCGGTGGCGAACAGCAAATGTTGGCCATTTCAAGAGCGTTAATGGCAAGACCTCGGCTTCTTTTGCTGGATGAACCTTCCCTGGGGCTTGCCCCTATCGTTACCCGTCGGATTTTTGATATTATAAAAAAGGTCAATCTTGAGGATAATACAACTATTTTTCTTGTAGAGCAGAATGCCAATTTTGCACTCAAGGTTGCCCATAGGGGGTATGTGATGGAAAACGGCCGGATAGTGCTTTCCGATACAGGCTTAAATCTGCTGGCAAATGAAAATGTTAAAAAAGCCTACCTGGGCGGATAAAGAATCCTTGGTCCTTTTTGTAAAAGCGTGTCAGAACCTGATTGACAGGGATTTTTTTTAAACTTTGTTCGTTGGTGTAAAAAAAATGACAAGAATTTCATTTTATATTGGACAAATTGGGCACCTCGATATATAGACATTTATTTGAAGTTACCACATCATCTAGTATTTTATCTTGAAAAGTTGAATTGTTCTCATGTTTTTGTTAGGTCGTAACAGGCATGTTATCGTTTTGATATCAAAAGAACGCTCTAACTGTAATGGAGATCAGCCATGGCCTTAATATATCCTATTGGTGGCGGCAAAGGAGGAGTCGGGAAGAGTTTTGTGACTGCCAACCTGGGGGTTTTGCTGGCAAATCAGGGGTACTCTGTGGCAATTGTCGATCTTGATCTGGGTGGTTCCAATCTGCATACATTTTTTGGCCTGAACAAGTCCAAAAACGGGATCAACAGATTTTTAAATCAGGATTGCAAGACGCTGGAAGAAACAGCTGAACCCACAGCTGTTAATAATCTTTTTATTATCAACTCATTCAATTCCCAACTGGGCATATCGAATCTTTTTTCCGCCCAGAAACTGAAAATCATCAATGCCATTCAGAAACTGCCATTTGATTTTGTTCTTCTGGATCTTGGGGCCGGCACCAACTATAATACGATTGATTTTTTCCTGTCATCGGATAAGGGAATGTTTGTCTGTATTCCGGAACCCACATCCATCGAAAATACATTCCGGTTTATCAATGCGGTGTATTTGAGGAAATTACAGCATCTCCTGAAGCAAAGGGCTTTTAATGCCATTGTTCTGGAACTGTCAAACGGTTCGAAAAACGCAGTGATCAAGGCATATGATATCGTTCATTCAGTGATCAGGGAAAATCCTCAAAAAGGAGAAAAGCTGAAAAGCCAGTTGGATAAACTTGAATTTAAATTTGTCATTAATCAGTTTCGAAAATCCGTGGATAAAACCATTGGCTTTAAAATTGAAAAAACATGTAACAGACATTTTTATTCGCGCTTTCAATTTCTTGGCAACATCAGCTATGATGAAAGGGTTCACAATTCAGTAGTTGCAAGAACCGTATACATGGAAAAGTATGCGTACACCTTGACAGCAATTGATTTACTGAATATTGCAAAAAAATTAACCGGTGTTGAACAAAGCACTGTTCGGGTTACAGAAGATTGCTATGAAACAGTTTAATCAATTTAATTACTACGAAATTCTTGATATTCCCATTACCTCAACCTTGTTTGAGATCAGAAATGCATACCAGAATGCGGTCTCAACTTACAGTGAGGATTCGCTGATTACCTATTCTTTTTTTTCTGAAGATGAAAGAGAGGAAATTTTAAAAACGATTGATCACGCTTTTTATACCTTGATTGACGAAAATAAAAAGGCCGAGTATGACGAGATGCTTCAAAAAAAGGAAGGTATTGACGTTGATTCGATTCAGGCCTCAAGAAAGAAAAAGCCAATCGCTATTTTTGATCGAAGTAAATCGATTAATGTAAATACATTTGTTGAAAAAGTGAGAACAAAAATCGATGATGATCAGATAAAGGAAATTTCAAATACCATCCTTTCCAAGGAGACTATATCAGGTAATGACATCAAGGAATTAAGGGAAAAGATTGGTATTGAACTAGAAGAAATATTTGAAATTGAACGTATCAGTGTGTCCATTTTGAAATCCATTGAAGGAGATCAGGTGGATCAGCTTCCCTCACCCATTTATCTCAAAAATTTTTTAAAATCCTACGCAGAAGTGCTTCATCTCGATTCGAAAGTTCTTGTTGACGGGTATTTGAAGAATATCAGACAGGTTGAGCAGGGCAAACAACGTCATCGAAAACACGCCGATGGCAGGGTACGGCTACACAGGGGATAATTTCAACCCATTTGGGCACGGATGATCACCATTTTTATTTATGCTTTGCGAACTGTCTATAAAGAATTTTGCCATTATTGATGACCTGAAGATTCGTTTTTCAGAGGGGTTGACTATTCTGAGCGGTGAAACCGGTGCCGGAAAATCAATCATCATTAATGCAATCAACCTCCTTCTTGGCAGCAGGGCCTCCTCCCGGCTCATTCGTAAAGGTGCTGAATTTGCTGAATTGGAAGCGCTGTTTGATATTACTGCCGAAAGCCAGGCATTCCGGTTAATGAAGGAGACAGGGTATGATCCCAAGGACGGCCTTCTTATCAAAAGGATTATCGCCTCAAATGACCGTCACCGGATATATATCAATGGCAGCATTGCCACAATTCAGATTTTAACTTCCATAACAGAAAATCTTGTCAGTATTTCAGGCCAGCATGCCCATCAGGGACTGCTCAGGGAAGATAATCATCTTCTGATTCTGGATCAGTATGGAAAACTGATGTCACTTCGTGAGCATGTAAAAACCTGCTTCCAGGATATCCAACCCTTAATCCGAAAGCTAAAAGTGCTCGAAGACAGCCAAAAGCATCAGACTGAACAGACGGATCTGATTGAGTTTCAAAAGCAGGAAATTTTGAGTGCGGCTATCAAAGACGGGGAAGATGACGCGCTTGAAAATGAAAAATCAAGGTTGAAACATAGCGAATTTTTATATCAGACAGTGAACACGAGTATTGAAACCCTTTACCGGGGAGATGGGTCGGTTATTGAGAAGATTTCTGAAATCAAGAAAATGATAGACCGGGCAGGAGAGATCGATGCCACATTGGCCCTGCATGCGGCATCCCTTGATGATGTGGTCTATCGAATTGAAGATATTTCAGATGCCCTTCGCCATTATATTGAAGATATTCAGATGGATACAGGCCGGCTTGACGATGTCGAGTCGCGACTCGATATGCTGAATAAACTCAAACGAAAATATGGGGGAAAGCAGGGGACGCTTCAAGATGTGATAAATCAATATAATGATATCTGTATCCGGCTGGAAGAATTTGAAAATATTTCCGAATCCATCGAAGAAACCAAACAGGATTTGATGACGTGCCATAAAAGATTATCTGAATTGGCTGGAGCGCTTTCTGAAAAGCGGAAACAGGCAGCCCTTGGTCTTTCCAAAAAAATTGAAAAGGAACTATCCGCCCTTGAAATGAAGGACACACTGTTTCAAGTAGATTTTGATTCAATTCAGGTTGAAAAACATGTATCCCCTTTTCTTCAGACCAATAATCAGCTGCTTACAGACACAGGACTGGACGTTGCCCGTTTTATGATAGCGCCCAATGTGGGGGAAGAGATAAAACATCTTGCCGCCATTGCTTCAGGTGGAGAACTGTCGCGCGTGGTGCTTGCCCTGAAATCGATTCTTGCTGAAAATGATGATGTGGGGACGGTTATTTTCGATGAGGTTGATGCAGGTATTGGCGGGGGGGTTGCGGAGGTTTTGGGTCAGAAAATGTCACGCCTCGCCAGATTTCACCAGATTATTTGCATCACACATCTTCCCCAGATTGCCAAGTTCGGCCATAATCACTACAAGATTTCAAAACAGGTCAAGAACGGTCGTACCATTGCTCTCATTCATCCTCTGGATAAAAAGGAACGTGTAGAGGAAATTGCAAGGATGCTGGGCGGAGTGGAAATTACCAATACAACCCTTGCCCATGCCCGGGAGATTTTAAGAACCGCCGATTGAAATTTGTCCCATATCACGCCTGTCTTCCAAATATTTCCATATATTATTTTATAATACCATAGTTTAGTATTCGTTTTCTGTGTGTTGTTGATAAATTATGTTTATATATCTAAATAGCGTTTTATTTTGGCAAAGAGATGACGTAAAAATCAATTTACTGTTAAGGAGAAACAGTGAAGGCAATAATGAAAAATTATAAGGAACACGCATGGATAAAAACAGAATAGCCTCTAATATGATTTCGGTTGTTATCGGGTTTCGTATTATAGCAGCAGGAATATTGATTTACACGATTCCTTCTGGAAAAATATTATTGTCGGTGATGATTTTTCTCTGCGCGGTGGCGACAGACGCCCTGGATGGGTATCTGATCAGAAAGTCAGGTGTGCCGGCATCGCTTGGACCCTATTCTGATGCATCCGCAGATTTGATATTGTCGCTTTCATGTTTTATTGCTTTTGTAATAACCGGTATCTATCCATTCTGGACAATTGTCGTGATCATCGCCATGTTCACGCAGTTTGTCCTTACACCCCAATTAAATGAACCCATCCATGATCCAATCGGGCAATATTATGGTGTTTTCCTTTTTGGTGCGATCGGTATCACACTCATTCTCCCATTCTCTTTTGTGTACAATTTGGTTTTGTTTGGTATCATTTTCTTTACAGTTTCCACATTGATCAGTCGCGTGAAATTTTTTCATCAGTTAAAGAAAAATCAAATTCAGGAAGGATTCTCCATTCAAGGAAATGAACAGTCGGAAGGATGATGGCATTTGCATAAGATTGAGAAAAGATAGAGACGTTGACTTTTACAAATATAGTTCAAAAAAATTCCTTGATCAGTATTGTTTGTATTGTGACCGCAATAATCGCCGGCAGTGCCTGGCTGGCAGGTGGAAAGGCATTGGTCTGGTCGAGTTCTGTTGAGGCAGGGAAAACCTTATTGGCGATTATCCCCATGATAGTCATAGGGTTTCTGATTACCTGGCCTGTCAAAAAATTCATCTCCAATGATATGATTACAAAAAGGTTGGGGAGCGAAGTAGGGTGGAGAGGTATTGCTACCGCTTGTCTTGCCGGAGCATTTTTTCCTGGTGGACCGTATCTTTATTACCCTTTGGCCGGAATACTTTTACAATCCGGGGCTGGCTTGGGCGTCCTTGTTTCTTTTGTGGCAGCCAAAAACTTGTGGTCCCTGGCCCGATTACCTCTTGAGTTTGGATTTATGGGATACCATCTGACATTGATACGGTTTTCCCTAACTCTCGTTTTGCCACCCATTATGGGAATCATTGCCGAGTTTTTTTTCGGAAAGCATATATCTTCTATCCGTTTGAAAGGTCGATCCAGCCCATGCGAAATATTGTTGCACTCCTGATATTCTCCTGTGTGCTTGCAGGTTATGGCGCATCGCTTTTGCCCCATGATACCATCCATAACTGGTTTGGTCCTCAATCGGGTATATTGGGACTGATTCGCGCCACACTAACCGGCATAATCGTTCCTGGTGGACCCTATGTGGTTTTCCCATTAATAGATGTGCTATACCGTCAAGGCGTAGGCATTGATATTGCCGTGACATTATTTGTAAGTTCCATGATGCTGGCTTTGCCAACACTTCCTTTTGAATTACCGTTTCTGGGCTGGCGTTTTGCGGCTGTTCGCTACCTTATCGGATTTGGGTTCACTCTGCTGACAGGGACCATCACCTGGATTTTTTTTGGTGTATAGCCATCAAAAAACCGGGGGAAAGAGGGGGGGCCGAACACGCACTATTTACTGTATCCAAAGGGTCTTACAAGTAATATTAAGGCCGGCAGCAAAACCAAATCTGCAACAAGCGCCATGAGTATTGAAAAGGCTGAAAGCAAACCAAATACATGATAGGGTCTAAAGGATGCCGTGCTTAGAATAAAAAAGCCTATGAATAGGATAACGGTGGTGCCTATTATGGGTTTCTAAAATGGATGTTTGCAGATTTTTTCCGGACGAAATGCTTCTTTTCAGCCATACAATGTAATGGATCGTATCATCTACCGAGATCCCCAATGTGACGCATGCGATCATTACCGTCATTGAATCAAAGGGGATAGATAGCCACCCCATCATTCCAATGGTCAGAATCAACGGGAATATATTCGGAATCATAGACAGTATGGTGAGTTTTATATCTTTGCATATGAAAAACATCATAAAGGATATAACGACAAGGGCAAAAACCAGGCTATCGAAAAAGCTTTCCTTCAGATTCTTATCCCTGTCCCACCACAAGGATTCAAGGCCGGTAAAATTGTAAGAATAGGTGTTCCCCAACTTTTCTGATATAAGTGGCAATCGAAACGGATGAGGAGGCAATGCCTTTTTTAACCAAATACGTTTGTATATCGTCAATACGCTTAAGGCTTTCTGGGTGTGTAAAGTCATATTCATTTGATTTTGCTTTTATATATAACTCATTCGAATGAGAACCGCCGATATTTTTTTCAATGAATCTCAGATCTTTCATAAAGGGTTGGTCTTCCGGAAACATTTTGTCCCATGAGGATTCAAATCGAATTTTGGGAATACCGAAACTTATAATGAGTGAAACAAGTGCAAAGGCAATAATGGTTGAGAGTGTATAATGTGTCGATATATGTGCAATATTCAGGATGAATTTCGTCATTTGATTTTGTTTGTGATGGGGTTTGGAGAATATTTTTCTTCCCTGAACAGTTTTTGAAGTGAAGGTGTCTGAAATTTTTTTAAATCCAATGAGGAGGGCCGGTAAAAAGGATATTGTCATTCCATAAGCGATCATAATACTCAGCGCGGTGAAAATACATAGTATTCTTACAGGTCTTAGTGTTGCTGTAACAAGCGAAATGAAACCAACCGCTTTTGTCAAACTGGTGAAAAGGCATGGCAACCAGATAGCCCTTAGCGTATTTCTGGTGGCCGCCGGGTGGTCGGAACCCATCAAGGTGTCCTCCTCCTTGAATTTTATCATCAGATGAATCCCGTCTGTTATGGCAATCGCAAGAAGTACTGTAGGCATGATCAACGTAATCTGGTTGATATATTCACCGGACATGGCAAAAAAACCGACACTTATTATTGTAGTTAACACAAGTGTCACGCCACCTGCGATTGTAAAATCCATACGGCCAAGAAAAATAATAAAAATGATGAGGTCAACGAAAAGCATTAATGGTAAAAGGATGGATAGATCCTTTAATGATAGCTTGTTGATCTCCTCCTGAGCAAACGGCGGTCCGGCAAAGTGAAGCTGGACGCTGTTTCCCGATGCATTTATGGCGGCTATTCTTATATGTTTTGCGACCCGGATCTGATCGCTCGAACGGGCGATATGTTCCAGTTCTACCAATATGGTCGTGGTTTTTCCATCTTCTGATATGAGCCGCTGTAAAATATCCTTGTTATTTAATATGCGCTCCCGGATGCTTTTAAGCGACCGGTCATCAAGATGCTTGTCCGGAATAATATTATTGAAGGACAGTTTGTCATTTATATATACTGCGTCCTGATATTCGGTAAGGCTGATAACCCTTTGAACAAAATTTATTTTTGCGACTGATTTGGAGATATTTCTAATTATGCTGATCCCCTCATCAGAAAATAGATTTTCGTCCTTAAATGTGATTAAGGCGATCTCTTCATTCTTAAAAAGATCACGAAATTCCATGTAGGTTTTTACCTTGGGGTCTTCTTTTTCGAAATAAATATCAACGGCACTGTTAAATTCCAGATCAGGTATAAAATATCCTGATACAACGGCCAGGAGGATTATCGTCAGAATAACAGTTTTGTAGTTTTTAATTATAAAATCGATATATCTGTTCACTATAAGGCTCCGCTTTTACCAACAGTCAAAAGAATAATAAGCAAATAGTCGCTAAAAAGAGTTGATATCGTTGAAGTTTGCCAAGCAAGTGGCTTGCTTTTTTATCCATCGATAACAAATCGTGTTAATATCTTAACCGATATTATTTTATCAGGATTGACTTTGGTGTAACACGTTGATATCATTTATAGCATAAAAACCAAAAATCAGGATGTCAATTAATCATTTGATACGGAAAAAAGTGATAAAGCTTGTGCGGATAATTTCGAAGACCCTTTTATATCTATTAATCCTATCCATATTTGGTTTTTTCCTTCAGGAATTCTTTTGGATAGAAACAGTGGATAACGTTTATGCAGTTGAACCTGATGGCACTGGCACGGATAGTTCTTTAAAAGAGAAGATATTTTCAGTTCAGGTGGCTTCTTTTCCGGATGAAGATAAGGCTTTTGATCTGATCGAAAAACTTAAAATAAAAGGAATAGCGTCGGAATTATATTACCAGGAAAATGAGATGGGAGACGAATCATACCTGGTTCTTGTCGGATTTTATGATTCACTGGATGATGCTAAAGAGGCTGCTATCCGTTTTCAGCATGCTGAGAAAACAGTTGCCAGAATTGTTTTGTATGATCCCGGTTCATTAAAGAAAAAGCCTGAAGCAGATATGGCGGTCATATCTGAGGAAAGGGAAGAAGATAAAGATGAAGATGAAATAGAAGCTGAATCACCGGAATTCAGTATTAACGGTTTTATTGAATTTGAAAATTTTATCAATACATACACTGAGCAGTATTTGAAGGATGCAAATGTAAAAAACGAAATTAGAAACAAGCTTCAGGTCCGATACGGTTTCTCTGATATTTATTTTTTTTCAACAATGAATTTCTACCTGGTTTCCTCAGCATTCAGTGATGAGCTCGCTCAGGATTATTTTTATTCGGATGAAAGTGATATCAGCCGAAACGGAAGGATGACATCTGAAAATGTTGAAATATGCCTGAATGAATTGTATTTAAACTATGGCAAGGAGAATTACAGACTGCGGGTCGGAAATCAGATATTCCGCTGGGGAACGGCAGATCTCACAAATCCCACATCCTATTTCAATCCCATGGACATGAGAGAATTGATCTTCAAGGGAGAAGATGAAATCACAATCGGCATTCCTTCTGTTTCAGGAATGTTGTTTCTGGAGGAGTATACCTTTGAAGTTGTTTTTTCTCCTGTCCATGTGGCTTCGGTTTTTCCTTCGAAAGATTCGTATTGGGATGTCGATTTTGGAAAAACGCCAATGGATTTTGTAATCAAACAATCCGGAGAACTTGAAATAGATCCGGAGAATGCAGGGATAGGGGCCAGGCTTTCAACAAGCAGAAATGGTATGGATATTTCAATCAGTGGTTACCATGGTCCGGACAGGGAAGCCGTTCTTGTTCCGGAGCGTATTGACGCCCCCGTGCCCAATGGTGCGTTCTTATTAACGGTTCAGCCTGAGTATAGTGTCGCCAGTGCCGTTGGTTTTGATTTTTCAAAAAATTTTGGTGACGTGGTCATTCAATGTGAAACCGCCTATTATTTTGATAAATGTGGGGTCGTTGACCAGGATTTAACAGACGCCGAACATATGTATTTCCCTTTTAAAACCAAAAAATCGCAATATTTGGCCTTATCTGCAGGGTTTAATTATTTTGTTCCGCTGGATAAAATAATAGAAGGTCATGACGGGTATACTGTGTTAACCGTGGAACTGGCCCTTTCCAAATATTTTGATGATGATATTGTACCCTCATTTTTAGGAAACCTTATTGCTTTAAGGCTGGACGACAGCTATTTTGATGACAGGATAAAAGTATCACTATCAGGCCTTTATGAATTTGCCAGCAAGGGATTTATTTTCTGGCCTTCTGTGGATTACGATTTTCAAAACGGTATTACCCTGCATTTATCTTATGCGGATATTTCAGGAAGCGGGACATCCAGTTATGAAATGGATAATGTTTTATATAATTTTCGAAAAAAGGATGTCATCATGTTGGGGGTTCGTTATGACTATTAATTTTAAAGCTTATATGGTGATCCTTTTATATCTGTTTATCTCTGCGTGCTCAGGCCCCCCTCAAAAAACCGAAATTTTTCTATCTGGTACAATCGATGCAGGAAATGTGACAAAAAATCCCGATGTGCCTATAGCTTTGCTGGTCGCAAAAGGCGATGATATGGATTTGATCGAGGAAAATCCAACGGATTATGTCATTGCCATGATTTCTGTTGATTTATCCACATATTCATTCCGGATTGATCTCACTGAAAAAGATATCAAGGTCGGAGATAAAGTCTCTATATTTGCCTTTGCAGATAATGATTTTGCGCATGGAATGCCTTATCCTACCCTTAACGATGTGGCTGGATTTTATATTGATGAAGATAAAATGTCTGCAACGTATGTGCTTCATAAAGGCGAGAACGATGGTATCCATATTGAACTGAACAGAAAGGTTTACTCATTTGATGCCAGGGTCAAAGGGACGGTCAATGATAACCAACCCGGAGATCTGACGATTATCGCTTA
Organism: Pseudomonadota bacterium; assembly: GCA_018816735.1. Classification (GTDB taxonomy): domain Bacteria; phylum Desulfobacterota; class Desulfobacteria; order Desulfobacterales; family JAHIVH01; genus JAHIVH01. The sequence continues at coordinate 51,190 of JAHIVH010000086.1, read as the reverse complement.
TGCCGGTGAACTGAATTCATCTGATTTTTCCGATATCGATTATAATGCAGTCGTCGGTTATGATTATATTGAAAAAGGAGAGGAACCGGTAGAATTTGATATGAAGATCATACCGTATGGATTCAATGTGCCCATCTATAATACCTATATCTTTGCCCTTCTCGATGTAAATGGAAACGGCGAAGCAGACGGTGGGGACAAAATCGGGTTTTACAGCGCTCCAGAGGACGATTATCCTACACGGTTGACGATTGATGAAGGTGAAATTAGCGGGCTCGAAATCAAATATGCCATGGATGTGGCGGATCCTTCCGGATACACTATTTCTCTTAAAGGCGATCTCATCCTGCCGGAAGCGGCAACAGGTATTCCGGACCCTTGCTATATAATTATTGCCCAGACAGATAATCCAGATGATTTGCTTGAGGACCCTGTGTCAAAAATAAAATATTTTGAGAAGATTCCGGAAGGTGAAACATCTTTTGATATCGATTTGTCTGATACCGGACTTGTTCCAGGGGATGAAATCATGATCATTGCCCTGTGGGATAAGGATCATGTAAGCGGGTTCCCTGAACCGTTTGAAGAAGACTACATCGGATTTTATATGAATACGGAAGATATGGCCCTAACCTATGTGCTTGAGGATGGTGTCAATGAGGGGATTGAAATCAATATTAACCGGGAAGTCTTTTCTTTTGAGGCTGAAGTCAAGGGGCGGGTGAAAGGTAAAGAAAATGGAGAATTGATTATTATTGCCTACGCCGGAGACATTGATTCATTTGATTTTGATAAACTCGATTATGACCGGGTCATTGCGTATCAAAAATTTCAGAAAGAGAGTCGGCCACTTGATTATGTGATGCATGTGCTTCCCTATGGACTAAATGTACCTGTTGAGGATGTCACTATTTTTGCCTTGCTGGATAAGAATGGGAATGGAAAACCCGATGCAGGAGATCTGATCGGATATCATTCGACAGCATCTGATAAAATGCCAACACCCGTTACTATTGAAGCGGGTATTCTTGAAGGGATTGATATAGAGCTTGTGATGGAAATTGCCGAACCGTCCGGGTATGATATCTCCATCCAGGGAGAACTTGTTTTTTCCGATTCGGACAATGCCCCGTCTTATATTATTGTTGCCCAGAGTGATAATCCCGCGGCAATGATTGATGATCCGGTGTCATCAATCAAATTTTTTGAAAAAGTGCCTGATGGCGCGACGAATTTTGATATCAATCTGTCCGGTTCCGGTCTCAAGCCCGGAGATGAGGTAATGCTCATTGCCTTAAAGGATAAAGACAAACAGGGCGGATTTCCGAATCCTACCGAAGGCGATCTGGTGGGGTTGTATATTGATACTGAAGCGTTCAGCATGACATATGAATTGAAGGAAGGTAAAAACGAAGGGATTGTAATCGACTTGAACCGGGACGTGTTTTCCTTTGAGGCAGAGATCCAGGGAACAATAAACGGGGATGACACGGGGCCTATATTGATGATTGCCTATGCAGGTGAATTGAATTCTCTTGATTTCAATGACATTGATTTTGATAAGGTTATCGGTTATCAGGAATATCAAAAAACATCGTCACCACTTGATTATTCTTTGAAAATTATTCCCTATGGAATGAATGTCCCGATTAAAGACGTGTATATTTTTGCCGTTCTTGACAGGAATGGAAACGGCCAGCCCGATGCCGAAGATAAAATAGGTTATCCTGCGGATTCGGACGATATGCCGATTTTAATCACAGTGACAGAGGGAATAAAGACAGGTGTGGATATCGAAATGGTGTTTGATGTTCCCGCCCCATCCGGGTATGACATGGCGATAGGGGGGATATTTGAGGCACCTTCCGGGTATACAGAATATTCAAAACCCGTTTTCATCATCATTGCAGATGCAAATGATACAAACGCGATCTTTGAAGATTCCCTAACAGCCATAAAGGCCTTTCAAAAGCTCCCGGCTGGTGAAACCGAATTTCATATTGATCTTTCAGGCACGGATTTGATTCCGGGAGATCAGGTTATGGTTCTTGGCCTCTGGGATAAAGATTATGCGGCTGGTTTTCCAAATCCCACAGCAGGAGATTATGCGGGATTCTACCTCAATAGAGAGCAATTCATTATCTCCGTAACGTTAAAGGAGGGAGTGAACATCGTAACCCCGAATGAGGGATATGAATTCAGGTTGAACAAAAAAATGTATGATCATCATGCAACCGTTTCCTTTGCGCTTGAAGACGGGGACCTGCCAAAGGCAATGGATGATAACGGGGATGGCGATAAACTGGACCCCGGAGATCAGGTCATTGTAGTGATGCTTCAGAAAAACGGACTGAACAACGGCAGTGATTTGATAAGTCTGGATTTGACGATCGATATCGATTATGTGATCGGAATGGAGTCAATCACGGTTAACGAGGATAACGCTTATTCGGTAAACATTCTACCGGCCATATTTGAAGACATCACCGTGGCGGACCTGATAGACGATGTGTATGTCCTTACCATCCTTGATGAAAATGCCAACGGCATTCCGGACAAAGGGGAATATATGGGATACTACTGGCATATAGCATGGTTTCTGTACCTTCCGGCTACTGTGGATTTTACCGATGGTGACAATCTATTGAAGCGAACAGTCAGGTTTTCGGGGTTAACGTATTGATCATTATGATTTGACATCACGCATTTTCCGGTGCAGCCGTTCTGCCCGTATCATGAGTGTTTCGAGTTTGGTATTGATGAGCTGTGGGAAGGGCGACCCATCACTTTCAATTGCCAGAAAAGGCAGATCATCGATATCTTCAAGTATTTTTTTAAGCTTGCCATTACCGTTTTTGGGGGTCGCATCCAGTTTGCACTGACGATTCATCACCTGATTCAAAATAGCTTCTGAAAGCCGGTTTGGCATGCATCCAAAGGGACCTATGGCAATGACGCCGCAGGTCATGGACGCAACTTCGGCAAGGGAACTTCCTACGGTTAAAATGGCTTCCCCGATCAGTTCTTCTGAAATAAACGGTTTGCCATGGTCCATTATTTTTTTGATGTCAACCGGAGCCGCATGAATCAGGCCGGATTCTTCAAGGACGGCTTTGAGACGTTTCTCATAATAAAGCATAAGCCTGTTCTTAATTTTAAATTTCATTTTTTCTATTTTTGACGTGGAAGAAATGATCGAAAGTCCCTGATCAACAAGATAGTCTGTGTATTTAATCCATTCAATGACAGGTGAGCACACAACTGCAAATCCGTTTCCAGCGAGATATTCGGTAATATGTCTTCTCGCCAGCGGGTCTCTTCTCACAAAAATTTCCCCGGCAAGAAAAATGGCTGGTACGTCCCTGGGTGACTGTTTCATGGGAATGGCACGGATTTTTTTTAAAGACTTTTTCAACTGGGTTTCTATCTTTGAAAATATGCCTATTTCGAGTGCGTGAAGAATCTGTTCCCATTCGTTTTCAAACCGGTTCATGGCGTATTGGGTATCAACAGCATTTGCAAGGAGCATGGAGCGGATATCCTCCATGGAATCGGAGATAATTGTGCCCCACCACCCCCTCAAGAGTATTTTGCTGCCAATACCGGCATAGCCGTTTTCAGCAGTGGGCGAGAGAAGCGCCACATTTTGAATTTTCTGCCGTTTGATTAAATCTTCTATGAAAACCGAATACTGACCAAACCGACAGGGACCAGATGCTGTGGGCATAAAATATACCAGCACATCGTCCTCTTTTTTTTCACGAGCGATGTAGTTCAAAAGAGTACCGGTTGTAAGAATCAGGGGAAGACATTCCTTGCAGGATGTATGCGCCTGACCCAGTTTCAGAATCGATTCATTGGATGGGGGATGGCTTATTGTCCGGAAGCCAGCAGATCTGAGTACGGCGGCCATTGCTTCAGAAGTGAGTTTTCCCATGGAAGGAATCAGTATCTTCACTTTTTTGTGAGTGAGCGGCAGCGTTTCTTTTGATGATGTGATAATCTGTAGCGTCCCATTGTTTGAAATCAATTGTGCCGGCGTAAACGTGGCTTTGGGAGCACATTCTGCCTTCTCTGAATGAATTCGGCGAAAAGCGGATACAATATCAAGGAATGCTTCAATTCGGGTTTCAATTCCGGCGTCTGCCGTATGGCTGTCCAGCTCAAGAGTGAGAGACGGCTTTGTCCCCATGATGTCTCTGAAATAGCCAATTAAAAATGAATCCGGCCCACATGAAAAGTTAGTGATATATGTGCCAAAGAGCTGGGGATGATTTTTGACAGTTTTTGCAGCCATGAGAATTCTCTGGCCCATTCCCCAGTACATGTGCCTTTTGGAGGTTGATGTGGCAAACAAAAGAAAATCAAAGGGAATGACAAAAACACCTCTGGAGGCGAATTTGTTTGGTATCCCCATGTGTGCCTCTTCTGCAAATCCATTATAGGAACGGCTGAAAACAACAATGCCCACAGCATTCTTGTTTTTTTCAAGCTCGGCAATCGTTTTCCGGCCTCTTTCCATCATTTCCTTCGAGCATGCCGTCTGTCTTGAAAGCGCGATGTCAAATGCCTGTTCCGCTTTTGTCTGGTCGAGTCCCATTTGGATGGCAGTCGTGATCAGAGGCGTGCGTGCGGCAGCGATCCCTTCGCTTAGATCGATCAGTGGTGTTAAAAGTCGTGCCCCCTTTTTTTCCAGTTGATGGAGTTCTTTTTTAAATGTCTGGCGCAGGTAAAAGGTTTCGCCCTGGACAAAGGGACAGACCTGGGATCCGACTTCGTCACTTTTATTGGGCACTGCTTTGAAATGGGGAAGAAAAATATATTCCGGAGGCGCTTTCATCGTTATCAGTGTATGAAAAAAACCATGTGCCAGCTCGGCAGGGAAACAAAAAGCCGCATCTTTCATATCGATTCCCTTTTGGGAGGGGAGCTCCGGCATCACGGGATTTATCCCCAATTCTGAAAAAAAGGTGGCATAAAGGGGATAGTAGGTATTGACCAGAAAGCTTCTGTTGATACCAATCGAGGGCTTTTTTTTGTCCCTTTCAGACGTATTGTTTGATATCTCTTTAAAAATAATGGTTTGTCGGGTTTTTACCAGGTCAAGTTTTGACATGTCATGATGGATGTCGTGATGAAGGTTGTAGTAACGGTTGCATGCTCCACCAAAAGGATAGATCTTCCCATCAAGCTGAATGGCAGAAATCGTGCATTTCCGGTCGCATTTTTCTTTGCCACCTTTGCATGTGAACGGTTTCTTATAAGTCACCGTACGGTCTGCCAGTACATTGAGATGAAATGATTTTTCTTGAATGATGCCTTTTTGAATGCGTTCCCTGACGGCCAGCGCAACACCAAAAGCCCCCATGAGTCCGGGTTCCGGGGGAACAACAATAGGTCTTCCGATAAGTCCGGCCATTGCAAGGGGAACCGCTTTATTATAGCAGACACCGCCCTGCATGAAGATTTTTTTCCCCACCATCCGGTTTCCTTTTACCCGGTTGCTGTAATTCATGCAGATGGAGTAGACCAGGCCTGCCACAATATCTTTGGGATGTATGCCTTCGTGAATGGCTGTTTTTATGTCTGATGATATAAATGCCGCACATTGGTCGTTAAAATTGGGAGGATTGTCGGCTTTTAAAGCAATTTCAGTGATATCCTGCATGGGAATGTTTAATGTTTCATAAGCCGATTCTTCAAGGAATGAGCCGGTGCCTGCCGAACAAGCCTCATTCATCGCATAATCCGAGGGCACGCCGTTTGTGATATAGGTGTATTTTGCATCCTGCCCGCCGATTTCAAAAATCGTGTCCACATGAGGATCAAAAAAAACAGCAGCGGTGGCGTGGGCGATAATTTCATTGATGATGCCGTCTGTCATGGCATGCAGGCCTGCAATTTGCCGGCCTGAACCGCACACACCCAATCCGCTGATCCGGATCGAAGAAGGATCAGTTGTTTGCGCGATCTGTGCCCGTATGGATCGATAGCAATCCCTTGATGCACCCACAGGGTCTCCGTTGGTTCGGAGATATATGGATGCCAGGATTGCCTGGTCGGTGTCCCGTAAAAGAACGGCTTTGGTTGTGGTTGATCCCACGTCAAGGCCAAGGATACATGTGTCACCAGGTTTTATCAGACCTTCACAGAGGGTTTTAAAAGTAACCAGATGCTTATAATCGCGCAAGGGAGGATGCGTGCCAAAAGAGCTTTTCCGGTCTGAATGAATCAGCCTGGAAAAACCGGGAAAGGGCCGGGAACGGTTATGAAGCGCCCAAAGGGCTGCGCCTGAGGCTTCAAAATAAGGTGCTTCATCGGGTATGATCAGGCCGGGAATATTTTTTTTGAGAATATTCACCATAATGGGATTTAAGGTTGTACCCCCGGTAATCATAATGTTTTTCAGATTAACCTTTTTCAGTAATTCAAGTATCTTGTTGGCCATCATGATACAAAGGCCATAGGTCACGTCTTTTTTGGGAACCCCTTTATTGGTTGCATGGGTGCAATCTGACTTGCAGAATACGGAACATCTTCCGGAAACATGGTAGGGGGAAGTTGAACCTGTAAAGGCGCCAAGTTCATGAACTGAAATATTCATGCGTTTCAATTGCTGAAGAAAAAATTCTCCGGTACCAGATGCGCATTTGTTGCCGGTAAGGACGTTTGATATTTCGCCTTTTTTATTCAATGCATAGGCCATGAATGTTTCGCCGCCTGCAGATACAATCGCAGGGCTGTCTATATCCGGAGGTTTCAGAAATTTATAGGCAAACTCAACGGCCTGTGATTCAGGGATGGATGAAAGATTGACGGATTTATGAAATCGTCGTCCTGTTACGGCGATATGATCAATATCGTTAAGGTTGAATTTTTCAAGAACACGGAAAAGCGTTTTTTCAGGATCACCACTGTGGGTTTGGGTCTCGCAATCAATCATTTGAGGCCTGCCGTTTTCAGTATGTATCCCGGTATGGTTTTCTTTTTGAGGCATTTCAATGAGGACTGCTGAAATAGTTGATGCGCCCAGGCATATTCCTATTGAACGTTTTTTGGATGGTAGTGTCCGCTCGGCGATTTTCATATATTGTTTTTTACTTGGTATACGTATGACAGTCTATTGAAAGATTGTTAAGTAACAGAAAACATATCATGGGTCAAGGGAGGAATGACAGGAGATCAGGCTTATATTGACAAATACGGGCTGATGGTAATAGTGTATGTAAATTTTAAAGGCACTGGAGGGATAATATGCCGATTTATGAATTTAAGTGTTTGAAATGTGAAGAGTTTTTCGAACTATTAGTGATGGGTCAGAAAGACGACGACGAAATAAAATGTCCCAAATGCGGTGAACAGTCTTTTGAAAGGGTATTAAGCACAACGAATTATGTCAATGCCCCGGGAGGCGGAAAAAGTTCTGGCGTGTCAGAGCAGACCCGAACCTGTTCCGGCGGCTCCTGTTCAACGTATACGATTCCGGGGATGACAAAAGATTGAGGTTATATGGTTTTAAAGCCCCAGTTCGTCACTGATGGATTGCATGGCTTTGAGGGATAAGGATGCAAACTCGGGCAGGGGTATCTGGATAAGTTCGCATTCTCTGATTCTGTCTCTGTTGACCGATGCGGCAAATGCCTTTTCTTTCATTCTATGCCATGCCTGTTCAATTCGCCTTCCGTAATTTCAATATCAATATCATGTAAAAGACCTGCAAGCCCCCAAGCTTGCTCGTTTTCGCCAATGTAATTGGCAAGCGCTTTCATCACCGCTTCAGATGCCAGAGAATGCTTGATCGTCCCCGCATTTTTAATGTATTTATGGACCAGTTCAAGGGCTCTGTCCCGCGTGATGCCATTATTCATTTTTCAATTCCTTATTTATCGGGTAAACGGGTTTGTGTTTCTTTCCTGACCGACAGTTGAATGGGGTGTGGAACCGTAATCATGCCCGGGCCAGACGATTGTTTCATCCGGAAGCGTATAGATTTTCTGATGGATAGAAGCATAAAGTTTCTCAAATGATCCACCTGGAAGGTCTGTCCTTCCCACTGCACCCACAAAAAGTGTGTCGCCGGTAATAACGTTGCCATCGGTATAAATACATATGCCCCCTTTTGTATGACCGGGCGTATGAAGGATCCGGAGTTTGGTTTTGCCGATCAAAATTTCATTCCCATCTTCAAGCAGTATGTCGGGCCTGGGCGATCCCTTGCCGCCTAAAAATAATGAAAACGTTTTATTAAGAAATCCTGACAGGTTGTCGGCATCTTGTTTGTGTATACATAATTGGGCGTTTGTGGCTGAAAGGATGGCGGCATTTCCGGATGTGTGATCTGAATGACAGTGGGTATTGATGAGATGGGTAATTGTACTGCCGTCATCGGAAACGATTTTTAAAATTTTATCTGTATCAAAGGCTGGATCGATCACCGCTGCAGTCTGGTTTGCCTCATCCGTGATGATATAGCAGAATGTGTCCATTTTTGACAATTTTATTTGTCTGATTTTCAACAAGAGCTCCTTTAAAATTAAAAAAAAGTGTGTTACAGATCTCACTTAACATGTATGGTTTTATTCAAGATGTTGTCAATATTTAAAAACCGTGTATAAAGGGATCATTCATTTAATATTTTAGACAGGAAAAACCAGACGTATCCTTAAAAAAATTATCAGATAACCCTTAAAAGAGGAAATAGATGATGAAAAATGTATTTATCAAATCCATGCTGTTTCTGTTTGCCATGCTGTTTTTAGCCTATACGTTGGGATGTAGCGCAACCACCAGGACGGTTACCAAAGATGAGGAGCTTCATTATGATGCAGGGTATGATTTTACCGATAAAGATAAAATCGTAAAAGACCTTGTGAATTCCTTAATGACGAAACCTCCTCTTGTCGGTACGTTTGACCGTCCTGTCATTATCGTTTATGATGTGGCCAACAGGACGAGCGAACATATCAGTACAAGCGGGATTACAGATGATATCCGCAAAGAGTTGATCAGTTCCGGAAAGGCGCGATTTGTAAACGGGCTTCAGCGGGATGACATCGCAAAGGAAACCGATTATCAGAATAGCGGCGTGGTCACACAGGAATCCAGAGTGAAAAAAGCCAAACAGATCGGTGCCAAATATATGATATCCGGCACGTTGCGTTCTATCGAGAAAAAGCAATCCAAGCAGGTTCGTTTGAAAAAGAAAAAAGTGAAATATTACAGTCTCAATCTTGAACTCACCGATATTGAAACAAGTCTGATCGAATGGGCGGACAGCGTGGAAATTATAAGGGAAGAATCCAAACCGTTTATTGGCTGGTAGAACAAGCGACACTCATATCCGCGCAACAGGCTTATAAACCTGCTGCGCGGGTCCTTTCTCCCTTTTTTATTTTCGATTGAATGTTTAAGATGATAAAGCCCTTAAAACAATCCGGCTGTTTCTCAATCCCTGCAATTATTCTCTTATGGGTATCCGTTGCCTTGCAAGGATGTGCGACAAAATCATTGACAGAAGCGAGAAATCAATTCTACCGTGGTGATGTTCAAAAAGCAGTGGAAACATTGCAGGATGAAAATCGCATCCCAAAACGTAACAAGCTCCTTCTATTTATGGAAAAAGGTATGGCGCTCCATGAAGTTGGAGACTACAAAGGGAGCATAGAAACACTTCTTAAAGCATCAGAACTGATTCGCGAGCAGGATGTCATCAGTGTAACAAAACAGAGCGCATCCTTGATTACATCCGAATGGGTCATGGAATATAAAGGAGAGTACAGCGAAAGACTGTGGGTGCATACGTATCTGATGATGAATTTTCTGCTGACTGGACAAAATGAAGAGGCCCTTGTCGAAGCAAAACAAGCTCTTCAGATGTATGATGATTTCCCGGAACCGCTTAAAAAAGATTATTTTTCCCGTGCCTTAATCGCCTTATGCTTTGAAAGTCTGGGAGAAATAAATGGTGCCTATATTGAGTATAAAAAACTTTCAGAAGCATTGTCAGATGCATCAATTATAGCTCCTGAACTTTACAGACTTGCGGTGAGGCTTGGGTTCTCTGATGATGCATTAATATATGAAAAAATGATTTCTGAGGCTTATCTTTCTTATCTAAAGGAAAATCCCTCTTCTGAGCTGGTGGTGTTTATCGGGACAGGAAGCATCCCAAAAAAAGTGCCCGGTGACATTGTTATCCCCCCTGCATATAGATTTTCTTTTCCGCAATATCTTGATGTGGAACGTGATTTCAATTGGGTTGAGCCTTTTGAGTCTTTCAGGAAACTCCAGGGGGTGACCGTTGTCACCAACGCCGGAGAGGTGGTGAAATCCTCTCTTGAAGACAGACGGGCTTCTGTAATCATAAAGGAAACGGCGAGGGTTGCCGCAAAAGAATTGATTGCAAGAAAGGTAGATGATGATGCCGGAGCTGCAGTAGGTGCGCTTTTAAGAATAGCTTTTTTTGCCATGGAAGAGGCAGATACGAGATGTTGGCAAACCCTTCCAAGGAGTCTCGCCCTTTTAAGGGTGCCATTGGAACCGGGAGATCATAAAATACAGATCGACGTGTCAGGCAAGGGCGGAATGAATAATAAAGTCATGCTGCCTGAATTTAAACTGGATCGAGGGAGCAAGGTTTTCTTTTCAATCCGCCTTGGTGAAAATTTTTCGTTGTTGTCCACACGCATGGAATAGCTAATGTGCCTTATACTTTTTTTAAAATCTGAGCCCGCCTTTTATGCCATACTGCATAACCTCTCCAAATGATACTTCCAGGTTGAGAATCAACAACGGGAAGGGTGAATATTGAACACCGCCCAACAGCTTATATAGTAGTTCATTTTCATCATCCAGGTCTACATCAGGATTGTTTTCGCTGCCACTTACCCTTATAACGGATGCACCGGCATATGGTGTGAACATCAAAAGTCCTTTACTGACAAGAATGTCAGCAGACATGGTGTTCAGGTCAATATCATCCACACCGGACAATTGGCTATAGCTTCCTCTCAGGGCCAATGCAGGAGTGGCGACTGTTCCTTCAAGGAGTGCCCATTTGGCTTCTATGCCCCACAACTTAATGTTGGAATCCGGAACAGACGCATAGATGGCTCCGATATCGATGTTCATGGGAAGCCCTTTTTGAACATGAAGGCGTGGCACCGGTAAAAAGGTATCAACATCTGTTCCGTCTATAAATGTTTTCCAGTATCCCTTGCTGTCGCTGATATCCGTTGCCACCACTTCCAAACTGATATCAAATCCGGTAATATTCAGCGGTTCTGCCGGTGCCATGGGATTGAATGTCAATGCATAACCCACTTCTTTGACAAAATCCTTGAATTCATTTTGTGTTGCGGAATCTGGCACAGAAATATCCATTGCATACCCAGTATGAACCCATATGACAAAAATAATAGCGACGATAGCCTTTTTCATTGTTTCCTCCTTTGATTTTTTCATTTAATGTTTTATATTCAAGACTTGGTTTGAGTAATTTTGTTTTTAAGAGCCCGAAATACATCTTTTCCTTCAATATCAGGTTTTTTCCGGCCCACGGCAACATCAAGTGCGGCTGCAATACTCTCCTTATCTTTACTTTCAAAAGATTCTTCAAGAAAATTTAAAAGATTATGAACAGCGTCATATATCAACACAGGACCGATATATGTCTTTTCTGTTTTTTCCGTTATGACGCCTTTAAAGATATAGTTATCCATCTGAAATGGCTTTGGCAGGATCACATATCTCAATAGCTCACAGAAGATATCCATGCATATAATTACCTCTTCTTTATTCCATTTTTCAAGAGCGGAAATGCCATCATCCATAATCGATGAAAGATCCTGTTCAGTATAGGACAGATTAAGGGGCTCTATCAATTCTTTTTGGATAATGTCTACAGTCTTATTTTTTTTGCTGACGATAACATCCGTGTCCCTGAGGATTTTAATGGCATTCCGGATACTGATCATTTCCTTGAGGGTCGGATTTTTACGCAACAGAACGTCATCAACGGTTGTATTATAAACCGGAAGTTCATTATCAAGAACCAGTATCCATTCCTGACCATCCTTTTTCTTTATGTAAAGATCCATAAATCTTTCCCTGGAATGTTTATATCCGCTCAGGGAAAGCATCTCTTCCATTGACTTGCGGTCTATCTTTGCCGGTCTGTCATAAGCCGATGTTAAAGACTGCCGAACATTTTCTGAAAGACGATCTGTCTTCATTTTTAAAATGATATTATTTTTAAATGACATATTTTTTAATCCTATTAGACTGTAGAAGCACGATATAATGGATTGTCGAATTTTTACAAATGATTGAAAACTGCAGGCCATCATAGCATTTAATACATGAAATACAAGGGATTATCAGTGGAAAATCCAATATTGAGAAATTCTTTTTGTTTTGTTCCTTTTAGCTTGCGCGCGGGTTTTTATAATGATAATGGTTTTCTTTCAGCAAATAATCGGGGTCAAATTAGGTGATGCTTTGTTTCATGGGGGGCTTTAAGAGATGGTTGCCTTTAATCGCTTGTTGAATGACATTCTCTCCATAAATAAACGACTAAATTCACTTATACCCGTCATTTAGGGAAGGGTAGAGAATCGAATTCTTTATTTTTTCCACAATATCAAAACATGACAGGTGAGAACTTGAATGAAAAGGAGAGTTAGCTTTCTGTTTCAGAGAGCAATATATCGCTTTTTTTTGAATACGAATCACTTGTAAAACGTTACTGTTTGGGGTGTTAGAAAATCTGTAATAATTTGAATTTTCATTATCTGTGCCAGAGTTTGGATTATATCGATTACCAGGGGAACTCAATTATGTCAGATGAAAAAATGTATGAAATTGTAAATGACCCTAAAAAGTTAAAGAAGTATAAACCATTCAAGGTCTATAGCATTGTTGACAATCAATATGTTATGGCAAAGCCGCCTAATGAAGATTTTGATGATTATGCATTGAACAGCGGAAAGCAAAAAAATCGCCTCTTCATTTCCCTGGCCGACAGGGTTAGATTGATCCAGGAACAGCAGTTTCGGCTTCATCAGGATTTAAAGAAGTCACTTAAAGTCGATATCCCCAAGTCCAGAGAAATCATTAAAAATATGGTGAACGTGACCATGGCTGAGCCAAGGGGGAAAACCCTGAGGCTGATGCAGAAAACCATTAACCTTATTGTAAATGAATACCTTGAAAATCCGAGTGTTGTTATTCAACTCACTTACGTATCGGTGCATGATTATTCAACACAGCTTCATCTGACAAATGCCATGCTTCTTTGTATCGGATATGCCAGCCATCACCAGTTCAGCATCGAAAAGATAAAATTATTCGGTCTTATGGGACTGATGCATGATGTGGGGAAGGTGGAGATACCGGACTACCTTTTGCAGGCACCCAGAAAACTGACGTCTGAAGAATTTGACAAGATTAAAAAGCATCCTGCCGCCAGTATGAAGATGTTAAGGGATGATAACTTTTCAGAAGAAATCCAACGGGTGGCATTGGAGCATCATGAACGGATTGACGGGTCCGGGTATCCTTTTGGAAAAAGAGGAGGAGAACTGAGCGGACCATCCAAAGTTCTTGCGATCATTGATATATTCGAAGCATTGACCACATGGCGGCCTTACAAGGAATCCTATCCTCCCATTGAAGCGCTCAAAATTATCAAGGAAGAAGTTGACGCAGGCAAACTTGATCGGGATATCTTTGAAAAATTTGCCTACAGCATTATCGGAATGACACGGGCCCAATAAGTCTTGTCATGGCAGAACGGACTGGGCCAACATTTCCGGAGCCAGTATCCCTTCTGCTATTTTTACAACAGGTCCTGTCATTTTGATATGATAGTTATCTGAAATATGGATATCAATATTTCCTCCTTTCATATGGACAATAATATCCGCATCACATAAACCCAGTTTAAAGGCCACCGCTGCTGCGGCACTGCTGCTGCTTCCGGATGCCAGCGTGTAACCTGCGCCGCGCTCCCATATTTCAAGAGCGATATTATTTCGGTCAAGTATTTTCATGAACTGAACATTGGTTTTCCTGGGGAAAACAGGATGTGTTTCTATGAATGGCCCTAATGATTTTGTCTCAAGTTCAGAGATATTGTCTTGAGGGATGACGCAATGAGGATTCCCGACGGTGGCTGCACAAAATTGCAGTTTTTTCCCTTCAATCGACAAAAACTCATTGATTACTTCCCGCTTCGGTCCTTCTACAGGGATTTTATCACTGTCAAAACTGACCTGGCCCATATCTACGGATATCAACTGCCCGTCTGCGTGAATGGTTGACTGAACCATTCCTCCTTTTGTTAAAATCATGAACGGCTGGTTTCCAATGCGTTTTTTATCCCATAGATATCTTGAAAAGATACGGAGGCCATTCCCGCTTTTTTCTGCTTCGCTGCCGTCCGGATTGAATATTCTTAAAAAAAAGTGAGGAGAATCTGTCTCTATCGGCCCAAGAAGAATGCCATCTGAACCCACACCGAAATTTCTATGGCAAATGGTTCGGATGAGTGACGGTGACAGATTATCATCTATTTCCGCAGGATCAATAACAATATAGTCATTTCCCAGGCCATGGTATTTGTAGAATTTCATTATGTTTTATCCTTTAAAACGGTTTCAGAAACGATATCCATGATGTGAACCACAGAAATATCATCACCATTTTTGTTAAATATATCCTGAAGTTGGATCATACAGGCCGGGCATCCGGTAATCACCTTTTTTGCGCCTGTTTTTAGAATACTTGCTCTTTTTTTCATGCCTATCTCCGATGAAATATCATGATACTTCAGGTTGAAGCTGCCCCCAAACCCACAACATGTGTCTGCATTTTCCATTTCCACCAGTTGATAGTGCGGATTTTCTTTAATAAGCAGAAGCGGTTCTTTTTCAATGCCAAATGATTTCCTCTGATGACATGGGGCATGATACGTTACAGGAATGGCATTTTTATAAGCATCGGGTTTATTTTCAACCTTTTTCAAGGTGCAGACAAGCTGACAGATATCAACGGTTTTGCTCGCAAGAACCGCTATTTTTCTTTGAATGTCAGGCGGTTCGTTTCTCATGACAGAAGGCCAGAGATATTTTATTGTGGATGAACATGTGGCGCAAGCAGATACACAATAGTCAAATTCTGTGGTGGGAAAAAGTGCCAGGTGGTGCAGAACCAGTTTTTTAAACGAATTCATATCACCAGAGGCCAGAGAAGGCATGCCACAGCACCCCTGATGATCCGGAATGTAAACATCCATGCCGGACTGGATAAGTACTTTATACGAGGATATGCCCGTTTCAGGATATAATTTGTCAATGAGACAGCCGGTAAAAAGAGCTACCCTGATTTTTTTTCTGCCCGTTTCCTCATTTTGTGTATGATCATAAATCGTGTTTTTCAGTTGATGAAAGGGATGGGGGGAAAGGGGTTTGATAAAACGGCTTGAAAGAAATGGGGCAAACAGTTTTGAAAATTCCCGTTTGGATGCCTTGTCTTTTTTAACACGAATCATATTCTGGCCTTTTGCGCCCAGTTCAGCCAGTTTGTCAAACCGGTCCGGTCTGGCCAGGAAAAATCTGAAAATGATTTTATGTATTGAAGAAAGGCCCATATATTCTGTCAGAATGCTTCGTGCCCTGATAATGATTTCATGGGGGCGGATATTTCTTGGGCATTTGGTCGCACAGGAACCGCAAAGAAGACATCGGTTTATTTTTTCCGATACACGTGTGGCATCTGATAGTATCCCCTCCATGATGCCATAGATGATCGCAAGCTTTCCTCTTGCCGTATCTGTTTCTTTTCCTGTCGCTTCAAATAAGGGACACGTGGCCTGACACATACCGCATCTTGTGCAGGGGGCACATTCATCTTGAAGTTGTTTCATTGAATGTGCCAGAGATTTTATAGAAGACGGATTCGTCATTTTGTGTATAATATTCTTCGGTTATTTTATAGAACCGGTTAAATCATTGAAACTGGCAGTCCTACATTTTTCATACAAGAATAGCCTCTGCATGGATTCTGTCAATGGAGAATATGAATTGTTTTTGACATTTAACGTATTTACGACTAATTTCAAGTGATGGAAAACATATATATAAAGATCAGGGAAAGAGCCAGACAGCTCGTCAAGAAATATCCTGCCCCAGCTTTTTACGATGATTTTTCTGATGCAAACGGCGAATCAAAACACTTTTTTGATACAGACCAGATGATTGTGAGGCTGCGTGAGTTTGTATCTGCTGAAATCGAAAGCGACTTTGGGCATGGCATTGCTCATGCCAGAAAGGTCAGTATTGATGCCGGGGCTCTGATATTAATCGAAAGCGTAAATAAGTGTTTGCCTGAGCCTGAGGCAAAGCGAAAGCTTTTTATCGTTCAGTGTGCCGGCCTTTTGCATGACTTGAAAAGAAAAGAGAAGGATCATGCCCTTAAAGGGGCTGAGTTTGCAAGAGAACTCCTGAAACAATATCAACTATCTCATATGGAAATTGATGAAGTATGCCAGGCAATCAGAAATCATGAGGCATTCAAGGAGACTCAAGGGGGGGGCAAACCGGGTGAGTGTTTGGTTTCTGACTGCCTTTATGATGCAGATAAATTTCGATGGGGTCCGGATAATTTTACCCATACTGTCTGGGATATGGTTATGTTTGCCAATATTCCTTTATCAAAATTCATCAAACACTACCCCGGTGGAATGAAAACCATGTCAAAAATCAAACTGACTTTCAGAACCGAAACCGGAAAAAAATATGGCCCTCAGTTTATCGATATCGGTATTTCAGTTGGTGAAAGGTTGTTTAAGGTCATTCATCAGGAGTTTTCAGAATACCTTTGATTTTTTATTTGAGGTATCATCCTTTTCAATACGTTCTTTTATTTAATTTTTTCATCAGCCTTTGTTTTGCCTGATTTTCAGGCAAAACAATCTATGATGATGGTACTCTTCTTCTTGCTGATAAAATAGGTGTGTTTAATACCAGTGCTGACGTATCATCTGATTTTTTAATATTTAACTTCAATGAGCTTGTGTCGATTTCAAAATAACGTGAAATCACGTTTACAATATCATTTTGAAGCTCTGTCAGAATATCATCTGAAACTTCAAGTTTGTCATAAACAAGGGTAAACTTGAGTCTTTTTTTTGCAGTATCCTTGCTTGCTTTTTTATGTCTGAAAAGTTTATGAAAAATATCATTAAGCATGGACCCTCCTTGGTTTGCCGATTCCCATCTTTTTACTGAATTTTCTCCAGAATCCGTTCCCGTTCTGCGGGATTTCAATGGGCAAATCAGAATGGCCGTTTAATCGCATGGCAATGCGTCTAAAAGCCTGGCCTGCTTTTGAGTCTTTGTTCATGACAAGCGGGATACCGATATTTGAAGAAACAATAACCTGATCGTCCATTTCCACTAGTCCAATCAGATCGACCGAAAGGACTTCTGTTACATCTTCATGACTAAGCATGTCCCCTTTTTCCACCAGATAAGGGTTGATTCTGTTGATAACGAGTTTAGGCGTAATTGACTTGGCATAAAGGAGTCCTATAACCCTGTCTGCATCCCTGACAGAGGATACTTCCGGTGTACAGATCACCACCGCTTCGTCAGCCGCAGCAACTGCGTTTTCGAATCCCCGCTCAATACCTGCCGGGCAATCCATCAGAATGACATCAAATTCCTTCCTGAGAGTTTTGCTGAGCCGGATAACCCCTTCAGGTGTCAGAGCATCCTTATTGTCACTCTGGGATGCAGGTATCAGAAACAGGTTGTCAATCCTTCTGTCTTTTATCGCAGCCTGCCTGACTTTACATTTTCCTTTAACGGCATCGACGATATTGAAAACGATTCTGTTTTCGAGCCCCATAATAACATCAAGGTTTCTCAAACCGATATCCATGTCCACAACAACAACGCGCTTGCCTTCCAATGCCATTGCAGCGCCGATGGAAGCAGTCGCAGTTGTTTTGCCAACACCGCCTTTGCCGGATGTGATAACAAATATTTTGCCTTCCAATGTTCACCTCTTTATATAAAAATTATAATTTTCAAGTGCCTGGTTCTCTATGTATTTAAAGTTTATCGTGTTATAGGCCAGGGTAGCTTTCCAAACGGATTTGCCTTGAGATAGTTATCAACCACTACCTGTCCATCGTCAATATGCGCGAATTCCGCTGACTCACCTTTTGTGGCCAAAGCGCCTGCTGCTACCAGATTGCCTATTTGCACCAGTGACGGTCTGAAATCAAGGGCCAGGACAATGGCATCCTCATTGGACGGTTGACCTGCTAAAACAGAGCCGCATAATCGCCCCATAACCATGATATCACCTCCGGCAGATATCTCGGCTCCCGGGTTTACATCTCCCAGAATAAACAGATGTTTTTTTGCCTGTACTTTCTGACCGGAGCGGACTCTGCCTGAAAGAATAAGCACATCACTTCGGTGATGCTCCCATGATTGTTCCATATCTCTGGTTCTCATTCTTTCTTCTGTAATAGATCTTTTTTGGGGTGGGCCTGTTACCGTTCCTACGCTGAAAGTTTCCTTCAGATAACTGCCGATATTTTCGATCAATGTCTCATGATCGCCTTGTTCGCCAGGGTCTATAATGACCCTTGCGTTAATGGCCAAGTGTTTTAAACGTTCGAACAGTTTACCGATTTCCCTTTGAAGAAGATCAAACGGCTGGGATGGGTCAAGGGTAATGCGAAGACTGTCTCCCACACCTTTCAGTCTTACAGGAAGCATTTCATTATTGGTCATATCCATTTTGTACGAAAATCCTCATTTTCAGATCGCAAAACAGTTGGTTGAATCGTCATTTCAGAATGCTTTCCGTCAAAGATCAGTGAAAAGCCTTTAAATATAAGGTTTCCCATGATATTTTGTAAATTTTAAGAGAATATATGCAAATGTAACTTGTGTGTCAAGCAAGAAAAAAACGCAATATATTGTGATGGGCGTTTCCTTGCACCTAATTCTTGATCAGAATGTCAATTATTTCATTTATATATTGATCATAATGGACTGCATCAAAGCTGCACGCACCTGCCCCTTTATGCCCGCCGCCGTTATAAGCAGATAGCATGAGGCCTATATTGACCCTGCAGTTCTGATTGAAAATATTGTGGCCTACACTCATGATAATTTTATTTTTATCGTTATCCGCATGCCGGACCCTTATGCTGACAGTTGTCTCAGGGAATAATGCATATACCAGAAACCGGTTGCCAAAAGGGGCTTTGTCAAACGACCTGAGATCAGTAATGGCAATATGCTGATTTAATGTGGTATATTTTTGGAGGATATCCTTATAAATCGTGTTTTGTTTGATAATCGCTTCGCATTTTTCTTTGACATCCGTATCTTCCATCACAGCTTCAATCGGCCTTTTTCGTAACAGGCCCACAAGTTTATTCCAGTATGCTTCATCCGCTTTATCCCGGTTTGTGATCGTCATGGAGAGAAGGACATAAGGGTAATTTTCAGGATAGCAGACTTCATTCATGGATAATAGGGCGGCATCAATTTTGTCTGTTTCTTTAATCAGCTTTTCATATCTTCCGGTCAATTTTGTCCGGTAATGATCGTAAATAACCCTGGCTGCAGATGGTGCGATTTGGAAGGCACCGTTAAATGGTTTGTTTATCTGATTGGATATATGGTGATCAAACCATTTTAAGCATCTGTCATCATAGGGAAGATTGGCCATGATATCCCCATGGTTTATGTCAACGCTATTATTTTGAATTTCACCGGGTTCCGTCCAGAGGATTTGCGTGTCAATGGTTTCCGCATCGAGCAGAAGCACCGCGCATACAATACCGTCAAAATCTGGTCGAGTTACAATTCGCATGTTTTTTTCCTGCCAGCCCGATTTTTATTTTAAAATAAATAAATTGGTGCTAAAGATTTAGTAGTTTTCAAACGATCAATATTGAAAATATTGATGTCAAAAAAAGTCAATGTCTTTTTCAAAAAAAGAAGATGTCTTACTGCAAGCAAGAAAATGTTTCAAGCAAAAGATTATAAATATCATGTTTTTCTTTTGAACAGGGGTTTACCTGGAGAACAGATTCCCAATCAGGCGTTTTTTCGTGTAGCGTTTTACATACTACACGTATAATATCCTGAAATCATATTAAATATATTCTATATCAATTTTTTTATGATATATTGTTGACATGCCCAATCGTGTTGTGTAAATTTCGTTTGCTTGTCGAATGTTGGTTTAATAATAAAAATCAGGATCTGGGTTCATCTTCTAAAGGGCATTATGAAGATCGGCGAACTGGCCAAAAAAGCAAACGTTTCCAAAGAAACCATTCATTATTACATCCGGGAAGGTGTGTTAAAAAAACCACGAAAAACCGGAAAAAATATGGCGGAGTACGCTGACGCCTATATTGATCAGATTCGAACGATAAAGGAACTGCGTGATAATTATTATCTTCCGCTTCCTGTAATCAAAAAAATTATCACAAAGTATAAAAAACAGTCTTATTCAGAACGCCATAGCTTTCGGTTTTTAAGTGAATATTTCAGACCTTTGGATCTGCTTCTTTCGGATGAAATAACCGGTAAAGAGGATTTTTTGGAAGCCACTGGCATGAACAGAATGTGGCTTGAAAAAATGGAAACCTGGGGAATTGTATTAAGAACGGAAAAAAATGGTGAGAGTGTTTATTCAAGGGATAGTGTCATTATCGGGAAACTTCTTGTGGATATGGACAGAATCGGTTTTGGCCCCAGAAACGGATATGATCCTGAAAAGTTAAAACCCTTTGCGGATTTTCTTCGTTCAACCGTGAGTTCCGGACACAAGCATTATCTTTTGAACAATATGGATAACCCCACTCCTGAAGAGCTGAGCGAGAAAGCAAGGCGGGTTATGGAAATTTTCAGCCTTTATTTTTATCATTTGTATCGCCAATTCGCAAGAGAAGCATCTGAGGAGTTCATTAAAACGATTTCTGAAACACAGTCTGAAAAGGGGATTGACTGATTTAGAGAGAAAAAAACCTGTTATCAGGCACGGTCTTATGTTTGTAGGGAAAGGTGGACGTTGTAAATCAGAAAACCAAAAAAGGAGGGAAACAGTGTGAGGAAAATGATGAAAAAGACTATAACACATGTTTTTTCAAAAAAAAGGCTGAATGTATTTTTATTAACAGCTTTTTTGATGTTAGGGGCGCTTCCGTTTCAGGCTGGGGCTTTTCAGACCAAGGTTGGCGAAGTGGACATCACCTTTGATTCCACATTTGCCATCGGCGGGAGCATCAGGGTCGAAGATATCAATTATGACCTTGTGGGTAAATGTAACCAGAAAAAGTATGAGAATGATCCAACGACAACCGCAGATGACGGCGCTTTCATTGCTGATCTTGAGGATACAGTGTATGTCACGCCGAAGGGTGCTTGGAACTCAAATAGTGATGATGGCGATCTGAACTTTGATCCTGGATTTTTTTCCCAGACAGTATCAGGCATTCATGAACTGGATATCCGTTATGGAAATTACGGATTTTTCACACGCGCCAACTGGTTTTATGATCACTACCTGATGCAGGAAAGTGAAGATATGCGATGGGACATCATGGAAAATGACGATATCAAGGACAACCATGGCCGGGATATCGATTTTCTCGACTATTTTTTCTACAGCACATTTAATGTGGGGAATTTTCCCGTGGCATTCAGACTGGGTTCCCAGGTGATCAACTGGGGTGAAGCTTCTTTTATGCCCCATAGTATGAATGTGAGCAATCCTTTGGATGCGGCCAAATACAGGGTGCCTGGTGCTGAAATAAAAGACGCACTCGTACCCCAGGGTACGGTCTATGCATCGGTTGGTCTCACCAATTCCCTGAGCTTTGAAACATACTATCAGTATGAATGGGAAGCGACAACACCCGATTCTCCAGGTACTTATTTTTCCACTAGTGATGCGGCTGGCCCAGGTGGAGAGTATGTCCAGTTGTCATTTGCGCAGGTTGTGGATTATCATGGAAATGATATGAACTCACTTCAAAATAGTATTCTCAAGCCTGAATACTTTACGGTTAAACGTACTGCAGATGATGATGCAAAAGACAGTGGCCAGTTTGGTGTGAAATTCGGCTGGTATGCGGAAATGCTGAACGAGACTGAGTTTAATTTTTATTTTGCAAATTATCACAGCAAAAATCCTATGCTTAATATGCGCATACTTGATCATAAAGGATATACAGATTTGCACCCTGAATACTACTTTACCTATCCGGAAGATATCAAACTATATGGTATGAGTTTCAATACACTCCTTCCATGGGGTGTTGCCTGTGGTGGTGAAGTGGCTTATCGTCAGGATGAACCTTATGCGATTGATGGAACGGAAGTGTCATATAAGATGCTTGAGCCATTACTTCCTGGAGTGAGCCAGATAAATGGGGCGGTTGATTCACACACATATTTACCTGGCGATGAGTTTGACGGTTACATCAGACTGGATTCCATTAACTTTGACCTTAACTTTACAAAGATATTCTTTAATTTTGCGGGATTTGATGAAATAGTGGTGCTGACTGAATTCGGGTGTACCAAAATTAAAAATATGCCTGATCCAGAAAAATTGCGATTGGAAACACCGGGTACGGATCGAAGTGGTAATCCGGCAAGAGCCTGGGCTGATCCAAACGTTGACGAAAGTAACTTTGGGATAGGACAAGGATCGGGTCGCAAGGAAGGTGTCCAATCTCAAAACGACTTTGCAGATGACCTTTCCTATGGCTATGTTTTTCTGACAAGGGGCAGCATCAATGATGCGTTTATGGGTGTTAACCTGCATCCCCTGATTGTTTTCAAGCATGATGTTGAGGGAACCGCCCCATCATCTGCTGGCACATTTATTCAGGGGAGAAAACAACTCGATCTCAAGCTCGGTTTTGACTGGCATCAGAACTGGTCGTTTGATCTTGGGTACACCATGTTCATGGATGGTGGCGGCACTACAGGCACCGCCAACCTTCTGGAAGACCGTGATTATGTATCTTTTAACCTGAAATATTCTATATAGGCAATGGAGGCCCTCAATAATGGTGAAACAATCTAAGTTATTTATAATAATGATATTAATGCTTGCGATTTCCTGCGGAGTCTCTTTTGCAAAGGTCTCCCAGGAAGAAGCCGCAAAGCTGGGTAATGAGATGACCCCCGTAGGGGCGATCAAGGCAGGCAATGCAGATGGAACGATTCCTGAATGGACGGGTGGGTATACCGGAAGGCCGCCAGGATATGTGAAGGGAAAAACACTGGTGGACCCGTTTAAGGATGATAAGGTCCTTTTTACAATCACGGCGCAGAATTATGAACAATACAAGGATAAGTTATCCGAAGGCCTGATCGCCATGTTCAAGGCCTATCCGGAAACATTCAAAATGAATGTTTATCCGACCAGGAGAAGCGCCAATTTTCCTGAATACGTTTATAAGGCTGTGAAAGAGAATGCCGTGAATGCGGAGGTTAATCTGAATGATTACAATTCCAAAGGCTGGACCATTGCGGTTCCCTTCCCCATTCCCCAGAACGGTGTGGAATGTCTTATGAACCATCTGATGGCATTTGTTTCTCCCACCGGATGTTTTCAGTCAATCACCAAACAAGCGATTATGGGAAGAGGCGGAGATTTCACCCTGACCAAAATGAGTGATGTTATAAACCGGCCTTTTAATGTGGAAGGGTCTCAACTTACCGATATCTACACATATTTTAGGCAGGAAACCCTTGCGCCGCCCCGTCAGGCCGGTCGAATTCTTATCGTCAATGAGTATATTGACATGCTCAATAGCCCCCGTCAGGCATGGATTTATAATCCGGGCCAGCGCCGTGTCCGTCGTGCGCCAACCGTTGCCTATGATGGGCCGGGAACCGCTTCTGACGGTCTGAGGACCACAGATGATTACACCATGTTCAATGGTCCCCCTGATAGATATGATGTCACGCTTCTGGGTAAAAAGGAAATTTATGTTCCCTATAATTGCTATTCCCTGAAAGATCCGAAAGTCAGTTATGAGGATATTTTGAGACCCTTCCATCTCAATCCGGATTATGTGAGATTTGAGCTTCACCGCGTATGGGTCATTGAGATGAAGTTAAAGGAAGGCATGCGGCATATCTACAAAACAAGACGATACTATCAGGATGAAGACAGCTGGGCCTTTTTGCTTGCTGAGGCCTATGATGAACGTGACCAGTTGTGGCGAGTGAGCCTATTCGGTACATATGAACATTACGAAGTCCCCAATTATACATTGGCAGGCGTAAATGCATGGTATGATCTCCTTTCAAGACGCTATCTGGCGTTTGGCATTGTCTCCGGGGAAGAAGACAACTTCACATTTGACCAGATATATGATCCTGAAGAATTTACACCCAGCTCACTTCGCAGGACAGGTGTCCGTTAGTATTGTATACCATAAGTATCATTTCACATGAAAATATCTCCGGTTTGGTTTTTTCAAGCCGGAGATATTGTGATTTTTAAATTTAAGATTTTTGAAGAAAAAGGCAGGCATTAGATGGTAAAATATGTGTTTAAAAAGGTGGTTCTGTGTCGAGTGTTGATGATGGGATTATGCTCAATCCTGATTTCCGGGACAGTTGCATTTACACAGGCAGCAGAAGGCCGGTCTTCTGTCATCATGCCCCTCGCATACCGATCTCTTCTTCTTGATGTGGCTTTCGCAGGGCCAGCGCGTCTTGTCGCAGTTGGCGAGAGGGGGCACATTCTTATTTCCGATGATAAGGGAAAAACCTGGCAACAGGTGGTGACACCCACGCAATCCACATTGACAAGCGTTTTTTTTCTGGATGAAAAAAATGGTTGGGTAGCCGGTCATGATACGGTCATTCTGGTAACAAAGGATGGCGGTAAAACCTGGAACAAACAATTTTATGATCCGGCAAAAGGGCAGCCGATCATGGATATCTGCTTTAAGGACTTTTCTTTGGGTATAGCCATTGGCGCATACGGACTTTATCTTGAAACCCGTGATGGCGGAACAACCTGGCAGGAGAAATATTTTGAGTCCCTGGATGATCCTGATTTCGGACTGGTCCATTTTAACGCTATCACCATTTCGGATGACGGCATGTTTTTCATGGCTGGTGAGGCCGGATTTCTGGCACGATCCTATGATTCAGGTGAAACCTGGGAGCCCCTTGAGAGAATTTATCCCGGTTCTTATTTTACAGCACTCGCCACTCAAAAAGGATCGATCATCATTGGTGGGTTAAGAGGGAACGCATTTCGGTCAACAGATAAAGGCGATACCTGGGAAAGGATCGAAACCAATACCCTGGCAATTTTAAATGATTGTGTACAGGCCAAGGATGGCAGCATTGTCATATCAGGATTGGGCAGTACACTTTTAATCAGTAATGATGATGGTGAAAGTTATATACCGATCAAACGCCCCGATCGTATTTCGATTGCAGCCACCGCAATCCTGGAAAAAGGGGTGCTTGTGATTGTCGGTGAGGGTGGTGTGAGGCAGCTTACCTATTAAAAGGCAAATGAAGTAAAACCATTGAATGTAAAGAGGTCGCAGTGAAAAATTTTGTCAATGTAATTGAAAATATCGTTTTTAAGAACAGGGTGATTTTTCTTTGCCTGTTTGTCATATGCACGGTGTTCCTTGGGTGGAAAGCCTCACAGATTAAAATGGATGCCGGTTTTGCAAAAAACCTTCCGTTAAAACATGAATACATGCAAACCTTTATCAAATATCAGGCCCAGTTTGGCGGTGCAAACAGACTCATGATTGCCATCCACAACAAGAATGGCGATATTTTCAACCCTGAGTTTTTTGAAATTATCAATAAGGTTACCAATGAGCTTTTTTTTCTGCCTGGTGTGGACCGAGGTCTGGTATCTTCCATTTTTACTCCCAATGTGCGGTACACGGAAGTGGTGGAAGATGGTTTTGTCGGTGCACCGGTCATCCCTTCCGATTTTGTAAATGATGCCAAAGGCATTGAAATGGTGAGAAAGAATATCATCAAGGCCGGTATTGTCGGCAGACTGGTTTCAAATGATTTTACCTGTGTGATGATTACGGCTCAGCTTCTAGATTTCGATCCCCTTACCAAAAAGCAGCTGGACTATATAAAATTTGCTGAAAGACTGGAGACAGAGATTCGTGACAAATATCAGACCGATGATATTGGTATCCACATCGTCGGTTTTGCAAAGGTTGTGGGTGATGTGGCCAATGCCATCAAAGGGGTGTTGCTGTTTTTTCTCATTGCCATTGTGATTACCTTTTTTCTTGTTTTTATCTACTCCCATTCCTTGAAATTGACGATTGTCCCCATTCTCTGTTCCTTCATAGCGGTCATATGGCAGTTGGGAATTTTAACCCTTTTGGGCTACGGGCTTGATCCCATGTCGATACTGGTGCCGTTTCTGATTTTTGCCATTGGCGTGAGTCATGGCATGCAGATGATCAATGCCATGGGAAATCAGATACTCGCAGGCGCCAAGTCTGAAGCGGCGGCACGGGCAAGCTTCAGGCAATTGCTGATTCCAGGAGCCATAGCTCTTTTGAGTGATACCGTTGGGTTTTTGACCCTTCTTCTGATTGAAATAGGCGTTATTCAGGAGCTGGCCATTACTGCAAGTATTGGTGTGGCCGTTATCATTCTGACCAACCTTATTTTAATCCCCTTGATCATGTCCTATCTGAAATTCGCTGACAATTATGACAAAAAAATGGGAACAGCCTTTCAGGATAAATTATGGGGTACCTTTGCAAGCTTTGCTGACCGGAAAGTCGGTAAATATATCGTTGGTGTGGCCTGTGTTCTCTTTGTTGTCGGGTTGTATTTCGCAAAAGATATGAAAATTGGTGATCTGCATGCCGGCGCAGCCGCGCTTCATGAAAATTCCAGGTACAATAAGGATACGGCCTTAATCACCTCGAAATTTTCAATCGGCACAGATATTATTTCCGTAATCGTTGAAGCACCTGAAAACGGATGCCTTGATTACGACACCATGGAAATTATCGATCAATTTGAGTGGTATGTCAGTAATGTCAAAGGGGTCAAGATGGCGATAGGCCTTCCGGGTACTACCAAATTTGTTTCCGCAGGATTCAATGAGGGGAATATCAAATGGCGTGTGCTTTCGCGAAAGTCGGATATACTTGCAGAAATGACCCAGCAAATCAATACGGACACGGGCCTTGTCAATAAAGACTGCAGTGTCATGCCGGTGATGATTTTTACCGAAGATCATAAAGCCGAGACCATCGAGCGGGTCGTGAATGCCATTAAAGAGTTCAGGGACAACAATCCTTCGGATAAAGTTAAATTCAGATTGGCTTCAGGCCAGGTTGGCGTGATGGCCGCGACGAATGAGTCTGTAAAAGCCGCTCAGATACCCATGCTGATATGGGTTTATCTGGCCGTCATCGGTCTCTGTCTTGTCACTTTCCGTTCCGTAAGAGCCACACTTTGCGTCATGCTGCCGCTGGTTCTTGTTTCCACGCTTGCCCAGGCATTGATGACGTTTTTAAAAATAGGGCTTACGGTAAATACACTGCCTGTGGTGGCCTTAGGTGTTGGTATTGGTGTGGACTACGGTATCTATATTATCAGTCCGCTGAGGAATTTCTTAAAAGAAGGCTTATCCATCAAAGACGCTTACCTGAAAACGCTTAAGACAACAGGGAGTGCTGTCATGTTTACGGGTTTTACCCTTGCCATTGGTGTCAGTACATGGATTTTTTCTGCATTGAAGTTCCAGATGGACATCGGTATCCTGTTGTCATTCATGTTTTTGTTGAACATGTTTGGTGCGATCATCCTTTTGCCCTCCCTGGTTGCTTTTTTCTGGAAAAAGGACCCCGAATATTAATAGCCGATCTTCATTTATGGAAAATAAATGAGAACAGACGTTTGATTAAGACTTGAAAAATGGATAATATAAGGTTATTTGTTTGCCATATGTTGTCCATTATCAAGATTTTTTTACATCATAACTAGGGGGTTAGTTGAAAAAAACGATTAAGACCCGGATGATAGTAAATGGCGTTTTGTCGGTAATGGTCTCAATATGTCTTGCGATGGTTATTGTTTTTTTACTTCTCAAGAGTCAGAATCAGGTTGCTGCAGAGAAGAGAATTGACCAGGCCATCCAGGTCGTTTCCGTCCAGTACAAGGCGATAGAAAAGCGGCTTATTTCTTCAGGCGAAAAGATCGGCACCAATGAGTTCATCGGAGAACAATTCCAGTTCATCTCGGAAACCCTTGACGTCAATCAGTCCATCGAATTCATACTGCTTCAGATCAGTGACTATACCTATGAGCAGGCGCAGATTAATTATCTGTCAAGTGTAAGGATATATGACCTCAGCGGGAAATGGATCAACGCTGTGGTCCTGGACAAAAAAATTGGAAGGCTGATGTTTCCGGATATTCCGGGGGCTGAAAAATTCAAGGAAAATTATGTCCCCTTTGGAGAACTTGCCCAGGCAAGGGACTGGAAACCGAATGCAACACCCTTACCCATACCCGCCAGCCTGACCCTTCCCATACCCACCGAGAAAACAATTATCTATAAAGACTTGGACAAAAATTTGTCGATAGAAATTGCAACCCCTATTTTTGACCCTTTTGAGAAGTCAAAACAAGTCGGCGTCGTTTTTGTTTCAACGGTTATCGATAAAAGTTTTATTGACATGGTAACCGAATTTACAGGAACAAATATTAACCTGTTTATCGGCTTCGATCTAAGTATCGGCAGTATAGATGAATATAAAACCCTGGCACTTGCCAAAGGTGACAAAGCGTTTCAGAAATCAGAAGTTTTCGGGATTGATGTTGGTCAAAAAGTTGTCAAGGAAATGACCGTAAAAGGGGAAAAATATTTTGAAAGTGTATTTCCGATTTCAAATCAAGAATCTGTCGTAGGGGCATTCAGCATCCTCATCTCTCAGGATGAAACACAGAAAAATTTGAACCAGATGATGAAATACCTTCTTTTCATCGCGCTCGCCTGCCTTTTGGGCGTGACCCCTTTGACATGGATATTTGCCAATTCCATTGTCAAACCCATTAAGACCGTTATGGAAGGGATGAGAGATATTGCCGAAGGTGAGGGGGATCTGACGGTTCGTTTTGATCTTCGTTCAGATGATGAAGTCGGCGAATTAGCCAAATGGTTTAACACATTTGCAGACAAGCTTCAGGGAATCATAAAGGAAATCGCAGGAAATGCCGAGGTGTTGAATACATCCTCTTCAGATTTGGCCAAGCTTTCGGGTGAAATGTCAGAAAGTGCATACCGGATGCTTTCACGAGCACAAAATGTTGCGGGTATGTCTGATGACATGAACACCAATATGCTAACGGTATCTTCAACAATGGAAGAAGCCTCCACCAATATGAATTCCATTGCCCATTCAACAGAACAGCTGAGCGCTGTATTGAATGAGGTATCCACAAATTCTGAACGGGCGCGCGGCGTCACCGAAAAAGCGGTAATTCAGTCCCGGGACGCATCCTCCCGTGTTGAGGCCCTTGGTGTGGCGGCCAAAGAGATTGGAAAGGTAATCGAAACCATAACGGAAATTTCAGAACAAACCAATTTGCTTGCGCTTAATGCGACCATTGAGTCTGCACGGGCAGGCGAAGCCGGCAAAGGGTTTGCTGTTGTGGCAAATGAAATCAAGGAACTGGCCAGACAAACAGCCGAGGCCACTCTGGAGATCAAACAGCAGATCGAGGATATTCAGCAAACGTCTTCAGGCACCACGGATGACATTAAAAAAATATCCCATGTGATTCAGGAAGTCAGCGAGATCGTTACGACGATAGCCTCTTCAGTTGAGGAGCAATCCATATCTACAAAAGAGATTGCCCAAAATGTGCAACAGGCATCAGACGGTATTGCCGATGTCACGGAGAATATTTCCCGAAATTCAACCATATCGAATGATATCAATAATAATATCGGTATGGTGAGCGAATCATCCAATGATATCTCAACAGGAAGCGATCAGGTGGACCGAAATGCAAAGGATCTTTCAACCCTTTCAGACAAGCTGAAACAACTGGTCGATCTGTTTAAGGTTTAATATGCATGAATTTTTATCCTTTTTCCCATGACAGGTAACAGGTGTGCATCAATGTGTTGCCGGCGTAAAATTTTGTGGTGGGTGTAAGCCTCTATATGATCGTGCGGTTCTTTTTGAAACCATTAAAAAACGCATGGGAGAACAGGTGCAATTTGTTGCTCCGGATTCAAAGGGCGTCAACCTTATATTGGCGATTCAGGGTTGTGACACAGCCTGTGCCGAATTAAGTCCTTTTCAGAAATTACCCATATTCATAATAACCTGTGAAAAAGACGTTGACCGGTTTTGTGAATTCATAGAAAGATGGACAGGTATGAATTCATAGACGGTTGTTTTTTTGTGTTAAAAATAAAATCAATGAAATTAACTTTACAAAGAAAAATTAATTATAACGACATTGACCGTTACTATGATTTAAAAATAGGGGCGATGATCAGGATGTTGCAGGAGGCGGCTGTGCTTCATTCCGAAGAAGCGGGTGTTGCATCTTATCAGTTGCATGAACAAGGCGTCTCCTGGATACTGAACCGGATCAGGCTGGATATCCACAGATATCCGAAACTGGGAGAAGAAATTATCATTTCAACCTGGTCCAGAGGCATTAAAGGATATAAAGCTTTCAGGGATTATGAGATTTTTTGTCACAATGAAAAAATGGCATCCATTTCGAGCATCTGGCTGCTATTTAATAAAAATCAATGCCGGATCATGAAAATTCCTGAGGATATTTCATCCTGTTATGATATGATATCTGAAAAAGCATGTGAATTTGATCTTGATACATGGAAACCGGATAAAAAATTTGAACCTGATTTAACGCACGACATCACAACCAGGATAGGTGATTATGATACGAATGGTCATGTGAACAATGCTGTTTATTTTGATTTTATTGAAACACTATTTGCCCCATATATGACAAACGGCCGTCGGATTTTTTCAATGAACCTTTTTTTTTCAAAGGAAATCGGCTCTGATGTCAGTCTGGTTTCAACAGGCAGCAAGTCAGGTGAACCAGGCGACACTCATTTTTTTAAACTATTCGGGCCGGATATTTTGTTTGCATGCGGTGAGGCGTTTTTTAAAAAAAATTTTAAAGTGATTTGATATTTTATGAACCCTAACAATCCTTCATCCCAAAACATTGAGCGTAACCGGTTGATTGATTTGTTGCAGATGATATCCAATGAGATACTTCCTGAAAATGTTTTAAAAGCATCTATCCGGTCGCTTGTTCAGATAACCGGTGCGGAAAGGATTCTTTTTTATTCTGTCATTGATCATTATTTGCTCCTTGAGGCTGAAAATGTAAGGGGCACGCATACCACCATGATAAGGGATCAAAAAGACACAGACGCTTTCAATAGTCTGGAGAAAGAAGAACTCAACCTCCATGTGGTCCATGCTGTTAAAAACAAACGAAAGCCCATAGTGTTTGAGAAGGGGAAACACATAAAAGACGATAATTTCTCTGATATTTCTCTGGATCAAACAAAAGGTGCGGTATATTGCACCCCGTTAATTCAGGATGATCGGCTTTTTGGCATATTGTATATTGAGGACAATGCAAAGGATAAACTTGCTCCTGAGCTGATAGACACTATTGAGTTTATCGCCCGCCAGATTTGCATATCGTTCAGGAATTCTCTGAAATATGATGATGCCGTGAATCGAAGTATTCATCTTTCAAAAAAACTGGACGAAGCCAGAATGGCAGACACGGTTATCAACGAGTTTTTGAACAACCTTTTCAGCTATGAAATCGGGACATCTGCAGAGGAGATCAGTGACAGAATCCGTGAAGCAATGGGTATTGAGCATGATGACTTACGGAAGCGAATATTAAATGCCATTACATCCCAGGACTGGTATTGGGAATATATGTCAAAAAGCATTATGCTGAAAGTTCAGAATGAAGAGCTGGAACGGGCAAAAGTTGCGGCAGAATCTGCAAGTCAGGCCAAGAGTGAGTTTCTTGCCAATATGAGCCATGAAATCAGAACCCCGATGAATGGTATTATTGGTATGCTGGAGCTGATTCTTGATACAGACCTGGATAATCAGCAGATAAATCTGATCAATATCATCAATACAGAATCAGATTCCCTGTTGAATTTGATCAATGATGTGCTTGATATTTCAAAAATTGAGGCAGAGAAACTCGAACTGGAGAATATATCTTTTGATCTCAAGGTCATGCTGGAACGAATTTTTGAAAATATTCTGTTAAGAGCCCGTCAGAAAGGATTGGCGTTCTCATCATTTATCTCAAAAAATATTCCAAAACGCATGATGGGTGATCCGGGACGATTGAGGCAAGTGCTTTTAAATCTGGTTGATAATGCATTGAAATTTACCCAAGAGGGAAAAATAAATGTAACCGTTGAACTATTAAGGGATGCAGGAGACTTTATAAAACTTATTTTTACGGTAAAAGATTCAGGCATCGGCATACCTGAAGATAAGCAGGAATCTGTATTTGAAAGTTTCACACAGGTGGATGGCTCTACAACACGAAAATATGGTGGTACAGGATTGGGTGTCACCATATCACGAAAACTCGTCGAGCTGATGGGGGGAGAGATTGGCATTGAGAGTGAGGTGGGGAAAGGAAGCACTTTCTGGTTCACCGCCGTTTTTTCAAAGCACATGGGCAAAAGTGATGAGCCACCTCAAGGGGATGTGGATTTTTCCTCACTTAAAATCATGGTTGTAGATGATCACCCTTTAAATCGTTATATCCTTCTTGAATATTTAAGCGTTCTAGGCTGTCCACAAAAGGAATTGGTCGATGAACCTATGGTACTTTCTGAACTTGAAAGGGCTAAGGTTTTAGGAGAACCCTATCATCTGGTGTTAATTAATTTCCATCAACCCAGTACCGGTTTTGAACTGGGTGCCAGTATAAAGGGTAATAAGGCCTTAAAAAATATCCCCGTGGTTATTTTAACCCCTTCAGGTACCATAGGGGATGGGAAAAAGTGTCGGGAAATTGGCATTGACGGTTACCTGACCCGGCCTATTAAGCGAGACAAGCTAAAAAGGGCCATCGAATCGGTTGTTCTGTTTTCAGCATATGCTGAAACAGACCATGAGCTTGTTAAACAGAAGCTTATTACCCGTCATACTATCGCCGAAGATTATAGAAAAGATGTCAATATTCTTCTGGTTGAAGATTATCCAACCAATCAGCATGTGGCATCAAAGCATTTGAGGGAGGCTGGATATCGTGTGGATCTTGCGGAAAACGGTGAACAGGCCGTAAATTTATTTCAGAAGAACAAATATGATTTGATTCTCATGGATGTACAGATGCCCGTAATGGATGGGTACAAAGCAACGGGAATAATCCGTGCGATTGAGAAAGAAAGACAAATACAGAATGAATTAAAAGAATCCGGGAGAATTCCAGTTATCGCAACAACTGCAAATGCATTAAGAGGTGACCGGGAAAAATGCCTTACTGCAGGTATGGATGATTACATTTCAAAGCCATTAAGAAGAAAAACACTTCTTGCCATGGTCGACAAATGGATATTGAATATTGGGTATCATCATATTATGGGTAAGGATGCGGATTTAACTGAGTCATCAATTGCATTTACGGAAACAGAAATATCTTCCCAACCCATCGATTATACCAGAGCGATTTATGAGTTCGACGGAGATATTTCGTTTCTAACGGAAGTCATGAAAGGATTTATTGATAATGCGATGGGGCAGGTAAATACGTTACATCAGGCCATAGAGAACAATAACTTTGAGAAGGTTGCCACAGAAGCGCATGCCATTAAAGGCGGTTCAGCGAACTTGACAGCCATGGCCCTTTCTGAGGCTGCGCACGGGCTTGAGAAAAAAGGAAAATCCAAAGATCTTTCAGGTGCATTGACTCTCCTTGAGGAACTCGAGAAAGAGCTTGGCCGCCTGGATAGGTATTTCCATGAAGAAATCCTGAAAGCGTCACATTAATTTCCTTTAACAGTGATATAGTTTAATATCCCTGAAAAGGTTTCCAGAGCTTTAAAAGAGGCCGCCTGCCATTTTGACTCTGCATTATAGGTAATTAACGTCTTTATTTCACTGGTATTCAGTTTTTTCAGGAATTGAATAATCGGCGGTACTGTTGAGGAATTCATATACTCCAGATCGTTGAATTTAATTGTCAATTCTGCTGTTTTCAATTCATCTACCAGGCTGTCCAAATATGGATTCAATTCACTAGCAGGATTTCGTGAATCACTTTGTCCAAGCCAGGTCATGAATGCTTTCTTGTCTTCTATATTAATATTAATTTTTAAAGCACCACTAGCAAAATTTTCCAAGGTTGACTCCCTTTCATTTGGCAGGTTAAAGAGTTTAAAAGGTTAAAACTTTTTTGTTGCCGTTACCGTCAGAATATTTAAATTTTCATTATAACTATATTCAAGAAGAAATTCGCCTTCAAACGCGATACGATATAATCCCAGTTGACTTTGACTCAGTTCGGGCTTTTCAAGGAGTGTGTTCAGCCGCTTGATATAAAGGTCCTGGGGGTTTACCGATGAATTAATTTCATTAATATGGGCTTTGACATTTTCAAAATCAGTTTTGTTGATCACGCCATTTGATACTTTTATCTGTGCTTCATTGTCTCCTAGTGAGAAAAAAAATTCTATTCCTTTTTTATTGTCAATAGAACACCCGTATTTAACAGCGTTTTCAACAAGTTCAGAAGATGTCATTTTACAGGCATAAGCCAGTTCTTCGCTTTGAGATTCCACGAGCGATGAAACTTTATCCCGGATGAGTTTGACAATGCTCCAGGTCAAATCAATATTATAGTTAAACGTAATGTTATCGCCCATACACCCCCCTAGTGATATGTTAGGTAATAGTTCAGGCGTTTTTTATCATCTTCGGTCATGTTAAAAAAAGAAACGCCTATATCATATTGATTGTCAAGTGTTATTTCAACCCTAACTACCAGTGCGTTCAAGCTGAATATTTCAAACGAGTTCGGGCTTAAAAATGAAACATTGATGTTTTGACCGATATCAATTGGTTTATCGTAACGAATAAGTACACCGGATGCACTGATATTTTCTGTTTTTCCAATTTCAAACTTGTTTGAAAATGTCTCTGTCTTCAGAACATCTAATTTAACATTTATATTTTCCTTGACTCTTTTAAACTGCCTCATGTCATTATTCTGCGACATATGTTCCCCTCATTTGCCAAGAAATTTTTAGTTTATCTTTCAGGTTGAAATTTCATGGAACTTTACAATATTTCGGCCCATTTTTTTTGCCTGGTACAGTCCCTTATCTGCTGCTTGAAGAAGGATCTCTTGAGAGTTTTCCTTAGACGGGGTGCATATGGACGCGCCTACACTGATTGTCACTCTGTCGGATACATCTGAATATTCATGGGTAATATTCATATTTTCAATTGCTTTTCTGATATCCTCGGCAATTTTTAAAAGATGGAACTTGGTTGTGTTGGAAAGAATAAAAGCAAATTCCTCTCCGCCGTAACGGGCAACCAGGTCTTTTGCACGCTTGCCGAATCTGTTTAATGTCGCAGCCACTTTTTTCAGGCAGTCGTCTCCTTTTTGATGGCCGTAATTGTCGTTATACGGTTTGAAATGGTCCACATCTATCATCAGAATTGAAAGTGTTTGTGAATCCCTCATTGCACATCGCCAGGAGAAATCTATGAAATTATCAAAATGGCGCCGGTTTGCAATGTTCGTAAGACCATCTATTACAGAAAGTCTTTCCAGTTTTGCAGTCAGTATCTCAAGGTTTTTTTTTAATTCTTCAAGTTCGAATTTCTGTGATTCTGTTTCAATGATCAGTGCCAGGGAGTTGCCATGCTCACTCTCCAGCTCTGTAATGATATCGTTTCTTTTCAGAAGTTCAAATTCTTTTTTAAATACAGTCGCCAATCGAGTACCATGTTCATACTCGAAAATACCTTCGATATGTTCCATAGTGAAGGCCTGGTTGCTATTCCCATGAACTTCTTTCAAGTATGGATTAGATGAATTTTCGATGATATAATCAATACTTTTTTTTTTGTTCACCGGAATTATCCCTGGCAAAAAAGCGATATTATTAAATCTAAAATAGTATGAAAGATACCACACTTTTTTAAAAATGTGAAATATTTTAAAGGTGCTATCGTCCCAAGAGTTTTTGTGCGGTTACGCGTTTTATAATACGCTGTTAATAAGGTTTAAGCGCCGAGTCGGAATATGGTATACTCTAACATTGTATTTGTTTGAATGCAAATGTAATTCTATGGAATATAGTCGAACAGGCATGATTTCAAAAATCATTTGATAAGGACGATGAAAAAAGAGCGGGACGGTCTGAGACATTGACATTGGTTATTGTTTCAGTTAGATTCTGATGAAGACGGTTCCATTCCTTGATTTAAGGCGATTGAGGTGACTAACAACGCTTCATAATTTTGAATACAGGACAAAGAAATGATTATTGGCTTGGATATGGGTGGCACGCATACAGATGTGGTTTTACTGGATCAAAATGGCCTGGTAAGACAGAAAAAGGTCTTAACAGATGCGAAAGACCTGTTTGCAACCGTTTTAAAGGGGTTAGATACAATTATGGACGGGCTGGATGCCGATATCATATCCCGGGCCGTTCTAAGCACAACATTGACCACAAATGCCATTGTGCAGAATCGTATCAAGCCGGTCGGCATGATTGTGACCGGTGGTCCGGGTCTTGATCCGGAGTTATTCAGAACCAATTCTTACTATCATATCGTTTCAGGTTCCATTGATCACCGGGGACGAGAAATTCAATCCGTAAATGAAGATGAAATTAAACAGATCGCAGATTCTCTGAAAAGAGAGGGCATTTCACACGTCGGGATCGTCGGGAAATTCTCTACGCGCAATCCTTCCCATGAATTGAAAATTGCCGGAATGCTTCAAGGCATGTTTGACAAATTGTTCATGGGGCACCATAGTTCAGGAAATCTGAATTTCCCAAGACGAATCGCCACGACCTATCTCAACGCTGCAGTTTACCCCATTCATAAAGAATTTTTTAATGCTGTGAAAAAATCCCTTGAAAGTAAAGGGTTGAAAATCCCCATACATATTCTAAAAGCAGATGGGGGAACGATGAGCTTTGCCTCTTCAATAGATTTCCCCGGCCAGACGATTCTTTCTGGCCCTGCAGCCAGTGTCATGGGCGCTGCCTTGGCCGCACCGGAAAAAGGTGATGTGCTTGTTTTTGACATCGGCGGTACAACAACAGATATCGGTGTGCTGATTGATGGCGTGCCGGTGCTCGAACCTTTGGGGATTGAAATCGGTCCATATAAAACGTTGATTCGGTCTCTTAAAACCTATTCTATTGGCGTGGGTGGAGACAGCTACGTCAGATTCAGCAATAATGTGCTCACTATTGGTCCTGAAAGAATGGGGCCTGCGCTTGCCTATGGCGGCCCGGAAGTCACCCCCACAGATGCGTTGTTTGTTCTGGAAAAAATTGAGGGCGGGGACAGAGACAGAGCGATTCAGGGAATCGGAGCCATCGCGAAGGAACGGGGGGTGTCGGTTGAAGATGCTGCCAGAGAAATTATTGAAAAAACGTGTGATTTGATTCTGGCTGAAGCCGGAAAAATGATTGTGCAGATTAATAGCAAACCGGTTTATACGGTTTACGATGTTCTTGAAGGGTATCGGTTGAATCCGGACAGAATCCTGGTACTGGGCGGACCTGCCGCCTATTTTTCAAAACATCTCGGCCTGGTCTCGGATTTCAATGTTACCGCTGTTCCGCAATGGGGAGTCGCAAATGCCATTGGTGCGGCCATTGCACGTACCACATCTGAAGTAACCCTGTTCGCTGACACGGAACAAGGGGTAATCACATCTTCTGAAGGAAATTTTTCAGGTACCTGCAATAAAAGCTATTCAAAAGAGAATGCCATTTCAGATGCATGTGATCTCTTAAAGAAAAAATCGATCCTGGCAGGTGCCAGTGCGGATGATTTTGAGATGGAAGTGATAGAAGAACTGGAATTTAATATGGTTCGAGGGTTTTATACATCAGGGAAAAATATCCGTGTAAAGGTTCAGGTAAAACCGGGTATTATAAGCGGATATGAAAAGATTGGGAAAAAGATATCTCCGGATATCCAATGAAACGGAGTTGTTTTGTTGAATTTTCAGGCGAACAAGGGGTTTTGGAGTATAAAATATGCTGAAGGCCAAATATAAAACAGGGCTTGTTTTTTTCCCGGCATTTGACTGGGCAATCGATCCGACACATCCTGAACGTGAAGAAAGGCTTCTTTATACCCAGGATCAGGTGTTTGAAGAAGGGCTTTTTGATATAGACGGTATTACTGAATATAAACCGGAGCTGGTGACACGTGAGGATGTGGAAAGGGTTCATTTTTGTGTGCCTGATGTTGATCGCGTCATGACGGAATCTCATTTTATCAGTGCAGGCGGTGCCAAGACTATTGGAAAGGCAGTGTTGAAAAAGAGGGTTAAACGCGGATTCGCCCTTGTCAGGCCTCCCGGACATCATGCCATGCGCGTTGTCCATGGGGGGAGAGGTTTCTGCAATGTGAATATTGAAGCGATCATGATTGAATATTTAAGAAAGGAATATGGCGTTAAACGCGTGGCTGTTGTAGATACGGATTGCCATCATGGCGATGGCACACAGGATATTTACTGGCATGATCCGGATACGCTGTTTATTTCAATTCATCAGGATGGCCGCACACTTTATCCGGGTTCGGGATTTACCGATGAGCTAGGTGGGGCAAATGCCATTGGCACAACCTTGAATATTCCTCTGCCGCCAAATACATCTGATGAAGGGTATTTGTATACGATTGAAAAAGTTGTCCTGCCCATCCTGGAGGAGTTCAAGCCTGATTTAATTGTCAATTCGGCAGGTCAGGACAACCACTTTTCAGATCCAATTACCAATATGAATTTTTCGGCACAGGGATATGCCGAGCTCACGTCGTTGTTAAAGCCGGATATTGCCGTTCTGGAAGGCGGGTATTCCATAGAAGGGGCATTACCTTACGTGAATATGGGGATAATACTGGCACTTGCGGGAATGGATTACAGCAAGGTTGTCGAACCATCGTTCAACAGAGAATCTTACAGACAATCTCCGGATGTGATGAGATACATCCAGAAAGTAGGTAAGATCGTGCTTGAAAACTGGCATAAACGGGAGAAATTAAAAAAGAAATTCCGTGGGAAAAATGAATTCCATGAACGGATTCGAAATATCATGTATGATACAGATGGCATCTACGAAAAGCAGAAAGAAAAAATAAGAGTGTGCGATGATTGTGCCGGTGTATTAAAAATCGACTCATCATCAGACAGAGGATATCACATCCTGGGGGTCCATATTCCGCTTCATGCGTGCCGTCTCTGCAGCAGTATTGGCAAAATGTGGTATGAGGAAGCAAAGGACGGCCATTTTAACTGGGCGTTTTTACAGGATCGGCCCAGCGATACTTACCACACCACAAAAATAAACAAGTAAACTATCCTGGCAGTGAACGTGTTTCGACAATCAGGCCTGCAACAGATATTGCAAAGGAGGGCTGAAATCATTCAAGCCATCCGGTCTTTTTTTATTGAGCAGGGTTTTCTTGAAGTGGATACACCATTACGCCTGCCCTGCCCTTTGCCGGAATCCCATATTGACGCAGAAGAAGCAGGTGATTGGTACCTTCAGACGTCTCCGGAATCCTTAATGAAACAACTCCTGGCAGCAGGCTACCCCAAAATATTTCAGATTTGCAAGTGTTTCAGAAAGAATGAGAGGGGGCGTAAACATCTGCCGGAAATGACACTTCTGGAGTGGTATGAAAGTGGTGTTGGCTACATGGACCTGATGGTCCAATGTGAAGAGATGATCCGGTTTGTTGCCTGTAAAGCAGGATGCGGTGATGCGATCATCTACGGTAGTCACACGATTCATCTGAATGATTCCTGGGAGCGTCTTTCAGTCGTGGATGCCTTTACGCGTTATGCCGGTTTGAGTATGAGAGAGGCGATTTCAAGAGATCGATTCGATGAGTGCATGGCCTTTCAGATAGAACCGGAACTTGGTCTTAAAAAGCCTGTGTTTTTGTATGATTATCCTGTGGAAAAGGGGGCGCTGGCAAGAGTCAAGCCGGAGAACCCCTTGTTTGCAGAACGATTTGAGCTTTATATGGCGGGGCTTGAGCTTTGTAATGCATTTAGCGAACTCACGGATCCTGTTGAACAGGAAGCGCGATTTAAAAAAGAAAACGCATTCAGGGCATCACAAGGTAAAAAAACGTATCCCACACCCAGAAAGTTTCTTGATGCGCTGTCAAATATGCCGGAGGCGGCAGGAATCGCCCTGGGCGTTGACCGTCTTGTGATGCTGTTTACAGACTCTTCTGAAATTGATGCTGTGACGTCTTTTGTACCTGAGGACCTTTAAGAGATTCCCCCGCTGTTTATCTGAGAGTGTGATGCAGCCCCTGCTTCCTCCCTTTGTTGAGACCGATGATTCCCCACAGGCCAAACTTGCCATCTTTTCCTCAGGCGTTGATCCTGAAATAACAAAATCGTCGTCTTTAAATAAATCCCTGAAATCCGATTCGATGGTTTCAGGCCATCCGGCAAGCATGGACTGTATCAAATCCTAGGTATTCGGCTATTCATACCGGAAAGACTGTATTCTCATGCATGAAAACGTGATGCCATCACTACACGGCAACCCTTCAAATGTCCATACGCCGAACGTATCAACATAGCCTGGAAAAGTCTGGAGTTAAAAATATTGGGGGCAAGGTGGTGGTGGGGCATGCTTTCTTGCCATGCCCCCTGGGGAGTATGATTAGAAAGTATAGCTTGCGCCAATACCGCCATAGGTTGTGACGTCCTGTTCGGGAAGAACATCCTCGTCTAATGTGTCGGCATAATAAATGCCCGCTGTCACGCCCAACGCTTCATTTACGGCGTAGCTTGCACTCAATGATGCGCAAATGTCGTTCATGCCTGCCTCGCCAACGACAGAGTAGTCCTTGCCCACATAACCTGCAGATACACCGATTTCTACGCTCAGGGCTTCGGATATGCTATAACCGTATGCTGCACTGATGCTGGCATATATGTCTTCGACCTCATCTATTTCATAATAAACCGCAAGGCCCAGAGAGAGTCCTTTTATGGGTTCAACGCCGCAGGTCACAAACACTTCCCGGCCTGCCGGCAGAGCGGGGGAGGCATTGGGAAATAAATATTCAATATACCCAACCGACATATCAACCGATTTAATTGCAAATCCATATGACAATGTCAGGTCAATTTCAGAGAACTGGCCATTATCAAGCGTGTCATCATAATCATCAAGATCGTAATTCCCCCATACATTCATCCCAAATCCCCCTTTGGTCACATCCAGGGATGGCTGCAACACTGCGCCGTCATTAAAGGTAATTCCCCGCCATACATAAGCTGAATTTGCGGTAACATCGAATGTGGCATCTGCTCCCCAAAGATTGCCAGAAAATCCAAGAATAAGTGACGCCAAAATTGTACTCAATACTGACCATTTTTTCATTTTGTTTCTCCTTTTGCATTGCGGGTCACGGATCCTCCCTTCCCGCGTGTTAAAAATGATGAATTTATTTCCCTCCTCGGGTTGTTTGTAAGTGTTTTGCACTTGTCGTGCCACGATTATCAAAGGGCGGATTTTATAATTTATTTGTATAAAAATCGATATGTTGTCTGTTTAAAAGAAACAATGTTGTTAAAATATAAAACAACATATTTGTTATTATATAATAAAAAATATACAAATATGTATTTAAATGCCAGGCCAATGAACAAGGCAGGATCTGATTGCAAATCCATCTGGCTGGCAATACCAGAAAGGTACATAAAAAAAAGAATGTTGACTAAACCCGTTTTCTCAAATAAATTTCTCGGACCTTTTTTTAGTCGCGTTTGGGGGGTTGGTTTTCATGCAAAGAAAAGCGGAATGGTTATAAATACATTAAAACTCTGTATTTATATATTTTTTGTGGTTACTGGCGAGGTAAAATAACGAAGGAGACTTTCTTCATGAATCTTTTTTACATGTCTTTTTTGATCCTTTTTTCAGGTGGTATCCTGGCCCTCGTCGGGCAAAGAAATTTCGCCCTGATGAAAATGCTCTCTGTAGTTTCACTGGCAACAGGATGCCTTTCAGGCCTGATTGCTTCAGCCCAGGCATTGTGGCAGGAAAAGGTGTTCCAGTTTTCTTTCACATATCTCAACCATTTTGAACTGTCCTATAAAATAGATTCCCTTTCCGCATTCTTTCTGGTTGTTATTTTTCTGATTTCAATGATAGCAGTGATCTACAGCTACCATTATATGGATCATTCTGAAAATGCCCTTGCCACATCCGTTCACTATTTCTTTTTCAGTCTTCTTATCATTTCAATGGCACTCGTTGTGACCGCTGACAATATCATCACCTTCATGCTTTCATGGGAAATCATGTCCCTCTCCTCATTTTTTCTGGTGATTTTCGATTACGGCAAGGCAGAGAACAGAAAGGCCGGGTATCTGTATTTTATTTTTTCCCATATAGGCGCCATGTTTATTTTTGCAGCATTTGGCGTCGTCTATGGGTACACCAGTCAGTTCGGCTTTAATGGTATGGCTGGCCTTCCGGACACGGTAAAAATGATCGTATTTGTATTGGCTTTTATCGGATTCGGTTCCAAAGCAGGCGTATTTCCCTTTCATGTCTGGTTGCCCCATGCCCATCCGGCAGCTCCCAGTCATATTTCGGCAGTCATGTCGGGCGTGATGATCAAAACCGGTATTTATGGCATATTGAGGGTTTACAGCCTTCTTGATTATCACGTGTCTGTTCTGGGAATGATCGTTCTTGTGGCTGGCGTGATATCCGGCATATTGGGGGTCGTGTATGCACTCGGCCAGCACGATCTGAAACGGCTTCTGGCATACAGCAGTGTAGAGAACGTCGGTATCATTCTGATTGGCATCGGTATTGGCATGATCGGTGTGGCGACCGGTAATCCTTTGATGGCCATTCTCGGTTTTTCAGGAGGGCTCCTCCATGTATTGAATCATTCGATTTTCAAATCCCTTCTTTTTATGGGGGCAGGCATGGTTCTTCATAAAACGGGGACACGCGCAATCGACCGGTTGGGGGGTCTTCTGAAGCGCATGAGAATCACGGGTGCGACATTTTTAATCGGATCTCTTGCGATTTCAGGGCTTCCGCCGTTTAATGGATTTGTAGGTGAGTTTTTTATTTACCTGGGTGCATTCAATGGAACGCTTTTTGGCAACACCGCATTTGTTGCAGGTGTGCTTGCCGTTGTCAGTCTCGCTGTGATAGGCGGGCTTGCACTTGCCTGCTTTACAAAAGTGATGGGTGTCGTATTTCAGGGAGAGCCCAGGAGCAGGGCTGCGGCAGATAAGGATGAAACGGGGAATACCATGCTTTTTGCCATGATGATACTTGCTTCTTTTTGCATTATCATCGGTGTGTTGCCGGGGATATTCATCCAGATGACCTTAAAAGGGCTTTCTTCAGTTTCAATGGGATATGGCAGGATTCCACTGGAACCATTCATTCAGATGACGGAAAATATCACACTTGCGGCAGTCGTTTTTCTGATGGTTCTATTGGTCCTTTTGGCAATGAGAACACTGGCCTATCGGGGAAAACCCGTCGGACGGAAGGGCACCTGGGGATGTGGATTTACCCAACCGACCCCCAAAATGCAATACACCGGCTCTTCCTATTCGGCTTCCATTGTTGAATTCTTCAGGCCGGTTGCGCCATTTCAGGAACATCACCCGCCTGTTGAAGGCCGATTCCCTGAAAAAACGATTTATCACAGTCGAATCGATGATATTGCCGAACGCCATATGACGACGATTATTGTCCGCCCCGTGATGTGGATGTTTGACAGACTGAGATGGATTCAGCACGGGGATATCCATCTTTACATCGGCTATATTTTTCTGGCCATTGTGGTGCTGCTCTTTTTTGTCTGATTTTATTGTTAAAGGCCGGTGTTATTCAAACGACAGATGATTTCAAGATAGGGATTGAATTAAAATGCAATACAGACCATACATACGTTTCGATAACCAGATAAATTTCAAAGAGAATACATGATGATAGAGTCCATTTTATTCTATGTCGGTGCAATAATCGTAGCCCCATTTTTTTCTGCCGTTATATTAAAGGTCAAGGCATTTTTCGGTGGCAAAAAAGGGCCGCCTCTTTTGATTAACTACTATACATTGATCAAGCTTTTGAAAAAGGGGTCTGTTTACAGTACAA
Source organism: Pseudomonadota bacterium (assembly GCA_018816735.1). GTDB lineage: Bacteria > Desulfobacterota > Desulfobacteria > Desulfobacterales > JAHIVH01 > JAHIVH01. The sequence continues at coordinate 6,670 of JAHIVH010000086.1, read as the reverse complement.
GCACGACGACTATTTTCAAGTTGGGCCCCATTGTATCCTTGTGCGCTGTTTTGACCGTTCTCATGTTTCTTCCCATTGCCGGTGTCAAACCGGTATTTTCGTTTAAAGGGGATATCATTTTTGTTCTTTATCTGCTGGGGCTTGGCCGTTTTTTCACGATTGCCGCAGCCATGGATACAGCGTCTCCTTTTGAAGGAATGGGCGCTGCCAGAGAAGCCAATTTCCCCATTATATGCGAAGCATCTTTCATGATGATACTGGTTCTCTTTTATAAAATGACGGGAAATTTTAACCTCTCTTCCTGGTTTTCTGATACCCAGCCGATGACCTTATGGCAGTCAGCTGGATCGCCGCTGATTTTTGTTGTCATTTCCCTTTTTATCATTCTGCTTACGGAAAATGCCAGAGTGCCTGTGGATGATCCGGCAACGCATCTGGAGCTGACCATGATTCATGAAGTCATGGTGCTGGATCATTCCGGACCGGATTTTGCGATGATCGAGTTCGGGGCATTTATGAAACTGTTTTTTTATGCCACCCTGATTGCCAGATTGATCTGTCCCTTTAATACCGGTCATCTGGCAGTTGACGTGTCTGTATTTGCAGGTGCTATTCTCATGGTCTATGTGGCGGCAGGCATCACGGAATCTGTCATGGCCCGATACAGGATGGACAGGGTGTCAAAGTTTGTCATGACCTCTTTTGCCCTGGCCTTCTTTGCAACCATTTTAACGTTGGAGTTTATAGGATGATATATTCGGTAGATACGATTTTATCACTGGTGCTTTTATCCATCTTGTTCTCATTGGGATCAAGCCGCCTGACCGTATTGTTCAAAGTTATCGCCTTTCAAGGGGTCGTTGTTTCAATCGTTCCCTTAATTATAGGCGGAAGGGAGTTTGGATGGGGAGATATAACGTTTACCCTTGCCACGATGACAGTACGGGGAATTGTTATCCCATTTTGTATTTATTTTGCGATCAAGAAGGCAACGATAGAAACCAAGTTCAGGCCTATAGTCGGCTACAATGCCTCCATGATGGGAGGGTTGATCTTCATTGTTATGGCCGCTGTTGTAGGTGGCAAGCTCCATCTGCCGGCTGTAAGTGAAGGGAAGCTGCTTTTTCCTGCCGCTGTAACACTTCTTGTTGCCGGCATGTTTCTTTTAATGGCAAGGCGGAACGCCATTGCCATGGTTCTTGGCTACATCATGATGGAGAATGGTATCTATCTGGTGGGAACCACATTTTCAGTTCAGGCCCGACACATCGTAGAATTCGGTATACTTCTTGATATATTGGCCGGTGTAATGATCATGGCCGTTATCCTTCAGAATATCAAACAGGCATTTGATGATATGGATACGGCACGCTTGAGGACACTGAAGGAATAGGAGATATTACTGCCATGGTTGTTGAAATGGTTTTTCTTGCACCGTTTTTAACAGGTCTCATTGCCTTTTTTCTGCCACGGACATTGGGGCGTCCGCTTCTTCCGCTTACTGGCGTCTTTCACCTGATGTTATCTGTCATGTTGTGGGTAAAAAGACCTTCTCCCTTATTCCCCGGTTATTTTGAAGTGACACCGGAAGGACTTCTCTCTCTTATCGTCATTTCGCTGCTCTTTTTTCTGGTTTCGATCTATGCCATGGGCTACTTGAGGGAATCGACTATCCGGTCTGAAAATATATTTAACGGTTCCATGCTTCTTTTTTTATCAACCATGACCATGGTAACCCTTTCCGATCATATCATGGTCATGTGGATTGCCATTGAAGCCACAACCCTTTCCAGTGCCCCTTTGATTTTCACCTATCGTTCAAAAGCCTCTCTTGAGGCCACGTGGAAATACGTTCTCGTCTGCTCGGTGGGAATCGCCATGGCTCTTTTGGGATCTGTTCTCATTACGATTGCCATGGATATCGGTAAGGTAAATGTCCCGGTTTCCTTTTCTGCATTGACCTTGAATGCCAGGCAGCTTGATCCGTTATGGCTGAAAGCCGCTTTTGTGTTTATTCTCGTTGGATATGGTACCAAAATGGGATTATGTCCCATGCATACCTGGCTTCCGGATGCTCACAGCGAGGCGCCAAGCCCGGCGTCTGCCCTTCTTTCTGGTGTACTTCTCAACTGCGCATACTTAGGCATTTTCAAGACCAATAAAATTATGGTTGCCGCAGGCCTGGGTGATTTTTCAGGAACGATTCTCATGGTATTCGGGTTGATGTCCATTATTGCTGCTGCCACATTTATTCTCAAGCAGACAGAGTACAAGCGCATGCTCGCTTATTCGAGTATCGAGAATATGGGGATCATCGCTTTTGGAACAGGCATTGGCGGCCCTGGGGTTTATGGGGCTTTATTATGCCTCATTCATCACAGCCTGATCAAATCTTCCCTGTTTTTAACTTCAGGTAACATTCTTCTTGGATATGGCACGAGGCTCATTGAAAGTACCGGAAGTCTGGCACGACGGATGCCAAAAACGTTTGTCGCTTTTTTCGGGGGGTTTGCCGCTATTTCAGGCTTTCCTCCTTTTGGCATTTTCATAGGAGAGCTTTTTATCATTCTGGGTGCATTTAAATCCGGTCATTATTCGGCCGCGGGCATTTTTATTTTCAGCATGTGTGTGGTTTTTGCAGGGTTTGCCAAACAGGTCATGATCATTTCATTTGATGACAAGTCTTCCAGGGACAAGATTCTGGAAAAACAGGATATGATATGGCCCCAGTACACCCTTCTGCTGACTTCCGTTTTTTTATGTTTCTGGATGCCGGATACATTGTACCGGACAATTGTTGAGGCCGTGACTTCCATTGGTGGGGGATTCTGATGAATACTGTTTTTTTAAAGATTGCAAACGGAGAATGTGTTGAAAGAAAGAGAATTCCGCATCTCGCATTCAGTGACTTCAGAGATGGCGCGATTTCCATTGTAGACAGTGGTGGAAAAGTCGTTCAGTTTTTCGCATATCAGGACAGGGGCGCCATCAAAATGATATGTATTTTGAGGAATCAAAAACACCTTTATGTGGCAGAGTGCGACGCTCCGGAAAGGTATCCCTCCTTCACTGTCGACAAAGAACCTTTTCATATGTTTGAGCGTGAAATCGCCGAACAGTATGGTATTCTGCCTGAAGGTCACCCCTGGTTGAAAATGGTACGGTATCACCCCAATTTCAGAGGCGTGGAAGATGTGTTTGGAAATGATTACACAAAAGACATTCCCGGCAACTATGATTACTACCAGGTGGATGGGCAGGAGATCCATGAAGTGGCTGTGGGACCGGTCCATGCGGGAGTGATCGAGCCCGGCCATTTTCGGTTCAACTGCATCGGCGAGAGGGTTCTCAACCTTGAAATTCAGTTGGGATATCAACACCGCGGCATTGAAACCCTGATACTCGGTGCAGATCAAAAAAGATGGCCGTTTATTCTGGAGAATAACGCCGGTGATACTTCCGTTGGTAACAGTTTATGCTATTCACAGGCCATGGAAGCACTGACAGGCCGGTCCGCAGATGAAGGTGCGGGAATCATTCGGGTCATTGCCCTGGAGCTTGAACGTCTGTCCAATCACACCGGTGATTTGGGCGCCTTGAGCGGTGATGTGGCATTTTTGCCACCTGCCAATTATTGTGGCCGCATGCGGGGAGATTTCCTGAACATGACGCTTGTTCTTTGCGGGAACAGATTCGGGAAATGCCTGGTCAGGCCCCATGGGGTCAGATTCCCCCTTACAGATGATATTCGGCAAACACTTCAAGAAAGACTTGCTGAACTGAAACCTCAGGTTAAACATGTGATCGATCTTCTGTTTTCAACATCGAGCGTCATGTCCCGGTTTGAGGATTGCGGTGTCGTGTCCCGGGACGATGCGGAACACCTGGGCCTGGTCGGGCCGGCTGGAAGAGCCTCCGGATTATCTTACGATGTCAGGCGAGATTTTCCGAAAGAACATTATACGTCTCTTGCGATTCCAGGGAATGCCAAACCCTCAGGTGATGTATATGCGCGAGCGAGAGTAAGGGCCGATGAAATGATCCAGTCCATGGAGATTGTCGAGTCTCTTTTGAAGTCTCCTGCTAACACAACATGTGTGGGGAATGATCCCTTGGTGTTATCACCTTCCGCCTTTGTGGTGACATTGAATGAAGCCTGGCGGGGCGAGCTGTCGCATTGTGTTCTCACAGACGAGAAGGGGAAAATTTTAAGATATAAAATCAAGGACCCGTCGTTTCATAACTGGAACGGACTGTCAATGGCGCTCCGGGATACAGGGATTTCTGATTTTCCATTGAATAACAAAAGCTTTAATCTTTCCTATTGCGGATTTGATTTATGAAAAAAGGTTTTTATAAAATCGTTTCATAGAACATGGTAAACCCATTTATCAAAGAGAAGTCATATGCTGAACGTACTAAAGAACAGATTTGAACAGGGCTATCGGACAACCACCTATCCCAAGACAAAAATCGAATTGCACGAGAGATACCGGGGCAGGCCCCAGGTAAAGAAAGACGCGCCTCCCGATCTCATTGAGGCTTGCGTAGCCGCATGCCCTCAGAACGCCATTGATGGCAGCCGGAAAATGATCGACCTGGGGAGGTGCGTTTTCTGCGGTATTTGTGAGGAACTTTCCGACGGCAAATTTGTTTCCTTCACACAGGACTTCGAGATTTCGACAGCTGAAAGAAATCACCTGCTCACAGACGGCACGCTCCCCTCGCTCGCCAGTCATTCCAAAAAACACTTCAAGAAACTGTTCGGCAGATCCCTTCAGCTCAGGCAGGTTTCTGCCGCAGGATGCAATGCCTGCGAAGCGGATCTGAACGTGCTTGCGACCCCTTTTTTCGATCTGGCAAGGTTTGGCATTAACTTTGTTGCATCCCCCCGTCATGCAGACGCTATCGTCGTGACCGGACCTGTATCCAGAAATATGAAAACCGCTCTTTTTGAAACCCTGGAAGCAGTGCCCGAACCCAGAGTGGTGATCGCTGTGGGAAGCTGCACCATCACCGGCGGACCGTTTACAGGAAGTGGTGACATTACTGAGGGACTGGACAGCATTATGCCTGTTGATCTATTCATCCCCGGATGCCCGCCCCACCCTTTGACCAATCTTCATGCATTGTTGACGTATTTCAAGTAAGAACTGCTCCTCAGCAAGGCAGCCTATGTCCGCGGCAGTATTCGGGCCAGGCCTGAAAGTGAAGGAAACCCTCTTGCTCTTGCTGGTCTGAATATTGTGAAGAATGCCCCATCCAGGTATGGGCTTAGATTCTCTGAAGAAATATATGCAACCATCAAATGAATCTGTGAGCACCCGAATGCATGGACTCCAATTGATCCGAAAACGAGACGCTGCCTGACCAACAAATTCCCATATGGAATTCTCTGTCGCATTTTTGAAAATCATATTCGGATTATGGCGATCATGCACTTGCATCGGAAGCCGGATGATTGGGAAAACAGATAGAAATACGATAAAATCAAAGAACAGGATAGTAGTTAATGAAAGGTATTTATTCACGGGTGTGCCAAGTGCTTGTAACATCTTGAAATCATAAGCAAATACACAACTTATTGAAATTATTTAATAAAAATCTAGATTTTTGTTTTTTTATATGTTAAGCTCTTTTCATGGAGCTAAAAAGACCATTTACAGATGAAGAATTCCAGGCCACACCGGCACCCGTTCGGCAGTATATAAATAAATAGGTGACATGCAAATTATAATCAATAGGACTATCTATTTCATCTCTTGAATTATTCCAGCCATTACCTTTCACTAGTAAGTTATACAAGGTATTTCCTCTATTTCTGTAAATGCATAACGTCAATGTTAACCAGTTTTCAGAAAGCCTTGTTAAACTTTATTAAAAAATAGATATTATCATAAACGAAACTTTTTACTGGAGAAAAAAATCCCAGCTTTCTGAAATCTGCGTTCAACTTTTTGTTATGGTCATTCTTTGTATGTGCCACCAGTATTTTCAGGAGTTAACGTACCTTCCTTCTCTATTACCAAACATGTAACTTCCATAGTGCAAATCGGGCGATGTTCTGTACCTTTTGGAACTACACACATATCTCCGGTTTTCAAATCAACTATTTTGTCTCTGAATTCTAATTTCATTTGTCCAGCTACAATAAAAAACACTTCATCAGAATGAGGATGTATATGAAAATCAAGGGTTCTATCTTTTACCCTGACTAATGTGAAATTATGATCGTTCATTTTTGCAACCACTTCGTATTGGTATAAATTGGGAATTTGATTACCCTTGTCTTTTAAATTTATAACTTCCATTATACTTTCCTTTTAGTCCATCTGTAGGTTGCCAGAATAAATCGTTTAAAAGGAGCAGATATTTTTAGAATCCTTTGACAGGAACCAGGAATTGTCAGAATAAATGGGCCTCTGAAATAGAGGCTTTTTTTATTGGTAAAGGGCGGTGCTTTAGAGGAGCAACCGCCCTTAAATAGTGCCTGACAAGCCGGATTCAAAAGGTGTTAGAATGATAATTTGTGTTCCTGTGGATTTCAAGCTATAGCGATTTTTTAATTTCACCCACCCATACTCAGATAAACTCACCCACCTTTATTTATTAGGGAGCATTTACAAAAAAATACCCTCGTATTACCATATTTAAAACCCGCTAAAATTTT
>JAHIVH010000135.1 GCA_018816735.1 Pseudomonadota bacterium | reverse complement strand
CAGAAAAAGGTATCCGATTTTGTCTTAAGCGACGGGGAACTTATTTGCATGTGGCCTTATCTATTGGAAGAGGCCAAGAACTGGAGAGAAGATTATCACGCCAAAGACCCCGCTGCCCAGGTGACCTCCAGCCCGGTGGATGCGAAAGAGTATCCGCTTAATTATGTCCAGCATCTCGATGAGATTGTAAGCGGCAAGGTAAACGGCGGGTTTAACTATGTATCCACAGTAATGATCACCAATGAAGAGGTCTCCCTGGTAAACAGAAGATACTTTGCTACAGCCGGTAAAGGTATCCTTAAGCCAGGCTCAATCAATATTCCCATCGCGCCGGAATGGAAGACTAAAGCCGGCAACGGTATGGGCACTCTTTGTTCCATAGAAGAGTTCATTAATAAGCTTAAAGAACGCACAGGCACAGACCTGCTGCAGAAGTTAGAAGCAGGCCAAGCAGCATTATTAGTACATACCGCAGGCGACGGCACACGCATGGCCTTAGGCAGATGCGAAAATAATAAGCCCTTAATTGAAATCGCCTCTGATATCGCTATTGTCGATGGCGCGATCAAGCAGTCACAGGGTATCGCTGTTCCGGGCAAACTGTTAACTACCTGGGGAGATCAGTTTATCTTTGCCGCAGAGGCCGGCTTACAGGAGAATATCGCCAAGCTCAGCCAAGATTATCAAGTGCTCCTTTTTGGTATTGATTTTCCTGAAGAACAATTTACCAAAGAAGATGCCACTAGCTTTGGCTGGCAGGTGATCGCTGACGGCCACAAAATATTGGGTTTTGATGATACCAGGGATTATGACCTGATCAAAAAGAGGATAGAAGAGCTTAAGGCCCAAGGCCATAAAGTCGCCATCCGCTGGAATATGGGCGGTTTTGCCTTAAGTGCTGAAGTAATCAAGATGCTTTTTGAGGCTTTTGCCGATGAACTAAGCAGAAAAGAAGGGTTTTTTAACTCTGACGAGATCTGGCAGACCTGGGTCGCTAAAGATAGAGAGACCTATATCCAGGAGTTTTCCAAAGGTAAACCCGACAAGGCGAAGCAGGCTGAATATATCTGGGATAAGGTGACCCCGATAAAAGAAGCCTTGATCACCAAATACGGACCGGATCATCTTATGGCCAGTGTTAATTTAGGTACTAAAGAGACCGCCTTACAATTTGATTTTGGTACCAACCAGAATTATTGGGACAGCATGCGGAAGCTTCTTACCGATAATATCTCTGGCCAAGCGATCAGGGCCTTCTTGAAATTAGAGAAAACCACTTCAGAACAGGGCGGCCTTAGCGTAGAGGATTCTGTGCTAGACCATAGCCAGATAACTGAAGGCTTTATTACAAACAGTATTGTGGAAAATTCTACGATCAAGCAGGCAGATGTAAAAGATTCCATAATCCAGCACTCTACGTTAAATAAGGTAAAGGGCACTGGCGGCGTAGTATTTAATGTCGTAGATGACGGCGAAATAGCCGTGGAAGAAGGAGTAATGATCTTTGACTTCTTCCATCCTCAAGCAGGCAGGCTGAGGTTTAGATTTAAGGTCGGCGAAGAAAAACTTGATAAGAAACTCTGGTGGACAGTCGCGATCCACGGTAACCCCATGTCGCTGGAGGAACTGAGCAACTCTACTATGCATAAGGTAAGTATCGATGAGATTATCGCCGCGAAAGAGAACTTCATTAACTCTTTAAAGAGCTCCAGCCCGGTAAAACTCTCAGATCATCTTCCGCTTACCCTCTTAAGGAAAGCCGGCTCTGTTAAATTAGGATACAAATGGCCTGCTGCCAAAGAGGTATTCGGCCTCTCTCTGGAAACCCAGGTTTTATCCAGCATCCCTTATTTAGCCAGTTCACTCTTTGATAATAAGTATCCGCAGTTAAGCCTTTTGTATACTTTAGCCTACCTAAGGCAGCTTAAGGATACTAACCGTAAAATAACCCTTGAGGAATTAAATACCATAGGTTATGCGCAATTATCCACTTGGCTAAATGAACATTATAATAATGATTTGGCAGCATCCCTTACCGCAGTTAATTTAAAATTGCAGTTGTCAGCCGATAACGACAAGCAGATCACTATCCTGGTGCATTTACATGATCGGGTGATCTCTTTAGCCAGATCTTTACGCATTGGCCTTGAAGCAGAAGAGGATGATCTAAGCATATTATCCGCGATAACCAATATCCCTGAGATTAACCAGGTTATCTTTGGCCTAAGGCCGGCAGCACTCCTGAATAGCGAAGTTGATTTAAAAGCCTTACAACATACCCTTTGGTTATTAAGCCAGATTGAGGAAAGGGCGTATTACCGGATAGTTGAGCTTGTTGACGGCTCTTACTATATCTACAACGAATACCTCTTAAAATACCTAGCCGCACAGAATAAGCAATCCTATGGCCTGACCCGGGAAGGCCTGGAGAGTTTAATTAAAATTGATATGGTGGCTAAATCCGGCTTGTTCTATGAACTGGCCAGGAATAATTCCCACTCCGAATACAGGAATTTGGTTAATAATCTCAGCAGGAACATTTTATTGCAGGAGCCTGATAAAACCTTTAGCCGCTGGGATAATGAAAGGTTAATTTACCGCCACAGTGAACTTGCTTGCCGCGTCTTTGAAATTGAAAAGCCCGCTGCTGACACTATCTTTATTGCCACCGGTATGCGCCCGGAAGGCCTGGAAGGACAACTTACCGCCGAAGTAGAAAACCACACGATCTTTAATTCTCGCGTGGATATCGTGGTCATCGATGGCTCTGACGAAGAAAGCCGTGCCGTATTTGAGCGCGACCGGGTGATGTTGAAAGGTTTAAATGAAAAATTCGGCACGCACTTCCTGCACTTAGATGCCAATAATCACTGGCAGGGGGATATTGCCAATTACCGGGCAAGGTTGGTTGACCGGTTTAACCATGAACTAGCCAGCGGCACCATTGATGAGGTGATCAAGGAGATCTTGACTAAAAGAGGGGTTATCCTAGACGGCGCTACAGTAGATGCCGAAGCGATGCTGGGGTATTTAAGGAAGAACGTCTTCCGCCATATCTCGGGAGTGCGCAACTACACCGTATTATTAGGTAAGGGTTTAAAAGTAATTATGAACATTGACGACGACGCTCCTCCAGAGACCTACGTACTCTTTAGGAATGAGCGCGATGCGATTAGAGAAGAGTGTCTTGCCCAGCGCAGCGTTTTAATGACTCAAATGATAGAAGAGGCAGCCTTAAGGCTTGGTGAAGAGATAACTGATGAAGCCGGGCTTTATCAGATTTTGGCTGATCCGGTGAAACGGGCCAAGCTAAAGGATATTGAAGATAAATACTTTGCTTATAGTCCTCATGCCAACACCGGCCTTATCCCTCAGGCTATGCGCCAGATCAAAAAGAAGACCGACCTTTACTTAAAGGATAAGAATGGCATAGGCCAGGAGCTTGAGCTGGGTTATCAGCGTTATGAATCATTGGCCAAGCCTTTGGCCGATTATATGGTTTGCGTCAGCGATTTTACCTATCCTCAACCACGCACCGAAAAGAAAGACCATACTTTTAAGGTACTTCCGGTAAACACCATCCGCGCTGCCCGCCTGGTCGGCCAGATAGTGGAAGATACCTATTTGCCGGTTATGGGCAAGGTAAAGGATTACCGTGGGACCATGTCTGTGCCTGCCCAGGAAGATGAGCGGGAGAAAATGCTTAAGAAAAAGATTGTGGATGTAGCGTACCCATTTATCTTAGACCATGACACATCCGGCTTTGCCCAATTTATCCGCTTCATGGAACTTGATGAGAAGATCGCCAAGAACCTGCAGCATGCCAACCAGTCGGCTTTGGTCGTAGAAGGAATCAGCGGTTTTGCTGCCGATACCTATGTTATCTTTAACCGCGCTGCTTTTGAGAATATACTCCCCATGCCTTCCATCGGAAGAGATTTGAGGCTGGAAGAGCCTCCTTACATCGTCTGGGTTGCCCAGCCGGTGATGCAGGATACGATAACCATGTGTTATGCCCCTGTAGCAGGCGGCCAGCAGCGCTCCATTGGTGAGAGGTTATATATTATCTCCAACCAGGACCTTACCGAGACCATTGGCGGGGTTGCCCGGGCTTCCTACGAGCAGGCCGTCAGGAACTATTACCAAAAGCTCTCTAGTGATGAATCTTTACGCAAAGAGGGCGATTACGCCACTCGCCTTAAGGCCTTAGGCAAATGTTATATGGATGTCGTCAAAGGCTTCAGCTTAAACGAAACACAGGTCAAAGACCTGCTCCATCAAAGAGAGGTCCGGGCGAAATTAATCGCTGAATTAGGCCGCCAGCGCGCGGAAAAAGCTGCACAACTTAAAGACGCCCTCTTATCAGAAACCAAAGATCAAAACAGGATCAATTCCTTAGAGCAGCAGATAAGGGATATGGACTTGATCTTTACCAACTATGCCCAGAGCTTCTTCCTCTACCAGATCAAGAAAGTTAAAGATGAATCAGCCCAAGGGACATATTCCTTCTATCAGGCGGCAAATGACGGGTACATGTATGAGATCACCGTAAAAGATAATACTCTTTATTGGCAGGCAGTAGAAGCAGACCTTTATGTCCGTGATATCGCAGGCGGCGGCGTAGAATCGATAAGAAGCAACTGGAAGGAGATAGAAGGTAAAACCGGCGAAGTGGAACTGGCCGATTTTAAACCGGGCAAGCTTTTTGAGGTAGAGCCGGGCAAAGCCATAATCTTAAAAGAGCTTCCTCCTAGAGGCCTAACCATGGTCACTCCTTTTATCAGCCAGGAGCTTACCAAAGCTTACCTTGCTGAGGTTCAGAAAAAGGTATCCGATTTTGTCTTAAGCGACGGGGAACTTATTTGCATGTGGCCTTATCTATTGGAAGAGGCCAAGAACTGGAGAGAAGATTATCACGCCAAAGACCCCGCTGCCCAGGTGACCTCCAGCCCGGTGGAT
>JAHIVH010000085.1 GCA_018816735.1 Pseudomonadota bacterium | reverse complement strand
AATAGACGATCAAAAACGAGATGTAAAAAAGAATGAATTCTTGGATAACTGCTTAATTTGATTGGAATGGATGATTTTCGGAAAGGAGGTTTTTTTGGCTGCCGCGAAGCGGTTTTGTTCAACTATTATTAGCACAAAAATGTTAATAATATACCAACATATTGCCCCATGATTCAGTTACAACTATTTGAAATTATGTTTTTAAATACTTAACTATGCTTCATATTGGGCCGCAAATATCAACGAGAGAGGTGATATTTGCCCCAATTCGGATAAATATCACTTGATCGTTTGAGTATCATTCCGGAAATGATGATTTTTGCAGGCTCAGTATTCATTTCTTGTAACCGACAAACCGGAAATCATTCTGTTGAGGCATCATTATATAAGTGACCATTCCATACACTATTGAAACATGAACATCAAGGATGAGTTTTGATGGCGTCGTAAAAAATAAAAATTTTACCATGATCTATAAAGACCATGAAGGGAGCGAAACTAAATATTACTATTTCAACTTCATGCGCTTCATGAACGTCATGGTTGATATATATTCCGGATTCCCCGCTTCCGGCACAACCAAGAAACATCCAACTTGACACCTGAATTCAAAGCGCATCACCTTCCAAAGGCTTTTGGTCTGCCATATTTTTTAAATGCCATCTATCTTGAAATTTCAGCCATACCTGATATCAAGAGACGGACTATAATTTGGTAAAAAGGATTTGAGCAACATTGGCAGATAAACATAAACCATTTGATTTTTTTCAGGATCATGCGGTCAATTACCTTGAAATGGCGCTTGACAGCAGACGGCAGGAGGTCGTGGCCCATCCGGACGGGTATGGGAAAATGATACGGGATTGCGGGGATACGCTTGAAATGTTTGTTTTCTTGGCGGGAGATATCGTTCAGTCGGTGTCGTTTTCGCTAAAAGGGTGCATTCATACCAATGCGTGCGCCAATACGGTGGCCCATCTGGCCGAGAACAAATCCGTTGACCAGTGTCTTTTGATAACACGTGATGACATTATCAGCTTTCTTGAAACACTTCCTGAAAACGAGCACCACTGCGCAGATCTGGCTTTAAATACGTTTCGGAAGGCGCTTTCCGATTTTCGAAACAACAAAGGGAACAAGACGGTATAAAAATCATGGGAAAGCCATCTGTTTCCATACAAAAAATTGAAGCAAGCCTTAACCATGTGTTCCGGCCGGACCGGCATGTCCTGTTTCGTGCATTGAACCAGTTGAAAAAAAAGGCGCCTGCTGCTGCCTCGGATGAGGCCTTTCAAGGTGCGCTTGAAACGCTTTTCCAGCGGGTGCGCGAATCCATAAAACGAAAAAATCATCGTCGGCAGATCATCCCAAAGGGGTTGGCTATTCCTGATCTTCCCATTTCACACCGGAAAAAAGACATCATCGAGACCATCAAAAAGCATCAGGTCACCATTATCGCCGGTGAAACCGGTTCCGGGAAGACCACGCAGATTCCAAAGTTCTGCCTTGAGGCGGGTCGAGGCGTGAACGGCTATATCGGCTGCACCCAGCCCCGGCGAATCGCTGCCATCACTGTGTCGGCAAGAATCGCTGAAGAGCTTGAAACAGACATGGGGACTCTTGTGGGATATAAAATCCGGTTTCAGGATCAGACCCGTGAGGATTCAATCATTAAAATCATGACCGACGGGATTCTGCTGGCAGAAGCCCAGAAAGACCGGTTCCTCAATCAATATGATACGATTATTGTGGATGAAGCCCATGAGAGAAGCCTGAATATCGACTTTATTCTGGGGATTCTTCATACGCTTTTAAAAAAACGAAAAGATCTGAAGCTGATCATCACGTCTGCGACCATTGATACGGAAAAATTTTCAAAAGCATTTGATGATGCGCCGATTATCGAAGTATCCGGAAGGATGTTCCCGGTAGACGTAAAATATCTGACCCAGGAGGATATATCGCCGGACGGGGAAGAAAAAACATATGTGGAACTGGCGGTCAGGGCATGTGAAAAAATCATCCAGGAAACCTATTCCGGTGACATTTTAATGTTCATGCCCACCGAGCAGGACATCCGGGAGACCATCGAACTCATTGAAGGACGGGGTTATCCTGGCGTATTCCTTCTTCCCCTTTATGCAAGGCTTCCGTCTTCGGATCAGAAAAAAGTGTTCTCGAGCGGCGTGGGCCGGAAGGTGGTGGTGGCCACCAATGTCGCGGAAACCTCCATCACCATACCTGGCATCAAGTATGTCATCGATACCGGACTTGCGCGAATTTCCGAATATGCACCCGGAACCGGCACCACATCCCTTCCCATCAAAAATATTTCAAGGAGCAGTGCGGACCAGCGAAAAGGCCGGTGCGGACGGGTGGAAAACGGTATCTGCGTGAGGCTTTTTGAAGAAGGGGATTTTGAGTCCCGGCCTCTATACACGCCCCCTGAAATCCTAAGATCCAATCTTGCAGAAGTCATTCTGAAAATGATTGACCTTCATCTGGGAGATATCGCCAATTTTCCCTTTATTGACACCCCCTCCCATCAGAGTATCCGGGACGGGTTTAACACGCTGAGGGAACTTGGGGCGATTGCCGATGAAAAAAAACCGGCCAGGGCCGGAAAGCCATCTGGGCCCTGTCTCACCAAAACCGGAAAGATCATGGCAGGGTTGCCCCTGGACCCGAGGATTTCCCGAATGCTTATCGAAGCCCGAAAGGAAAACTGTCTGAAAGAAATGATTGTCATTGCATCGGCATTGTCCATCAGTGACCCCAAGGAACGGCCACCGGAAAAAGAACAGCAGGCCGACCAGCAGCATCAGACATTTGTAGACCCCTATTCGGATTTCATCACCCTTTTAAATATCTGGAAGAAATTCCATGAATTCAATGGGACCAAAAGGAATCTGGGAAAAATCAATAAATTCTGCAAAACCTATTTTCTCTCCTTCAGGCGCATGAGAGAACTTCTGGATATTCATGAACAGATTTCAAAAATCCTTGAGGAATATGATCTTGAAAGCATTCCTGAAAAAGAATGGGCTGACCCGTCCAAAACCGATGAATTCAGCCCCCTTTACACAGGCATTCACAAATCCGTGTTGAGCGGCTATCTCTCGAACATCGCCTTTCAGAAGGAAAAAAATTTCTTTCAGGCGACCAGGGGACGGGAAGTCATGATATTTCCCGGATCAGGGCTTTTTAACCGGCCAAAAAGCTGGATTGTGGCGGCTGAAATGGTAAAGACATCCAGATTGTTTGCCCGAACAGTGGCCAATATCGATAATGCCTGGCTGGAGGAAATCGGAAAAGCCCAATGTACATACACTTATGACAGTCCGCACTGGGAGAGAAAAAGAGGCGAGGTCATGGCCAATGAAACCGTGAGCCTTTTCAGCCTCACCATCATCAGCGGCAGAGGTGTGTCCTATGGCACAATAGATCCCGAAGAAGCATCGGAAATTTTCATCCGGAGTGCATTGATCGATGGAGACATCACCATGCACCCGAGAGACAAAACATTCTCCTTTTTACAGCACAACAGGGACCTCATCGGGCAGGTTCTCAATATGGAAAACAAACTCAGAAAACGGGACATTCTGGTAAACGAGGATGATCTCCTGCTGTTCTACCGGGAGAGGTTAAAAGGGATTACGGGTATTGTCTCTCTCAAACAATTTCTGAAAACTCACCCGGATCAGACATTTCTTCACCTGACCATAGAAGATATACTGAAATACAGGCCTGAGGAGAATGAATTATCGCTTTTTCCGGACCGGATCAGGTTGGGCGAACATGAATTCGAGTGTCTGTATGCGTTTGAACCCGGCAAAGAGACAGACGGCATTACCGTCAAAATTCCCTCTTCCACGGCGGCATCTGTGCCCAAAGAAAAAATGGACTGGATCATCCCCGGTCTCCTGAAGGAAAAAATAGAGAATCTCATTAAAGGCCTTCCCAAAGAGTACAGACGAAGACTCGTTCCCATATCCCGGCACGCGGAAATCATCGCAGCAGAAATGCCCCAAACCGACACGCCTCTTGTGAATGAATTAAGCCAGTTCATTCATAAACGGTTTGGCATCAACATTCCGGGTGATATCTGGTCAACAGACTCGATTCCCGATCATCTCAAGATGCGTATCGCCATCACCGGGAAAAAAGGAGAAGAACTGTTTGCAGGAAGGGATATCTCCATTCTCAGTAACACCTACTCTCCGTCTCACAGTGAGAAGGAGCTTAATGACGCCAAAAAAAAGTGGGAGCGGACCGATATCACCACCTGGAATTTTGGAGATCTTCCTGAAACCATACCCCTGGGAAAACCGCCTTACACGTGGCATGTATTTCCGGCCCTCGCAAAGGAGAATGGGTCTATTGCCATCCGGCTTTTTACAGACCGTAACGAAGCGGAAGCCGCTCACAAGGAAGGGGTGGCCGCCCTTTTTGTTCACTATTTTTCAAAGGAAACCAAAGACCTTAAAAAGGATATCTGTCTTCCGTCAAATCTGGACAAAAAAACGTCGGCCTTTGGGGGTAAAAAACCGTTTGAACAATCCATTGCAGACGGCGTGATCCGCCATTTATTTTATAAACCGCTTCGATCCTTTGAAGACTTCATGACCCATGCGGAAAAAAACGCATCTCTAATTTACAGAACCGGCCAGATATTCAAGGATAAAGCGCTCTCTATCCTAAAAGCGCACGATGAAGCGATGGTTTCTATTGATGCCATGACACGGTCCTCGCTTTCCAATTCATCGGTCCAGCAGTTTTTACAAACCATCAGGGCTGATCTTGCCGCGCTCGTGCCTTCGAATGTCATGGTACTCTACGAGATGGACAGGCTCTCCCACCTTGAACGGTATGTTAAAGCCATTGGTATTCGTGCCGAAAGGGGGTTTGACAATCCGGCCAAAGATCTTCTGAAATCAAAGGAGGTGGAAGGTTTCAAGGCATCGCTTCATGTATTGATCCACCTTTTATCGGAAAAAAATGTATCCCCGGAAAAAAGAAAGGCTATTGAAAATCTCTACTGGATGATAGAAGAATATAAAGTATCCATATATGCCCAGGAGCTTAAAACACCCATTAAAATCTCCGCCAAGATTCTGTCAAAGGAAATCGAGCGGATCGAGAGAATGATCTGAATTTTTTAAGGAGTCCTTTTCGATGAAGCTGAAAACATGTGTCAATCCGAACGGTCATTTCAAATATGGCATTCACACCCCCTCTTTTAAAATCAAAAACCTGCGGGAACCCGACTGCCTGATGCCATTGGGCACGTTTGAAGACGGCACCCCTCACCGGAACGACATCAATTTTCCACCTTCTGATGTGGAAGCGGCACAGGCAGACCCGATTTATGAAATCCCCAACGCGTTTCCGTTCAAGGGGACGACCTATATCACCAAAAGCTGGGCAGATGAAAAAGCCCTTGATCCAACGGTAATCAGACTTCCGGAACCGGCGCCGTTCTCCTTTGCAGACACCCTTGACACTTTTTCGAAACAGGCGAACATCCCGTCCGAAAAAATAAAAGGCTTGATAGAGCAGCTTCCCGAGCCACTCCTGATCACGATTGCCGCCACATCCACCGATCCGTCTGACCTGATGAACCTTGCCCATATCTGCTGCGAGTTTATAACCGATCCCAAGTCCGGCCGCCCGCAGGGTCTGGTCTACAAAAAAACAGACAGGGGCCGCATCAGGGCTGTTATCAAAAACCACGTCGTCTTTGAAACATTGGCAAACAACCCTTATCTGCCGGACGACTACAAAAATGTGATGGTGTTGCGGCCCGGTGTTCAGGGCGAGAGTGAAATTGTGGGGGATTACAAAAATAATAATGGGCATGCCCATATATTTGAATATCTTCGACGAAACAGTTACATACCCTGGGGGCATTATGCAGCCAACATGGCCCATGATTCGATCCGGTACAGCATCAGGGATTTAACCTCAGACGATATGGTAGGCCTTCGCCATCTTTACTATCAGCGAACCTTTGTCAGGCTGGCAAACCTCTTGGACCTGCCGGTCCCTGAAGCCCGAAAGACGATTTCCCCTGATAACCTGGAAGCCTTACGGGTATCCATCATTCAGGCGCTTCAACACGCAAAGAATACGCCCGCCCTTCCCTTTACCGCCTCTTTGTGGGGCTGGAATTTCGGTTTTGATTTTGCGCCGACGAGATACAGGCTTCATGCGTCACACCAGCAGATTCATCAGCAGTTCGCCCTGATTCCCGATAAAATGACCGGGCAGATAAGCGGACAAGACAAAACCCGTTCAGACGACACGTTTACACCATACGGCTGTGGCGATATGGTTCAGGAATTCATTTCATCTTACCGGACAGAGACCGGCCAGTCCTTTTTTGATGACTATATCCGGGCCATCCGCACCAACACGCGCATGGATGGCAAGCCGTCAAAGGAAAACAGCCTGATTGTCCATGAGGATGAAAACGTGATGGTATTCGTTCCCAAAGCCCAGACATCCCAGTGGGAGCTCCAGATCATGACCCTGAAACCTGTGGGAAACATTCTCGAGGCAGATAAAAAAACCAGGGAATCCCTGGATCAGGCCATCCTGATCCTTATGAAGATTCTTACATCCCTTGGGGCCAGAATGATCACCTGTATTGAATATCCCAAACGATTTGACATCCGGGACACCAGCCAGCACCTGCTATATGCCTTTCTTCCCCGGCTGCCGGAATCGCCAGGGGCATTCAGCGAAGCCCAGCTCCGATGGATAAATGGCCATTATCCGGAGGATTTTGCCATAGCCTGCAGGACAAGGATTGCACGCTGAGTGCGCGTATTCATAAATGCGGTGAGATGTGATGTTTCTTTTTTTTACTCACCGCAAGGCCTCTGAGGACACAGCGAATATCCCTCTCTATTTTTTCTTTCTGTGCGCGCTGTGTTCTCGGTGGTGAGATTAATTTCAACTTGACAGATGCTGATCATTTTTTTAACATCCATCCGTCAATCCAGTGTTTTTCCAATTCAATATAATTTGTGAAGACCTTTTTAAGGAGGTATCCATTTTGAAAACGATCCGCATTTTCCTATGTATGGTGGTTATGGCCGTCTTGATGCCCATTATCGCAATCGCCAATCCGCTTCTGGATGAAATGGATACACTGACGACGAAAGGTAATGTGGATAACCTAAAAAAATCGATTGAATTGGGATTAAAAGCAGTTTCGGCCGAGCCGGAAAGCTATGAGGCGAATTGGAAACTTGCCAGGTCATATGCCTATTATCTCCACGCCCTTCAACAACACCTGGTGCCCGGCTGGGAAGAGGAATGCAAAGTAGTGGGAAAGAAAGGGATGACATATGCTGAAGAGGCCATGAAACTGGAACCGGATAAACCTGAAGGCCGTTATTTTTTTGCGTTCAGTGCAGGCATGTACTCATACGGTATCAGCATCCTTGGTGCCATTAAAGAGGGGTTGAAAGGCAAAACGCAAAATAATTTTGAAAAAGTATACGCCATGGATAAAAACTACGATCAAGGCTGGTGTGCGGTGTCATTGGCCAGATTCTGGCATCAACTGCCCTGGCCCCTTAAAAATAAGGAAAAGGCTCTCGAATATTACCGTGAGTTTCAGGCCATGCCCTTTTATGCGAAAGATGCCAACAGCAGGGTGCTTTTTGGTGATTTGCTTGCCGACATGGGCGACAAACATAAAAAGGAAGCAAAAGAAATTTTAGACGTTGCCATGAAAACCTGTAGTGAATACTATATGGCAATTGCCAAAGAAGCGATGAAAAAATTATAACCCTTTTTCAATCTTCATCTTCCAAAATTTTATATAGTATCCATCCACAAATGGCTAATTTGTGGATGGATACTATATAGTTCGTGTGTGAATGATAAGTTCTTTTTGCGATTTTGACAGTTTTTTAATTTTTTGTTCCATCTTCAATGCGGATGATTTACTTCCTATTTTTTGTTGAAATACCAATTTGAGCGGACCCTTGCCCCGAAGATATTTTGCGCCCTGTTTTCCCATTTCCAGATGTTTTTCAAAACGCCTGCTCACATCATTTGAAATACCGGTATACAGGGAACCATCATGGCATCTGATCATGTATACATACCATTCGGATTTCTCTGCTTCGAGCTCAGCCACCCATACCTTTAAAGATTTCCTCGTTTGTTGATCGATAAAGGAAAACATTCGTTCTGCCACATTTCTGGACCGGGAACGTGTGTGGCCTGCCACCTTTGTGACATCAAATTTTAGCCGGTCATGAAATTCGTAATATTTACGATATAAAGATGCGTTTTTTATCAGACGAAGACCTCCCCTGGCATAAAAACCGCTACTTTCCAGCCTGCCCCTTCTTGCCAAAAGCCCTTCAACACACTGGGAATCGGAATAAACATGGAGCAGCCTCCCCGACTCAGAAAACGCTGACCCTGTGGAACAGGTTTCCAAAGCCCACAATACGGTTTGAACCTCTAGTTTTGTAGACGATGTATCTTCAAATCGTTTCAAGACCAGCATTTTGTCCAGATCAGACATGTTGATCTGGCTTGATGGACTTTTAACGATTGATTCGGAAACGAGGAGGAACCCCCCCACACCCACCTTGAGTTGAGGGTTCAGACTTGCATCGGTAAAGAGAGAATAACTTTTCATCAAGAATATCGTTTTCGATTCAGGCGCATACTTCCTTCACCCGCCCCACGTCGCCGCTTTCCAGGCGGACCTTGATGCCGTGGGCGTGATAGGGGGATTTTGTCAAAATGTCTTTCACAATACCCTTGGTCAAATTTCCCGATCGCTGGTCTTTTTTAAGCACAATCAGAACGTTTATGCCTGGTGTAATATCTGCCCTGTTTTTCCCGTCCATAATTATCCTTATTTAGTATGCGTAAAACCCTCTTCCCGATTTTCTCCCATACCAGCCTGCCTCCACATACTGCCTCAACAATGGACAAGGACGGTATTTGGAATCCTTGAACCCGTCATAAAGCGTTTCCATGATGGCCAGGCAGGTATCAAGGCCGATCAGATCGGCAAGCGCAAGCGGTCCCATGGGATGATTCATCCCCAGTTTCATGACCGTATCAATATCTTCAGGCGTACCCACATGCTCAAACACGCAGGTGATGGCTTCATTGATCATGGGCATCAAAATCCGGTTGGCGATAAATCCCGGATAATCATTTGAAACGGCAGGTGTTTTTTTCAATTTACCACACAGGTCTATGGTGGTGAGGAATGTATCATCCGATGTGGCAAGTCCCCGTATCACTTCTACCAGTTCCATCACCGGCACCGGATTCATGAAATGCATGCCGATTACCTTTTCCGGACGGCTTGTTTGCGCGGCAATTCTCCCGATGGGAATTGATGACGTATTGGTGGAAAGAATCACATCTTTCGGACATGCCTGATCCAGTTCCCTGAAAATATTGAATTTCAGATCTTCTCTTTCAACAGCTGCCTCAACCACAAAATCCGCCTTTGCCAGGTCCGTGATAGAGAGAGTGGTTGAAATGCGGGACAGTGTATCTGTTTTCTCCTGTGCCGTCATTTTTCCTTTACTGACAGCCCGGTCCAGATTTTTCGAAATGGTATCAAGCCCTTTTTTCAGGAATTCATCCTTGATATCGCTCATGATGACGCTAAAACCGTTTATAGCTGCCACATGGGCTATGCCATTTCCCATCTGGCCTGAACCAACAACACCTATGGTCTTTACTTCCATGACGCCCTCCATTGTTCATTTTTATTTGGCAAGCTTGTATATCTCGTAACCGCCGCTCAAATTTTTAACGTTGAATCCATGCTGGGAAAGAATCCGGCTTGCTATGTAACCCCGCATGCCTATGGCACAAAAAAGCACATATGTCTTCTCCGGATCAAGCGTGTGAATATTCGCCCTTAAATCATCCACAGGGATATGAATCGCACCGTCAATGGTACCTTCTTTTTTAATTTCTATTCTTGTTCTCAAATCAAGAAGCACGTCATTTTCGCCCAGCCCCTCTTTAACCTCATCAAAATGAATAACATCAACATCATGCTTAAGGATATTCGATGCCACAAATCCCGCCATATTGACCGGATCCTTGGCAGATGAGTATGGCGGCGCATAGGCCAGTTCCAGTTCTTCAAGATCGTATACGGTCATTCCGCCTTTAATGGCCGTTGCCAGCACATCGATCCGTTTATCCACGCCTTTCCCGCCAACAATCTGTGCGCCCAGCACCTTTCCGTTGCCCGGGGAAAAAAGGAGTTTGATTCCCATGAATTCCGCACCCGGATAATAGGATGCATGAGAATTTGAAAACGTGTGACTCTTCAGATGGGGAATGCTGTTTCGCTTGAGATTTTTCTCACTTTGCCCGGTGGATGCCACGGTCAGGCCAAATACTTTTACGACTGCCGTACCCAGTACTCCCCTGAACACGGATTGTCTTCCCATGACATTATCTGCGGCGATACGTCCCTGTTTGTTGGCCGGACCCGCAAGGGGAACCATTGTCTTGAAACCGGTTACAAAATCCTTTATTTCAACGGCATCTCCAGTTGCATAAATAAACGGATCAGATGTCTGCAAAGAATCATTCACCACAATGCCGCCACGATCATTGAGTTCAAGGCCTGATTTTTTGGCCAACATGCTCTCCGGTTTGACGCCGGCAGAAAGAAGAACCATATCGCATGAAATTTCTTCTCCGTTGGTGGTTGAAACAGCAAGTCCATCTCCATGCCTTGAAAATCTGGTAACGCCATTTGCAAGCATCAGACGGACACCTTTTTCCTTGAGATGGTCTTGCACCATTGCGGCCATTTCATAATCAAGGGGAGCCATGACCTGATTGAGCATTTCCACAATCGTAACCCGTACTTCCCTTGAAGCAAGGCTTTCAGCCATTTCCAGACCGATAAACCCGCCACCGACAATCACCGCGGACTTCACCTTTCCGGAATCCACAAACGCCTTGATCCGGTCTGTATCAGGAATATTTCTCAACTGATAGATATGTTCGAGGTCTATGCCTTCTATGGGTGGTCTTAACGGTTCTGCTCCGGGAGAAAGGATCATCCGGTCATATGTTTCCTTATAGGTGCTTCCTGATTTCAGGTCTTTGACCGTGACCTCCTTTTTTTTCAGGTCGATGTCGATCACTTCTGAAAATGTCCTTACATCGATCCGGTATCGCGACCTGAAGTCATCCGGCGTCGTCAAAAGAAGGTTGTCCCGTTTCTTGATTTCACCACCGATATAGTAAGGCAAGCCGCAATTGGCAAAAGAAATGAATTCTCCCCGTTCAAACATAATGATTTCCGAATGTTCATCAATCCTTCTGGCCCTTGCTGCGGAAGTGGCCCCGCCGGCCACGCCTCCTACAATCAATAATTTTATCGCCACTTTTCAGTCTCCGTAATAATTAAAGTCATTTCAATTGTCCAAATCGTCAGCAAAATAGCACAAAAAACCATAATAACAAAAGGGATTTCAGGTATAACTCAACCTGGTCCCAGCATCACTGACCATTTCTGATCTTTTTACCATCATTTATCCGGCCACCACAAGAAATCCTGCTGCAGTGATGGCAACTTTCACATCCTCTATTTTTTTAGGATTATCTGCATCAAATATGACGTTCTTATCTTCAAGACTGACCATCACATCCTTTGTCCCTTTGATGGATTCAACCGCTTTTTTAACACTGCCCGCGCAATGCATGCATGTCATACCGTCTATCTTGATTTTAAATTGATGGTTTGTCATATGGCCCCCCATTCTTATTTTGTTTACAAATTTTGTTGAGATGTAATACCAGAGAAGCATGCCGATCAGCAAAAGTGACCCGCCTGTTTTCAGCCATTCCGGCAGCATGCCGTGATGATCCAGCATGATAATATTTTTAAACCCGTATTGCAGGGTAATCACATTCAGTCCATAACCGAGAAGAAGACTCACAAGAGAAATCGATGCCAGATAAATGACGGCTGATTTTTTACCCAGGGTTCTCACCACAGTGGCGATGGTAATGGCATTGGTCGCAGGACCTGTTAGAAGGAACACAAGCGCTGCTCCGGGACTCATGCCCTTCATGATCAACGATGCCGCGATCGGTGTGGATGCAGAGGCACACACATACATAGGAATCCCCGCTATAAGCATGACGATCATGGAAAGAAACGGATAATCCAGATAGCTCTCAAAAAATCCGTCCGGAATGGCTGCTGAAATCAAACCCGCAACCAATATGCCTATAACCAGTGTGTTTGCAATGGACCCCAGCAATTCATATTCAAGATACCTGAAAAATGATTTCAACCGGCTGCTCATCGTCTCCTGCGGACTGGCCATCGGAAACATCACCATGCCATCTTTTTCATCTTTTCGGGTGACCAGGTTCACCATGATGCCAGCGATCATCGCAGTGACCAAAGATGCCCCGATGCGAAACAACCCGAAAACCCATCCCAGGAGGGAATAGGTAATCAGGAAGCTGTCCGCACCAACCTGGGGTGTGGATATCAGAAATGAGATGCTTGCCCCTTTTGAGGCCCCGCTGCTTTTTAACGATGCAGCCACGGGCACAACGCCGCACGAACATATGGGAAGGGGAATGCCAAAAAGGGTCGCCTTGATCACCGACCCGAAAGAATCTTTCCCAAGGTGTTTTTTGATCATGCTGTCAGGGAAAATGACATGCAGAATGCCTGCAACCAGAAAACCAAACAACAGATATATGGAAACCTCATTCACGAAAAAAACGATTTCCTTAACAAACTGACCGAATACTTCCATAATTTATCCCTTTCTATAATCCAACATGATGAATCAACAAAAATTCCGAATCTTCCATGATATCAAAAGTATGTTCATGGATCGCCTTGAATCGGATGGCCATGCCCGAACCGACGATTTTCTTTTGGTCGCCCAGAGTCAGTTGAACACGACCGGATAAAACCATGAGAATCTGAGCTGTATTGTCATGCCACTTGGCGGTGAAATCCCTTTTAACGCCTCTTTCAGAAGTAACGTGCAAAATTTCAAATCCGCCAAACCGGATACGCTTTCCATTGAATCCCTTTGACTTCAACACCTCTATCTGTCCGTCTTCGATCATGGTTTTTTCAGCCATATGAATCAGCTCACAGGGCGCCAGATGAAATACACTGGCAAGCGAAGTAATGGTCGAAATGGTGGGATTTCCTCCGCCGCTTTCCATCTTTGCAATGGTCGCCCGGGTCACATTCGCCTTAAGCGCGAGTTCTTCAGCCGTCAATCCCTGATTTTTCCGAAGTTCCCGGATTATCGAAAAATCTATTGTTGCCATTGGCCTATCCCATTTTATGATGGTTTTTATCACGCATCCCCACAGATGCAATTTTATTTTACACAATGTATATTATAATGACATTTGTCAAGATAAATTTTCCACCGGGTCCGGGTTTTAATTGCCTCTTAAAGGGGTTTTCATCAAATAGTGATTTCCTGAGAGAGAAGTCAGGAGAAAGGAGCCAGGAGAAACAACGCCCCTGCCTTATAAAGAATCAGGGGCGTTGTTTTCAGGTCCTGTGGCAGGATGTTATATTATTTTTTATTTAGACATGAGAGAGCCAGATGAAGCAACATCAGCATCATCATTTTCTTTATCCAAAATATACTTCAAATAAAAACGATCGAGCAAGTTGTTACGTAAATATCCGTCAAAAAACGCCAGCAAGCTGACTTTTGTCAGATCCATCTGACGCAGGGCAGGCATTTGAGGCGCATAGGGAGAGGCAGCGGCACAGCTTGGACAGGTTGTATCTGCAGGAACAGGCAGGAAACCGCAAACATAATAATCCATTGATATATCCCCTAATTGATCTTCCGTATTAGGGGCATCATTACCATATCCAATGTGGGACCCATCCTCGAGGGTCAACAGATATTTGGGATCGGCATTGATCTCGTATAAAGGTGTGGCATTTTTATCATAAGGCAATATCCCGTCGGCTGTTCCGTGGATGACCATGCTCGGTTTGGTAAGCGGCAGGTCCGGTAGCAAGCCCCAACCATAATAATTAACAACTGTGCAGGAGGCAGGGGCCATCATGGCAACCGCATCTACATCCGCAAAATTGCCAGCCAAAAGAACCGTCAGACCACCCAGGGAAATGCCGCTCAATCCCAGACGTTCAGGGTCAACATGAAAAATGGGCTTCAGACTTTCAGACACCATTGCCTTTGCCACAAAAATCACATCCACCGCCTGATTGTCATAATCAAGGGCGTTACCCACACATGGGTATTTCTGAACATTACTGCTGCTTAAGGGGAAATCAGGTGCTGCAACCACGAATCCATGGGTCGCCAGATGCTTGGCAGCATAGGCCAGCTCAAATCGATTGCTCGTCAAGCCATGGGCGTGCACGATGAGTGGAAACCCTCTATACGAAATTGCAGGAACAGCGTCCCGCTTTCCATCTGCAGTGGGATTCATGGCAGGATACCAGACTTCAGTCGTGAGCGTGCGCACATCCGAACCAGGGCAACCTCCGTTTTCCGCCGTTGGACGTGTGGGATCAACCAGAGGAATCGTTGACACCCCTGATCCGTATGGACCTTTTTTAAGCAGCATGTCGGTAAAAGTCGATCTGTCGCAAACAGTCGCGAAAGCAAACTGCGCAGTAAACATTATGAACGTCGTGACGATAAAAATTCGCTTGACTAATGAATTAATGACCATTTTTTCTCTCCTCATAAAATGATGGATGCAAAATATTTATAAAATTCAATGATATAAAAAACCGTGTGAAAAATTGGACGTTGTTGTGGCAGGGATGCACAACAAATAAAACTGTTCGTAAAGAATACGATCCTATAATTTAGGGTTCAGGTTCACCTCCTTTCAAAATAGAAATATGTTAACCACAAAAAAAACAGACCTCATAACTATCAAAATGCCGCACATATGCAGGCATATGCAAAAGATAGCCCGAGTGAAATCAATTTAAATTTTCATTTTTTTCTTGCAGGTTCAATGATATATACAAAATATGTACCCCACAGTACAATTCCCGCGAGAAAAAATAATTTATCATAATTTCAAAGTATTAGAAAAGATGGGCGTTGAATGGAACCTGATGCACTTGTCATATTATACAATATGTAATATTACAATTTGTAACATGTTACATATGCGTGTTGCTTTCCCATCCAGGAAGGCTCCCTTCACAAAGACAAATATAAAGGATGAACAGGTTGAATGACCCGGCTCATAGCAGATGCGCTTTCAAAAATCCGGCCTGCTTCTCAACAAATCACTCAAACATTTCTCCTGTGCAGGGTTCAAAGTGGTTGCAGTCCATGACAACCAGTTCACCTTTGGGCAGCTTCCCTGCAATGACAAGTGGGGGGGCGTTCACATGGGGTGCAGACCTGATCGGACTGTATAAAATCGCATTTGATCGTCTTCATTTCCGGTTCCTTCGTTTTTCACTTTCAGATGAGCGGTGCTCGCTGGTGGCTAACAAATTTTTAAATCAGAAAACCTTTAACATGATACAAAACATTATCAATAAGTAAAAAAATGCACTTTCAGTCTTAAATGTTTACACTGCATCCAATGAGATGTATGGTCAGGCGCGAATTCAACAAGATATGAAATAATATCGATCGTTAGGTGTGGTCCTTGAGGTGAACTAATAAATATTTTTTTTAAATGAAAAGAAAGGAGAACATGTTGAAATGATGCCTTTTAGAAAACCGCTGCTCAAAGCATTGAAGACAACCCTGGCCTATTCTATGTATCTGATCCCTCCCCAGACAAGCGAATTGCTGCAGGGTCCGGGGAGTGTCAAGAAACTTCCCGCCCTGATTAAAACCCAGGGGATTCGAAAGCCCTTAATCGTTACCGATTCCATACTGATGGAGATAAGGCTCCTTGATAAGCTGTTTGCAGCATTCGATGAGATCGGCATGTCTTACGCAATATATGACGGCGTGCAGCCGAATCCTTCGGTTGACAATATAGAGGATGCATATGCGCTCTATCTGAAAAATGGCTGCGACGCCGTAATAGGCTTTGGTGGCGGCTCATCAATGGACTGTGCCAAAGTCGTTGCCGGTCGCGTTGTAAGACCCAACCTGACTGCGGATAAACTAGGCGGATACTTCAAGATCATGCTTCCCATCCCCAAAAAGGTACCGCGTATCTTCGCCGTGCCCACAACTTCAGGCACAGGCGCTGAAACCACCAGCGCAGGGGTTATAACCGACCCCAAAAAAAACACCAAGTATACAATAAATGACTTCATGATCCACCCACATTTCATCATACTTGATCCTGAACTTACCCTTGGTTTGCCCCCCTTTCTTACGACGATTACCGCCATTGATGCGCTCTCCCATGTTATAGAGGGATATATCGGCAGCGCACACTGCCAGACGTCCGATATCTATTCAGAGGTGGCGATCAGAATGATTTTCGATAATATCGACAAGGTCAATAAGAATGGCAAGGATATAGTGGCTCGCAGTCAAATGATGATGGCCTCCTATTATGGGGGCATTGTACTCAACCGTTCCTTGACAGGTTATGTTCATCCGTTTGCGCATAAAATCGGCAATATGTACAATTTGCCTCACGGCCGGGTGATTGGAGCGGTTATGCCTGCTGTTTTTGATTTCTATGGCAAAACAGTTGAAAAGCGTCTGGCCAGACTGGCTGATATCATCAATATCTCACACCCCTCTATGAGCGATGCCCAAAAAACAAAAGCTTTTATTGAAGCCATTCGCACGATGAACCAAGCATACGGCATAGATGCAACCATTCCTGAACTCAAGGAATCTGATTTCAAGGAAATTGCCCATTCCATCCATTGGGAATGCATTCCCTACCCTGTACCCAAGATCATGGATGATAATGATATCTTCAGGTTACTGAGGGTATTAAAGGGCTAACCCAACCGTGCCTTAAAAACAGGGTGGTGCCAATATACACCGAAGGGCATTGAGAATACACGGTTAAACAATCCTTCCTGTTTAAAGATCGTGAGTGTTCGAAAAATTATATATGATTAATGATTTAGTAACTTACAAATTCACATTTTTGGCTAAAAAATACCTGAAACCGCGCCTGTTTTTGGCTGGTTTAATTCATTTTAACTATCTGAAAATATAAAGTTAATATAATTTTTTACACATGAGTAACTAATATCTTGACATTTTATTGAATCATATTTAATTTTCGAATAAGATTTTTATGGTGAACAAAATCTAGACTTTTGTTTTTATTATGAATACGTAAAAAGGAAACCAGAATGACGATTGGAGCCAGTACCTCAAATACCTGTCAGGAGTATTTTGGAAAAGAACATCAGCTTTTCAGGAAAGCACTTCGCGAATTCGTAAAAAAGGAAATCACGCCTCATGTTGCTGAATGGGAAGAAGCTGGTGGATATCCGGTGGACATATATAAAAAGATGGCGGATCTGGGTTATCTGGGCATAGGGATGCCCGAAGAGCTGGGTGGCGCAGAAGGTGATGTGTTTACAGCTATCGTTTTTAATGAAGAAATGATGAGATGCGGATCAGCGGGACTGGTGTCAGGTATCGGTTCTTTTGGTATTGCCCTTCCGCCTATCATCAGGCACGGAACACCGGAACAGAAGGATAAATTCGTAAAACCCGTTCTCATTGGAGAAAAAATGGCAGCCCTTGGCATCACCGAACCGTCAGGCGGGTCGGATGTGGCCAATCTCAAAACAACTGCTGTAAGAGATGGCGATCATTACATCGTAAACGGCAGTAAAACTTTTATTACAACAGGCGTGCGCGCAGATCATCTCACCTGTGCCGTCAGGACCGGTGGCGAAGGCGCCCATGGCATCAGTTTTCTGGTCATGGAAAAAAATATGCCCGGATACAAGGTCGGCCGGGCGCTCAAGAAAATGGGCTGGTGGGCATCCGACACGGCGGAAATCTTTTTTGACAACTGCAGGGTCCCTGTTGCAAACCGTATTGGAGAGGAGAACAAGGGATTTTATATCATCATGGAAAATTTCCAGATGGAACGGCTCATGCTCTGTGTCATGGCCAATATGACCGCGCAGCTTGCCCTTGAAGAAGCCATCAAATATGCCAAAACCAGGGAAGCGTTCGGAAAGCGCCTGAACGGATTTCAGGTCACCCGCCACAAGCTCGTGGATATGGCAACGCTTGTAGAAGCCAGCCGGGAATTTACTTACAGAGTCGCCGCAAAAATGAATGCCGGTGTCGATCAGTTGAAAGAGGTGTCCATGGCTAAAAATTTTGCCTGTCAGATCAGCGACAAGGTCACCTATGATGCAGTGCAGATATTTGGCGGCTATGGGTTCATGAGAGAGACCCTTGTGGAACGACTCTACCGTGACAACCGCATTCTCTCCATAGGCGGCGGCACCACGGAAATCATGAAAGAAATTATTTCAGGCTATGTGATGTAACTAAAAAGGGCTCACCCAAAAATAAATTTGCGTGAGCCCTGAAACATATATTTCCGTTTTTTGGAACAACCATAAAAACATCAGGATGAACCCGTGCCGTTTTGTTTTATACGGGCCGCCAGTGCGGCGCCATAGGCAGGTAAGAGCTGAGGATGTATATCGGGGATAACAATTTCATGGCCTGTCATTTCAGAAAGAAGTGACGTATAGAAAGAGACTTCCGCAAGGCCACCTGTGACGCATACAGGCGATACGGCATTTGCGCTGTTCAGGAGTGTGATTGTCTTATTGACGATCGACTGAATCACACCGGCAATAATGTCCTCGGGCAGGCAGCCGGCGTTCAACTGGCTGATGACATCGCTTTCGGCAAATACCGCACAGCTGTTGGTCAGGGTAAAGGGACTCTCTGACCGTCCGGCATGAAACGAAATCTGATTAAATGGCATATCAATGGCTCCGGCAATCATTTCCAGGAATTTGCCGCTTCCTGCGGCACATTTTTCATTGATCGCTTCTTCCTTGGGCAGACCGTTGTCGCCCAGGGTAACCACACGAATAAAAAAGCCACCCGCGTTGATGACGGTTTTGATATTCGGATTCAGGGCATGCGCGCCTAAAGCACTGCAAACCGATTCTTTGACTATCCTGTTGGCTTTCTTGACCAGATGGGCGCCATATCCGGTTGCCATCATTTTTTTGATGTGCCGTTTCTTTATCCGATGTCCTGATTGCCGCTCTGCATCGTCAACAGCCATATCCAGCCCAGCATTGAAAACCTTTTTGAACTGCCGGTTCATTTCCAGGCAGGATGCTCCCAGAAGACGGGAATCTTCCACAATGGCGATTTTTAAAAACCGGGTCCCCACATCAATGCCTGCGGTGATCATTTCCTGAACGCTTCCTTTTCTTTTTTTTCAAATGACCTCATGGCAAACACAGCAGCACCCAGTGCGCCAGCAATCTGGGGATCGACCGGAAGCACTACAAACGTTCTTTGCATGCGTTTTTCCAGAAACTTCAAAACCCCCTTGTTTTTGGAAACACCGCCTGTCACACAAACCGGGTTTTCCATCTGTACACTTGCCGAAAGGGAGGCCACCCGCTTGGCCACTGCATCTGAAAGGCCAGCAGCGATGTGCGTAAGCTTCTTCCCGCTGTATAAGGCGTCCAGCACTTCGAGTTCCATAAAAATGCTGCATTTGTTGGTAATATCAATAGGACGCCAGGACTTCAATGTCAATGGACCCAGTGAAGACAAGGGAACATCTAAGGTTTTGGCGAGCATTTCAAGGGATCTGCCGGTTCCTGCCGCGCACTTGTCATTCATGATAAAATCTTTGATCAAGCCCTTTTCATTGACAACAATCACCTTGCAGTCCTGACCGCCAATATCGATAATCGTCCGAATGCCGTTATCGGTGAAAAAAGCCCCCATGCCATGGCATGAAATTTCACTCATATTGAGATCGGCAAAGGGAATATCAAGCCTGCCATACCCGGTGGCGCAACAGCAGGCAATATCTTGTTCTGACAATCCTTTTTCCATTATCACGGCATTCATCACGTCTTTTGCAGAATCCAGGGCTGATGGCCGGACCCGAATGATAGCGGATGCAATCATGATATCGTTTTCAAGGAGAACTGCTTTGGCTGTAAGAGACCCTATATCCAATCCTGCAAATATCAATTCATGCCCATCCATGACTTTTGAAAAAGGTAATTGTTTGCTTTTTGATTTCCTCTTCAGATGTGTGTCTTTTATCCATAATATCCAGATTCAGGTAAAGGACGGGGAGGTCTTTGCCGCGGCATATATCCTGAATGATTTTCAATCCTGCCCACCCGTGTTTGCAGCCATTGTGTCCGGAGAATATCATGCAGTCCGGCTCATACTCATCGATCAGCTTGAGCATCTCGTCTGTGATAAATTCCATAGGACCGTGGCATTGACGTCCCATGGCAAGATGCATCTGCGATATGGCCAGATCTCTTATCATGGTTTCTTTTGAAGACGTATCAATATGGACGGTAGAGACATAACCGATAAAATCCGCCACAATCACTGCGCCGAAATTTTCTTCCATCCATTTAAAATAATAAAAGAAAAACGGTATGGGGGGGAACCATAACAGAATTCTCAATTTTTCTTTTTTTACGACGCCCTCTCCCTTTTCATACCGTTTCCGAACCAGTTGATGCATTGCCTTCACCATGCTCAACATATGAGGTGACCTTAGATTCACTTCCCTTATGGCCCAGGCCAGCGCCAACAGGGAATTTGAAGACGGGCAGGGTTTGGCTCTGGACATCTCGCAAATTTCCCGGAGGTAATTGTTGATCTGATTAACACGGTCAAGAAGTGTTTTTAACTTGTCCCAGTCAACGTCCTTTCCGGTTTCCTTTTTTAGAAATGAAAGTAGCTCCCAGGTATTTTTTTCATAATACCGGTAGGAATCTTCATCCTTCCAGTAGGGGAAATCCATAATATAGGAAGGCGCACCTGTCAGATATTCAAGGGTCTGATAAATGGATATGCTGGTATCACACGGATGCGATCCTCCCAGAATCAAAGACGGCTTGGGGATCTGCTCCAGAATCAGGGAACCTACCGCGAGCTTCTGGGCAGAACAGTTTTCAATGGGCGTGCCCTGATTTTCGGCAGCCTCTATAATCATCGGCGGGTATTCCATGCCTTTTGAATTGGCAAACACATTCAATACTTCCGGGTTAAATGAAACAAGATCAAAGGCTTCGCATATCTCAGGGTTTAGAATCCACTCCACCCAGACAATTTTCTCACGATTTTTTTTTGCAGCCTTGACTTCAAAAAAATTATCCGTAACCGCATAAAGGGCATGGCTCATGGCCTTTAATTCCAGGGTATCTGCTTTTCCGGCACCCAGAACCAGAAAAAGCCACCTGAATCTTTTATTCCAGGCCGTTTCTTTCTTAAGATAAATCGGTCTTAGAAAAAATAGAAATCCGTTCAGGAAACGGGGAAATTTAAAAAGGAACTGGAGAATATCGATTTTCAGATCCATGTGGTAGTTCAAGAGCTCAAAGGGCTTGAGTGTCTTCTTTGTCTTGTTCATTTTCTTTTCTCAATCTTTAAAATTTATCCAGGCTCTTTTCAAACATATCTTTCTTCCGGTGTTACTTTTCCCAGGAGAAATTTGGAAAGAAGCCGGGACATGGCCATCACAGACAAACTGGGAGGAGATCCCGGAGATACGGGGAACACACTGGCATCACATACATAGAGATTGTCCATATCCGACTGGAATGACCGATTGACCAGCTTTCCCATCTCTATAGTGCCGCCGGGATGCCCGCCAGCCCATTTCAACGTTGAAATACTCGATGGCATGACACCTGCCTTAACCATCAGTTCACTTGCGATGTCAATTCCTTTCTGCATTCGCCGGATATCATTTTCTGTCATGGGCTTGCTCGTCCTTTCGTTGGGATATATCTCTCCCTTATCGTCCTCAGCCAGTTTCACAAAAAGCCCCATGCCTCTTTTTACAAAAGGGGCCTTGAACAAGGTCCTGGCTGCGGAGTCAATTCTTGTGCCACACATGACAAGCCACGTTCCAAATGCCGCACTGTTTCCGATCATAAACCCTTCTGTTTCCGCAAACGATTCTATGGCATGGGTAAATGTCTGTTCTCCCCATGCACCGCCATCATCATATTTACTGATCCCGAAAAGAATCGTCATGGGATCCATGAAAAAGCGTTTGCCGGCCTTATCAACACCCGAACGTATAAGAATGCCTGCGCTACCGATGCCGCCGGCAGCAAGGATAATGTTCTCTCCCATAATCTGCTGGCCGTTTTTCAGGACCACACCGGTTGCCCGGTTGCCCTGCGGATTAAAAAGAATCCGTTCCACCGGGCTTGACACCATCAATGTAAATGTTTGTTTGTAATGATTCAAGCCGTCTTCAATCAGCCGTCTTGTGGTCCATTTGGCATCATGGGGGCAGCCCATCATGCACCAGTCGCACCCCGGTTTGCATTTATCCGGATTGACAAATTTCTCCTGCTCCAAAAATGGCATGCCCAGTTCTTCTGCCGCTGCCATCAATCTTTTGCCACCATTTGAAAGCCGATTGTAAAAATGGGCGGGCAATGTTTTTACGCCGATTTCCTTTTTCAGATCCTCCGCTTCCTGTCTGAAGTCAAGCCCCATTTTTTTTATTAGGAATTCGGGCGGATCAAAAACATTTCCCTGGTAGATCATCGACGATCCCCCCACGGTCAGCCCCCGTTCCAGAATCACGCCCTCCTTCGAACGGTTAAAACAGAAAAACCGTTCAGATAAACGGGCACCCAAAGGAAATCCCAGAAATTTTTTATGGTAGGCCCCGCGTTCAAGAACCAAAACCTGTTTTCCCGCTTTTGCCAGTTCAAGGGCGACCGGCGCTCCGCCAGGGCCTGAGCCCACGACAATATATTCAAATGTTTTTTTCATGAATGATCCTTTTCCTCTCTTGTTATACCCCCCATCACCGCTTTGTAATTATTCCCGGCGCTTACGACAAGCTCTGACGGTGTATAAGATTGATTCCTGACCTGTTCAAAAAAAGCCTGTATCCGTGTGCGTATTTGACCGGTGCTTCCACCGTACAGCTCTCTTTCAAGCAGCAAAATCGGATAATTGTGTTTTCTTGATTCCTGTCGGCAAAGATACATCTCCCCGCCCCAGAGATCACAGAATTTCAATTTTTCAAAAATGAATGCATCTATGGCCGCCTCTTTTTTGACTGTATGAAGAAAATCGAGTCGTCTTCTGAAATCATTCATCATCCTTGGGCAGGAAAAATGATTCAGATACCTTCGGGCCAGTGATAAAAAGGGATCCATGGATTCATCACAGAGCATGTCCGCATGCCGGTATCCCAGGCAAAGATTGTCTGCCACAATGGAAGCACCTACAGATTCTATCAGCTCAAGGTGGGCAATTTCTTCAACGCACCCCCCACCCATAAAAACACGCAAGTCGCCTTCTTTGTGTGTTTTTCGTCCATCTATTTTTTCAATAACCGTTTCAAGGAGGGAAATGGCATCCTCAACCGGCATCATGGTTATCGTCAGCATGATTGAAAGCAGTTCACTGCCTTTTATGGGGACGCTTTCTTTTAGTCTTTCCCTGTAAAGCGCGGCAATCAATTGGCGCTTTTTGTTGTACAGATGAATGGAACGACGCAAGGCATCATCGGTTATCACAAGATCAAATGCATTTTCGACAGCCGTTTTCAGATTGACCATTTCTTCAGAAAACCGTTCTTCAGCAAGTCTCCCTATTTTGTGAGGCGCAACAAACATGTACCTGAAGTCCGGTTTAATATCTGCATGCCGCCAATTGTCATACAGCCGTCTGGTATGGTCACACCCATTTAAAAAAATAATCCCATCCAAAAAATCAAAATGTTGATTCAGTGCCTTGTCAAAACACCGTCTTACAAAGGTGCAATTCAGGGATGAAAAGAAGATATCCCCTTTTGTGGTGTCACTTTTTCCGGTTGCTCTCATCCTGTAAGGAATCATGCCTGCGGCATGAATGATTTCCTCGGGGAAGTAGGAACAAAAATACCCGATGATCTTTTTCCCCCTTTGACTAAACGCATTAAGATCAGCGTTACCGTCTGAGGACGCTTTTTCCTTAATCGTATCCAGAAAATCCATACTATATGATCCTGTTTTCAAGCTTGCTAAAAATCGATAGTCGACTTTAGTCTAAAATTGAACAAACATCTCTGTGATCCATTGGATTCGTTAGTATGTTTGCCCGGATAAATTTTAACAACTGAGTTGTTACTCTAATTGGTTTAATCAATATGAGCAGAAAAAAGGACTAAAAGTCAAGGAAAAAATCCGGGTTTGAACTTGCGTCAATTGTTTAGAGATCGAACTTTTTTTCATCTAGTTTATTTTATACGGAAAACTCTAATCGATGCTGTTTTTTGTATCCCTTTTTTTTCCTTGGGCGGCTGATGATAAAAAAATCGTTATACCGACCATGCAACAGATATACATCTAAAGTCAAATTTCAGGTCGACAAAGATTCAGGTGATATGCTACGAACTAAATACATCGTATCTGTAAAATAAACCGGCCAGGTTGTTGAAAATTCTCCGTCAGATGACAACAGAGACAAACTCAACCGATTAACTTTAAAATATCCTGTAAACATGAGAGACCCGATTGTGATCCCGGATAATCACAAAATAAAAGTCTTCATTATAAGCGACGGCGGTGCAATATGAATATGAAAAAAACAGGTGCCTGGTTGGTCAGATATGCACTGGAAGAGTTGGGCATCACTTACACTTTTGGCATTCCCGGTGTTCATAACACAGAAATTTACGATGAATTAAATCTTTCGAAAACCATTACGCCTATTCTCGTCACCCATGAAGCATGCGCATCATTCATGGCAGATGCCATCAGCCGGACATCTGACAAGACCGGTACATTGGTTATTGTTCCGGCTGCAGGGGCGGCGTATGCATCGGCAGGCATAGGTGAGGCATTCCTGGATGGAATCCCAATGATTGTCATATCCGGAGGCGTAAGGACGGACGGTAAGTACGCGTTTCAGCTCCATGAAATGAATCAACAGAATTTTTTGGCTGAAATAACAAAGAAAACATTCAAAATAAATGAGCACAAGGACATCGTCCCTGCTATTTTTGAAGCATACCGAATCGCCCATGACGGCGAACCAGGGCCTGTTTTCGTGGAGGTGCCCGTCAACCTCCAGTTGTATGCAGGCGAAATCGAAAACTTGTCTCCCTACGATTCAAAAGATAAAAAATCCGGATTTGATCCGGATGACGCCCTAATCGACCAGGCTGTAGAGCTTATCATGTCTGCAAAAAATCCGGGTATTTTTGCGGGCTGGGGTGCCCGTGACGCCACGGATAACCTCGTCAGGATTGCCGAATATCTGAATGCGCCGGTATGCACCACGCTGCAGGGATTAAGCGTATTCCCGGGAAACCATCCGCTGCACACAGGGATGGGCTTTGGCGGATATGCCGTGCCTGCGGCATCTAATGCGTTTAAAAACTGCGACTGCATGCTGGCCATAGGCACGCGATTTGGAGAAATCGCAACAGGAAGTTTCGGTGTGGCAGTACCTGAAAATCTGATCCATATTGACATCAATCCTTCTGTATTCAACGTCAATTACCCGGCCAGGGTGATAATCAAAGGAGATGCATTGAATATGCTTCATGCAGTCCTGCAAAAACTGCAGCAGAAACAAAACCCCCAAAATCATCGGACCCATATCCGGGATCAGATAAAAAAAGACAAACAAAGCTACAAAAAGGAATGGCTGGCGCACAACAGCGGGACTCGTGTCAATCCGGCTGTTTTTTTTGAAAAACTGAGAAACAGCCTGAAGGACGATGACTTTGTTGTGGCAGACGATGGCAATCATACCTTTCTTGCTGCAGAATTGATGCCGATTCATGCTTCCAGGAGATTCATATCACCAACCGATTTCAATTGTATGGGGTATGCTGTACCGGCAGTGATCGGAACAAAACTGGCACATCCCGAAAACCAGGTCGTGGGAATTATAGGCGATGGCGCATTTACCATGACCTGCATGGAAATTCTAACCGCAACTTCCCTTAAAACCGGCGCTGTTTTTTTTGTCTTTAAAGATGGAGAACTGTCCCAAATCGCACAGGCCCAGGAACTTCCCTATAACAGAAAAGTCTGTACCGTATTGGGAAACCTGTCCATCAAAGGGGTAGCGATGGCAACCGGCGCTCAATTCCTGATGATGAAAAGAAATGAAGATGCCGAAACGGTCATCACCAAGGCACTTCAATTGGCTGCAGGTCATACACCGGTCATTGTGGAAGTGAATATCGATTATAAAAAACACACCCGATTTACCAAAGGGATTTTAAAAACAAATTTAAACCGATTCAACCTGGGGACAAAGGCCAGATTTATCGGAAGGGCGATGGTGCGCCATATAACAGGTTGAGCAAAAAAAGGAGGCCTAAAAATGAAAGACACGACACTTTTTTCTCCATTCAAGCTAAAACATGTTGAACTGAAAAATCGGATTGGCGTGGCTCCCATGACACGCATGTCATCCCAGCATGACAGCATACCTCGAAAGGATGTGCTTGATTTTCTGGTCAGGCGGGCGCAAAACGGTGCTGCCTTGATTTATACGGAAGCCATTGTAACAGATTATGAAAGCGCTCAGGGATATCCCAATCAATCCCGCCTGACTACAAAACGGCAAATCGAAGCCTGGCAGCCTATCGTCAAATCGATTCAAAAACAAGGGGCAAAGATCATTTGCCAGCTCTTTCATTGTGGCCGAATGGCATGGCCGGAAGTAAACCCTGCAAACAGGTCAATTGCGCCCAGTGCGATCACACCGAAACAAATGAATCCATTGACCGGTTCCCCTTATCCTGTGCCGGATGTGATGAGCCAATTTGACATTGACCATGTGATAAATGGGTTTGTTGAAACATCCAAAGGCGTTATTGCCGCAGGATTTGACGGTGTGGAAATTCATTGTGCACACGGATATCTGATCAGCCAATTTCTCTCTTCTTACTCCAATAATCGGACAGATGGTTATGGCGGCTCGGTTAAAAACAGATACCGATTTGCCCATGAAGTGATCCAGGCTGTTCGGCAGGTCATTCCTGAAGACAGGCTTCTCATCGCCAGAATCTCAAATTGGGGCATTGCCGATATGGACGTCTTTCTTTTTGAGAAAAAGGAAGACTACCAGGAAGTCATTCGTTTGTTTTCAGATGAGCCCATAGATGCCATTTCTGTTTCCACTTACGATTACAAGGAAAAAGCCTTTGGCACAGACAAAAATATGGCACAACTCACCCGGGAAATGACCACACTTCCCATCATGATCTGCGGGAAAATCTATGACCGTAAAAGTGCCGATGATGCCTTAAAAGATGCGGACATTATTTTAAGCGCAAAATCCATGCTCTTAAACCCCAACTGGGTCCAAGACCTCCGGGATGACAAACCGGTGTCCCTCTATAAATCGGAAGACGCCAATGTGGCGTATACGGATCAAGTGTTATTATAGTCTCGATATTGCAGGTAATAATTGTGAATGCTCCATCAACTGAAATACGGCAACATCACTGGCGGGCGGTATTGCATGAAATCATCTTTGAAGCAGATACGTCTGCCGGAAAATTATTTGATATTCTGCTGATCATAAGCATTCTCTTAAGCGTCATCACTGTGATGCTTGACAGTGTGGACAGTATCAAAACAGCCTATGGGCCCATTCTCTATACTGCGGAATGGTTCTTCACCCTGATCTTTACCATTGAATATGGTTTAAGAATACTCTGCGTG
This sequence comes from Pseudomonadota bacterium, assembly GCA_018816735.1. Lineage (GTDB taxonomy): Bacteria > Desulfobacterota > Desulfobacteria > Desulfobacterales > JAHIVH01 > JAHIVH01. Next base: position 69,276 of record JAHIVH010000085.1, on the reverse strand, counting down.
GGGAGGCCGGTGAAATACATGAAAAGCTTTTTCGGCATCGTTGATTTGCTGTCGATTCTCCCCACGTATATCGGGCTTTTCATTCCAGGCAGTCATTACATGATAGTGATCCGGATATTAAGGGTTTTAAGAATATTCAGGGTATTGAAAATTGCCCAGTATCTGGGTGAATCTGCCATGCTTCTTCAGGCGCTGAAGGAAAGCCGGAGAAAAATTACGATTTTTCTCTTTACAGTCATGATTCTGGTCATTATTGTGGGATCACTGATGTATATTATCGAAGGGCAGAGAAACGGTTTTACCAGCATCCCGAGAAGCATTTACTGGGCAATCGTCACCCTGACTACGGTCGGATATGGTGATATTTCTCCCAAAACAAATGCCGGTCAGGCCCTGGCTGCCCTGGTAATGATACTGGGTTATGGCATCATCGCCGTTCCCACAGGAATCGTGACGGTGGAGATGTCCCGGGTGCGGCCTAAAAAAGTCTCAACCCAGTCATGCCCGGAATGTGCAGCAGAAGGACATGATCATGATGCCGTCTTCTGTAAGTATTGCGGCACAAAATTATAATCCCTTTTATAACGATAACAAATCAGAATAAGAGAAAATACATGACACCACCTATCACAAATCAACACACAGAACTGGTTGTAACATTTCGCGATCTTCTACCCGGAATCATTTCAAGAGTTCCCAGAATACCGTCTTTGCTTAAAACGGTATTTGAAATGAAAACCGTATCCATGAACGATATCAATTCGGTAGGAATGGTCATTGAACGAAATGCAGCCATGCATCCGGAAAAACGAGCCCTCTTGTATGAAGATCAGGTTTTCACGCATAAGGAACTCAACGAGGCTGTGAACCGTTATGCAAACTACTTTATTTCCGAACATATTCAAAAAGGAGATGTGGTGGGTGTTTTCATGGAGAACAGGCCTGAACTGGTCATGATTATCAGCGCGCTTGCCAAGGTCGGTGCTATCGCAAGCCTGATAAACCCCAACCAGACCGGCAAGATACTTCTCCACAGTGTCAATATCACCTGCAAAAATCTGTTCATTGTGGGCGAAGAGATGAGAGATGCATTTGAAGAAATCCGGCCGGACCTGAACCTTTCGGCGCCAGCCAAAATATATTTTCTGGCAGATGGATCGGATATGAAACCGCCTGAAGGCTACCTGGATTTAACCCGGATCTCCGGGGGGTTTCCTTTGACCAATCCATCCACCACAAAAGAAATACGATTAAAAGATCCTTTTGCCTATGTATTTACCTCAGGAACCACAGGTCTTCCCAAAGCGTCTATCCAGCTCAATTTCAAATGGGTGGGTGCGGGCCGATGGTTTGGCCGCTTTAATATGGATTTGACATCTGATGACACCATGTATATTCCGCTTCCCTTCTACCATACAAACGGCCTTCATGTGGCATGGGCCACGGCGGCAATATCCGGCGCCGCCATTGCCATCAGGCGAAAATTCAGTGCCAGCAATTTCTGGAACGATACCCGGAAATTCAATACCACGACATTTATGTATATTGGCGAGATATTGCGCTACCTGATGAATCAGCCGCCAAAATCAGATGACCGGGATAATCCGGTGAAAAAAATTGTCGGCAACGGTCTTCGCCCGGATATCTGGAAACAGTTTAAAAAACGGTTTGACATACCCCATGTGTATGAATTTTACGGCGCAGCAGAAGGCCCATCCATATTCACCAATTTTTTCAATATAGACTGCAGTGTTGGCCTGTGCCCCACCCCCTATGCCATCGCAGAGTATGATATTGACGATGGGGACGTCATTCGGGATCAGAACGGCTTCCTGAAAAAAGTGAAACCCGGCCGACCCGGGCTGATGTTAACGGAAATTACAAATCTTTCTCCCTATATCGGATACACGAACAAGGAAGAGTCGGACAAAAAAGTCTTCAGGGATGTATTTAAAAAAGGAGACATGTGGTTCAATACCGGCGACCTGATGCGGGAGATCGGGTTGAAACATCTCCAGTTCGTCGACAGGCTGGGAGACACTTTCAGATGGAAAGGAGAAAATGTCTCCACCACAGAAGTGGAAGAAATGGTAAACCAGATAGATGGGATATCTTCCGCAACCGCTTATGGCGTGGCCATTCCCGGAACAGACGGCCGGGCAGGAATGGTCTCCATCATCACCGATACCCTGGAAGACGACATCAATAAAAAAGAACTCGCCCAAAGATTAAAAAAAGACCTGCCCTCATACGCCGTCCCGATTTTTATCCGCGTCAAAACCCAATTTGAAACAACCGCCACATTCAAGATCAAAAAAACCAATCTCAAAACAGACGGATTTGATCCTGAAAAAATACCTGATCCGCTTTATGTGCTGTTACCCGGGGAGGATGAATACACGCCCCTTGCAAAACCCGTTTACGATGCCATCATCGCCGGTAAATACAAATTATAATACCATACCATAGAGGCAATCCCTTGTGGTTGACCTTTTGGATCGACACCCGGGCGGTGATGGCCCGATCATTTTTGTAAAAAATATAATACTGCCGTTACAAAGCACCCGCCATTATCCGAAGGAATTGTTCACAAATTTTCAGCATTTATATGATCAGAGCATGATCACTGTACGCGAAAGTAACTACACATAAATTACTTATTGCGAAAAAAACATCAAACTGATAATGAATTCCTTTTTTAGAAAAATTTAATCATCCGGTGAACATTAAACTCGGACAATCGTTTGTTAAATATAGCGTGGACATTCTGAGACAGGCACAGGTCCGGTGCCAAATCAGACAAAATATCTTATCAACATATTTTCAGGAAAGGGTAAAGAAAATGACTGTTTTTTTTCTTCACAGATGCAATTTGGCAATTGCACAATTATTACTTGTTTTATGCTTGGTTTGTTTCACCGGCTGCAGCAGCAGTGGTGGCGGGAGCGATGCGGACGACGATGCTCAGGCACTGGATATTTCAGGAGCCTGGATTTTTCAGAATGTAACCGGCAACGGGCCGGACACGATCATCATTGATTTTTCCCAGAATGGAAATGCGTTATCCGGTACATCTGATGCCGGAAATATTTCCGGCGCCATTGATGGTAAAAAGATTCAATTCAATGTTCCGGGACTCATCGTGAATCCGATCACATTTACGTTTGACGTCACTGTCTATGTATACAGCGGAAATATCGAAAAATCCGGTACATCCATTACAGGCGTGATTCTGAATATCAACGGCGGCCAGGTGGATACATTCATCGGAACGAAAATGGAATCGGCCTGAGCCTATTTCACTGCCGGTTTCAAATACCGAATCATTTTGGCTGACACAATTTTCAATGGAGATATATGATGATGACTTCCTTTTCAGGTATATATAATAACGCCTTTGCCCGATTTTTTTTTTGTTTTATGCTTGGCCGGTTTTGTATGCTGTCTTGGTGCGGACGGGATGCTGTATGCATACGGGGCCAACGACAATGGCCAACTCGGGAACGGCAATAGTGGCTACTCGAAACATACGTCGGTCGTTGTAAATGCAAATATGTAATATCATCCCTCTCTCTTAAAATACTATTGGAAGAGGGGAGGATTTACAGAAAACAGCTTTTAATGCTTTTGATCAATCATTGGGGAGGAATAAATGAAGTACTTTGTTTTAATGATATGCGCGGTAGCAGGCTTGTTTTTTACTTCAACCGGATGGTCGGGAACCATCGGCATACCCGGTGCGGTTATTGAACAGGGCACTTACAAAATCAGTATCGGTGTTGATGTGGAGGAAATAGAACTGGTCGGTGACAATTCCGATAATGTCAATGAAGGGAAGGTGGGGATTACCCGCTATCTTGCCGGTGCCTGTTACGGTGTGTCTGATCGCCTGAATGTTTTCGCCAAAGCCGGCGTTGCAGAAGCATATAACGATCACGACATTCAGATATTCATCAACAAAGGATTTGAACTGGACACAAAACCCATGTTTGGCGCTGGATTCAAGGCAACCCTATTTGAAAAAGACAATATTAAAGTAGGTGGTGTCGTACAAGCATCATACTACAAAAGCGAGCGGTATGAAGAAGCAGGATACTGGGATGCCACATTCGAACTTTCCATGATGGAATATGATGCAGCCTTAGGGTGCTCGTATCATGCATCTGATAAATTTTCGCCATATATAGGCGTCCATTACAACAAAATCGATGGTGAAATCGATCTTGTCCATCATGTAAATGGGTCAAAAACTGTCGATGTAAAAGATGACTTTGAAGAAAAGGACAGTGTTGGCATTTTTCTGGGCACGGACATGACATTCAACGAAAATTTAGGCCTTTCTCTTGAAGGTCGCTTTGTCAATGAAAGTTCGTTTGCAGTCAATCTGATTTTTTCATTCTAGGGGGAGACAAGGCAGTGAATCATTTGAGATCATTCAGAAAATATATATGCATTATCATTTTTATTCTTTCAGTATCTTTCACCGCCTATGCCGCAGACGGCGATCTGAAATGGGCTTTTGAGACCAAAAGTTGGGTCCGATCTTCCCCGGCAATCGGCGAGGACGGAACCATTTATGTGGGGTCCATGGGCAAAGACATGCATCTTTATGCTATTCATTCTGATGGCTCTTTGAAATGGTCCTATAATATGGATAATACGGCTGTCGAACGTTCACCTGCCATTGCTGACGATGGCACCATTTATATCCCCGGCACATCTGGCATGTACCTGTTTGCCATCAAACCGGATGGCACATCTTATAAATGGAAGACCATGGTTTTTCCCGGAAACTCTCCTGGTATTGGCGCTGACGGCACTATTTACGTTTCCAACAACGTGGGTGATCTATACTGGCTCTCTCCAGATACAGCGTCTAAAACCTGTGTCCACAATGCAGAAGGAGATGTGGGATCATCACCGGCAATCGGTGCGGACGGAAGAGTTTACTTTGGAGATGATGCCGGATACCTGCACGCCGTCGGCCCGGGGTGTGATTTTCACTGGAGAACGATTACCGGAGGCGCGATCCAATCCTCACCCGCGATTGCTGCAGACGGGACAATTTATGTGGGGTCAGGCGATGGGAAATTATACGCGTTCAACTCGGATGGCACCCCAAAATGGAATTTTGCCACCGGCGCCAGGATCAATTCTTCACCCGCCATCGGACCGGACGGAACGATTTATGCCGGTTCAGACGACATGAATCTTTATGCCATCCATCCGGACGGCACATTGAAATGGACCTATGCCACATCAGGCAGTTTGCGAGCGTCACCCGCCATCGGCGCGGACGGGACCATATACATCGGCTCCAATGACTTCAGCATATATGCCATAAATTCCGACGGCACACTGAAATGGCGCTATCAAACAGGCGGGTATGTCTTTTCCAGCCCGGCCATCGGTTCTGACGGGACCATTTATATCGGTTCCGATGACAATAAATTGTATGCCATCGAAGGTTCTTCAGGCGGACTGGCAGGGACGTCCTGGCCCATGTACCGCCAGAACCCCAGGCATACCGGTCGTGTGCCGGAAGAAACGCCCGCGCCCAATCCTGACCCTGTCATCGATCCCCTTTCCGTTGAAGGCGACTGGACCTACACGGAATCAAACAAAACCGATTCCTGTTCCACACCGTCTTCTGCAGAAACCGGCGGCATATACCTCGAAAAAACCGAAACCGGATATCAGACTACTGTAGACAATGACCATGTATATGACTGCACACTGGATGAAGACACGGTGACATGCAGTGGCACCTATACCCATAACAACGGGACTGTATCAGATATTATCAATCTCATTTTTTCAGATGACCGGACAACCGCCCAAGGCACGGTCAGCTGGACCTGGGTATCGGGCGCAATGACCTGCACCGGCGGTCATGATTTAACGCTGTCCCATAAGGCAGCAGAAGATAATTCCGGAGGTGGTGGTGGCGGCTGTTTCATTATATCATGCACCCATCCGTAGGGGCAATCCCTTGTGGTTTCCCGGGCATTGACTGTTCTCCGGCATTTCGGGTACCCACAAGGAGTACCCCTACGAGTTTGCCGCGTATTTCTTTGCCAATCGCCTGGTAACAACAGCGCAAAGCCAGACCATGGTTTTGGGGAACAACCGGGTCAGCATGTCCGCGACTTTGGCGTCGTTTCCGACCATGATGCGTCTTTCATTCCGCTTGACGCCTGAAATGATGATGCCTGCCGCCTGTTCTGCCGTGGTCTTGAACAGTTCCTTGTCATATAGTTCCACGGCGCTGTCTTTGGTTATATTGTAAAGTGCCCGGTTGACGCGGGCATTTCTGCCGATATTTGTCTTGATACCGCCCGGATGTACACAGCTCACGTGGATGTTTGTATCCATCAGCTCCTGATAGAGGGTTTCCGTATATCCCTTGACCGCGAATTTTGCAGCGCAATAGGGGCCGTTGTTCGGGTTCGACAGGATGCCGTTTATGCTCGAAATATTGATGATATGCCCTTCAGGCCTTTTTTTCAGCAAGGGTAGAAAGGCCATGGTTCCGTGCACCACACCCCAGAAATCAATTCCCATGAGCCATTTGAAATCCGCAAGAGGCACGGTCTCCAGAAAATCGCCCAGGCTGACACCGGCGTTGTTGAAGATCATGTCTACCCCACCGTGATGGGCAATGGTCTCTTCCGCAAACCGGAATACGTCTTCCTGCCTGGCTACATCTACCTTATGGGTGGATATATTTACCCTGTCACCGATCATATTCCTTGTTTCAGCAAGGCCCTTTTCATCAATGTCTGAAATAGCCAGATGGCAGCCTTCTTTAGAAAGCCCGACAGCCAGCATTCTGCCGATGCCTGAGGCTGCTCCTGTAATTGCCGCCACCTTGTTTTTAAGCTGTTTCATTACTCCCCCTTGAATCCGTCAAAAAATTTCACATGTTCCATCATATGAGATGTTCTGTTTAAAAGTGCCACAATCTCTTTGGTTGTGGCGTTTTCGTAATCGAATGTTAAAATATTGGATTCTATATATTCGATATATTTCTCCATTGCTCTTTGGGTATCTTTTGTGTCAAAGCACCGAACACTCTGTTCCAGTTCGATACTCAAGCCATGACGAAGTGTTGTATTCATCCCCTCAAGCACAGACCGTTTGATTGCATCCACGGCCACAGGCGGTCGTTTGCTCATGAGGTCGGCAAAGTCCTGGAGCTTTTTATGGAAGTCTTTTTTATCAAAAATATCGGTCAACAGGCCATAATTCTTTGCCTCCGCAGGTGTTATTTGATTCCCCTTGAGCATCAGTTCCAGCGCTTTGGAACGCCCGATCAACCGGGGAAGTCTCTGCGTGCCGCCTCCGCCGGGAACGATATTCAGCAAGCACTCCGGCTGCCCCATGGTAAATCCCTGATCACCCACCATGAACCTGAAATCGAAACAGGCGGAAATCTCCGTTCCCCCGCCATTACAGGGGCCGTTTATGGCCGCAATGGTAATCTTGTTCATCCGCTCAATCGCCAGATAAAGCCGCTGCATCTGCATCCACAAGAACATCCCCATAGAATACGGTCGCATTTTCTTTGCCTGCTTCAATATGAACCGTTCATACCAGGGGGAGAGATCCATGAGCCAGTTCGTGAATGTGGTCATGTATTTCAAAACCGCACTGGAAATTCTCGATTTGACGGCAATATGGAGATAAAGTTTTTTCAGGTGCGTGGTGAGCATCAGCAGTTCATGGATTGAAAAATGCATGATATAGGAGTCTTCCCTGCCGCCTGTTAAAATGAATACCCGGATGGAATCGTCATTCTTGACCGCATTGACCAGCTCATGCAATTCTTCCAGAACATCCATGATCAAAAAATTAACCGGGGGATTATGAATTTCCGCCCACAGGGTTTGATTTTCTCTTCTTGTTTTTAAATACGTGTATGCCTTCATATTTTTATTCTCTTTTCCTTATATATTTCCATCATCTCGACAAACCCGTCGATACGGGTGTTCATGGGGCCATCTGCATAGGCCCGAGGATCGCAATGATCGGTATTCATCATCAAAACCGGGATGCCCCACTTCTTGTGAAGTACTTCCTTAAGATCAAGCAAGCCTGTACTGTTTGGTCTGCAACTCTGGTTCGCATGCATGATAATGCCATCCAGATCGAATTCCTTGATCAGCGTGTTGAAATAGGCGATGCGTCTATCCAGATTCAGGGTAAAGGGAATGATGATGTGGTCCCGGGCGATCTGGCGCAGGGTTTCCGCCAATGTGGATTTGGGTTTGCTTCGCGCGGCAAATGAATAAGTATAGGGATCTGCCACAATATAGGCGCCCTTGTCCGCCAAAACCTTCTGATACAAATCCACATTGTACCAAAGCGTTATCCCCTCCCACAACACCCGGTATTTTTCCCTGCCGGACGCGATGGTTTGATTGTCACCATACCGTTTCCGGGCCATCTCCAGATGTTTTTTGTAATAGCGGATGGCATCCTTCTGATTCCATTGGCTGACCATGGGCAGCATAAAACTTCTTACCCATTCAAAATACCGGTTTGCGGGGAACCGTTTCCGGTACGCATTCAATTCCTTGAACAAACTGGAAATCTCGAAGGAGTTGTTTACGAGCTCAAAGAATTTCCTTTCATTGAACTTTCTTCCGGTATGCTGTTCCAGAAAACCGATCAAATCATACAACTGCTGTACCACGTAATCCACATACTCTTCAAGCCTTTCCTCGCTCTCCCCAGCCACCAGACTCGGCACATCTAATGCAAAATGCGGTTTTCCATGAATTCTGGCTTCGCTTTCAAACCATTTCAAATGGGTATCGCATACCAGGTTTGCTGAAAAATAGGCGTCTGCCGGTCTGTTACCGCCAAAATCCTCGGGCCAGTTCATGCGGGAGGCGCCGATACTGGTCTTCATATAACTGCACAAATCACGGCCATATCCAAGGCTTTCGGCATGCTCGATGGGGGGAACCGTGCAGCCGGCTGCGCCTGTAAAGGCGGCATAGGCTTCCGGGTATCCGGGGAAATACCCCATGGCCAGGGGAATCTCTGTGGGGAATCCGGCACTGAAAACGCCGAATTTTTTCCAGGGTTGCACCGTGGTCATTTTGGTCTGAGTGAGATATTGCAGAATAATCTGGTATAAACGCGGGGAAAGGTGCTGGTTCATATACCCCTTTATACCCTGTGCAAATAATTTCGGGTTTTGAATGATAAAACGGGTTAATTTGATCATAACCGTCCTTGTTTTCCGCCTTATTTAAATGATTTCCCTGAAACTTTCAAGTCGGCTCACGAGCTGTTGATCGATCGTAGGCGTATACTCCCTTTCGATGACAATCAGTCTGTGACCGTCTTTCTTAAGTTCACCTGCCATATAGGGCAGATCCAGGCCATGGGGTTCGCAGAATTTCAGAATCTGATAGACGATTCCTTTGACGTTAGTCTCTTTCAGGCATTTCCGCAAATAAACAAGCCGTGCCTCAAATGGAATTTTTGTAGGCGGCATGGGGATACGGGCGTGGTAGTCTACCAGCGCTTTTACCGGATCGCCTTCTTCTGAAATCGTCTCTGCAAAATACCGTTCTCCCAGAGACAGATCATCTCGCACCGCCCGGAGTTTTGCTGCTTCCAGAATATCCATTCCTTCAGGGTAGGTCATGTCCGAACCTGTCAGAAGCACCGGTAGACAGTCAGACGGAAACGCCGGGCGGTTCTTCCATTCCTCAAGTGTTTTCTCAAGCGCTGCGATCAGATCGTCCTTGTGCATCTGCACACACTTCCTGGTGATTGCGTGGTAGGCGTCATTGGGGATGTCCTTTACCGGACGGAGTTTCGCGAGTTCCTGCATCAGGCGTTTTACGCTGTTTGACGTCCTGATCGCTTCCGAAAGTTTGTCATCTGTGATGTCTACCCGATAATGCTTTTCCATATGGGAAATAAACCGGCGCAGTTCGTGCTCATGATATGCCCTTGCGGTAGCATCGTTTTTTGCCGGTGTATTGATCCAGTATAAAAAATCGGTTTTGACATGGTGCTTCCAGATATCATACTGATTGTTCGTGGTATCGCATCCATGGCAGAAGGCGATACCCGCCCACTCGTCCGAACGAGCCATGCCTTCCGTCAGGCAGGATCGTGAAAACGGGCAGATGTAATTATGCACATACCGGTCAGCCGGATCATTCGGCACATTGACATCCCCCAGTATCTTATACGGCGTGAATCCGGCGGCCATGACGATTTCTTCTGAAAACTCATGGCCCGTATCATAGTAGGCAAATAACCTCATTTATTTTTTCCTTATCCGTTTTCTCTTCAACCTGAGCCCAGAATAGCGGCACCGATGGCACCACACACTTGCGCCTGTTCCGGTACATTTAACGTCATGCCGATTTTCTTCTCTATGGCTTTTCGCATGCCGATATTCTTCGACACACCACCGGTCATGACAACCGGGCTGGCCACACCGGTACGCTTCATCATCGATATCATCCTTGATGCAATTGAATCATGAATGCCGGCAATGATATTTTCCCGGTTTTCTCCTTTGGCGATCAGGGAAATGACTTCGGATTCCGCGAATACCGTGCACATGCTGCTGATAGTCACCGGCTTTTTTGATTTCCCGGACAGGGTTGAAAAATCGTCTATCTCCACGTGGAGGGCCCGGGCCATCACCTCCAGAAAACGCCCGGTACCGGCCGCACATTTGTCATTCATTACAAAATCGAGAATACTCCCGGTATCATCGATTCTGATAAACTTGCTGTCCTGGCCCCCGATGTCGATGACTGCCTTCACCTTTGGAAAAAAATATTTTGCGCCTGCTGCATGACAGGAAATTTCAGTGATTTTCTTCTGGGAGATACTGACGTTGTTCCGGCCATATCCGGTTGAAACCAGAAAAGAGATGTCCGATTCCTTCTTTCCGGTCCTTTCAAGCATTTTTTTATAAATAGCCTGCCACGCCTTTTCCATGTCGTAACCGCTTAATGATACATCTGTGTATAAAAGCTTTTTTCCCTCCATCAGGGCAATTTTTGTGGTAATTGAACCAATATCGATACCGACCGTAATCATATGTTCCTCTGTTTGTCTGTCTGATTGTTTCATTATAGATACGTGACAAGAACCGTGTTGACAATGACCCAAACGGTCATTAATATTGACTGAAACGGCCAAAAAAATGGAAACGCCTTATGACCGATCTATCCTATATCCACTCAAGCTCACGGTTGCCCCCTTTCAGGCTTATCAACGCTGTTGCTGTGTTTGCCCGAATTGCAACCCGGTATGGAATATGCTCCGAACGCCTCCTTGCCGGTAGCGGTATTTCCCTGGCCGATCTGGATGATCCGCAGAAACTGATTGCCACCACCCAGGAAATGGCCATTGCAAGAAATGCCATCAGGCTCATACCCGTTCCCTGGATCGGCCTTGAGCTTGGTAAGGAATATCATTTCAGTGCCAACGGTAAACTGGGTATGGCGATGATGTGCTGTGAAACCATGATGGAAGCCCTGAAACTGGCCCTCACCTATATTCATCTGACCGCATCCTACCATCAGTATTTTTTAAAAATAAAAGGAAATACCGGGGTTGCAAAATTCAAGGAGATCATCGATCTGGGGGATATCCGGCAATATATATGTGAATCCGAGGTGGCATCTCTCTATAGCATGGCCCACCTGTTCTACGAAGATGCATCCGTATTTAAAGAACTCCACTTTGCCTATGAAAAACCATCATACGCCGACCGATATGCAGATACTTTCGGTTGCCCCATTAAATTTGACGCACCTGTTCATCTGATCGTTTTTGATGTCGACCATTTGTCAAAACCACTCAAACTCGCCAATCCTCTGGTGAAAAATTCTCTTATAAAGGAATGTGACCAACTGGTTTCCCGGCTGAAGGAACATGAGACAATCACGGCCAGGATCAGCCAGGAACTGTCTCTTCATCAGGATAAATTCCCCACTCTGGATCAATTGGCCAGACGCATCAATATGTCGCCCCGAACCATCAGGCGCCGACTGATGGACGAAAGCACATCGTACAAGAATATTCTAACGGATATGCGAAAAACCAAAGCCATCGAACTGCTCCTTACTACCGGTTTGCCCATGGAAAAAGTGGCGCTTCACCTGGGATTCAGTGAAGTATCGAGCTTCTACCGGGCATTCAAAAACTGGACCGGAACCACCCCCAAAAGTTACAGGGAGAATATCTTATAAGAATACGGGCCGTATTTGATTTTAAAAGGGGAGATGAACGGAACTCGGTCGGATGGCCCGATCTGCTCCTTGCAGATCTGCATATTTCTTTGCCAGTCTTTTAGATGAAATGGCACACAGGCTGATCATGGTTTGCGGAAACAGGCGCGTCAGAATGTCGATTACTTTTGCATCAATCCCTGTTATTATCCGTCTTTTATTTCGTTTGATCCCGGCAATAATAGTTTTTGCCGCCTGTTCCGCCGTTGTAATAAATACCTCTTTGTCACACAGTTCAACTGCTGTCTCTTTGGATATGTCAGATAATGTCCGGTTTACACGGGCATTTCGCCCGAGATTGGTTTTTATCCCGCCCGGATGGACACAACTCACATGAATGTTTGTTTCCATAAGCTCCTGGTACAGGGTCTCGGTATATCCTTTGACAGCGGATTTTGCCGCGCAATACGGGCCGTTATTCGGGTTGGGGAGCATTGCCGAAATGCTTGATATATTGACGATGTGGCCTTCCGGACGTCTTTTCAAAAAGGGAAGAAAGGCCATCGTGCCATGCACCACGCCCCAGAAATTGATGTCCATGAGCCACTTGAAATCTTCCAAAGGAACCGTTTCCAGAAAATCTGTCAGGCTGACACCGGCATTATTGATGAGGAGATCGACCTTTCCGTGGTATGCCACGGCCTCTTCTGCAAACCGGCATACCTGTTCGTAAATTCCCACATCCGCCACATGGGTGGATATATTGATATGATCTCCGATCATTTTTTTCGTTGCCATCAGGCCGGTTTCATCGATATCCGAGATCGCCAGATGGCTGCCTTCATAAGCCAACCGAATGGCCAACATCCTGCCGATGCCTGAAGCAGCGCCCGTTATAGCCGCCACTTTGTTCTTCAACTGTTTCATTTTTTCCCTTGAAGCATGATAATACGCCTGTGCGATTATTTTAAAATTATAAACATCAGATCAAACAGATATATTCGAATTTTAAAATTTTACATTCGTGCATATCACAATGAAAATATAAATCAATTAAATTTACTGAATGGTTAATCGAAACCGGGATAAAGGGATAGTCGTACATCAATGCATACGACAGCTTGAAGAAAATGCTTTAGAGCCGTATAGGATGAGGATCAGGAAATCGATTATCTTATAAAGATACACGTATTATTTGATGGGCAATGTTGCCTATCTCAACAATCGCACCTTTTAAATCCGACAATTCTTCTTCTGTTGGCGCATTGCGTTGATACTTATCGATTGAGCAAATAGACTGAATATTTTCATATTGCAAAATACGACTTTTAAGGCCTGGATCAAGTGGCATGACTATTTCGAGGGCATCAATAAGATCCGTATAGGTATGGTTATCAGGCAGTCGTTTATGATAATCAAGGATCGCCATGACATAACCTTCCAAGGACAGAGAAAGTAAATTGTATCTTATATCCGCACCAAAACGGCTTGTTTCCCCTTTGGATGTTGCTGCCTTCAGGTATTGATCGCCATGCTTCAGCCATGTTTGCCAGTTCAGATTGCTTACATATGCTGTTTTCTGTTTTGAAACGGTTTCAAATTTTACCATGTCACCCCCCTTTTTTTAACCAAACTCATAAACTATCCTCAAGAGCACTTCGAATAAATGCCACTGCATCATTGAATTAATGATTTATTAAATCTATTTTTACGAAAAAGAGTGGCCGACCAAATGGTCTTCTGATTTGTTAATTAATAACAATTTTGGATTGTTATAATCACAATATATACGTTTTTGTAATATTCCATCAGGGTTTGAATGACCTTGTTGGGATGGGCGACACCTTCCAGGGCACAAACAGGTCATGTTTTCTTTCCGGAAATCCTGAACTGCTCGATTCGCTGTTTCAGTTCTTCCGATATGGCGGAAAGGGATTCGGCCTTTGTGTTCAGATTGTTGCTGCTCTCAACAAATTCCAATGCCTCCTTGTCCACATCAGCGATATTCTTTGAAATATCCGATGATGACCGGTAACTGGTGGCAATAATATCATTGATTTCCTGTATCCCCTGTGCGGTTTGAAAAATGTTTTCCGATATTTCATTTGTGGAAGCCAATTGTTCCTCTATGGCAGCTGCAATGGAAGAAATAATGTCATTTACTTCGTTAATGACGGCCGATATTCCACCAATTGTCTGAACCGTCGAATGCGTAGACATCTGAATCCCCGATATACGCGTCTTGATTACATGGGTGGCTTCAGCTGTCTGCCTGGCCAGCTCCTTTATTTCATTGGCCACAACCGCAAACCCTTTACCCACGTCACCTGCGCGGGCAGCTTCGATCGTTGCATTCAGGGCAAGCAGGTTGGTCTGTTCTGAAATATCGGAAATCACAGCATTCACCTTGCTGATTTCGTCGGTTGCCACCCCCAGCTCATCTACTTTGCTCGAAGCGTTCGCCGCCTGTGAAACGGCATTCAGAACAATAGTCCGTGCCTTTTCTGCATTTTGAGATATGTCCTTTACAGTTGAGGTAAGCTGTGCCGTTGAAGTGGAAATCAGGCTGATACTTGAGGATGCCTGCTCGGATGATGCAGATACGGCAGAAAGCTCCAAACTCATCTCGTTTGCGGATGTTGCAACAGAACTTGAACGCCGTGATGTTTTTTCCGCTCCGCTCTTCATTTTCTCAGCCAATTCATTAAGTTCGGTTGATGATTCTGTAAGGGCCTTTGTATTATCCGAAATGATCCGGATCATTTCGGAAAGGCTTTTTGACACATGATTCAGGGATTTCCCCAAAATACTGATTTCATCCTTCTGGAGGAATGAAATGGATTGGCTGAAATCGCCATCTGCCATTGTTTCAGCGTAACGTGCGCTTTGGATGATCGGTGTGGATATGCCTTTTGATACCACTATCCATATGAAGAAAGCGACAATGAGTATACCTGCAAAAATTCCTCCCATGGTTTCCAATATTTTTTTGCCTGTCGCTTTCATTTTCTGGGTTGATTTATTCAATTCATCCGTATAGGACCCGACACCTATCACCCAGTCCCAAGGCTTGAAGTAAGTGATTCGTGCCAGCTTTGTTCTTATATGATTATCTCCCGGATTTTTCCAGTCGTACATATGCTCGACAATTTCACCTTCGCTGGAAGCGAGCGCCTTTCCTACGATCTGCCTGACCGGGAAATCACCCTTTAAATCTGTTGCATCCCACAAGCTTTCACCATCCCGCTTTCCATCTTTTGAGATAACGTAAGCAGCTTTAGAGTCCAAAACATATACGTATCCGGTATCGCCCACCTTTAAATCCATTATCGCCTCCCGCAGGCTTGAGACGCTCTCCTGAGGGATGCCCACATATAATGCACCGATGATTTTCTTCCCCTCCAAATCGTCACTATCTGAAACACTGCCTTCATAAATCGGTGCATAAGCTGTGATATACCAGCGATCGACCACGTATGCCCGTCCCCTGAAGATTTCTCCTTTTAACACGGTTGATACCACAGGGTTAGGCGTACCATCCGGATTTGTCCTGGGGATATATGTTCCAATCGCACGACGACCGTCCTTCTGAATCACATTGGTGCAGATTCTCAACATATCCCCGTCATCGTTCATCCGCTGAAATATGGTACAGGTGCCCCCAACCAGGCGCTTTATTTTATCCACAACCGAGGAATTGACATTCATATCACTGTTTTTTTCTATCCACCGGGAGCCTACCATGAATCGGGGAAGGGTGATATGCAAAGACTCCTTATTATACTGATTGACCGCATCCCATTCGATGGTATCCAGGGAAAGGTTGATTTCTCCTGAACTCTCAAGGACGTCCCTGGCAACATTAAGTGAATTATTGACACTGACCTGAACCAGTTCCTGATGGGCCTGACACATGGCGTAAACACCTTTCAGGATATGGTCCAGATCATTGATGGCAAGCTGTGATGTCTCGTTCTCCGAAATCCTGATCATTGCGTTTCCCTGATAAACCGTCACCACTGACAGGATGACCAGCGGCAAAGCGCTGAGTGTCATTCCCATAACAATAAGCCTTGATCTGATTTTTTTAAACGTGAACATCAGTTCAATACTCCCCCCATTTAATTTTATGATTTTGCATTCATATATGCATATCACAGCCCCCGAAATGATCAACCATTAATATTATTTTTAACAGACAAATCTCTTTTTCCTGCCAATATGATCACTTCATTGACGCTATTCCTTTACCGGCTTCTTGCTTCGGCAAAGCTGGCAACGATCGTCTCCGCATTGCTGGCAGGAGAAACAGTCCTTACAGGGGTGCTTTTTGGGGAGAGAGGGGGCTTCCTTGCAGGGGATAAATATTTTCCCCTTTATACCGGGCATGGTTTGAAATGTTCCCTTTAAATGATTGTCTGCCGTATCTTCTTTTTTCATATCTCCCCTGTTCAGGAAAAAATGGTTTATTAGCTGAATATAGATATCAGCGATAACTGCGTCAAGACATAGTCAATTATAAATACCACTCATCATGGCTGTTTGAAATCCCATATCAAAAAAAACGATACCGGATCTGTTCTGCATTGATATTATAAATTGGACACCACCAGAAATCCGTGATTTGAGTTGCAAAACTTATTCATTTGGAACTGGTGGCATAATGATCACAAAGGAAGGAATTTCCATATCCCAACTTTTTTACACGACTTTAAAACTGGTGATAGGCCTTGTTTTTTTATACTCAGGAATCACCAAGATCGGGAACCCCCAGTTATTTTCTGTTATCATCGATGCTTACGGCATACTCCCCGGGCAATTGACACTGTTTGCGGCATTCACTTTAGCCGGCCTTGAGATCATGGCAGGTGCCGGTCTCATCTTTGATATTCGGGGAAGCCTTTTCCTGATAGCCTGTCTGCTCATCCTTTTTATCATCATTCTGGCCTATGGCATTCACATGGGGCTTGACGTTGACTGTGGTTGCTTTGGACCGGATGACCCGGAGCAGGTTGCATTCCATGACCTGCGATATGCCCTTTACCGGGATATGGTTATGATTTCAGGAATTATTTATCTGTATATTTATCGATGCGTTCGGCAAATAAAACCGAAAAAAATAAATATCAACCCATTACATTTTAATACCCAAAGGAGGATTTTAAATGACACACATGATTAAATTTACCGGATATGCTTTTCTGATGGCATGTCTGCTGTCATCGTTTGCGATGGCTGATGATCTTTTTGAAAAGGAAGTTGCAAAGGAACAGGAAGCCATTAAACTCTTGCGTGAAGTGCAAAGAGGTGGTTATGATGTGGTTTCGACAGAGGAACTGAAACAATGGATTGATAATAAAAAAGATATGATCATTGTGGATACCATGCCTTATGAAGCAAGTTATGTGAAAAACCATGTTCCTGGCGCAAAGCAGTTTTTGTTTCCCATTCCGGACATGATGGAATGGGATAAAAAGGAAACCAGCGGAAAGAGCATGGATGATTATAAAGCGCTTCTTGGCAATGATATGGACAAAGTAATTGTTGTCTACTGCGGTTTTGTAAAATGCACAAGAAGCCACAATGGTGGCATGTGGGCCAAAAAGCTGGGATATAAAAATGTCTACAGATATCCTGGCGGTATTTACGCCTGGAAAGGTGCCAAGCATGATGTGGACAAAATAGAGTAATACGAATGATCAAGGAAACAAGCGCCTGTGTCATCCTTTTTTTACGTGCACCCCGGAAAGGAAAAGTAAAAACAAGACTTGCCAAAACACTGGGCGATGACACGGTGCTTGCGCTTTACAAATTTTTTGTAATAGATGTGCTGCAAGCCGTCGAACGAACCGGTTTCCCGGTAGTGATCTACTTTGACCCGGATGATGCAGAAGATGAACTCCGTAACTGGCTTGACATCTCCCACGACATGCATCCCCAGATAGGAACCGACCTGGGAGAAAAAATGGACCATGCTTTCCGGGAAACCTTTTCCTTTGGTTTTTTAAGGAGTGTGCTTATTGGCACAGACTGCCCGCATATCAGACCTGAAATTATCGAAACCGCGCAACAGAATTTGACAGAATCCGATATGGTCATTGGCCCTTCCTTTGATGGGGGGTACTATCTGATCGGCTTTAGAAAGGATACGTTTTCCCAAAGTGTATTTCAACATCTGCCATGGGGAACGGAAACCGTTTTGGAAAAAACGTTGGAAATTTGTGAAAAAAAGGGACTTTCAGTGAAAAAATTGCCTGGGTTGCAGGATATTGATACGCTGGATGACCTTAAGTCTTTCTACCGGGAGAAAAATAAGCAGCCACATACTCCTGAATATTCTGCAACGCTATCTTATCTGTCATCAATTCAGTTTCAGGCCTGAACGATTTTCCTTTCACAATTCAAACATTAAATCTGAAATTGATGATATCCCCATCCTGAACCTTGTAGGTCTTTCCTTCCAGCCTGACGGTTCCTTTCTTTCTTGCTTCCGGATAGGTCCCGGCATCCATCAGGTCCTGATAGGAAAGAACTTCTGCCCGTATGAACCCTTTTTTGATATCCGAATGAATGACTTCCGCAGCATCTACCGCATCTGTGCTTTTTTTAATTGTCCAGGCCCGGACCTCGTCTTCTCCTACTGTAAAAAATGAAATTAATCCTAAAAGATCATAAGACCTTTGAATGACACGGTCGCGAGCGGTTACCGATATATTGAACTCTTTTAAAAAATCTTCGGCCTCGCCTTCGGTCATCTGGGACAATTCCTGCTCCAGTTTTGCCTTGATGATCATCGATATGTTGTTTAAATCCGTATGGCTTGCGCCAGGCAGATTATCATCTTCATCATTATTATTAAAAAGAACGAGGACAGGTTTGGCAGATACAAATGCATAGCCTCTCAATAAGGGAGAGGAGGCGATTTCAGGATCATTTCTTAAAGGTGTTTCACTTTCAAGAAGTGTCAGACATTTATTAAGAAGCGTCATTTCATCAGGGTTGACTGGTTTTCCTCTTTTGCTGTCCAGCTCCATCCGCTCCATCCGCTTTTCGACAACCACCTGATCGGAAATAATCATTTCCTGGTCGATCGCAAGACAATCTTGAACCGGTTTCGCTTCTTCAACCCCATATTGACTGAAATTTCTTGCAACCAGGATAAACGCATCACAATCCCTTACAGATACCCACATATTTTGATCTTTTTTAATGCCTGTTTTGGCAGGAAGAAAATATTCCACCTGAGCAAAGATGGTTTTACGGGGCTTATACATCTCTGAAAGCAGATCAACACGATTATCCGGAACTTTAACGACAGCAATCCGCGATTCTCCCTTGTGGCCTTCACCCTGAATATTTCCGGTCAACGCTTCAAATACCGTTGATTTCCCTGCGCCTTCAAGTCCAATAATTCCGAGCTTCAATAGATATCCTCCTTTTAAAAAACCTGTTATTGAACGTCAATGGACGCCAGATATTCTTTTACCCCTATGGCCGCCAAGTGAAATATCCGTGACCCTGTTATGGCAACAAAAGGATTATCCATGTCCTTACAGTTTCCCGCAAATGCACCACCTATAAAGGCAGCCGGATCTCCATCTTTTCCCGCGTTATTAAGAGAACTGACATAAAAATCCAATCGGTCCCTGATGATTTGGAAATAATCAATATCCTTTCCAATCGTCAAATAGGAAACTTCTGAGATATTCTTTGAAAATTCATGGATTGATTTCCAGAATGTTTCTGCCAGTTCTGCCTTATTCTGCTGTCCGTCCATATATACGGAAATACTCCAGCCCACGCTGATAATTTTTAAAATCTGCAGTTCATAATCAAGCGATATGGTATTAATACCCTGATCATCCGGAAGTGAATCGATAATAAGCTTCAGATCTTCTCGATCAATGGCAAAAGACACCAATTGCTCGCTTGCATCCTGAATGCTTATGGGTCGCTTTTGTGATACAGCCACGTTTCCTCCTGTATGGGTCCAGCCGGATATTTTAAACCAAATCATCCGATTTTTATTTCAGGTTCCGCTGATACCTGTTCTGATGATTTTTTTCAAGCTGAATCATTTTTTTCTTTAATTCTGCGCCGCCACCGAATTGGCCAAATGAATGGTCACTCCGGATCACCCTGTGACAGGGGATCAGGACAGGAAAAGGATTTTTGGCCAGGGTATTTCCAACAAACCTGCAGGCTTTGGGCCTTCCGACGGATATGGCAATTTCCCGGTATGATCTTACTTCACCATATGGGATATCTGCCGTGGCTCTTAAAACCCCTTTCTGGGTATCGGTCATCGTTGACAAATCAAGGATTTTCCAGGGTATATCAATGGCGTATCCGTTAAAATACTTTTTGATAGCCTGGCAGGTGGCCTGGACATCCGCAGATGGTTTTTCGTCTTTTAAAAATTTGTCTCCAGATGAACGGATAAACGCCTGTGAAGGCGACCCAGGGAGATAAATGGTTTTCAATTTAAAAGTATCGTTTTTGAATACAATAACGATTTCACCAAAAGAACTGGAAAAAACATGATAAAAGAGTTGGTTGATGTCCATTTAGCGCCTCTTTCTCCAAAAAAACAGTATCTCTTGGCGAGTTGCTCTTAATAAAAGCATTTAACTATTCAGGAACCGGTATGGAATTGAACAAATAAAGGAGAGAAAGTCAACTGTTTGATTTTTTTTATGAATTTAAAATATCCCCTGGTTGATGATCTGATAAAAACCAGGGGATATAAAAAAACTTTTTGATCAAGATTCCTCGACGGTGATCGCTTCTGATTCGCAAACTTCCACACAGCTCTCGCACCCAAGGCATTCTTCCGGCTGAGCAACGCTTGATTTATCGCCATCCATTTCAAATACTTCAACGGGGCATACATCAACGCATTCTTCACAACCTGTGCATTTATCTTGGTCAACTACTGGATTATAACCCATCTTCAAAACCTCCTCATTTATAGTAATTAAATAAAGCTGACAGTTTGCCTTCGGCTATAACCGTCTGTTTTTAGTTGTTAATGAAACATAACAACAATAAATTTCAACGTTTTTTAAGCTCCCTTTCGTACAACCGGTATATTCTTATATATATTTTTTAAGGCCTGTCAATATGGTTTAAAAATAAATTTCTTATTTTTTCAAGGTTCACTCAATATAAACACACAGATTCTAATTGTTCCTGTGGATCAGGCAAATAACTGTATTCATGGATTCCTTATTATTAAGGATATTTTCAGATACAGGTGTGTGGATAGCAAGGCCTTTGTTAAAAAACCGGACAGCGCTTTCGCCTTTTACCAGATAGACCTCCAGCATCCATGTTTCCTGATTATCACCAAACACAGGCTGATGAATCTGAATATCCTCCGGGTTGGTTATGTTTCCCCTGGCCAGTTGAATCAAGGTTTCCTCAAGGACGGCATAAAATTTAGTAAAAACATCTTCATCATTATGCCCTGCGGGTATCGGGCCAACATGAAACGCGATATCCTTCAGAACCGAGAATTCCTTTAAAAAATTCACCACTTCTCTTTTATCGGTAATAAAAATTCCTGTCTCTTCCTTGCAATAAGGAAGAAGTAAGGACCATGCCATAATCCTTTCTTCAAGTTTATTTTCTTTTGACGTATCACGATCAATATCTTTCCTGTATCTATTCAATTCAGTATTATCTTCCGTGAGCCGGCATTTAATATTTTCAAAAAGCAGATGTTCCATTTCCTGGTATTTCTGCATGCCGTTTTGAAATTCATCTGACTCTATATCCAGCTCCTGGGCCAACTGAAGAATCATTCTCGCCCGCAACAGGATATCACTCTGGTTCATCTTTTCTTCCGGTTTTTGAGACGCCATGTCTTTTCCGGATTTCATGGCCTGTCTCAAATCGGCTTTGATTTTTGAGGAAGACACTTCAGTAAAAAAAGGGACTTCTCCTTTCCTTGTCTTGAAATAGGTTCGGTTTTTATCGTCAAGAGCGTTTCCCCACATCTTGAAAGAGGAAATCAAATCCTGCAGCGCTGTTTCATTTCCTTTTACAGGAGTAATGATTTCCAGAAATCCTGAAGCATATAGTGATCTCATGAAAGCCGGCAACGCCGTTTCATCAGATTGAAACACAGCTATTCTCCTGAAAAAAGAAGATATGGCTGTCTGAGTTGATTCGGAAATATATGTGAAAGGAAAATAGATCAGTTTCATGTTAGTCATCCGTTATTTTTTTTTTAATTTCAATTCTGGCGCCTCCAGATTTATGTCTCACCCAGGTCATACCGTTTAATATATTGATGATGGCCGCTGTCACCTTCTCTTCAGGGAGAGATGCATCGATCACATAAAATCTTTCTGGCTCATGCCTGGCCAGGTCAAGATACCCCTGCCTTACCTTTTCATGAAACGATAACGCCTCTTTTTCAAACCGGGTTTCTGTGTTTGTTCGTGTCCCCGCATTCACCTGCTGCCAGGCACGTTTCAAGCCGATTTCAGGCGGAAGATCAAATAATAACGTCACATCCGGTTTCAAATCCTTTAATACTATCCGATGAATACGGTTAATAATATCCGGGTGAAGTCCACGTGCGCATCCCTGATAGACGGTCGTTGCATCGTGAAACCGGTCACTGATAACTATCTTGCCGGATAAAATCGAAGGTTTGATCCGCTCTTCGATATGTTGTGCCCTGTCAGCGGCATACAAAAACAACTCTGCCATGGGATCAAGGTTTTTGTTCTCCGGATCAAGCAATATTGCCCGTATTTTTCTACCGATTTCAGTGTCTCCCGGTTCCCGTGTGACCACACAGTCTTTCCCCTTCGTTTTAAAATAATCGACCATGTGGCCGAGCTGCGTGGTTTTTCCTGAACCTTCAATTCCTTCTAACGTAATCAGCATGTTAACCCTTTTATCGTTTACACATCATCGCACGCCTAATGATAGCCTTTTAGATTTTTAACCCGCCCTGTCAAAAAGAGGTCTCGCAACAACATCTTGACTTTTTTGGACGGTTTAGCTTTTATACTGGAAATTTTTCAGGTCTTCAAGCTATTATCACCATTTGTAAATGACTCTGGGAAATCACCTTTTCAAAAGAAAAATGAGATGACAACAGATTTAATCCATAAACCGGCTAATCAGCTGAAACACGCGGCAGAATCTGCCAAAAGGCCCTTGCTGTCCGGTGTATTTTTCCTGCTGCTGGCAATTGTCATTCTTCCTCTGCGATCAGGTGCCGAAACAGAATTAAAAGACAAATCCCCTGAAACGCCCTGGCATATTAATGCAGATAAAATCGATTACAACAAGAATACCCACCTATATTCAGCTGAAGGAAATGTCATTATCACAAAAGAGAATGACCAGATTGTATCCGATAAAATCAGACTGAACAGTGACACCATGGAAACCGTAGCAACAGGAAATGTTGTCATTTCCTCCAAAGGGAACAAATTAACGGGAAGCAAGGTATCCATGGACCTTAACGCAAAAACAGGGACCATATCAGATGGCACCATATTTATTGAGGCCAATCATTATTACATTTCAGGAAAAAAAATTGAAAAAACAGGTCCGACTACCTACGAAGGCGATAGCGTATGCATAACAGCCTGTGATGGGGATAAACCGGACTGGAAAATATCCGGAAAAGATCTGGATGTGTCCATTGGCGGATATGGCAAGGTCAAACATGCTATTTTATGGCTCAAGGAGATTCCTGTTTTTTACACACCCTTTTTTATATTTCCGGTAAAACTTAAACGCCAGTCCGGATTTTTAAGTCCCCAGTTCAATTTTTCAAAAAGAAAGGGGCTTCAATATGAGCAGCCATTTTTCTGGGCGTTGAATGACAGCTCGGACATAACGGTTAACGGTCATTATATGGAAAAGCGTGGCTTTCAGACCGGTATTGAATACCGGTATGCATTGAGCACCCGTTCCAAAGGTTCCTTCCTTTACGATTTCATGGACGATCAGAAAACAGACCCGGATGGCACGGATAAAGACTGGGGATACACAGATGCAAATGATCTTGTCGCCTCCCGGCCCAATACGGAAAGATACTGGTTCAGGGCGAAGATAAATCAGGAAATGCCCGAAAACACCTTTCTCAAATTTGATCTGGATTGGGTCAGCGATCAGGACTACCTGCGGGAATTCAAGGATGGCTATACCGGATTTTCAGATACAGACGCTTATTTTACGGAAAATTTTGGTCGAAGCCTTGACCGTTATGATGACTCGATTCGAATCAACAAAATCGGCGTGAATAAAAACTGGCAAACATACAGCCTGAACGCCGGCGTTTTGTGGTATGATGACGTCCTGATCAGACGCTCCCATACGATGAACGCAGGATTACCGGTTGATCAGGATAACTATACCCTCCAGAAATTACCTTATGTCATGTTTTCCGGTCTGAAACAGAAGATCGACAACACCCCGTTTTATTATGATCTGTCTTCGGAATATACCTATTATTTCAGGAAGGATACAGACACGTCGGATGATATCGGCAAACAAATCAAACAAATGAACGATTTGCGACTGAAAGGCCATCAGCTCGATATGTATCCCAGGTTCTATCTTCCTTTAAGGTATCGCCATTATTTTTTGTTTGAACCCTCGGCCGGTTACAGGAAAACGCTCTGGTACATCGATGACATGCCTGAGAACATGGATTATCCGTATGATGTTCCCCATCATCTGGACAGGGATTATTATGATATCAAGCTTTCGCTTTCTTCAGAGATTTACCGCATCTATCCCTTCGAAATTTTTGATATCTCGAAAATCAGGCATACGGTTAAACCTGAAATAATCTGGGAATATATTCCGGATAATCATTTTGAAAAATACCCGCTCTTTGAAAAACAGGTTGAAAAAATGAATATCATAACTGTTTCATTTATCCACCTGTTTACGTCAAAATCATATGTTAAAACACAATCTGAGGAAGAGATGAGCGGCAGCGAACCTGAATTTGCCTACCGCCAGTTCTTAAGATTCATGATTGAGCAGTCTTATAATTTAAATGACAATACACCCCAGGACTGGATCGATAAAAGTGATGAATTTTCTCCCTTATACCTTGAGCTAAAATGGATGCCTTATGACATCGTATCATTTTCCGGAGATACGAGATGGTCTTACACGAAGAACAAGCTGATCTCAAAAAATATCGGGTCAACATTTTCAACCCGGCGGGGTGATTTTTTTACCCTTGAATACAGGCAAAAAGAGGATGACGTTACCCCGCTGAATTCCGGTGAATCCATAGCCGCTTCAATTAGCCTGATTCTGACGGAAAAATTATCCGTGTATTCCGAGTATGAACGGAATATTGCTGAAGGGAATTACATAAAAAGACGCCTGGGGTTTGTGTTCAGCAAACAATGCTGGGAAATCGATATCAGTTATATTGATGAAGATGAAGACCAGAAATTGGGTGTAATGGTTAATCTCAAAGGGCTTGGCGAACTTGAAACCAATTTTGCAAGCCCCTGATCCAATCGCATCCTGCGACTTGAAGAAAGACGAAAATATACAAAACAGGGACTTTATTATAAAAACAGAATCTTATTTTTTTAGGGATCGATGAAATAAGCTGTTGCTAACCCCCTTTTGATACATTATATTAGCCCGTATTTTTAAAACGTGGCAAACCATTACATTTTTAAATGAGAATAAATTCAAACGAACGATGCATCAATATTTAAAGGGGTTTGGCGGCATCAATGGTATCAAGCATCTATAAACCATCATGGTATGTTCTCCATACACGAAGCCGGTTCGAAAACGTTGTAAATGATGGTCTCTCGAAAAAATCCTTTGAGGTTTTTTTGCCCAAAGTGACGGTCAAAAGCAGAAGAAAAGACCGCAAAGTGATGCTTTCCGTACCTCTTTTTCCAGGTTATATTTTTGTAAAATCATCTCTCAAACCCAATGAACATATTGAAATAGTAAAAACGGTCGGTGCCGTTAAACTGATAGGCAACACGGAAGGGCCCGTACCTGTCAGCGACTATACCATTGAATCATTACAAATCATGGTGACATCCAATGAGCCCATAAACACCGGGGCCCGGCTACAGAATGGTGATGAGGTTATTGTCATTTACGGTCCTTTGGCAGGTGTAAAGGGACGCTTTGTCAAATACAGAGGCAATGGCAGAATAATTGTCAATATTGATGCACTTGGTCAGCATGCATCTGTGAATATCGATGAGGAGGATGTTGAGCGCCTATAGCAATTTTTATCATAAGTGCTTGACTTCTTATTCATTTACGTTTATTTTTAGATCAAATTTTTGTTTCGACAGTTAAGCAAGGAGGACATATGAATAAGCTGGAGCTCATCTCCACACTTAAAAACAGAGCCGATATTTCCAAATCGGAAGCATCTGAAATCGTTCAAATATTCTTTGATTCAATGACAGATGCATTGGGCCGGGGCGAACGCGTTGAAATTCGTGGGCTTTGCAGTTTTTTTGTTAAAAACTATAAAAGCTACACAGGAAGAAACCCGAAAACCGGCGAAAAAGTAACAATAGAGCCAAAAAAACTTCCTTTTTTCAAATGTGGAAAAGAGCTTAAGGAAAGGGTTGATTACTAACCTGTCATCCAAATTTCCGGTCAATGCTCACTATACATATTACCTGGCCTTCTTTTGTACTATTGCATGTCACGACTATTGGTGCAGGTAGTTATTTAAAAGGTAAAACAAGTCCATCGCCTTTTCAGGAAGTACCATGAACACAAGGTACCCGGGCTGAATTGACATTTTTACCTGCCTGAGCCAATTTCAAATACGTAAGTTTCTGTTCAAGAAATACAAAATGAAATTTATATCCGGAATAGCATGTTTAGAGAATTGGCATTTGATCTTGGCTTGATAAATGGTAAAAAAGCGCATAAGCTGTTGTTGTGTTACATGGCCACTCACGAGTGGCGGATATAAAAGATGCAATTAATATTATGTTTGACGATTTAATTGATCAAAAGCTGCCTGCGCAGATTCTGTCAACCCTTGTAAGAAAGGGAAATGCACCACACGCATTGCTTTTTTCAGGTATCGAGGGGGTAGGCAAGAAAAAAGCTGCCCTGACCTTTGCCATGGCAGCTAATTGTGAGTCAAACAAAGAGCCCTGTGGCGTTTGCAGGTCCTGTAAAAAAATAAAATCTGCCATTCATCCGGATATTATTGAGATCAAACCTTCCGGCAAAGTCATCAAAATTGCCCAGATTCGTGAACTGATTCATGTCCTCTCAAGAAAACCCTATGAAGCTTTAAAACGAGTGATTATTATTCACGATGCAGATGCGATAAACACAGAGGCAGGAAACGCCCTGTTAAAGGTATTAGAAGAACCACCTGACAAAACATTTTTCATTTTGATCACAACACAAAATGGCCATGTCCTTCCTACGATTGCTTCAAGATGCCAGCAAATCAAATTCAATCCGGTGTCAAAGAAAACCATCATATCCCATCTGGTGGACAAACTGGGTGTACCCGAGGAGAAAGCCCTCATCATCGCTCAAATGGCAGATGGCAACCTTCCTGAAGCAGAAAGAATGGCCGATCTCGAATCCGGAAACCATACGAACTGGCTTAGTCTCAGAGACATTATCATCAGCGGCCTGGATATATTAAACGGACAATCCACAGGGCAACTTCTTTCTTTTGCCAACAGGCTTTTCAAAAAAAAAGACCAGGTCAGCACGTTCCTTGCCATAATGAAAACCTGCTTCAGAGATATTATAATTTTTAAATATGCACCTGAAAAAATCATTTTCAGGGATTTGTCAGAAAAAATAGCCTGCATGTCGAAAACCCTTACGATTGATTCAATGCTTCAAAGAATTGAAGCGATTTACATGGCAGAACGGGCAATTCAGTCCAATGCGAACCTCAGGTTAACCCTTGAGGTATTGATGATAAGGATGTCAAGAGTGTAAACTATGCAAAAAGTTGTAGGAATCAGATTCAAACCCGCAGGGAAAATATATTATTTCAGCAGTGAAGCCTTTGTGCTGGAGACTGGCCAGAACGTGATCGTACAGACAGAACAGGGACTTGGATTTGGAACGGTGGCAACCCCGCCGGTTCCGGATGATCAGGTTCAAGCCAAAAACCCGCTTAAGAAAGTCTTCCGACTGGCAACAGAAGAAGATTTTACACAAAGAGACAAGAATGAACTTCTCGAAAAAAACGCTTTTGAACACTGTCAGGAATGTATTGCCAAGCTGAATCTTGTCATGAATCTTTTCTCGGTTGAAAGCACATTTGACGCGAACAAACTGACTTTTTTCTTCACCGCCGAAGGCCGCGTGGATTTCAGGGAACTTGTCAAGATGCTGGTCAAGGAATTCCGCGTACGAATTGAAATGCGGCAGGTGGGTATACGGAATCAGGCAAAAATGTGTGGCGGACTCGGCAGATGCGGCAGGGAATTATGTTGCTCGACATTTCTAAATAATTTTGACCCCGTATCCATAAGAATGGCGAAAGAACAAGGGCTATCCTTGAACCCGACAAAAATTTCCGGTCTATGCGGCCGTCTGATGTGCTGTCTTACCTATGAGAATGAAACCTATATGGCGTATAAGAAAAATTTTCCAAAAATCGGCAAAATCATAGAAGTGGATCAAAAGCCTGCAAAGGTCATCCGACAGGCTATCCTTAACAGGCAGTACACTGTCAAATTTGAAGACGGCACTGAAAAAGAAATTACAATAGATACACCCTAAAATAGGATCAGGACACACTAAAGATGAAACAGACAAAGGGAAAAGAACCTTTCTACATAACAACACCCATTTATTATGTTAATGCAAAACCCCATATCGGTCATGCCTATACAACCATTGCTGCTGATGTGGCATTCAGGTTTCATGAAATGAAAGGGGAAGACTCTTTTTTTCTGACAGGCACGGATGAACATGGCGATAAAATCGTGGAAGCGGCTCAAAAAGAGAATGTGGCGCCGAAAGCATATGTGGATAGAATAAGCAACCTGTTCCGCGATCTGTGGCCCCAACTCAATATCAAATACAGCCAATTCATCCGGACAACCGATCCCGGTCATATCAATATTGTAACAAGCATCCTTCAGAAAATATACGATTCCGGAGATATTTACTTTGCGGAATATGAAGGCCTATACTGTGTCGGGTGTGAGAGATTCTATCAGGAAAGAGAACTCGTCGACGGGAAATGCCCGGATCATGACAAGGCCCCGGAGCTGATCAGGGAATCCAACTACTTTTTTAAAATGAGTAAATACCAGAACTGGTTGATCGAATATATTCAAGATAACCCTGACTTTATAAGGCCTGAAGGGTATCGGAATGAAGTGCTCTCTTTTCTGAAAGAACCGCTTGAAGATCTTTGCATTTCAAGGCCAAAGTCACGGCTTGAATGGGGAATTACACTGCCGTTTGATGAAAATTATGTGACATATGTCTGGTTCGACGCACTGATCAACTATATTTCAGCACTCGATTACCCGGAAGGAGAGCTGTTCAAAACCTACTGGCCCCGTGTTCAGCATATTGTCGCAAAAGATATACTGAAACCGCATGGCATCTATTGGCCGATCATGCTCAAATCCGCGGGAATCAACCCTTATAAAAATTTGAATGTCCATGGATTCTGGAACATGGGCAAAAGCAAAATGTCAAAAAGCATCGGTAATGTCGCCGATCCTATTCTTTTAAAAGACACCTATGGTGCGGATGCTTTCAGATTTTTTCTCATGCGGGACATGGTATTCGGCCTTGATTCCAATTTCTCGGAAGACGCCGTTATACAGCGGATCAACTCAGATCTGGCAAACGACCTGGGCAACCTTTTCAGCAGGGTTGTAACGCTTGCCAACAAATACTTCGAAGGTGTCATACCGCAGCCGGACCAGGAAACTGAAAAAGAAAACGATCTTTCTCTGGCTGAGAAAGCAACTTCAAGTGTAGATGAATTTGAAAAAAATATGGCCATCTTCGCCTTCCATAAAGGGCTGATTTCCGTCTGGGAATTTATCAACCACATGAACAAGTTCATCGACCAGACCGCGCCCTGGGCACTTGCCAAAGACCCTTCATTAAGCAAAAAACTTGAAACCGTCATATACAATCTTCTGGAAGGACTGCGTGTTGTGTCCGGCCTGATATACCCTGTCATGCCCGAAACAGCCCGAAAAATGCAGGAGGGCCTGGGCCTGAATCCGGATGATCTTTTCTATGATCTCGATCTGCTTAGAAAATGGCATGTGCTGAAACCAGGCAACAAAGTCATGCCGGCAATTATTCTCTTTCCGCGAATTGAAAAAAAACCGGCGCCAAAAGAGGAGCAGACCCAAAAGAAAACTTCATCTGACATTAAACCTGAAATTTCAATAGAAGATTTTGCAAAGATCGATCTACGGGTAGGAACGGTTCTTTCTGCAGAAAAAGTCAAAAATTCAAAAAAACTTCTCAAGGTGGAAGTCGATATTGGTGAAAAAAGAACCGTTGTCGCCGGTATTTCAGAAAGCTATTCACCAGAAGAACTGGTGGGGAAACAGGTTGTTGTTGTCGCCAACCTGAAGCCTGCAAAACTTATGGGGGTCGAATCAAGAGGGATGCTTCTTGCGGCTTTCATTGAAAAAGGCTTGACATTGGCGTCATTTTATAAAAAGGTAGAGCCAGGTACACCCTTGAAATAATGCGGCTTTATAAAAATAATGGATTCCCATCCGATTATACAACTCAAATGATAAGGGGTGACACATTGCAGAAAGCCATGGAAAGACAAAACTGGCGACGATACCAGCGAACACTTAAAAAAACGGTTACCTCACGCAAAAGGGCCCGGTGGCTGGAAAAATATTCTCCTTTCTTTCCATGGGCCATGGCGATTATATTTTCGTTGTTTTTTTCTTTCAGCGGATCTTCGTGCCGGACTGGCGAGTCTCACCCGGTAACTTCTGTCGATCCGGTTCAGGTGACTCCAAAACAATTCTTGTTCAGTAAAAACGATATCAAAACGATATTCAATCAGAACACATTTATTAATCTTCAGGACAAAAATTTCAAGTTTGCCGTGGCAGATAAAATTCTCCATGTGGAAACCAGCCTCGATATGCCACTTCAGCATTACCTCCTTGACCGCATTGAAGAAGTAAAGCGTATGAAGCTTGGCAAACCAAGGTATATCGGAATTGTGGCCATCGATCCTGAAACAGGAAGAGTGCTTGCGATGACAAGCTTTGATAAAGAAGACTCCCAGAGCAATCGTTGCCTGTCAAGTGAATTCCCTGCAGCCAGTCTCTTTAAAATTGTTACCGCATCAGCGGCGATTGAATCAGGCGCCCTCAATCCGGGATCAACGCTGGAATATAACGGCGGTAAATATACATTATACCGGTCTCAACTCGATGACCGGAAAAACAGATACACAAACAGGGTCACCCTCAAGCAGTCTTTTGCTGAATCCATTAACCCCATTTTTGGTAAAATAGGGGCGAATACACTTAAAAAAGATCTGCTTTTGGAATATGCTGAGGCATTTTACTTCAACCATGATATCAACTTTGAACTGCCCCTTCCCCAAAGTTCATTTGAAGCATCCGACAATCCCTATGAGCGGGCTGAACTGGCAAGCGGCTTCAACAGACGGACACAGATCTCACCCCTGCACAGCGCCCTTTTAAGTGCGACTATTTTGAATCACGGAAAGCTTTTAGAACCCACCATCATCGATAGAATAACAAATGAACAGGGAGAGGTATTATACAAAAACGATGTAAAACTGATCAACAAGACATTATCGGAAGAAACATCTGAAGCGTTGAAATACATGATGGAAGCGACCATTAAATCCGGAACAGCAAAAAAAGCCTTTAGAGGCTGCAAAAGAGATCCTGTCCTTTCAAAGCTTTTTATTGGCGGCAAGACAGGCTCCATAAGCAACAGGCAAAATGACCTGAAGTATGACTGGTTTGCGGGATTTGCCGAAGAAAAAAATGGTTCAAAGAAAATTGCCATTGCCGTTATCGTGGCCCATGAAAAATATCTGGGACCCAGGGCCTGCAATTACGCCAAGCTTGCCATGAAAACATTCTTCCAAAATGTGTACGCCCGGACATTGCCCAAAACCAATAAAGAAGACTATCGTTCATGAACGGGTTCTAATTTCTTTGCAGTCAATCTCCCCAGTATTGTCATTGAATCTCTTAAACGCTGAGCCATTGTCCTAAATAACGGCTTTGCGGTTTCAGGATATTCTCCGATGACTTCAAGGAGCTTGTCTCCCGGATATCTTTTTACAACTGATTTTCCAGATGCTCTGATAGTCGCTGTCCTGCTGCCATTTGTAATCGCTGCGATTTCTCCAAAAAAAGTGCCCCGCTCCCGAATGACGCCCACTTTCCGCTTTCCCTTGAACACTTCAAGTTCACCTCTTACCAGTGAAAAGAAATCCTTGTCCTCTGCACCTTCATAAATAATGATTTCTCCATCTTCATAGATTTCAACCTCAGGATTGGCCAGATAGGACGGCAATATATCTTTATAAAGAACGGTGTGTTTGGTAACCTCCTCTATTGATGTCAGCCCCTCCTTTATTTTATCAAGTCCTGCCCGCCGCAAAGAAACCATACCATCCCTTATGGCAATGCGCCGCAACTGATTTTCCGGCAAGCCGCAACTGATTCCGTTTAAAATATCCTCGCTCACCTCCATCAATTCATAAAGGCCTACTCTGCCTTTATATCCTGTGCCATTACAGATCTCACATCCTTTGGGCAGATATATTTTAAGCCCCTCTTCAATCTCTTCCTTGTCATAGCCCAGATTCTGCAGGAGAATATCGGGGGTTTCCTTTTCCTTTTTACAATATGGACACAATTTTCTCACAAGCCGCTGGCTTAAAATCATGATAAGAGAAGAGGCTAACAAATATGACGGAATGCCCATATCAACCAGTCTATTGACCGTTGCGGCCGAATCATTGGTATGAAGCGTACTCAGGACTAGATGTCCAGTCATGGCAGCTTTTACAGCGATTTCAGCGGTCTCCAGATCTCTTACTTCTCCAATCATCATAATATCCGGGTCCTGCCTCAAGAATGCCTTTAGTGCCGACGCATGATTAAACCCTATGGATGAATTGACATTGACCTGGTTTATTCCTCTGATATTGAACTCCACAGGATCTTCAGAGGTCATTATATTCACATCCTCCTTGTTCAACCGGGATAAAGCTGAATAAAGCGTTGTTGTTTTACCGCTGCCTGTGGGGCCGGTGACAAGCACCATGCCATATGGCCGGGAAAGGCACCTTTTAAACGTGCGCAGAGTTTCTCCATCCAATCCCAGCTGAATCAGATCCATATTGAGGTTGGACTGATCGAGAATTCGCATGACGATTTTTTCACCATACAGGGTGGGAAGTGTTGAAACCCTTAAGTCGACATTCTTCTTTTTTCCAAAAATCATTTTTATCCTGCCATCCTGAGGCATCCTTTTTTCTTCAATTTTCAGCTTGGCCAGAACCTTGATTCTCGACGTAATTGCGTTTTTAATCGTAACCGGAAGATTCATGGATTTGAAGAGGGCGCCATCTTTCCGGCATCTCACCTGAAGCACCTTGTCATTGGGCTCGATATGGATATCACTGGCATGGTCTGTGATCGCCTGGGTCAGGATACCCCGAACCAGTTTGATGATAGGCGTGGCATTCGCACTCAATTCTTCCTTTTCTTTTGTTTCATGAGAAATTTCAAGATGATCCGTTGCCTCTGAAATAATCGAACCAAAATCTTCCACACGGGTGATCGGCAGCATCTCATCTTTTTCATCTGCATTTAGAGGTTTTAACAAATTCTCATACTCATTTTCCTCTATCCCATAATGGTTTCTGTAGGCATCGATAATTTCATTTTCCGGACAAACCCGGATCTCAAGCGTCCGTTTTGTACTGCGTTGCAACTGATCGACCGAATCCGTATCTGTGGGTTCTGCCATGGCCAGCACCAACGTATCATCGGACTTCATGGCCACAGGAAAAGCCATATGCTTTTTCATCAGATCATAGGGAAATTGCCTTGCCAATGCCTCAGTTGACTTGCCTGAAATGCGCGTCATGTGATAGCCATACTTTTTTGCAAGAATCCAGGGTACGGTTTTATCGCTGATATGCCCCAACTTTTTCAGGATGGAACTTAACTTCAGGGGATTTTCCTGACCCAGAGCCTGATCACCATTTTTGATCTGCATGGCTTCCTTCAGCTGATCCTGTGTGATGGCCCCCTCCTTTACCAGAATATGACCGATTTTATATTTACCGGCCCCTGTCTGATCCAGAAGCGTATGCTGCACAGACGTGCGCATGTTCATCGTATATTTGCCTTTGTCTTTTCCACCGGTTTTTTCATCTTTCATAATGCCCCTCTTCAACAATTGGATGTTCATATTTATCTGAATAGACTAAATGGCTTTCGATCGATATGTGTATCTTAAAGCCACAATATATATTTGATAAAATATAATTTTATTGAAGTCAAACATTATGATTCAAAAAGTTGATAAACGGATTATATCAAACCACAGCTTTGGAAGTAAAGGCATGCGTGGTTTGATTTATATGAAGGAATGGGATGGCGTCTGATCTCTGAGAAACCCAATGAACTCAACGAACCCAAGCAACCGTTAGCCCCTGACACGGGACATGAACGTACCTGTTTCCGTATTCACCTGTACCTTGTCCCCTGCGGACATATATTCAGGCACATGCACCACATGACCATTTGAAAGTGTTGCGGGTTTATTCTGATTGGTGGCCGTAGCCCCCTTGATGGCAGGTGCGGTTTCAACGATTTCCAGAATCACCGAAGACGGCAATTCAATGCAAATAGGCTGACCATCAAGCAAAAGCGCCGTGATGCCTTCCAGTCCATCTATAAGCCACTCGACCTGACCTTCCAGAGCGTCTTCAGAAAATGCATATTGTTCATAGTTTCCCGTATCCATAAAGGTATACATGGTTTGATCGCTGAAGATAAAATTAACAGAGCGCCTTTCAAGTTCCATTTCTTCAAGTGCATCATTTCCCTTGAACGTCTGGTCGAGTTTCTGTCCGCCGGGAACAGAGGTGAACCTGACTTTATAAAGTGTATTTGCACCTCTGGCAGATGGGGTCTGAACATCAATATGTTTAGCCTGATACGGCTTGTTATTTATTTCAACAATCATGCCTTTTTTTAGATTACATGCTTTGATCACGACGCATACTCCTTCTTTAAATGGTTAACACGATCATCTGCTCTCCAGTTTTTCCATCGCCATTGCCATGCGCTCACAGATGCCGGTCAAGCGATCAATTTTATCTATGAGCAATGGGGCGAGCTGATCATTGGATCGTCTTTTTATTGAATCTTTCATGAACGATTCCGGTTCAATTTCATCATTCCCGGGATCTTCGTTTTCCTGTTGTTTTTTCTTCTGGTCTTCAAGATAGCGCATCAGCACGGACTCAATAAATTCAAGGGTATCCTCTTTTCGAAAGGCGGCCAGTCTGGAAAACCTTTCCAGTGTCCCCTGCTTGACAGCAAGGCATACCTGGTCCCTCATTTTTTTCCCATCCAGAATGTCTTCCGCCTCTTTGGGGCTTGACACCACAGCTGCAGAATACCCCACAGCCATCTTGCTGGCTTTTTCGAGCTGATAGTGCCCTTCCAGTTTCTCATTTCTGCTGATATTTACAATTACACCAAGACCAGCCAACCAGAGTTTTTTCTGAGCCTTAACGAGAAGGGATTCGCTTTCAAGGGATGAGGGGTCATAATCGGTTATATCGTTCAAACAGGAAAATCCTTTTTCAAGCTTTGTGCACTCGGCATCCAATTTAACAATCAGGCTTTCCATTTCCACATTACTCATATTCTTCATGGTGATATAAAGCCTGTTTTTCTTTATATCCGTTCTGACTTCGTTTTGCATGACGGTTCCCTTTCGTTGCAACACGTTTTTACCTTTTGACCGCGTATCACACTCCTTTATTTACTGCAATATGCGAACCCTTCTTTTTTTATTGAATCATTTTAAACAGAGGCGCATGACTGGAATTAAAAAAGGGCGGATCACGTCTGATAATCGGAGAAATGGCTTTGTGTCTTTTGAAATCCCTGTCGAGAAAGGTTCTGACCTGTGCCCTGCCCCATCCTTTTGGATGCCTGAAGTCTGAATAAAGGGAAAGATCACCTTCATAAAACGGATCGATCTCAAGCATGTCTGCTTCCTTGCTGAACAGGGGAAGATTAAAAATTGCCAGATTCAAAAAATCGATTGAATTGGCATTTTTAACGGTAAACGATAAGGTATGGCGTGCCTGGGATAAATTTTCAGCAGGTGTGCCAAAAAGAAGATACACATAGGTGGCAATACCCGCTTTTTTAAGGGTAGAAAGGGCTTTTTCCGCTACCTCTATATTTATCCCTTTGTCCAGATTGTCCAGCACGCCCTGATCACCGGACTCGATTCCCAACTGAAGCATGACACATCCGGATTTCTTCAGCCCCATGCAAAAATCAAGGTCGGCAAGATGGTCTGAAATTCTTGCGAATCCATACCATGAAACGCCAGGTGGTGATTCGATAAGGGCTTTCATCAGGGAAGGGCGCAGTGCATTGTCCAGAAAATGGGTCAGAACCGGAGATGCGTGACGGGAAAGAGCGTTCAATTCGCTCAGTACAATATCTTCAGATATCGGCAGATACGAATTTTCTTCTGCGGTTTCAGGGCAAAACGAACATCGTCCCCAATAACATCCGCTTGACGTGCTGTAAGGCAAAATTAAACCTGGAGAGAAATAGTCCTTAAGAGAAAATGAACAAAAATCAGGGCAGGCAGATGAGGTTTCGGAAAAAATCCCCTTCATTTCAAGAAGGCTTTTTTCCCCCGGCCCGTTGATCAGTTGATCGACCAGGCCTTGAAACGGATTCTTCCAGTCCGGCCGACTGAGCCACGACGTCACCAGGCCACCCCCCAGAACAATTTTTGCTTTCGGGCATATTCTTTTTAAAAATCCGATCATGGCAAATGCGGTCAATGCCTGGCCCAGGTAATTCAGGGAAAATCCGATAATTTCCGGTTCTTCTTCTGACAGAAGCCCGGTCAACCGGTGTTTAAAATAGGGGTAAAACAGATTGGCTTCCGGAAACTCGGCAGAAAAAAGAAGATCCGCACTTTTTACAGGTGTCCTCATATCGTCACTGTAATTGGACAGGGAAACATGGATGTTTTTCTTCTCGCCGGCCATCAGGAGCACCCGGTTCAATTCATTGACTGCCTTTTTATATTTATCGACATTCCTGTATGTTTCCCAGGAGATCAGGTGATGGTGATTTTCCTTGATATGACGATAGGCGCGTTTAGAGAAGGTATCCAGAGGTGCCTGGGGAAGAGAAAGAAGAAAATGGAACCCCTCAATGGATGCATCAAGAATCCGTGAGTGTACATGGTGTTTCCTTAACGCTCCGGCAAGCTTAGCCATTCCGGCAGGCGGTTCGCCGGGTTTTACGATGGGAGGATGAATCAACAGCATGGTTTACAAAACAAAAAGGGCTGTGCCCAGCGTGGCACAGCCCTTTTTATGTGCTTCTTCAATGTGACCGTAAATATCAGTGACCACCGCCAAGAAGACCTGCGATTGTTGCAGCCTGAGGATGCGCATAAATAAGAATCAGCGCAATAACCAGAGCATAAATACACAGAGACTCGATCATGGCAAGACCGATCAGCATGGTAACGGTAACTTTACCGGAAGATTCCGGATTTCGTGCAATACCTTCAACGGCAGCTTTGAGGCCCATGCCCTGAGCAAGACCACAACCAAATGCTGCAACTGAAATACCAAAACCAGCTGCGGTGACGCACGCGATAAAAAAATTCAGTGCTGTTGCTTCCATTTACATTCTCCTTTTACGATTTTTTTTCAGCTTCCAATTTCCCGATTCAAAAGCCAAAATAACATTAAATATATATCAACTTAAACTAACCTAAACCGTATATAACCTTAAAAAATCAGTGTGCGTGTTCCATGGCTCCTGAGAAGTAAATAATGGACAGGAGGAAAAACACAAAGGCCTGAACAAAAGACACGAAAATACCCAAAGCCATGATCGGCAGTGGCGCAAAGAATGCTCCGGCCAGGAAGAAAAGGATCCCCAGTACCAGTTCATGCCCCATCATGTTTCCGAAAAGCCTGAAAGACAAAGACAGAATACGTGCAAGATGACCGATGATTTCAATCGGGCAGATCAATGGCGCCATCCACCAGACTGGCCCCAGAAAATGTTTCACATAGGCGGCACCATGATATTTGACGCCGATCACATGGGTAAAAACAACCACAACCAGTGCCAGTGCGGCTGTTGTGTTCAAGCTTGCCGTGGGGGGGAAAAATCCCGGTACAAGGCCAATCAGGTTGCAGACAAAGATAAACAGAAAAACAGATGCAGCCAGCGGAAAAAGCCATCTGCCCTCTTCTCCAATGGTATCGACCATGAAATTTTCGATCCCGTCCACAACCACTTCAAACAGGTTCTGCATTTTTCCGGGAACCATGGTAATGGTTTTGGCAGCCAGTGCCCCCAGAACGATTAAAAGCCCCATGATAAACCAGGCATAGACCACCTGCGGATAAAGATGGGCAAAATGGTATAAGGAACCATTCACATCAAACAGATCAACGAGAAATAAAAAAGGATGCTTCATCCTATACAGCCTCCCTACAAATTTGTTTTGTCAATTCAAGTACCGTTGCAAGAACGATACTCACAACCACCACAGAAAGCCCCAGAATGAGGCCAATAGGATCCACAATATGCTTTGAAATCAGCATAAAAATTATAAAACCGCTTATGATAAAACGGATATAATACTTGGCGATGATGACATTGTGTGAGGTGAGATTGGGCGGGGTAAGCGCGCGTTTGAGCGTACGGGAAAGAAGATGAAAATTGACGGTGACAATGAGTCCGCCGCACAATATTCCCATGAATACGTCAAACGGAAGATTCAGAAATCCCAAGGCACTGGCTATGAAAAACAGGTACCAGTTCGCACGGGTGATGAAATGTAGTAGTCGCTTCTGAATATTCAACGTCCAAATCCTTTTAAAGTCTTCCGCTTTTGTTAATGGCCCTTATAATATTACTGAAACCCGCTGCAATACCGAACCCGAGCCCGATCAATGTCAGCCAGGGATTGGTGCCAAACCGCCGGTCAAGATACACACCCAAAAAGAGCCCTATAAAAATCGAAAACGCAACCGTCAACCCCAGACTGCTGTATGACGCAAGCTCTCTTACCCAGCGAACGGTCTCTCTTTTCATCGAAAAAGATTACCTTTCAGATATTGGCCAAACAAACGCTTCGCTCAATAGAAATTTGAGTAATTATCATGGGGACCTGGACAAGTCAAGGCAAACGTGAAAATTTTTTCTTTTATGATTTCAATATGTTGTTTATCGTAAAACCCCCATTCCGCTTGTTGATACAGGGCGTTATAACCGGATATCTTCAGAATGAAACACAGGCCCGTCCAGGCAGGCATGCCGGTACGTTGCATCATCTTTCCGTCCTTGCACCGCACATGCCAGGCATGCCCCCATACCACAGGCCATCATTGTCTCGATGGAAATCTGACAGGCAATCCGGTGAGCGTCTGCAATGGCAGAAACCGCTTTCAACATGGGATGGGGGCCGCATGCGTAAATCACATCCGGTTTCTTTTCTGAAATAGCCGCTTCCATCAATTCCGTTATCAGGCCGTGATGGCCGCTGGTCCCGTCATCTGTGGAGATCCGGACAGAAAGGCCCAGGTCACCCATGTCTGCCGCACAAAGAATATCGTCAGCCGAACGGCCGCCGATGAACCCCAGGCTGTCCGTCAAGTCCGCATTTTTTTGTTTCAGGGTATCCAGAAGAAAAAGAAGGGGCGCAATCCCGATACCACCGCCTGCCATGAAAATCCGCTTAAAGGATTGTTGCCAGGAGAATCCCTTTCCAAGCGGCCCCAAAACGCTTATGTCATCCCCGGCCTTTAAGGCTGAAAAAAGCCGGGTGCTTTCCCCCACCACTTTGTAGAGAATTTCAATGGATTGAACCTTGCCGTCTTTCATATTCAACCGGTGGATGGAAAAAGGCCGTCTCAATAAGGGTGAGAATCTCTCTTTCAATCCAACCATTACAAACTGTCCGGGCAAAGACGCCTGATACCCATTTACGCACCCTATTCCCATATTAAAACAGGTTTTGGACACTGCCCGATTCCATAAAACGCTGGCATTAGTGTTCGTCATTCATTTCTCCTGACAAGATATTTCCTTTTTCCCTCAAACCGATCACGCAGGCAAGCCTTCCGGTAATCTGTTCCCCTCTGTAAGAATAAAAAAGATCCGGAAGGCATCTGGTACAGAGGCCGGCCACACTGATCTGACTATCAGTTAATCCTTCGTCTATCAATTGATCCCTGCTCATCTTCCAGAAATCAAAATGGTCTGATTCATCCCTGTATGACCATAAATGTTCCGGTATTTCTTCCCGAAAATTGACAAACTCGGAACAGCACGGACCCAGGGAGGGACCGATACCGGCCAATATGGTTTTCGGGTCACAACAAAAAGCCGTTTTCATTTCCTGAACGGTTTTCCCCAGAACGTTATTCACACTGCCACGCCAGCCGGAGTGGACATTGGCAATCACATGATTTTTATAATCATATAAAAACACGGGCTGGCAGTCAGCCACCTTGATCAACAGATCGATATCCGGCCTGTTTGTAATGAGCGCATCAGCCTCAGGCGCAATATCCTCTAAACCCTTATCATGCACAACTTTCAAGACATCTGTTCCGTGAACCTGACGAAGAGAGACAAGGGTTTTTCCACCGGTGACGGCCAGAACCGTTTTCCGGTTTTCAACAACCGCTTTTGGATCATCCCCCACATTTTCTCCCACATTCAGGCTATCGAAAGGGCTCGCACTTTTCCCTCCCTTTCTCGTGAACATGGCATGGGAGATATCCGGAAACGCCTGAAACATTTTAAACCGGAGATAAGTCAAGTCTCCTATTTGTGTCTGAACGATGTCATTTCCCGTAAACATCCGGCCGCCTCTCTTCAAGACAGGGCATCGCCTTTCTCACCCTGTCTATATCTCTTAAATCGATCTCTTTCTCAAGTATCGCCTGATCACTTTCCGTCATGGCAAGCACCTCACCGGACGGAGAGACAATCTGTGAATGGCCTGAGTATTCATTGGTGACATCCCTGCCGCGTCTGTTTGACGCAATCATAAACACCTGATTCTCGATGGCCCTGGCTTTGATCAGTGCATCCCAATGCGGGGTTCTCGGCGTTGGCCACTGGGCAGACACGAGTATCATATGCGCACCCTGTACAACCAGTTTCCGGCACAGTTCGGGAAATCTCAAATCATAACAAATCATCAGCCCGATGCGACCAATGGATGTGTTAGATAAAACAGCCCTTTCACCGCTTTTGAAAAACCGGTCTTCTCCTGCAAAAGAAAAAAGATGAACTTTCCTGTAACTGGTGGCAAGACGTCCGTCTTTTTCATGAAGATAAAGGGTGTTGTAGATACTTTTCCCCTCTTTTTCAGGGAGCGACCCTGCGATCAGCATCTGATGGGCCGATGCGATCTTCGAGAGTTTTTCAAGTATCGCCGGTGTTTTTTCGGCATGAACAGACAGATGGTCATTGTCAAACCCGCAGGACCACAACTCCGGAAGAAGAGCCAGATCAGCGCCTCTTTTTCCCAGGTCGTCGAGATATCCGCACACCTGATGAATGTTTTCGTCAACATCTCCAAATCTTATGTCCGGCTGGACAATACCTACCCTGATGCGTTTATTCTCTCCTGTCATCTGTTTCCCGTTCAAACCGTTCTTGCAAGTGTCAGTATATCCACATATCGTGCCCCGCCTTTTAACAGCACGCCGACACACTCATTGACCGTGGAACCGGTCGTATAGACATCATCCACCAGAAGCACGCGTTTGTTCCTGATATCGATCTTTCCTGAAACCTGAAACGCGCCGTTGATGTTCTTTTGCCGTTCTTTCTTTCCCAGGCCTGTTTGAGAATCCGTATATTTTTTTCGTATTAGGACATGCCGTTCGATTGATATATAAGGAAGCGCCCGGCCAAATGAAGCGGCCATCTTCTCCCAGTGTTGAATCAGAAGGTACGCCTGGTTGAATCCTCTTTCCCTGAACCGTTTGGGATGAAGCGGCACCGGAACAATCATGTCGATGTTCTGCCCCTCTGCAAATTCATGGGCATACACCATCAGGGCATACAAAAGAACCCGTGAAAGGGGCTTTGCCAGCTGAAGCTTTCCCTGATACTTGAACAGGTGAATCGCATCCAACAGACTCCCTTGAAACACACCGGCAGCCCTTGCCATTCTGTATCTGCCAGGGTTTTTCAGGCAGGCGCCGCATAACCGGTCATTCCCTTCCCGGCTTTGAAAAACCGTTCCGCACTTGATGCAAAAGGGAGATGTCACCGCCTGAAAGGTATCGAGGCAATCCTGGCACATCATCGTATCAAGGGCCATTCTGAAAACGGTTTCTATATCCGCCTGCATGAAGCCCTTGGGAAACTCGGGAAAGGAATCCTTCTTGTCTGCACCGGTGATTCTCTCCAAAAACACCCCGCACCCGAGACAAAATTCCGGGAACAGTGCAGATAAAAACCCGCTGGAAATACGGGAGAAGGCTTCCCTTCCTTTTCCCATCATTCCCTTAAATGGCACACACTGGCATATCATCGATACCTTTTTTTAACGCATCCGCTTAAAAAATCAACCGGCCTTTTTCATATTGGACACAACCGCTTTGCCGAATTCAGAGCACTTGACCTCTTTGGCACCATCGATCTGACGGGCGA
The DNA here is from genome assembly GCA_018816735.1 of Pseudomonadota bacterium. GTDB lineage: Bacteria > Desulfobacterota > Desulfobacteria > Desulfobacterales > JAHIVH01 > JAHIVH01. Next base: position 26,093 of record JAHIVH010000085.1, on the reverse strand, counting down.
GATCATAAGTGACAATTCCGGCCTTCACCGTCACTTGAAGTGCATCCCGAATAGCCGTCGACGCTTCCTTCCACCCCATATATTCAAGCATCATGGCACCGGACAGAATAAGCGAGGTGGGGTTGACCTTGTCAAGCCCGGCGTATTTGGGGGCCGTACCATGGGTGGCTTCAAATACCGCGCAGGTGTCTCCGATGTTTGCGCCTGGCGCCATGCCAAGGCCGCCGACCTGGGCGGCAAGCGCATCTGAGATATAATCGCCATTCAGGTTTGGCGTGGCAATCACACTGTATTCATCGGGTCTCAGGAGAACCTGCTGGAAGAGCATGTCTGCGATCCGGTCCTTGATGATGACTTTCCCTTCCGGCGCATTGCCATTGTACTTTTTCCAGAGTTCATCTTCCGTAATGGTCTTGTCCGCGAATTTCTCTTTGGCCACCTCATAGCCCCAGATTCGGAAAGCGCCTTCGGTAAACTTCATGATATTCCCTTTGTGCATCAGGGTAACGCTGGGCAGGTTGTTGTCAATGGCATGGGTAATGGCGCTTGCCACCAGACGTTTGGTATTTTGGGCGCTTATCGGTTTGATGCCTATCCCTGCACCTTCCGGGATGTTCGCACCCATTTCCTTTCTTAAAAACGCGACAACTTTTTCACATTCAGCACTTCCGGATGAATATTCAATACCTGCGTATACGTCCTCTGTATTTTCCCTGAAGACGATCATATCAATCTTTTCCGGGGATTTCATGGGAGAAGGCACAGGATCGATGTATTTCACCGGCCGGATACAGGCATACAGATCCAGTTTCTGCCGAATGGTCACATTCAGGCTTCGGATGCCTTTTCCCACAGGTGTGGTAAGCGGCCCCTTGATCGCGACCACATGGTCCTCAATTGTTTTGAGAGCCTTGCCTGACAGCCACTCGCCTGTTTTTTCGTATCCTTTTTCTCCGACCAGAAGCTCCAGCCAGTCAATCTTTCTTTTATCCCCATATGCAGCCTTCACCGCACCATCTATGACCATTTGCGTGGCGGCCCAGATATCCGGTCCGGTGCCGTCTCCTTCTATATAGGGAATAATCGGGCAATCCGGTACGTTTAACGTCCCGTCATCCAGTTTGGTAATTTTTTTACTTTCCATATTTAAAACTCCCTTTCTTTATAAAAAAACCAATTGAACCATTTTATTTGTCTTTTATCCGCTGCCTGAAGGCCTCATACATCACAACGGCACCTGCAACAGACGCATTAAGAGAATTGACAGTTCCACTTTGGGGAATGGAAATCACAAAATCACATTGCTTTTTCACAAGCGGCCGTAAGCCTTTTTCCTCCCCGCCCACAACAATGGCAATCGGTCCTGTCAGGTCTGTTTTATATAGCGGGTTGTCGGCATCTGCGTCAAGCCCGGCGATCCAGACCCCCAATTCCTTTAAGTCGTTTATGGTTTTCGAAAGATTCGTCGCCATGCCGATCATCGCATGCTCCATGGCGCCGGCAGACGCCTTTGACACCGCAGGTGAGGGTCGGGCGGAGCGATCCTTGGGAACGATGATGCCATTCACCCCGGCACACACGGATGTCCGTATCAGCGCCCCCAGATTGTGGGTATCGACGATACTGTCCAGAATCAGCAAAAAAGGGGGGGCGCCTTCTGACCGACATTTCAAAAAAAAACGGTCTATGGTTTCAACCGGAAACGGGCTCACGATGGCAGCGACGCCCTGATGGACCGCATTATCCGTCATCATGTCCAGTTGCGGCCGGGAAGTGGTTTCAACAGGACTATCGATCATCTTCGCTTTGTCAACGATTTCAGATCGCTCTCCGGAAATGTTTTCTCCGAGGATAAAAATTTTTTCAAATGTCCGCCGTCCGGCTGAAAGGGCCTCTTTTACGGCATGCACGCCATACAAGATCTCAGATGAGTCCTTTCCGGGCGATTCAGTTAAACGCGGATGTTTCTTTTGCTTTTTCATAACTGGAAAACACGCTTTCCCTTTTGGTACAGAACCCTTGAAAACCGCCTGATCAATTCTGCCCCTCGCGATAGGCATCAATCAGATCGGTCAGTTCCTTTATGGATCTCTCCAACTGATCGTTCACGATCACGTGATGATAAATATCACGCATGGCCATTTCTTCTTCTGCATTCTTCATCCGTTTTTCAATATCGTCACTGCTGTCTGCCGCCCGCCCGGACAGGCGCTTTCTCAAAATTTCCACAGAAGGGGGCATGATGAAAATGAGGATGCAATCGTCGTATCGGGTCTGAATCTGTGCAGCGCCCTTCACGTCCACATCAAGAAGCACATCCTTCCCCTGAAAAATATTTTTTTCGATATTGTCTCTTAAAGTCCCATAAAAGTTGCCGTGAACCTCCGCCCATTCTGCCCAGGCATCGTGGTCAATTTTTTTCTTGAACTCCGCCATTGGTAGAAAATAGTAATCCACGCCATCCTTTTCACCAGGACGGGGGAGCCTCGTTGTGGCTGAAATCGAATACACCATGTCTGGAAAACGCTCGAGAATGACTCTGCAAAGCGTTGTTTTTCCCGCGCCTGAAGGCGCTGAAATAATAAAAATGCGACCTTTCCGGGGCATGATGTCTCCTTTTTTTATTTCATGAATGACTTCAATTTAGGATTTAATGATCCTGTATTTTTCAGGGCACATCTTTGGCCTTTGATCCTTCTTTCATCATGGCATATCGCTGGGCCACGGTTTCAGACTGAATGGCCGAAAGAACCACATGATTGCTGTCCATGATAATAATGGCCCGGGTCCTTCTGCCATAGGTGGCATCGATCAGCCGTTTTTCTTCCTTGGCATCATCTTTCAGCCGTTTCATCGGCGCTGAACTGGGCGATACAATGGCCACAACCCGGTCTGCAATCACACTGCTGCCAAATCCGATATTCAAAAGATTCTGTTCCATAATTCCTCGATTCAAAAAAATATGAACGCTCTCAACATTTGTTATTCAATGTTCTGTATCTGCTCCCTGACTTTTTCCAGCTCTGATTTTACATCCACCACCAGGTGGGAGATATCCGCGTTGCCTATCTTTGACCCCATGGTATTAAACTCACGGTTAAATTCCTGAAGCAGGAAATTCAGTTTTCTGCCGCCAGGTTCATCCGATGCCACAATTCGCCTGAACTGTTTGAGATGGCTTTTTGTTCTCACGATTTCTTCCGAAATATCACTCCGGTCTGCAAGAAAAGCCGATTCCTGGGCAATCCGCTGGGGATCGATCTCTGCCATGCCGTTTGTCAATGCCTTGATCCGTTCGGACAGCCTGTCCCGATATTGTTCCAAAAGACCGGTGGCGCCTTCTTCTATCTGTCCTAAGATGGTTTCTATTTTTTCCATTCTCTGGCTGAAATCCGTTGAGAGATAATCGCCCTCCCTCGCCCGCATGGCATTCAGCTGGGATATCGCATCATCCAGGCATTCGCTTGCCACAGCCCATAGCGCATCCGAGTTATCTTCACCGGAAGCCGGCGTAATCAAATTGCCTGCATTTAAAACATGAGCAAGAGAGATGTCTTCTTTCAGACTCAAAACGGTTTTCAACTTTGAAAGTGACTGAAAATAGGCTTTTGCCTTTTCCAGATCAAGGTCAAATGACTTGCTGCCTTCAGATTCATCCTTGATGTTGACATGAAGTTCGATTCTGCCACGGGTGATCTGTTCGGCTATCTTAGTCTTTATTTTGTCCTCAAGCGCATGATACCCATGCGTGATATGAATTTTAATATCCAGATAACGGCTGTTATAGGATTTGATCTCAATCCTTACAGCAGTTGTATCTGTGGTCTTCTCAGCCCTTGAAAATGCGGTCATGCTTCTTATCATTTGTTTATCCTCTCGGTTTTGTCTCTGCCAAATCGGTCCTGCCCATTTTGAGATCAAACGCATACTTGTCCCGAACCTTATATAAGAAGGTCTGCATGGCGCTGTCCGCATAATCCGGATAGGTCCAGGGAAGGGTTTTGAATGACCCTTTCTGAAAAATCAACGTCAGATCCGCATAGATGCCTTTTCCAATATAAATACGATGGGAGAAATCCTTTCCCGTGGCAAGAACGAATCGGGCATAGAGCATATATCCCGGATCGATATTGACCTGCCGTTTACCATTGTCCATGAATGTCTGTTCGATGCTGTTTGTGAAAACTTTAATATCGGAGAGTGCCTCCTGTTCGATCAGCCGCTTAAAGGAAAATACCCTCCGGTAAAGCGGGCTTCCCATTTCATGTTCATAATATGTCGTAAAATCAAATGGGATCCACTGACTGACCAGGTCGATATCCCCATATTCGCGTGAAAAGATATCCGCCAATGATTTTACGAGATCTTTCTCTTTTGTGTATACACCAATGACCAGCTTGGCCGGTTTTGGCGCCGTTGGTATACTCATGAACGGGTCACTGCCTTTTTACATAAGTCCATAGCCCTATCCTGTTTCCAGACAATAGCCACGCCATGTCCATTTTTAATTACCCAATTGATATTGCATTCACTCAACCGGCAGCGGTTTTGCCTCATCGATCAACATGATCGGAATATCATCCCGAATTTCATAAACCAGTCTGCAGTTTTCGCAAATCAATCCATCTTCCTGCTCGGTGAGTTTTACGCTTTCCTTGCATTTCGGACAGGCTAAAATATCAAGAAGCTCCTGACTGATACTCATTTTTAATCCTTTCATACCTGTTTATCAATTTATTTCAAAGCACCCTTAAAAATCACCGTCAAAGGACGATATTTTAACATGGGACTTATATCAGACAATAATAAAGCATGCAAATCTTAACCCCTGACGATGCATAAAAACGGATTCGGACCAATTTTTTATCCACTTTCAGGGTTAACATTTGACACACGCTGTTCTTTTCTTTATGATCCCACGCCTGAAGATTTTATGGGTTGATACAGGGAAACATCATCGTTTATGGAAAAAGGGAACATCTGAAATGGCCCATGCAGCCGAAAAGACAGCTATACGTGTGTATAACCTGGTCTGGGGGGCTGCCATTCCCATCCTTCGATTAAGCAACAGAATTTCAGAAGGGTTTGACCAGAGAACCATGAAAAAAGGGCTTCCTTCGGCTGATCTGTGGATTCAGGCCGCCTCAGGTGGTGAAGCCTATCTTGCCTGGGCTATCATCAGATATCTCTCCCCGACATCCCCCTTAAAAATCCTGATGACCTCAAGTACCAGACAAGGCGTTGAAGTGCTTGAAAAAGCGTCTTTGGATGCAAGAAAAAATCCGGCTATTGACATTGCCACGTCGTATTTTCCATTTGACCGGCCGGAGATGATGAAAAGGGCATTGGCGGAAGTGGCGCCGAAACTGACGGTTCTTTTGGAACTTGAACTCTGGCCGGGCCTGCTTGCCGCACTGAAAGAAAAAAAATGCCCAACCCTTATTATAAACGGCAGGATAACTGAAAAAAGCCTAAAAAAATACATGCTCTGGGCAGATCTCTGGAAGTACCTTCGGCCAGACCAGGTGATAGCAATATCCCACGAGGATGCAGATCGTTTTAGGACCCTTTTTCAGTTCGATAAGGTGGGTGTCATGCCCAATATCAAATTTGATGAACTGGAGCCATCTGCAGAAAATGAAAAGGGAATGGATACCTCTCCCCCTCTGTTTTCCCCAAAATGCCCATCCGTGGTCCTCGGATCAGTCAGGCAGGAAGAGGAACCATTTATAAAAAAAATCATTATACGTCTGATGAAAAAAAAACCAGATACGGTTATCGGTCTGATTCCCAGACATATGCACCGGGTGATGTTCTGGAAAAATACGCTTTCAATGGCCGGTATCCCCTGGATACTCCGGTCAGGCATCAAAGCGCCCATCCAACAGGGGACTGTTATCCTGTGGGATGTGTTTGGCGAGCTTTCGATGGCCTACAACCATTTCAGGGCTGCATTTGTGGGGGGCAGTCTGGCGCCCCTGGGTGGCCAGAATTTTCTTGAACCCTTGAAATACGGCGTCAAACCCGTGATCGGCCCTTCCTGGAAAAATTTTTCATGGGTGGGAGAGGAGATCATCAAAGAAGGTCTGGTCAGAATCGGTCAGAACTGGGAGGAGGTCGCCGATATCATAATGAAAGACCTTTCAGAGCCCACAGACCGTGATACCATCAGACAAAAAGTGTCCGGCTATATCGAAAAACGAAAAGGGGGCGTCAACATAGCCTGCGATATGATCAATGCAGGGCTTGACAATGTCCGGGAAAAAACGGTAGAGAACTGATATGTCTGAACTTCCAACATGTTATGGTATCATTCCCGCCCGGTATGACTCGGAAAGATTTCCCGGAAAACCACTTGCCCTCATTCAGGGAAAACCGATGTTCTTTCATGTTTATTCCCGTGCTGCAAAATGTGAAAGACTTTCGAAGGTGATTCTGGCCACAGATGACGACAGAATCATGGCTGCCGCCAACGCTTGGGAAGTTCCCTGCGTCATGACCAGAAAGGATCATGCCAGCGGCACAGACCGGGTTCTTGAAGCAGCGGGGAAATTGAGCATTCCCGATGACGCGGTGGTGATCAATATTCAAGGAGACGAACCCGCACTTGAGCCGGATATTCTTACCCAGCTCATTCTTCCGTTTAACGATGCCAATATACAGGTCACAACACCCATAAGACCGATCGATGAAAACGAAGCAAAAAACCCGGACCGGGTGAAAGTTGTCTTTGACCGGAACCGGAAGGCCCTCTATTTTTCAAGGTCCGTCATTCCATTTCCAAGAGATCATAAAAAGAAACGCTATTATGGTCATATCGGCCTTTATGCATTTCGGATGAAAACGCTCATACAGTTCGTTAGCCTGGGGGCCAGTATTCTTGAAAAGACTGAAAAATTGGAGCAGTTAAGGCTCCTTGAAAACGGCATCCCCATCCATGTGATTGAAACCGACTATCAGAGCATCGGTGTGGACAGGCCGGAAGATATTGCTATTGTAGAGCAACTTTTTAATTTATAACGTTTTTTAATGATACAAAATGAAATTCAAAGAGCTTCTGTTATGTCAGGTCATCATACCCTTGAAGGGGCAAATTTAAAAAAGGCTTTAAAACTTCTTGATCGTGTTACAGGTTGCCTTGATAAAAGCCAGGTCAGTTACTGGCTGGAGGGGGGGACGCTGCTTGGGGTGGTTCGGGAAAACCGACTCCTGCCCTGGGACAATGACCTTGACATATCCGTAAAGGAAAATGACTACGAAAAACTCATTCAATGTATTCCAAAGATTAAGAAACTGGGGTACAGGGTCAAAACCAAATCCTTTGAAAAAGATGACCCGCCTTTTAATAAGGATAAAATCAGAATTATTAAAGTGCGCTCGCGTCGGTTTTTCTTTTTCAGAGGAAAAGTCTGCCTTGATATATTTATCAAATTCAGGAAGGATGAGATCTATTACTGGCGGGTTAAAGACACCAAAAAATCTGTTCCGGCAGAATTTTATAATGAATTGGTGACCTGGCCCTTTAATCATAAAACCTATTTTGTTCCAAAGGATTATGATGGTTACCTCACCTACAGGTATGGAAACTGGCGAATTCCTGTTAAGGAATGGGATACATTTTCTGACGATAAGGCACTTAATTAAAAGGAAATATGATGAATCTAATTATTCTAGCTGCAGGAACAGGACAAAGACTATTTCCACTGACAAAAGATACCCCAAAATCCCTTATCAATCTTGGCGATGGCACAACCCTTCTGGCGAGACAAATCAACAATGCCGTCCAAAGTGACAGAATCAACAGAATTTACATTATTACCGGCTACAAAAGTCATAAAATTGAGGAACATATTGTTCAATACCAGTCACGCATTCCCATAGAGATCCTATTCAACCCCTATTACGATATATCGAACAACCTTTTTTCATTGTGGTGTGCCTATCATATTATGGAACAGGATGATTTTATCATTTCAAATGGTGATAATATTTACAAAAGTCACGTTTATCCCAAAATAACAGATATAAAAAAAGATACGATCCAGCTTACCGTGGACCGAAAAGACCATTACGATCATGACGACATGAAAGTAACGCTTGATAATGGCAGAGTGACTCGGGTTTCAAAAGAAATACTTTCTGATTCTGCACATGCTGAATCCGTTGGTCTTGTCCTGATTCAAGGAGAAAAGAACAGGAAACTCATCAGAAACAAAATTCTATCTATGGTAAAACACAAGGAAAATATGCAAAAATTCTGGCTTGAGATATTTAACGAACTGATATTTGATCATATCAACATCGATGTATGTGAAATTGGTGAGAACGATTGGGGAGAGATTGACTATCATCCTGATATCCGTCAAATTCAGCAGGAAATAAGCAAAAACCTGTTTTAACAAAGCCATTTAAAAATATGCATGAACTTTGGTAAAAAGATGCCACTTAAACGCCTTATGCCAGATTTTAAAAAATTGACCTCAGAAAAACTGTTCTGGATAATCGCTTTTTCCTTCCCCTTATGTTTAAATGCAATTAATCATTGGGGCAGCGGACTTTTTGCCTCCATTTTCGTTCTGTCCCTATTTCTTATCGAGCTAAAATCCCCCCAGCTTGAAACCCACGAAAAGCTTTTGTGCTTGGGCTTTGTCATCGTTCTGGCAGCAACCAGTCTGAGCCTGATGAACGGCCAGGATCTTCACCGGGGATTAAAAAGAATTGGAAAACTTCAATATCTCATATTATTTATCCCTGTTTATATTGTCATGAGAAAGAGAGATATCGATATCTCAACCCCATTTTTATATGGCATCATCGTTTCCGGTCCCACGATGATGGTGATATCTGTCCTGCAGGTGTTTGGTTCAAATTTGAACCGTGCCCTTGGTGGCTATAATGAACTTGTTTTCGGTTCAGTTGCCATGATTTTTACCATGATTGTCACCGCAGCCATTTTCACCAAACACTCTTCAAAAACATTAAAAATTCTTTTAGGTGTTTCCGGTTTTTCAACAATATATGCATGCGTTTTGTCTGGCACCCGAGGGGCGCTGATCGCCCTTCCGCTTGTGATGGTATTTCAGATTGCCATGCTCCGTGCCTCATTTCAAAAAAAGAGCCTATACCTGCTGGGCATGATCCTTTTTATTTCCCTTTCATGCGCCGGGTCCTATTTTTCACATGGAATGATAAGAAACCGCTCCTTTCAGGCATTTCAGGATCTCAGTCAATTTATCGATCAATCCAATAAAGACACTTCTGTTGCATGGCGGCTCCTCATGTGGGAAGATGCAATAAAAATATGGAAAAAACATCCCTTCATCGGCACAGGTCTGGGTGACTTCAGAAATGACGTCGAGGAGATGATGGAAAAAAACGAATCCGATCTTTCCAAGTCCTGGAAACATGCCCATAATTTTTATCTGGAATATCTGGCCACAACAGGCATTGTGGGATTTCTTGCGACAACGCTCATACTTCTTGTCTGGCCATTTTATTTATTCCATAGAAAATGGAAACTTTATGCTGGCACGAATACCGATTTTGCATCCCTCGCCGGCATGTCGACGATCTTGACTTTTTCCTTGATCGGCGTCACATGGTACTGGCCGGCACGATCGCCTATGGTGATCACTTATGTTTTCTGTCTACTCATTTTCCTGACAGCCAGTCATATAGAAAGAAAAAACGTCTAAAAAAGGCGAAAATCCATGAGAGTAGTGTTTGATGTTCCCCAGCTTTATTACCTGCCACAATACCTTCCTGTGTGGCATGAACTCAAATCCCGGAATGCTGAAGGGGTATTTGTGTTTTATCCCGATCCGGACATGGGAGATATTTTAAAAAAAGTGGCTCAGGTCGAGGAGCTGCCTGTCAAATGGGTTTCGGATAATCATGAGGCACTTCACATTTTTAAGGAAGAATCCCCTGACTGGGTTATATTTGGGAACAGTTTCCCCTGTCTTGGCCAAATTCCCGGTCATATTCGCTCAGCCATGCTCTATCACGGTGCGGGCGTCAAAGCCTGCTATTTTGATGAAGAACTGATGAACATGACCGTTCGATTTGTAGAAGGCAAGTACCGGTATGAAAAACTGTCAAGGCTTTACCCTGATGCAACCATAGAAAGTGTAGGATTTGCCAAATTGGACCCTTTGTTTTTGCCGGACAAGCGAAAGAAAATCCAGTTTAATCTTGAGCAAAATGGTCTTGATACATCAAAACCGACAATTTTATATGCCCCGACATTCTACCCGAGTTCAATCGAACTGATGGCAGACGACTGGCCCCTGCAATTCAGCGAATATAATCTCATTGTCAAACCCCACTTTTTCACCGTCAGCAAAAAAAAATATCACAACCAGAGACGAAAAATCGAACGCTGGAAAAATTACGAAAACACCTATATCGCCAAACCGGAAGACTACTCCCTTCTGCCTTTCATGGCGGTTTCAGATCTTCTGATCAGCGAAGCATCTTCCGCTTTTTTTGAATTTGCAGCCCTTGACAAACCGATTGTCTGGTGCGATTTTCTGAAACTCAGGATGGGGTATAAGGGACTGTTCAAATTCAGGTTCAACAAAAGAATGGATGCCGATATCGACAAATACCGGGATATTGGAATGCATGCAGAAAAATACAAACACCTGAAAAAAGCCGTCGATTCCCAAATTACCCATCCTGACCAGTTCAAGACAAACAGAGAACGCTTCGTAAAAGAACTTATCGGTGAATCAGACGGCAGAACCGCCAAGAGAATCGTTGATTATCTGTATTCAAAAGGATATGAATGAACATTTAAAAAACAATCACAGGGAATAGAGACTCAAATGAAAATCGTTATACTGGCAGCAGGAATTGGTTCAAGGCTCGGTTCCCCCCTGCCGAAGCCACTGACACTTCTTAAAAACGGGAAAAGCATTCTTCAACACCAGGTTGATAATCTCAGCACATCGTTTTCTGTCCATGATATCAATGTTGTTGTTGGTTTTAAAAAAGACCTGATCATGGAAGCTTTCCCGGATCTCACCTATATTTATAATCAGAATTTTGATCAGACCAATACATCTCAAAGTCTTCTGAAAGCCCTGAAAAAATACCAAGATCAGGGCGTTTTATGGCTGAATGGCGATGTGGTGTTTGATAGCAAAATCATCAAAAAAATTACGTCATATATCCATCAAAACAAATCTTTTGTTTGCGTTAACCGGGAGAAAGTGGGTGATGAAGAAGTGAAATACACGGTTGATGACAAAGGAAATATCATGGAATTATCCAAAACGGTCAAGAATGCCTTGGGGGAGGCCATTGGCATCAACTACATCGCATCACATGATATAAAAGCGTTTATCCGTTTCCTTGAGGTATGCCATGCCGGGGATTATTTTGAAAGAGGCCTGGAACTTGCCATCTTGAATGAAGGGATAGAAATTGAACCGGTTGACATTTCCGAATTCGATTGCATGGAAATCGATTTTCAGGATGATCTGAACAAAGCAAATTCTTTTATCAAATAGCAATCTCTATTTATCGGCAATTATTTTGAAACCATTTAAGTGCAATGTATCGCCAAATCTCCTTTTTTCATTTTTAGTCCTTATAAACCTTCCTGGAACTTGTCATCCCAAACAAAGGGATTGAAATCGCCCTGTTTATTTTCCGATTTTTTCTTTGTTAAAATACTTATAATAGGTATTTTTAATTTTCATAAGGCTTCTTCGCCATCGCCTAAATATATATGATGAAAATATAAGCCATAAATAAGGTATATTTTCATATCTTTTATAAAAATCGACGATGGCTTGTGCCTGACGTTCTGTTGCCTGACCATCAGGTTTGTATACTGTATAATGAAATATCTGATTTCTGATTTCACCATATTTGTCAAATGCAAGATTATCCTTTACATTTTTCAAAATATCTTCACTCTTGGAAATGACGTCTCCAGCCTGCCAGGCATAGGTGTTTGATCGAATGTCCTTTGATATTCGATAATGATCAGGCGAGGGGTTGGCAAATATCATGGGCCGATTAAAATGAAACCACTCGTAACAGGCGGTAGATATGTCTGAAATCATGATATCCGATTGAGCCATATAGGGGAGGATGTTATCATCATAAATAACTTTAACACATGATTCAGCATCCAGTTCTCCGATCAGTTCTTCTATTTGATCATAGATATCGCCTTTTTTTCTATAAATACGACTATGATATTTAACAATCAAGTTATAGTCTTTATGGAGCTTTGTAATAATTTCCTTACCCCACAACTCTAAGGAACTTTCTCCATAACGAGAGAATTTGACAATTTTAAAACTGGCATTCTGGCTTATCCACGTAGGTGCATAAAGGATAGTCTTTTTGCTATTATTAAAGATAGGCGTATAGTCAAGCGTGTTATTGATCAAAGGATCAAATTTTGGATAGCCCACGATATGCCATTCAGGAATTGATTTAAGATAGCCGGATTCTTCGACTTTATCTTTGGTCTTTTCGCCAGGAAAAAGCACCAAGTCATACCCAAGAATTTTTAACGACTCCACATAATTTTTATCGGAAAGGCCACCATGAAAAATTTCAACGGCCTTGCCTCGAAAAAGCATATGGTAACTCGGATAAATCATAACCCGTATACCACGTTGGACAATTGCACGGTGAATATCGCTCCTGGATTCGCTGAAATACACATCAAGATTCATATGTATATATTTGGTCTTCAAAAAATCATAAACTTCTCGATTATTAGTAAAAACAATTCCTCCAAGGTGGGGGTATAAACGAACTACCGGCGGAATATGCTGAATATCAGTAACGATATAGTAACCAATTTTATATTTTTTATTCATAACCATCCTTGAATGATAGCGCCTTTCTGATACCCTTAAAATGACAATATGTTTTTTTATTTTATCTAATAGGCACCAGCATTTTATATAAGTTTTTGAAAACATCGTTTTTTTAATTGTTTGTCAATCCTTTTTTGATAGAATGCCACTTTAAATATCAATCATTGAAAAGAAGCGTAATTTTAATTAAACAAGGAGCTGGAAAATGCCAAAAATAAAAGTAGCAGCCATACAGATGGTCGGACGAACCGGGGATGTTTCCTACAACCTTGCCCACATCCGTGAACTGGCTGAAGCGGCAATCAAGGAAAATGCCAAGGTGATTGCGCTTCCGGAATTTTTCACGACCACCATCGTTTATGATAAGCGCGTTTTCAAGAGTTCTCTGCCACCTGACAATCCGGCTATAGAGCTTCTGCGGAAACTGGCCCGGGAGAATGAGGTCCTGATCGGAGGCTCCTATCTTGAAATGCGTCATGGCGATGTTTTTAACACCTATGTGCTGGTTAAACCGGATGGAAGCGTTTCCAAACATGACAAAGATTTACCAACCATGGTGGAAAACGCCTTTTATATCGGCGGAAACGATGACGGGATACACGCGACAAGCATGGGACGCGTGGGGACAGCCGTATGCTGGGAGACTATTCGGAAAAAAACCGTCATGCGACTCAAAGAAAAAGTGGATTTTCTGATGACCGGTAGCCACTGGTGGAGCCCGCCTGAAAAATGGTATATCCTGAACGGCTTTTTTGAAAAAATGGCCCGGTCAAACCGGGAATACATGGCTGCCGCCCCTGCCGAACTGGCCCGGATTTTAGGTGTGCCCAATCTTCATGCCAGCCATGCCGGAAGAATAGACGGACGAATCCTCCTTCTTCCCACAGATAAATTCACCGGGAGGTTCAACGGCGTGCTGCTGGGAGAAACCCAGATTGTGGATAACACGGGGGCGGTGCTGAAGAGGATGAAACAAGAAGACGGCGCCGGATTTGTGACAGCCGATCTTGACCTTTCTCCTTCCGCACAGACACTGGAAGAACCGGAAAGATTCTGGATTCCAAGGCTTGAGATGCGGTTTCGCTTTTTCTGGCACCAGCAGAACTGGTGCGGGAAAGCCATGTACAAACATGCAAAAAAAAATAAATGGTTGCAGACATATCGCTTCGACAATAATGAGTAGAGGGTAGAGTCATTTAACAACAAATGATTCTACCCTTTTCAAACAAAACGGTTGTGATGTACTTCCATATTCCGGTCAGGACGGAACTGTCTCCTTTTGATCCTTCTGCAACAGTTTTTGGGTTGCCATGATTTCTTCAGCAGTCACACCTTTCCTGAGCTTCTCCATGTCAGTCATGACTCTGGCAAAGCGAACGCCCTCTGCTGCGCTGATCCATGAAAGCTGCAGCCGCTCAGGACGGATTCCTTTTTTCTCCATTTTTTTACGAACTTTATCGATTCGCTTTTCAGTCCAGTGATTGGCGTTGATATAGTGGCAATCCCCGATATGGCAACCACTGACCAGAACGACCGGCGCTCCTTTTTCAAAAGCATGCCAGATGAATTTTTCATCCACACGGCCCGAGCACATGGTGCGGATCAGACGGACATTGGACGGATACTGCAGGCGTGACACCCCGGCATAATCGGCTCCTGCATAGGAACACCAGTTGCAGGCAAATGTCAGCACTTTTTCCGATGCGTTTTCGGTCAGCATGACATCCACCTGACTCAAAATCTGATTGTCCGTAAAATGGTTCATGACAATGGCCCCGAATGCGCATTCAGCGGCACAGGTACCACAACCGGCGCAGGCGGCGCTGTTGACTTTGGCAGGACTTTTCTTCTTGGCATCCATGGTAATGGCGCCATAGGGGCAGACCTCGACGCATTTGCCACAGGACTTGCAGTGCTGTTCCATAATCATGGATGTAATCGGTTCGGTGGTGATCAGTCCTTTGTGCATCAGGCGTATGGCCCGCGCCGCGGCAGCTGATCCTTGGGTGACGCTTTCCTTGATGTCCTTGGGTCCTTCAGCGCAACCGGCGTAAAAGATACCCCGCGTGGCTGCGTCCACCGGCTGCAGTTTGGGATGGGCTTCCAGGTAGAACCCGTCCGACGTGAGTTGAAGCCCAAGCATCTCCTGAAGTTTCTGTGTTCCTGAAGCGGGTTTGACACCGATTGATAGCACCAGCAGATCCATATCATGAAACTCGACTTTACCGCTGACCGTGTTTTCCACAGCCACTCTCATATCGCCGTTTTCGAGTTCTTCCACCATGCCGGGAAGGCCACGCACATACTTCACCCCCAGCTGACGGCTGCGGTTGTACAAATCTTCAAAACCCTTTCCAAATGCCCGGATATCGATATAGAACACTTTTATTTCCATATCCGGATCATGTTCTTTAAGGACCAGTGTACTCTTTATGGTGTTCATGCAGCAGATGTTGGAACAGTAGGTGCCCCCTTTTCGTTTTGAACGGGACCCCACGCATTGAATGAAGCCTACTGACGACGGATGTTTACGGTCCTTGGGGCGAATCAGGGTGCCCTGGGTGGGGCCGCCGGCATTGACCAGCCGTTCGAACTCCAGGCTGGTGACCACATTTTCAAAACGGGTATAGCCGTATTCATCCATCTGCGTCGGATCGTAAGGTTCCAAGCCGGTGGCCACCACGATTGAACCGGCCTTGACCTGGATCTCCTGGTCGGACATGTGAAAATCGATACATTTTTTGTCGCACACATCCAGGCATTTGGAGCATCCCCGGCCCATACACTCGTTCATGTTGATGGCATAGGCTGATGGAACCGCCTGTGGAAACGGAATATAAATCGCCCTGCGGGACGACAGCCCCATGTTAAATTCATCGGGAAACACCACCGGACAAACCTTGGCGCATTCACCGCAGGACGTACAGGATGTTTCATCCACATGGCGCGCCCGTTTGACGATGTTGATGGTAAAATTACCCACATAACCGGAAACGCCGGTCACTTCGCTTAAGGTATGAAGTGTTATGTTGGGATGCCGACCGGCATCCGCCATTTTGGGCCCCAAAATTCAGATGGAACAGTCCATGGTGGGAAAGGTCTTGTCCAGCTGTGCCATGGTTCCCCCAATGGAAGGCGTCTTTTCAACCAGAACCACCTCATAACCGTTGTCAGCCAGGTCCAGAGCCGCCTGAATACCGGCCACGCCACCGCCGATGACCAAGGTACGCTTGGTGAGGGGCAGGATTTCTTCAAAAAGCGGGGTCAGCAGCCGAACCCGCGCCACAGACATGTGCACCAGATCCAGGGCTTTGGCCGTTGCCTCAGGTTTGGCGTTCATATGCACCCAGCTGCACTGTTCCCTCAGGTTGGCCATTTCCATCAGATACGGGTTAAGGCCTGCCTGAAGCATCATCTGACGGAATGTGGGCTCATGAAGCCTCGGTGAGCATGAGGCCACGACGATCCGGTCCAGGCCGTGCTCTTTGATATCGTCTTTGATGGTCATCTGCCCCGGCTCTGAACAGGCATATGTAATTTCTCTGGACACAATCACATCAGCGATCTCCCCGGCATGCCGGGCCACACGCTGGCAGTCCACGGTCTGGGCGATGTTCAATCCGCAACGGCAGACATAAACGCCGATGCGGGCAACGTTCTCATGATTTTCGGTTACAAAGGTGTTCATCATCATTTTATTTCCTTGGTACTTTGACAGCCATTTTTTCCGGTCATGGCTAATCGTAATAAATGGTCTTTGCAATCAGCGTGGTCAGATCGACCATTTCCATTTTCAGTTCTTCTCCCAGAAACGGATCTTCCATGGCGCAACGCAGATGAATCTGGCATTTGGGGCACGAGGTCACCATAAGATCACTCCCCGTCTCCTTTGCCTGACGGATACGTTTGACCTGCAAGGCCTTGCTGTGGGCATCACAGCCTGTCCAGGCACAATTGCCGCAACAAAGGGCTGACTGGCCGGCATCTTTCATTTCCGAAAAATTCTTTACAGAAAGGCGCCGAACCAGTTTGCGCGGCAGCTCCCGCACATTTTCCATCCGGTTGAGCCGACAGGCATCCTGATAGGTGATCTTTCTGTCCAGCTGTTTGAAGTTCACCGCGCCTTTATCGATTTCTTTTTCAAGAAAGTCATACAGGTGGGTCACGGTAAAAGCAGGAGAAAGCCCCTGCAGCACGTATTGTGTCGAAAGGGTTTGATAGCACTCGGGGCAGGCCGTAATCACGGTTTTCACACCCAGATCCTGGATCATCTCCACATTCAGTTTGGCCAGCCTCATAAAATTCACACGGTCACCGGACCAGAGCAGATCATGGCCGCAACACCTCTCTGACGGAAGAAGCCTTGGCTGAACATCGAAAAAATTGAGAAGCCTCAGGCTGTCCGCAATGATATCTCTGGTCTGAACCTTCTGATGCCGCCTGAAAAAAACATCAAAATACGGTGCACAGCCGCCGAAAAACAAAATGGGACTCTGATCATCCAGACGGATGTCATCGGGCAGCCAATCCCAGCGTGATGTCTTGAGTGCCGGAGAAGTCATGGTCCGCATGAGGGACTGAAAAAAACCGCCATGGGGCTGCCGGCCGCTTTCCATGCCATCAGCCTGAAAAAGAACGCCGCGCATATCCCGGACAAATTCCGGAAAATTGACATCTGACGGGCACCTCTCAAAGCAAATACCGCAGGTAAGACATGCCTGAAGGTCTTTGTAAATCTGCTCCCTGTTACCATTGCCCTGGATAATGCTGTTTACCAGAGTTCGGGGAGAATAGGATTTTCCGCTAAGGGCAAGGGGGCAGGAAGCCGTACATTTGCCGCAATCCTGGCAGCTGTAGGCGTCATGCCTGGTCAGAACCTGCTGAACCGTTTCCGGGGGCATATCCTGGGATGTGGGCTGAACCGGGGATACCGGGCTTTTACCAAGCATCTTGATCTGTTGACAGAAATCCGCCAGAAAATCCTTAAGGGCTGTGCTTTCATCCGGAAGAAAAGTGGCCAGCCGCATGCGCTCCTGTCCCATTCCCAGAAGCTCAAGAATGCTTCGAGTATCTATTGTATTGTTTTCGGCGGTGTCCGTGCCGCTGCCATAACGACAGGCTCCGGAGCAACATCCCACAATGGCAACACCATCGGCACCCATCTCAAAGGCCTTGAACAGGATGGCCTTGCTGATTCTGCCCGTGCACGGAATACTCACCATCTTGATTTCCGAAGGAATCTGATAACCATTGTCCTGAAGACCCTGATACGCGGCATGAGGGCCCCAGTTACATAAAAACAGAATAATTTTATAATTCTCCATGTTCATCTCTTATAAAGGCTGTCCATCACCATCATTCCTGAAGCAGAATCTCCTCCAGGGTTTGTTCAAAAAAGGACTGGTCGCGATACGGGCTGTCGGCCGCACATGTGGGACAGACCGATGTGCAATTGCCACATCCCTTGCAAAATGCCTCATCCACCACCGCGTGCCATCCACCCAGACCGTTTTCCATCATGGTCACCGCCTGGAAGGGGCATATGGCCGAGCAGCGCCCACAGCCACGACAGCGTTCCGAATCGATAACGACGGTGTATCCTTTGCTTCTTCTCGGCCCGCGGGGCATTACGGCTGCCGCCAGAATAGCCGCCGCCTCTCCCTTCTCATTACCGGGCATGCGAATACCTGGCGGATTGGCCAGAAACAGGCCCGATATGGAGGTCATGCCCGGATAAAAATAGGGAACCCCGCCAACCCCTTTTTGCTGCATGCTGCTTGCGATTGGCTGTCCGGCCAGCCCCTCCTGGTGGATATAGCAGATCTGCTGCCGGGAGCGTTCCCCCAGTATGACCGTACCCACCCGAAGGCTCTGCTGGTAGTCGCCGGTCTTCATATCTATCTTAAAATCCCCCAGAGTGCCGCTCAACTGATTTACTTTGGCATCCATAAAACAATGGATGTTGGGTTGTTCGGTCAATTCTGACGGAACCGGATCGCTGTTTGAAAACATAAAAACGTCCATACCGGTTCGGGAAAGCGTCAGCGCCGCCTCAACTGCGGCCTCAGAGACACCAATCACGGCTGCGGCAAAATTATAATTTCTTACCGGCGCGGCAAAAGGCCTGAGACTTTTGGTCAGACTCACCGAACGTTTAAGCAGCCCCTTGAATTTTTTCAGTGCCTGATCCGGTTCTTTTTTCAAAAGACTCAGGGCTTCGCCCCGGATATTTCTGGTGACCACCATGGCCCGGCTGATGCCGCTTGCGGAAAAAATGGCCTGTTTCAGGCGACTTCTCTGGTCGGTACAGGCGCTGCAGATAAAATCAAGAGAACAGCAGACGCAAGCCCCCAATACCATCCGTGTGATGCCTTTATCCCGAACCTGTTTCACGATGGAAGCCGAGCCTTCGGGCGTGCAGGCCGAGGTCATCACTTCGGTATGCACCACATTCCTGACGGCGCCCAGGCTCGCCACATACGTATCCATGGCCGGCAGCCATCCCAGGGAGTGGTTGCAGTTGCAGACAAAGACGCCGATACGATCCGGATCACCGGGAGCTGGTTCCTGGGGTGAAAAAGAAACCCCATAGCCTTTCTGCATGGGATAAGCGCCGCCCAGAAGAACCATGGCCCGGGCTGCGGCGGCAAAACCGCTCAGAACCATGGCATGGATATCGGTCTGGGAAGATTTGCCCCCATAGGTGCGGATGACGTCTTCTCCCCGTATGGTTGGTGCCAGATTCGGGTCGGCGATGATCAGCACGCCGGCATGTTCCACAGTCGACTGTTCAGTTTCATCATGATGAATGGCTTTTATAGTATTGCAGACATCCAGGCACTGCAAACATTCCGCGCAGACACCGCACTGAAGGCATCTTTGGGCTTCATAAGCCACATCCGCCTCGGAAAGCCCCAGAGCCACTTCGGAGAAGTTCTCCTGGCGGTTTACGGGCCGTTTTTCCGGCATGGGCGTTCGTTTCTGAACGGCCGCATGTGGGCCGATTTCAGGGAATTCTTTATCTACAGGGCGCGTCGTTAAATTTGGTACAGGAATCCGGCACAGGTTTTTTAATATCTGATCGGCCGCTCCCTTTCCGGCAGCCATGGCCTGAACCACCGTGGAGGGTCCGCTTACCACGTCTCCTGCCGCATACACGCCGGCCAAACTGGTCTGACAATCTTCATTTACGGAAATATAGCCAAAACCGTTCACTTGAAGACCGTCTTCCGGCAATTCCGGATTGGATTGTCCGATGGCCACAAAGGCCTTGTCAACTTCCAGGGTGAAAGGTTTTTCATCTTCCCGCAAAACCGGCCAGGCTATTCCCTTGGCATCAGGGGTTCCCGGTCGGGTAGGGTGACATCTGAGATGTCTCAATACAAGGTTATCTCCTTCAAAAGCCGTCACCTGGGTCTGGTCCAGGATGACAACCCCTTCTTCCAGAGCGCCCTTGATCTCTTCGGCGTCGGCCGGAATCTGATCTTTTGCAAACCAGGATACCAGCAAAACCTGGGCACCCAGGCGGGCAAGGGTTCTGGCCAGATCAAATGCAGCATTGCCATCTCCAATGACAGCTACCTTCTGGTTCAGGCGCGTTATCTGCTCTCGGTAGAAACGGCTCAAAAACGACAGGCAGCCTTCAACCCCCTCCAGCTCTTCGCCTTCTGCCCCCAGTTTCCGATCCTTCCAGGAACCGGTAGTGACGAGCACGGCATCATGACTTTTCCGAATCTCTGCCAGATCCGCCCCCAGATTCACCGGACGGGACAGGACAAAAGATACACCCAATTTTTCGATATAGGCCAGTTCGGTATCGAGAATTTCCCGGGGCAGACGGTGGGCACCAATGCCATAACGAAGCAGACCGCCGGGCTTTTCTTCTTTTTCAAAGACGCTCACCTGACAGCCGGCTTTGGCCATCTGGGCAGCTGCGGCCAGTCCGGCCGGGCCGGAACCGATAACAGCCACCTTTTCCGTACGATTTTTTCTTTCAGCAGGCAGTTTGACATCTTCCGGATGCAGGGTTTCATAGTCGGCCAGAAACCGCTTGATGGCACGGATGGAGACAGCTTCATCCAGCTGTTCCCGACGGCATTCTGTCTCGCAAGGGTGGGTGCAGATGCGTCCGCACACACCGGGAAGAATGTTATTTTCCCGGATCAGTGCCAATGCCTCAGCATATTTCCCGGCTTTGGCCAGAGCGATATACCCTTGTGCATTCACCCCAAGCGGGCAGTTTGCCCGGCAAAGCGGCATACGCCGTTTGTCGATGACCGGTCGTCCGGGCAGGCTGAAACGGCCGTGATACTGAACGGCCTTATCCCCCTCTCCATTGATTTCAATCGGACAAATCTCCTGGCACCGGCCGCATAAAATACATTTTTCCGCATCCACAAACGTCTGCAACCGGGTCAATCTCACACTGAAGCCCTGGGGATTATGCTTGATCCCGTCCACCCGTGCCGGCAATACACATTTGATCCGGGGGTTTCTAAGGATACGGATCAGTCCGGGACGGTGGGCGAAATTAAAGGATGTTCCGTTTTGAAGCCGCCATTTATCCTGGGCCAGTTTTTCATCCAGGTCAACGTCTGCATCCACGAGAGTTACGGAAATGCCCAGTTCCCCCAGTTTATTGGTGGCGGCGATACCTGCCGGTGTTGCGCCAAGCACGAGTACCGTCTGTAATCGGTCTTTTAAGGATTTCATGACGTGACTCCTATCTGACCTGTGGCTTTCTTTTCTTTTCCTTTCAATTTGGACACGCCATACTCAAATCCTTTGGTAAAGGCTTTGAGATTCATCTCTTCGGTGCCTTTGGGTACGGAAGATTGCACGGCTTCCTGGGCAGCTGCCTTTGAAACCAGGGCGGTAATCGCCGTGACAAATCCCAGCATGATAATGTTGGCCATCATTTTCCGGCCAAGCTCCTCGGCCATTCGGGTGGCCGGGATATCGAAGAACTCTCGGCAGCCGTCCGGCGTCACCAGGTCCCTGTCTGTAATGAGATATCCCTCTGGCTTGAGCTGATCCTTATATTTCTCATAGGCCGACTGGGACATGCAGATCAGCGCATCAGCGGTTTTGACATAGGGATACTGAATGATCCGGTTGGAGATGATCACCTGGGCGCAACAGGCTCCCCCTCTGGATTCAGGTCCGTAAGACTGGACCAGGGTGCTTTCCTTATGATCGCCCAGAGCCGCCGCCATACCCAAAATTTTACCGGCCAGCACAATTCCCTGGCCGCCAAACCCGGTTACAATCACTTCCTGTTTTTGAATTTCTTTGGTCATAGCCTGTTATCCGGTTTTTCGTTGTTCTTTTGGCTCCTCGGCGGGCCAGTACATCTTTCTATAGACTTCGTCGCAGGTGGGCCGGTCCACGTTGACAAATGTGCCCAGAATCACACCCTTGTTGAAATCGACATCCAGTTCAGAAGGATGGGCGCCGTTTTTGACAATGGTGTTCTCATGGTATTTTCGAAGGGTATCCAGGGATTTTTCCCGGTTACGCCGTCCGAAATTGACGGGACAGGGAGAGAGCACTTCGATAAATGAAAACCCTTTGCGGGCGATGGCCGTCTGAACGGCGTCCGTCAGGTCGCGGGCATGGAGCATGGTCCATCTGGCCACATAAGTGGCGCCGGCTGCATAGGCCAGCAATGGCAAATTAAACGGTGTATCCGGGTTGCCAAGGGTCGTGGTTGAGGATTTGGCCTTGAAAGGCGTCGTGGCTGCCACCTGGCCGCCGGTCATGCCATAGGTCAAATTGTTGACACAAATCACGATGATGTCCATGTTTCGCCGGGCCGCATGGATCAGATGGTTGCCGCCGATGGCGCAAAGATCGCCATCTCCGGAGAACACAATCACCTTCAGATCAGGCCGGGCCATCTTGATACCGGTGGCAAATGGGATTGCCCTGCCATGGGTGGTATGAAAAGAATCGATGTTGATATAACCGGCCCCGCGCCCGGAGCATCCGATGCCGGAGACCATGGCAAACTGATTGTAGGGAATGCCGCTCTGCTTGATGGCTGTCAGGCAGGACGTGAATACCGAACCTGTGCCGCACCCCGAGCACCAGATATGGGGGATGCGGTCCATGCGGACCAGATCCTCCAAAGGATGGGGGGTTGCTGTTGTGCTGCTGTTTTTCATGCCAGGGCCTCCTTTGCAATTTTCAATACATCTTCCGGAGGGATAATGGCCCCACCTGGATGGCCGGCCAGATAGGTCGGCGTCAATCCTGCAAAACGCTGTACCTCACGGCAAATCTGCCCCATGTTGATCTCCACGGTAATAAAACCTTTGACCCTTTTGGCCAGGCTTCTGATTTTTTCTTCCGGAAACGGCCAGACCGTGATCAGGCGCAAAAGCCCCATCTTTATCCCCATCTGGCGGGCTTCTTCCACGGCCGTATAGGCGGTGCGTGCGGAAACGCCGTAGGATACGACGACAATGTCCGCGTCTTCCAGCCGGTGTTCCTCGGTCAGGATGATGTCGTCCAGATTGTTCCGAATTTTTCCAAGCAGCCGCGCCATCATCTCCTTCTGGGTTTCCACGGACATCACCGGATAGCCCTTTTCATCATGGGTCAATCCGGTCACATGCACATTATAGCCATCACCGATGGCCGGCATGGGGGCCACGCCGTTTGGCCCAGGCTTGTAGGGCAGGAACCGGTCCTTTCGACCCGTGGGTCTGGGACGAGAAACCGTCTTGATCTTCCTGGCCTCAGGTATAATCACCTTCTCGCTCATATGCCCCACAATCTCATCGGACATGATAAACACAGGTGTTCGATAGGTCTCGCTCAGGTTAAAGGCGGTAATGGTCAGATCGAACATCTCCTGGGGGGAAGACGGTGCAAGGGCAATAATTTCATAATCGCCATGAGACCCCCAACGCGCCTGCATCATATCTGCCTGCGCCCCCTGGGTGGGAAGCCCGGTGGAAGGACCTGCCCGCTGGACATTGACCACGACGCAAGGCGTTTCCGTCACCACTGCAAGCCCCACGGTTTCCATCATCAGACTGAATCCGGGACCTGAAGTTGCAGTCATACTTTTCACCCCGGTCCAGGCCGCGCCTAAAATGGACGTCATGGCTGCGATTTCATCTTCCATCTGGATAAAAGTCCCTCCCACCTGGGGCAGACGGATCGATATCTGCTCAGCCACTTCTGTTGCCGGTGTAATGGGATATCCGCCGAAAAACTTGCATCCGGCCGCAATGGCACCCTCAGCGCAGGCCTCGTCGCCATTGATGAAATGTTCACCGGTGAGCACATGTGATTTCATTTTTCGTTCACACCTGTCATTTTTTCGTTGTTCATGATTCTGCCTTTTCAGCAGCAATGGAAAAGATGGCAAATTCCGGACATAAAAGCTCGCAATAATGGCAGTTCAGGCACTCTTCCTCTTTAACTTCAGGCGGATGATATCCTTTTTTGTTAAATTTCCTGGAAAACTGCAGCACCTCCCGCGGGCAATATTCAATGCAATACCCACAGCCTTTGCACCGCTCTTCGATAATGTGCACCCTGCCCCGGGTTACCTGGATTTCACCAGTATCAAGAGGGACCCGCCAGTATTTCATTTTATGACCTCACACCATCTTTTCGAATTAATCTTCACACCACACCATTTGCCGCTTCACCAAACGGAAAAAATATTTAACGAAACAGTCTTGTGGCCACTATTCGTTAATCCTGATTTCAAAAATTTCTTCAATATAGTATTTCCCGAAATCTTGCAACACCCATCTTTTTTTTGCAAAACACGGGTCAAACGGGTCCGATTCCTGAAATATTCATTTGAAGAAAAAGCGGCAACGGTATTTGGTGATCCCTTGGCTATTACCCAACATCTAAAACGTAACGCTCAAAGGTTTTGGTATATGATCGTCGAGGTTGTGCGAATTTGAGTTTAACCTGTCAAATCACATTACATAATGAACAAAAAACGCGGGGGATGCTCAACACGATCCAAACCTTTTTTTTACCGATAGGGACTGAACGGAACCAACGATTCACTGCACCTCGCCTATTAACATGAGGTGATCGACAAACAGAACATCACAGATTTGTTGAAAATTTTTCAATCCAGAAAAACACATCGCCTCCAATGAACTGAGCATTAATAAGGTGGTGGCCATGGATACCAAAAGCATGATATAGAAGACTGGTTAACCGCCCTCACGATAAAAGAGTGCGAGGTGGGCCGCAAGAATGGGGGGGAGCTTTTTTGGGGCCTTCGGCAAAAAAGTCCGGAAAAATTGACACGAACGCTTGCATAGAGCGGAATCGATGACAGGCGGACTTCTTCTTAAACCGTCATACTCCCCGGCAATTTTTATGGAGGTTTTGTGCTGTATCTTAAAATTGATAGAATTCCTCTTGATTGGGTAGAAATGCCAGTCGCCTGACACAACCCCCGTTAGAACCCATCGTGCCCTATTAAGGCAATAGGCTCACGATTTACCCTTTGACTTCGTTACTTTATCAGAACAGTCGGTGGTGAACCTGAACTCTTGGTGCTGGATATATTTGCATGTACTTTTTAAACTTTTCATTTGTCATCGTATTTCTCTGACTGCGTCTTTTGAGCCATTTAACAAATATACATATCGCCTTTCTCTTAAAATTACCTACTGCCTGGCTATTGGATGAAATCCCATAGTATTGAATATGACCCCGCAGTTTAACGCAAAATTTCTCCCAGAGTTCCCGTAACCTATATTTATTACGGTTCTTTCTGCACCATTCATTGACATTTTTGAGTTTAATCCGTATCTTCTTTCCGCTACTTTTTATTTTCGTGACTGCGTGACCTTTCTTGCTCAGTCCCATGTAAAATGTGAATCCAAGAAAATCAAAGGTATCACTTTCTCGACGATTACTTCGGTCAAACCTTACCATATGCGTCTTTTCTTCATTGAGCTTTAATTTATACCTGGACATTCTTTTACCTATTACATCCATTATTCGGTCTGCATCATATTTATGCTCGCAGCAGATTACCGCATCATCAGCATATCTGAACAATGAAACTTTACCTTTGCAATGTCCTTTGACAACCTTTTCAAACCAGTCATCTAACACTGCATGGGCAAAAATGTTTGCAAGTGCCGGACTACACACCGATCCCTGAGGAACGCCCTCAGCACTAACAATAAAATTACCATTGTCCATTGTTCCTGCTTTCAAAAGTCGCTTGATATAGCGAAGGAAACGCTT
>JAHIVH010000084.1 GCA_018816735.1 Pseudomonadota bacterium | reverse complement strand
AGGATGGAAATGAAAAAATTCGGGTCAAAAGGCGTCAAAGTGACCTGTGTGTGCCCGTCTATTATCGATACCGGCATGTTCACAGGGTTCAAGGCCCCGCTTCTGAATCCCATTCTTGACCCGGATGATGTGGCGGAAAAAGTGATTCTGGCCATGAAAAAGGAAAGAACCTATCTGAAACTCCCTTTCATGGTCAAGGTCGTTCCCCTGGTCAAAGCGCTTCCTGCGGCACTGACAGACCTTTTGGGCGATATGCTGGGCACCAGTCGCGCCATGGATCATTTTAAGGGACATTGATCTGTTCAAAGGAGCAGATAAACCATATTACAATCCCAGCCCCGGGAATTCAAACTTGAGTTCGATCGGTTTATGGTCTGAATGCCGAATCATTTTAAGAGCATCCTCGGGGCAGGTGGATACACAGTTGCCGCACCCGATGCAATAGCTTTCGGTCAGGGATACAGTATCATCTTCAAGAGAAAGTGCCTCCATCTGACATCTTGAAATACAGGTGCCGCACCCGATACAGTTTTCCTGATCAACACTTACGATAAAATTGGATGGGGCAATGCTTCTGAGCCCTCTGTATTTTTTCATTCGAACCAGAAAATCGCAGCAGCAGCTGCAGCAGTTGCAAAGGACAAGTGTTCTCCCGAGATAGTTGTTGATGTTGTGCACCAGCCCAGCTTCTTCGCATTTTTTAAGGATACCCATGCACTCTTCTTTGGTGATCCGTTTTGCGAATTCTCTTTCGATCATGAAGTCCGCCACTTCTCCGAAATAAAAGCAGGTCCGTTCAGGGACATTTGGAATGGCGCATGGATTTCCCGTCAGTTTTTCATTGTGGCGGCAATGGCAGTATACGGTGGCAAAAGACGTTTCTTTTTCGATGATGGCACTGACCTGTTCAAAAGGAAGGATGGTTGTCGAATCCTGAGGCAGCTCTCTTTCCACGGTGAGTGTCCGCAAGGCCGCAGGAATAATTTTATTGGCGGCATCCGGATTATTAAACAGGTCCTTGCCCAGTTCATTCAGGTATGCCATCATTTTCCTGATGGTGTGGGCTATGTCGATGTCTTCTTCTGTTTCAGTGCCTCGCATGGACTGAAATTCGACGATTCCCGGAAAAAAGGGCGGCAGGGAATACTCTTTTTCACCTGAGCCGTTAACGTGTATGAAGATGAGCCCCTTGTCCGCCATCTTGTCAAATATGGCATACAGTTCATTCGGATCGCGATGGAGAACCCGGGAGAGATGACTTAACGAGTGGGCCCCCATGGGAAGATTTGCGCCTATTGCCGCATGTTCTTCTGTAAATACCTTTCGCAAGAATGCCAATACCGGTTCTCCTAAAGGCATTCTCATGAAGTTTTTGTTCAATCGCTCCCCCAGTTTCACGTAAATGTCTTCTGCCATGTCGTCTCCTTAAGAAAGCAGCGGCCCCATATATTTAAAGATATCCGCACCGCTGTTTGCCGGTTCCGCTTTTTCAAGCTTATCGATTTTCGAGAAACTTTCCCTGATTTCTTCAACGGATATATCCCTTTTTGCATCCCCAAGACATGCACCTTCCGCACATACAACAGCTGTCCGGCCATACCATCCGGCACCCATCACATAGGTTCTGCCGGTTTCGTTGTTGTCTTCTGAGCAGAGATAAAGTACCAGCGGAACATTAAATTTGGGCTGTAGTTTTTTGCCCATTTCCTCAGGGAAGACATCCGCCGTCATCCGGGAGTAGGCCGTAGGCGCAATGGCGTTTACTTTCACGTTGTATTTGGCCATTTCCAGTTTAAGGGTGTTCATGATCCCCACAACACCCATTTTGGCTGCACCATAGTTGGTCTGGCCGAAATTGCCGTAAAGCCCGGATGTGGACGACGTGAAGATGATCCGGCCATAATTGTTATCCTTCATGGCTTTGGCTGCGGGCTGGGTCACACAGAACGCACCCTTCAAATGGACAGCGATAACCGCATCCCATTCGGCTTCCGTCATCTTGAGGAAGGATTTGTCCCTTAGAATGCCCGCATTGTTGATTAGAATATCAACCTTGCCAAACGCATTTACTGCTGTTTTTACAATATTTTCACCGCCTGACATGGTGGCGACGTTGTCGTAATTGGCTACAGCCTCTCCACCCGCTTTTTTTATTTCTGAAACAACGGCATCTGCCGCAGATGAATTGCCACCTGAGCCGTCTCTTGCACCGCCCAGGTCGTTTACGACGACTTTTGCTCCCCGCCTGGCCAGTTCCAGTGCGTATTCTCTACCGATTCCTGCGCCTGCACCGGTAACGATAGCCACTCTTTCATCAAATCTGATTTTAGACATGGTGTTCTCCTTTTTTGAGTTAAAAATTTATTCGCCTATTCATTGGTAACCGCTCTCAAAAGCATCTGGATGGCTTTTTTCATCTCCTGGAACTTGATGGGTTCAGTGATTCCTGTTTTGTGATGCCATCTCAAAGCCATATGACTTGTCAAGCCTAAAAAAATATTTTTAAACACCCTGTTGTTGATGTCCGGTTTGAAACTCCCGTCCTTTTTCCCTTCATCCAGTATGGGATAAAGTGTCTCCACATATTTGATAAAATCGGGAGCAGCCTTTGACTTATAAAATTTTCGATTGAAGATACCATCAAAAAGAAATATTTTCATGAATTCCGGATGATCGATAAAGTGAAACAGATGATTCTGGATGAAAAATCTCAATCGGGAAAAGGGATTTTGATTTGACGTGACATCTGAAAGGACAATATTGTTTTTTCGGATGCGGTGCTGGAGCGTTGAAAACAACAGATCATCCTTGTTTTTAAAATATTCGTATATGGTCCCTTCAGCCACTTTGGCCATCAGGGATATATCAATCATGGTCGTGCTGTCATACCCTTTTTCAGCAAAAATCGTTTCTGCGGCAAAAAGAATCCGCTCTGATTTTGTCAATTGATTGGCCTTTGGGCAAAAATAATTTGTAAGTACCGGAAGAAGGAGGTATAAAATATCATCAACATCATTTTGGACGTTTTCGGTTTCAAAAGCGGCAAGTGAATGGATGCTTTCCATATCAAGGAGGCCAAAAAACGCATCTCTGAAAATCGGTATATCCACACTCGGGTGAAATACCCCGGAACAAATGCCGTCTGTGACAATATCTTTCAGAATTCGGGTCCAGTCACGAAAATACTGAAATGCCTCATGGTCAAAAAAGCTTTTATTTGTCCGGCATTCGAACACAGTCAGATTGGTATAATGGGGATTGATATCATGAAAATACAACTGATACCAGGCGAATTTCCTTATTTTATCGACCGGATCATGAATATCTTTCAACTGATCGATCACAAGCGCCGTCATTTCTTTCAGTTGCTCACCGGCGGCATGAAACAGAAGATCTTCCTTGTTCTTGAAATAGTGATAAATGATTGAATCCGTCACTTCTGCGCCAGCACCGATTTCAGCGATGGTAGACTTTTTGCCTTTTTTACAGAAAATTTCAACCGCGGTCTTGAGAATTTTTTCCTTTTTGGTAACGGGTTCTGTCGTGCTGATCATAGGCTTGTCCCTCGGTTTTTATAATTGTAAGGCATTCAAACAGATTATTGAGGGATATTCAAGTGTAAAATTATTTTTTTATAATTTTCATGGTATGGATTTTGTTGAATGCAGGGTTCGGTCTGATAGATAAACCGATAGGTGTCTTGCTATTTTTACCATATATTTTCAGATGTTTTCGTGAATTATCTATACATATATTGAAGAAGGCATGATTTTTTTTAAAAACCTGTTGACTTGGTTTTTCATTCACTGGTAAGTTGAATGTCACTCAGAATGCGATCAGATCTATTTTTCTTGCATTTCGGAAAACATGTCGGGTGGTATCACCCATTTAACAATAAGAGGAGATAGTATGGCAACCAGATTTGTAAGTGATCGGAATATCAGGTTTACCCTGTTTGAAGTGCTTGCAGCGGATAGTCTGACAACATATCCGTATTACAAGGCACACAGCAGAAAAACATTTGACATGATTATTGATGCGGCCATGAAACTGTCTAAAACGCTGATGCATCCGATATTTGAAGAGATGGACAGGAAACCGCCTGAAATGATCAACAATGAGGTTCATGTGCACCCGCATGTGAAAAAAATCATGAGAGAGGCTGGTGAAGGGGGATGGATTGCGTCGATTTTCCCCTATGATTTAGATGGTGAACAGCTTCCCTGGATCATGGCCGGCATCTGCAGCCATATTTTTTGTGCGTCCAATTATTCTGCATCCGTGTATCCGGAGCTGGCCCGGGGCGCAGCCAATCTGATCGCAAGTTTCGGGAACGAAGACCAGAAAAAAACCTATCTGCCCAATCTGTTGAATGGTGTCTGGCAGGGAACCATGGCGTTAACTGAACCGGAAGCCGGAAGCGGTCTTGCCGATATCACCACAATGGCTTATCCTGTGACAGATGGCATTTATAAAATCAAGGGTCAGAAGGTGTTTATTTCCGCAGGTGACCATAATGGGGTGGACAATGTCGTGCATCTGATGCTGGCCAAAATTGAAGGTGCGCCTGCAGGTGTTAAAGGGATTTCACTTTTTATTGTGCCTAAAAAACGGATCAGTGCCGACGGAAAGCTTGTGTCAAATGATGTTGCCGTTTCCCAGATTTTTCATAAAATGGGTTACAGAGGATGTCCGATCACCCAGCTTGCCATTGGCGAGAAAAACGATTGCATGGGTTACCTTGTTGGAGAACCGAACAAGGGCCTTTTCTATATGTTTCAGATGATGAATGAATCACGGCTTGGCGTGGGACTTGCTGCAACATCTATTGCCACGGCCGCCTATTATGCCGCACTTGAATACACAAAAGGGCGACGGCAGGGACGGCGACCGGATCAGAAAGATCCGTCAACGCCCATGATACCCATTATCGAGCACAGCGACGTGAAACGCATGCTATTATTTCAGCGCGCGGTTTCCGAAGGGGCGCTTTCACTCATCATGCAGTGTTTCAAGTATGCGGATTTGAAAATTGCCGATCCTGAAAATGGCGAGAAGTACCATCTGCTTCTTGAAATATTAACTCCGATTGCCAAAACGTATCCTTCTGAAATGGCTTGTCTTTCTGTGAGCCAGAGTATTCAATGCCTGGGCGGTTATGGGTACTGCGATGATTTTCCTGTGGAACAGCACTACCGGGATACACGCATTCATCCCATTCATGAGGGGACGACAGGCATACAGGGTATGGATATTCTGGGCCGGAAAGTGACCATGTCAAACGGAAAAGCCTTTTTGCTGTTCATTGACGAAGTGAATGAAACGATCAAAAAAGCATTAGAAAAGGAAGGATTAAACCATCTGGCCGGTGAATTAAAGGCATCTTTAGAAACCCTTGAAAAGGTTACAGGCGCCCTTGTGAAAATCGCCAGGGAAAAAGGGCCGGAGGTTTTTCTCTCCGATGCCACGCTTTATCTCGAGATGTTCAGTAATGTCACCATTGCCTGGCAGTGGCTTACCCAGGCCATTGTCGCCGATACCGCATTAGGCAAAAAATGTTCGGAGAATGACACGAATTTTTACCAGGGAAAGCTCCATACATGCCGTTACTTTTTCGGATACGAACTGCCGAAAAATTTAGGACTTGAAAAAAGGCTTCTTGATCCGGATACGGTGACCGTGGATATGCAGACAAAATATTTTACAGATTAACATATAAAACAAGGAGAATGATTATGGCACAAGTACTTGCGGACAGACGTGACGTCGATTTTGTCCTGTTCGAACAACTGGGTGTGGAGGAATTGATCAAACACGAAAAGTTTGCCGGGTTAAATAAAAAAACCGTTGATATGACCATTAACGAGGCAAGAAACCTGGCAATCAAGGAAATTCTTCCCACGAACAGCATCGGCGATCGGGAAGGGGTGAAATTTGAAAACGGGAAGGTAACGGTTCCCGAATGCTATCATAAACCACATAAACTCCTCCTTGAAGGTGAATGGACTGCACTTCAGGAAGATCCCGAATATGGCGGCCAGGGATTACCCTCACTTGTGGCGCGGGCCGCACTCGAATATCTGTTTGCCAACTACTGCCTGGCGAATTATGGCATCATGGGCCATGGCACCGGTAAAATGGTAGAACTTTACGGCACGGACAAACAAAAAGAGGTGTTTTTGAAAAAGCTTTATTCCGGCGAATGGGGCGGCACCATGCTCTTGACAGAACCGGAAGCCGGTTCCGATGTCGGCGCATTAACCTCATCTGCCGTTAAAAATGCGGATGGCACCTACAGCATTACCGGCCAGAAAATATTCATCACCAACGGTGAACACGACCTCACGGATAATATTATTCATCCTGTCCTTGCAAGGATCGAAGGTGCGCCAGCCGGAACAAAAGGCATCTCCATTTTCATTGTACCCAAAATCTGGGTGAATGAAGATGGCAGCATGGGAGAGCCCAATGATATCGTGTGTACCGGTGTGGAAGAGAAAATGGGAATACACTCAAGCTCCACCTGCGTCATGGCCATGGGCAGCAAGGGAAAATGCCGCGGTCTACTTCTGGGCCAGGAAAATGAAGGCATGAAAGTCATGTTCCACATGATGAATGAAGCCCGTCTGAATGTGGGTTTCCAGGGATTCTGTTATGGGGCGGAAGCCTATCTTTACGCGGTGAATTATGCGAGAGAACGCATTCAGGGACGCGATCTTGTCGCCGGGAAAGACCGAGATGCACAACCTGTGGCCATTATCAACCACCCGGATGTGAGACGAATGCTCCTCTGGATGAAGTCCCATGTGGATGGCATGAGAAGCCTTACCTATTACGTGTCCAAATGTTTTGACATGATCGAAACGGAGCAGAACGCGGAAAAACAGGCCATCGCAAAAGGGTTCACAGAGCTTCTGACACCTATTGTAAAAGCCTATTGCAGCCAGAGAGGGTTTGAAGTCTGCTCCATGGCCATGCAGGTTTACGGCGGATACGGGTACACCCGTGAATATCCGGTGGAACAACTGACCAGAGACTGCCGTATCACATCGATTTATGAAGGCACAGACGGGATTCAGGCCATGGACCTCCTGGGAAGAAAACTGGGCATGGAAAAGGGCAAAATTTTTATGAACTTTATAGATGAAATCAAAAAAATTATTTCCCAATCCAAAACCATCACAGGTCTTGAAAAAATGGCGGATGATTTGGAAAAAGCCCTTGTCCGGTTTGCCGAAACCGCTTCCCATATCGGCAGCAAGGCCAGATCTGAAAATTTCAAAACCGCATATGCCTTTGCCCATCCTTTTCTTGAAGTCATGGGGGATATGACCATGGCATGGATGCTTCTCTGGCGAGCTTCTATTGCCGCACCCAAAGTTGATGGCGGCAAGAAAAAAGATGTGGATTTTTATCAGGGGCAGGTTATGACGGCCAAATTTTTCATAGAGACCGTTCTTCCCGGAACATTGGGCCGGATGGATGCCATCACCGCTTCAAGCAATGCGGCCGTGGAAATCTCAAATGACGCATTTGGCGGGTTGTAAAATAAACGGGGAGATTTTGTCTCCCCACTATCAAAAGGAGGCGTGTTAATGGATTTTGCTGTTTCCGAAAAAATGGTCACTGTTCTTGAGATGATCGATGAATTTGTCGACAAGGAATTGATCCCACTCGAACCTGAATTTTTTACGTGTGATTTCAAAAAAATGGTTCCTGTTCTTGAAGAAAAGAGAAAAATGGTCAAGAAGATGGAACTGTGGGCGCCCAATCAGCCAATCGAAATAGGAGGTGCCGGATTTGATCTTGTTGAACATGGCCTGATATCCGAAGCATTGGGAAAAAGCCCATTGGGCCATTATGTCTTCGGCTGTCAGGCACCTGATGCCGGAAATATAGAAATTCTTCACAAATACGGCACAGATGAACAGAAGAAAAAATATCTCCTGCCTCTTGTGGACGGCAAAATCAGAAGCTGTTTTTCCATGACAGAAGTCGATATGCCGGGTTCAAATCCGGTGATGATGGAAACCACAGCTGTAAAAGACGGTGATGATTATGTGATAAACGGTCATAAGTGGTATTCCTCTGCGGCGGACAACTCCGAATTTGCGATTGTTATGGCCGTGACAAACCCGACGGCGCCCACCTATCTTCAGGCCAGTATGATTATTGTTCCCACACACACAAAAGGGTTCAATCTTGTCAGGAATATTCCGGTAATGGGGCACGCAGGCGATGACTATATGAGTCATGGTGAAATTCTCTACCAGTCCTGCAGGGTGCCGCAGAAAAATCTCCTGGGGCCTGAAGGTCAGGGATTTGTCATTGCCCAGGACAGATTAGGACCGGGTCGAATCCATCATTGCATGAGGTGGCTGGGAATATGCAAGCGTTCCTTTGAACTGATGTGCAGATATGCCAATATAAGAAAAATCAGGCCAGATGGCCGGACGCTGGCTTCCAGAGATATTGTCAAGCAATGGGTCGCTGAATCTGCGGCTGAAATTCAGGCTGCCCGTCTCATGACCCTTCATGCGGCCTGGGCAATTGAAAAATATGGCGCCAAGGCAGCGAGAGACGAAATTTCCATGATCAAATATGTGGTTGCCAACACCATGCAGCACGTGATTGATAATGCCATTCAGGTGCACGGTGGCCTTGGAATGTCAGATGATACGATTTTATCCCATTACTACAGGCATGAAAGAGCTGCCCGTATTTATGATGGCGCGGATGAAGTGCACAAATTATCCGTGGCCAAGCGATTGTTGAAAAAATATCAGGATTAACAGATCATCGGGAGCAGACAAATGAAAGCAGCCGATCAGGCGGTGACTATCCGTAAAGGAGAAGAGCTGGACGAGAAGAAAGTGGAGATGTTTCTGAAGGATTCGATTCCAGGACTCTCCGGCGATATAGAGGTTCTTCAGTTTCCAGGCGGGTATTCGAATCTGACCTATTGCCTGAGAGTGGGCGAGCGCGAACTGGTTTTGAGGCGTCCGCCATTTGGTTCCAAGGTAAAAAGTGCCCATGACATGGGACGGGAATACCGCGTGCTAAAAGCGCTTAAACCCTATTTTCCCTATTGCCCGGCACCACTCGCTTATACGGAGGACACGTCTGTTCTGGGGTGTCCTTTTTATGTGATGGAAAGAATTAAAGGAATCATCCTTAGAAAAACCCTTCCGGAAGGAATGACACTGACATCTGAAGACATGAACGTTATGTGCCATTCCCTGATATCCGTACACGCCGAACTTCATGCCGTCGATTACAAGGCCGCAGGG
The DNA here is from genome assembly GCA_018816735.1 of Pseudomonadota bacterium. GTDB lineage: Bacteria > Desulfobacterota > Desulfobacteria > Desulfobacterales > JAHIVH01 > JAHIVH01. The sequence goes on along the minus strand of JAHIVH010000084.1, from coordinate 3,325 downwards.
CTCGACAACCTGGGAAATCCGGAAGGATATGTGACACGTCAGGTGGAAGGCTGGAGCAAACGCTTCCGGGCATCCCATACGGCTGATGCCCCGGACTACGAAAACATCATGCGCTGGCTTCATGAAAAGATGCCGGGAGAATCTTCGTGCCATGCCATTATCCATAACGACTACAAGTTCGATAATGTCATTCTGGATCCTTCCAATCCTACCCGGATTATTGGTGTGCTCGACTGGGAAATGACGACCCTGGGAGATCCCCTGATGGATCTGGGTGCTTCCCTGGCCTACTGGATCGAAAAAAATGATCCTTCAGATTTAAGGGCCGTGAAGATGATGATTACCGATCATGACGGGGCGCTGACCAGAAAGGAAATTCTTGAAGTTTATGCTGAAAAGACCGGAAGGGCTATCGATAATTTTGATTTTTATTATTGTTATGGCCTTTTCCGATTGGCAGTGATTGTGCAGCAGATATATTACCGGTTCTATCATGGCCTGACCCAGGACAAACGTTTTGGCGAATTGATTCATCTGGTCAATGTGCTTGAGAAAACTGCCCGGAACGTGATCGATCGTTCTCAGTTGTAGTTTCGCAAGAAAAAAGGTTTTTATAGTTCATCACACATTATGGAGAGATGAAGGAAATGGAAACCATCGGTTTGATAGGAGATATCGGTGCCACCCATGCCAGGCTTGGCCGTGTGGTTTCCGATAATGCTTTGGACTTTAAGGAAAGCATCACCGATATCCGGATTTTTCGCTGTAAAGAATTCGAGACCATAGAAGACCTCATTTCCTATTACCTGGCTCTTGTAGATTCGCTTGAACATCCGGGCAGGGGCGTGATTGCCATTGCTGCACCCGTGGATGGCGATCATGTTTATATGCCAAACCTCGGCTGGCAGTTTTCACAAATTCGTGTCACTGAAAATCTGGGGTTCAATACGCTGGTGTTTGTAAATGATTTTGAGGCTCAGGCCCACGGTATCCGTAAATTTACGGCAAAAGACAGGGTGCAGGTCGGACCGGGCGAACCCGTAAAACGGTTTCCCATAGCTGTTCTCGGGCCGGGTTCCGGCCTGGGTATGGCCGGTATTATTCCTTCCGGGAATCAGATGACCATCCTTTCTTCTGAAGGCGGTCATGCCGGTTATTCACCCGGTGATGAAATGGAGGTGGCCATTTTCCGGTTTTTGATGGAAACCTATGGCCGGATTTCAAATGAGAGGCTCCTTTCGGGACAGGGTATCGAAAATCTGTATAAGGCAGTGTTGCATATTCATGACGTTAAGAGAAAACCGTTGGCCGCATATGAAATTACGGCCAATGCCATTTCAGACCAGTGCTTTTTCTGCCGGAAAAGCCTTGATCTGTTTTGTGCCATTTTAGGCAGTGTGGCTGGAGATATTGCATTGATCATGGGAGCGAAGGGTGGCGTGTACCTGACAGGTGGCATTGTTCCCCGATTCCTCGATTTTTTAAAGCGAAGTGAATTCAGAAACCGGTTTGAGGATAAAGGACGGTTTAGTGGGTATTTAAATCAGATTCCCACGTATGTGGTCACAGCGGAGGAGCCGGGGTTGCTGGGTGCAAAAGTGATTTTCGACGGACAAAACGCATGATGGATTTCAAATTTTAACGATTTTTTTAAAGGTAGAAAAAACATGGATTTATTTTTAATTGACAAGGAAACATGCAACAAGGATGGTATTTGTGCAACCGTATGTCCCACAAGCGTTATTGATTTTAAAAAAGGAGAATATCCTGTACCGGTAAAAATGGCAGACGAAATCTGCATCCGTTGCGGGCATTGTGTGGCCGTATGTCCCAAAGGCAGCTTTTCCCATAAGGATATTCCGGTTGCCGATTGTTCTGAAATAAATGAGGCATACAGCTTGTCCGTGGATCAAGCCGAACATTTTTTAAGGAGCAGACGTTCCATTCGTGTATATAAGGATAAGCCTGTATCCAGGGAAAGTCTTGCCAGATTGATCGATATCGCGCGTTACGCGCCATCCGGTCATAATTCCCAATGCGCGGAATGGCTGGTTGTGGACAGCAGGAAAGAACTGGAAAAACTGTCTGCCGTCACTGTTGACTGGATGCGCTGGATGCTTGAAAACGCATCGGAATTTGCCCTGTCTCTTCATATGGATTTGGCGGTCAGACGGTATGAAAAAGGAATGGATGTAATCCTCAGACATGCGCCAGCAGTTATTGTGACCCATGCCCACAAGGAAAATCAGCTTGCACCGGCGACCTGCACCATTGCACTCGCCTATCTGGAACTCGCAGCAGTAAGCATGGGGTTTGGCACCTGTTTTGCTGGATATTTGAAAGCAGCCGAGAATTTTTTTCCGAAAATGAAAGAGACCCTGGCGCTTCCCAACGGTCATGAATGCCTGGGGGCCATGATGGTCGGATATCCCAAATTCAAATATCACCGGCTGCCAACGCGTAAGGAACCGCTGATCACCTGGCGGTAAAATGAGAGGACACCATAGTCCTTGAAATGAAGCCCAAGGTGGTCTTCCCCTATCATTACAGAGGAACGGACGGCTTGAGTGATGTTCAAAAATTCAAAACCCTGGTTTCAAAAGATGAAGGGATTTCGGTTCAGTTACCGAACTGGTATCCCTGAAGATTCCTGAAAGGGAGTTGTAAAGGCACGGCTGGAGAGAAGGGTGCCGTGCCTTTTTTTACCTGAACCGGTCGTCAGACCGTTTCCGGGAAACATCTTTATGGCTGGCCATCATCCAACCGGATCGGCTGTTTTTGACCAGATCAAAATTTTCAATATACGGTTTGATATCAAGGAGGGGTGTGCCATCCAGCACATCGATGCCCCGGACAGATAGAACCGGTCCATTGATACCGGTCAATTGGACGATCGATATACCAATGTGATTGGGACGCAAGGGACTTCGGGTTGCAAACACGCCGCGTTCCTTTGTATCCATAAACGGGATGACCGAAAGACGCACCTTGTCCGCCTTATGAAACAGGTACAGAAGATAGATGTGGCTGAAACCGTCCAGGTCATCAAGGCCTTTTACATAAGGTTCGTAAAGGGTGATGGTTCCTTCCACATCACTGGCGCCTTTTGGCTGAATCGGCATATTTTCGATATCCGTAAACGGGGAGTGAATAATTCCTATCGGTTTCACGGCAACTTTTTCCTTTTTTCCGCCACATCATCCGGGTCAAGAATGGGATTCAGAAGCGGGGCCTTGAACCCTGTGAACATGCCGGTATCGATAATAGACGGGCACACACAGGTCACTTTGACGCCTTTTGACCCGAATTTTTTCATTTCCATCCT
>JAHIVH010000083.1 GCA_018816735.1 Pseudomonadota bacterium | reverse complement strand
ATTCTATTTTTGTTTTTAATTCATTAAGTTCAAGATTTGTAATATCCCAAATTATTTGTAAATCTATACCAAAATATTCGTGCACAATGAAATTTCTGAAGTCTTTCATCATGCGCCATTCATAATTTGGGAATTTGTTTTCTAATGATTCAAGAAGAGGTAGGATTGCCTCACCTATGATAATATATTCTCGAATTGTCGCACTATATGTCTTTCTATCATTTGCGAAATCATCAAAGTTATTTACATCTGTCATATAGCTTTCTATGGCTTCAATTGATTCCAAGATATCTTCAATGTATAATCTCAGATTCCGTTTAGACATAAATCATTTCTTTTAAGATTTGTTTTTTTGCGATGGGCTTTAGGGTGCTCTCAATTCCTAAGTCAACTTTGTTTTTTAAGTTATCTTCCAAATATTTTTTGAGCCCGAAAAAACTTCTAAATTTATTTTTAGATTCTATCTCTACTGCTATATCAATATCACTATCTTCTCTGATATCACCTCTTGCGTAACTTCCAAAAAGACCGATTCGGATCACACCGTATTTTTCAGAAAGTTCTTGTTTGTGTAGCGCTAAAAAGTCGATGATTTCCTGTTTATTCATTTTTTTATTGCCTTCAATCGTATTTGGATTTTACTTATCCAATATTAAGCCTATATAAAATATATAATTTTTTCTATATTATTACTGTTTGATTTAATTTACAAACTCAAAACCGAATTTATTTTGGAGCACCCTGCATCCAGGCGCATCTGGGGTCGGACCACGCTAAACATAGAAAAATTCCCTGGCTATTGAGTACCACAGCTCCACAGTTCGTTGTGTGCCATGGTTACTTAAATCGCTTGAGTTTGTTGAGTTCATTGAGTTACTTGAGTTCGTTGTGTTCATTGAGTTGAAAAAACAAACTGCAAGAAGCAAGATTAAAGGGTAGTGTGTGGGTGTTATATCCCAAGTTTTTCTATCAATTCTGTAGTTCTCGCTATATATTTAACTCCTTTGGCGTTTAAACCTTCAATTAATTTTTTATCACCACTCCATAAAGTGGCGTTTAGCGCGATTGCTGAAGCTAAAAATACAGCGTCTTTAGGATCAATATCGGCTACAAGGTTAATTGCCTGGGTTTTTATATTTATCATATATTCAAGGAGCTGAAGGTGTATCAATGCATCCGGCCAGGATTTATGTTCAAATAAAAAGTAAATGTATCCTGGTTCTTCTCCGAGCGTTACTTTATAAAGCATGTCGGAACAATAATCCGACAACTCTTTTTCAATGAATGAATCCTGTCATATCTCCAGTGTTTCAAGCGAATCTTGTATAGATAGCTCCGCATGGCAGATTACAAATTACGGGGCCATTTTTTCTAATGTATAGAAAATACCGGTGCTATAATTTGAAATTTGAATTTTTCCCCAGTGTTCGGAAACAGATTTCCGTTCTTTTTCCAGTTTTTTATAAGCGCTTATAAATAAATTTTTTATCATAATCAAGATTAATCATTTATAAAAAAATTAATAAAATTCAAAACTTTGCTTTACCATTAAAAGCTTCAATCCTTTATTTCGCATCCGGGGCCGGACCAAGAGACTTGAACATCTGGGGTAGGACCAAGCAAAATGACATAAAATCAATATTTTATCTCAAAAATAAGCCCTTTTTAGGCCCTATATCGTGTTTTTTGAGGCCAAAAAATGCACTATAGGATTATTATAGTGGCCTGAGTGTCAAATCTGTATTCTTGACAAATATTCTACCTGATTTTTTCAAATTTATGAGTTTTGAAAAGAGGGGGAACGGTTGCTTGGTTACCACGTTTGGTTTCGTACATTGAGCAAAATACAGGGCAAAATGCTTAGGGTAAAGGGTTAAAGGGAAAAATGAAAAACATAAAAGCAAAAACGATAAAAAAAGGACTATAAAAAATGTCGATGGCCCAAGGTTACGCCTATCTCACAAATAGGTTAATCGATATTATTTTCTGATAATGCTCAAAATCGTTATCATTAGTAAAAATAGGTATGTCTAATCTATTCGCCACCGCACAAATTAAAAAATCAATATGTGATCCCTGAATCCCCTTTTTCCGACACTTATTATTAAACTCAGCCGCTTGTTCATAATCGATGTCCAAAATAGGTGTGTTCTCAAAATAAGACAACTTCTCTTTTATTATTCGATATTTTTGCAAATCACTGTATCCCGAAAGGATTTCTTGCCTTATTGGGCCAATTATTATGGTTCTCTGATCACGAATAAGAGATGAAAGTAAGTTAATCCCGGGTTGATATTCTTTGTTCTTTGAACGCAATGCATAAGACCATATCGGGGTATCAACAAGGACTTTCACCGAGTTCTTCCTTTTTTATAGTCATAATCGGAATCAGGGTCCATTATACCAAAAATATCAATTATTTCAGATTGTTTTCGCCTATTGATAAATTCTTTGAGAGCGAGATTTACAGTTTCTTTCTTAGTTTTTAACCCACTAATTTCCAGCGCTTCATGCAATAAATCATTATCTATAGCTAAATTGGTTGCCATAATACAAACCTCCTTATTTTACACATTCTATTACACAGAATTATGTGTGTCAATAGGTATAAACAGGGCGGCGTTGCATAGGGCCTGAGGGTCAAATCTTTATCCATCCGGGGTTGGGCGGAATGCCGGGACAATGTGATTGGGTTATTGTTCATGCTGAGTTTTGGATTTAAATGTTTCTTCAAGAGTCTTTAGTTTTTCCAGTAGAGAAACTTCGTTGTGATTTTTCTTTTCCCCGTAAGGTGCAAAAAACACACCGTGCATGAATCGATAACTTTTACCAAAACTTAAAGATGACCGATTGACTTTGCCTCTGATCACAATGGGTTTTTCTTCTTTATCTGGAAGGAAGAGTTTTATTGTCACTGCCGAACCCGGATCGATACTTTTCTGGGAAAGAAAACTCAACCCCCCCAGACTCATATTCAAAACAGGACATATTTCTTCATCGTCGGTTTCTTTGTTAAACAGGAGGCGTTTTTTCTTGTAATTCAGGGTTGCGCCAGGAATGACAAATCGTTCGCATTTTCGTTTTTCAGGTTTCATAGGCAAGAAAGGAAAGGTTAAAGGGTTAAAGGTAAAAGAATTATTCTTTGCGTACACCATCTTTGATTCGTTTTACATGTCCGCGACCAAGTCCTTTGACTTCGCATCCCAGTTCAAAATATCTGCGAATCTGGTCATCATCCAGAATGCCGAAACAGTCTATTATGGCAACGGGCTGTTTGGCCATTTTGACGACGTCATCGGGTGATAAATCCATATATGCTTTGTGACGAACGGCAAACAATACGGCATCCATATCTCTTAACGTGGCATCCAGTTTTTTTCTGATTTTCAGTCCACTCAAGCCTTCCTGGTTTCTGAAAAATCGGGACATGCTGTGGCCAGGGGAAGGGTAGGTGTCCTGCTTTTCAAATTCCCACCAGTGGCTGACATAGGGATCGTGGACACAAACTTCTCCACCCATTTCCACAAGTTTTCGAACAATGATTTCTGACCCGCTATATCTCGTATCGCCCACATCCTCCCTGTACGATGCGCCCAGTACGGCAATTTTTGCGTTGGGTACGATTTTTCCCATATTTCTTAGGGCATCCCGTGTCATCTGTGCGGCGCGCAATGATCGTGTATCATTGATATCGATGGCCATGGGGGTTATTTTAAACAGGTCGTCTTCAAACCCCATAAGCGTATGATATGCCCATACGCCAAGTCCGCCGTCCTTGGGCAGGCAATAGCCGCCGATTCCGGGGCCGGGGAAAATCATGTTGTTATGGGTCGGCCTGACTTTAATGGCCTGTATGACTTTTGTGAGATCAACGCCGTTTCTTTCGCTGAATACACTCCATTCATCCATAAATGCCAGAATGGTGGCACGATATGAATTTTCAACAATCTTACAGGTTTCACTTTCTATAGGCCGGTCAAGAACAGTCAGGGGAAATTTTTCAACATTCAATACTTCGGACAGAAAGGTTTCCACCCGATTTTTTGCGGTTTCATTGATGCCACTGCATACTCTCCAGAAATCCCGGATAGATGCTACATAATTCCGGCCAGGCATGACTCTTTCATAGGAATGGGCAAGAAGGGGTTCTTTATCTGTAATTCCTCTTTGCTCAAATGCTTTTTTTATAATCGGATTTGCGATATATTCCGTGGTTCCGGGAGGTACGGTTGTTTCAATTAATACCAGACAATCTGGTTTTATTTTCTCCCCAATCACTTGCAAACTGCTTTCAAGGGCAGCAATATCCGCCTGGCCGTCTGTTACATCCCCAAAGCTGTTCTTGTGATAATCGCATTGGACATCAACAACCACAACATCTGCAAGGCATAATGCCTCATAGGTAAACGTTGCTGTGAGTGTTTTTTTCTCAAGAACGCAACGCTTGATCAAAGGCGCAACTTCCGGGTCCTCTGCTTCCACCGGTGCAATACCTTTATTCAGATAATGGATCTTCCAGTAGGATCGTGTTGAGGGACGTTGCATACCGATGACAAATTTATTGGGCGTATTCGTTTTTTTATCCTTGGAATCCGCCACAACACCCGCCATGACCGCACCGACAAATCCAACGCCCATGACGACGACAATTTCACGGCCCATTTGGCGTTGTTCGTCAACGATTTTTATCAACCGCTGATTTTCTTTTTCATAATCTGTCTCTGCCGGAAGCGGGAACGCTTCACCATTTGGGCATATGGATTCGGTTTTGTTCATTTCTATTCCTTATTAATAATATTAATAATGATCCTGTACCCTTTACAATTGATTGATAATATCTGCAATTTTTTTCTGATCTTCCCATTCAAGATAAGGGTGCATGGGGATGCTGAAAATTCTTTTTGAACAATCTTCGCTGACCGGAAAATCCCCTTCTTTATATCCTAAATACTTAAAAGCGGTCTGAAGATGAAGTGGTTTTGGATAGTAGATGGCTGTGGGGATATCATTTTCTTTTAATGCGGATTGTATCAGTGCCCGATGTGCCTCATCTTTGGCGAGAATGGAATATTGGGCCCATACACTTCTGTAACCATTGACAGTTACCGGGATGGACAATTGATTTCGGGATGAGGAAAACAGTTCGGTATACTGTTTTGCAGCATTCTCACGTTTTTTCAATTCTTTCGGGAAGATACTGAATTTGGACAACAGAATGGCTGCCTGAAGCGTGTCAAGGCGGCCATTGATACCGATTCTTTCATTGTCATACTTATGAGACCCTTTGCCATGAACGCGAAGGGATTGCATAACTTTTGCCAGGTTGTCGTCATCTGTGAAGCACATGCCGCCATCACCAAAGCACCCCAGGGGTTTTGCCGGGAAAAATGAGGTGCAGGCAATATCAGCCATTGAACATGATTTTTTGCCATGATAATCTGCTCCAAAGGATTGGGCCCCATCTTCGATGACATAAAGATCATGGTTTTTGGCGATGATATTGATCAGATCGTAATCTGCAGGCAGACCAAACAGGTCAACGGCAATAATGCCTCTGGGCGTGAGTGCGGTGTTTTTGAATTTTACGATGGTTGCTTCGAGTTTGGCCGGATCGATATTATAGGTTAACGGGTCTATGTCTACAAATACCGGCGTGGCCCCCAGAAGGCTTATTACCTCGGCTGTTGCGATGAAGGTGAATGGAGATGTGAAAATGGCATCACCCGGCCCTGCGCCAAGAGCCATGAGGGCAAGGAGAATGGCGTCTGTTCCGGAAGAACATGAAACAGCGTGCTTTACACCGGTATATTTGGCCAGTTGATCTTCAAGTTCATTGATCTCAGGGCCCATAATGAATTGGCCATGTTCCAGTACCGTATTTATTTTTTGCTGAACATCTGCTTCAATGGACTTGAATTGGGCTTTTAAATCGATAAATTGCATAAAGCGTTGTCCGTTTGATAGTTACAGGTTGTGGATATTTGCGGATGAATTTCTGTGGATCAGGTCATTCATACAAACCGGGTTAAGTGAAACAATAGAATCGATGAATGTTAATTGCGGATAGCGTCTAAATAGGCTTTGAAATTTTTTTGATGGTCTTGCTTATGCATTTGCTGAATGGCAAGCGGAATATTACAGGGTGACTTTAATGCTTTGATCGGTTTTTTGTTTTTTCTGCTGAAGAATTCCGTTTTGACAAGAAAATTGATATCTCCCTGAACCGGCTGGAAATAAATATAGCCATCTTTCACGGAGATCGGCATGGTAAGACCTGTTTGTCTTACGGTTGACCAGGATTCAGCAGGTTTTGGATAATGATTAAAGTTCTTGTTCAGATATGAAATATCTTTATCCTGAATACCCTTGAGCTGAAAGCCTTCGATCATTACATTCCGTTTCAGTTTTGAGTCATATGCGGCCATGCCGCCTTTTTGAGGATTTTCAGGATCGTTTCCAACAATTTCCATTATCATGCGGATATTTTTTTTACCCTGTTTCAAGGCAAAGGCCAGAGCAGCATAATCAATGGAGCCTGTCAGAAAATCAAGATCTTCGATGTTGAATGCGATTTTATTTTTCATTCCCTGAAGGATATGAAAAAAATCATCTCTTTCAATAAATTGTTTTTGGCCGTTTTTTCCAATTTTGAATATCTGATCCTTCATGGTCTGCTGGATGACGATTTGGCCATGGTTATGCAGTCGTTTGGGCGATTCGGGATCAAAGAAGAATACGTCATTTTTAAAATCAATGCCATGATAGGATTTCTGAATCATGAAAAGAACATGGTCTCTTGCAAACCCGAAAAAATTGAATGCCTGAATTTCGTCAATAATATCCTGGGCGCTTATTTCATTCAGGATGGTCAGCATCTTCTGTTTTGAAATGACCTCAAGGGGGTCTTTATCACGGGATAAAGCCAGTTGGTATATGTCGTAAGAAAACTGCAGAAAATGCCTTGCGCCTAATGAAATAGGAAGTATCTTTTCCGGTGGATGGATTGATGCGTCCAGAACATTTTTTTCAGTGATGTGTATGTCTTTTTCCTTTGAAATCAGATCCGCAATTTTTGATATCGTCAGATCAGAGGCGATATTCAACAGGTACTTGGTGCCCAGACCCAGCCGGGTTGCTTCTCCGGCTGCAGCATGTTCGGAAAAAAGGCTGCCTTCAAGAATACAGTCTTCAGCCATTTTTCGGTCGCTTGGCGTGATACCCTCATCATCCAGAAGATGAATATTCCTGGGTTCTTCCAGATGCTTGATATTCGGGTATATGTTGATGTCTGCTTCATTTGCCTCGATATCACGGATGGAACCCAGACCGGATGTTTTTTCCTTGATGAGCTGGAGGCAATATCGCTCATAGCTGTCATGATCATCTACGATATGCTGGCCGGGCATTGTCTGGTTTTCAAGAGCTGACATTGGCATAAGCTGTTTTTCTTAGTTTTCAACAAGAATAGACGTGTTGAAAAGTTTTTGTTTCTTTATTGGAGTTATTTACGAATTTTTGGCGGTATTAAACAAGAAAAAACCAAAAATGTCAAGATAATAGCCATTTTTAAATCCAGACATCCTCTCAACCCTTGGCCCTAAACCTTTTAACCCTTAACCTTGTTTTTATACCATTCGTAAGTTTGCTTGAGCCCTTCTGACAGCTTGATTTTATAGTGCCAGTTCAACTGGTTTAACCGGGACACATCGAGCCTTTTTTCAGGGGTGCCGTCCGGCTTGGTGCTATCAAAGGTCAAATCGCAAGAAACGCCAACAATCTCTTTTACCATTTCGGCCAGAACCTTGATTGTCTGGTCCTCGCCTGTACCGATATTGATCAGGGGAAAGACACCTTTCGCCGGGAGGGAATTTTCGTCGCTGATCGATTTGAACGCATTTTGAGGGAGTGCCATGATAAAAACACAGGCCTCTGCAAGGTCATCCACATGCAGAAATTCACGCCGGGGGGAGCCCGTACCCCAGATGACCAGTTTGGGTTTTTTATCTGCAGAAATTTTTTTCCCGCTAATGCCAAGGTGTTTTTTGATATCTTCCGGTATGGGGCCAAAAATCCGCTGGTCTTTTTCAATGCCTGCAATATCCCGCTCTGCGGCGAGTTTGACCAGGTGGCATTTTCGGACAAGTGCCGGTAAAACGTGAGAGGCATCAAGGTCAAAATTGTCATTCGGGCCATAAAGATTTGTGGGCATGACAGGTATAAACTGGGTGTTATATTGCCGGTTGTAGCTGTAGCACATTTCAATACCTGCTATTTTTGCAATGGCATAAGGGGCGTTGGTCGGTTCCAGAGGGCCGGTCAACAGGTATTCTTCTTTGATGGGTTGCGGGCATAGCCGGGGATAAATGCATGAACTTCCTAAAAACAGCAGGCGTTTCACACCGGACAAGTATGACTGATGAATGATGTTATTCTGAATGGTGAGATTGCTGTATATGAATTCTGCGGGCAGGGTGTTATTGGCATAAATGCCGCCTACTTTTGCCGCAGCCAGAAAAACAAAGTCGGGTTGTTCGGTGTGCAAGAAATCTGCCACGGCCTGGTTGTCAAGGAGATCAAGCTCTTCCCGGGTACGGGTGATGATTTTTTCATAACCCGCCTTTTCAAGCTTTCTTAAAATGGCTGATCCCACAAGCCCCTTATGGCCGGCGATAAATATTTTCGAATTCAGGTTCATGGTTTTTCATCTTATCATATTTTTATCTGCTATTCATGGCCGTTAAGGATTGAATATCCGGCACTTTTGCAGAGTTTGTCTTTTTGACTTTCCTCAAGGTCGCTATGAATCATTTCCTTGACCATTCTTTCAAATGAAATCATTGGTTTCCAGCCAAGTTTTTTTCTGGCCTTGGTCGGATCGCCCAAAAGGGTGTCCACTTCTGTTGGCCTGAAATATCTTGGATCAATGGCGATAATCACATTGCCGGAAGCGTCATCAACACCTTTTTCGTCCAGGCCTTTTCCTTCCCAGCGAAGCTTGATGTCAAGCTCTTTGGCTGAAAGGTTGATGAAATCCCGAACCGAGTGCTGCTCTCCTGTGGCAATGACATAATCATCCGGCGTATCCTGCTGGAGCATAAGCCATTGCATTTCGACATAATCCTTTGCATGGCCCCAGTCCCTTTTGGCATCGAGGTTTCCCATATAGAGGCATTTCTGAAGGTCAAGTTTGATCCGTGTCAGCGCGCGTGTTATTTTTCTTGAAACAAATGTTTCTCCCCGAACAGGGGATTCGTGGTTAAACAGAATGCCGTTGCAGGCATACATGCCGTATGCTTCGCGATAGTTTACCGTGATCCAGTACGCATAGAGTTTTGCAACCGCATAGGGGGACCGGGGGTAGAATGGGGTTTTCTCAGTCTGCGGGGTTTCCTGGACAAGGCCGTATAACTCGGATGTTGAGGCCTGATAAAACCTGGTTTTTTTTTCCAGTCCCAAAAGACGGATGCCCTCAAGAATCCGGAGTGCGCCAAGCGCATCGCAATCCGCCGTGTATTCAGGAGATTCAAATGACACTGCCACATGGCTCTGGGCGGCCAGGTTGTAAATCTCATCCGGCTGTACCAGTTGAATGATGCGAATCAGGTTGGTGGAGTCTGTCAAATCCCCGTAATGGAGAATCAGCTTTCGTTCAGGCATGTGCGGGTCCTGATACAAATGATCAATACGGGCGGTATTCAAAAGGGAGGAGCGTCTTTTGATACCATGAACCTCATATCCTTTTTTCAATAATAATTCGGCAAGATATGCACCATCCTGTCCGGTGATTCCTGTAATGAGTGCTTTTTTCATAAGATTTCTTTCAAGTGCGATATATCAAAACGTTCTTTTTACTGTTTTAAGATTACATAACACATGTGCCTGGCTCTTGAAATAAGAAAATGCCTGCTTACTGGTTTGTGTTTCGGCCTTGAGCCGGATGTCAATAATCATTCCCGGGGAGCGTGTTTAAAAATTTCCGGAGGGCATTTATATCCTTTTCTTTCAGCATATTTTCTTTAATCTGCTTGATTACTGTCTCCACAAAAAATGCGTTATCTTCTTCACAAATCACACGCATCATATCTTCCAGGATCATGTTTCTGTTACCGATATTGGCGATAGACCCCCAAAGTTCCATGCGATTTTCAAACATCATATAAAGTTGATAAAGCTTGGGATCGATGATGAATGCGCCGGTATCGATACCGTTGATTTTGGGTACATCCGCCGAAAGGTCAATATCGATGATGTAATCCGGATTGACTTTCAGATAGTGGGCAATCTGGGTAATGGCCTCTTCATTGCCTGTCCTTGACGAATGTTCAATCTGTTGCATGGCGCGAAGCGCCTTGCTTCTTTCATCGATATGCAATGCCTCATGACCGGCAGTGGCCTGATCAATACCTTTTTTTTTTCTTATGATCTGGAGAATTTCTCCAGCAAAAATCTTCATTCTAAAATCCTTTAATGTGATTAAAAGAGAATTATTTCTAATTGTAATCAGGCAAAAAGGTTATCCGTTAATGTGAGGGATTGGAGATTTGTGAACAGTTGTTCATGAATGGCCGTTCGTTTTGCAAAATATAGCTTCGCTCTTTGCTTTACATAACTTTTGGGTTTTAAATTTATGATATTTAAATGAAATTGTTTTATCCGACTGAAATCGTCGATAATTAAAACGGTTCTTTTTTTTAAAGCATTCACGATATAATCAAAAAAAAAAATTATCAATAAAAAATGATAATTTTCTCAAAAAAATATCAGCCACGGCTGAAATTGGTTGAATAGTTAAATGGTTAAGTGGTTGAATGGTTGGGCTGAATAGTGGATAAGGTAAATATGTAGCTACCAAGTGCTCAAAGGGTTTGATCAACAAGGCGCTTGCTCCGGTTTCCTTTGCTTTTCGTTGATCCATTTTATCATTGTATCCTGTGCAAATGATCGATTTGAGTTGCGGGTGGATGTCCTTCAACTGGCAGATCAGATGGTCACCGGTCATTTGGGGCATGGTAAGATCGATAATGACCAGATCAAATTTTTCAGGGTTCTCCTTTATATGAGTCAGGGCGCGAACAGGATTGGTTTCTGTCTCAACCTGATATCCCAGACGCTCCAGCCTCAGTTTGCCGAGTTTGACAATGGATTCTTCGTCATCAATCAGGAGAATACGTTCCGCACCCCCCTGGATGATACTCCTGGTTTCGGGTCTTTCCTGCTTCTGCTCTTCTGCTGACGGGAAATAGCATTGAACCACCGTTCCTTTCCCCGGATCACTTTTTATCCGTATGCCGCCATTGTGCCACATAATCCCCTGGCGGCAGGTTGGCATTGAAGAAATCGTCGTGCATATGAATATGGAGATTATCCAGATCGATTTCGATAATCCCTGGTTTGTCTTTCAATGCCTGGATGGCGTTGGTCAGGAGGTGGTTGACCACCTGTCTGAGTTTTGACGGATCGCCTGAAATTTTGCTGCAATTTCCATTTAGCGTGGCCTTGAATGCGATCCTCCCGGAAACAGATGATTCTATCTCATCAACCATTTCCTTTATAATGGAACATAGATGGATAAAGTCCTTTTTTTGTGCATATGGCTTGCTGAAGCTCAGGAGCTGATGAACAATCTCCTTGCCTCTCAGACCTGCTTTTCTGATTTCATTCAAAAACTGTTGTACAGGACTGAAATCAGAGGTGTCTTCTCTGGCCAATTCCATATTCCCAAGTATGATGCTCAGCATATTGTTGAATTCATGCGCAATGCCACCGGATAATGTACCCACCGTTTCCATCTTTTTTGACTGCCGGAGCTGGTCTTCCATATGATCAGGTAGGTTTTCTTTTGAATAGCGGTTATCTCATGGTGCGCATTGTTTTCCAGTTTTTTTGTGACGGAAAAAAGCATTTGTGAGAGTGAGGAGATCCTTGCATGATAGAGCCCGGTCTTGGCGTCGTTTTAAAAAGGATAGTCTGTTTTCCGGCTTTTAATCACCATGTCTTTTTCGCATGTGATAAAGATTTCCTTGATGCTTTTAAGGTAGTCTTCTATTTTTTCAAGGTACTCCCGGTCGTCGTCGAACAGGGGTTTGGCATTTTTTATAATGCCTGTTAAAGAATCGTATCTTTGATGCCATTGCACAAAGGTTCTTTCCAGATGATAATTGGAAGACTCGTTTGTGAGGATATTCAGTTCAAAAACACCTTTGAGGATGTCTCCGGCAATGTCGTCTCTGGCGCAATGTTTTTTTGATTCATTATACGCTTCAAAAACGCTTACCCCTGCGATAGCAACAAAAATGGCTGAAATATTTTTTCAGGATAAAGAGTTCAATGTTAAAACCATGTCCAGAAAGTATTCCCCATTGGAGCCGATGGTGACGCCTATTTTTTTCCCATTGCGATCAATGGGTTTTTCAATACTTCTGTCATTGATACCGATTCTTTCCAGCAAACAGTCTGCTTCAATCGGGTCTTGCTGGAGCTTTTTCAGATAATTCCGGGCGGTTTTTATCTGAAGGGCGGGCATCCGGGATTTGATTTTGCCCAGCAGAAAGTCCCCTGCATACACGGACAGATCAACCCCTTTCTGACACGCGAGTTCCTTGATGAATTCTTCAATAATCAGGATCATTCTTGGCACCTGAACCCTGCAAATGCCTGTTCTGCGCCAATGTCATGAACCCAGGGGGCAGCAGGCCACATGATCCCCCTTAATAAGGATGGTCACTCCACATTTTCAAGGTTTGATATTTCCTCGGCGCTCAGGACCTGATCAATATCAAGGAGAATTTTGACACCACCTTCCATTTTGGCCATGCCCAGGATATAGTCTGTATTCAGTTTGGTCCCGAAAGTCGGGGTTTCTTCGATGTCGGTGCCTTTGATATTCAATACTTCGGACACGGCATCCACCACAATGCCGATTTGAATCATTCCGGACTGACCGTCAATTTCCACGACAATGATGCAGGTTCTTTCGTTGTAATCAATGGCGTTCATGTGAAAACGGAGCCTCAGATCCATCACGGGAATGACTTTGCCGCGAAGATTGATGACGCCTTTTACAAAAGAAGGCGTCTGGGGGACGGTCGTGATCGGCATCATGCCAATGATTTCCTTGATTTTAAGGATGCCGATGCCATACTCTTCGCCTGCCAATGAAAAGGTGAGGTATTTTCCTTCCTTGTCTGTCATTGCCTTTACAGCCTGATCCATTTTCTTTGCTTCACTTGTCATGATTTTCCTCTCTGGTTAAATTGTTTTTTTAAACAGTCCTGTTAACAAATTAGATGTCATAAACAAATGATCATCTGAAAGCCCTGTGTGCCTGGTTTTTCGAATATGCAAGGTATTTTGGGATTCACATCCTGTATTGCAGGAGCCGGTTTCAAGCCTGCCCTTTGTTTCGAAAAATAGTTCGGGAAATTCTTAAGCATCTCCTGTGAATTTGAAATGCGAATAATCAGTCATTTGCTTTGGGAAAAAAACAGCCAGTTTTTTAGAACGAATACACGACAGAACACTATTGATGGCAATCATAATTACATTTCTACTCTTACCATAAAGTTTATCTTTTGGAAATCTTTTATTTTTCAAAATGGTCCAAACCCAATTGAAAGAGCCGGATGACATATTATCATCCGGCTCTTCCCGTATTTTTTTATATTGTGGACTATTTAGAAATCCGTAAATTCATTATCCTCAAGCGGGATGGTTTTTTCATGATTCTTTCTGGTCTTTGAGGCAAAGGTAATGGCTTTTTTACCTTGTCTTCCGGTAACCGGTTTCAAGGTTTTTTGAGGTGGGCGGGACTGTGTTGGGCCGTTTTTGTGTATGTTTCCGCCAACAATGGCCAGCATTTCATTGACAAAAACCATCATCTGTTCAGCCTGGGCATTCATCTCTTCAGATGCGCTCGCCGATTCTTCAGCGTTTGCCGCATTTTGCTGGGTGACCTGGTCCATATCCACCACAGCCTTGTTGACCTGTTCAATCCCCTGGGCCTGTTCCTTGGATGCAGCTGCGATTTCTCCCACAAGTTCACCAACTTTTTTAGCACTTTCAGCCACTTCCGAGAATGCATCGTTGGTGGAGGTGACAAGCAAAGAACCGTCTTTTATTTTTTTGACCGTGCCTTCAATGAGATTGGCCGTGTTTTTTGCAGCTTCTGCCGCCCTCATGGCGAGATTTCTCACTTCATCTGCCACAACCGCAAATCCGGCGCCTGCTTCACCGGCCCGGGCTGCCTCGACTGCTGCATTCAGTGCCAGAAGGTTGGTCTGGAAAGCAATCTCATCAATGGTTTTAATGATTTTTGAGGTTTCCTCACTGGCCTTTGTAATATCTGTCATGGACGTCGTCAGTTGGTTCATGGATGAATTGGCCTTTGCCACAATCTGGTTGGCATCTTTCATGAGATTGTCCGCCTGATTGGCATTTTCAGCATTTTGCTTGGTCATGGAGGCCATTTCTTCCAGTGATGATGACGTTTCTTCTATGGCTGCAGCCTGTTCGGATGACCCTTCTGCCAGAGACTGGCTGGCAGAGGATACCTGGCCGGATGCTGCGGTAACCTGCTCTGCACCGGCATGGAGCCCGTCAATGACCACGTTGATGGGCTTGGTAATGGACCGCGTAATCAGAATGGCTATCGTTGTAATGGCACTGATGCCGATAATCGCGATAATCAAAACCAGCCATCGCATGACATTTACCGCGTGGAATGCCTCTGCTTCATCAATTTCCGCGATCAACGCCCAGGTGGTGCCTTCGACTTTTACCGGGGCATAGGAGGACAATACAGGGTTGCCGTTATAATCCATAATGATTTTCTGGTCTGTTTTACCGGAAAGCGCCTCAGTTGAGGCCACGGTATCCACCTGTCCCCTGGAAGGGTTGGCAAATGAGGCTTTCACCGAATGGTTGGTTGCATCGAGGAACGAATCCGATCGCATCAGTTTGTCGCTGCCCACAAGATAGGTTTCTCCGGTTTTTCCCATGCCGTCTCTTTTCTGCATGATCCCGTTGATGGATTCAAGGGAGAGCTGCAGGGCCACGACGATATCGACATTACCATTATAGGTCACCGGTTGGGCGATGAACGCGCAGGGCTCATTATTGCTGGCGGCATAGGGCGCAAAATCCGCCAGCCCGAATTGTTTGCTGGTCAATACGTCTCTTACCAGTTTGCCCAGATTGGATGATGCATACTTGCCGTTTAAAAGATTGGTCTGGTAATCCGATTCTCTGGCCGCGGTATAGAAAACATAGCCATCCGGGTTGACCAGAAAAAGATCATAATACCCATACATATCCACATATTTTTTGTAAAATTCATTGCCGCTGCCATCTACCGGGCTGAACGCTTCGGCCACATCCATTTCAGACATCATTGCCCAGCGGATACCGCTTCCCAGGTCAATACCATCCCAGCATGACAATACGGGATTCCCGTTATAATCGAGAATGACCTTCTGGTTTTCCTTACCGGCCAGTGCTTCCCGAACCGCTTCAGTATCCACTTTTCTATTGTCTTTAAACGAGGCATTTACAGAATGGCCCTCAGGGTCCAGAAACGAGTCCGAGCGCATCAGACCATCCTGGCCCACCAGGTAGGATTCCCCTGTTTTTCCCATGCCATTTCTTCGGAGCATGATTTTGTTTATTTTTTCAAGAGGCACCTGGAAGGCCAAATATCCGTTTAAGGCACCTTTAGAATCCCGTACCTGGGCCATCATGAAACTTGCCGGCACACCGCCTGAAGGGGAATAGGGCGCAAAGTCGGCCATTGCAATATCATCAGCGTTCATGGCCTGGGCTTTTTTGAATGCTTTGCCGATGCCCTGATCTCTCAGCTCACTGTCAGGAATGGTCATTCCCAGGTCTTTTTCCCTGGCAACTGTGTAGACGATGTCACCATCGGTATTGATCAGAAAAAGATCATACCAGCCATTGTCGGTCATGATATCTTTCATCCTGGCATCATACTTTGGGGCTGCTTTTTGCCAGGCTTCCGTATCTGCGCGGTTGCCTGATTCCTTGAATGCGTCATTCAATTCGGCCAGTGCCTGCGAGGCAAGTGTATCATCTTTTACCACATGGAGCTGGGATTTCATGGTATTGAGATAGTCTGTCAGCTGGGCTTTTTTAATTTTCTGGATGGCTTCAAGTTTCTGGAACGTTTCTCTTCTCAGTGTGGATACGGTTTCCACCAGAACGCCCAGGTCTCCTTTTCGTTCCGCGAAATATTGTTCAATCTGTCCTGTTTTGATCCCTTTGAGGGCGTCCAGTTGGTTAAAGGCCTGCTGAGAGAGGGCGTTGCCGGATTTGTTCAGGGAAATCAGGCTGATGACTGCAAACGGGATGATGCCTACGGAAAGAAACATTACAAGCAATTTGGTGCCGAGTTTCATTTGTTTCACGAATGACCTCCTTTAAATGACTGGTTTTTTGGGGGCCGCATCATGCGGTTTCCTTTACGATTGTCTTGCTGGGGCTCATTATTTTACGGATCACCATCAGGGTGTCTTTGATGTGTTGATCCATGGTGGCTATGTAACGCGGGTAAAGCTTGTATGCTTTTTTCAGACGCACCTGATGCTGATCAGGAAGGATGAGAATCAGGGCATGGTTTGTGATCCGGTCTTCGATGGAGAGTAAAAAATCCAGTTCCCGGTCATCGGCAATAAAGATGATGAAAAGAACGGAATCATCCAGAAGCCTTCTTTCCATTTTTTTTGCAAATGCGGTGATATCCCTGTCAATGGACAGGCTGTGGTTTTCGATATTCTGAATAACCATGTCAACCATGGGCGTTTCAAAACCGGTTTTCCGGCTTGAAAAAATAAGTATGTTCTGGATGACGATTTTCATTGTTTATTTTAGCCCAAAAAATATTAAAAAAATTAGTGGCACTAATCTCTTTTTGCATGCTTTATGCCACCAATGACAGACAGGGATTAATTTTGTGTTTTTTATTTTATTTCGGATAGTTAGTCAAAAAAAGGTGGGGATGGCCCAGGACGGAATTTTCCGTTTGTCCTGAAATCCGGACAAACACCGGTAGCGAATCCAGGAATCGGGATGATATGTCCGGTGAGTCCTGGTCCGGCCCAAAAAAGCAGGCAGACGATTATTCCAATCGTCAACCCTTCACTTTCAGGTCATATTTTTTGAGCCGTTCATAGAGGCGGGACCGTGACAGGCCGGAAATATCAAGCATCTCCTGAATGCTGCCTGCTGCCTGGCAAACCAGTTGTTCCAGATATTTTTTTTCAGTGATATCCATAAAGATTTTTAAACAGGGAAGGGTTTCCGGCAGATGAGGCTGAATATCCGGTTGATTCAAACCTCTCTCACCTTTTTTGTCCCGGATGGACGCATAGGTGACCTGGGTCCGGATATTGTCCGGCAGATGAACCGGAAATAATATGGCTTCATCTCTTGCAATGGAGATGGCTTTTTCAATGGCATTGATCAGCTCCCTGACATTCCCCGGCCATGTATACATGTGAAGGGCTTCAAGAAATTCAGGTGAGAAGCCTTTTGTACCCTGGTTGGTCTTGGTGCTGAACTGGTTCATATAATATAAAGCGATTTCGGTAATATCCCGTACCCTTTCCCTGAGGGGAGGGAGCTTGATCTCAAACGCTTTCAGGCGATAAATCAGGTCATTCCGGAATTCTCCGGCATCAGCCATTTTTTCAAGATCCCGGTTGGTGGCGGCAACCAGTCTGAAATCGCTTTTGATTTCTTTTTTACCGCCAATGGGCCGATAGCTTTTTTCCTGGAGCACACGCAACAAAACCCGTTGAACCTGCTCCGGAAGCTCTCCGATTTCGTCCAGGAAAAGCGTGCCGCCGTCTGCATGTTTGACCAGACCATCCCTTGCATGTTCAGCACCGGTGTAGGCACCCTTTTCATAACCGAATAAAATACTTGTCACCAGTGTTTCAGGAAGGGCGCCGCAATCCACCACGACAAAATTGTTATTTGCCCGGTTGCTGTTTTCATGGATGGCTCTGGCAAAAAGTTCTTTTCCGGTGCCGGTTTCTCCTGTGACAAGAACGTTGATATCATTTGCTGCCGCATGAGCCAACTGGTCAAAGCACGCTTTTATCTGTTTGCTGCTGCCCCTGATGTTATCCACCTTCAGGGATAATGGTTTGTGTTTAATCTGTTTTTGTCCGTCCTTGTATTGAATCACCCGTTTCAGGGCAAGGACAATCTCCTGAGTGGAATGTGTTTTCTGAATATAGTCCCATGCACCGTTTTTAATTGCGGCTTCAGCACCATTAAAATCACTGTACCCGGTCATGATGATCACTTCAGGTGAAGATTTTGATGCCTTGATTCGGGGAAGGATATCCAGGCCACTGCCATCAGGCAGTTGCACATCAAGCATCACCACATCAAACTGATCTGATAAAACCAGATTCATGCCATCTTCCAGAAGGTGGGCGCAGGTGGCCTGATGGCCCAGTTTCTTTATCAGGCCTGTGATCAGTTTGCACATTTCCATGCTGTCGTCTATGATGAGTATATTTGCCATTTGGGTGATTCAATCCAGATTGATAATGGTTGAAAGACATCGGTTGATGACGGAATTCTTGTGCAATGCAAAGTGGACCGGTACAAGATAAACGGGAACATACCATATATTGACGCCAAATGAAAATTCAAATTGTCGAATACCATCATTTTTTTTAAGCATTGCCCCCCAAAAATGTATGCCTTGAACTTTTGCCTTATTTGAATTAATAATGGCTGAAAGTCGTTTCTTGTTTTTTTAAATCCTGTCAGCATAAGGTGGCATCACATTGAAAAGAGAATTCACCCCATGACTTTCCCGCATCGAAAAGAGGCTTTCACGGAAATCTACCCTGGCATTTTCAGGACAACCTTGCCCATCCCCGGCAGACGGCCGGGACCGGTCAATGTCTATCTGTTTCAAGGAGAGATAAATGTTCTCGTGGATACAGGTGCCAAACATACGGTTCATTTGCTGAAAAAAGCGTTCAGGGATTTGGGATTTGACATAAAGACACTCAATCAGATTATTGCCACGCATGGCCATCTGGATCATTATGGGGCGGCCAGGCACCTGATCAGATGCACAGGCGGCCACGCAACCCTTGCTGCCCACCCTGAAGATGTGCATGCTATCCGGACGGGGCGGGAAGTGCCGCTGGGAACCTATAAGGATTATTTCAGTGCCATGGGTGTGCCTGTTGTGTTGAGGTTTCTTATGATGCCGTTGATGTTTCTGGGAAAATTCCTGGCAGATCCTTGCCGGGTTGACCTTTTGTTGAATGACGGTGATAAAATAAGATTAGGAAACTATGATGCCACTGTTTTAAGCACACCCGGCCATACCAGAGGCTCTGTCTGTATTTATCTGGAAACGGAAAAAATCCTTCTGGCAGGCGACCATATTATTGAGCACATCACCCCAAACGCCTTTGTGATGCTTGAAAAAAACAGATTTCTTCCGCAGCGGCTCAGCCAGTCCGAATACTATGCGTCTCTTGAAAAAATTGAAGCACTTTCACCTGAACTCGTTTTAACCGCCCATGGCCAGCCGGTTACGGATATCAAAAAGATAATCAGCGGATACAGGGAGAGCTTTGAAAAAAGAAAGGAAAAACTCCTTGGGATTATCAATGGAGACAAAAAGACCGTATACCGAATTGCCAGAGAACTGTTTCCCGAACTCGGCGGCAAACGGTTTTCACTGGATCTCTTTCTGGCCATTTCAGAAACCTACACGCATTTGCAGGTTCTTGAAAGAGAAGGTAAAATCGCCATGGAGATGAAACAGCAGAAATTGCGAGTGGAAAATGCGTGTGCGGCCTGAAAATATCAAAGCCTGGTCCTCTTCGGGGGGCAGTTCAAACCATGCGCGTTGGAACC
The DNA here is from genome assembly GCA_018816735.1 of Pseudomonadota bacterium. Taxonomy (GTDB): domain Bacteria; phylum Desulfobacterota; class Desulfobacteria; order Desulfobacterales; family JAHIVH01; genus JAHIVH01. The sequence goes on along the minus strand of JAHIVH010000083.1, from coordinate 95,122 downwards.
GGGTTTTTTTATGAAAAATCGAATTCCTGCCCTTTTTGAATCAATCCTTTAAAGCCATCTGCTGCAGGATCGCATGTTGCGTTGGGCTGGTAGTGATAAAGCCACATTTTTGACTTCACATGCAAAGGAAGCGCTTTCAATTCGCTGTAATGGGCATGGACGTGCGTCCGCATGGATGATGTTTCACAATCATGAAATATGGTTGATACCTTGTCCGCCATCGATTCGATGGTGTCTGGCTGAAATTTTGTGTCCGTGGTGATGAATACAGGACGAGACGTCTTCCCTGAGTTTTTGATTAACAGGCCAAAACTGAAAAGCGTATTGTCCTCTGAAACAATATGCGGCATTTTCATGAGGGTGAATGAGATACCTTCCCATTTGAATGTGGCATTGTCTTTTAACGGGTGACAGGTAAAATAATCCGAAAGGGTCATGTCCTTGTCTCCAATATACTGAAGACCGGCCTTGAGAGAGTGTTCCCACATTTCGGCCATCATTTTCTTTTCCATGAACAGGTTAAGCCTTTTGGGCGCTTTATGGAAAAATGTATTGAATGCCAGCCATTCCATTCCTCCGATATGATCGGAATGAAGATGGGAGATGTAAACGGCATCCAGTTCGGTGGGAAGGTTGTCCAGGTCAATACCTGCTTCATGAAGGGAGAACCGCGCATCACATCCACAGTCTATCAATATCCGTTTGCCGCTGTCTGCGGTGATCAGCATGTTGGAGTGAAAGTATTCCGATGCAGCAAATGCTGCGCCAACGCCGATGAATTTGATCTTCATGATAGTCCTTAACGGGTTGTTGACGGTAATCTTACTGAAAATTCCATCATTTAGACCCTAAAATTCATCTTTTGTCAATTTTTTTATGAGATTTAAATGTGCGGCAAGCTTATGATTCAGATCATAATTTTTTATTATCGTGTCTCTTGCTTTTTTCCGGACTTCAGCCATGAAGGAGGGGTAACTTAAAATAGCCAGGACTTTTCTTGCGATTTCATCAGGAGAGAAAAAATCGACCAGAAATCCATTGACACCTTCTTCAATGACTTCCCGGACAGGCTCCGTATCAGAGCCCACGACCACACATCCTGAGGAAAGCGCTTCTAACAGTGACCACGACAGTACAAATGGCCGGGTCAGGTACACATGAACGGACGAGGCCTGAAGCAATTTAAGGTAGGAGCCATAGGGGAGGGGGCCGGTAAAATGAATTCGGGACATATCAAGAGAGAGCGTTTCAAGCATTTTTTCCTTGTAGGTTTTTCCATCCGGCAGGGGAGGGCCGTAACAAACCCTTTCCGAACCGGCGATCACCGCATGGCAGGTTTTATCTTCCTCAAGAATGATTTCAAGGGACGCCATGAACTGGGGAAACCCTCGGTAGGGCTCCATGCCCCTGGCGCAATAGGTGATTATTTTTTCCGGTCCTTTTAAAGAAATCCCCTCTATATCAAGGTTTGCATCCGGGAAAGGTCTGAAAAAACTTGTCTGGATGCCGTCATGAATTTCCGTGAGTTTGTATTGCAGGCTTTCCGGAAACTGTGCCTTCTGCCATTTTGTGGGGCATATGCCCACATCACAGGCCAGAAGGTCGTTCAGAATAACGGCATTTTTCATTCTGAGCCTTGCCGAGCTGGCAGGTGTAATCGCCTTGCCCCTGTCAAACATGACATCTGCCCCATCCTGATTATAGTACCACTCAAAGTAACCGATAAACCTGGCTGCCGGGAAAACATCCCTGATGAACCAGGTACTGCCCCAACCGGAATGGCCATAGATGAGATCCGGTGTAAATCCTTCCTTCTTGAGTTTTAAAAGAAGTTTGAAAACAGCTTCTCCCATTTTATAGGTCTTGACAAACGGGTTGAGAACGGGATTTTTTATATTTTCTCCGGAAGCGTGTTCAAAAATCTTCTTGGTGACGCCTGGTATCTCCCATTCAGGCCTTGGATTTTGAGTCGCAAAGATAACCTCGTTTTCAGAATCACGGCCCAAAGCTGTTGCTATATGCCTGAACTGTGCCGGGAAATTGGGGTGGATGAATAAAATTCGCATTTACCTCTCCATCAGGGAGTTGCCTAAAGTATTCAGGAACGGATCAAGGAGATATTCAAATACGGTTCTCTTTCCGGTATGGATAAAAACATGGACCAGTACTCCCGGATACAGTTTGTATATGAGGTTGTCTTTTTCAAACCGGTCATTTTCCGTTTCTACATAAATCGTATAGAAGGTTCTGCCTTCCTGTGTACTGAACGTATCCGGGCTGATATTGACGACACGCCCTTCAATTTCCCCGAAACGCCTGGCTTCAGGAGATGCCAGCTTGATCAGGGCTTTTTGACCGGTTTCAATATAACCGATATCATTGATGGGGAGATGGGCCTCAATGATCAGTCTGTCTTTTACAGGCACGATATCCATAATGGTCATACCGGGTCGGATCACACCGCCTTCTGTGACCATATAAAGGGTTTTCACAATACCGTCAATGGGAGACCGGATCACCGAACGCGTGAGGCTGTCTTTGAATTTCAGAAGTCTTTGGGAAAATTCTTCCAGTTCCTGCTTGGCCTTTTTAAGGTCTTCCCTTGCACTTTCACGGAAGATATGGGTGATGCCTTCCCGTTTTTCTTTCTCCTCATTCAGGGAATGCTGTGCTCTTTCAAATGCAATGGTATCTTCCTCTACCCTGCTTTTCAGCTTGGTCTCTTCTCTTAACAGGTTTAAATGATTATACTGGGTCGCCAGGTTGTCTTTCAGCAGTTCTTTGCTGATCGATACCTGCTCATCAAGAAGAAGCAGGCTTTTTTTATTGTTTTTAATCCGGGTTTCTATTTCCCGGATATCCTGTTCCCGCTGACTGATTTTTTCCATCTGGCTTTTCATTTCGCTTTGATATCGCATCCGCCGGGTATCAAAAATATTTATGGCCTGGCTGGCAAGGTCCGGGTGCGCCATGGCCAGGTCAGCCGGTAATTCAAGCGTTTCCCTGCCGTTGATCTCCTGTTCAAGCCTTTCTATGTCTATCCGGAGAGAATTGATCCGGATATTTATTTCCTCAACACTCGACCCGGAAGCAATTTCTTCCAGATACAGAAGTGGCTGGCCATTTTGAACAAAATCACCTTCATTGACCAGTATTTCCTTGATAATGCCGCCTTCCAGATGCTGGATGCTTTTCACTTTTGAGCTGGGTATGATTTTGCCTTCGGAAACACTTGCGATATCCAGCTTCCCGAAATACGCCCACAAAGAAAACAGGATAACAAGGAGCATGCACATGAAGAAGAAAAGATGTGCGCCCGTACCTTGTTTTAATTGAACATTTTCCAGATCCATAACCATAGGGTTATCTCTCCTGACTCCTGATTTCCGACGCCTCATTTTTTCCTTTCCGGTTTGCTATCTCAGAACGTCTCATGCTGATCCCGGCGACCGGTTTGATGTTGAGATCCAGTATATACCCCCCTGCTTTTACGATATTCGGGTCATGGGACATGACAATGATCGTTTTTCCCGATTTTGACATGTTATTTAGAATGGAATAAACCGCTTTGATGCCATCCGTATCCAGGCCTTCTGTGGGTTCATCAAATACGACCACATGGCCCTCGGATACAAGTGCCCTGGCAAGGGCGATTCGTCTTCGTATACCTAAAGGGAGATACCGGCCTCCTTCCGCAAGAACCGTGTCAAGGCCACCGGGTGTTCTGTCAAGAAAGGGCCTTAAGTCTGCCGCACGTATGACCAGATTCAACTCTTCCTCGCTGATATCCGTGTTGATCAACTTCAGGTTGTCCCGAATCGAGGCATTTAAAAATACGGGCTCCTGGGGAAAATAAACCACCTGTTTCCGCCACCAGGGAAGGGCGATTTGTGTCAGGTTGATACCGCCAACGAGAATTTCTCCCCGCGTGGGTGAAAGAAGGCCGGTCAGGAGTCTTGCAAGCGTGGTTTTCCCCGTCCCGTTTTTTCCGGTGATAATGAGAATGGTTCCCGGCTCGATAGTGAGGTTCAGGGATTCGAAAAGCGGGCCGGTGCTTCCCTGATAGGTGAAGGAAATATCCCTGAACTCAAGCTTGCCCTTGTAATCATGGATGGCTGTGCCTTTTTCATTTTCAGCAGGGAGATTTGAAAAGGCCGACAGTTCCTTTAAAATATTACCGGCCATTGAAAGCAGGTAGCCGGTCTGGACGAGCCTTACGATGCTCATATAGGACCGGGATGCCAGAATATTGGCGCCAATCAATGCACCGACAGTTATCTCGCCTCTCACCACAAGAAATGACCCCACGGCATAAAGGATAACGCTCATCAGACTGTTTGCGGAAAGGGTAAAGGATTGCGACTGCTCCTTGCTTCCGGCCAGCCTGAATCGGAGCCAGGTCAGTTTTCTGATCTGGTTTGAAAATATATTTTCGAGGAAAGCTCTGCCATTAAACACCCGAACCGTGTCACTGCCCTGGATGACCGATGATACAATGCTTTGATGGGCCATGGAAAGATTCGCAATGGCGTCCTGTGTTTTTTTGGTCTGGTAAATGGATAGAAATCCGGATACGGCCATGGCAATGATACCCAGGAGCGCAACGAATGCCAGCAACGGACTCAGGAACAATACGGCTGCAATATAAAGGAGTGAAAAGGGCGCATCCATAATGGCAGTGAGATTTGACGGTTCGTGGGCAGCCTGGACCGTATTGAGGTTTTTGGCCATTTCCCGGATCCGGGCACTGTGCATATGGTCGATGACACCTGCCTTGGTCCGTGTAAGGCTGTCCAGAAAACCAGCATGAATTTCAGCATCCGGCGCCATGGAAAGGCTGCCGATCATTCTGACTCTTGCGATGCGGAAACCGTATTGCAGGAAAATGACAATCATCATGCCAAAGGTCAGTGTGACCAGTGTGCCGTCAAATCCGTAATTGACATACCGGTTCAGCACGTTAATGACAAATATCGGGGAACCCAGATTCAAAACCGCAATAAAAAATGTTGCAACAAATGTTAAAACGGCAATGGCCGGTTGATGAAACAGTCGATTAAATAGTTCTTTCATGTGAAACCGTTCGTTTGATGACGGTTGAAATGGTTAACCAAAAGGAAAAAAATTCCTCCCAACGTATCGATACCCATGCGTTCAATGATGACGGATCTGTGTTTATCCTGTTTTGAGGGACGGCAATATTCATCATGATGATACATAATCAAAAATTATGCAAGTTATATGCCTTCTGGAAACCGGGGGCTGGAACCTGTCAACCGGGTGATGAAAACGCTTCAAAGAAGGGCTTCAGGTGGGTTTCGTAGTTTTTCCATCTTTTTTTCGAAGTCTGGTAAACCGGCTGGCGTACCTGCCAGACACTGGCAGTTTTAACGGCCCTTTTTGTCTGGTGGAAATCAAGCACGCGGTCATTCCAGGGAAGATCGAGAAAGGAAAGCAGATCACGGGCAGTTTGTTCCGGATTTTCAATCACCGATTCATAGGAAAGATCGAACACAGGCATGGGAAGGACCGTTTTGAAATGGGCCATGAGTTCATCATGCATCTTGATCATCCGGGCGATGGTGCCAAGGTCAAAGGCAAATCCCATGATTCCGTCTTTATACCGGAAGTTGGTAAAGTAATTTGAGACCGCCACATCCCCCTTGTCCCGGGACACATGAATGATTTTCGCTTCCGGAAACATGATGCCGATGAGTCCCAGATGCATGAAGTTGTGGGGCAGTTTGTCCGTTACTTTTTTGGCGGTCTGATTCATGGCGTAAATTTTTTTCAGATAACAGGATGCAGCATGACCGGCCATCCATTTTTGAAACAGGCCCAGGCAGTCAGGATAAGGGGTTTTCGTTTTGATGACGCGGGGCATCAGGGCCGTGATGGTGGGGATAATCCCCAGCTCGCCTGCGCCAAATACATCCGGGTGGCTGGCGATGATCTGCTCGGTGAGTGTGGTGCCGGACCGGGGCATGCCCACAATAAAGACGGGTCGCGTGGACGGTGATCCTCCCCCTTTGAATTTTTGAAACATATCCTTGTTAAAAACGGATTTGATGGTTTTTGCCATTTTTATGTATCTATCTTCATGGTAAACATGGGTGCGCATGGCAAGACGGTTTCCCATTTCCGAGAAATCAAATGCCTTGTCAAAGGATTCCTTTTTTTCAAATACTTTTGAAAGGGAAAAGCTGATAGCTGCTCTCGATTCCGTGTGATGAAGGGGATTCCTTGCAAACGTTTCAAGCTTTTCAAGGATTTTCGGATTATCCGGAAACACCCGGGCCTCGATCAGATTTGAAAAGGAAAACGGATTGAGACAGGATGCGGTTTCAAAACACTGAACCGCTTCATCCAGGCGACCGGTGGTCATAAGGTGATGTCCCAAAAGCCCCCATCCATCAACCATTCCGGGAAAGTTTTCGGTAATATGGCGAAGATCTTTTTCCGCGTCCTCATGCTTTTCCATGGACGAATATACAGATGCCCTTGACAGAAAGGCGGCCGGTTCTTCCGGATGATGGCTAAACAGCGTCTCGACACAGGCAAGGGCCTTGTCAGGTTTTCCTGTCTCTGTGAAACTTTTGGCCATCAGGGATAACACGGTCATGTTTTCAGGCTCTGCCTTTGCTGCCTGTTGAAGTACGGCAATGGCCGCATGATGCATGGAGCGGTCGGCCAGAAAGCCTGCAAGCCGGATCAGTGACTGGATATCGGCAGGGTCTTCGATGATCATCGACCGGAGATGGTGGGTCGCTTCCTCGAAGCGTCCGGCTGAGTGGAGAAGGGCGGCAAGATACCGTTTTTTGTTGCGGATGATTTCCGGATTCCGCTCTTTTTCAATGTCTTCTTCAATATCGAGCACAGCCGTTTCCGTCTGCTCAAGCTCAAGAAGAATCGCGTACTTTCCGGTTTTTGCCTGGGGAAGGTCCGGATCGATGGAAAGCGCCTTTTCATAATGGGACAGTGCTTCTGCAAACTGTCCCAGGCGAACCATGACACCGCCCAGGTTGCTGTGAATTTCTGCTTTTCCTGGATCCCTTGCCAGGCCGTTTGCAAATGCCGTTTGTGCCGCCTGAAGATTATCTGCCAGAAGGCAGACAGTCCCCAGTCTGTTGAAGGCGGTTGCGTCCGGAGCCTTCAGATGTGTGGCGCACTCAAGATGCTGCCGTGCCAGATCCGGATGCCCGGTGAGCAATAATCCAAAACCCAGATCGCTGGCCCAGGATGAGAATCGGGGGGAAATGGATGTGATGGACTCAATTATTTTTTTGCCGGTTTCAGAATCACCGCACAGAATCAGTATAACGCCATAGATTGACCGGCATGCAGGGTGGGAACGGATGCCTTCATGGCAAAGGCTGTCAAGGGCTGCTCTCGCAGCCTCATGATCGCCTGATTGTTGCAGTGCCCTTATGGGGTCAAGTTGGGTTGAAACCGTATGATCATCCAGAGTCATCTTGGTCAGTGAATAATGATATCAGTGTAATCAATCTGGTTGGCAGAAGGCCCAACCCCGGATACGCCCTGAAGTGTGGCTACCGTGTGCAAGACGACATTTTCAACAATCGTATCCGCATTCGTGTTTTGTCCGATCGCCGCCATCAGTTTCCGGCTCGTACCGGTTCCGACCAGACCAAAGGCCAGGCAGGTTTGGAGCGCGCCGATGTTGATGGCTTTGACTGAGGCTGTAAAACCGGTCACATTGGCCGCGCTGAAAAGGTGTTTTGCACTGGGCTGAAGGCTTAGTGCATATGAGGCTCCATTTGAGCCCGCCAGATTCACAAGCCTTACGTTCGCCCCATAGACCGCATCTGAGAAAAGGCCTGTGGCATCCACATCGATTTTGATGCCATCACCCAGGGTCGCATTAAAATCCGTGATCGTGTCTCCGAAACTCAGGCTGTCCGCGTAGGTGAATATATCATTGCCCGAACCGCCGGTCAGTGTATCAATGCCTGCGTCACCTGCCAGGGTGTCGTTGCCCGGACCACCATCCAATATATCTGTGCCTGTTCCGCCATAGAGATGATCGTACCCGTCTTCTCCGAGAAGCGTATCGTTTCCGGCATCGCCATAAAGATAGTCGTCGTGGGAGCCGCCTTCTATGGAATCATGGCCGTTCCCACCGTAAATCGTGTCATATTCGCTCTGGCCGTCCAGAAAGTCATTCCCGTCATTTCCATGGATGCTGTCATCACCTTCACTGCCCTGGATCGTATCATCACCTGCGCCGCCTTTCAGAAAGTCCGGCAGGTTACCCCCGATCAGGCTCATTTTGCCGTCCGATTCTGCAGAACCGTCCCAGTCAAGCACACCGGAATAGGAAAGGGCGGACGCATCAACGGAAAGGGTCATGCCTGCAGCGATAAGGCCGTCTGTTGTGACAATATTGACCGTGGTGGCCTGGCTGGGCAGGAGGATTTCCTCGATATTGGTCACATGGAACAGTTCGTCCGTGGCTGTCCCGTCCATGAATCCAAGGGTATCCGTACCTGCTCCGCCATCAACCGTATCTTCAAACGTAAAATCCGATAGTATATTGATGTGATCGTTGCCGGCACCACCATGAATGAAATCATTCCCAATTCCCGGGTCTATGGTGTCGTTTCCGTCCAGGCCGTAAATGATATCGGCAGAGCTGGTTCCGGTGATCACATCATTACCGTCAGTGCTTCCCACGTGAATGAAAACGGTTCCGGTATCGGTTGCACTGTAAGAGTCTGCAACAGAGAAATTGAAAAGGTCTTCACCCCAGTAATTGGTGTCCGGTTGATAGGTAAACTCACCTGTGGATGCCGTAAATGTGGGTACTGTGCCGTGTGACGGGTTCGTGGTTTTGCTGAATGTCAGAGGGTCGAGGTCCGGATCCGAGCCTGATACGGTTTCATTGACCGATGTGCCCATGCTTGCACTGATTGTCATGTCATTGGCAACCGGTGCGCTGTTTGGCGCGGCGGTGATGGTGATCGATGCCGTGGCGGTGTCTTTACCGCCATGCCCATCATCAACCGTATAGGTAAACGTGTCGGAACCCGTGTAACCGGTTGTCGGTGTATAGGTATATACACCGTTTCCACTGACGCTTAATGAGCCATGGGAGGGCCCGAAGGTCTTGGAAAATGTCAGCGTATCTCCTTCGTCAACGTCGGTACCTGTGAGAACACCTGTTTTGGGATAACTTTCCGAGGTGCTGAAGCTGAAATCCGCAGTTTCAGGGAGGTCATTGACCGGGGCGACGGTAATGTCTACGGTAGCTGTGGCCGTACCTCCGCTTTCATCCTGGACGTCATAGGTGAACCTGTCTGCGCCGTTATAATTTTCATCGGGCGTATACACGAACACACCGTCCGGTTGAACAACGACCGTTCCGTGTGAGGGGTCTGTTTTTTTGGAAAATGTGAGCGCGTCTCCCTCAGGGTCGGTTGCCGGCAGAAGACTGGTGAGCGAGGCATCTTCATTTAAGGTAAACACTGCATTTTCCGCTGCCGGGGGATCATTCACATTCGAGACGGTTATGGAAACCGTGGCCGTGTCGGAAAGGCCTTGCGTATCTGTCACTGTATAGGTGAAATGATCCGCGCCGTGAAAGCCCGTGTCGGGCGTGTATGTAAAACTGCCGTCTGACGATACACCGGAAACGGTTCCGTTTTGCGGATCTTGCGTAATGGCATACGACAGCACTTCCCCATCCGGATCATTTACGGAAAGAACGCCGGAATACGGCGTTTCTTCATTGACTGTGACACTCGATTCATGGGCATCCGGTGCGTCGTTCACCGGTGTAACTGTGATATTGATCGTTCCTTCAGAATGCCCGCCGGATTCATCCTGAACCATGAAACGGAAGCTGTCACTGCCATTATAATTGGGGTCAGGGATATAGGTGAAACTGCCGTCCGGATTGACATGAACGGTCCCATGGGAGGGATCGGACACTTTTGAATAGTCGAGAGAGGTTGTTGAATTATCGATATCCGTTGCTGTCGCTTTTCCGGACAGGGGTGAATCTTCGCTAATGGTGAGATATGATTCCTCTGTTGCAGACGGGTCATCATTCACGGGGTTGACCGTGATATTGACTTTTCCGGTGGATGTTCCGCCTTGGCCATCTGATACTTCAAACGTGAATCTGTCGTCACCGTGGAAATCCGGGTTGGGCGTATATTCGAAATGGCCGTCCGGGGAGAAGGCGGTGACGTTACCGTTTGCCGCTGATGTTTTCAGGGTGTAGGTGAGGTGGCCGCCATCCGGATCAGAAGCGGTTACTTTCCCTGAAAGTCCTTCATCTTCAGCAACGCTAAAAGGGATGTCTTTGGTGATAGGGGGAATGTTGGCTGGTTGTGTATCTGTACCATGATCAACGTTATCAGAATGGGCGTCATCTGTTCCCGGGCCCAAATAAATGTCACTACTATGATTTGCTTTGCCGTGAAATTCATTAACATCAAGGTATGCCACTATAGGCTTTACCATGGGGATGAGTTCTTTGGGCGTCGTTGCCAACATTGATCCTGATAGAATATTTTTTACCGATTCATTCGCTTGCATCTCCCCAAATGGCGTCTGGCCATGTGCGTTGCCATGGTCTTCCGCATGATGGTCGTTTTGGGAATCATTGTCCTGGTTCTCCGTCTCCCTGTCATCCGAATCCGTCTGGTCATGATGGGCGTTATCTCTGTCTGTGTCGCTTACCAGATGATCGGCATCGGAAAGGGGGGTTGCGAGTTTGAAGTGATTCGATTCGATGGGGGTAAAGGTTCTGGGCATGCCGATCGGTTTCCCAGGGGTGAAGTCGATGATGGACAAGGGTTTGGTAATAAACCGGACAGTTCCCATACTGTCCTGAATCACCATGGTCTTGCCCTGAGAAATATTTTCAGCCCCATGCTTTTCAAAGCTGCCGTGGATTTCACTGACGGTCGTCGTTCCCCGGATTCCCAGGGTGGCCAGGGGGGATTTCAGGATGAAATTGTCAGGGTTCTGCTCAACGATTTTGCCGGTTACACACCGGAAGGTCCCTTCCACCATGTTTAAAAGGAGGCCTGAGTTTGAGCCTTCATTGGCGTCATATACATAGGCGTCAAGGCTGATCCGGCTGTTTTCCCCCTGGGAAAGCTGGGTATCGTCTGCAAATTTGAGTTCGACCCGGCTCCCCTCATCCGTGATCAACACATCCCCTTGAAAAAGCGGGCTTCCTGTGGACAGCAGTCTTACGCCGTCCGGTGATTCTGCTGAAACAGTGCCTTCAAGTGTGATCACATTTCCGATAGGCTTGGATGCAGTGGTGTTGTCCCCCATAAATGTTACCCCCGTTTAAGTCAAGTCTGGTTTTGTTTGCAAAACGTTGTCAAACCGTCCCTGATTTATTTCATGTTTAAGGGCGCACCCCGAAAAAAAATCCAGGCACACTTGCCGCTGCCTGAACGTTTATATAGTATCGGTATTTTAACTTGAAAGCCATAAATTTTTATAAAACATCGATGCCAAGCTCTCCGGTCACGTACATCAGATTATACGCCGCTATTTTGGTGTCTATCTTGGAGGATATGGCGCTGCTTACGGCATTGATATACGTGATTTCCCCGTTTAAAATATCCAGAAGCGTCCGGTTCCCCAACTTTCTTTCCTTTCTTGCAAGAACGAGAAATTCAGCCGCGATGGTTGACTGGGTTTCAAGAAGGCTGGTTCGCGTCCGCAATGTACTGAGATTCTGCCAGGCGTTTCTGGCCTGTTCTTCAATCAGGTGCCGGGTTTCCGAGAGAAGATTTCCGGATGCGGCAAGTTCATGAATGGCTGCCTCAATGCCTGCCTTGTCTCCGCCACCGTTAAACAGGTTATAGGAAAGCTCGATACCCACAAGGGTTTCATTCTTGTATCCCTCAAATCCGTCCTGATTGTTGCTGTAAGTGTCTTCTGCAAAGAGATTCAGTCTTGGAAAATAAGATGACTTCTGAACTTTGACTTCACTTTTATACAGATTGGTTTCTGCCTCAGCAATGGCAATATAAGGGTTTTTGTCCATGGCGACTTCAATCACCGTTTCAATAGGCCGTGGAACAAGCCGCAATGGCGGATTTTCAAGGTTTTCAATGATATCATTCGTTAACGGTTTCTTGAATATGGCCAGGAAACGGTTTTTGGTGATTTCCATCTGACCTTCGGCCTCGGCAACCATGGCCTGGGCATTGGCAAGCTGGGATTTGGCCTGAAGCACGTCTGAGGAAAGACCGGCGCCCTTTTCAACCAGGGCTTCTTCAATGCCGGTCTGGGTTTTGATGTTTTCTTCGGATTTTTTGAAATATTTCAGGTTTTCCCTGGCCCGGATCACGTTTAAATAGGCGGTGATACCGTCGATCAGAATTTTTTGCCGGGTGGCCTCATATTCATACCTGGCCTTGTCCAGCATGGTTTTCGATTTTTTGATCCGGTTTGTTGTTTTTCCGAAATCGGTAATCAGTTGTTTTGCCCGGACAGTTGAACTGCTCCGCCATTCATCCGTATAACCGGCATCTTCATAAGTGAGTTTCTGATGACCGGCATCACTTGAGATATCCAGAGACGGATAGCGGGCGGACTTGTTTGCTTTGAGACCCGCGTCCGCACTGCTGATATTTTCTTCCGAATATTTTATCATGTCATGGGTTGACAGAAGGTCAACCAGCAAATTTTTGAATGTGATGACCGTATCTTCCTGGTCTTCCGGATAGGGGTGGATGTACAGTTCCGGTTCAGCGGATGAATTGATCATTTCTGTGGCTTGAACGGGCGTGTTTTCAATTACAGGTGGTTCCGGTTCCGGAGCTGGTGAGGGCAAGTTGTCTGTTTCCTTATCAACGACGATAATTTCCGGCATGGATGTTTCGGCGGTCTCTTTTTTTTCATCCCTGGTCATTTTACTGCGGGTGGCTTCAGCCACAGGTTCGGTTTTTCTTGCTGGACCTGTGGATTGGTCAGTTTCAGGGGTTGGGGTATAAAAGCTGATAATCTGTGCCTGTTTAAAGGCAAATCCTTTATCCTTTGCTGACGCCTTGTCTTTAAAATGGCCCAGGTAAACACGGTACCAGTCTACCCCTGATACGGAAATTTTTTTGAAATACGCTTCAAGCCCAAGATTTTTAAGCCGATCTACCTCAGTGACCGCACGGTTTTCCGCGCGGAAAGAACTCACATGCAAGGTATAGGTTTTCGCGTCTCCGGGAACAGATTCGTCTTCTTTCGCAGTGGCAATCGTAATATTGGGGTCTGTGATCTGCCGAATGGATTTTTCTGTGACCCGAAGCGTCTCTTTCAGTTGCATTACCGCTTCTTCCGCTTCTTGCCGTGAACCGTATTGGCCGATATACACCTTATACCAATTGCCCTGGCCGCCTTCTATGGATTCGTACCGGTAAAATGCGTTATATCCCTTTTCCTTCAGTTTGTCTGCTTCACTTGACGCGCTTCCCAGATGCCGGTTGGAACTTATCTGAATGGTATAGAACGGCTCGGCGCAAATGGCCGGACTGCTTAAAAAAACCGGAACAAGAAAAAAGGCGATGATAGGGAAAAACATGAAAGGGGTGTTGGAAAAATGACGCTTATGTGTTAACCTGACAATGTTCGATTTAAGGATTTCCATGTTGAATCACTTTCATATTTCAGTAAATAGAGTTTGATGCTGTACTGGCTTCCACAGGGCTGTTTTGACAATTTTCCTGCCTTTGGCAGACTTCAGGGCCCGGATGATCAAGACGCTGCAATCATGTTCAGCCGATTTAGAGCCGCCAACTTGCAGGATAAAATTAGCAAGAAAGATGCCAGAATGTTTTTGTTTGTATAACGTGTTGAAAATTATTATTATTTATTAATATCAACCTGGGGTTAGCCAGTGTTCAAGACATTTTATCCGGTCCCTTTTCGTTGGGTTGGGAAATTTTTTCTTTAACGCTTTCGGCGTGTTAGACAAAAATGTACTGGACAGTTTTTTTAAATGCGGTTAACATGTTTTAAATATCGGTATTTTCAAGAGAATTCAAAAATACGGTCGCATCCCTATCATGATCTTCACAAGGCCACAACATGCTGAAAGCCATACTGCTTAAAGGACGGTTTCCGGTTTTATTTGCCGGCTTCCTGTTCACCTTCCTCATGTGCGCGATATATGTGTACAGGCCTCAGTATTTCAAACATTTAAACGACAAATTGTATGATGTTATTCTGAAAGGGACGTTCAGTACAAAAGTAACAGGACGTGTTGTCATCGTCGATCTTGATGAACAAAGCATCGAACGATTTGGCCAATGGCCATGGGCCAGATACCGCATTGCGATTCTTCTGGAGAAAATAAGATCAGGTGGGGCATTGGCCGTGGGGTTGGATATCCTTTTTTCAGAACCGGACCGGACGTCCCCCCAGATCCTTAAGGAAAATCTGAAGAAAGACCTGAATGTGGCGGTGGTATTTCAGGGGCTTCCGGATGCCCTTCTGGATAATGACAGAATATTTGCGGATATCTTGTCCAAAGGCCCATATGTGTTGGGATTTTTCTTTGATGATTCCAGAAAACTCACGCCCGGTATTGAAAAGGGCATGTATGCAATCAACCCGGCAATCATTAAAATGCCGGAGGCGCTGGGACCGGAGCGTTGGCTTTATGATAACCAGGGTGGCGTCTTTCCGGTTTCAGGGCTGGCAGATGTGGCCTCTAGTATCGGATTTATCAATTCGCGGCCTGAAGATGACGGCATTCTTCGGAGTGCGCCTCTCCTGATGACAATGAAAGGAAAGGTATATCCCTGTCTTGCTCTTGCAACCCTTCAGACTGCGCTGGGCAAGCCCCAGATGGCCATGAAAATGACAAAAGGCGGCGTGGCATCCCTGAAGATAGGCAAAACGGTCGTGCCTTTGGACAAAAATGGCCGGATGCTTTTAAACTTCAGGGGAATGAGCCGCACATTCTCCTATTTTTCAGCAGTTGATGTCATGGAGGGGAAAAACGCGCCGGATGCTTTCAGGAATAAAATCGTATTTATCGGTACATCTGCAGCAGGGTTGAAAGATCTGAGGGCCACCCCGCTTGACCCCCTGCTTCCCGGAGTGGAAGCCCAGGCGGTCATTGTTGATAATATTCTTAAGGGGGACTGGTTTTTCCGGCCGGACTGGACCCCGGGGCTTGAATTGAGCCTGATCGTTCTTTTTGGTGTGATCACAAGCATTATCATATCCTGGTCCAGTGCGATCTGGACAATCCTTTTCGTCATTACCGCAGGCATGGGCATGTGGCATATGGGATTGTGGAGTCTTGAAAAATGGCGGATATATATGTCCCCGCTCTATCCCTTTCTGATGCTTGCCGGAAATTTTACCGTGCTCAATTTTATCAAGTTCTGGAAAAGTGAACGTGAAAAACGGTTTGTGAGAGACACGTTCGGCCGATACCTGTCGGACAGCATCGTAAAAGAAATCCTTGATACGCCGGAAGGTTTGAACCTGGGGGGCGAAAAAAAACGGGTCACGATCATGATGACAGATTTGAGAGGGTTCACCGCAATTTGTGAACGGCTTGATCCGGAAGATGTCTTGACCATGATCAATCATTATTTAAGTGAAATGATACCCATTATCGGGAAATATCAGGGAACGATCGATGAATTCATCGGGGATGCCATCCTTGCCATTTTTGGCGCACCCATAACACGGAAAGACGATGCGGCAAGAGCTGTGGCCTGTGCAGTGGAGATGCAACGGGCCATGGAACAGGTCAACCGGAACAATCATTCAAAAGGCCTTCCCCATGTGGAACAGGGCATTGGCCTTCATACCGGGGAGACCATTATCGGGAATATCGGATCCGAGTTGAGATCCAAATATGGCGTTGTCGGGAAGAATGTCAACTTCACCGCACGCGTGGAGTCATATACGGTTGGCGGACAGATATACATATCGGAACATACCATGAAGGAAGTGGGGCCAATCCTTAAAATTGCCGGGCAGCGGGAAGTGAAACCCAAAGGCGTCAAAGAACCGACAACCATATACGAAGTCGGGGGCATCTTCGGAGATTACAATACCATGCTCCCTGAAAAAATACCGGATGTATTTATAGCGCTCCAGGATACAATCGATATCGATCTTATCGTGCTTGAAGGGAAACACGCGGGTGATGAGATTTTCAAAGGGAAAATCGTTAAACTGGCAGGGCCAAAAGCCGAAGTTACATCAGATCTGGCCGTCAACCCTCTTGACAATCTCAAGCTGACCGTATTTTCCCGGGAAGGAAAGAAAATCACATCCGATCTTTACGGAAAAGTCGTAGACGTACCGGACAATACCCGGTTTATTTTGAATTTTACATCCGTGCCTCCTGAAGCGGAAACATTGTTTGGTACAATAATAGCGGGGCCGTAAGATAGACCGGTTTTTCTTGATAGACACTGTGTTGTCATGAGACAAAACAGATGGATATTATTTTTCTTGTTTAAGATCAAAATCAGATATGATATTGAAAGACCGTTAAAATCATGAGTTGAGATTGATGAAAGATAATATCTGTTGCGGCAGCGACAATCGTAATGGCGCTTGAAAAATTGATCATTTCCATGATGCTTGGGGATCGCCTGAAGGGAAAATTAAATGACCGACAACAAGAGTGAGTTCCAGATTGCCAAATACAGAAAAGGAGACACTATTTTCAAGGAAGGAGAGCCGGGAGACTGTGCATATCTGATCCGGAGCGGTGTGGTGAAAATATACCGGATGGTGAATGACACCAAATTAAGCATTACGCATTTAAGGGCCGGTCAGATCATGGGCGAGATGGCTGTGATTGGTGTGGCACCCCGTTCAGCATCTGCTGAGGCTGCAGAAGATTGTGAACTGGTTAAAATAGACGAAAAATCATTGAATATCGCTCTTGACAGAACGCTGCCTGTGATCAAAGCCATGCTGAACCAGTTGATCCACAGATTCAGAGTGATTGACAGGCAAAGCACAATCAAGGAATCGGATAAAATTTTGCTTTGCGCATGCGCGATTATTGATTTGATGCATCGGGAAGGTAATGAAAAGGATTATCAGCAGATATACGCCATGATGAGGCGACGGTTCGGCATTACAGAAGTGATCTTTGACAATATCATGCATAAACTGGCGGACCAGGGATTGATCCAGGAAGTGAAAGCCAGTGGAACACAGCAGGCGAAGACAACAGGAACTCCGGAAAAGCCGGTTAATGTGACAGTGGCAAAAAGAGAGGCTGCATTTGATGATGACGGCGCCTTTATCCATATCGAGGAATTTGCAAAAGTTCTTAAAACAACCGTTAAAGATGTGATTACACGCGCAGGTATTGGTGATATTCCGGAAAGCATTTTTTACATTTCCCGTGAGCGCGCTGCAATCTGGGCAGAGGATATCGGCGAGGATTACTTTGATGATCCTTTTTCCGACGACGAATAGCAATAGGTGAGGGCAGACAATAGAGTGGGTGCCAGTTTATAATGAGCAGAGGATTTTAGGCTATGAAAAAAGGAAGATGGTTTGTCATCATCTTGTTTTTTTTTGTATGGGGATGTTCCGCATTCAGGCCACCCAAACAGGTTATAAGCATCCGGTGTAATGAACCGCAGGCTGTGGCTTATGTGAATGGAGAGCCATTTGCCGTGCCAAACGAAATTGTAGTGGACAGAAACAAAAATGTCAGCATTTCCTGCAACAAGAGGGGGTTTCATCCGTATAACAAGGTGGTGGGGTACCATTTTAATTTGACAGGTGCGCTTGATCTGGCAGGGACATTTATTATTGTTGTACCGGTTGTGGGCCTGTTAACGCCTGGTATCTGGTCTTTAAACGAGACGGAAATCGAAATTGAGCTTTTGCCTGTCCAATATGAGGGTGGGAATGGCGGATAAAAAAATACATTTTGTTCGGGAATTATTATAAATCATGTAATGGAGACAAATCATATGAAAAGAGTCGTATTGTGGGTGGTGCTATGGGGCATGACATGCCTGGTTGTCAGCGGATGCTTTAACAAAGTACCCCCATTCAGCGGTAATGGCGCTGGGAAGTGGGAACTGATTTTGAATGGCAACATCAAATATACCTTTGATTTTGATAAAAAGTATTTTGAAAGCAACTATAAATGTGAAATAGGCTGCAGCGGGCAGATTCAGTCCTGGGCAGTGGCGGACGGTGTCTTGTCAGGCATGACCAAATGCGATACGATTTATGTCACCTATGAAGGTGAGTCCGATAAAAGTATCTGCGAAGGATCATATAAGGTGTACACCGTTTCCGGAGAACTCCTGAGAGAAGGTGTATTCACCGGAAAGATGCTTTAGCCATAAAACGGGAGCGGTTCGAGAACACTCGAAACCGCGTTGTCTAAATACTGATTGCGGAAAAGCGATGAAAATCAGAAACAAACTTATGGTCGGTGCGATGGCCATCATCATGTCGGTAATGTTGATTTCGGTTGTCTTTGCCTCAATGGCCATTTACAGGCAAAATATCAAAACATCCCAAAATGTTCTTAAACTTGCCATTGATTTAACCCGGCAAAATATATCCGAAATCAGCGAAAAACTCCTCCGGGATACCAAACAGGTATCAACAGGTATCAATGCAGGATCCATGATCCAGTTCCTTTCCGAACAGAAGAAGGGTGGTAATCTGGATTTTACAAAATCCACCTATGAGGAACTGGCAAGCGCCCTGTATAACATCGGATTATCCGGCCGCATGTGGAAAATGGGTGTTTATGATCATGACAAGGACCTTGCGGCTTTTTTTGTTTCAAATAACAAGGGTATTTCTCTCGGATACCCCCGAGATGTCCAAAAAAAGGATTTTCTTTCAGCAGACATTGAAAATGGAGAAAAGCTGGAAGGCGGGATGTATAAAAGTCTTGATGGGCTGCCCGGGATTGAACCGGTATTCCCCTTTGATATCACTGCCGGTGAAAATACAACATTCATGTCAATCAATGGGGCGATGTGTGTTGTGTGTTTTGTGCCAATTTCAGCACTCGTATACAGTGAGGAAAAAGAGGATATGGTCACCGCCCAGGTCGGCGGAATTTTTACGGCAAGGAAACTCGATCAGGCGCTTGTGATGCGAACTGTAGGGCTGACAGATACCAGTGTGAATATATTTTCAACAGATGGGTTGAGTGCGGGTAATATTCCGGCATACAGCCAGATCGATTTCAAAGCGTTTCAGGGTAAAGGAAGAGATAGCCGGTTCGAGTCCAGGGAGATTTTATATGATGACAAGACCCTGTCAGGGGAAGACTATTTTCAGGCTGTTCTCCCCTTGTACAGAGATGATGAGATTTCAGGGGCCATAGCTGTTCTTTATTCAAAGAAACATGCAATTAACAATGCCTGGCAGGTCATTAAAATTCTTTGTATTATCTCCCTTGTCTTTTTCCTGCTTGCCATACCCTTGACGTTCAGATTTTCAGACACGTTTATTTCACGCCCCATCATCCATATCAAAACGTGCATGGAAGCATTGTCAAAGGGCGATCTGACCATAAAGACATCTGTAATATCCCGGGATGAGCTGGGGCAGCTTTCCGAATCTGCCAATATGTTTATTAAAAACTTCAGGGACCTCATCAAGCAATTGATAGATGATGTGGAAAATTTGACTGTGTTTGCATCCAAGCTGATGGCCATATCCGAAGACATGGCTGCGAAATCAGCCCAGATGAACTCCCAGTCCAATCTTGCCGTTGAAATTACAGAAACAACTGCCACACGAATCAGAAATATGGCTGAGACAGCTTCTTCTGTAAGCCGGCAGGTCGTTGACGTATCAGATATTTCAGATTCCATTGCGGAAAATATGAACGGTATCGGTAAAAAAATCAAAACGATTGCAAACACGGTTGATCTGGCTGCCAGTTCCATCCGGTTGATGTATGCATCTTCGGAAAAAAGAGAGGCTGGCACGGAAACATTGAATGAAGCGGATGGTCATTCATCAGGCATCATGACCCGCCTGGGTGAAGCTGCCAGAGAGATCGGGAATGTGGTCGGTGCTATCAGTGAAATCGCGGGGCAGACCAATCTTCTGGCGTTGAACGCCACAATAGAGGCGGCCAGAGCTGGCGAAGCCGGAAAAGGATTCGGGGTTGTTGCAAGCGAAGTCAAGGCGCTTGCCGAACAGACCTCACGGGCGACCGGCAATGTCAGGGAAAAAATCGAAACCATTCAGGAAAATACGGAAACCGCCATCGATTCCATTAATACGGTCGTTGAAAAGGTGAACGCCATCAATGCGGATATGCGCGAAATTTCCGAATCTGTTTTAACCCAGATAGAAACACTGAACACGATTTCAAAAAATATCGCTTCCGTTGTCGAGGCTGCCGGAGACATTGCGGAAGAAGCATCCAATGCGTCAGCAGACACGGACAAGGTCTCGTCAAATATGGCAGATGTCAATACCGTGGCGAGTTCTGCTGCAAAAGAAGCCAGTCAGGTCAAGCTTCATGCGGAAGAATTGAAAAGACTGGCAACAAAGCTCCACACCAGTGCCGAGCAATTCAGGGTGTGACTTTTACCGTTATGCCCTAATATTTTTCAAATGTATCATCAAGTTCATCTGTGCCATATTTCTTGGAGCCTAAGTCATAAGACACCCCTTTTTTAGGTTGTGCCAAATCTTTATTGGTTTTGGAAATGGCCGGAAAGGCCTCGTGTTTTATTTGGGTGTTATATGAGCGTGACGGTTGCTTCTCATCTCCGATGGTAAAAAAATTCACGGAAACCCGAAGCTGTTCTGCCTGGCTGGCCAGTTCTTCAGACGTGGAAGACATTTCTTCAGATGCAGACGCATTTTGCTGAATGACCTGATCTAGCTGCTGCAATGCACTGTTGATTTGTTCTGCGCCTGTGTTCTGCTCACCGCAGGCTGCGTTGATTTCCTGAACCAGTTCAGCGGTTTTTCGGATATCCGGCACGATTTTCTGAAGCATTTCACCTGCATTTTCAGCAATTTCAACACTTGTCGTGGACAGCTTGCTGATTTCTCCTGCCGCAGATTGACTGCGTTCGGCCAGTTTTCTGACCGCATCTGCGACAACGGCAAAGCCCTTGCCGTGTTCACCGGCTCTTGCTGCCTCAATGGCGGCGTTTAAGGCCAGCATATTGGTTTGCCGGGCAATTTCTTCAATGATATTTATTTTTTCCGCAATCATTTTCATGGCATTGACGGTTTTTGAAACCGCTTCAGCGCCTTTTTCAGCATCAGCCGCAGCCTGAGTCGATATACGTTCGGTTTGCTGGGCATTTTCCGCATTTTGTTTGATGTTTGCCGACATTTCCTCCATGGAGGAAGATGCCTCTTCTGCAGAGGCAGCCTGTTCCACAGCTCCCTGGGACATCTGCTCTGCCGTTGAACTGAGCTCCTGACTGCCGGATGCCACATTATCCGCCCCTACCTTTACATCACCCACGATTCTTCTGAGGTTGTCAATCATCTGTTCCAAAGCGTGCCCCAACTTGTCTTTTTCGGAAAGCACATTAATCTTGACTGTTAGATCGCCTTCGGCAATTTTCTCCGCCATCTGAACGGTTTCATTGAGATTATTGATCAGTTTCCTGAATACGCCTGCCAAAAATCCGATTTCATCCTTTTGCTGGATATCAACAATTCTGTCCAGATCTCCTTTGGCCATATCTTCAGCCACACTCACAATTTCCGAAACCGGTTTGGTGATGCTGAAAGTAATGACCATACCCAAAAAGATACCAATGATAATGGAAAATATTGAAACCATGATCATGATATTTACGGCTGTAGCTTTGGCTTTTAGTCCTTCACGTTTGGCGTCGGCCATTTCAGTGCCAGCGAGTTTTTCAACCTGTGAAAGCATTTGAGCCGCTTCACCACCATATGTGTCGAGCTTGCCCATGGAAATTTCAGCTGCATTTGCCTGAAGGATGGCTTCCCGGTGGGCGTCAATGAGCAGTTTTGCACTTTTCTGAAACGCCGTATGATTCTGATCCAGCTCCTTTAAAGCGTTTCTTATGGAAGCGTTACCTGTTTTGATAATTGTTTTTCCGTCAATTGTCCCTCCGTCAAGAACCGCTGAAATGAGCCGGTCAAAAGCCTCTATATTTTTATGATATTCGGTTTCAATAGTTTTGAGGGTTTCGAGATCGGTGGTCTGGACATACTGCTCAAGAGGTATTCTGGCTTCTGCCATGCTGATTTTCATCTCATTTGCCATATCCGAAAGCGGAACATCTTCCCTTAAAATCGCAAGGGCTTCCCCGCTGATGGAAGCCGAACCGGCCCGTTTGGCGATTCCGTTTGAGATCATTTCTTCCACACCGGTCAGGTCCCCATATACTTCATCATAAATGGCCTCCATAGCCAGCATGGCCTGATCCGCAGCATCCTTTTTCGTTAAAAGGATTTTGCCGTTTTGCATCATCTCTTCGGCAGCGGTCTGGAATTTATTATCATGAATGTCATTGGCTTCTTTTATCAGACCTGCAAGGTCCACATTGGTAGTCTTGATGACAACCGTGCCATCGGTGAACGTGGCGCCATCCAGAACAGCCTTTGTGAACTGGTCAAAATCATCCAGACTTTGCCTGTATTTTTTTTCAATTCCCTCGATGAGTGTGGCATTATCTGTGGCCAGAACCGCTGTGGCACTTTTAAATTCCTCCATGGCGTTTCTGGCTGCCCAGAGGGAGATCTTCATTTCATTAGCCATATCGACGACAGGTGCTTCTTCATCCCCTACCACAAAGAGAGCGTGACCTATTTTACTGATACCGTCAAATCCGGTTAATCCGGTTAAAATAATGAAAAGGATCATGCATCCGAATCCGACCATGAGTTTCCGGCTGATTTTCATATTGGTGAACAGTGACATAAAGATGTTTTGGCTGGCCATTTAATATCTCCTTGGTTAAAAAAAGTCAGGTGAATAATAGCGTGAATATGGGGACTTGACGACAGCATGTCGTATATAAAAAAAATGAAAGTTCCGGTTAGTTGCTTGACAGAAAATAGTATGGTATTGAAAAAAGAACGGTCGGTGTGTATACCGGTTTTTTTTAAATCTCTCCTGAAGATAAAGGAAACGGTTGAAATGCCTGTTTCCATATTAGGCTTCCGATATTAGAGGATTTAACATAAAAAAGCAACGGCCATTTTAAAATAAAATGCCGGATGATACTTTAAATGAATATGAGAACAGCCAGTTACTGGATAAAAACATTACACTTGACAGCACACCCTGAAGGCGGGTTCTTCAGGGAAACCTACAGAGCAGATATAACGCTCTCAAGAGAGGCACTGCCTGGGCGTTACGGCGGAAAAAGAACCGCTTCAACAGCCATATATTTTTTGCTTGAAAGCGATCAGGTTTCGGTTTTCCACCGGATCAGGTCTGATGAGCTATGGCATTTTTATCATGGCAGCCCCCTTGATATTCATATGATCGAAAAAAACGGGGCATACCGGACAGCACGGCTGGGTCCTGATCATTCAAAAGGCGAACGGTTTCAGATTGTCGTTAATCACGGGATCTGGATGGCAGCCACGGTTGTGGCGGACCATTCGTATACGCTTACAGGCTGCACCGTTTCTCCGGGATTTGAGTTCAGCGATTTCGAACTGGCTGACCGGGAAATACTTGCCTCGTCGTTTCCCGAACATGCAAAAATCATCCGGATGCTTTCACACGGGTAGTCTTTTCGTTTCAATTGGCTTTTGGCAGGATCAGAACCTCAATTTTGCCCTTGAGGTTGTTTTTGAATACTTCCGCATCATTCATGTTGCCAACCAGGCTCCCGTAATGCATGGGGATGGCAAGCTGGGGAGAAAGGGCAAGCGCTGCATCAACAGCCTCAGCGGCTGTCATGACAAAGGTTCCTGAAACCGGCAGCAGGGCGATGTCCGGTGATATGCCTTTCATCTCCGGGATAAAGTCCGTATCACCTGCATGGTACAGGTTGATGCCGTCGATTTCGATCATGAACCCGAGCCCTTCATTCTTTCTGGGGTGAAATTTTTTGTTCAGGTTATATGCAGGGACAATGCTGATGATAACGTCTTCAACAGTTAACGTATCCCCTGGTTTGACCACTTTAACATGGCCTGTCAGTTTTTTGGCTGATTTTTTTTCTGTGACAATAACGGTTTTGGGGGAGAGAATTTTTTTTACATCTTCAGGAGAACAATGATCATAATGATCGTGGGAAATTAAAATCAGATCAGCTGGCGGTCCTCCGGTGATTTCATATGGGTCAATATATATGGTTTTGGATGCATTGATTCTGAATGCATCGTGCCCCAACCAGACGATTTTTTTTTTAAAATCAGCTACAGTCATGGGTTAACCTCCATAATGATTCCTGCGATGATACGTGGTTTTTCCATCAAGCCTTTAACCACCCAGCCCTTCAAGCAAGGCTTTAACGTTTTGCCCAAGGACCTCGTGGTTATAGCCACCTTCGAGAATTGCAAAACACCCGCCCGCGTTCCGTTCAGACGCTTTTTTAACCATCGTGCCCATTGTATAATAATCATCAGTTGAGAGCAGCCCGCCCCAGTCTTTGATGTGGTGATCAAATCCGGCAGAGATGCCTATGATGTCTGTTTTTATACCGGAAAGCAGCTGTCCTGTATTTCTGATATATTTTTCTCTGTCGTGTTCTTCCGGGTTATGGATGGAAACCCAGGGTTCCCTGCCCAGGATATTGATATTGCCGTCACCGTGATGAAGATCAAAATCAAGCACAAATGCTGTTTCGATCAGGCCTTTTTGCTTTAATACATAGAGTGCTATGGCCATGTTGTTGAAATAGCAGAATCCCCAGGATGAATTGGCAGACGCATGATGGCCGGGCGGACGTATCAGGGCAAAGGCAGGTACGTTCAATCCTTCGGTTGCCGCCATAATCGCACCGCCTGCCGCGAGAGCGGAAATGTCGTAGAGCCCTTCCTGCCTGACATGTTCAATATGGCTTTCCGTGTGGGCAAGGGATATTTCCGGGTGTGTTGCCGGGATAATGGGGATAAATTCGACCATATTCCTGATGCTTTTGACAATGGCCTCCATCCGGCCGGGTTCAGATGCAGGGTCACCTGAATAATCCTGATAAAAATCATCGTGAAAGAATACCTTCATCGCATTCCCCTCTGATATGTGAGATGTCAAATTTCAGTGAATTTGATCTTGATATCGGTTATAGGAGATAAATGGGGTCCCGTCAAAATATTTCTGGCAGTGGATCAATATGGCATCAAACAATTAAAGGCAGGGGCGATTCGCCTCTGCCTTTAATTAGGGAATTAGGAGAAAAACATGATTTATATATTTCCAACCCCTGTCTCTCCCAGCAAAAAAGAGTCAGGGTTAGTTTATATATACACTGTTCACATTTCGATTGCCATACGCCAAAAGTATGATTTATTGGCTTATCGGAAAAACAGCAAGACTAAATCGGCACAAAAAATGTGTGCTGCAATTCGTCAGGATTTGTCACAGGGATTTTAATGTATATGCCAAATCCTTTGTGATGTTGGTTTATCGGATAAAGTTCGATTCGGCCTTGGGTGTAATATTCGTTAACATCCTTGAAATACCTTTTGATGGTAATGGTTCCCAGGCCGCTACCCTTTTCCTTGGTTGTTTTACTGCCGCCTTTTTTTATAAAATCATTAAACTGACTGTCTGCCATGCCCCCCAGGTTGTCCTGAAAAAGCGCACTCACATATTTTTGACCAATGGCTCTGGTTTTAACGGTAAATATGGCCTTTTTCCCATCTTCAAGACATTTCTCATAGGTGTTGATGATCATGTCATACAATACTTTGCGGAACTGTACCCGGTCAAGCATAACGGAGATATCTGTTGACGTGCCGTCATCAGTTTGTATTTTTGCTTTTAAATCAAAGTTGAACTGAACATGTTGACCGTAAGTTGTTCCTTCGCGGCAGTCCAGCCAGCAGACCTGTTTTACAAAGCTGTCAAACGGGTAGGGGCGCATTTCATATTTTGTGGCCGCATGATCGAGGGTTGATACCCTTTCCATGATCTGTTCCTGGGCATGTTTAAGCCTTTCCAGACCGATTTTCAGTTGTTCCAGATCAGGCACCTTGCCGACGGTCACATATTGTTCCAGCCCTTCAATGGTATATGTCATAATGCTTAAAGGTGTTTTGATGCTATGCGCCCCTGTTGCCACTGTCCGGACCAGTTTTTTATCTTTTTGATCCAGCTCGGCATTTTTCTGTTTGATTTCCTCCAGAATTTCATTCAGTTTTTTGATCTTTATCGATGATGCCGTGTAGGTTTCAAAACCCCGCACGGCACGGATCTGGTCTGATGTGAACTGGGTATAGGATTTGCTGTCAATGATAATGATGTAATCAATATCCGTGTCTTTCAGATCATGGTTGTATACAGGATAGGTCATTCGTTTTTTGTTATACTCACGCACATCAAATCCCATTTTGATTTTTTCTTCAAACCATTTGCATTGAATCAGCGGTCCATAGTGAATGCGCTTGACTTGCGTTTTTTTAATGGTTTCGTCTTCCAGAATATCTTCGTCCACATTCACGATGCCTTCACCGAGATTGTATGTTTGCCCCAGCAGGGAATCTTCCAGGATAACAAATGCTCTTTGCTTGAATTTAAGCTTTCTCAGTTCTTTTCTAAGAAATGTGTCAAATACACAGAAGGAGGCCAGGGGAGTTTTATCGATATCATACAGCACGTTGTCATATCCGATACCTTCTTCAATAAGCAATTCTTCGTATTTCCGTTTGGGCAGACGGAGGATTCTATGAAGACTCACGATGACATCACCTTTAAAATAATCCTTTATGGCATACACCATTTGCCTCAGGATATCATCGGTGGATTTGTTGTTATCGAGCCCTGAGTTTAATATTTCACCAAAATAGATATCCTTGAGCTGCTCAAGCTCCTTCCGCTGCATGCTTTCCTCTGTGGGTGATTGATAGGATTGGCTTATCAGTTCATTCAGTTTGTCATAAATGTCCTGATGGTATCTTCTGGTGATTTTCTTAAGGTATTTTTTAACGTCCATATATCAAACCAATAAGGGGTTGTCTCTTCAAGGGTTACGCATTTTTGATGATCAGATACTTCAAAAAAAAGCGTACTGCAATACTTCCCGTTGATATACAGGATTTTTTAACAGAAAACAATAGTGCCGTGTCATATGTTGCCCCTGATTCTTTACTTTATGAGACTTGACATGATAGTAACTTCCTGCAATGATCGGCGGCACCAATCTGCACATGCATGAATTTTTTTAAATATATCGAAATGCGCCACTGATGATATCTGAAAATGACAATATAAAAGGAGGACAATTAAATGCTCAGTTTTTTACCCGGTCCGTTAAAAGGGATTTTGGCATTCTTTTTATTCGTAGTTAATCTGTTGTTCTGGTTTGTTATTCTGATTCCTTTTGCCCTGATTAAAATTTGTCTTCCGGTGCCTTTTATCAGAAAGCCAATGGACTATGCTTTAAATTTTTTCTGCACCATGTGGGCGTCCTGCAACAAGATAATCCTGATTTTTTTAAATGACATCAAGTGGGATATTGAGGGAAATGACGATTTGAGCATGAATGAGTGGTATCTTGTGCTCTCAAACCATCAGAGCTATTCAGACTTTGTGGCGCTTCAGTATGTCCTGAACAACCGGATTCCCTATTTCAGATTTTTTATAAAGAAAGAATTGCTGTGGATCCCTATTTTCAATTTTGTCTGGTATGCGCTGGATTATCCGCGCATGAAACGGTATCCAAAGGAATTTCTTGAAAAGAATCCCCATCTTAAAGGCAAAGACATCGAAACCACCAGAAAATCATGTGAACGGTTTAAATTCGTGCCTGTATCTGTAATGAATTTTGTTGAAGGCACCCGTTTTACCAAAGCAAAACATGAAAAACAGCAGTCACCGTTCAAGCATCTTTTGAAACCCAAGGCCGGTGGTATTGCTTTTGTCCTTGCAGCCATGGGGGATCAGCTGAGCGCTATTCTCGATGTAACGATATCATATAGCCCAAAAGCGATGAGCCTGTGGGATTTTTTTTGCGGACGCGTATCTGAAGTAAAAATCCGGGTCAAGAGGCTTTCTGTGTCAGATGATGTCAAAGGTGATTATTTTGAGGACAACACATTCAGGGAACGGTTTCAGGCCTGGATGAATACATTGTGGACCGAAAAGGATCTGTTGATGGAAAGCATGAAG
Source organism: Pseudomonadota bacterium (assembly GCA_018816735.1). Taxonomy (GTDB): domain Bacteria; phylum Desulfobacterota; class Desulfobacteria; order Desulfobacterales; family JAHIVH01; genus JAHIVH01. The sequence continues at coordinate 66,861 of JAHIVH010000083.1, read as the reverse complement.
ACCGGTTCTTCCCTTAAAAATTAATTTCAGGGGAGGTTTGAAAAACGAAAGACTCAGGTATTCCTTATATGGCTCTGAACCCGATAACGATCACCGAGTTGATAAGCAAAAACAGGCAGCTTTATCTATCATACAATATTTCAAGGTTGCGGGAACTCATTCGGTATCTTCCTCCCTACAAATTAAAGCTGTTCAATACCATTCCCATGATGCTTCACCTCAATTATCCTGACTTTCCCGGTTATGTGGATAGCGACATATGCGTCCAGGGTATTGCCAATTTTAAAGGTACCGGCTTTTACACCCAGGCACTTATAATTAATCAGCTGAATGAAGCGGACATCCTGCCATACATGACCGAATCACCCTTGATTGTTTCACTTTTTCATATCGGAAGTGCCGGTACCCTGACCCAGTCGGAAAAATCGGATTTTGATTACTGGGTCATTGTGGACAAAAAAAGGATTGATGAAGACAAATTAACCCTGCTTCAGGATAAACTGTCACGCATTGAAGCGTACTGTTATGAAACCTATAAACAGGACGTGACGTTTTTTGTTCATGATGCGGACCACATCCGGCAAAATGATTTTGCCACTGTGGATGTCTCCAGTTATGGCCTGGCGCCCAGAACTGTTTTAAAAGAAGAGTTTTACAGAACCTTTATCATGGTTGCAGGAAAAATGCCCTATTGGGCAGTACTCCCTTCTAATCTCACTGATCCGGAATACAATTCATATATCAATTATATCGCCACTTCACCCGAGCTTGCCTCACTGACAAATGATTATATCGATCTGGGGAATCTTTACGAGATCGATGTCCGGGAATGTCTGGGCGTGATTCTCTGGCAGGTTTACAAAGCCCGGCATGATCCGGTCAAATCACTTGTGAAGGCGTCTCTCATTGCACACTATTACTTTTATCAGAACAAAGATCATCCCCTGCTATGCAATACCATCAAGCTCCATTTTCATGAAGCTCTTTTGGATAATCATCGTCTTGATCCCTATGCCATGGTATTTGAGACCATTGTGACGTTTTATCAGGGCATTATGGATCAGTCAGGATGCGATTTGATTAAAGACTGCATTTTTTTACGATTATGCGGGTTCCCGTTTGTTACGCTTCCCAAAACAGACAGTCCCAAAGGATTTCTTCTCAAGCGTTATGCAAGGGAATGGCAGATGAAGAAGGCTGCCGTGACGCGACTTGTATCGTATAGCACGTGGCCTGAAGTTGACAAACAGGCATTTGAAGAAAAAATTTTCGGAAAATTGTCATTCCTTTACGAACTGATTTTAAGAAACCAGGATGAAAAACTGATCGGTATCGATATGAGCGAATTTGACCTGGCCATTCTGAAAAACCGGACAGCCGCATTCCTTACAAAAAAACCGGGAAAATTGACCCGATGTTCTACATGGCTCGGGAAAACAAAAAATCAACAGATATTTCTCATTTCAGACAGGGGGCACGAAGACACAGCCGGGTGGTACCTTTACAGTGGCATGAACACTATAATTAAAGAATCCGCCACATTGCTGTTGAAAAACCCGGATGCATTGAAGGTTGTTGGATGGATTATTGCCAATCACCTGTATTCGGAAGACGGCGAAAACATCGTTTTTGAGTCAGGTGATGATTGTTTTGTTCTAAAGAACGCCACCACCTGGGTTAAAGACGTTATTCATTTCATGCAGGAAGGAGACACAGGTGATGAATCTGTTTTTTTGGAGAGTCCGTCCTGGAAAAACCTTTATATCCTACTGAAACCCGAACCGTCAGCCGGTAATGCTTTGCCATCCGGTATGGAATTGTTGATAAAAAATTCATGGGGGGAATATTTTTCCGATACGGTGGATCTATCGCATATTGCAATTGAGAGCGAGAAATGCTATAAAATTGCGAAGGTTATATGGGCATATATGGAGAAATCGCCTTCTTTTGCCCTGAATTATAAATTGACGGGCCGGTTAGAATCAGATTTGAAGGGCATGAAAAAGGCAATTGATGATATCATTCGGAATTTTATTTCAAAAGAAAAGAATAAATCGGGTGAAACAGAAGATGGCAACGCTCTCGGGGATCAGAAGGCAGGCATGGCTGAACCAAAGCCCTATCTGGATGTGATTTAGTATGGTTTGTTACCGACAAAACAAGGAATAACGATGAAAAATGGCTCTTTCCTATTGGTGGATGAGAACACGTTTACGTTGAATGAGCTGGAAAGCATACTTAAAAAGGCAGGTATTTCCAAAATAACAAAATCAGACAGTGCGGACAATGCCTGGATGATGATCCGGAAACAGCCAGTCAACTGCGTGATTGCATCATGGGAAATGGCGGATATGTCCGGACTTGCACTACTGAAAATTGTGAGAAGTGATGACAAATTCAGTGATGTGCCGTTTTTCCTGACAGATGCTGCATTTACAAAGGTGAAGGTGTTAAGGGCAGGCCAGGCAGGTGTGACAGGGCTTATTGTCACGCCGTATGATCCGATAAATATCCATGCCAAATTAGGTGCTCTTGCAGAAAAAGACGTGCCGGTTGTTGTACAGAAAACAAGGGATATTGTTGATAAGGGCCTTTCACTGGTCAAGAGTGGAAATTATGAAGAAGCGCTTACCGTATTTGAGAATCTCATTAATGAGGGGGAAAGTGCAGAGTATTATTACAATATCGGATTTATCAAAACATCAAAGGGCGAATACCCGGAGGCGATCGATGCTTTCCAGAAAGCCACCGAACTGGACCGCCTTTTTGGAAAAGCCTATGAAGCCATGGGAAGGGCTTACAAGGCTTTGGGTAAAAACGAGGAGGCCCAGAAATGTCTCCAGACAGCTGCTGACCTTTACATGAGCAAGGAGAAGGTTGAAGATGCGGAAGATATTTTAAATGAAATACTCCAGATCAGTGCCGATTCTTTGAACGTATTCAACAGCCTTGGTGTCCTTTACAGGCGGAAGGGAGATTATAAAACGTCTCTAAAGCACTACACAAGGGCGCTTCGCATCAATCCGGATGAACCCTTTATCCATTATAATATCGGACGCGTGTATCTGGACATGAAGAATAATGAAAAAGCAAAGGAATATTTTCTGAATGCCGTAAAAATAGATCCGGGTTTTGAACAGGCCAGACAGGTTATTCAGGCAATTGATCTCGGGAGGATATAGTCAATCATTTAAGCGTGATACATAGTATCAGGATGAAATTCTCTTGATCGCTTTGACGGTCAGTGTCCGGAGTTTCTTCATATAATCGTGCTGCCGCATAAACTGTTTTAAATCCACCTCATCTGTATCGGCATAAAAGAGGCCAAAGGGGACCTTGTTTACAATAATCGGATAGATGGCAAATCCGGTTGACATATCCAGGCTGGAATACCATTTGGGAATCAGTTTGCCATACTTTTTGTTTTTTATATCATTTATAATAACGTCGCTTCCTTCATTCAGCGCCGCGTTGAAAATATCTTCCGAGTTTTCGATGGTAAATTTGAAGTTTTTCTTAAACGCTTCAGGTTGCTTTCCCAGGGCATACCTCACGATAATCTGATTGGCATCTATCGTTCTGATGCACATGGCCACACGGGTATAATTAAATTCTTTTTCCATGGTTTCAAGAACCATGGTCAGAACATCACCGATTTTATAACTTCCCTCTTTTATCAGACCGCTTATTTCTTTCATCTTTTCCAAAATTGCATGGTCTTTGAGATTTGATTTGCCAGGGGCAAGCCGCTTTTCAACCGGGCGCAGGTTAAAATCCGCATTGGCGATCTGGTTTAAAAGCCTGCTTTTTTTTGTATCGATATTCAGCTGTGTGGCATGTTCCTGTATTTTGTCAGCGACCAACAGCAGAATTTTCCCCAGGTCTTCATATTGAATATCCATGATGCCTTCAAATCGGGCAAGAAGGTCTGAGATGGCCCGGTTGCTATTCAACCCTCCTTTTTGAGTGGCGATTTCACATAACGCATTTGAAAAAGATGAACAACATTTTAACACGTCGTTTTTGCTTGGCTCTTTTTGGATATCCCCTGTCACGGGCTTCATGCTCTGGATAATATCATTGGGAAGCCCCCATCTTTCCGCAACGCCAACGCCCAGTTCCCAGTAGGTCAATCCCATCACAGATCGGGCTGCCTTGTGTTTGTCCATGTGTTCTTCAGCAATCAATGCATTTATTTTATTGAATTTTTCAGGAAAATAGAAAATGATCAGAAATTGTCCCAGGTTATGGAACATGGCACAGATCAGAAAGTTTTCCGTATCCCTGTAACCTTTTCGTTTGGCCAGTTCTTTTGCGATCAATCCGCTCATGAAGCTTCCCAGGGTCACGTCTTTCAATTCATCGGTTTGTGAACTGGCCTGCATTAATTCAAAAAGCATGAGACTTGCGGCCGACTGCTGAATGCAGTCTGCCCCCAGAATGATCATGGCTTCGGTGATGGATGTAAGCCCCTGGTTGCTGAACTGCCCGTAAAATGATGAGTTCACTAGTTGTAACAGCTTCTGGCTCAGGCTGAAATCCTTCATAATCACATCTGCAATGTCTTTTGCTGATGCATAATTAATATGAAGGATCTTGTTAACAGATGATATTTGTTTTGAGAAAGAGGGGAAGTCTCCCTTTTTTTTCATTTTGGCGATAATCGAACTCACAATTGTATCGACCTGTTCCCGCGACTCCTCGGAAATTTTGATGTCGGCCTCTTTTGAGGGCTGGGTTTCTCCAGACGGCTTTTGTACAGCCGGTGTTGGCGAAGTGATGCCCGGAATATCCAAAAAATCGATATCAAAACCTTTTTTACCGTTATCCGAAATACTCATCAGCTGTCTGTCTCAAGGGTGAAAAGTTGTGCCAGGTGAGAGAACCGGCAGTTAGCATTTTGCATAACTATCTTTTATCTTTTCGCATAATAATCATTTCCCCTCAACCTTTTTTTTAGGTGCGCGGATATGCCGGCACTCGAGAAGACAATTGCAAAATGAATATTATTATGCGCAACGCCATTGCAGCATAAGAACTATTGACATTGACATACGACCTTGTTTTTGGCATACTTTGCTGCAACAAATAAAAAAACGCCTATTGTTCATTCTGAAAGAATAAAGAGCATTTGATCCTGTCCAGAATGAAACACCCCATATTGTACTTAGTAATGCAGCCAACTGACAGTTTCCACCAAAACGTTAAATGAAATGGAGGGATTTATGAACATTAAACATGCGTTACGATTTATTCCGGCTATCCTTGTTCTTCTAATCAGTCCTTGTACGCTCTTTGGCGCCAATGGGTATTTTATTCATGGCGCAGGCGCCGTAAATGAGTCCCTGGGAGGAGCGGCAACTGCGGGGAATGGTTCGGATCTGTTGGGCAGCCTGTATCGGAATCCTGCGAATGCCACATTGTTTGGGGATAAAGCTTTTTCGGTGAGTCTTGAAATGCTTATACCGGACTTGACTGTGAAAAGTTCTGTCGGCATCCTGGGGCTGAATGATTCGAGTGATTCAGATGTGGATATGATTCCCAGTGCCAATATGGGAATGGTGTTGCGGAACAAAAATTTACCGGCTGCTTTTTATTTTGGCGTCATTGCAGAGGCTGGCCTGCATCTTGATATTTCGGAGAGCACCACCAATCCGGTTTTTATCGCCCAGCAGGGAAAAGCCAATAATCCTTTTGGCGGACTCTTCGGCGGCTTTGGGGCTGTTGAAACCCAGCTGGAAGTCATTCGTATTCCTTTGGGAATATCCTATGATTATAACGATAAATGGTCTGCCGGGTTTTCGCTGGCGCCATCCATAGCCCGGATGATGTTTACACCTGCTGCGTTTGCTGCCCCGGATGATGCCAATGCCGATGGTATTCCCACCTATCCGGATGATATTGATCACGATGTTTCTTTTGGTTTTGGTTTTCAGGCAGGTGTCCGGTATAAGGTCACCGATGATATGAATATCGGTTTTACACTGACCAGTCCTACCTGGTTTGAAAAATTTGAATGGAAAACAAAAGATGAGGCTGGTCAAAGCAGAAAAGTGTCCTTTCATCTCGATCGCCCCCTATCTTTGCATGTTGGTGCAAACTACCGCCTCCCCTGTGAAACGCTGCTGCTGATGGATGTTTCCTGGATCAATTATGCCGATACCAAGGGATTTGATAAAACCGGATTTGCTTCAGACGGCTCCCTGAAAGGTCTGGGATTTGATGATATCTATGTGGTGGCATTGGGCGTACAGCAAACTGTTCAGGAAAAATTGACCCTCCGCGCCGGGTACAACTACTGCACGAACCCCATTGATGAAGACATCACTTTTTTTAATGTGGGTTCTCCTTTGCATAACCAGCATCATTTGTCGATCGGTGCATCATGGGCGGTTACAAAACAAGCTGCGATTGACTTTGGTTACACCCATGCTTTTAAAAGCTCCCAGTCCGGTCCAATGTATACTCTGGCAGGCAAAGCACCGGGAACAAAGGTCGAATCTGAAATGGCGTACGAACAGATTGCCGTGGGCGTTACTGTTTCCTATTAAACTCACCATTCTGAATTTCAGGATCACCGGCCATTCGCTTGATCATTTCTTCGCGTGTCATGAGGCTCTTCAGATTTTTTCTGGGCATGTCCGGTGCAATTAAAAGCAACCATCCTTTGCCGTATGGATCATCTTTTAAGAGGTGAGGGTGAGTGGCAATCAGGGGGTTGATTTTTAAAACCGTTCCGGTCACCGGTGAAACGAGATCTATTTGCTTGTGATCAAAATAGACATAAAGGCAAGGCTCGCCCTGGGTTACTTTTGCTCCCAGGGCGGGTATGTTTATTTTCTGAAACGGATCCAGGCGGCTTGCCAGAAAATCATCACACCCGACACAAACCTGCCCCCCATGCTCAAAATGCGCCCACATATGGCCGATATGATAATAGCAATCGTCTGCCACGTTGAATCCATTTCCCATGAACTGTCCGGATGACGTCAGGTTACAGGTTTCATCATATGCATCGAGCCACTGATCATATTCACAATGGTGACATTCATAATTATTGGGGCATTGTTTCATGACCTCGATGCGTCCGGTAAGAAAATGACGGCAGGGAAGGTCTCCTTTTCTGTAACGATAAAAAAGACCTTCTCCCATTTGCGATTTTGGTGTAGACGGGGAAGGTGCACCTGCCTTTTTCATTTTCTTCTGCATGCCTGTGTCAAATGGGCACGTGCTGCAATCAAAGGCATTGTCGCATAACCGGAAATCAACAAGACCGGCTTTCATCCAGATACATTCATTGTCTCTCACAGGAAATCCCTGAATGATATTGGCGGAAGAGCGTTTCGAATTGTTATTTCCGGTCATGGCAATACCTCTTTACCTCTTTGTCTGATGTCTACCAGCCGACGGCCAGATAATTATCTATCGAGTCTGCAGCCTGCCGTCCTGCACCCATGGCAAGGATGACCGTGGCAGAACCGGTGACGATGTCTCCGCCTGCCCAGACGCCTTTTCTGGATGTTTTTCCGGTTTTTTCATCCGTAATAATGTAACCCCATTTGTTGAGCGCGAGTCCTTTGGTGGATCGGGTGAGCAGTGGATTGGCACCAGCGCCCACCGCAATGATGGCCAGATCACACGCAAGATCAAATTCAGATCCCTTGACAGGAATGGGACGCCTTCTTCCGGACTGGTCCGGTTCGCCCAGTTCCATTTTAAGGCCGGTCATGCTGGTAAGCCTTCCCTTTTCATTTCCGGAAAATTTGACCGGACTAGTCAGGAAGAAGAACTCCACACCTTCTTCTTCTGCATGGTGAACTTCAGCGCCTCTTGCAGGCACTTCATCTCTGGACCGCCGATAAACGATTTTTGATGATTCAGCACCCAGCCTGAGAGCAGTCCGTGCCGCATCCATGGCCACGTTCCCGGCTCCCAATGTGATGACATTTTTTCCTTTGATGACCGGTGTATCGTATTCCGGAAACATATAGGCTTTCATCAGGTTGGATCGGGTAAGGTATTCATTGGCGGAAAATACGCCGATCAGGTTTTCTCCGGGGATATTTAAAAATGTGGGAAGTCCGGCACCCACACCAATATAAATCGCCTCATATCCTTCTTCAAACAGTTCATCAAGAGTAACGGTTCTTCCAATAACATTATTGCATGCCACCTTTGCACCTAGGGATTCCAGGCCAGCCACTTCAGAAAATACGATTTCCTTAGGCAACCTGAATTCCGGAATGCCATAAACCAGAACACCGCCAGGTTTATGGAATGCCTCAAAAACCGAGACATCATGTCCCTTTAATACAAGATCACTTGCAACGGTGAGGCCCGATGGGCCTGAGCCAACTACCGCAACTTTTTTCCCTGTGGCAGAAGCCTTTGCGGGAAGGGCCGCTTTTCTATTTTTGCGTTCATAATCCGCAACAAATCGTTCAAGGTTTCCGATGGCGACAGGGTCATCCTTTTTGCCTAATACGCAATTTCCTTCGCATTGAAGCTCCTGGGGACAAACCCTGCCGCAGACTGCAGGAAGGCTGTTCTTTTCCCAGATTTTTGTGATGGCATCTGTGAAATTTCCTTCCTTAATGTGGCGGATAAATCCTGGTATATCAACGCCTACCGGACATCCTTCCACGCATGCCGGTTTTTTGCATTGAATGCATCTTTGTGCTTCCTTGATAGCCATATCTTTAGTCAAACCAATAGGGACTTCGTCAAAATTTTTTGCGCGGATATGTGCTTCCTGTTCCGGCATGGGTTGTCGTGAGAGTTTTTCTTTTTTTATGTTTGGCGCGGACATCATTTCCTCCATTCATCCGTTTTTAATTCAGTGCTTCGTTTAAAGACTATGCATTTATGACCTGACAGTAAGTATCATTAGACAGTTTCTCTTCATCGGTATAAGCCCTCAGACGAAGTATCAGCTCGTCAAAATCGACTTCATGCCCATCGAATTCCGGTCCATCCACGCAGGCGAATTTTGTTTTGCCACCGACAGAAACCCGGCACCCTCCGCACATGCCCGTGCCGTCTATCATAATCGGATTCAAGCTGACCATGGTTTTGACCTGATATTTAGCCGTGATATTGGAGACGGCCTTCATCATGGGTACAGGGCCTATGCCAACTACGAGCTTAACATCTTCTTCTTTCAGAATTTTTTCCAGGATCTCGGTCACAAATCCATGATGGCCGTAAGAACCGTCATCAGTGCATACGTGGAAATGATTTGACGCCGCTTTCATTTTATCTTCAAGGATCAGGAGATCTTTATTTCTGGCGCCGATTATGCAAGTCACATCATTCCCAATTTGTTTTAATCCTCTTGTGATGGGATGAAGGACCGCAACCCCCGTGCCACCGCCAACGCAAATCACTTTTCCTATCTTTTCAAGGTGGGTAGGCGCACCCAGAGGGCCAATGACATCCATATAGCTGTCTCCAATTTTCAAGTCTCTGAAAAGCGCTGTCGATTTTCCGACAACCATATAGATAATCGTGATGGTGCCTTTTTCCGGATCAGTATCCGCCATGGTCAGGGGAATACGTTCACCTGTTTCTGTTGCTTTTAAAATAACAAATTGGCCGGGCATGGCTTTCTTTGCAATCAAGGGTGCATCAATTTCATTTAAAATAACCGTTCCTCCGGCCATAACTTCTCGTTTTACTATTTCGAACAATTTGACCTCCTTGTTTCTTTTTTACGTATAAAGGAAACACCCGGCATATCTTCGGTCAAGGAGATACACGAATGCTTCCTTATTTGCTAGGGTTAAAAAAACTAGTTGGCGCTCAAGTAAAAAGGCTTTCCCTGTTTATAGGTTCTTTCAATGGCGCCTTCCGCGACCAATTCACTTAATTGATTTATGATTCTATTTTGATCATCCACCACTTTGCTGATAATTTCATCCAGGTCAAAGGGCCGGCTTTCTTCTCTGAATATACCTTCAAGGCGGACCTTCAACAGTTCTTCTTTCAGTGCATCCATAAAATCACTTCTATCATATTCGAGCGCATAGCGTTGATCCCCTCTATATGTCGCTTCCCAAGGTCTTCTCAAGCCTGATGAAAGGAGTAGCCGGACTCTTGAATTGGTTTTGACAAGTTTGTAAATACTTTCCAGTTTCTTTTGGTTGTCCGGTGTTTTTTCTATTGGGCCGAGTGCTTTGAGCATTTTGGAAAAACTTTCTACGGTTTTCACAAAATCTTCTGGATGATTGAGATCCGCGTGAGCCATGGTAATTCTTCTTCGATCAAAACCGCAAAGGGTGAACAATTTTTTTAAAATATTGACGCGGCTCCATGCATGATCCACACCAAAAGAATGATGGCAGTTCTCAGGGTCGCACCCCACGAGTAATAATCCGGGAGCCCCATCAACAAATGCTCTGGCCATGACGGAAGGATCAATTTGGCCAACGCAGGGTATGCCTATGATGTGAATGTCCGGATTATAGTTGAGCCCTCTGTTTCCTGCATTGTCAGCCGCAGGAAGACCTGCCCACGAACAGGCAAACGCCACAAACTCATTGTTTTTGAGCTGTTTGGCAAGTTCACCCACCCTGGCTTCCCTTTGGTCGTTGGTGTTATTCTGCAATGTCAGTGCCTGGTAGGGACATGCTGCTGCACAAGTTCCGCCACCTGTGCAGACCATAGGATCAACCACTCTGGGGATACCTCCGCCTAACCCTTCTGCGATGCCAATACCCCCACAATCGCAGATTTCCTGACATTGACCGCATCCCACACATTTTGTCGTATCCACGATGCATACCACCCGGGGAGCAAAAAGCGTATTCTCTGCTGACTTTTGATACATCTCCGCGTTTTTTTTGCCAGCCTGTTTGCCCTGATTCAACGCCTCATTCAGATCACAGCTGTATCTTGCGCTTCCGGCCAGATAGGATTCTTCTCTGCCTACCATTTCAGGCCTTACTTTTGCGTGATGGACACCTAAAAATTCACTTTCTTCATGGATGATTCCCAGAATTTTTGCGGTTTGCATGGAATTTCCGCCAATTTTCCGAATGGGGGAGAGTACAATTCTATCCCAGGGGATTTCATGTTCAAGGTGATCATTGACCCCGCCAAAGGATACAAAACCCAACTGAATCACAGGCTGTACAGCTTTGTCATAGGGTACCCAGATGATACCCAGTTTACGGCTTAATGACCTTTCCGATGCTGTCAGTGGCAATGACATCTTTTGATTGTACAGAATGATCACCTGTGATTTTTTGGAATTTTCGAGAATATGACGACTCATGGTCCAGGCTGAACGGGTGGATAATCTGGCATATTCTTCCTGTCCGGTTTCATAGTCATTGATCCAGAATACGGTCTGACCCGAAGGGATGACTGCATTATAGATGATATTTTCAAGATCTGTTTGGCAGAGAACGGTTTTTCCGTCATAGCCGAATTCTGGTCCGGGGGCTGTCAGTTCGCCATCCAGACAAGCGATAATCGTACCGACCTGGTAGCGCTTTCGGTTGAGTTCGCCAGGAACAGTCAGTGCTGCGGAGTAATCTCCTGTGATACCTGAAAGACTGACGATTTCAGTTTCAGGCAAGATCGTGACCCGGTCATTTTTAAGCACATCTTCGATAATTTTTTTTAATCGCGGATAATTGCTGCGTTCTCCCAGGTATTTTTGATACAATTGCTGAAGAATGATATCCGGGTCGGTTTCCGGAATGGATAAATAACACTCAATACCCTTCCGTGCCAGTTCCTGTGCAGCCGTAAACGACGCAACCCCTCCGCCTAAGATCATGGGAGGATGCTCGATGTGGACATTCTGCTGAATACTCGGGTGAAGTGCCCGCATTTCGGCGATAGACGCATTGACAAGACGTGCGCCTTTTTCCGCCTTTTCTTTGGGTGACAAATCACTGACAGCGGCCACATGGCCTCGCAAATTGACCACATCGATCTGGCCTTTTTTCAACCCTTCCGATTCAAGTCTTTTCTCAAACTTTTTTAACATCAACCGGCTTTCGCAACCTGCCACCACCAATCGGTTTACTTCTTTTTCTTTTATTGATTTTATAATTTCGGTCATACCCGGTTCCAGGCAAGGGTAAGGCAGGACTTCACAGCACGTGACATCATCAGTTTTAGAAACGGTTACCTTCATGGCAGACAGATCAATAAACGGATCTATTTTTTGTCCGCACTTGCATATAAAAACGCCAATTTTCGGTTTGTCATTCATGGATAGTCTCCTTCTTTTATTATACGGCAAGTGGGGTGAGTGTTATTTTGGGTATGCCACGAACCGCATCAATTCGGGAACGCATGGCTCCCGTCGGACAAATTGTCACACAACATCCACAGGCCACACAAACTTCTGTGGGGCGTGAAAATGGCGCCCCGATTTTTTTATGAACGCCTCGATCAACCATGGAAATGGCGGACAATCCGACAATTTCTTCACATGCACGCGTGCAAAGACCGCAAACCATGCATTCTTCATCCGGATCTTTAATTGAAAAACGGGTCGACTCTACCCCATGCTTGGCAGCCAGTTGTTTGATTTCTCCACTGGCCGGACATTGGGCCAGAAGCATTTCAAACACCCAGCGTCTGACATTCTTCACACGCTCGGTTTCCGTATAAACGTTAATGCCTTCCGCAACGGGGTAAATACATGATGCCACCAGTTTTGACCAGCTGCCGTCTTTCAGTTCGACCATGCAAAGGCGGCATGCACCGCTTGAAGACACGGCTTCATGATAACAGAGTGTGGGAATTTCAATTTCATATTGGCGAGCGGTTTCGAGTACCGTCCATCCGGGTTCCGCCTGAACCTCAGTATCGTTTATATTGAATGTAATCATTATCCTTTTTCTCCTGTAGTACTGTTTGCCATGTTTATATCAACGGACGATTACCGCTTTGAACTTACAGGTTTCCATACATATGCCGCATCGGATGCACGCACTTTCATCGATTGCATGCGGTTTTTTCTTCTCTCCGCTGATACAGCCTTGAGGACACTGCCGTGAACAGCTCATGCATCCGGTACATGCTTCAGGATCAATGCTGTAGGTGATCAAATCCTTGCATACACCAGCCGGACATTTCTGGTCCCTGACATGAGCGATATATTCATCTTTGAAAAATTTAATGGTTGTAAGGCAGGGATTCGGTGCACTGCTTCCCAATGCACATAAGGCACCATCCTGAATGGCTTGGGCAAGACCCATTAGATCATCAATATCTTTTTCTTCACCACAGCCATGTGAAAAATTATCGAGTATCTCCCGCATTCTTGAAAGACCCAGCCTGCAAGGCAGACATTTGCCGCACGATTCTTCTTCAAGAAAACGTAAGAAATACCGGGCCACATCCACCACACAGTCTCGGTCATCCATCACAATCATGGCACCGGAACCCATCATGGCGCCTGCTTTGGTCAAAGAATCAAAATCAACCGGAAGATCTTTCAGATGATAGGGAATACATCCGCCGGAAGGGCCACCTGTCTGGACAGCTTTGAAGGGCGCTCCGCCTGGCAAACCGCCACCGATATTTTCAACGATTTCGGCGAGGGGGGTGCCCATGGGAACTTCAACCAGCCCAACATTGTTAACTTTGCCGACAAGGCAGAAAACTTTTGTTCCTGTGCTCTTGGGGACACCGATGTTGGCATACCAGTCCGCTCCATTTTCGACAATCATAGGAACATTGGCCCATGTTTCGACATTATTTAAAACGGTGGGTCTTCCCCAGAGTCCTTCTTCTACTGAGCGAACATATTTGGGGCGTGGATTTCCGGCCTTTCCTTCAATTGATGTAAACAGGGCTGTCGATTCTCCGCACACAAAAGCGCCTGCACCTCTGTTGATCTGTGCGTTAAAGCAAAAGTCCGACCCCAGGATGTTTTCTCCCAACAAACCATAGGCTTTTGCCTGCTCCATGGCGATTTGTAAATGCTTGATCGCAATAGGGTATTCTGCGCGGATATAGAGGTACCCCATTTCTGCTCCCAGTGCGTAAGCCCCTAAAATCAATCCTTCAAGGACCGCGTGGGGATCTCCTTCCATAATCGCGCAATCCATGAATGCACCGGGGTCCCCTTCATCTCCGTTGACCACGACATAGACAGGCCGGCCTTTTTTTTCAATGGCCTTCAAGGCGCCCTGCCATTTGCGGCCTGTAGGGAAACCCGCACCACCACGGCCTCTTAATCCTGATTTCGTGATTTGCTCGACGACCTGTTCCGGTGTCATTGTGGTCAGTGCTTTTGCCAGGGCTTGATAGCCACCGACTGCGATTTTGTCTTCAATGCGTGTGGGGTCGATTTTTCCGATATTTTTCAAGACATAGCGTTTTTGTTTTTTGTAGAAAGGGATATCTTCTTCTTTGTGAAATAATTCGCCTGTCTGGGGGTCTTTATATAAAAGATGCTTTACGGGTTTATTTTCAATGATGGTTTTTTGGATGATTTCTTCTGCATTTTTGGCTTTTACCCGTTGATAAAAAAGGCCATGGGGCTTGATATGAACCAACGGCCCCTTGGAACATAACCCCTGGCATCCCGTGCTTTTTATTCCGGGCATGATCTTTGCGTCAACTCCCATTGTTTGGCAGGCTTTTTTAAGGGCTTGAGTGAGTTCGACACTACCATTTGCGATGCACCCCGTACCATGGCAGACCAGTATTTCCGGACGGTCCGGATCATAGCTGTCCAGGATCTGTTGTCGAAAATCATTCAGATCCGTGTGGGAATTAAGGCGGTTGACTTCCGTTTTTAGTGCAACGTTTCCATTAAACATTGGTTCCTCCCTCTGAATATCCGGCGTGTTCGTTATTGATTTGTTTCAGTATCTTTTCAATTTTGTTGGCCGTAATATTGGTTTCATATTTGCCATCAACAAGGATAACGGGGGAAAGTGCACAGGCACCAACGCAGTTAACTGAATTTAACGTAAACATCATATCTTCGGTTGTGTCCCCTGCGCTGATATTCAATTTTCTTTCAAGTTCCTCAACGATTCGCTGGCCGCCTTTCAAATGGCATGCTGTGCCCAGACATACACGGACTTCATGTTCGCCTTTGGGTTCCAGCCTGAAAGATTGATAAAATGTGGCCACGGAATAGGCCTGGGTGATGGGGACGCAGGCATGTTCCGAAATTAGATTCATAGCTTCCGGTGAAATATATCCGCAGTCGGCTTGAACATCCTGCAGTAAAAAGATGAGATATTCCGGTTTACCCGGATATCTCCCCATGATTTCTTCTATAATATCGGCTTGATCAGACATTGTCGTTTCCTCCTTAAAAGTGTTTCATCGTATCTTTAAAAAAGGCTAAGTCCTTTTAGGGAGTTCATGGATAGCAATTCATGTGCCAAACTATATATACCTGAAATTATTATATATTATTTAAATTTTTTGGGTGCTGGTTTTTTGGGAGGGGGAAAGGGCAGGCAATGATGCATGATTGTGGGTTTAGAAACAAAAATAATGTTTCATGGCTTCCTGGAAAGTCAAATATAAGCTATATATAACGCATTGATTTTAAATGAATTGTGTTAATAAAATTCTGCTTGAAACATGCAGTGAAACATTTGAAACAAAATGAAACATTCTTGGGCGCAGGGGGTGGCGCGACACATTAATTAATTCAGGTTCCATTTTTTTATGGCCCGCCACAGAGAGGTCCGGCTCATACCGAGCATTTCTGCCGCCTGTTGACGTTTGCCACTGGATTTGGCAAGTGCTCGCAGGATGGCTTCCCGGCTGTGATTCTGCTTGTCCATGTTCATTTCATCTGCGTTTCCATCTTCCGGGAGCTGGAATTCTTCTTTTGCCGGAAGATTGCTCATAAATATCACCGGGCCTTTTACGAAAACATACGCGTATTCTATGGCACGTTCCAATTCTCTCACGTTTCCGGGGAAATGATAGTTTTGAAAAAAACGCATGACTTTGGTATCTGCAGAGCGTACGTTTTTATTATAGCGCTTGTTAAACCGTTTGATGAAGTGATTGACCAGCAGCGGGATATCTTCCTTACGTTCCCGCAGGGGGGGTAAGGTGATGGGAACGGTTCTTAACCTGTAATAGAAATCTCTCCGGAATGTTCCGTTTTGGATGGCTTCCTGAAGGTTTTTATTGGTTGCACTGATGATGCGTGCATCCATGGGAATGAGCTGTGTACCCCCCACTCTTTCAAATTCTCTTTGTTCCAGCACCCGGAGAAGTTTGACCTGCAATTCAGCCCTTAATTCACCGATTTCATCAAGAAAAATCGAGCCGCCGCGGGCGATTTCAAATCTGCCGGATTTCGCGCGGTCAGCCCCTGTGAACGCAGATTTTTCGTGTCCGAAAAGTTCGGACTCAAGAAGGGTCTCAGCCAATGCCGAACAATTTACTGCAATATAAGGCCCTTTTGACCGCAACGAATAATTGTGAATGGCGCGGGCAATCAAATCCTTTCCCGTACCGCTTTCTCCGCAGATCAACACATTCGCATCACTGGCAGCGATATCCGGTATTATTTTAAAAATCCGCTGCATGCTTTCACTCCTTCCGACGATGTCTGCAAAAGACTGATCACATTCAACGCCATCCGGCGGATGAATCTCGCCAGTTAACGGCCGGAATGTTTCTACAGCCCCCAGAACAAGACCGGTAGCGTCTCTTAACACATTTGTGTTTACCAGCATGGCTTGCCGCACACCTTTTTTGTCTACAATTCTTACTTCCTGATCCATGGCGCTTTGGCCGCTATCCAGCGCTCTTCTCAACGGGCATGACACTTTGCATTTGTTGGAACGGAAAATTTCCCAGCAATATTTCCCGATAACCTCTTCTCGTTTAAATCCGGTGATGGTTTCAGCTGTTTTGTTAAAAGAGGAAATACGCCAGTGTGTGGTGATTGTAAATACGCCTTCCGGTAATTCTTCAATCAGAATTTCAGATTCGGGCGGGGTATGTCTGAGCGTCTGTCTTTTTTTCTCTGTTTTTAAGGACGCATGGGAGTCTGAATATCTCTGGAAGATAAACAAAATTCCTGTAATGCGTTGGCTGATGTCAAGCATGGGTAGAATTCCGTATCCACAGGGAAACGTTCCTCCTGAATCCGTGTGAAGGTCGCAGGTCATTCCAAGACTCGGCTGGCCTGTTTCCAATGTAAAATTTAAGGCGGCCCTTATACGGGTCAGATCAGGTTCGTGGAAAAGTTTATCGAAAGGAAACACTTTACCCGGTTTGGGTTCATGGCCAATAATCCATCTGACCACATGATTGGCGCTCATGATTAGAAGAGAGGGATTCAAGGCAACAATGCCATCGGCGGCATGAAGGGGAGACGGTTGTTTGTTTGTCATACGTTTGTCAGGCATCGTCAATATCATTTTTACAAGGTGCAACCGTGGCGTGGCATGCGTTTAAATCGTTTTCGCATATTAAAGATTCAGGACCCATATAGCTTTTTCCAGGGGGCTCGTTTCATTTCCTGATAATTGGAAAGTGCCAGGTAAAACGCACCTGCAGCCAGCTCTGCACAATGATTTTCTTCCGGAGGGAGCGTTTCCAGGTACGATATGATATCATCTGCCTCAATTTCCCAGGCATTTTCGATGGGTTTTCCTTCCGACAGAGAGATCACCGTGTTTGCACAGGCAGATGTGTTTAAACAACCGTCTGTTTCAAAACAAATATCCTGCAGAATACCGTCACCGACTTGAACAAATATTTCAACCGTATCGCCACACGCTCCGGTTCGTTTTCCGTATCCGTCTGCATTGGCGATTCTTCTTCTTTTGTCTGTTCGAAGCGCCATTTCGATATAACGGTGTGAATGATGTTTTAATAATTCTTTAATTTTTTCTTCCATCATGCCCATCTTTTTAAAATCATAAAAATATTAAAGATAAGAAATATAGTCAATGTCAGTTTGAAGGTCAACGGGTTTTGCAATACATTATTTTTTAAAATAATCTGAAATGGATTGCAATCGTGCTTTTATTCATCAGTTTTGAGGCGCATTTGTGCTACTGTATGGGCGAGGGTTAACGGGAATCTATCCAGATGTTATAGTATAAGTTACTTTAATAATTTATTAATTTTAGGTCACTGTGGATTATTTGACCCGTGGCATGTGGTTTGCTAATTTAATTATGTTACAGGTTTTTTACAGATAGACAGATATAGAGGATTTGAAACAGATATGGAAATGGAACAGGAGGAAAAGCCCTTTGACTTCTGGCAGGATCACTCTTCACATTATCTTGAAATGGCGTTCAGGAGGGATAAAATTGAACGATGCGAGGCTGCCGATGGGTATGGCAAACGAAAAGGCGTGTGCGGCGATACCATAGAAATCTTTTTGACGATCCGTGATCATAAGATTCAATACGCCTCTTTTGACGCAGATGGATGCATGAATACCATTGCCTGTGCAAACACGGTGGTCCATATGATTGAGGGGCAAACAGTAGATCAGGCCTGGGAAGTGACAACAGAAAAAGTTGTCGATTTTCTGGAAACGTTGCCTTCAAAAGAAAACCATTGTGCGGAACTGGCGATAGGGGCGCTTTATATGGCGTTGACCGATTTTCAGAAGAAATCCCATGCTTAAAAGAGTAGAACATTTAAATCGCGTTTTAAAAGCGATCCGTAATGTCAATCGTCTTCTTGTCCAGGAGACAGATGAAAAAAATCTTTTAAAAAAGATATGTGCGTCTCTTGTTGAGACACGAGGCTATTATAACGCATGGATTGTGGTTTTAGACAATAATGATGGGGAGATTACATTTGCTGAATCCGGTCTGAAAGACAAGTTTCTGCCCATGCTGAATCGTCTTGAAAAAGGCGAATTGACCCGGTGTGCCAAAAAAGCCCTTCAAAGTGATGGCGTGATCGTTGTGGAAGATCCTGTTTTATTCTGCACGGACTGCCCTTTGTCCCCCATGTATGCCGGAAGGGGTGCCATGGCTGTCAGAGTTGAATATGGAAATGGGGTGCACGGGTTGATGTCCGTTTCCATTCCCGCGGCCCTTCTGAACGATGATGAAGAACAGACTCTTTTTAAGGAAATCGCAGACGACATTGGTTTTGGTTTGAACAAAATCAAAATTGAGGAGGAACGGAATACCGCAAGATATGCTCTGATGAAGAGTGAGAGACGGTTTCGGGATCTGGTGGAAAATTCCCTGACCTGTATCTCCATTATAAAAAATCACCGCGTGGTATATCAGAACGCCAGTGAAAGCGGCTTATTCGGCCCCATTACCAATGCCTTTATCCCACCTGATTTTTTATCCGTGCATCCGGATGACCAACCAAAAGTTAAAAAATTCTATATGAAACTTTTGTCCGGTTCGGAAAAAAACAGAGATGTGGATTTCAGGTTTTATCCCCACGACTTACCCGACAGCAATCAAAACTTTCGATGGGTATATTGCCGGGCCACAAAAATTGATTTTGAAAATGACAAGGCGATTTTGGTCAACATCATGGATGCCACAGAAGCCAAAGAGGTCGAGCACCTGATCCGGATTGAGGAAAAGATGTCTTCTCTGGGAAGAGTGGCTGCAGGCATTGCCCATGAAATCAGAAACCCTTTGTCCGGCATTTATATTTATTTGAACAATCTGAAAAAAATCTACCAGGCAGATGCAAAACCGGAAAAAGTCTACGATATTTTAAGCAAGCTGCAGTCAGCCTCAAACAAGATAGAATCGATCATCAAACGGGTCATGGATTTTTCAAAACCCGGCCATCCCAAATTTGTTTTGACCGATCTCAACCCGTATATTGAAGAAGCCATTAAACTGTCATCTGTTGCGTTAAGAAAAAGCAGCATTTCCCTTGACACAAAATTATCTGAGAATTTGCCGCAACTGAATACAGACCCCCAGATGATCGAAGAGGTGATTTTGAATTTGATCACCAATGCCATGGAAGCCATGAAGGAAATGGAAAATAACAAACGGATTATGGTCACTTCCGGAAAAAATGAACGGACCATCACCATTACGGTGTCTGATTCCGGACCGGGTATTTCTCCGGAACTTTATTATAAAGTGTTTGATCCGTTTTATACCACAAAGACAAACAGTTCAGGTATTGGTCTGAGTATTTGTCACAGAATCATTTCAGATCACGGTGGCACGTTGAGGGTTGGCACCGGCCCATTGGGCGGAGCCGAATTTATCATCGAACTGCCGTTTTCTTCAATTGAAAGACGCGTGTCATGACTCCCTTTTCAATATGTATCATCGATGATGAACCCTCCATAAGAGAAGGCCTTTCCATGGCTCTTGAACCGGATTATTCAATTCAGGCATTCGTTGATGCGGAATCGGCATTTGAGATTATTTTAAACACACCGCCTGATCTGGTTTTGCTGGATATTGGGCTCCCTGGCATGAATGGCATTGATGTACTTAAAAAACTGAAAGAAACTTTTCATGATCTGCCCGTCATTATGATAACCGCCTATGAGGAAATCAATACTGTCATCAATGCCATGAAAACCGGTGCATACGATTTTATTGTAAAACCCATTCAGATGGACAGGCTGGAGATTACCATCAGAAATGCCCTTTCAAGTGTCAGCCTTCGGAGAGAAGTTGAACTGCTTCAGGAAAAATGCATCAGGGAACATATGCCTTGTTTTATAGGGGAAAGCAATGCGGTTCAGGATATGATGGATTTTATCAAGATGGTGGCGAAAAGCCCGGATACCCCTGTTCTGATTCATGGCGAGACCGGTACCGGAAAAGAGCTGATTGCCAGCGCCATTCATTTCAGAAGTCCCAACTGCAATGGCCCGTTTATTACCGTCAACTGTGCGTCCATCCCAAAGGATTTGATTGAAAGCGAGCTTTTCGGGTATGAGAAGGGTGCATTCACAGGTGCCAAAACCGGCGGCAAAAAAGGCCTGATCGAAGAAGCGGAAAACGGAACCCTTTTCCTGGATGAGCTCGGGGATTTAAGCATGTCCGCCCAGGCCAAGCTATTGCGGTTTCTGGAAAACGGAGAATTCTATAAAGTGGGGGGAACCCAAAAACACTATGTAAAAACACGGGTTGTCTCTGCCACCAACAAGAATATTTTGGAGATGGTCGAGAAGGGGAGCTTCAGGCGGGATCTTTTTTTCAGGCTGGGTGTGGTCAACACGAAGGTTCCGCCATTAAATGAAAGATGTGAAGATATTAGTCCTTTATCCAGATACTTCATCAATATGTACAATGAAAAATTCGGTAAACAGGTGAAAGGGCTTTCTGAAGAAGCGGAAACAACGCTCAAACAGTATCAGTTCACCGGAAATGTCCGCGAGCTTAAAAATATGATTGAACGCGGAGTGCTGATTACAAAAGAAGATTATCTTTCCCCAAAGGATCTTGGAGTCGCACGTGAGATGGCTTCCGGCCATCCACCCCTGGGTTACATGGATACCGGACATTCCCTTATTCCGGAAAATATTCCTGAAGCTGGTCTCGATATTCAGTCTGTGCTTCATCGCGTGGAAAAATATTATTATAAAAAAGCGCTTGAAATCACATCCGGAAATGAGAGCCGGGCGGCCCGGCTTCTTCATATCAACCACCATACCTTCCGTTATCGACACAAGAAGATGCCGTGAAATCTATGGGTGATCAAATACAGGAGGGGAAGGCACATATTGTTGATGATCGTTCTATTGTTGTTCTGACATGTTTCCACGTTCTCTTTCTTTTTTAACTTGTCTTTCTGCTTCAGCCATAAGCGCTTTATAGCGTTCAATCCAGCGTCTTTCCATATCGGCAAGAGCCTCCGTATCAGATTCTGATAATCTTTTTATCGCTTCTTCATAGCGCAAGCGCTCCTCAGCCGCATTTCGTCTGGCCTCAGCCATGATTTCATTGTATCTTTCAATCCAGGCTTGTTCCATCTTGTCTTTTTGGTGTTGATCGTCAGCGTTTTTTTGCCTTATCTCGTTTTGAAGGTTTTCATTCTGTTTTAACCATTTTTCCAGGACTGCCTCTGCATCTTCCTGTCGTTTCAATAGAAGTATTTTCATTAATATGGCAATTTAGGGTTAACCCAATCTCACTACAGTAACTTTCTCTGTGGCAGTCGATCAGGGATGCAAACAGTTGAGGAGGTGGCCAAGTTCATTATAAAATAAAAAGGGTATCATGGGTTTATAAGCATTACAAGGAATTAGGTGGATTAAAACTCGGAGGTCCGCTAATTTTCCAGTAAAGAGGAAACTTTATGGTCGTATATTTTGTGAAAGTAAATGGTTGGAGGTACGGCTTCACTCTGAAGGGGAAATTGGATTGTGAATCAATCAGCCAGGACATGCAAAATGATTTTTGGCAAAATTATGGCAAAAAACAGATGTAAAATACAAAAATCCTCATAGATGCATCTATGAGGATTTTGTATAAGTTGATTTTGCAACTTTATGTCTGGTGGGCCGCCAGGGACTCGAACCCGGGACCTACTGATTAAGAGTCAGTTGCTCTACCTGTTGAGCTAGCGGCCCGTTTTTAGCTTGAAAAACGATGCGAACTTGTAGCAGCTATATGGCAGGTTGTCAAATTTTTTTTCAGTTATCCGTTGACGGGTGCGTTCCTGGGGTTCAGTTCACATGGGGCCAGTTCTTTTCTTTTTGTCTTCGGATGCGTTTCTTGTTGTTTTTCCATGATTCCCTGTCCTTTCTTGCTTTGGTTGAAGAAACGGTATGGCCAGGGGAAACATCACTATCAGATGTTTCAGACAAGGTGTGGTCTTGTCTTTTTTTAGGGGCGGATTTGGGTTTCGCCGCTTTTTTTTGTTTTGAAATAGGTGGCCCGGAAAAGCAGTCTGGCGGAATGAATTTGGCAAGATAGATAGATTCTCCATGTTGGGTAAAAAGCACGCCTGCGTTCTCAGCCTGTGCCACGTTCACGTGAAGAATCACCGGATGTTTGCCTTGGCGGTTTCCGATGCGCTCGATCATATCCCGATGATCTGAAAGAATGATTTTGTGGCTGGAAGATGGCTGAATTCCTTTTTCCAGAACATGAGGATATGCTTTTTCACGGATACAGGTATATAAAATTTTAGGGAGTTCCTGAGGGATTTTTGTTTCAGGAAGTAATTCCCGATTCACAGCCCGGATTGACGATTCATGGATTTCCAAAGTCGGAGGCGACAATGTCGTCGTCAGTTCATGGATATGGGATATACGGATATGATGAAACCCGTTTTCCTCGTTGATAGCCTTAAGCAATTCCCTGGTTTTGACAAAACCGTCCTGATCAGGGACAAGCCCGAATTCATAAGGATTTCTTCCCAGGCAATATTCAAGTAATTTGGTAAACGCTTTATGCTTTTTTTCTGGTCCCATGCTGATGCTGTTTGTAAATGTTCTTTTTCAGGTAACGAAATCCATCCTTGACCTCAAGCCGGTTTTGGCATTATTAGATTGACTGACATTTTTGCAATGATTTCACTTGAAATGTCAACAGGAATCATATTCTGATGAACTTCAACCTGTAAAATGATCATATTCGCCATGTATTCGTGAAAGGAAAATAAAAATGAGAACTGAAAATTCAGAGATTCTTTTTAAAAAAGCCCAGGAGATCATTCCGGGAGGTGTGAATAGCCCGGTCAGGGCCTGCAAGTCCGTTCATGCGGACCCGCTGGTTATCAGTAGCGGAAACGGCTCGAAATTATATGATGTGGATGGCAACGAATTTATTGACTACGTGGGGTCATGGGGGCCGTTGATTCTGGGGCACAGGCATCCCATGGTCATGGATGCGATCGCCTCTGTTCTTAAAAAAGGGATCAGTTTTGGCGCGCCCACAGAATTGGAGATCGAGCTGGCAAGCCTTGTCATTGAGATGGTTCCTTCGATCGAAATGGTCCGGATGGTCAACTCGGGAACGGAAGCCACGATGAGTGCATTGAGACTGGCCAGGGGATTCACAGGCCGGGATATCATTATCAAGTTTGACGGCTGTTATCACGGGCATGCGGACAGCCTGCTTGTGGAAGCAGGCTCCGGCGTTGCCACGCTTGACATCAAGGGCAGCCCGGGGGTTCCGGAATCTGTTGTGAAACATACCCTTTCACTGCCGTATAATGATCCCGATCTTGTAATCGAGATAATGAAAAAACAGGGGAATGATGTTGCCTGTATCATCGTTGAGCCAGTTGCCGGTAACATGGGGATGGTCCCGCCAGGGGAAGGCTTTCTTGAAACGTTAAGGTCTGAAACTGAAAAATATGGCAGCCTGTTAATTTTTGATGAAGTGATGACCGGCTTTAGAGTGGCCAGAGGCGGTGCCCAGGAACGATATGGGATCAAACCGGACCTCACGTGCCTTGGAAAAATAATCGGCGGGGGGATGCCGGTGGGTGCCTATGGCGGAAGAAAGGACATCATGTCAAAGATTGCGCCCCAAGGTCCTGTATACCAGGCTGGCACACTTTCCGGGAATCCTGTTGCCATGGCTGCGGGCATTGCCACGCTGACCCTTTTAAAAGAAAAGGAATTCTACAAAAAATTGGAAGCAAAAACAGGCAGGCTGGTTAAAGGGTTGTCATCGGCTGTTTTACAATCCGGTGTCAAGGCAACCTGTGGTTATGTAGGTTCCATGTTCGGACTCTTTTTTACCGATAAGAAAGTGATCAGTTTTAAGGATGCTAAGACAAGTGATATCAATAAGTTTGCATTATATTATAAAAAAATGCGTGAACAGGGGATCTATCTGGCCCCGTCGCAATTTGAAGCAGGCTTTGTGTCCATGGCTCATTCGGATGAGGATATCGAAAAAACAGTTAAAGCGGCAGGACATGTCCTTTCATCACTGGCATAAGGCGGCAGTTTACCGGAAACAGACACTTGAACGGTTGCAGGGATAATTGAAATCATGGACATGACACGAAACAAGATACCTCAGGATGTAAAAACGATTCATCTGATAGCGGTCTGCGGCACAGGCATGGGCGCACTTGCCTGTATGCTGAAAGAAATGGGATACACGATTACCGGGTCGGATCAGGCGGTGTATCCCCCCATGAGTGATTTTTTAATAAGCAAAGGCATCGAGCTGTTTGAGGGTTACCGTGAAACAAACCTGTCTTATCATCCTGATCTGGTTATTGTGGGGAACGCCATTAAAAAGGACAATCCGGAAGTCCTTTACACAGAAGAAAAGGGGATTCCCTTCCTGTCCATGCCTCAGGCATTAAAGGGATTCGCAGGCTCGGGAAAAGAATCGATTGTCATAGCAGGCACTCACGGAAAAACCACGACATCTTCTCTCATGGCCTGGGTCCTTTATGATGCAGGCCTGGACCCGTCTTTTATGATTGGCGGGATCGTGAACAATTTCAGGAGCAATTACAGGCTGGGTAATGGCCGGTATATCGTTTTTGAAGGGGATGAATATGATACCGCCTTTTTTGACAAAGGGCCGAAGTTTCTTCATTATGATCCGCATCTGGCCATCCTGACCAGTGTTGAATTTGATCATGCGGATATTTTTTCGGATATGAATGCTGTTCTAAAGGCATTTGACCGGTTTGTCTCCGCTATGTCAGAGGATCGCAAACTGATAGCCTGTGGTGACTATCAGCAGATTCTGTCGCTTGTAAGTGACCGCAGATGTCAGGTCGAGACCTATGGCCGTCATCCTGATGCCATGTGGCAGCTTGGGAAAACAGGGACAGAAGGCGGTTTTCAGATATTTGAGGTATTGAGAGATGGCGAATTATTCGGTACGTTCAAGATCAACATGATGGGGGAACACAACCTGATGAACGCGATTTCCGTGATCGCGGTTTCGGAAAGCATCGGCATATCTTCAGAAAAGATATCACACGCATTGATGACTTTTACAGGAATTAAAAGACGTCAGGAGGTGCGAGGCGTAAGAAATGGCATAACGGTCATGGATGATTTCGCCCACCATCCTACGGCGGTAAAAGAAACCCTGAGAGGTGTCAGGCCGTTTTATCCGCATGGGCGGATCATTGCTGTTTTCGAACCCAGAACCAATTCCAGCAAAAGAAAGGTTTTCCAGGCAATTTATCCGGATTCTTTTTCCGATGCAGATATCGTCTGCATCAGCGAGCCGGAGAATATCGAAAAAATACCTGAAAATGACCGGTTCTCTTCTGTTGATCTGGTCCGGGAACTCAAGAAGAAGGGAAAACAGGCAACCTGTTTCAAGGATGCAGATTCAATCGTCCAGTATATTATTGAAGAAGCAAAGCCCGGTGACCTTGTTCTTATCATGTCAAGCGGTGGATTCGGCGGGATTCATCAGAAGCTTCTGGACAGATTGTAAATGGGCATGGCATAAGGATGGCTTCCCGTTCACAGATGTGTGTTTTGCGTAGGAGCTAATCGATGATTTCCCGGATGGCTTTGGTCAGCAGGGATAAGTCGTTCTTCTCGATAATGTAAGGCGGCATGAGGTAGATCAGCTTTCCGAAGGGTCTGATCCATACACCTTTTTCAACGAATTTTTTCTGGATATCGGCCATGTCCACAGCGGATTTCATCTCCACCACACCAATTGCACCCAGAACCCTGACGTCGTTTACGGATTTTTTCAGTTTCAGGGGGGCGAGTTCCTGATCAAGCTGGGACTCAATCGCGCGGATTTTTTCTTTCCAGTTTTTAGAAATCAGCAATCTCACACTTGCCAGGGCAACTGAACAGGCAAGCGGGTTTGCCATGAATGTGGGGCCATGCATAAAAATCCCTGTGCCGTTCCCGGCAATACCATCACTCACCTTTTGGGTGGCAAGGGTGGCTGCAAGGGTCATGTAGCCACCAGTCAGGGCCTTTCCAATGCACATGATATCCGGTGATATATCTGCATGTTCACAGGCGAACATCCGCCCGGTCCTTCCAAATCCGGTTGCAATTTCATCAGCAATCAGGAGGACATCATACTGGTTGCATAATTCTCTGATACGCCTGAGATAATGGGGCGAGTAAAACCACATGCCGCCTGCGCCCTGAACAACCGGCTCAAGAATGGTCGCAGCGATTTTTTGATGATTCCGGTCAAGAAGATGCCTAAATTCTCCTATATATGTTTCATCCCAGGAATCCCTGAAACCACAGACAGGTTGCGGCGCAAAAAAATGCCTGGGAAGGATATTTTTAAATGTATCATGCATGCCCGTGACCGGATCACACACACTCATGGCGGCAAACGTGTCGCCGTGATAACCGGATCTGATGGTCAACAGTTTGTTTCTTTCAGGTTTTCCTTTGGCGATCCAGTATTGGAAAGCCATTTTTATAGCCACTTCTACGGAAACAGAGCCTGAATCACAATAAAAAATTTTTTCAAGGGGGGCAGGGGAGAGTTGTATCAGAAGCTCGGCCAGATCCACTGCAGGTTGATGGGTGATACCACCGAACATGACATGGGCCATGTCGTCAAGTTGCCGTTTAATCGCCTGGTTGAGTACCGGATGATTGTATCCATGAATGGCAGCCCACCACGAGGACATGCCATCGATCAACTCCCTCCCGTCTTCAAGGATCAGGCGAACGCCTCTGGCTGATTTGACAGGATACACTGGTACTGGATTTACCATTGACGTGTAGGGGTGCCAGATATGGTTTCGATCGAATTCAATCCAATCTTTGCTCATGATAGTTTCATCCGGGTTATCCGTTCTTGTTACGCCTTTTTCCTGCAATGCGGTTCAGGCTTGATGCTCTGGATGCTCGCGTTCCCATTTTATCTGGTCAAGAATTTCCTTCAGGATGAAATACCGCTTCAATACCTTTGAAATTTCCTGTTGAGAGGGTTCCTTTCCTGTAATCTCGCCTACGAAGTTCTGCAGATGTTCAATGGCGTCTGTAAGGCACGGTTCAATTGTTATCGGTTTATCCATTTATTTTCCTTGTTTGGAATCGTCTGGAGGTAATAATTAATAGATGATGCCGGGCAGAATTCGTTTCAGGTGGTTTAACTTCTTTGTTCCAGTTTTTCTTCGGCTTTTATCAGCGCGTTCCGGACACTCTCAGGTTCAGCCGGTTTTTTGATAACGGCAAACGCTCCGATTTCCGTTATTTTTTCAACCGATTTGGGCTGCACATCCGCTGTGATGACAAATATAATCGCATCTTTATTGATCCCGATGATTTCTTTTGTCGCTTCATAGCCATTCAAGACAGGCATCGTCAGATCCATAAACACGACTTCCGGATTGAGTTCCTTATATTTTTCAACTGCTTTCTTTCCATCTTCCGCTTCAAATATCTCAAATTCTTTGTATTGAAGGATACAGTTGTTTAACATCATTCGGGCAATCCGTGAATCATCTACAATGAGAATTGTATTAATCATGTTTTCCAAGCTTATATTCAATAAATAAGTATTTGATGACTATTCGCCAAAAATCACTATTGAGAGATTTGTCTCGACACCTTCGAGGTTAAAATGGATACCATATATTTGAATAAAAGCCAAGTGTCAAACAAAAGGATAATTAATTTTACATGATAAACCGCTAAGAAGATGACGCTTCTAACTATTTAAAATTTTGAGGATTAATACTTGATTATGTTTCGGGTATTCAGATTGGAATTTGATTCATTAAGACGCATCTTGCATGTATCTATGGCGGATTCTGTTGCCGGTTTATAAGATTCTTACCGGACAACAGAATTCACCTATATTTTAATTAACATTTCCGCCGTTTGATCAGTCCTGCGGCCAGTAGGAGGCCAAAACCGGACAGCAGTAATGTTGAGGGTTCGGGTACGGGCGTTACGGTTACATTTAAGAACCAGGTGGATAGGTGCGATAAATCTGGCGTTCTGCCGCCACCATTTAGAATATCAATTGTGCTCCATGTCCCGGAAGTAGTTGCCGGGTCTTCATAGTAGATCGCATAAGAATTGCTTGCCTTCACCGTGTAAAATGAAACCGGATCGGTTGTTGTCCAGGTCCCTGATTTATTATCATTTTCATACGTCAATGTCAGAGTGCCGCCGCCTGTTGAGGGTGCATCGACCTTTGCGTAGTAGTTTAGGTCGATATTATACCCTAAAAACGCTTCAATTTGACTTTCAACGGTTGCCAGGTCCTGAACAGGATTGTCATTCCCTTCGAAGGTGCCGATATAGGTGCCTGAATTGGTATATGCCAGAACAGTAGCGCTTGATATGGCTAAAACAAATACTAAATTGGTTAAAATGATATATAATTTTTTCATAACTTTTATATTCTCTCCCATGTATATTTAAATTTATATTTTGTTAATCATTTATCAATGTTAGTCTTTATTACAGCAAAAAACATGCCTATAATTGAATATTGTTAAAAATGTATGGATAACAATATATTGCACATTTTACCATTATGCGTCAGGGTAAAATTTTGCATAGAAACAGGAAAAGAATAATACCTTCCAAAAGATCATTGGATAAAATCGTATTATTTGGTATTACCCCTGAATGATCGCCTGTCGATGGCAGCATCACGTTCCTGGAATAATGAAATGACAAATAGCAGAAGACACAGAGATCAGGTCCATCTTCTGCTTTTCTTGTATGAATAATCATGCTATATTGCGTTTTAATTCCTCTATGCCCAAGGCAGTTTTATGTTTGATATTGCTCTCTTTTTTCTGATCATGGATAACAGCAAGAAAGAATGGTAATGAAATCTTCAACGCATGAAAAGGTCTTTCTCAAGGCCGGAGAGGTTTTGATCGCTGAAAAACCATCCCGCATCTATACGATACTGGGGTCCTGTGTGGCTGTTATCATGTTCAGCCCCCGTACGGGTATAGGCGCCATTTGCCACGCGCAGTTAGCTGAAAATAAGGAAACCAGCTCTCGCTGCAGTGATACCTGTCCGGTAAAGTGCTTTACACAGGTTTCAAAAACCACTCAGTTCAAATATGTATCCTGCTCGATCCGGTATATGGTGGACCAATTTGAAAAACGGGGGATTTCTAAAAAGGAAATTGACGTCAAACTTTTTGGTGGAGCCAATGTTCTCAAATCAGGCAATAATCAGCAAACCATTGGCCACCAGAATATTGAGACTGCCACGAAAATATTAAAAAATATGAGACTGGAGGTTATCAGTCATTCGGTGGGTGGTAACACAGGCATGACCCTTTATTTTGATTCAAATACGGGTATTGTCCATTTAAAAAGGCATAAACAGGGAAATCCATGGCGTCCGCTCCTATAAATTTGACATATTTATGTTTTCACTCTATGGTTTTTTGATAATTTTTAAAAGGAATGAATATGAAACATTCGGTGAGCATATTTTCCAAGATATGGATGAGCCTTGGCATATTGATTTTCGGTTATTTTCTATCTATGGTCGTTGGTTTTTTTTTAGGCCAGCGCACGATTTCCTACCTTGAAGATGTTTCCGAGTATCAGTTTCCAGCTGCCAAAAAAAGCCAGATGGCCCTGTCAGCTTATAATGAACAGATCAAGCTGTATAAAGATGCCGTGACACTGGGAGAAGCCAGTTTTGTGGAAAGTGCAGATAAAAAGGCCAGTGAAGTAAAGGAGGCACTTGTCAGTATTACGCAATTGAATCAGAGCCGTTTGAACAAAAATGACGAGATCGAAAAATTGATTTTTCAGTTTGATACGTTCCGGGAAGGTGCGTTAAGGGTTTATACATTGATGGCCGATTATGGTAATGAGGAATTGCTGATGGAAGGCGATTTAAGTCATCAGTCAAAATTGATTGATGATGGCAATCAGCTTCAGGAAGAAACCATACGCTTGCGAAAAAAAATCGAACTGCTTGAACAGACATTTTCTTCAAACCTCAAAGGCCAGCTCGCTGATATTAATCAAAAAACCAAGCATCAACAATATCTCAATCTGACGGTTTTTGTGGTTGTGGTCACCACAGCCATTATTCTGATAGCGCTTATTATTTCCCGGTCGATTAAAAAACCGCTTCAAAAAACATTTATGCTTGAAAATGCTGTCAAACAATCGGTTGATGGTATTGCCGTGATCGATTTCGATGGTACGCTCAAGTATGGTAATAAAGCCTGGGCAGATATGCACGGATACGGGCATGGTATCGATGAGCTCATTGGCCAGCCGATATCCATGTTTTATACGGAAGAAGAGTTTGAAGATGGACTTTATCCAATCCTGGAATCCATTGATAAGGACATTGCCGTAAAAAAGGAGCTTTTTCATAAAAGGAAGGATGGATCTGTCTTCCCGTCTATCATAACTTTAAATTTGCTAAAGGAAGAGAAAGAGTCCTTCAGTATCGTAGCCATTGCCAGGGATATTACAGAACAGAAGGATGCGGAAAGGCAGATCCAGGAACAGGCTGAACGGCTGCGCGTTGCCATGGATGCCCTTTGGGGAGAAATGGAACTTGCAAAAAAAATTCAGACCACATTACTTCCTGAGTCTCCATCCATCTGGGGGTATGAAATCGCTGCTCATATGGAAGCCGCTTCTGATGTCGGCGGCGATTATTATGATATCATCAATGCCAATGGCATGGACTGGGTATTGATAGGTGATGTGTCCGGACACGGTATAACAGCCGGGCTTGTGATGATGATGGCCCAGACATCGATTCAGACCATTTTATCCGAATATTCAGATATGAAACCGTCAAAACTTCTGACCATTATAAACCGGACCATTTCAGATAACATCAAAAAACTGGGCGAGCAGAAATATATGACCATGACCGCGCTGGCTTGCGTATCTGACGGCAAGTTTCATTTTTCAGGTCTGCATCAGGATATTATGATATATCGGAAAGAGACCGGTTCCGTCGAATGTATTGCAACCCGTGGCATGTGGATAGGTCTTGTAGATGAAATTGACGAAATGACCTATCTTGACTCGCTTGAGTTATTGCCGGGTGACGTCATGCTGTTATATACGGATGGCGTCACAGAAGCCGTCAAATTAAACGGTTCAGGCAGGAATGATTATTCCAAATCAAAGATGTTCTCCGATACCAAACTCATGGACTTGCTTAAATCCCATGGTACCCATCCTCCTGAAGGAATAAAGGAAGGTATCTTAAAAGAGCTGAAATCTTATCACTGTGATGATGATGTTACCCTTGTCATTGTGAAACGAAACGAACACCTTGTATCCTGATGCCCTGTCATGGGTAAAATCACCCGGAATCCTGTCCATAATCAGGATAATATTTTTTCAAGGATGACTTTTGTAATCATATAGGTTGGTTTGATCCCTTCTTCTCCCATGCCGCCGGATGCCAGTGTCTGGCCACTGATGAGCGGATTATCTGACGCATAATACGCATATCTGAGTTTGACGTTACCCGGTATATGACCTCTTATCATTGCCGAGCTGATCGCTTTTTGATAATGCCCGCCTTCCATCTCAAGACCAACGGCTTTCCAGGTGCTGGTTTGAAACCGTTTCAGTACATCGGTGTTTTGCAGGGAAGTGCCAATAACGGTTACAATGGGTCCTTCATAAACAGCGACATTACTTTGAAAATCCGCTTTTGAAAGATCATTTGTCACTGGATAATTATCAGACGTTCCCTCAAAAACATGGGCTGTAGCCAGCATGATGTCGCCTTTCTTCCCAGGAAGTATGCCTGCTTTCCCCATAATTGAAATCGATTCTATATTCAGGTCCATGATCTCATTGTCAATCCCTTCAGGGTCCAGAAGTTCATCCATGACTTCAAATGCCTGAGTACCAAATGCATAATCCATAATAACAAGTACCGGCTTTTTATCGTCGGTTTTTGAAATGCCAATTTTTAAATCCGGATGAAATTTAATGCCTTTCAATTTATCAGTATCAATGATCTGGCAATCGATATACGCGCCTGAAATATCCTGTATGAAATTGAGGCCGCTTTTTTCTGAAAACGCGTGAACATCTTCTCCATTTTTAACAATTTCCTTGATAAACGTGTAAATATCCCCTTCCGGTATTTTTTTCTTTTTTGATTTATATAATGCATATCCATAGAGAAGATTTCTGACGCTGTGCATATTGGCACTGATAATGTGAATAGGCCGGTCATTTAATCCAAGTTCGACTATTTTCTTTTTAAGGGTTGATGCCCAGATTTGTCCGTATATCTGGCTTGCTATCATGTCATTGAGAGAGGGCGTGAACGCAATCAGGAGTTCATTGTCCCTGGATTCTTTTTCCGCATCCATCCGCCTGCCCAATCCATGGATAATTTGAAAAAGAATGCCATGCCCATGCTTATCGTTACCGTATTTTTCAAGATAGACATACGATTCCTTGGTTTCATGAAATGTTCTTCCCAGAATGATGCTTAAATTCCACAGTGCATGATCAAGCTCGTCTTCATCCAATCTGGAAGGGTTGTCCAGAATTTTTTCAAGTTCCTTCCATTGGCTGGTCAGATTTTTCTCTCTATCCCTCATCTGCTGGTGAATTTTACTGGCCTCAATATTCAGAAAGGTAATATGGGTAAGGATATCATAAATTTCGCTGAGACCACGGGTAATGACAAAACAGATTTCCTTTTCACTGACTTTGTAAGACGTCCGCCTTCGTTTTGGAGGAAGAATTTTTTCAAAGGATGTATCTTCAAATTCCTCCTGTGCAGTAAGAATGATTCGATTGCATTTTTCAATACCCAAGGGTAGTCTTTCTATGACATATTCCAATCCTTTGAGTTCAATAATTCGGGGGTCATTCATCGAACCATAGATTTCAGGACTCAAAATTTTAAATCCTTCAGCGAGTTTCTGACCGGATTGCCCGGAGGGTTTGTAATATCCTCTCAGAACAAGTGCATCAGCCGTTACTTTAATCAGTCGGATAGCGTTTCTTGCTTTTTGTGCTTTTGTAAAGTGTTGCATCTTGCTGTTTTCCTCCTTGAGCCACCGTCAGTACGAGAATCATTTTTTTGGGAACATAATACTGTGGTTAAAATTTCTTGTAATTATAGTTTGTTACAATGCTTTTGTCAAGGAGTGTCAACTTTCTTTCCCAATTTTCCATCTTGACTTTATAAAGGTAAGCATGCATTTTTTCAGAAAAGCTTTAAAAACAGTTAAAATCCATGAATTATGAACACAGAGGATAAGGTGAGACGTGTATGCTTAAAAAAATTATTTCAGGTGGTCAGACTGGCGCAGATCAGGGGGCGCTTGATGCGGCCCTTAAATGTGACATACCCCACGGTGGATGGATTCCAAAAGGCCGATTGACAGAAAGCGGGCCATTATCGGATAAATACCAGCTTAATGAAATGCCAACCGGCAGTTATTCCGAACGCACTGAAAAAAATATAACAGAGGCTGATGGTACACTTGTTCTGACCCACGGGGAGCCCAAAGGCGGTTCCCTGCTAACTCTGAAACTCGCAAGAAAGCATAATAAACCGAGATTGCATATTAATCTGAATAATAGCATTTCATTCAATGCTGCACGGGAGATAAGTAACTGGATTAAAGAGACCAATATCGAAATTTTAAATGTTGCCGGAACAAGAGCAAGTGAAGATTCGGCAATATATGAAAAGACCTTGAATCTTTTGGAAACTGTATTTTTTATGGGATTGATGGAAACGAACAACAGCACAAGAAGTGACAGTCTTATCTTAACCCCCCGGCTATTGCCTGATTCAGTAGATGAAGCTGTGGCAATTCTGATTCATGAATTACCTTTAAAAGACAGGGCAACCATTTCCAGCATGTCTGAAGATGAATTATCCTCGCTTCATTCGACACTTGGGAGGTATATCTTGACCAATTTTCATCTGTGGTCTGGCAATGAACTATTGGTAGAATCTTGCCGGGATTATGCGGACAAACTGCTACTTCATGAAGATGATGCAATGGCAATCATTATACGATCCCTGTGGCAACAACTGAAAAAAACGCATTCTCTGAGAATCGTGAAATAATATGTGTTGAGACAAGGGAATATTCCTGTAAGCGGTTTTCCATAAGCAAATCATTCATATTTGTTTTCTTTTGAGTCAACATAGAGTTTGCTTGACAGAAAACAGACGTTTCGATAAATAAAAACAACCGTTACAAAAGGAAAAACTTTTTTTTACGAACGTAAAGTAATAAACCATCTGTGAAGCGTAAATTTTTTTTGTGCAACCAAAAGAGGAGTGATGTCATCTGTGGGACAGCAACGCCATGAAGCAGTCATTGATACATTAATTGTTCAGATTTTTAACAGAGAGCTGAAACCCGGAGAAAAACTTCCAACGGAAAGAGAACTGTCCAAGCAGTTTAATGTTGACAGAACATCTCTCCGGGTCGCGTTAAAACAGCTTCAATCCATGCATATTATAGATATCCGCCAAGGAGATGGCATGTATGTGAAGGACTATCTCGAATATGCAGGTATTGATTTTCTGGATCGTCTGTTCCTCATGGATTTCAATGGAAAAAAAGATACAATTATCGACGGGTATATCCATGACGAACTTTGGGAGTTCTGGATAGAATTCCTTCCGACCATGCTCGTTGTTGCCGCCAAGAATTTTACGACGCGAAATATCAAGGAAGCCATGTCCATGCTGGATGAGGAACTCAAATATATTGATGACAAATCTAAAGTGGTTGAAATCGAATTAAGATCACAGGAAATGGTTGCAAAGGCTACCAACAATATCATGTTTATTCTTATGACCAATGCATCTCGTCAGGTTCGAAGAAAAATGTTGAAAAACTTTGTAGCAACAGTAGGCCTTGATACAGTTAAAGAGCATATTCAATTGAAAAAGAATATGTTGAATGCTCATTTTGCGGGCTCTGTCTCGGATATGGTCAATGCTGCAGGAAAATATAAAGAGGTTCTCCAGAAACTGCGGGTTCAAATGAGAAAAACGTCCACCCAACAGCAGGTTGATACGGTATCAGATGAGAAGCCTGACAGCGTTCTCATCTGATGTTTCTACGTCCGAGACTAAGGTGTCCATACATAATTCTCAAATTCATCGGGGTGGGCCGCCCTGTAATCTGCCTTATGTTTGAGAACCAGATCCAGAATTTCCCGGGAATATTGTTTGCCTGCCATCTCATCCCATAAAGGCCGGGTTGCTTTTTTCCAGACGTCTCTTTCTTCTTTCGTCGGGATATAAAGTTGCATGCCTTTTTTCTGCAAATTGTCGATAAGAATTTTATTCCCTTCCCGGAGTTCCCTGGCAAGATTAGGCGCCATGTCAACCAGAATATTTTCATAGATCTCAAGGCCCTTGTCCACATATTTTGAAAGATATTTCCGGTCGCCTTTGGGGACATTCATGAGTGCCGCATTCTCGATGCTTTTCCGTATGAGTACAAGACCGCCCGGAGGATAGAACATGTTGATACCGGAGCACCCACCACCTTGCTTGACAAAATTCATCAACTGCGCGCCGATCATATACATGGTCATGGCGGAACCGGTCTGAATAATGTTTGTGGCAAGGCTGCTGGGTACTTCTGCAACTGTAATGACTACCGGGTTTACACCCAGCTTCTGCATGGTCGTTATCTCCACAGGTCCCATCCAGCTGCCGTATTTGGTGCCGGTAAGATCTTCAGGTTTTTTGGCAATGATACTGGTGGAGAAAATTTGCAGAAATCCTACTTCCATTTTGGCCGGTATCAGGTAAAATCCTTTTTCCCTGAATTTTTCCACAAAATAGGGCCAGGTTTTTTCCATGACATAGTCCGCTTCGCCGTAGGTTTCAAAAATGAACGGGAGTTCATACACGCCCATTTCCTTGCTGATATATTTCATTCCCCAGCTGGTCAGCCCGGCGGATTCCAGGGCGCCGGACGCCATTTTCCTGACATAATCAGGATCATTTCCCAATGACAGACCGATATATGAGTCCACACCGATGATGCCACCTGATTTCTTTTCAAAATCTTTAGGAACCTCCCGGATAAATTTTGCCCAGACCGTACCCATGGGGGCCATGGTGGCAAACTTCATTCGGCCTGGATTTTTAAGGAGTTTAATAACGGCATCTGCCTCTTTCTGATCCATACCGGTCGCGAGTTCTTTTATCCAGCTTTCGGTATTCATGAGAAAATCGCGATCTTCAGGTGAAAGTGTAAGCGCATCCAATGTGGCGATAAACTCGGGTGATGCATTCTGGTTATCTGACGCTGACAATGGAGAACAGTAGAACAACAGAATTCCGAAAAAGAAAATAAGTGAAGCAATCAAACGGCGTTTAATAGGATGATGAACTTGGTACAACATGAAACACTTCCTCCTGATACTTTAATTCTAAAGCGTTAAAATAAAAACTACTCCTGATAAAACATCAATTAAAAAAGGCAACC
Source organism: Pseudomonadota bacterium (assembly GCA_018816735.1). Taxonomy (GTDB): domain Bacteria; phylum Desulfobacterota; class Desulfobacteria; order Desulfobacterales; family JAHIVH01; genus JAHIVH01. The sequence goes on along the minus strand of JAHIVH010000083.1, from coordinate 29,583 downwards.
GATAAATAAAAGTTTATATATAAAAACCATCATTACATAATAAAATTTTCTAAATAATCAATTTTTTTAAGTGGTGCAAGTCCTAAAATGGCCTGAATGTGTTTCGCATCGCGGAATCGTTTTTCCTGTCCGAAATCCTTCATATAACCGACGCCACCAAGGACCTGTATCCCATCTGTCGTGAGATCGCATGCCAGTTCCTGAATGTGGATGGCTGCGGCTTTGGCGCATTCCCGCCATCCATTTCCATTTTCGTCCACGGCAACTGTTGCCGAGGCCAGAATCATTTCGGAAACTTTTATTTTAACGGCCATGTTTGCTAAAATCATTTTCATTTCAGACCAGTTGACAATTTGTCTGCCTCCCTGAAATCTGCCCTTGGTGTATGCAAGCGCCTCCTTGAAGGCTCCTTTCATGATTCCCTGGGACATGGCGGCAGCTGCCACATGAAATTTTTCTGCCATGGCGTTAAAGTAGTCTTTTCCTTTATTTTCTTCTCCAATGAGAATACCATTCACATCTTGAAATGATATATCTGTGGCCGGGCAGGCATGAAGACCCAGACTCAAGATGGGATCGCTTATTGAAATACCTTTGTCCTTCAGATCCACAAGAAAGAAAGAGAACGTATTGTCGTCCGAAATTTTTGCCGGTACCAGCGCCTTTGCAGCAATATTCCCCAGGACCATATATTCGATAGAACCGGTTAAAATATAACGATCACCGTCCTTTCTTGCGCAAGCCAGGTGGGGTATCTCCGAAGGATTGTTGAATACCGGAAAGGCGATTAAAAAATCGTTAACATTTTCGGCAACATCGGTAATCTGAGAAAGTACATCCATACTTCCCGCAGCTTTCATGATTTCATGGGCTGCTGAACATGTGAAAATAATGCCGCCAAGGCTGCTGTCCTCCTGGCAGATATGCTCCAGAACCACGCTTAATGCAGCCATTCCCTGACCCATTCCTCCGGCATCTTCAGGCAGGATAATATGAAAAAAATCAATCGTGTATGCTTTGTTTATGACGGTATCAAAAAATGCGCCATACGGATATTTGTCATTCTCTTCTCTGGATGGCGCAAGTTCTTTCCTGGAAAAATCAGCTGCCGCATTGCCAAGCAGTTTAAGTTCCCTGTGTGATCCTTTACTCATCTTACTCTCCTTGATTATTCTTCAAAAACAACCGCTTGGGGGTAATCGTTTGCCATGAAGCATTTGAAAACATTCAATCTGTTCAGCTGATTGGTACCTTCGTAGATCTGAAGCAATTTGGCATCCCGGAAAAATTTTTCTGCATACCGGTCATGCCTCAAGCCCGCCTGTCCCATCATCTCCAGGGCCATATGGCAGTTTTTGATCCCCAGATCCGTTGCAGAAAATTTGGCAAGAGATCCCCAGCCTGATGTGCAGTGAAAATCTTCATCGGTTTGAAAGTCCAGTTGGAGTTTTCTGAACACCCATGTCATGAACGGTTTATTTAAAAAACCGGGTGCGATTTTATCCAGAAGAAAATGGGGTACGATTTTAAGAAAGTAGTATACCGGTTTTAATTGCAGCAATTTGTACATCCCGAACAGGTTATTGGCATAATTGGTCTCTACATAAGAAATACGGGCAAGAGAGACATTCTTGTACATTTCAGCCAGCATGCACTGGGCCCACTCATGATTGATGAGGAGTTTTCCATTTACTTTTGTGCCTGCTGCAAATTGTATCGCTGCATCAAACGCACCTCTGGCCGCACCTGTGGCAAAACCGGCGACACCTGCGCGGGTCGCAGCAACCACATAATCAATAATTTGCTGCATGGTATCTTTTTTCGATCTGTTGAGTTTGTCAATCTGACGCGTATCAACCGCCACAAGGTCATCAGGAACAAAACAATCCTTGAAAATCAGTTCGCTTGCAGGACATCCTTTCTGCCCCATTTTATGTTCCATACGGCCAAAAGAAAACCCGTCCATGCCTGTTTTTACAGCCACCATGATTGTGGCATCCGAAGGTTTGTCCAGATTTTCGTAGGCTATGGTCATATGCCAGACAGACACATGGCCGTTAGAGATGAATATTTTGGTGCCATTCAGTTTGTATCCGCCCGGAACCTTTTCAGCCTTGCACGTGATGTTGCCTTTATCTGCGAGATCCATCTCTTCAACATCTGTCCCTGCACCCGGTTCTGTGATTGCAAGGGTGATGAGGCATGGTTCTCCTGTTTTCTCTCCTTTTACGACATCCCGGCAGATCCGGTCGATGAGTCTGGTATTCCAGCTTGCAACAAGGGTTGCAACGCCAAGGTAATGCACACCGATAAGATTGGCCATGGAAAGGCAGACAGAGCCTATTTCCTCCACAAACACGGACATGGATGCCATGTTATACCCTCTGCCTCCGAAAAGTTTGGGTATCCACATGGTATACAACCCCCATTCATTTGCTTTTTTTACAAAATCCCAGGGCAGATAATCCGGATCTTCATGCATTTTTCTGTCAAGTGTAAGTACATATGGTTTTACAACCTCTTCGTTAAATTTTCGTGCAATGGCAATGACTTCCTGGGTCTCCCGAATCATCCATCGGGGACTTTTGGGGATGGCCTGAAGACTCGGCATGGTGTTTTTAAAACTGGGTGTCCGTTCAATAAACGATTTGATTTCAGATCTTGATAACATTATTTTGTCTCCTGATGACAGGCCCTAAGCGCGCGCGTCAAATGTATCTTTTGTGACGCCCTCTTTTTCAAGGATTCTTTTAATTACCCTGTGCGTATTGGTTTTTTGAAAATCGTCTACAATCCTGATATATCGGGGAATGGCATACTTGGCCAGTTTGTCTTCGAGGAATGAAACCAGTTCTTTTGGATCGAGCTTGCCACCATCGACAAGTGTGACAGATGCCATGATCTCATCTTCTGCCATGTCGGAAGGAACCGCATAAACGGCGACTTCTTCAACAGACGGATGCTCCATGATCACCAGTTCGACTTCATAGGCAGATACGTTCTCTCCGCCTTTTCTCATTGATTCCGTATTTCTTCCCACAAAATAGAGGTAGCCTTCTGAATCCTCCCGAATCAAATCACCTGTTCGAATCCAGCCGTCTTTTGACTTTTTATCAGATGCTTCCGAATTTTTATAATATTCAACCCGGCTTTTGTTTTTCTTGTCTTCAAATATCAGTTCGCCCGGTATGCCAGGCGGTACTTCATTGTCATTTTCATCCACCAGTTTATAAGTGACGAAAGGCGGGATTCTCCCAAGCGATCCGGGAGGGGCTGTCCCCAAATTCATCACCCCTTTTCCTCCGCCATCAACCGCACCATATCCCTCATAGAGTTTAACGCTGAAACGCTTCTCAAACGGCACCCACATTTCTGCAGGGCATGCTGCTGAAACCACCACCCTGACCTTATTGTCTCTGTCATCCGGTTTTTCCGGCTGTTTCATGAGAATAGGGATGATGGAACCGATGGTATTGAAAAGGGTTACATCGTATTTTCTGATATCCTCCCAGAAACGGCTTGCGGAAAATTTCCGGGAAAGCGCCATGGTGGCATTTCGTGCCATGGATTGTGTGGTCGTAATAAACAGGGCATTTCCATGACATAAGGCCAGATACGTGTAATAGATATCATCGGGCTTGACCAGAATCTGGGCGACTAGGGACAATAATTTCACGGAAGATGTTTTATACCGGTACACAACACCTTTCGGTCTTCCGGTAGTGCCGGATGTATAGATAATCAGGCATATATCTTCCTTGTTATACCCGACTTTCGGGTTTGTCATCGACATACCGTACGCATTGGAAAGACGTTCCATGGTATCGGGAATCTCAAATGGTTTTGCTTCTTCTTCAATATCATCCACGATGAAGTAGTTGACATGTTCCAGCTGATCCCTGACGGTTTCTATGGAAGAAACAAGCTCTGCATCAAGGACAATGCCTTCAATATCGCTGTGGTTGATCAGGTAGGAAAGACCTTCCCCTTTGAGTTCCGGGTTGATGGGTACCAGATACATGCCGATTTTCTGTGCGCCGAAGAAAACGTCAAGAAAACGGGGAGAGTTCCGCATGAAAATGCCCAGGCCCTTACCTTTGCCACCGCCAAATTTTAACAGATAGTTGGCAATTTTGTTGGCATTGTTATCCATGTCGCGGTAGGTAAACGATTCATCCCTGTAAAGGAGGTATGTCTTGTCCGGGACTTCTTTCGCCTTTTCTTCAAGAAGCTGTGCCCAGGAGATATCATTGGCGTCACCCTTGATTCGCCATTTCAGAAGTTCCTTGAACCGGCCGTGGGCCATCTCATTTAAAACAAACCGGTTAAGTCCCAAAAGGGAGTCTTTGAGAATGGAAAGGGACTGCATTTTTTGCCTCATCTTTTCTTTGAATCCCAAACTGGAAGAATTCATGGCAGATGGTGTGTTTTCCTTTCCGTAAGCATTTTCATCCGGATGTTGATATGCTTTTGGGTACGAGAGTGTGGATGTCTGTGTCAATCGCTTGAAGTAATATCCCGGATTAAAACTTCTCGATATGGAAATGGCGCCTTCCGGGCAGGCCGCAAGACAGCACCCGCAGGCAATGCAGTCTGCAACTCCTGGTGCGGTAAAGGAAAGACTGGGTAATGATTTCTTGTCGGATGTGTCCCTTATAATAGATCTTGCCGGGCAGATAAATGTGCAGATATTGCATCGTTTGCATTTGGTGTCGTCGAATGTGAGGATACCGGTCCTCATTTCTTTTGCGTTTATATAATCCGGAATTTTGGTAAACCAGCTTATATTTTGATGTCCCATGTTATACCCCCTGTGTTTCAACCCTTGGTCTGTCTTTTAGTGATCCTTCATACCATTCTACCAATTGAACTTCTCTGGGCACTTCTCCGTCCGATTTGACCTTTGGCCATCCGACAGCTATGCAGATATGGAGTTTGTATGGATATTTGATGTTAAAAAATTTTTTCCATTTCGGATAATACATGAGCAGTTTTATAAGCCCTATCCAGCATGTGGCAGCCCCCATGGAATGGGCGGCAAGAACCATGTTCTCCCCACAGATACCCAAATCCATTGGCGGAGATGACACGCCGCGTCTGTCTTCAATCAGGAGAATGAGCGTAGGCGCATCATGGAAAACAGGAGCCTTGTCCTTGGCAATCTGTTTTAAAAGCCCGAACGGTACCGGATGCAGTTCGTTTGGAAGGAGGCGGATATAAAATTTGGTTATCGGTTTTAAAAATAATTTTCGAAACTTGCTCCTGGAATAGTCCAGGAACCACATAAAGACTTTGGCCATTTTAACAGCATCTTTTTCCATTTCTGCCAGAACATCCGGACTTTTAACCACGGCAAAACGCCAGGGCTGGGCATTCCCCGCTGAAGGTGCAAATCTTCCGGATTCCAGGATTCTTCGAATCATGAAGTCAGGAATGGGTTCCTTTTTAAAGGCCCGGGTGCTTCTTCGCTCCATAATGATTTTTTCAACAGGAGTCCACTCTGAAAGATCAGGCAATTTCGATTTCGCCATCTTTAATCTCCACAGGTTTGGGGTTCACTTGAAAGAAAAACAAGTGAACCCGGGTTGTTAATTATTTTGACGGGGCTTCAAAAATATGCATACACATGGCTGCTTCTTCTGTACCGAGAGCGCCGCCGCCATTTTCAGCCATACCCAGCTTGGCGCCTTCCACCTGACGCGGTCCTGCCTGACCCCTTAACTGCGTAACCATTTCATGGATCTGGGCAAGGCCTGAGGCTCCGATTGGATGGCCTCGGGAAGTCAAACCGCCACTGGTGTTGATTGGAATTTTACCGCCAAGCTTTGTTTCACCTTTTTCAGCAAGGATTCCGCCTTCACCTTTTGGACAGAATCCCAGGTTTTCCGCCTGGACCAGTTCTCCAAAAGAGGTGGCATCATGCACTTCTGCAAAGCTGATATCCTGCGGCCCCACACCTGCTACCGTGTATGCCTGGTTTGCGAGTCGTTCACCAATTTCAGGACCTTCCTCGCCCTTTGGATGAGCTTTTCCCGAACCCAGAATGGATGCCCTTATCTTAACCGCCTGACCGGAAAGCCCCAATCTTTTTACCACGTCTTCGGAGCAGAGAATGGCGGATGCCGCGCCATCACCAATCGGTGCGCACATGGCACGGGTAATCGGGAAACTTACGATTCTGTCTGCCAGAACTTTTTCCACAGGCACTTCAAAACGATATTGGGCATTTGGATTCAACGTGCTGTGAAAATGGGTTTTGGACGCGATCATGGCAAGCTGTTCTATGGTGCTGCCATATTTTTTCATGTGTTGTCTTGCGGAATATCCATAGATATCCATGAAAGGAGAATGGTCGCCAGCAGAAAATTTTCGCATTTTCCTTACAGTACCATAGCCCAGTTTTTCCCCCAGATTAATCGCCACCGTGATAGAATCCCGTAATTCCTTGAGCGTCTGTTTCATCGGTTTTTTCTTTTTGGGTTTTTTTGAACCGTTTTGTTCCTGGGGCTGATATTTTATTTTAAAAATATCGATATTTTTTTTGTCTTCCGAAGTCAGTGAAAAATCGGATAATCCTTCTGCGATCTCAACACAGTTTTCAATATCGATACCACTTAAAAACCCTGCAAAGATGGCTGTCTTGTTTTCGTTGTAGAGTTTTTCAGCTCCGACCGCCATGCTGATATCATACAGGCCTGCCGCCACACTCAGCCAGGCATGATGAAATGCTGTTGAACCGCTGGCACATGCGTTTTCAACGTTTGTTATGGGAATCGTGTCAATTCCCATTGGCCTCAGCGCCACTTGCCCCCTGATGCAATCCTGACCTTTCGAGTACCCCCATCCTGAATTTGAAAACCATAATGCCTGGATATCTTTTTTATCGATTGTGGCATCTTTCAGACATCCTTTAACGGTTTCCATGGCGAGATCTTTTGTACTTTTCTCAAGGTATTTCCCGAATCGAATCGTATGGGCACCTATAATGTAAACATCTCTCATGTGATTCCTCCTTTTTTCTCCGGCAGGCCGGGAAAAAGAATGTTTCATCCCAACAGGTCCAGGCGGCCGAACTAAGAAGCGCTGGCCTGCAAATCATAATTGTTTTGACAAACCTGTTTTATTTGCTAATAATGGGTTTGTTGAATTGGTCTAATGAATATGGATAATAAATACAACCAAAAGTCAAGCGTTTTTTTTTCATTTGAATAATCGGTCTTGACGCACTGGATATTCCCGCTAATATGACAAAAAAAATTAATCTGAAAGGCAAGGCATGCCCATTCAAGTCGAGAAGATCATCAATTCAACACTCGTGCACTCCAAAAAACTGATTGTCCTGATTATCATTTTATCCGTGCCTTTTTCCTATTATTTTATTCAGCAGCAATATGTCAATCATGTTGAAAAATATTTTAACACGTCAGATGAGGATTTAAAAGTTTACAAGGCATTTCAGGAAACCTACGGAAACGAACATCAATTTCTGATCGTATTTGAGGATGCGGATATTTTCACGACGGAAAATATCACTACCATCAAAAGGATATCCGATGCGGTTAAAGCGATTCATGGGGTATTGCGTGTTTTCAGCGTGACAGAGGCGGAAACCGTAATCTCAGAAGGGGATTCTATTGAATTCAGAAAACTGTTTCCCGAAATCAATCTGGCTTCATCCCGGCCGCTCACGCCTTCTGAGATTTTGTCTGCCCGAAAAAAGGCATTATCCAGTCAGGGCATCGTCAACATGCTCATATCGGAAAATTCCAGGATTACGGCGATCATCTGCGAGATTGCAAATATGCATGTGGAAGCCAAACGGGATCTCATGGTCAAAATCATCGATGCGGCCGAATCGGGGATGAAAGGCCGCCTGAAATTGAGATACTCAGGTATTGTGTATCTTGAAACCGAGTTGAATTACCACGTTCAGAAAGACAATGAGACCATCACGCCCATTATTTTGATTTTTATCATTTTTCTCACAGGGGTATTGCTGAAGAATGCCTGGCTCTCCCTGATTACCTTTTTTAATCTGATCATTATCCTATTTTGGAGTATTGGATTGGTGGTCCTCGCCGGAGAAACATTCGACATGATTTCATCCATGATGGCTGCGATCCTTTTGGCCATATCGGTTTCCGCATCCATTCATCTTCTGTCCCAATACCGTCAGGAAACATCCCTTGGAAACGGCAGCAGGGAGTCGATTTTCAATGCAATGAATCATGTCTGGATTGCCTGCCTGTTTACCACGCTTACCACCTGCATCGGTTTTCTTTCTTTTGTGGTGAGCCAGATCCGCCCTGTAAGGATATTCGGATTTTACACAGCCGTTGGTATCGCGATTTCTTTTCTGATCACCATGACATTTGTTCCAGCGATGCTCGTGCTTTTCAAGAAAAAAATAAAGGTACACCATCCTGCGGCGGGCGGGAATAATAAAAAGGATCTGTTTTCCGATTTCCTAAAGGGTACAAGCCGTTTCACCACCAGTCATTACCTGCTCATATGTTTTGCGGCCGTTGGCGTTTTCATCATCACCGGTATCGGTATATCCAGAATAAAAATTGAAACCAACCAGGTCCGGTATTTTCCTGAATCCAATCAAATGAAAAGGGATATGGATTATATCGATCGTCATATGGTAGGCAGTCTGCCCATTAATCTGCTCGTGAAGGCAACGGGAGAAGCATTTGATTTTACCCATCCTGAGAGTCTCCGGTTTATCGATGAAATTAAAACCCGGATTGCGAAAGCGTATGACAATATATCGGTATCCTATGCCATCTCAGATTATTTTAAAGAGGTCAACAAAGCCTTCAACACCGGGAATCCGGATGATTTCAGAATCCCGGAAACCCAAGCCGAAATTATTGATTATTACGAGCTTGCCGACAGTGATCTGACCAGCCGGATGGTGTCTTCCGATTTCATGGAGGCCCGGGTGTCTTTTCAAAGCAGCATGATTTCAAATGAACAGGCTTATGCACTTTTCGAAAAAATTGAACAGTATCTTGATCCGGAGTTGAAAGGCCGGTTCACGTATCAGATTACAGGCCTCACCAAGCTTTACCTGAAAATGGACAAGAACCTGATGAGCACCTTTCTGAAAAGTTTTTCCATCGCATTTTTTCTGATTTTTTTAATGATGCTTCTGGTCTGCCGCAGATTATATTTGACGCTTATCTGCATGATTCCCAATATGTTCCCCATAGCGGTGACCATGGGAATTATGGGCTGGTTTAATATTCCGCTTGACGTAGCCACCATATTGATTGCAAGTGTAGTTCTTGGAATCGCGGTTGACGATACGATCCATTTTACGGTAAGACTGAAACGAAATGCCATCCTGGAACCGGATTTAAAAAAGGCAATCAGGCAAACCTATTCAGATGTGGGTAAACAGATAGTCATAACATCGGTGGTTCTTTTTGTCGGTTTCGGTCTGCTCGTATTCGGCAGTGTAATACCGGTACGGACATTCGGCCTTTTGACCGGTTTTTCGATGTTGTTTGCATTATTGGGTGACATGATCATTCTGCCAGCAATGATCATGGTTTTTCGGCCTGAGTTGCAGACAAAAACAATACATTAAGCGTTGATATCACCATAATTGATGATTTATTTGGAAAAAGGAATAAGGAAATGCAGGATAACCATTCTGACGACAACGAAATAGACGGAGATGAAGAGAGCGCCTCCATGGGTGAAGAAAATTTTGCAGACTTGTTAGAGGCCTATGAAAAAAATATAGATACCCATCTGAAAAAAGGTGACAAGATAAAAGGTGCGATCATCGCCATCTCCGATGAAACCGTTTTTGTGGACACCGGTTCGAAAATCGATGGTGCGGTGGATAAATTCGAACTTCTGGATGAGGACGGCAATTTGCCCTATCATGTGGGTGACGAACTTGATCTCTACATTGTGTCTCTGAATGAAAGCGAACTGATCCTATCCCGTGCCCTGTCCGGTGACGGTGGGCTGGAGATGGTGAACGACGCCTGGAACAGCCGAATCCCTGTTAACGGAAAAGTGGTGGAAGCGATCAAAGGCGGTTTTGCCGTTGAGATTTTTAAAAGAAGAGCGTTTTGCCCCATAAGCCAGATCGATATCCGATACGTGGACACGCCTGCAGACTACGTGGGGAATACCTTTGAGTTTATCATTACCCGTGTGGAGAGCCAGGGGAAAAACATTGTTGTTTCGAGACGAGAGCTTCTTGAAAGACAGGTCAAGGAAGGCAGGGCCGAATTTTTGAAGAAAGTCGAAGGCGGCGCTGTGTTTGACGGGGAAGTGAGAAAACTGATGGATTTCGGCGCGTTTGTCGAGCTTTATCCCGGTGTTGACGGTCTTGTTCATATTTCGGAGATCAGCTGGTCGAGAATTGAAAAACCCGGTGAAGTCCTGAAAGAGGGGGATCGTGTAAAGGTCCGCGTCATCAGGATCGACAAGGACCCGAAAACAGGCGCTGACCGGATGTCCCTTTCGATCAAACAGGCGGAAGGCAATCCCTGGGAAGATATGTCAAAAAAATTCAGTGTTGGAGACACTATCACCGGAAAAGCGGTACGCTGTACCAAGTTCGGTGTTTTTGTGGAATTGTCGCCCGGTATTGAAGGATTGGTTCATATCAGTGAAATGAGCTATGTCAAACGGGTGGTAAACCCCTCGGATGTGGTGAATCCCGGAGACATGATTCATGTTGTCATCAAGGATATCGATATTTCAAAAAAGCGGATCTCGCTCAGCATGAAAGACGCCGCAGGCGATCCCTGGGCAGGCGCGGAAAATACATACAGCAAAGGCAAGGTCTTCAAGGGCACGATTGAACGGAAGGAACCGTTTGGGTATTTTATTTCCGTGGCTCCCGGTATTACAGGCCTTCTTCCCAAATCCAAAATCAATCAGTTCCACGACCCGTCTTCAGTGGAAAAATTGAAGCAGGGGGATGCCTTGACTGTGGTGGTTGAATCCATCAGCGCTGATGAACGAAAACTTTCATTTGATCTCACCGATGAGACAGATCGGGCTGAGTGGAAAACTTTTTCCGAAGATTCGAAAAGTCAACAGGTCGGTTCTCTTGGCGAAAAACTGAATGAGGCGTTCAGGAATTCTGAAAGATAATACTAAAAATTTTCCGTAAAGATTTCAAAATATCCCGTAGGCCTTACACATCCCGGGCATTTATCCGGTGCTGCAGCTCCATGGTGAAGATAGCCACAGTTTCTGCAGCGCCAGGTGAGTTCCGTATTTTTCTTAAAAAGGGTATTGGCTTTCATATGCTCAGAAAGGGTGCGGAACGTTTTTTCATGCTGCGCCTCTGCAACAGATATGGCATCCCAGAAGTCCGCAGCCCGATTAAACCCTTCAACACGGGCGGTTTTCGCGAAACCGGGATATAAATCGGTGTGAACGTAATGTTCCAGATCGGCCGAGGAAACCAGATTCTCCAATGTGGTCTGGACAACGCCGGTCAAAAATCTGGCGGTCACTTCAAGATCTCCGCCATTGAAGAATTTGAAGAACCTCAGGGCATGTTCCAGTTCCTGGTCAGCGGTTTCCTTGAATATGGCGCCAATCTGCATGTAACCGTCTTCAATGGCCTTGTTTGCAAAAAATGTGTAGCGGGTGGTGGCCTGCGATTCAAATGCATAGGACACCAACAGATTTTTCGCGGTTTGACTTTCTCTGAATTTTCCCATCAGGTTCTCCAGTCATGTATGTTATTCGTCGTCGTCCATGATTTCAATGGCATCAGCGCCGCATTCTGCCGCAGCCTGCCTGACAACCGCTTTATACTGCTCCGGGATCTTGTCAAATTTGACCGTTGATTTAAGCTGATCTTCATCATATTCAAATACTTCCGGACAAAGTTTGTTACAATTTCGATCTCCCATGCATTGGTCAGTAATAATCACTTTCATTTTGTTTTCCTTTTTCGGTTTAAGTGGGTTCCAGGGTAAAAAAAGACCATATCCATATAGATGAGATATGGCATGCTTTATAACCCGATTGAGAAGATAAATCAATTTTAAAAATAACTTGAGATTCCTTTCATCAAAGATTATCATTAGATCATTTGATTCATTGGATTCCTTGTATTTTTCTTCAGACACGCTTGTTTAGAATACCTGAACTCGTTAATCTATCGGTTAAAAATCGTACCGGAGGTCAAGCCCATGCCTGGTGAACGATATCTTAAAAAAATGATATGCCTGACCCTGTTATTGTATCTGATCAGCCAAGTGATCATCATCAAGGAAGGTTTGTCGGACGAGTTTGTCAAAGGACCGCTTGCCATTCGCGTGGGTGCCTATGAAAATCATCCTAAAATTTTCACAGACATCAATGGATCGGTCATCGGTATTTTCCCGGATATTCTTGCGGACATCGCAAGGAAAGAAGGGTGGCAGATAGCATATGTCAAAGGGAGCTGGACGGAATGCCTGGAGCGGTTAATGGCAAATGAACTTGATATGATGGTGGATGTGGCTTTCTCCGATCAGCGAAGCCGTGAATTTGATTTCAATGCCGAAACCGTTCTCGTGAACTGGGGTATTATCTACACCCAGAAAAACATGCAGCTGGATTCATGGCTCGATTTGAACGATAAAGCCATTGCCGTCATGAAAGGAAGCATCCATACAGAAGGAGACGGCGGAATTAAAAATCTGGCGGAACGGTTTGATATCGACTGTCATTTTATCGAGGTGGAAACCTATGAACAGGTGTTTGAGCTTTTAAGTGAAAAAAAAGTGGCGGCAGGTGCTGTAAACCGGATATTCGGGTCGCTTTTTGAAGAGACCTATGATGTTACCCCCACATCGATTATTTTCAATCCCCGGCATCTTAAATTCGCATTCCCCAAAGACTCGGAAAAAGGGCCCTATCTTATCGAAAGAATAGATCATCACCTGAAACGATTAAAAAAAACACCTGAGTCGATTTACCACAAAGCACTCTTTGTCTATTTATCAAATCTTCCCCGTGAATGGATCACAAATGACCCAAAGGGACTAAAAGAGAAAAAAGTGCCTTTGACCGAAAAGGAAAAAGAGTGGATCAGGAATCATCCGGTCATTCACCTGGGGGTTGATCCGGAATTCGCACCATTCGAATTTGTGGCGGAAAACGGCCGGTATCAGGGCATCGCATCAGATTATATTGCCATCCTGAATGAAAGGCTGGGCTTGAACATGCAGGTCGTTCAAGGGCTTCCCTGGAGAACGGTGATGGAAAAAGCCCGTTCAAAACAAATTGATATGCTGCCATGTGTGGATATCACGGCAGACCGGAAAACCTTTTTAAATTATACAAAGCCTTATCTGGCATTTCACCGCGTGATCATTACCCGCATTGATATGCCTCTGCTATCAGGCATGGACGATCTTTACGGCATCAAGGTCAGCGTGCAGCAGGATTCCTCCAATGAGGGATATCTAAGGGAGAATACAACCCTGAACCCCATCCTTTTTGAAACACTTCAGAAATCATTACTCGCCGTATCTGACGGCACCGTAGACGCGTTTGTCGGCAACATCGCCTCATCCACTTATTGGATCAGACAGTTGAACTTGACCAACCTCAAAGTGGCGGCACCGGTGTCACAAACCACGCAAAATCTGTATATGGCTGTCAGAAATGACTGGCCGGAGTTGGTGAGTATCTTAAACAAGGGCCTTTCTTCCATAAGCACCCAGGAGTCGACCGAAATTCGGGGGAACTGGGTGAATGTGGAATATAAACTGGGGATAGCTCCCCTTCTTGTCCGAAAGTATCTTCTGCAGACAGCAGGTGTCGCACTGATTATGCTGACCCTGATCATGGTCTGGAATTACGGATTGAAAAGAGAAATACGGACGCGGCGTGAATACGAAGATAAACTGCAACAGGCAAATACACGCCTTCAGGAGCTGGACCGCCTGAAGAGCATGTTTATTGCCTCCATGAGCCATGAACTGAGAACCCCTTTAAATTCGATCATCGGATTCTCAAGCATTACTCTGAATGAATGGATAGGCCCGTTGAATGACGAACAGAAGGAAAATGTATCTACAGTTTTGCGCTCCGGGAAGCATTTGCTCTCATTGATTAACGATGTCATTGACGTATCCAAGATTGAAGCAGGAAAGTTGGATATTTTTGTTCAGGATTTCAGTTTTTCTGAGTTACTTCGGGAGGCAACCGCGCTCTTTTCAAACGATCTCAAGGACAAGAAACTGTCGTTTCATGTGGAGTCCCTGGAAATGACGCTGCATACAGACAGGAGAAGACTCCTTCAAGCTATGGTCAATACTATCAGTAATGCGATCAAATACACGGAAAAAGGATCGATCGCCATCCGTGCCGGGGGGGTATCAGAAGAAGAAATGGCAAATAATCCTGATTTTCAGTTTCAGGACAATATGACCTATATCGCGATTACCGTCACTGACACGGGTATCGGCATTTCAGAAGAGGATATGTCTAAGATTTTCAAACCCTTTGTCCGCCTGGATACGCCTTTAAAATCGAGCATCAAGGGAACAGGCCTGGGGCTTTATCTGACCCGGAAAATTGTTACCGAAATTTTAAACGGCACCATCATTCTTAAAAGCACACCTGGCAAAGGAACCCATATGACAATCATCATACCTGAAACAATAATCCCAAATGAAAAGGTATCTTCATGAAAAAAATTTTAGTTATAGAAGACAATCCGGACAATCTCAAACTGATCAGCTACGCGCTCAAGAGGTGCCATTACGACGTGGTGTCTGCCGATTCCGGCGAAATAGGCGTTGATCTGGCCTTGTCGGACTCTTTTTCTTTTATCATCATGGATATCGATCTTCCGGGAATAGATGGCGAAGAAGCCACCAAACGCATCAGGGCAGATAAAAAGGGAAAGGATGTTCCCATCATCGCCATCACGTCCTTTGCCATGGCAGGCGACAGGGAACGTATCCTATCTGTTGGGTGTAACGGCTATTTTGAGAAGCCCATCGATCCGTTGACGATAATGTCAGCGATTCATAACCTTCTTGGAATTGAGGATGAAAAATGAAAATACTCATGGTTGATGACAGCAAAGAAGACAGAAAAATTCTTCGTCATTACATCGAACAGTTCGGGCATGTCGCCATAGAGGCGGAAAATGGAAAGACAGGGCTTGAGATGGCTTCCCTTCATAAACCGGACCTGATCATTTCCGATGCCCTTATGCCGGTCATGGATGGATTCCAGTTCCTGAGGCAAATTAAAAAGGATAAAAATCTCAAGGCCATACCGTTTGTTTTTTATTCGGCAGTGTACCAGGGAGAAAAAGATGTGGAACTGGCCATGTCCGTGGGCGCGGAAGCCTATATCATCAAACCCAAGGAACCGGATGAATTCTGGAAAGAGGTTAACACCGTACTGAAACAGGATTTTTCAAAAAAACGGCCACCAGCAATCCCGGTCAAAGAGGAGGATTACCTGAGAAATTACAGCCATGTGGTTGTATCGAAACTCGAAGAAAAAGTAAGAGAACTTGCAAACGAAAAAGAAAGGGCCCAGAAGTATTTCGATATTGCAGGTGTCATGCTTTTGGTTCTTTCACCGGATTTCACGGTTTTACAAATTAACGCCAAAGGATGTGAGGTGCTGGGCTGTGATAAACAGGATATCATTGGAAAGAACTGGACGGGGTTTCTTTCTCCAATACATCTGAAAAGATGGAAAAAACAGTTTGAAGAATTGATTCAAGGAGATGTGGGCCGGATCGAGGGCATCAAACTGCCGGTTTTAGCACCATCAAAAGAGGAGAAATTGATTTCCTGGAATCATTGCGTGCTAAAGGATGACAGCAATATGCCTCTGGTAACCGTCAGTTCCGGGGAAGATATCACTGAACAGACAAAAATCAGAAAAGAAAGAAAACTTCTTGAAAAACGGCTTCAGACCGCCCAGAAAATGGAATCACTAGGCACCCTGGCCGGTGGGATTGCTCACGATTTTAATAATATTCTTTCAGCAATCATCGGGTATGTTGAACTTGCAAAAATGAGATTTCCTGAGGAAGAGGATGTGGCGCATGATCTGGACGAAGTATTGAAAGCCAGTGGCAGGGCAAAGGAGCTTGTCAAACAGATTCTAACTTTCAGCCGTCAGAGCGAGATGGAATTTAAACCCATACAAGTCAGTACGATTGTGAACGAGGCTTTAAAACTCATCCGGGTATCTTTTCCATCTACCATCGAAATTAAATGTGATATTACGACAGATGCACTGGTGGTAGGCGACGCCACCTCAATTCATCAGATCCTGATGAACCTTTGCACCAATGCCAGTCATGCCATGCAGCCTGAAGGCGGTCTGCTGTCGGTTTCATTAAAGAATATTCAGGTTGACAGGGAATTTACCGGGTATTATCCGGATGTAAAACCCGGCCACAATATTCATTTAAGTGTCAGTGATACCGGGCATGGCATGAGCAGTCGCGTCATTCAACGCATCTTTGAGCCATTTTTTACAACCAAGAGAAAAGGTGAGGGGACGGGCATGGGACTCTCGGTCGTCCATGGCATCGTAAAAAGTTTTGGTGGCTCGATCGATGTCTACAGTGAGCCTGGCAAGGGCTCTGTATTTAATATCTACTTTCCTGCCATTGAAAGAAGGGTTCATCCTGAAAAACGAATTGAAAAGAATATTTCAGGCGGTACAGAAAGGATTTTTTACGTGGATGACGAACCTGTTCTGGTCAAAATGGGAGAACAGTTATTGAAATCTTTTGGATATCGGGTCTTGAGCCATACCAATGTTCTGGAAGCATTGAGTTTTTTTAGAGAACATCGAGATGATTTTGATCTGATCATCACGGATATGACAATGCCATACATGAACGGTGAGCAGTTCGCCAGAGAATGTATCGCCATCCGTAACGATATACCTGTCATATTGACCACCGGTTTCAGTACGGATATAAGCAAAGAAGCAACAAATGCCTCAGGAATCAAGGCATGTGTCATGAAACCGATTTTAAAATTTGAATTGGCACAGGCCATTCGGAGTGTACTGGATTAACGGGAAATGATCAGATGGGTCATGTGAAGGCAGACAAAAACAGCAGACTGATCTTAAAGATTGTCGCTACTTTCGGTCCAGCGTCTCCCGAACCTTTGCGGTCAGGGTCTTCATCACAAACGGTTTCTGGATGAAGTGCGCGCCTTCTTCCAGCACGCCCCGGTTGGCAATCACGTTGGCAGTATAGCCGGACATGAACAGGCATTTTAAATCGGGTTTCAGGGCGCTGAGTTGCCGCCACAGATCCCGGCCGTTCATCCCAGGCATGATGACGTCGGTTATGAGCAGGTGAATTCTCGCAGGGTGCTCCCTGGCCATTTGGATGGCTTTGCCTGGGACGCTCTCTGTCAGTACAGTGTATCCTTTTCTTTCGAGCATTTTTGCGGTCATGGCCAGAACAGACGACTCGTCTTCCACGATCAGGATGGTCTCCTGGCCGCCCCTTACCTGTTCCGATGCGTCATCCATAAGCACCGGACCATTCCCGCCCGTATAGCGAGGCAGATAGATCGAGAAGATCGTTCCTTTTTCCGGTGCGCTGTGGGCATCTATGAAGCCGTTGTTCTGCTGGACAGCACCATAGATCATGGCCAGACCCAAGCCGGTGCCCTCGCCGACGCCCTTGGTGGTGAAAAACGGTTCGAAAATATGGGCCAGCGTTTCCTGATCCATGCCGCGACCGTCGTCGCGAACACTCAGTCGAACCCACTCGCCGGGTACAAAGCCGACGTGGGCGGCGCAATAGTCCGCACTGAATATGCTGTTACCTGTCTCGATGGTGATCTTACCCACGCCGGGAATGGCGTCCCGGGCGTTGACGCACAGGTTGGCCAGGATCTGGTCGATTTGTGAAGGGTCAATCTTGACCGGCCATAGATCCGCTTCCGGAATCCAGATGAGATGAATGTCTTCGCCGATGAGCCTCTCAAGCATATTGAGCATGCCGGCCACGGTCGCGTTGAGGTCCATCACTTTGGGTGTGACGGTCTGCTTACGGGCAAAGGCTAATAACTGCCGGGTAATCTTGGCGGAACGTTCGGCGGCGGTGATGATTTCCATAAGGTCGTCATAAAGCGACTCGGATCGATTCACTTTATCCAGGGCCAGTTCCGCATAACCGAGAATCACACCAAGCATATTATTGAAATCGTGGGCCACCCCGCCAGCCAGCCGCCCGACGGATTCGATCTTCTGGGCCTGCTGGAGATGGGTTTCCAGTTCGGTCTTTTCCAGTTCGGCCCGCTTACGCTCGGTGACGTCCATGTTATAGCCGCTCCAGACAATGGCGCCATCGGCCATTTTTTCAGGAATGGCATTGCCGAATACCCACTTGATCGGTTCGCCGGGAACCTGGACCCTGTATTCGCACATCCATTGCGATAAATTTTTTGTCGACGCATCAATCGTTTGGATGATTTTGTCCTGATCTTCGGGAAATATGACGTTGAAAATGGGGTCGAAATCGTTGCGCACGTCCTCCGGAGAACAGCCAAAGATTGCCTCGATGCCATGACTGCTATACGGAACAGAGTAAGTTCCATCAGGCTTTCTCATAAACTGGTAAAGCATCCCGGGGACCTGGGAGGCGATGTTTTCCAGCATGGCATCTTTTTTTCGTAACGCCTTTTCGGCCATCTTGCGCTCGGTGATGTCGAAAATAAAATTAAGACTGCAGGGTTTTCCTTCAAGTTCGATGATTTCGCTGGAGACCAGGAAATCTCGTATCTCTCCGGAGCGCATGCGATACTGGACCGGGAGGTTTCGTAAAAAACCGTTCCTGGCGAGTCCTTCCCTGAAGTTCTGCATGTCTCTCTTGTGGACCCAAACCCCTATCTCCCTGGAGGTATGGCCGATAACCTCGTCTCTTTGGAAGCCGGTCAGTTTCAGAAATACATCATTAACCTCGATATATGTACCATCTTCCATTGAGGCGATTGCAATCGCCTCAGGGCTAACGTTAAAGACTTTGGCAAATTTTTCTTCAGACTTTGCCAATGCCGCCTCAGTACCCCTGCGTTCGGTGATATCACTGACCATCCCTTCAATTCTTATCCGTTCATCTTTTTCGTCTTTGACAAGATGGGCATTCAATAAAACAAAAATAGGTTCTCCATTGATTTTTTTCGCATTTGCCTGATAATTCCTTACGACGCCTTTTTCCATGAGCAAGTCGAGATATGGCTTCCTGTCATCCGGGTTTTGCCAGAAGTCCGGTGTATTTTGTCCTTTCAGATTATGGTTAATATCAAGCCCGAAAACCCGGTTAAATGCCTGGTTGTGATCCAGAAGCAATCCGTCCAGGGTGACACTGTAATATCCTTCATCTATAGATTGTATTGTTTTCCGGAGTTTTTTTTCGCTTTGCTTCAGCGCCTCGTTTTGCATCTCGAGTTCGATCTGATGCACGCGGAGCTCCTGGAGCATATGCCGGGTTTCTTCGGGTGACAGGGACTCCGGAATTTTCGGCAGCCGGGTGAGTTTTTCCTCGGCCCGCACGCGCAATGCATCAGCCTGCGGCTTCTTGGATTGATTATTCTCGGGAGATTTGCTCATATTAATCTTGCTTTCATGGCTATTGCATTCTATCACGATGCAACTTAATCGGTCTGCCAAATTTATCATTGCGACGTTTCGCGGTCAAGGAATAAGAACTCGCTTTCCTATAGGCGGTTATCCTGACAGGATACAGGAAATATATTGACATTGTTATGTTCTCAACTTATCTAAATCGATAAGAAAAAGAAGGCGAGAATTGCCATTTCCGTGCTTTTTAAAGAATTACAGAAACAGAAATCTTCACGCAATCGTTCACAACTCATTTAAACAAGTGCCAGAGACAAAGGATATGAAATATGACGTTTTCTGAAATGTTGACATCCCGCCGGTCCATTAGAGAATACCAGGACAAGCCTGTTCCCCTGGAAATGATCAAGGCTATGATAAAAGAAAGCATTTTGGCGCCTAATTCAGGTAATGAGCAGCCATGGAAATTTGTCATTGTAAATGACAAGGCAATGCTCAGAAGAATATCGGACGAGAGCAAAAAGAATATTCTTGCCCGCATTGATGGCGATCCAGATGATTATGCAAATAAATACAAGGGTATCCTGGAAAACGCATCTTTCAATGTTTTTTACAATGCCCCATGTCTGGTTATCATATTGGGACCATCTCATTTGAAGAATTTATCTGTGGATTGTGCCTTGGCTGCCAGTTACTTCATGATGGCAGCAACTTCAAGGAACCTGGGAACATGCTGGATCAATCTCGGTGCTGAAATAAACGATCAGGAAATGCTGAATGAACTGGGCATACCTGATAACTGCCGGATTATAGCGCCTGTTATTGTGGGATATCCAGCCCATATACCTCCTATCCCAAAAAGGAAGGAACCGGATATTGTAAAAATTTTGATATGACAAGTTTTTTCCAGGGGGCGGAATGAATACAATAAGGGTGACGTCCATGAAAACAGTTTTTATCTTCGCTTTAATCCTCATCTGGTCATCGGTGGTTTCAGGAAAATCAACAGATCGGGCTGTTTCTCTCCCGACCTCAGATGCGGTCCATAGTGAGGCATCGGGCGGCAATGAAACCATCCGGAAATTAACTGAAATACCGGAAACCGTCCCTGCCGATTCCCCGAACAAAATGATGCCTTCCTTATTAAAAGAAACCAAACCCAAACTGAACTCGTCGTTGACGGTTGGCAGGATGATATGGTCGATCTTTATTGCGCTCATGGCTTTTTTTTTCATCAAATACACAATCCGGCTATTGGAAACGATTGCGGAGAAATGGGTCAACCTGCGCCTCTCCATTATGCGGATGATTCCGTTTATACGGATTCTGGTATGGACAGCAGTGATCTATTTCATCATCGCAGCGATTCTTTCTCCGCCCATTGAAACGCTTCTGGCGTTGACTGCTTCTGCAGGCATCGCCCTTGGTTTTTCATCCCAGGATATTTTAAAAAATATATTTGGCGGCCTCATGATTCTCGTGGATCACCCTTTCCAGATTGGAGATAAAATTCAAATCCGGGAACACTATGGAGAAGTCATACAAATTGGATTGAGAACCGTCCGGATTGTTACACCAGATGATTCAATCATATCTATCCCCAACGGTGATATTGTCAGCCAACCCGTCTCCAACGCCAACAATGGCGAATCAAATTGCCAGGTGGTGGCGGAATTTTTTCTTCCGGTTGGCATTGATCTGGCCCAACTGAAAAAAATAGCTTTTCGAGCTGCGGTTGTGTCCCGATTTGTATACCTGAATAAACCCATTGCCATTGTATTTAAAAATGAGATTCATGAAGGTCTTTCCATATTGAAAATGAGGGTCAAGGCATATGTCCTGGACATTCGATATGAATTCGCGTTTGCAAGTGACATAACAGAGCTGGTTACCGAAGCATTGATCCGCTGCAATCTTATCAGCCAGGACAGATCACCCCTCTATTCAAATATTTTGAGGCCTGTATGAAAACCGAAAATGACAAGGCCGATACACCTGCTGATATCTACACATGTTTGACAACATCAGCGACATTGTTTCTTGAGGAAACATACAAGCAGGTCCGGACCGGGTATATGGACCAGCTTAACCGGTTCAGCGAGATTGTCATCAAACCCCTTCAACCCGAAGATGAATCCCTGAAAGCAGATAAACTGCTATGCCAGGTCTGGGAGCGCCTTGATGAGAGTTTAAACCAGATGGGCGACTGGGCTGAATTTAAAAACTACCCCGATATGCTGCTCAGGATCGACAAGGACTGCAGAAAACGCATGGGGCAGGTCATCCTCAAATTCCCTGCGTTGAGGGAAGTCTCCTTTGCGGATGATTTTTTCATAAAAGCAGATGATGATACGGTGAGCATCCGTCTGTTCAAATGGATAAAAAGGCTCAAACTGAGGTTAAAGAGAGTGTTGAACCTTGGACTGAACGTATTCAGAACAAATAAAGAAAGTATCGGAGGGGAGAGCCACACGATCCATATCCAGCAATTTTCCACTTTTCATTTCTCTCTTCCGTTTTTCATCTTTTTATCCGATTTCATGAATCAGATGTTTCATTTGATTGCCGAGCAATTCAACACGCTCCATCTGATGACCCAGAAATACACGTCGGATCTGTTGATCCTTGACAAGGAAGCATCTGATTGGCATATGGAGATTTACAATCCCATAGGAGAGCGTCTCAAATCCGTAAGCATTGCCATTCCTGATACTGAAAAAATGGCTGAGGACATGGATGCGCTATGGCAGGATACACGGGTAAAGTTTGATACCTGGAAACAGTCGCTTGAAAAAGAATTCATTCGGAAATATGCGTATGTCGGCACCTTTGTATCTCCGGGAGGCGGTTATGCCCGATTCAGGTTCCGCCGGAAACTGAACAGTCAGCTGAAAGCATTCAGACGGCACCACGCGCTCTGGAGCAATCATTTTTCCGGTGAGCGAAAAGATTGGACCCATGAATTTTCGCTGAACCGTATTCAACTTCAGGTGGCCCGGAAAACAGTTATGACACTGGGAACCATTTCAGAAAAAATCGATACCCAGATTTTGCCTCAATGCTCCCACGCCATTCAAACGCTTTTTAAAACCAAAGAACGGCTGTTGACCTTGGAAAAGGGGCAGGAATGGGAGTTGAAAAGAAACATCATTCAGGAAAGCCGGACACTTCTCAGGAATTTCCGCAGGGAATTACTGCCGGCTATTGCAAACAAGGTCCTGGGATCAGGAATCGGTCAGGATATAAATGCAATCAGCAGCCTGGCAAAAGACAGCGTGGAGCGCCTGGCGGAGAATCATGTCGTTTTTAAAAAAAGGGATGATCATATACCACCTCTTTCCGAAATAGCCGAAATACCTATAAGAGAAATGATCCAGGCGGAACTTCTATTAAAACTGCAATCCCTTCTTGAGGATTTTATTCAAAAACTTCGCATCCGTCTGGACGATACAGTCAACTACATGTCTGAAATCAAGCAGATTGTGGAATTCAATATCGAAACATCTTTCAATCTCTTAGAAAAGGAAGATTACGCAGAAGATGCGTTCAAGATGGTTATTGAAGGCATAGAGCGCGGCGCCAATCAACTGAATCGGCTTAGCCAAAGAGTTGAAGGTTTTCCTCAGGAAATCCAATCCGAGCTTGGCAGTATTGCCTACCAATGGATAGATAAGATTCAGGAACTTCTGGACAATGAAAAATTAATTGCCCTGAAGCTGAAACTTGTCAAGGCCAAAGCCAAGGGACGGCTAAGAAAAGGTATTAAATTTGTTCAGAAATATTTCACGGCTCTCATTCAAACCTGTTGGTCGGCAGGACAGAAAGGATTCACCCTCACTCGGGTGAAATATATCGAAATCCGATCCTACTTGGGACTTTCAGTGCCGGAAGATGACATACAGATCCAGTTCACACAGTTTTTACTGGATACCAGGCAGAAACTGGAATCTCTCCCATTTGTTTATCAACAGCTCTTTCAGATAGAACCCCTGACAGATGATCGTCTGTTTTATGGGCGCGAGAAAGAACTTCAACTCCTGAAAGATGATGTGACGGACTATCACAAATCCGGCAATATGATTGCAGCGGTTATCGGCGAAAAGGGAAGCGGGAAAACCACCCTGTTAAATCTTTTTAAAGCAGAGCTATTGAAAAAACAATCTGTTCATTCTATTGAATTGTTGCATACCATCCATAATATCGAGGAAGTGCTTCCTTTTTTCAATGCGCTTTTCCCGGACAACAAGATGTCTTCTCTTGATGAGCTGGAAGCATTTTTAGTGAGCAGGCCTTCCACAACCGTTTTTATTGTGGAAAACATTCAGAACATGTTTCTGAAAAGCATGAAGGGCTTTGACCTGATGGAATCCTTTCTGGGTATGATGTACCGAACCCGTAAACAGGTAATCTGGATTTGTTCATGCACCTTGTATAGCTGGGAATATCTTGAGAAATCTATTCAACTATCGAAAAATTTCAACCGGGTGATTCCCTTGCAACCATTTACAGGTGAAGAAATAGAGTCCATGATTTTCGCCCGTCACCGTATCACAGGATATCAGCTGAAGTTTCTGGTTCCCTCTAAAATGCATGCAAACCGTTCCTTTAAAAAATTGCAATCCGATAAAGAACGGCAGGCGTACCTGATAAAGTTATTTTTTAATCAGATCCAGAATGTGGCGGCAGGAAATATATCCGTTGCCATTTTATTCTGGCTTCGTTCTATAGAATCCATCAGAGAACATGAACTTCAATTGTCATCTCAAGTGGAATTTAACGTTAAATTTTTATCCCAGCTTTCGAATGAGGATCTGTTTACATTAGGCGCGATTGTTCAACACGATACACTTTCGGCCGAAGACCACGCAGAAATTTTTCGTCAGAATATCCGGAAGAGTCTTCTTGCGCTTAACAATTTGTCAAACATCGGTATACTTCAGCAGACAGATGGGTTTTATCAGGTTCATCCTTTTTTGTACCGTTACACTGTCCGGGCATTGAAACTCCAGAATATTCTTCATTGACGCTATTCTATCTATTCATACACTGTGCATCTATCCAATGGTGTGTCTAACGGGTGACCACGGTTGGTTAAATGTATATCGCAATGAATGCGTTCCTGTATATTTTCATAACATACTGTTAATCATCATTTTATTTGTAAAATAATGGGTCGTTAACACGATTGCTGTTAAAATATAATCATCATGTCAATGTCGTCTATTTATAAAAACAATCCTTATTTGCTTGACCATGAGGTCAACTTATGACTATGACCATAATCGGGGTCAGTGCAGCGAGAACAAATCCGGAATTAACAGCCAGGCGGAATACCTGGCCTTAAATGCCCATTCACCATGGCCACAATACTGGTGGTCGGATACCCCAAGGGAAAAATTGACGGTATTGCAAGAAGAGAAAAAGAACGAATCGAATGGATCTGTTAAACTTACCGGACAAATCACTGAGGGAATAGGGTGGTGGAAAATAATCCCAACTGGATGAAAATATCGGAGCTTGAAAAAAAATCGGGCATCCGCAGGCGGACCATTCAGTTTTATGTTCAGGAAGAACTCCTCCATGAGCCCAAGAGAACGGGTAAGACAATGGCCTATTATGATGAAAATCATTTGAAGAAACTGTTTTTTATCCAGGAAGAAAAAAAAAATGGCCTGCCGCTTGTTGCCATCCGGGACAAGATCAAAAATATGGAACCCGCAGAAACATACGGTTCGGTCGATCTGCCTTATAACAGGTTTTCCGCTTCCGATAAGGCCTTTAAAAAAAACAAGGGAGAAAAATCCGATGAAAACAAAACCCGGAAAAGTATCATTGAGCTGGGTTGCAGGATGTTCCTTGAAAAAGGGCTTAAGGACACCAAAGTAAGCGATATTACGAGTGCGCTCCATATCGGGAAAGGGTCCTTTTACTTCTATTTTTCCGATAAACGGGAACTCTTCCTGACATGCATACCGCTGATTTTTGAGAAAATGTTCTCCACAGGATATGAAAAGGTAAGGGAAGCGAAAAATCCTTTGGAAAGAATCGAAATCCGGGGGAAAATTATCATGCCCGTTTTAAAGGAGTTCTGTGCCATTGTCCATCTGAGCAAGGAAGCCATTGAGGATGATGACCCGAAGATCAGGGCGCTTGGCATCAATACCTATCAGTCGATTCGAATGCCGGTTGAAGCGGATATCCGTCAAGGTATCCGGCAAGGTATATTTCAGGATGTGGATCCCAGAGTCGCAAGTACGCTTATGCTGGGTATGATTGAAAATATTTATTATCTTAAAACAGTTGAAAAAGAAATTTCCCTTGATGAACTTTGGGAGAATTTCACCAAACTCTTGATGGGCGGCATCTGCATGGAAAAAGAAACCTGTTAAAGGAATTTTAAATGCTTACCACAGTTGCAATCAAACGGGGATAATATGAAAAATAACGAATATGATGTGATCGTTGTGGGTTCCGGTGCATCTGGGTGTACTGTGGCCAGAGAGATGACAAGGAAAGGCAAAAAGGTTCTGCTGATTGAAAAAGGAGGAAGAGCAGAATGGCTGGGGAACACCATCACCGTGGCAAGAATGATAGACATTCCCACATTGTTACGGAATTACAAGGATATCGTGATTTTTGTCAATAACTACGGCGGTGCGTCCAATATTTCTGCCGGATCCGCACTCCCCCCGCCTGATAAAATTTTCGGTCCATTGGGTATTGATTTGTCTACAGAAACAGAAGAAGCACGAAAAGAAATGGGCGTCAATCCTCTTCCGGACGAGCTTATCGGGGAAAATAATTTACGACTCATGGACGCTGCAAACAGTCTGGGATATCATTGGCGGAAAATGGACAAATTTATTGATGCAAGCAAATGCACCGGATCAGGAAATTGCATGCTGGGATGTAAGACGGGCGCCAAATGGACGGGACGGGTTTTCGGCGATGAAGCCATAAAAGGTGGCGCTGATCTTATGCTTCATACATCAGTCAAGTCATTAATCATAGAAAATGGCAAAGCGATCGGTGTGGAGACGACAAAAAAGGACCGATTCTATGGAAAGCAAATTGTGCTCTCCGCAGGAGGCCTCACGAATGTACACTTGCTTAGAGGCGCAGGCATTACAGATGCCGGCAAGGGGCTTGCCTGCGACTGGCTCTCCTTTGTTCAGGCTGTCGTTCCGGGAACACGGACAATTGGATCAACGCCAATGAGTGTTGGAACACTGGAACATTATGATGATGATGGAATCGTGATACTTCCGGTTGGACCGAACTGGGCTTTATTCTTAGGAATTGCGGCACTTTCAGGACCTTCGCATCTATTAAAGTTCAGGAATTTCTTTAAGTATTCGAGTATTATGGTTAAAATCCAGGATGACCTGACCGGCACAATTGGAAAAGGAAGGGCGTTTAAAAAGCCAATGACTGAAAATGACCGTAAAAAAATAGATAAGGGTGTGCAAATTGTTACCCAAATATTTAAAAAGGCAGGCGCCAAAGAGAGCACGGTCTATCCAATGAAACCTGCCGGAGCGCATCCTTCAGCAACGTGTCGCATCGGACAGGTCATTGACAATAATCTTGCAACACAAATTAAAAATCTCTTCGTTTGTGATGCAAGTGTTTTTCCGCAAGCACTGGGGGCTCCCGTTGTCTGGACGGTGGTATCGCTGGGGAAAAGGCTGGCAAAGCACCTGGATACCGTCGTATCCGGCTAAAACAGTACCATTGGACCTGTATCATGTTGATAAGGATTCAGATTTGCCTGAATACTTATGGGATTGTACGGCAGTTCATAACTATTCATCAACTATGCAGTTCATCGGATGTCCATCTGATTTTACTGTTTGATGCAATGACGACAAATTTGAAAAATACTATATTTTTACTTGACCATATAGTCAATTTATGAGTATGGCCATAATCGGGGTCAGTGCTGCGAACAATGAATATTAAACAAATAACGGTAAAATGGATTAATGTAAAATCTTTCAAACGTGAAGGTAAAAGCTATGAAAGAATCGACAAAAATAATGTTCAGGAAGCACGGGGTGAGGGTAGACAGGTTCATTCACAATTATATCTATTTCCTTTTCTATTACCCTTATGTCAAAACCGTCCGTTTTCTTTTATACATATTGAAATACCTGACGTGGTTTCAACCGCTTGCACCGGTTGGCCGCATGGCTTTCAGCCGGTATCATGCCAAAGTTCTCTCTTTTTCCGATACCCGGAAAATTTTTGAACTGAACCGGGATATCCGTGTGATTGCTGAAGAAAACAAACAGATCATACCGTTTAAATATGCCACAAAAATTGTGTTTCAGGAACCGGAGTATATTGCGGTTATGGACTGCCCCTGCAAAAAATCAAACCATGCGGATGAAGCGGATATCAACAGTTGTATTGCTGTGGGAAAGGGACTTGCCACATTCTGGCTGGATCATTGCAAAAAATATAATGCCCGTAAGATAAGCCAGGAGGAGGCCCTTGACATCATCAGAAGACTGAGGGCAAAGAATCATATCACCCAGGCTTTTTTCAAAGTGGCTACAGGCGGCAGCACAGGCGTGATTTGCAACTGCCATCCGGACACCTGTGTCAGTCTTCAGGCAACCATGCTGACCCGAAAAATCGAGAAGAATGTTTCTCAATCCGCAGCTTCGGGGTATTCCCTTGTTCAGGATTCTGAGAAATGCAATGGATGCGGTCAATGCGTGACTGCCTGTGCGTTTGACTGCATTTCCTATAACGGGGGCAGCAGAAAATATGATAGAAATGCGTGCATGGGCTGTGAACTCTGTGTTGAAAAATGTCCCCAGAATGCGCTTTCACTTTATGTAGATCCGGAAAAACCATTGCCTTTGGATCTGGACAAGTTAATGACAATAAATTAATTCGAATGTCTGAGGAGGAGCTTATGGTTAAATCGATCCGTATTTTTTTATGCATGTTTTTAATGATAGCAATGATGCCTGTTATCGCTGTTGCAAATCCACTTCTGGATGAAATGGACGCGCTTGACAAGGATAAAAATTACGAAGAGGGAGATGTGATGATATCTCTGGCCCGCTTCTGGCACCAACTCCCCTGGCCGCTTAAAGATATGAAACAGTCGTTAAAATATTACCGCGAGTATCAGGCCACACCCTTCTATGGAAAAGATCCGAACACCATGGTGCTCGTTGCGGATCTGCTTGCAGACATGGGGGGAAACAACAACAAAAAGGAAGCAAAAGAGATACTTTCGGTGGCCATGACAAACTGCGGCGAATATTACACGGCCATTGCCAGGGATGCCATGAAAAAATTATAAGTGAGAATTCTTAAATTTTATCAAAACAAGAAACATAGGATACATTTTTATCACTGGAACAGGGGAGGAAAATCATGAAATCTTTGGCCGGCAAAACGGTTGTGATTACAGGGGCGGGATCTGGTATCGGGAAAAGAATGGCACTTATCTGTGCACGCGAAAAAGCAAATCTTGCCATTCTGGATATCAACGAGAAAAACCTCAAGGACACGGAAACAGATATCAAAGGCCTGTCCGCAAGGGTTCAGGCCTACCGGTGTGATGTATCCCGGAAAGAAGATATAGAGACAGCGGTCAAAGCCATCAAAAAAGATTTTCAATCCATTGATGTACTCATAAACAATGCCGGGATTGTAAATGGGAAATCGATTCTTGACAGTTCCTTTGAAGACATCAAAAGAACGATTGATATCAATCTCATGGGGGTGATCTGGATGACCAAGTGCATCCTTCCTGAAATGGTCAACAGGAATAACGGTCATATCGTAAACATTGCTTCTGCCGCAGGACTGCTGGCCATTCCCAAAATGGCGGACTATTGCGCAACGAAGTTTGCTGTGGTCGGCTTTTCCGATGCCCTCAGGATGGAAATGAAAAAATTCGGGTCAAAAGGCGTCAAAGTGACCTGTGTGTGCCCGTCTATTATCGATACCGGCATGTTCACAGGGTTCAAGGCCCCGCTTCTGAAT
>JAHIVH010000008.1 GCA_018816735.1 Pseudomonadota bacterium | reverse complement strand
TCTTTTTGGGAATTCATTAACGATAGGATAGCCCAAAATAATAATATTCCTCCCTTACCAGATCTAATGGAACTTAAGGCTGCTATTGCCTCGGCATAGTTGCGTCTTTTCTACCACATACTTTTTGAGATGTTACATAAGGAGGAGTTTACAAATGATAGAAGGTTTTGATCCGTTTCAAAATCGGTTGTGCCGTGATGTCAGAAATGAATTGTCGGAAAGTGTGATAGAAACCATCTATAGTGGGGCCATCGCGCCATCACAGGCTGCCGCTGAAAAATACCTGTCTCAAGGTGTGGAACCCTATATCCGTTCTTATATCCATAATCGGATAGTGCGTTACACAACCGTTCTTTCTCAGATTCAATCCGCAAAGGTAGAGACAACTGAAATCTATGCCATCGCTGTCCTCTTATGGGATCAGGAACTGTTTTTTGAAGTCCATGAATGGCTTGAGGAAAAATGGCACAAGAGTATGGGGGCTGAAAAGTTTGTATTGCAGGCACTCATCCGGGCAGCAGGGACATATATTCATTTTGAATATGGCAGAAAGACCGGGGGGGAGAAAATGGCTAAAAAGGCTGTTTCCGGTCTGATCTCGCACAAGACGTCGGTTCCGGAATTTTTCAACATTGATTTATTAATCGCCAAGCTTAGTGCATTTGATCCGATTCCTCCGAAACTGGGGGCAGCCAGTTGGAAGAAAAGAAATTTATTATAAAAGTTTGATTTTTTTAATAAAAAATGCTTGGCGCCTGTTTTTATGCAAAATATTTGCATTATTTTCTTGTTTTTATAATTAATAAGGTTATGCTTGGTTCGTTAAAAGAGTGGGTCTTTATCCGGTCAGGCCGGACGGAGACCAGAAAAAAATTATTAAAAAAGGAAAATGTTACAATGGCAAATGGTACTGTCAAATGGTTCAGCGACCAAAAAGGTTTTGGATTTATCGAGCAAGAAGATGGCCCTGATGTATTCGTTCATCATTCAGCGATTAATGCTTCTGGGTTTAAATCACTAAGTGAAGGCGATCGGGTT
Organism: Pseudomonadota bacterium; assembly: GCA_018816735.1. Lineage (GTDB taxonomy): Bacteria > Desulfobacterota > Desulfobacteria > Desulfobacterales > JAHIVH01 > JAHIVH01. The sequence continues at coordinate 141,899 of JAHIVH010000008.1, read as the reverse complement.
TCATACGAAGTGGAACAGGGAAAAAAAGGTCCTGCAGCCACCAATGTGACTGTGCTGTAGCCAGCTGCGTTAAAAAAACCAAAGGGCATTCATTAAAAAATAATGAATGCCCTTTTTTTTGTCTGATTTTTTAAGTGTTCTCTCCAAATGATGATTCCCATTGAATCCTGTCAGGATGTTTTTTCAACATAGAATCTGAAATCACACGGCAGATTGTCACCTGCCAGTGTATGGCTTCGCATCAAGGTTGCGTGCCAGGCTTTGGCAAGAGGGTAACCCAGATTGCAGGATGCATATTGACAAATTACCGGTACGCCTTGGCACTTATAATATTCCTGAAACGGGCAGCGGCGAACGTTAAATGCAACATCTGCATCAGAATACGTCATACTCTTTGAAACGGTTCGGTGAAGAGAGCTGTCCACAACACGTCATTGATCCATTTTTCCTTTTGTCTGGCTATTTGCTATAATTGATAACATGAGATATTTTCACTGTCCGGCAAATGATTCCACAGGTCGTCTTTCGATTGATATTGCCTTAATGTTTCAATGATTATTGGAAGCGGTTCCGTCAAAATATCGGGAAAATCGATTTCGCCATCGATTCTTGCCGAATAGGCCAGTTGTTCTACAGGCGGCGAGAATTGGGCGTTTACGCCGGCCTTATTTCCTCTTGAATCAATTCGATACCATCCAAACTCGGGGAGATAAACCGCATTAAACCCGTGAAGACAAAACGGCGGGCCATCATCATCCCGGCTCAACCGCTGATAGCAGAAACCACCCGGGATGTTGTTTGCTCTTAACAGGGCTGCCAGCAGGTGACTCTTTGCATAACAAATTCCCGAGCCTGAATGCAATACCTCTGATGCGGAGCAGGACACCGTTTGTATGTTATAATCATCGATGTGTTTGATGGTATCTCTTACCCATTCAAAGCATTCTTTTGCGATGACGGAGATATTTTTTTCACCGCCTGAGAGTGTTTTCGCCCTGTACAGGATATCAGGGTGTTGCCAATCGATGATTTCTGTCAATTTGAGATATTGTTGCATAAATTTTGACATACGCTTCTATAAATATCCTGTCAATGAGGCATTCCATCTCAAAATGGATTTTGTTAATGCGTATATTGTGCTACTATCGCTTCCAATTTTTCAATAGTTTGCATAAAACAGTCTATCAGATGACGCCATTCAGGAGAGGAAGGAATGATTTGCCATGACAACCGATATAAACAGACTTGTACCTGTAATAAATCTTCCCTATCATCAGTTTCTGGGCGTTCAGAATCTGCGTGGAGAGGCGGGACGGGGATTTCTCTCCATTACCGTAAATCAGAACAATGCCAATCCTCTGGGCGCACTTCACGGTGGGGTGATTTATTCGCTTTGCGATGTATGTGCCTATGCGGCCCTGTTAAGCATTATGGAAGATGAAAATGAAGCCGTGACACACGATATTCATGTCTCTGTGCTTCGGTCGGCCAGATTGGGACAGAAAATCGATTTTGAGGCTGAGGTCGTAAAAAAGGGACGAACGCTTTGTTTTATTGACGCTGCCGCGCGGGTGGAAGGAAACGTGATCGCTGCTGCCCGGGTGACGAAAAGCATTGTTAAAAGAGTTTTATAATGCCATTTTTTTTGTGCCTTGTTTAACGCAAGGTGTTATTTGCCCAGTGGTATGTTATATTCCCGGGTTTTGTGGAATACGATATCCGGGTTCTGTTCTTTTGCAAAACCAAGCTGCCATTCGCTGGTCGTTAAAAAACAGAGATGGCCTTCCGAATCAATGGCCATATTCAGGATATTCTTTTTTTCAAATTCCTTGAGTGTGGAAGGCTTGTCGCATGTGACCCATCTTGCCACAGCGTAATTGATGGGAGAGTATTCTGCATCTACCCCATATTCCGCTTTCAGTCTGGCCACGGTGACATCAAACTGGAGAACGCCCACGGCGCCCAGAATATATTCGTTACCTTTGATTGGCTTGAAGACCTGAACCGTTCCCTCTTCAGCAAGCTGGACAAGGCCTTTCTGGAGTTGCTTGGCTTTCAGGGGATTTCTCAAAAAAACGCTCCTGAAATGCTCGGGGGCGAAATTGGGGATACCGGTAAACGTCAGCGGTTCTTTTTCCGTAAACGTGTCCCCTATTTTTATGGTTCCGTGATTGTGGATGCCGATGATATCGCCGGGATATGCCTCCTCCACATTGGTCCTGTCCTGGGCCATGAAAATGGTGGCATTGGCCCAGATCACCTCTTTCCCGATTCGGTGATGCATGACTTTCATGCCTCGCGTAAACTTTCCTGAGCAGATCCGGACAAAGGCGATTCTGTCTCGGTGGGCCGGGTCCATATTAGCCTGAATTTTAAAGGCAAATCCGGAAAATGCCGGTTCGTAAGGGCTTACTTTTCTGCTAACCGCCTCACGTGTCATCGGGCCTGGCGCCATTTCAACAAATGCGTCAAGCATTTCCCTCACACCGAAATTGTTCACTGCACTGCCGAAAAATACCGGCGTCTGGTTTCCCTGGAGATAATGCGCCAATTCAAAAGGGTTTGCCGCGCCTTCGATCAGTTCAATATCGTCTCTCAATTCGGTTGCCTGGGAACCCAGAAGCTCGTCTAATTTGGGATCAGAAAGATCGGTAATGACAACGCCGCCTTCTGTTTTTTTGGTTTTCCCAGGATCAAAGAGGTGAAGGGTTTTTTTGTAAATATTGTAAACCCCTTTGAATCGTTTTCCCATGCCTATTGGCCAGGAAAGTGGGGAACATTCAACCTGCAGTTTGTCTTCGATTTCACTTAACAGGTCTAACGGGGATATGCCTTCACGATCGAGCTTGTTGATGAAGGTCATGATGGGCGTATTCCTCATCCTGCAGACCTCCATGAGTTTCATGGTCTGCGGCTCAACCCCTTTGGCACTGTCGATGATCATGAGCGCACTGTCAACTGCTGTGAGTACGCGATAGGTATCTTCGGAAAAATCCTGATGACCCGGTGTATCAAGAAGGTTGATGTCATAATCCCGGTAGTTGAATTTCATGACTGAAGACGTAACCGAGATCCCTCTTTCTTTTTCGATGGACATCCAGTCGCTGGTGGCATGACGAGAAGCCTTTCTGGCTTTTACGGCACCTGCCTGCTGAATGGCACCGCCAAAAAGAAGCAGTTTTTCGGTTAACGTGGTTTTACCGGCATCAGGGTGGCTGATGATGCCAAACGTCCTTCTGCTGTCAATTTCGTGCCTGATCGATTTGGATAGGGTGACATTCTCCATAAGTTTTCTGTTTTTTAAAGATACCTTTTCATTTTTTACCAAAAAAACCATGACTTGACCATTTTAAAGCGTAATCAAATCCTGAGGGGTGATATCACTTGATGCCAGATGTGTCAATCTGCCAGAATCATTTTAGATGAAAAACTTATAACACTTTCGCAAGAAAATGTCGAATGGTCTGAATATGGGATTTGGACCATATAAAAGGAGATTCGCGGTGTCCTCCCATATTGCAAATACCTTTGGTCAGCGTGGGGTACTCTTGCAACAGCCCTGTTATTGCCATGGTGGTCTCGCCGCCTAAAAAAATCTGCAAATAATCCATTTGATTACTAAATTCCCACGGTCGGCCGGATGAGATACAGGCATGCAGCATGTAAGCCGCTTGGATAATTTCATGCACTTGGTGTGGGTCCATCTGTTTGTCCTTAAGAATATTGAAAAATTCCAGAACCCTTTTGGCCGTGTAAAGAACAACATTATCAAATAATATTTTCCATCCCACCTGGAACAGCTTGACCAAACGGTACGTTTTCAAGATTTTTGTTAAAGGTTCGGCTGGCATGTTATCTTCCGGTCCTGTATCTGTTTTGGGCAAGATCTCACTGCCCAGATTACAGACTGAAAAAGCCGCTTCTGCCGCTTCCTTCGGTTGAAAGATGCGCTCCTGAAAACCACACCCGGCAATCAAGGTGTTGGAGAGATAGTACAGCTCGGTCAGAAGTTGTGTGTACAGATCCGGATCTGTTTGATTGATATGGTCCATTGCTTTGGCCAGGGGCAGATGGTGGTCCCATGGTCCGGCATCGTCATGGTCTATCATTTTATAATCAGATGCCGGTAGTACTTCAGCATTCTGGAGTGTCTGAATAAATCGAACAACCTTTATATTAATTGACTCTGAATCAATGTGATCCGATGGCTTGTCACCTGTCCGGGATGGAAGATCAGGCTTGAGCTCTGCTTCTGCCGCCTTAAAATATGCACGGGCAGCAGGAGCCATTTTGGGGGTTGCAATAATTTTTTTTAAGGGGTCAGACCGTGCCTGACTTAAAAAAGCCGCCGCTGATGTCGGGGTGACAAATCCCTTGCCTTCCTTTCGTTCTTCCCGATCAGCAGCGACATCTTCCTCGAGCATCTCGTCTTCAGTCAACACATTAAAAAGACCGCCATTATCCTCTATACACTCTCCGGATGTCTGTCTGCACCGGCCCAGTAAGCGCATCAGAAAATCATAATCCAATTCATTAAGTTCCATCAGAATGGCACAGACCGCATCCCAGGTGGTGTCGTTTTTTGAAAGCACCAAATAACTATCAAAGGACTGGCTGAGCGCACTGCCCAAAACATTTTCCAGTATATCGTCACTATCTGGCTTCCATTCATCCCTTAGGCGCATGGCCAGGTCATCGATACCCACCACTAAAACCAGCCGGCACAACCCCAAAGTCACCAGGCCCTCATCCAGTTCCAAAATCTTGCTTGCGGTAAAAGTTGTTCCGGATTCAAGCATGACTTCCAGCCAAAGACCAAAACGCTCCGAATCAAAAGCTTCTGCCTGACCCGGTGTTTTGCTATGCCAGAGATCCTCATCAAAAATACCCTTCAACTGATCCGTTGATGCAAGAGAAACGATTTGGGCAGAATCCTCCAACCCTATATGCCGAATTAATTTTATCAGCACACCAGCATCCAGATGTTGAATAATATCGGGCAGATCCGGATGGTCTAATATATGGTTTAAAAGTTCATGGGGCTGTTTAGGTTTAGAAATAAGGAATTTCATCAACACCTCATCGCATGGTTATTGTTGGATAGTGTCCGGTTGACTATAAGGCCGGAAACAGAAATACAAATCAAGAACAATACCTCTCCAAACAGATTTTCCTGTTAGTCCTTGAAATTCAGACAATGCCCCAACTTTTCCGCTTTGGTTTTTAAATAGAACGCATTATATTTATTGGGTCTTATTTCATGTGCAATACGTTCGGCCACACGGATTCCTTTTTTTTCCAACTGAGCTATTTTTTGAGGATTATTTGTCATGAGCCGGATGCAATCCACACCCTGATCAAGCAGCATCTCTGCTGCTGCATCATATGAACGTTCATCAGGTGCAAAACCCAGTTTCAGATTGGCTTCTACCGTGTCCAAACCCTGGTCCTGAAGCTGGTATGCCTGAATTTTATTGGCCAATCCAATGCCCCGGCCTTCCTGCTTCAGATAAACCAGAATACCATTGCCGTCTTCGGCGATATTTTTAAGGGCCAATTGAAGCTGAGGGCCGCAATCGCAGCGATAGGAGCCCAACAGGTCCCCGGTCAGGCATGAGGAATGTAAACGGACAAGTGGCGGATGCAAAGAATGCTCCCCCATGCTTAAAAGCAGATATTCTTCGTTGTTTTCCAGATCACGGTATGCCACGACATTAAATTCCCCATAAACTGTGGGAAGTCGCGTTGATGCGCCCCGAATAACATTTCCGGAGCTCGAATTGATGCTTAAACTGTCATCGCCTTTTTCCAATCGGTACTTTACCATGGCTTCAACAGTGAGAACTTTAATGGCATGTTTTTCACCAAATTCAAGAAGCTCCGGTAACCGTGCCATATTGCCGCTGGCAGACATCACTTCGCAGACAACACCCGCAGGTAGTAATCCGGCTAAGCAGGCCAAATCAACACTTGCTTCCGTCTGTCCCTGCCGCTCCAGAACCCCACCGGGTTTTGCGCGAAGGGGGAAAATATGTCCGGGCATGGCAATGTCACAAGGGCTGCTTTTTGGATCAATCAGGACTTCGATGGTCCGCGCCCGGTCAAATGCAGAAATTCCTGTGGAAACCCCATGATGCGCCTCTACAGAAACCGTAAAATTTGTTCCAAAACCCGAACCATTCCGGCTTGACGGCACCATCATGGGAATCCCCAACCGATCCAGCATTTCACCGCTCATGGACACGCAAATCAATCCCCGCCCATGTTGCGCCATAAAATTTATAGCCTCAGGGGTCGCGTATTGGGCGGCAATCACCAGATCACCTTCATTCTCCCGTTTTTCATCATCTACGACAATTACAAATTTTCCTGCTTTAATGTCTTCTACTGCTTCTTCTACGGTAGCCAATCGCATTGCTTTCTCCTTATTGAAAATAATAAAATAAAAAACGCACCGAAGTCATCTTCGAGGCGTTATTCATTGGAAAACAATACACCACAAGACACATGGCAATTGGCTTTTCCCGGCAATTAAAGCCGTTAAAAATCACCACCGCATGGTTTTGGTGCAAACAGGCATAGCGCAGCGTCCTGTTTCTTAAAAACAAAAACCCCTGCGCATATGGCAGGGGCGTGTTTTTAAAGAAAACAGCATTTCTCCGGATGATATTATTTGTCAGACAATATGCCCAGGGCCATTGACCACGACAAACCTTTATGCCCTGCAAAATAATGGATATTAATGCATCGCTATTGGTTAGGAAATCATGGCGAATTCACCTGTTTTGCCGTTACTCCCAGGTCTGCATCAATTCCATTTTTTCACGGTGCATCGGGCCTCATTGTCTTCTTGCGAATCCTCATCAAGATAGCAGCTATTTTGTTCCCAATCTTCTTCCATCCGGACTGTACCGTCGGCTTCGGATTTTCACCGAATCAGCATTGGTATTTTGGGTACCGCAGCTCGCGGGCTTTTCCTTGCAGAAATCACCGCCGGTCGGGAATTGGTTCACCTATTTTTGCAAACCTCACCACGCCCCGAAGATTTTCACAAACAAATTATGTTTTATTCATACTGTAAATAAAAATGAGAAAGCAAGCATAAAATTTTATAAATCGATTGTCTTATAAATCATGAATCGAGCGTTCATGATTTTTTTCAAAAACACTAAAGATAGCTTTTCTGATACTTTTTTATTCTTAAAAATTCGATAGCCATTTTTCTGGTAGATGCACAGATATAAGTTCTCACAAGATACTTTCCCTCCGGGGCATTATCGCGTGAGCTGCCGGTATTTAATCCGGTGCGGCTGATCTGCATCGATGCCCAAGCGTTTTTTCCGGTCTTCCTCATATTCCGAATAGTTGCCTTCAAACCAGATGGCCTGGCTGTCTCCTTCAAAGGCCAGAATATGGGTGGCGATTCTGTCCAGAAACCACCGGTCATGGCTGATGACAACCGCACAGCCGCCGAAATTCTCAAGTGCCTCCTCAAGTGCGCGCATGGTGTTGACGTCGAGGTCGTTTGTGGGTTCGTCCAGAAGGAGGACATTTGCCTCCTCCTTGAGCATCCTGGCCAGATGGACCCGGTTTCTGGCACCGCCGGAGAGGGTTTCAATCTTTTTCTGCTGTTCGGCGCCTGAGAAATTGAACTTGGCCACATAGGCCCTGGAATTGATTTCCCGGCCGCCTATAAGAATCATGTCCTGCCCGTCTGAAATCATTTCCCATATTGTTTTTTGAGGATTCAACACGTCTCTTGTCTGATCCACATAAGCCAGTTTCACGGTTTTTCCGACAATGATGTTTCCGGAATCCGGACTTTCCTGGCCGGTGATCATCTTGAAGAGGGTGGTTTTGCCGGCACCGTTCGGACCGATAATGCCCACGATGCCACCTGGAGGCAGGGCAAAGGTCATATTTTCAATGAGCAGTTTTTTGTCAAATGCTTTATTTACTTTTTCTGCCTGGATAACAATATCTCCCAGCCTGGGTCCGGGCGGAATATAAATTTCAAGGTCTTCGGATCTTTTTTGGGTGTCCTGTGCAAGGAGGTTTTCGTAGGAATTGATACGGGCTTTGGATTTTGCATGTCTGCCCTTGGGTGACATGTTGATCCACTCCAGTTCCCGCTGAAGTGTTTTTTGCCGTTTGCTTTCACTCTTTTCTTCATTCTGAAGCCGTGCGCGTTTCTGGTCTAGCCACGACGAATAATTGCCTTTCCAGGGAATGCCCCGTCCCCGGTCGAGTTCCAGTATCCATCCGGCCACATTATCCAGAAAATACCGGTCATGGGTTACGGCGATAATGGTTCCGGGATACTTTTGCAGATGGTGCTCAAGCCACGCCACCGATGCGGCATCCAGATGGTTGGTGGGCTCATCCAGAAGAAGGATATCCGGATTCTGAAGCAAGAGCCGACACAAGGCCACACGTCTTTTTTCTCCACCGGATATGATGTTAACAGGCATGTCTCCGGGCGGGCATCTCAGGGCGTCCATGGCCATTTCGAGTTTCGAATCCAGATCCCATGCATCGCGGTTGTCCAGCTGTTCCTGTACTTCTGCCTGTCGGGTAATGAGCTTGTCCATGTCATCATCGGACATGGGCTCTGCGAATTTTTCATTGATTTGATCATACTCTTTTAACAGGGATACGGTTTCCTGAACGGCTTCTTCCACCACTTCCCGAACGGTCCGGGTTTCATTCAAAAGCGGTTCCTGTTCAAGATACCCGATTGAAAAGCCTTTGGACAGAATCGTCTGGCCGTTGAAATCCGTATCGATTCCTGAAAGAATTCGTAAAAGAGAACTTTTTCCTGAACCATTCAATCCTAAAACACCGATTTTGGCCCCGTAAAAATAAGACAGGCTGATGTTTTCCAGAACTGGCTTCTTGTCATAGTATTTGCTGACTCCTATCATGGAGTAGATGACTTTGTTACCTTCGTCGCCCATGGGTTTGCTCCTAAAAAAATAAAATCGTTTATGTTATACGCTTCTTTCCCTATTTCTTTTCAGTGGGTGCAGGAACGCTTTTTTCCTCTGGTTTGATGACCGTCGCCTTTTTTATGATGACGGGTCTTAAGGGAACATTTTGGTTAAAGCCGTTGTTGGCAGTAGACACACCTTCTATTTTATCTACCACATCCATGCCCTCAACCACTTTTCCAAACACGCAATATCCCCAGCCATCCCTGGTTTTTGACCGGAAGTTCAGGAAATGATTGTCAACCGTATTGATAAAAAACTGGGAGGTGGCTGAATCCGGAATTGATGTTCTGGCCATGGCAATGGTGCCGCGCAAATTTTTAAGTGTGTTATCAGCCTCGTTTTTTATGGGAGGGCTGGTTTTTTTTTCGTTCATGTCAGGTGTAAATCCGCCTCCCTGGATCATGAACCCTTTGATGACCCGGTGAAAAATCGTGCCATCGTAGAATCCCTTATTGACGTATTCCAAAAAATTTTTAACGGTTTCAGGGGATTTCTCTGCATCGAGTTCGAGAAGGATATCGCCAAAACTGGTTTCCAGTTTGACCCGGTCTTCTGCCTGGGCGGATAATGCCAGGGTAAGCATCAGGAATATCACAGATACGATATAAATTTTTTTATTCACGTTTTGTCTCCTTTGTACTTTAAGTCTCATCATGGATCAATATGCTGCAATACACTCTATTTCAATACGAGCATCCAGAGGCAATCTTGCCACTTCCACCGTGGATCGGGCGGGTTTATGGCCGCTCAGGCACTCCTGATACGCAGTATTAAATACCTGAAAATCGTTCATGTCCTTTAAGAAAACCGTTGTCTTGACAATATGGCCGAGAGACAATCCGGCTTCTTTTAATACCGATTCTATATTTTTGAATATCTGTTGGGTCTGGGTGCCTATATCTCCTGTCACCAGTTTGTCTGATGCTGGATCAAGTGCAATCTGGCCGGACAGAAAAAGCAGGTCTCCCGAAGAAACAGCATGAGAATAAGGGCCTTTTGCCAAAGGTGCTTCCTTGGAATTAATGGTTTTCATTTGACCTCCTTAAAATGGTTCATATTATGCGTCATAGAATGACACAATCGGTTCTTTCATGATCATATCGATCGCAAGAGATGCTGCGTTCGAAATGTCCGGAAAAATATCGATTAAATTTTTAATGTGCCGGAGATTGTCGGCAGTCCGCAATATCAGTCGAGCCATATCACCTTCGGCTAGATCACTGATTAAAAGTATCTTTTCCCAGTCTGCACCTTTCGCCCACGCATGCATGGTTACCGCCGGTTGCAGGAAAAGGGGCTTTACATCAAAGCCCCAGTCGATCATCTTATGTGCAAATGGTCGGAGCATGTTTTTTGTTTTCAGATAGCGCGAAAGAAGATGTTTGGGAGTGAAATTTTTTTCACAAAGTTCATCATCTGATTCACGTTCATTTACAAAGGCGGCGATGATGGCGGCCAGCACAGCCGGGTCTCGGTCAGGGAAGATATTCAGCCTGAATCCTTCTGCCACAAGAAGCGGTGAATCAATTCTTAATTTTGAAGCCCATTCCCCATCTGGCGTGAGTTGTCCGTTTTCGTCCACAAATCCTTCATCTTTCAGAAAATCAAAATGTCTTGAAAAATCTTCCCAAAGACCATTGTGATTCGTAATAAACTGACTTTTTATGGTATGCTGCTCCATATGATGGGCGAGTTGAAAAGAGGCAAACGATTTTTCAAGAAGTAATTTAATCTGAGCCGGAGAATGCGATAACAGCAGATTCAGTGCCATGGAGAAATTGATTTTAATCTGGCTGTTCACATCAAGCGGTGGTGAATGTATCAGCTTGGGGATGACTTTCAGATTCATGAATTTTCCAGGTACGGTAACGGCAAACCCTATATTGTCTTTTCCTCTCCTTCCGGCCCGGCCAGTCATCTGCTGAAATTCCGTAGGGGTAAGCGGCATGAATTCTGTGCCGTTATATCTGTCTGAGTTGAACATCACAACGGTTCGGGCCGGAAAATTAACGCCTGCTGCGACCGTTGATGTGGCAAAGAGGGCATCCAATAACCCTTCGGTCATCAGGGTTTCAATAAGGACCTTCCAGGCAGGCAACTGTCCGCTGTGGTGCGCGCCAACCGCCAGATGCTTCAGGCTCCACAACTGCTTGTGTTTTGAAAGATGGGGGTTCTTTTCGACCAATTCGAAAATCCTCCCCATCAGTTTTTCTTTTCTCTCGGGATCACTTAAAAGGATTTCTTCGGTAACGAGCTCGATGGCACGGTCACAATCGGCCCTGGATTTCAGGAAAAAAATGGCCGGAAGAAGCCTGTACCGGTTGAGAACGTTTAATATATCTCCCATGGGCGGAAGGCTTCCGGGACGGCCCAATGACGGCTGATGATTGTCATCGATAAACTGCAGGACCTTTTTATAAAGGGCCGCACTTTTTCCCTTACCCTGTTTTGCAACAAGAGGCATGAGCTTTCCGGAAGGGTGAAAAAATATCGGATAGAGGGGAACCGGCCTTTGGGTTTCATCGATAACGATGCAGGGATTCCCCCGGATGTGTTTCAGCCACGCGGCAATCTGATGTGCGTTTCCGATGGTTGCAGAAAGCATTAAAAGGGGGATTCTGGGGGGCAGATAAATCATGATTTCTTCCCAGACCACCCCCCGTTCTTCATCACCCAGAAAGTGAGCCTCATCCAGTATCACAAAGTCGGTAGACAGATCTTCTCCCCGGTGCATGGCGTCGTATAAATGGTTCCTCAGAATTTCGGTTGTGCCGATGACAATCGGTGCATCAGGATTTTCCTTTTTGTCACCGGTCAGGATACCGATATTCTCCTGGCCGAAAATCGTTGCAAACGAAGCATATATGGTGTTTGATAAAGCTTTTAATGGTGTGCCGTACCAGACTTTTCCCTTGTTCCCGATAATTTTCTGGATGGCCTGCTCTGCAATCCATGTTTTACCCGACCCTGTGGGCGCTGTAACCAGGCAGTCTCCTTTTTCAATGGCTGAAAGGGCGTTAAGTTGAAAAGGGTCAGGCACGAATTCTGTTTCCTGCGGTACACCAATGCGATCAAAAACATTTTCGAGCCTTTCATCCATTCCCGGACGAATTTTAGGCGCATGGAAAGAATGGTTGTTTCTTGTCCTGGGTTTTTTGAAGTATCTTTTGTTTTTTCTTCCCATATTTCCTGCTTTTTTATATCGGTTGTAATTATGTCTGATAACCGTTCATCGGTATGGAATTGTTTTTTGGGCAATGGCATCTGTTGCAGGAACGATTCATATTCAAATCAATCAGGATGGCCAAACCCGTGTTTTAAAAAGACCGTCATCGTATATCATTTGAAAGGAGCTGGGGCAAGACGATAATTTACGGATGATTTTTTGCCTTAATATATGATACAGGGTATAGATCATTCCGTTTGATAACGCGATGACAATTTATCGCATTCACGTGATTCATGTTTTATGAAAAGGAAACCGGTTCTGTGGCAGGTAAAATAGAAGATTTAGATGACAGAAAACCCCTTATCCTTGCTCCGGCTGGGGACAGGGCATCTTTTTTTGCGGCAATTCAGGCTGGTGCTGATGCCATCTACTGTGGCCTTAAGCAGTTTTCCGCACGCATGGAAGCAACCAACTTTACCATGGATGAATTGAGCCGTCTGGTTTCACTTGCCCATAAGAAGGGTGTTTTGGTATATATTACGCTGAACAGCCTTATAAAACCGGATGAACTCGACCATGCCACGTCGATGCTTAAAAATCTTTCAACATATGTGAAGCCCGATGCCATCATTATTCAGGATCTGGCATTTATAAAGATCGCAAAACACGTGGGGTTCAAGGGAGAAATTCACTTGTCCACGCTGGCCAATTTAAGCAACCCGGCAGGCTTGAAAACCGCTTTCATGTTGGGTGTGAACCGGGTGGTGATTCCCAGAGAATTATCAATCGATGAAATGAAAAAAATGGCTGCCGCCTGTCCGGAACATATGGATTTGGAAGTGTTTGTTCAGGGAGCGCTTTGTTATAGTGTTTCCGGAAGATGTTACTGGAGCAGTTTTTTTGGGGGTAAAAGCGGTCTGAGAGGAAGATGTGTTCAGCCCTGCAGGCGGATTTACCAGCAAAAGGGTCAGAAAAAGAGTTATTTTTCATGTCAGGATTTAAGTGTCGACGTATTGACAAAAGTGGTCATGACTGTACCGGAAATCCGTACACTCAAAATCGAGGGACGGAAAAAAGGCCCGCATTATGTGTATTATACAGTAAGAGCTTACCGGATGTTCAGGGATGAAGGGAACGATCCTGCGGCTAAAAAGTCAGCCATAGCCTTTCTGGAACAGGCCCTGGGACGGGGCTCAACACATTATAATTTTCTGCCTCAGCGGCCCCAGGTCCCGGTCCTGTCAGATGCCCAGACCGGATCGGGGCTGTTTTTGGGAACAGTCAAAGGACAGGCTGCCAATTCCTATCTCGTGCCCAGAGAAAAGCTCTTGCCAAATGATCTGCTTCGTATCGGTTACGAGGATGAAAGCGGTCATTTCATTCAGCGGATCACTATTTCTGTCCCCAAGAAAGGCCGACTTCATTTAAAAAGAAAACAGGGAAAAATCGCCAGTAACAGCCCGGTTTTTTTAATTGATCGACGGGAGAAGATGCTTGAGGAGCTGCTTTTTCAAATTGAAAAAGAATTTGACCAGTTGGCGGGCGTATCCATCCCTGAGAGTACGAAACCGGTCAAGGTCAAACTGGCCGGAAAACCCGGTTTAAAATCGATAAAAAATTGGGTTTACGGAGACATGTGCGTCACACGCGATGGGCGGACAGGAAAGAAAAACGATATTTCAGGTATCTGGATGAAAGCGGCCCGTGACAATACCATGCCGGCAAAATCCCTTTCATCCGTTTGGTGGTGGCTGCCACCGGTATTGTGGCCGGATGATGAGGATGTCTTTTCAAAAAACATTTTTCATATGATCGAAAAGGGTGCCACGCGATTCGTGTTGAATGCCCCCTGGCAGATGGCCTTTTTTAAAGAATTTTCTTCCGGTCAGTTGAAAAAAATGGTGCTTTGGGCAGGACCGTTTTGCAATATTTCAAATGGATTGGCAATGGCTGTGCTTGCCGATATGGGGTTTTCCGGCGTGATCGTAAGCCCGGAGCTGAGTAAAAGTGATTATTCGGAACTGTCAAACCAAAGTTGTCTGCCCCTTGGAATTGTCGTAGAAGGCAACTGGCCTTTGGGCATCTCAAGAACACTTTCAAATGAGATATCAACAGATCGGTTGTTTAAAAGTCCAAAAGGGGAGGAGGCGTGGGTATCAAAAATTGGATCTGACAACTGGGTGTTTCCGAACTGGAAAATTGATCTGACTTCAAAAAAAAATGAGCTTCAGAAGGCGGGTTTCAGCCTTTTTGTCAACCTCCAGGAGAGGGTTCCCCGGGATATTCAGCTGAAACCCAGACCTGGTCTTTGGAACTGGGAACATGGGCTGAGCTGATTGAATCAGGAAAAAGTCTATATGTAATCCCCACGGGTGAACTTGATGAATTCAGTGTTTGCTTTAATGGCTGTCTGGTTAACAATATCCTTGAGCTTTTGATCCTTGCTGCCTGTTTCGTTTGTTGTCTCAAGAAGCTTTAATGCTTCTTCCTGAATGGATACGATCAGGGGTTCGATGTCCTTTAGTGTTTTTTCCGGATTTTCAAGATCTTTTGTATAGATATCCAGCTTGTCTAAAAGAAAGTTGGTCCTGTCGAAAATGCTTTCTGTCGATGGTTCAATGGCATGAAGGGTCGTAGGCGCGATTTCACCCAGAGAATTTGCGGGCCCTTGAATGCTGTCTGATGATTTTTTGCCTTCCAGCGCAGCATCTAACGCTTTTTGGAATTCTTGGGTGTCTGTTTTCTTAACATTCTGCTGTTTCGGTATATTGATGCCTTCAGTAATATTGGTAATTTTTCCCATTTGGGTTCCCTCCATGTATGGTATTATTCTGTTTGAACAATAATGCAATAAACAGACCACATTTTAAAACTGATATGTATTGTTTTGATTGTTTGATATATCAAACTGTTGACAAGTTATCAGGGGGAATAATAGGGCATACATTCAGGAAAAGTCCAGGCAATTATTTCCCCGTTTGGGGAAATAATTGTCTATACAATGTCACTGATAATCGAACCAACCATTTTATCCGCTATTTTATCAGGGTTTACTTCATAAGTACCTTCTTTTATAGCTGTTCTCAATTCTTCAACTTTTTCTGCCCTGATTTCGGGAGCAGATTCGGCAGCAGCTTTTGCTGTCTGCAAATCCTTTGAGGCCGTGGAGAGGCTGACCGTATCACCCTTGGCTGTTTCTTGTTTCTTTTCTGCAGCCTGGGTTTCCCGCTGATCCAGACGTTTATTTTCTGTCATTTCTTTGACATAGACCTGATTGTCGTATTTTCCTGTGGTATTTGTTATTTTCATCCCTTGATCTCCTGACTTAAATTTCCATATTTTTATCAACGACTTCCTTTGCAAGCTGATCAAGACGTTCGATAACGAAATTCGAATCCTCAACAGAAAGCGTTGTTTTAACCTTGTTATCATTCTCATCAATTACATTAAATACAAACTTGCGATCCCCTTTTTGCTTGAAATCGATTTCCTGACCCAGTTCGTCTTTAAGTTTGTTGACAATTTCATAATCCACATCATTCTGGGGGCCAAAATTTGTAATTCTTTCAACAATATCTGATGCAACCTTTTCGATAATGGCCTTTCGTTTTCCTTCAGCAGACAGATTGATTTTATCGGAAGACGTACTTTTACCAAGCGCTTTGTTCCGCTCAATCATTTTCGTCTGGCTTACCTGTTTGCTGTAAACCTTCAGCACATTATGTATTTGATATGAAGGTATTTCCATTTTATTTAATCCCCCTTACAACGTTCTTCGGCAAGGTATTCTCAAAACTTTAGGAAAAAACGCATACCCATTGAAAAAAAATGATTTCGATGAACAATGTTTTAATCTATATTATCAAATAGTTTTGAATAGTCAATCCAGAATGTTAAACGCATCGTCAAAATTAATTTCAACAAGACGGACTAAAGGAAATTTTTTTCAACCTATTGTATTTTTAAATAAAATTTATTTAATAATTTTTCGTGACTTTTAAATGCGATTTCCGGTAACGCCTGAAAAGGGAAAAATTGTGTTTCAGATGCATCATCACCGGCAATGAGTTCACCTGAAAAATGTCTGACAACATAACAGGCGATTAGAACCGTATGATACAGTTTGCTCGGATTTGATACCACATCTAGAAGGTGATCGATTTCACCGGTCAGGCCGGTTTCCTCTTTTAATTCTCTCAAGGCTGATGCTTCCGGTGTTTCCCCGAGTTCGATAAAACCTCCGGGGAGGCACCAGAAACCTATTTGGGGTTCAACATTTCTTTTAACAAGCAAAACACGTTTTTCCTGACCGGTTACGATCAGGCAGGTTGCCGGAACCGGGTTTTCATATATCGGCTCGTTGCATTTGGCGCAGAAAAGACGGGGCCGTCCTTCAAAAAACCTTTCTTCAAGCGTGTCACTGCAGAAATGGCAATACTGTTTTTTTCTCATGGTGGGGGTTTACCATTTACGCCTAATCATCAAAATTACCCTCAGGCCCCTTATTTGAATCAATGAGCGATGCTTTTCTCATAATGTCTCCGGTGGTCCAGTCTGAGGACGATTCGATTTGCTTTGCTTTGGGGCCGGGATCGTATGAGCCTTTTTTTAAAATCATGTCGATTGCTATGGGCGCGGAGTCGGTGGCATTGAACACATCGGTCAAAAGTTTATAGATAAAATCTTCCACCCGTCCTGCCATGCGTTCCCTGATTTCTTTAGGCTGACTTAAGAGTTTGCTTTCAAACGGAAGATTGAGATTTTTAAAATCCCCTTTTTTCAGATTGTTTTTTTTCGCATAATCGAGCATTTCCTGCCACATGCCTTCGGTCATTCCTTCATTCTTTTCTTTGATGAAGTTACCATCAGCATTCAGGATCGCATTCCCGTAATCATTGACTTCCAGTCCCCAGGAAACCATCTGAAGGGCTGTCGCCACATTGGCTTTTGTTGTATTTGTATTTTTGGCAATGTCCCGCAACCTGTCAGAGCTGTTGCCGGAAGTGCCGTGTTGCGCACCAGATACATGATATGGCTTTAGGGCATCGTGAATGGTTTGTGTTAATTGGACATTAATTCCCTGGTCGCTTTCTTCAATGCCATGGGTTGTACCATTATTCAAAGCAATCCAGTCCGGAAAAACACCACGGGAATTCAATCCCTGGATAAGATAGAGTGCTTCTGCCGGTGTGGAAAGGCCAAGAGAACCCTTGATTTCACCTATTTCCGTTTCAAGGCCTGACCATTCAGGGATATAGGATTTTAGAGCGATATTTGCCAGAAGGTTCATATCATCTGCCATGTGGGATGCGTCAATGGCAATAGAGGTGATCCCTGCGTCAAACATGCTGGGTATTTCCGTTTTTGCCGCATCAATGTCAGTCTCTTTTTTAATTCCATAGTGATCTGCATGAACGGCTACGGGAACGGTAATGTGAAGTTCATTGCACAATGCGTCCACAATTCGTGCAATATTCCAGTAGTTTACAGCACAATAGGCCGTCCGACCGCCTTCTGATTTTGCGATTTCGATGATAATAGCCGCATTGGCCCTCTGGGCAGCCTGAAGCGCACCTTTAATTACAAAATAGCTTCTTCCGTTGGCTGCAATAGTCATGGCCTTGCCTTTGGCCATGAGTGCCCTGTCAATTACCCGGCCACTGACGATAAGTGCTTTTGAGTTTGGAAACAGGTGGGTGACATTGGGTGGACGTCCAATCTCAACTGCTTTTTCAAAGTCTTTTGAATAGGATTTATCACTCATTCTGATTGTCTCCTTTTATGTTTTTTTTAATCAGGCACCCATTATTATTCATAAATCTTTTAAAATCAACTCCTGATAAAAAAAACATCAAATATGCCAAAGAATTTCAGAAAAGCGGACCTGAAGATCGAATAATAGATATTTACCCACTGTTAAAGAAATGATTAGTCGTTGAATTAAAAACCGATTTATGGCTATCACCCAGATAGCCTGGCCTGTCTGGCCTATCATTTTTTTCTTGACGGACTGCCAATGGTTTATTAAGTTTGCATGCTTTAGGTAATGTAACCTCAGACATGAAGATGAAAGATATAAGCTGGCGCTTATATTAACCAATAAAATTTTAACTTTTTTAATGCAAGGAAAGGGAATTTTAATATGGAACCACTAGTCGCGCCGTCCAATTATTACTTTCTGGGATTTTTTCCAGCGGTGATTTTTTCATTATTGATACCTGCCGTGGGCGTGGGATTGTTTACCTACATCATGGCCAAACGGTTTGAGCCGCTTTATAAAGCGGCCCCGGACCATCGCCTGGATAATATTCCTGAAAGAATTATCCGGTTGTTCAAGTTTGGTATCGGGCAATACAAACAGCCAAGATATATGCTGGCAGGTGTACTTCACATCATTATTTTTGCCGGCTTCATGATTTTGAGCATTCGGTCAATATCTCTTGTTGTTATCGGTGTGTCTTCCGACTTTGTGCTGCCCGGATTTGACGGGATACTGGGGGTTGTTTACAATTTTATCAAGGACTATGCGGCAACAGCCGTTTTTTTTGCCGCTTTGGTTGCCGCCATCAGAAGAGGCGTGTACAAACCGAAACGATATGCGGTTCCTGAAAAATATGGGAAAGACCATACAGCGGAGGCGGTTTTTGTATGCGGCATGATCATGACCCTGATGGTTTCGGAAAGTCTTTTTGAAGCGGCCGTTATTGCACATGGCATGCACCATGGATTTGTCGCGCCATTAACGCTTGTTTGGTTTTTTACTCTGATTCTTAAAATGGTTCCTCAGGGCGGGCAGCAATTTTTCCATATTCTTGCCTATTATATTCATGATATTACATTCTTTACGTTTCTCTGTTTCCTTCCGCTTGGAAAACATTTTCACGTGATCACGTCATTAATGAATGTATTCCTTATGAGATTGAATACAGGTAATATCAAACCGGTCAAATATGGCATTTCAGATGAACAACTGGATGATCTGAAATCATTTGGGGTGAAAAATCTTGAAGATTTTACCTGGAAACATATATTGGATTTTTATTCCTGTGCGGATTGCGGCAGATGTTCAGATCAGTGCCCGGCAAACCTTGTTGGCAGGCCCCTGTCTCCCCGATTCATTTCCATCAAGGCAAGAGATCTACTTTTTAATACATATCCCCTGAAATCAGATGCTGAAATTCCTGAAAAGAAACCCCTGATCGGGAGCATATATACACCTGATGAAATTTGGTCCTGCACCACCTGCGGTGCCTGTGAACAGGAATGCCCCATCTGCATCGAGTATATCGATAAAATTGTCGACCTCAGGAGAGGTATGGTAGATGACGGCGAAGTCCCCCAGACGCTCCAGAAACCCTTGCAGGCCATCGGGAAACGGGGAAATCCATGGGGCAAAATGGAAAAGAAACGTGCAGACTGGGCAAGAGATAAAGAATTTGCGGCAGATTGCAACGTGGGGCTGTTTGAAAACGGAGATACCTTTGAAACCCTTTATTTTGTGGACAGTATTTCGTCATATGACGACAGAATGGTTGGCATTGCAAAGTCCACGGCAAAGATTCTGGATGCTGTGGGAATTGATTTCGGTGTTCTTGGAAAAGATGAAAAAGACAGTGGAAACGAGGTCAGGCGTTTTGGTGAAGAAATGCTTTTCCAGGATCTCAAGAGGCATAATACGGATATGATTGCAGAAACAGGTGTGAAAAGTATTATTACTTCCGACCCTCATGCCTTGAATGCGCTCAAGAATGATTATCCGGAAATGAAACTTCCGGTGGAACATATCAGCCAGGTCATTACCAGATACGTGAAATCAGGTGATCTGAAACTGAAATCTGTTGCTGATAATTCCAAAGTATATACGTACCATGATCCATGCTATCTAGGGCGTCACAACAGTATCTATGATGATCCAAGAGACGCGCTGGATGCGATCCCCGGTTTAAGACGAGTAGAGATGGCCAAATTCCGTGACCGTTCATTGTGCTGCAGTGGCGGTGGTCTGATGCTTTTCTATGAGCCGGAAGAGGAAGAGCGTATGGCCGTTATAAGGGTTAAAATGGCTGCGGAGGCAGGTGCGAACGTTATTGTTACCGCTTGTCCTTTCTGCCTTGTGAATATGGAAGACGCCATCAAGGTTGCAGGGCTTGACGGACAGGTGGAAGCGATTGATCTGGCCGAGCTTGTCGAGCAGCATATTGATAAATAGTGAGATGATGACCGGTGCCAATTCCATATTCTTCGTTTCATCAAAAAAAGGCGCAAGTCATATTATAATATACCTGATTGTTAGTACGTTAACATAACATCAATTATTTGGGAGGTAACATGGAGATTTTGGTATGTGTTAAGAGAGTTCCCGATACTGCTGAGAATGAAATTGAAATGAACAGCGCAGGGAATGACATTGAGCGTGATGATCTTGTTTATTCGGTAAACGAATGGGACAATTACGCTGTTGAAGAAGCCATTCAGATTGTAGATAAAGTCGGCGGAAGCGTGACCGTTGTGACCGTGGGTGATGAAGATTCTGATGAAATTCTTCGCCGTGAAATGGCCATGGGCGCTGAAAAAGGTCTTCTTGCAACAGATGATGCGTTTTCCGGTTCTGATTGCAAAGGTATTGCAACGATTTTAAAGGGTGTTGTTGCCAAGGGCCAATATGACCTGATCATGACCGGTGCACAGGCTGATGAAGGCTATGGCGCAGTCGGCGGCATGCTTGCAGCCATGATGGACGTTCCGTATGCGTCTCTCGTGAACAAGGTGGACGTGCAGGATGGCAAACTCGTTATTGGCAGGGAAATTCAGGGTGGAAGTCAGGAAATGAATGAAATTACCCTTCCCTGTGTTCTTTCCATTCAGACAGGCATTAACGAACCCCGTTATGTGGGTATCCGGGGTATCAGAAAAGTGTCTTCAGTAGAAATACCTGAATTGAGCGCATCTGACCTGGGTGTTGACGCTGGCAGCGTTGGTGAAGCTGCTGCCAAGGTTAAAAAAGTGGATTACTTCGTGCCTGAAAAGGGCGAAGGCGCTGAAATGCTTGAAGGAAGCACAGATGAGATTATTGAAAAGCTGATAGAAATCCTTAAAGCAAACGGAGGGCTCAAATAATGGCACAAATTTATGCATATATTGAACATCATGATGGTGTCTTAGATGATACCGCTATGGAACTTGTTGTCGCCGGAAAGAAAATTGCGGCTGGACCGGTAACCGCTATTGTCACAGGCTCAGGCATTGATGCTGTTGCCAGTGAAGCAGCAAAAATTTATCCGGAAGTCATCAAAATCGACACGCCGGCACTGGCGTACCCGAATGCTGAAGTGATTCGAAAAGCATTGGTCAATATTTTGCCTTCAGGTGCAATTGTTCTTCTTCCCCATGGCCCGTTTGGCATGGATTTGGGACCCGGCCTTTCCATCAAGATGGATTCTTCTTTTGCGTCTGACATTGTTGATATTGAAGGCACAGATGGTAACCTGGTAAAGCTCATCCGACAGGAATTCGGCGGGGTCGTTTCTGTTCATGTGACCAGTGATATCAGTAGCGGTGCTGTATTGTGCGTTCGTCCGGGTGCAATGGCGCCTGATGAATCCAAATCAGCCAGCGGAAAAATCACAGATAAATCCGGTGACGCCGGTGACCTTTCTGCAAACCGTAAATTCCTTGAAATCGTTGAACCCGAAGCAGGCGATGTTGACATCACCAAAGCCGACGTCCTTGTCTCCATTGGCCGTGGTATTGAAGATCAGGAGAATATCGGAATCGCTCAGGAACTTGCAGATGCCATGGGCGCAGTCGTTTCCTGTTCACGACCGATCGTTGATGCAAAATGGCTTGAACCTGCCCGTCAGGTTGGAACATCCGGAAATACGGTTAAACCAAAAGTTTACATGGCATGCGGTATCAGTGGATCATTCCAGCATCTGGGCGGCATCAAAGGCGGCTTCATTATCGCGATCAACAAAAACCCCAATGCCCCGATTTTCCAGGTGGCAAACGTGGGTATTGTTGCTGACATTCTCGAATTCATGCCTGCGCTGACCGAGAAACTGCAGGGATAATACAAAGACCTTATATAAGCAGTAAACAAAAACCGGCTGTAAATCATGTTAGGATATGCAGCCGGTTTTTTTATGCGTGAAAAACACTTGCCAAGCAGAAAAAAATTGAATATTGTTTTATAAACATTGTTCGCATATATATTGATAGTTTTTCGAAATGGATAAGTTGCTAAATGATTTGTTTTGATTGGGTTTCTAAAATTACCGTTATTTCCATTTATTTGCTGTGCATGTTTTTATTTCCTTATCCATCAACGGCTGCTTATTATGGCGGCGAAAAGCACATTACGATGAATGATGCGTTGTCCGGTTCTGTCATGCTGAAATATATGTTCCGGAAGAATTCCGACCAGTCAGAAACGTTTCACCGCCTGTTACAGTCAGCAGCCTTAACTTTTAAACCGGTTTCGTATGAAACAATTGAGCTGAACGTATCGGGTGATCTTTATATCAACCCCGGACCAGGCAATGAGGGATCGATCTGGGATACCTACGATGATAAAGATGCCTTTGTTTATGAAGCATATGCCTCTTTCAATCAAACCATGCCATTTGTAAATATCAAAGCAGGAAGGCATTATGTGTCCTACCAGTTTCCCGTTCATATTGACGGGGTCAGCGCGGCGATTCCTTTTTCCGAAGAACAGGGCCTGTTTTACATGTATGCAGGAAAAGACGTCGATCTTTACGGGTTTGAAGATGGGATAGACGGGACGCCGATCGGTGCAGGCATGACGACCTTTTTAGGGGAAAAAACCGAACTCGGTATGGAATATCTCCAGATTCGGGAAGAAAAAGATGACACTGAAACGGACAATAAATCGAAAGAAACCTATCGTCAGTCATCATTTTCATTCAAGAGGTATCTGGACACAGGAAAAGCGGGTGCCACACTAAAAACCTTTGATAACAATATCGAGTCAGTAAAATTGTCTGCCGCCATTTCCCCTGTAACCATGGAGAATGTTCAAATCACAGTTTCCTATTTCCGTCAGTTTATCGAAGTCGAGCAAAAACCGTCTGCACTGTCACCTTTTTTAAGCCTTTTGGGATCAATTAAACCCTACCAGGAGATGTCGTTTCAAATCAGCAAGGGATTTGAAAGGAAAAATCTGGTTATTTGGGGTGGGGGAGACTGGCGGGATTTGCTTGAAGATAATAATGATTCCTCGTTTAACCATTCTTATTTCCATGCGTATCTGGCTTTGGAAAAGTCCGAATTTTTCCTAAAAGATCTATGTCTTTTTGTTCAGGCTGATTCCTGGCAGAGCATGATTGAGCAAAGTGTCATCGAAGAAGACCGTTCTGATAAAAGGATAGTCACATGTGGCGGTGAACTTGAGTACCAATTTAGCGGGAAAACGCGTTTCGGAGTTGGATCGTATTATTCCCTGTATAAATACGACTATTACTCGGATTTGAATGAAAAGACCGATGTGTATTCCACATTTGCAAAGATTAAATTCGTTCCGGCAGATTCGATACGGTTAAACGTCGAATATCAGCTGGATATATATGATATTAAAGAGCACAGTGTTACGATAACCACTGAATGGCAATTTTAGGGCAGGATATGAAGTATTACCGTTTTTTTATAATACTACTGGTTGTAACCGGCATATGTTATACGGCCTTTGGCAGGAGTAGTGGTCTTTCCGGATTTCCTCATAAGGGTCACATTGAAAAAACGACTTGTGTGACATGCCACTCTGTTTCGGAAGATAGTGTCCCCGGGTTCCCTGATAAGGCTAAGTGCTTGGAATGCCATGATGATAAAAAAGTCGCATGGGAAACAGCATATCCTGAAAAGAGGAAGAAGACGCCGGATCTGCCGTTCCCCCATAAAAAACATAGCAACCATAAATGCGCCCTTTGTCATCATCCCGATGAAAAGACAATCACGGCTGAAGCTTCAAAGGCGTGCCTTGACTGCCATGAAGCAAACAATGTGGCTCCGGATTGCGTTTCCTGTCATCAAACGGAAGTGATGCCCGGATATCATGATGCTGCCTGGCGAATGAATCATTCCCGCCTGTCAGAAAAGATGATTGATCCGGATGTGCACGGTAAAGATTGCCGCATGTGTCACAGTGAGCCGGTGTGCACAACCTGCCATAATACAATGAAACCGATGTCTCACAATGGATTCTTCCGGCTGCGCGGGCATGGTCTCAATGCTGCTATAGACAGCAAATCATGTTCGACGTGTCATAAGGAAAGTGCCTGCATCCAATGTCACCGGCAAACAAAACCGTTGAATCACAAGGGACTTTGGGAAACATCGCACGGACGAGCTGTGCCAGCAGGTTTGGACGGACCTGTTGGCAGCTGCTCTGTTTGCCATAATCCGGCATGGTGTACGAGTTGTCACAACAGATGATTAGAAAGGATTGGCGTATGAGAAAGTGGATTGCATATACAAATAACAGGGCCGTTTGTTTAAGGTGGTTTTTCATATTTATGTCATCGTGTATCCTGATGTTGAACGGTTGCAGCAGCACGGACCTGCCTGATGGCATGACTGACGGTGGCAAATCGATTTCGACTTCATCCGCATGTGTCAAATGCCATGGCAGTATTGAAAATGCGGCGCCGCCTTTGTCCGTATCCGGTGCATTTGATACATCAGATGTGACGGTTGGCGCCCATCAGACCCATCTTCAGAATGGGGAAATCCGAAAAGCCTTATCCTGTGACAACTGCCATATTGTACCGGAAAGTTCCGATCAGGATGGTCACATGGATGAAAGCCCTGCTGAAATAACATGGGGAACCCTTTCCGTGACAGAAAATGCAAATCCTTCCTGGGACAGAATCAATGAACGCTGCTCAAACGTTTACTGTCACGGTGCGACTTTAAGTGGTGGCACAAACAAAACACCTGTATGGACAGTTGTGGACGGTTCACAGGTTTCTTGCGGAACATGTCACGGCAATCCGCCTCCCTCGCATCCTTCACAGACCCAATGCAACCTCTGCCATTCTGATACGGTCAATGCAGACGGTGGGATAAATGTAGACGGTAATTTCCATATCGATGGCATCGTTCAGGTGGATGATACGTTCGAGGCTGTTCATCCTGAAGGATTTGACAGTCCGGATAAGCATGGCTATGCGTTTTATGATGATAAGGAAAGCTGCAAGGACTGCCATGGAGAAAAGTATACAGGCGGCCTTTCAGGTATTTCCTGTGATGACTGTCATAACAGTCAGAATTGGCGAACCGATTGCACATTCTGTCACGGTGGCACTGATAATTCTTCCGGTGCTCCACCTGCAGGAGTTAGAGATGAAGACAGCACTTCCATGCTGGCTGTCGGCGCACATACTATCCATCTGGAGGATCAGGGATTGTCTTCGGGGCTTTGCGGATTATGTCATATCAAAATGGACTGCTCATTCTGTCATATAAAACCCACGAGTTTTAAAGATGAAGGACATATTGACGGTCTCCCCGGCGCAGAAGTTCATATTTCGTCTGCCACAGGCAGCAAGGCAAGATATGACAGTGCGACTGGCACATGCAGTGCAGTGGGGTGCCATTTTGGAAAGACGGTTTCGTGGAAATCTCCTGAAGATGCTGATCCGAAATCCTTGAATAAAACACATGACCAGGATGGTTTTGACAGCTTGTTGGAACAGTGGTTTGGTGGGATCGGCAAAAAATAAAAAGGATTATTTAAATGATGGAAGACAATAAACACCATACTTTTTCAATCAGTCGAAGACATTTTTTAAAATATTCAGGTGTGGCTGCATCTGGTATCGCATGTTCAACACTTGTGTCATGTGATCAGCCGCAACCTGAAGGATGCGGCCAGATCATGCCTGCTCTTGCCGGATATCAGCCTTCGATCAGCAGTGCATGGGTTCAGAAAGACATGCATGAGGAATCCTATCCTCTTTTTAAATCTGTTGTCGACGCAGCCACCGATTTTTCCTGGTACAATACAGGAGACAAAATTCTTTTAAAATTGGCCCTCAATTCAGGTGCTCCCTTTCCAGCGACAACAGATGCATGGTCATTGGCATGCATGATTCGATATCTTGTGGAGGAAAAGGGGGTTGAAAAAGAAAATATCATCGTAGGGGATCAAAGCGGTGCAGAATATGTTGTGTGGACGTCCAAATCAAAGCGGGGGGCAAGCCGTGCCCTCTGCAAAACAGCAGGACTTCTTCAAGTGATAGAGGGCACAGGCGTCACACCTTGTTTTTTTGAAGAAAGAGGTTATGATGCCTATTTTGCCGCTTATCCGCCAGAACCGCACCATTGGGAAGCCCCCCTTTATATCAGTTCGATAGTCAATGAGGTGGATCATATCATATTCCTGCCAAGAGTTGGCGCCCATATACTTGGAGATATCTCCTCAGGATTGAAAATCAGTGTCGGTTTTCTGCGTGATGACAGCAGGCTTCAATTTCATCAGGGAGGGGGGAATTTTTATGCCATGTACGAGGAAATCAGCCAGGTAGATGAAATAAGAAATAAGCTGCGTCTGGCTGTAACCTCAGGAAGAAAAGTCTTGACAACCATCGGGCCTGATTTCGGACATATTTCATATCCGGAGCATGGCCTTATTTTTGCCTCTTCAGACCTTCTGGCACACGAGCTGCTGGCGTCTGCCTGGTTGAAATATAATTACGAACACCTCACACCGTCTTCAGCCAAAGCGTTTGCAGATGTCTCCAATTTCCGTTCTGTCATTAATGCGGGATTCACAAGTATTTTTTTTGCAGGCATGAAAGGACAGAAAATTATTACACCAGGGTTGCCCATAAACAACAAGGATAATATCCTATGTCACCAGGCAATACTGAATTGTATCAAAAGAACAGGCGGACAACCTGAGGCGATTATTTGGCAAAGTGCAAATGACAATCCAGATGAATCCGTCACTCAATATCTGGAGGATATGATTGACCCGATCTCTGTATAGCATGGGGCGACGCGTCCGACAGGCAGAAACAGCATTCGCATAAACAGTATTGATCGAACGTACTAAATTTTAAACCATTTGATTAACTGATTGAGTTTTTCTGCAAGTGTTGACAGATCTGACGCGCTCGTCTTGATCTGCTCGCTTCCGGAACGCATTTCATTTGTTGCCCGGCTGACTTCTGCTATATCACGGGTAACCTCACCTGCAACGGCTGAAGTCTGGTTGACATTTTCATTGACTTCCCCGAGACCGGCTGCAGCCTGACTCACATTGTTTGAAATTTCCTGCGTGGTGGTTGACTGTTCTTCAATGGCAGACGCCATCGAGGTCACGATCATATTAATTTTATTTATCACCGCTACTATCGATTCAATAGCATCCACAGACTCTTTGGTCGTCAGTTGCACATCCGCAATCTGTGTGGTGATTTCCCTGGTCGCCTCAGCCGTCTGAAGGGCAAGGGCTTTGATTTCGCCTGCAACAACGGCAAACCCTTTTCCGGCGTCACCTGCTCTTGCTGCTTCAATGGTTGCGTTAAGGGCCAAAAGGTTGGTCTGGTCAGAAATATCGGTTATCGTTTCGGTTACCTTGCTGATCGCGGTGGTCGCCTTGATCAGGTTGCCCATTTTTTCAGAAATTTCCTGAGCTTTTGTTACTGCCATGGCAGTGGTTTCATTGCCTGTTACGGTATTTTTTGAAATTTCCTGGATGGTTGATGTCATTTCTTCTGATGCAGTAACGACCATCTGGATATTGGCGGTGGTCTGTTCAGTAGCAGCAGCCACGCTGCCCATATTGGCACTCATTTCCTCAGCAGCCGCAGAGACATTGCTTGCTTTTTCGGCGGTCTGTTTGGAATTTGCAGAAATTTGTTCTGAAACAGCTGACAATTCCGTGGCAGAAGCGGTCAGGGCCTGTATGGATTGGGTCACATCCAGAAACATATTTTTCAAGGTGCTTGACATGGTGTTCATGGCTTCACAGAGGACACCCAGTTCATCTTTCTGATCGATGTCGATATTTTGGGTAAGATCACCTCCTGCAACAGACTTTACAAAATCAACACTTTTTAATAAAGGACGGCTGATGCTCTTTGCGATAATGAAGATCAGAAAGATGCCTATGGCAAGTGCCACCACGCTGAACAGAAGAACTTTCATCCGGGTTTTTTGAGCGCCTTTCAGCAATTGCGCATCAGTCATGATATTCTTTCTTGAAACACTGCGAATCGTCTCAATCATTTGTTCAACCGTGTTAAGCGCCGTCAACGTTTCAGATGCATAAACCGCTCCTGCCTCTTTCATGCGGAGTCTGATTGCCATTTCCGCGTCGATAGCCGTGTTGAAGTAAGTTTCTATCTCCTTCAAGATGGTCTGGGTTTGATTCTGAAACAGGTTTATGGCCAGGGCCATGTCCAGGTCGTTGATGGCCGCCTCAATTTCAAGGGCACTTTTATGCAGGCGTTCATGGGGTTCAATAATGGCGCTTATCGCGTCTTTGAACTCGGGAAAAGTCGCCATGAGTTCCCGGGTTTTGCTATCATTCAAAAACTTTCCAAATGCGCATTTCTCCGGATCAAGCTGAAGTCCGGTTGAAAATGGCATGCCAGATGCGAATTCCTCTACGCGTTTTAGAAGACCTGTATTGGTGTGATCGACATAGACCCCTGAACCAATGATCCAGTTCCAGGGTTTGTACAATTGGACAAAGGTAATTTTGGGTGCGATTTCCTGGCTGTCGGGAAGCGGCCAGTAATAAGTCACAAATCCTTTGCCGTCATTTTTTGCAATGTCCACCATACGTTTGAACAACGGAAATCCTTTTTGATCGATATTTTGGATAACATTCTGGCCTTCCATTTCTGGTTTATATGGATGCATGATCATGTTAGCCTTGTCATCTATCACAAAGAAATAATCTGTTTCCGAATCCCCATACCTGAAATTTTTCAAACTCTTGTATGCAAATGCCTTTCGGTTTTCAAGTGAAAGTTCAGCCTGAGCGTCAATGGATTTGATCTGTGACACCGCTTGCTGAACGAAAGACTTCAGCAGATTTTGGTAACAATAGATGCCACCAGCTTCTTCTGCAATGGATTGGCCTAATTTTGCCACCCAGGTCACATGGTCATTCAGCCGGTTTGAAAGCACGATAGCCAGGTCTGAATGATCCTGTTTAAACGTGGTTTTAATTTTTTTTGCAGACTCATGCAATTCCTGATGCGGTATTTCAATAGCTTTTAACAGCGGTTTTAATTCCGGGACCAACATTTCTGCCTGTTTTCTTCCGTCTCCATAAAGCCATTGACCGAATCCGCAATGATGATGATCTGTTTCCACATTCAGTTCGGTCACGTGTTCATCGGTAAACAGCAGGCTGATATTTCTGGCCCAATTCAGATGGTCCACCTCTTTTTGGGCAATCACGCCATCCAGTTTGTTTCCGTCAATGACTTCTTTTGCATTATCAAGAATCCCACTGATGCCTGTATAACTTTGAAACGCTACAACCACCAGAAGGAAAATCACACTGCCAATGCCAAGACCGATTTTGTTTGATATCTTTAAATTCTTCCACCACATGACCATTCCCTCCGCATATCTGCCAATGTATAGTTAACCTTATCAATTGTCATCTACCGGGCGCTTGTTTTTCATGGAGAAATTCCATAATTCGTTTTTATGAAGGCAGAGAATCAATGTCGAAAAGATTATATAGCGGTTATTTTTTTAAAAAAAATTTAGAGAATATAATTATTCTCCAACATATTTTCTCTGTTTTGGGTAAGTCATTCATTTAAAAATGAGCACAATATAGCATAAAATATTTATATTACAAAGAAATTTTTTTATTCAGTTTTTGCGTGCAAGACATTGGCCGCATTACAGTTTGCTTACGCATGGCAAGTAATTCACAGGTGTGTTTGCAGATCTGTAAAAGGAACCCTGACTATTCCTGATTCTTTTTTCTTTTTTTTTGAATGCTTTCAAGCCAGGCCTTTTGTTCTTTTTGATAGTCATCTTCGGTCTGTTTCCATGAAGTTCCATATTGATCAAAATCAGGGTGTTCAGGTTTTTTTTTGATAACTATCCCTTTGAAGGACTTGATAATTGAGAGAAGTTTCTCAATGGGCCTGGGCAGGCTTTTGGGGTCGGTATTCATAGGCGACAGGGCACAGTCTTTATTATTTTGAGTTGTCCGGGACAATAAAGTCCTTTAATTTCTCAAAAAGAGTTTCAGTCCATGCGTCTTCATGGAGAAACGCGTGAATTTCATCTTCCGTTAAGGACTGTCTGATATTGGGGGGAAGACTTTTAAACGCCTCTTCTCTTTCCTTCATCTCACTTTTAGTCTGGGCTGTTTTCTTTTTCATTTCGATTCTATTGTTTTTGGGTGCACGTTACTGTGAACACACACATGCACGTTCACGATGCAGTTACAGGGGGGGGCCTGTATCCGGACTTTTGGGCTCTCAATTTCAACCCACTGACTTTTGGCCAGTGGGTATTTAGTTTTGCTGATGCTTTATTTTTTAAGATCCGGGAAGGCCTTGTCCAGGGCCTTGTTCCATGCCTCTACCTTGTCCTTTGTCTGTTCAAGCAGGGCATCGGCATCACCTTCAATGGTAATGGAGATTATTTTGTCGCGCTGAACAATTTTGTTGACGACCTTCAAGTCCTCTTTTCCCTCTACTTCACCAAAAACCGTATGGTTGTTGTTCAGGTGGGGAGTGGGGATATGGGTGATAAAGAACTGGCTGCCATTTGTTCCCGGTCCGGCATTGGCCATGGAAAGAATACCCGGTTTGTCATGTTTGAGGTTATCCTTAAATTCATCCTCGAATTGATAACCGGGTCCGCCTGTTCCATTGCCAAATGGACAGCCTGCCTGAATCATGAAATTGCCGATCACTCTGTGGAATTTGATGCCATTATAAAACTGACGTTTTGCAAGGTTCACGAAATTGCTCACGGTCAGAGGGGTTTCATTGCTGTGAAGGTTGATTCTGATGGTTCCCTTGTTTGTTTCAATAACTGCTTTTAACTGGTTTGACGACATGATGACTCCTTATAAAGTATTAATAATGACTTGTATTATAATGATAAAATTGCAGGTTGCAATTGATAAATAAAATTATTTTGTCAATGCTTTTCGGATCGCGTTCTGCCAGCCTTCAATAAGTGCCTGTCTTGTTTGACCGTCCATTGCCGGCTTGAATTGATGGTCAATGGTTTTAAGGTTCAAGAGTTCATCTGAAGATTTCCAGACATTTGCCTTAAGGCCTGCCAGATAGGCCGCACCCAGTGAGGTTGATTCGATAATCCGGGGCCGTATCACCGTCTTGTTCATGATATCTGCCTGAAACTGCATGAGAAAATTATTGGCGGTTGCGCCACCGTCCACAGCGAGCTCATGAACGCCTATGCCGGATTCCTTTTCCATAATCGAGATGACATCCATGGTCTGATAGGCCATGGACTCCAGAGCGGCTCTAACCATATGTTTCCTGTTCGCTCCTCTGGTAAGGCCGGTGATGATCCCTCTGGCATCCATATCCCAGTGGGGTGCACCCAGTCCCACAAATGCCGGTACAATGTAAACCCCGCCATTATCCGAAACCTCTTTTGCAAGGTTTTCACTGTCTGCCGCATGATCGATGATGTTTAGTTCATCGCGGAGCCATTGGATCACCGCACCTGCAATAAATATAGAGCCTTCCAGTGCAAAGCATGGATCGCCGTCACCATTGATGGCAAGGGTGGTGATCAGACCGTTCTTTGAAAGAATGTTCCGGTCTCCCGTATTCATAACGGCAAAACAGCCCGTGCCATATGTGTTTTTTATCTGGCCGGCCCTAAAGCACGTCTGACCGAAAAGTGCGGCCTGCTGGTCTCCTGCAACACCATAGATAGGAATGCCCTTGATTGGGTCTATTGCCTCCACAACACCAAAGTCGTCTATGGATTTTTTGACTTCAGGAAGAATCGATTTGGGCAGTTCCATAATATCCAGCAAGTCATCGTCCCACTTTTTTTCCTTGATGTTAAAAATCAGGGTTCGGGCTGCATTGGTATAATCTGTGACGTGAACGGTGCCGTTGGTCAGTTTCCAGATAAGGTAAGTGTCTATTGTCCCGAAAAGGAGGTTATTGACATCTTTTACACCGCTATGATCCAGAATCCATTTTATTTTTGTGGCACTGAAATATGGGTCAACCGGCAACCCTGTCTTTTCCCGGAAGGATACTTCATGAACCTTCAAAGGTTGACATTGTGCGGAAGTCCTTCTGCATTGCCATACGATTGCGTTATAAACAGGTTTCCCTGTCCGCTTGTCCCATACAACCGTTGTCTCACGCTGATTGGTGATCCCTATGCCAGCGATTTTGACAGGGTTTTTTTCGAGAAGCTCCTTTAAGGCGTCTTTCACACTTGACCAGATGTTTTCCGGATCATGCTCCACCCAACCCGGTTTGGGATAGATTTGCCGGATTTCCCTGTATGCCTTTCCGATCATCTCACTTTTCTGATTGTACAGGCAAACGGTCGTACCTGTGGTTCCCTGATCAATGGCCAGAATATTCATGTCTCCCTCACTTACTTTGGTTCACCTGATCCTTTTATGGGTAATGACCTGGCGTATGCATCCAGGCGATGAAATGCGTTTTTAACCTTGAGAAATGCTTCCCTGCTCTCATTCAGCATGTGTGTTTTTCCTGTTTCTTCAAGTTCTTTGGACGCTTTGAAAAGCTCATCTGCAATAAGATTTGAGGCTGCCCCTTTAATAGAATGGGACTCCCGGACAACCGTTTCGGAATCTCCTTTTTCAATCGCCTTTTCAATAACGTCCAACTGCGCGTGAATGAGACGCACAAAATTAAAAAGGATTCGGTTTAATATTGTTTCGTCACCGTCAAACTCAAGGAGCGCTTCCTTGTAATTCATGGGGCCATCTGCTTCAGCGTCTTCACCGGTCTCCCTGTCCATTGAAGGCAGCATGACCCATTTTTCAATCATTTCAACAATATCTTTTTTCTTCAACGGCTTGGTCAGGTAATCATCCATGCCGGCAGAGACACATTTATCCCTGTCTCCTTCAATGGCATTTGCGGTAGCTGCAATAATAGGTGTCCTTGCCGGTTTTTTATCATAATTGTTCTGCTGCTGTTTCAGTTCCAGTTTCCGGATAACACCTGTGGCCTGGTAACCATCCATGACAGGCATTTGCACGTCCATGAGAATAAGGTCGTAGGCGTTGTTCAGATAGGCGTTAATGGCTTCTTTTCCGTTTTCAGCCAGATCCACCTCAAACCCCATGCTCCTGATATGTCTGAGTGCCACCTTTTGATTGCTTTTGTTGTCTTCCACAAGGAGTATATGCGCGCTCGGCTTTTTAAATGGACTGGTCTCCCCGGTTGATCGGATTTCAGGTATATCTGTATCTGATGGTTTTTGGACGAGTCCGGTTTTTTCCTTATTCGGGGTTTGCTGAAGTCCGATGTCCGTCGTTCTTTTGGCTTTGGTCAATTGCAGCCATTTGCCCACTGTTGCAATGATCTGTTTTTTGCGGATGGGTTTGGGAACATAATCATTGGCGCCAGCTTCAAGGCATTTTTCCTTGTCACCTTTAAGGGCGTTTGCGGTCATCGCGATGATGGGCACAGCCTTTTCTGCTGTTTGGCCAGGTTTCTCCCTTTCAAGTGACCGGATGGTTTTTGTGGCATCATAGCCATCCATCACCGGCATCTGCATGTCCATGAAAATGAGATCATAGTGCTTGTTTTTAAAAGCCTCGACCGCCTGCTGCCCGTTTTCCGCAAGTTCAACAAGGCAGCCGGTTTCAGCGAGAAAGGTTAAGGCAATGATCTGATTTGCCGGATAATCTTCTACCAGAAGAATGTTTCCTTTGGCCTCCGTTACATTTTGTTCTGTTTGGGATATCTCCTGCAATTCATCAGAGGGTTCTTTTTCTTTGGCCTGTTTTCCGGCAAGGACAGACAAAAGGATGCTCTGAAGATTTTTTAATTTGACCGGCCGGGTAATATAGGCGTTCGCAATGGATGTGAGATCATGAGGAATGGCAGTGGCCGGTCCGCCGGGTTTCTGTATAATTACATGAATTTCCGGCATGGTCTCACTATTTTTGAGTTGCACCAATGTGTTTATCCAGGTTTCGTCCAATATCCCGCTATCCACAATCATCAGATGAAACGGGGGGCCATGCTGACCTGATGCGGCCATCATCCGGGTAATCGGCTCCGGATCATCCGTTTCATGGACGTCACATCCGAAGCTTTTCAGATAATTGGCGATGACAAACCTGCCTGTTCGATGCCTATCTATAATCATGGCCTGAACAGGTCCTTTCCTGTTATCGATCAGGGATGCCAGGTTCAAAGAGGTGAGCGGTTCCTTTTCCGGTTGATTGTCAACACTTCCAAACACGGTTGTAAACCAGAAAGTGCTTCCTTTTCCTTCATCACTTTCAAGTCCGATCTCTCCGCCCATCAGTTCCGTCAATTGTTTGCTGATGGTGGTGCCAAGACCGGTCCCACCGTATTTTCTCGTTGTTGATCCGTCTGCCTGCGTGAAACTTTCAAAAATCCGGTCCTGTTGTTTTTTGGGAATACCAATACCCGTATCCCGGACTTCGAAATAAACCTTGATTTTATCCGCTACCTTTTCGATAATTTTGGCCAGGATGAATATTTCACCGTCATGAGTGAATTTAAGGGCATTACCCACAAGATTCATGAGGATTTGCCGCAATCTGCCAGGATCACCGATAACGATGGATGGGTGATCGCATGGCATGTAGACATAAATTCTCACTCCCTTTTGCTCGGACCTAATGGCAATGCCACTTCCCAAATCTTCCATGAGTGTCCGGATATCAAAGGAAATCAACTCCAGTTCCAGCTTGCCGGCTTCAATTTTTGAAAAATCGAGAATGTCATTGATGATGCCAAGGAGGGCTTCAGATTCCGTATTGATTGTCTGGACAAGGTCTATCTGTTCCTCATCAAGCCTTGTTTCCATAATGATCTCGGCCATACCGAGTATAGCGTTAATCGGCGTCCGGATTTCATGGCTCATATTGGCCAGAAATTCACTTTTGGCAATGTTTGCCGTTTCCGCCTTTTCCCTGGCTTCAATCAGATCGGTCACATCCACGAACGATTCTATCCGGCCTGAGGGTTTTTTGAATTTATCATAAATTGTATCTGCATTTTTAATGACTGTCAGCTTACGGCCATCTTTTGTATATAGCATACACTGGGTTTTATAGACAGGTTTGCCGGTATCCTCAATTTCAGATGCGTCTGCTTCCATATCTTCGCCTGATTTCAGGATATCATAATGCTTGCCAATAATATCTTTTTTCCGGTAATTCGTAATCAGGCAGAACTCATCATTGACGTTAACAATTTTCTGATCCATATCAAGCGTGATGATTGCGGTTGCCGCAACATCCAGTGTCTTTTTCTGCAGGCGGCTGATTTCTTTTAACTGATCATTGACAATTTTGAGTTCTTTTGTCTGGGCGTCTATTTCCGATTTCAGTTTGTCTGCATATTCGGCCTGCTGTTTCTGGATGATCTGATAATTCCTGTGGTTTTCTTCCAGTATCTCCTGGTTTTTGATCTCAAGAACCTTCAGCTGCCGCTTCATCTGGATTTTTTGAATCTCGATCAACTCTTTTTCTTCATCCAGATGTTTCCGGGTTTCAAAAAGATCGATACAGAGTTTGATCTGTTCCAAACAAATTTTTTCATCAGATGGCGTGGTCACGTGAGGGGGAAGGGTGCAGATCAATGTTGCGTTCAGGCTGTCAATCGACAAGGCGAACACCTTTAAAACGCCGTCTTTTGCCACCATTTGAACCGGCAGGGATTCTTTTTTTGCCTTTCTGATCAAACTGTCTTTAAGGTCATTTCCAATATCCATGGTGTCACCAATCAGGATGGTGTCCCTGTCATTCAAAACGATCTGGAATTTTGCATCTGCCATATGTTTTTCAAGAAGCAGAAAGAGGTCTTTCTGGGACTGGAACGAATCGTCTACTTCGTTAAAAATATCATCAATTACATCCATTTGATTACTCCGCATCCAGGTCGTGAAGTTCCCTGGCTTTGGCCATTTCCTCAGGGAGTTCCCTGGCCAGCAGGCGAAATTCTTTTATATTGTCGTGAATATACTGCTTGAGCGGAGGAGAGAGCTCAGGGTGCATTTCCGGTATTGTCGTATAATCGAGCCTGGAAACCATGAATTCGGCTATCTGGATAATACCCGGAATGGAGGATGGCTCCACAGTGGTCATGATTTTATGATGCTGCTTGATGCCTTTCCGGACTTCCTCCGGCAGTTTCCAGTCATTTGCCAGTGTGTTTCCAATGGCACTGTGGTCGGTCCCAATGATTTCAAGTTCATAATCGGTAATGGAATTTTTTTTGGGATCATAGGTTTTGCATACCTCAATAAACAAATCCGGAATGGTCTGATCTTCGACGATAAATCCGATATCATGGAGAATGCCGCATAAAAATGCATTCTCCCCCTTTTTTGCAAATATTCTTTCAGAAATCATCTGGCTGCAAATACTCACCGCTGCACTATGAAGCCAGAGGCGTTTTCTTGAGAAAACCGATTCATTGGGGTTGACCTTGTAAATGTCTTTCAGGGCGGTTGTGACAACAATATTTCTCAAGTTATCCATTCCCACATAGATGACGGCATCGCTGATGCTGGTGCATTTTTGCCTTAAGGCATAGTAAGGGCTGTTGACCAGCCGAAGCAGACGAAGCACCATTGTCGGGTCCATTTTGATCACTTCTTCAAACTCCTGAATGGTCCGGTTGTCGTCCGAGATCATCTTTGACAGTTTGATGGCCAGATGGGGCAGGGTTTTCATGTTGGTAAATTTTTGAAGCAGCGACTGCGCAGTGATCATTTCCAAAACTCCATTTAAGGAAGTTCAACTATCTGTTTTTTTTAAGTGAAAAGTATGCTTGAACGGCTTTAGACAGATATAGCGTATCTTTTGAGCCTGCTGTTTCCCTTATCGAATGCATCGCAAATGTGGGGACGCCGATATCAATGGTTGTTACGCCCAGTTTTGTCGCTGTGATGGGGCCGATGGTCGTTCCGCATGCCATATCGCTTCGCATGACAAATTCCTGAACAGGCACCGATGCCGTGCTGCAGATAGATTTGAATATGGCCGTGGTGTCGCTGTTTGAGGCATAGCGCTGATTCGAGTTGATTTTTATCGCCGGGCCGTGATTGAGCAAAGGGCTGTGGTTGGGATCATATTTTCCCATATGGTTCGGATGCACACCATGGGCATTATCGATGGATACCATCATGGACCGGGCCATGGTGCGCCCAAACTCTTCTGCACCAGGGCATAATCGTTCAAGGACGGACATGAGAAACTGGCCGTGTGCGCCTGTGGTTGAGGCGCTTCCCACCTCTTCATGATCATTTAATACAATCAGGCTGGAACTGTTTTTGTCTGCATGAATGAGGCCCATGAGACCAATATAGCAGCTTAACAGATTGTCGAGCCGGGCGCCTGAAATGAAATCTCCGGTTAATCCTGTAAACGCTGGGGGCTGTGT
Source organism: Pseudomonadota bacterium (assembly GCA_018816735.1). Classification (GTDB taxonomy): domain Bacteria; phylum Desulfobacterota; class Desulfobacteria; order Desulfobacterales; family JAHIVH01; genus JAHIVH01. The sequence continues at coordinate 104,106 of JAHIVH010000008.1, read as the reverse complement.
ATCATAAAAGCACAGCTCATGACTGGATATGGCTACGGGTTTGTCTTTGGCCTTTGTGTGCGTCCCGATATGGCTGATCAACATTTCCCCGAAACCGGTCATATCGCCATCCGCATGGCACAAAAGGATGGGGGGCAGGTCGGTCTGGGCATTGATGCTTTTATTGTCATTTGCATTTCTGTCAAAATGGATGGCAAGACTTGGCAGAATGGCTACCGGGTTTTTCAGATCGATGAGCGTTTTTTTGATATTTCCTTTCTTGTCGATCCAGTTGATTCGGCCTGCGATAGACAAATCCCTGTCAAACCAGGTGGACAAAAGCACCCCGCCATATACCTCCACCCCCAGTTGCAGGTATGCTTCTTTTCTGATTTCCGGAATGGGTTTGACTTTAAGGCAGGGGCTGTCTGTATGGGCGCCTGCCATGCGAAAGCCTGTTTCAGAAAGATTTTTTTCACCCAGAGTAAAGGCGATTAAAGATGAATCATTCCGGGTAATGTAATACCGTCCTCCTTTGTTGATCTGCCACGCGTCTGCTTCCAAAAGCGGTGAGAATCCGGCTTTGCCGAGCAATTGAATCATATTGGCCACCGCATGAAAGGGTGTGGGAGAGGCTTTTAAAAAATCAATGAGTTCCTGATTCAGTCTGGTTTCTTTCATATGTCCCTTATAAGGATGCTTCAGGTGATGTAATGATGACAATATGGTTGTTGAATTCAACACGTTGTCCGTTTTTCAGCTTCCGGCCTTTTCGATATTCGATTATACCGTCAACTGTCACAAGCCCGTCTTCAATCGCCATTTTGGCCATGCCGCCTGTATCTGCAAGCCCGGCTGCCTTGAGCAGTTTGATGAGTTCGATATAGTCGCCTTTGATGGTGAATGTTTCTGTCATAAATGTCTCAACATAGGGTTGATGTTTGGAAAAAGCAGGGTTTGTCCCCTTAAATTTGTCCATATGTTACGAAATCATCGAATAAAAGACAAATAAAATATTTTTATTAAGGCTGCCTTTTCAGGCAGCCTTAGGGGGGAGGAGTTTTTGGGGGGTAAACGGAGATTACGGCAGGTTGGGGCTGTCATCTATAATGGGGTTCAAGACCGGGTCATCACCATTGTATGCGGAGCCTTCGCCCATGCTCCATTCGAACCAGGAACTGTCAAAGTTGCTGATTTCCGGATATCCCATTAAATACGCATAAAACCACGCCAGGCTTGAGCGCCAGGCGGTACCGCAGTAAAAACTCAGGTGTGTGTTTGACGAAATGCCTTTCCCATTCCAGAAAGGATAAAGTTCAGAAGGGGGCATCAGGGTGCCGTCATCCTTGGTAAAATCATCCGTGCCCCAGATCGCGCCTGGAATTCTTCCATCTGTGGGAATATAACTGTACGGCCTGCTTGCGCCAATGTACTCCTCGTAGTCACGGATGTCCACAAGCATGGCATCTTTTTCAACACCGTTTACCACACCTCTCACATAGGGGATATCCACCTTGTATTCGGGGTGGATGGCGGTTACACGACCCGGATCATCCGGATCGAAAATGGCCACTGGTGTTCGGGTATTGGCGGTCGTTTCCAGACTATACCCGGCGGCTGCCCAGGCATTTTTCCCGCCATCCAGAAAATGGACGTCCTCAACGCCCACATACATCAGTGTCCAGAGAATTCTCGCTGCAGCAGACGCATTTTTGCTGTATACGATAACGGTTGTGTTTTTATCGACGCCCATATACGCGATGGCCGGCAGCAGGTATTCGTCCGGATAGATGTTCCACCAGTTCCGGGGGAGTGTGTCATCAGGACCAAGGCCCTTGGCGGCATCCTCTTCTTCGGTGGTGCTTCTGTCCCAGCATGCCGGATCTCCCGCATCCACGGGCCAGTCGTTTCGCGCATTAAAGCAATCATATTCGATTTCATCCGTGTTCACCCATATGGCGCCGGGAACATGACCGTTGATGTATGAACTGCCGGGTTGACCCCATCCTGTTTCCACAATGACGTATGCTTTGCCATTGTTGTTGGTGTCTATCATTTCTTTGACTTGGCTTGCTGTGGCCAGCTTGTCGGCGTGGCCGGTTTCACTGGGATTATTGTAATGAGACCATTCAAACCACCCGCCGTCATAATTTGCGGCCGGCCATCCCATCAGATACGCATAGAAGGTATACAGACCGGAGCGCCAGCCTGTTCCGCAATAGAAATACATTGTCTTTTCTGATGTGAATCCCGAATCGATCCAGGTTTTTTCAACTTCAGAAAAGGGTTTCAGGGTCTGGGCGTCTGTCCGGACAATGTCAACCCAGTCTCCGATCCATCGGGCCGTGGCAATACGCCCCAATGCATGGAAGTAGGGGTAGTATGAATTTGAATCACCGATGAATTCCGACCAGTCGCGATCATCCACGATGACCGAATCGGTCCTGGTCCCGTCGATCACATCATTCAAATCATTGGACGTGGCCAGATATTGGGGATTGCCGGAACTATCACCGAAAGAAACCGCATTCAGGGTGTTTGGCCTGGTTTCGATGTCTCCGCCGTAAGACACCCAGGCCTGATAGTTTCCGTTCAACATCCGGACATCGTCAACGCCTGCGAGGAGCAAAGACCAGGCCATGCGGCCTGCGGTCATCATTGAGATGTCGTCGTCGGCATACACCACAACGGTCATGTCTGTGGTTATGCCCAGGCTGCCAAATAGGTCCTGAAGTTCGGACACCGGTTTGGCATTTCCCTCTTCAGGCGCCTGATACCCGTCGCCATATTCCGAATTGGGTCCGTTCTCTAGGGAATATGTGTCGAGAAAAATCGCACCAGGGATGTGGCCGGCTTCATAAGGCGTGCCCTTATAATCTGACCGGTTTTCACTGTAACGAGCTGCCCAGGACGTGAAAAGGATGGCATAGCCTTTTCCCGGATAGGTCGGCGGATTTTCTCCTTTGATGAGCGCATCCACCCATTCCGGGTAGACGAGTGCCTGATAATTTTCAAGCTTATCCATAGGATATGTGGATGCATCTGCCGCTGCCCAGTCCCATATGGAGCCGTCGTAATTGGCCACATGCTTGTATCCCATGAGTCTTGTCAGGAAATAGAAAAATCCCGAGCGAACACCTGCGGTGCAGTAAGCGACAATTTCCTTGTCTGCCGTGATGCCGTGGGACTCTAAAAGGGCCTTGAGATCTGCATAGCCTAAAATGCTGTTGTCCGTGTTGTAATAGTCTTTGTAAGGCAGTTGCACGGCACCGGAAATGTGACCGCCACGGGCCTCTTCGTAACGTGTCCAGCCCATGTATTCTTCGTCGGTTCGGGTGTCGACGAGGGCAAAGTCGGTATCATCGAGACGACTTAAAATATAATCCTTGTCCACGTTGATATCCGGAAAAAGGGTCAGATCAGCGCTGAATGCGGAAGGCGCAAGCGTAGTTGTGGTTTTTTCGGTTGCAAGGCTGTCTGCTTTCCATTTATCCCAGCCACCGTTTAAAATCTGAACATTCACACAGCCCAGATATTCAAGCATCCAGAAGATACGACCGGCTGATCCCCAGGATGTCAGCGTATCGTCATAGAGAATCATTTTTGATGTCCGGGTGAGTCCCAGTTCCCCCAGTTGTTCTTCCAGATCGGCAACCGGTTTGAGGATGGCTTTCTCCGGCGGGTCATTCCAGACAGCGAATGCTCCCCATTCCATATGAATGGCACCCGGAATATGGCCAGCTGCATAAGCATCTGCGGAGCGTGTATCGATGATGATCCGTTCTTCCGATTTGGTTTCAGCATCGATATAATCCAACAGATCATCTGTCGATGCCAAAAGATCAGCATTTGGAAACAGGGAAAGATCTCCGCTCAGTATGCTGTTCGGTGTTCCCTCATCACTATTCGTTTTTTTCTTGTCGGTGGAACTGCCGCAACCCCATAGCATAGCCATGACCAGGCCAGGAAGTATAAGCCTGGCAATAAAACGATACTTTTTTTTCATCTTTACGTTCTCCTTTGTCTGTCCTAATTTTTTTATTTTCGTCGTTTCCATTCCTCTGTGCCGCCTTCGAAATTGACAGGTGAGCCTTTACCCGCCAACTGGTGCGTCAGCCAGGCAAAGGAAGACCGGATGCCACCGGTGCAGTAGTAAACGACGGGTTTGTCAAATGAAATTCCGTTTTTTTCAAGCAGCCGGGAAAGGGCATTTGCGTCAAGGGGCGTCTTGAGAGGGCCAGTATAAAATTCCTCCCAGTTGATATGAACGGCTCCGGGCACCCGGTCACCTGTAATCCATTCCATGAAGGATCGTGTATCCACGATAAAGACATCCTTTTTCATTCGTTCAAGTGCTTCTGCAGATATATTCAATTGGTATCTCAATGCCACGTGATAGGTCTTTGGCAGGAGGGTTCCGGTCACCGATTCAGAAGTTAATGGAAATCCGGCCTTTTCCCATGCGTCTATCCCTCCTTCTATCAGCCGGACAGGGCCAGTATGTCCTAACCAGGAAAGCAGCCATACGACCCAAGCCTCTCCACCCCAGCTTGTATCCGTATCGCCGTAAACCGCTATCTTTGTTTGTTCATCGATTCCCCGCTTTCCCAGGATACCGGCTATCTCCTCAGGCTGAAACACACGATAGGCTATCTTTTTATCATCGGTTCGGGTATAAGACTCCCAGGAAAAGGAAATGGCCCCGGGGATATGATTTTTTTCCCATATGGAAACCGGCCTTGCGTCCAGAATGGTCCAGGTGCCGGTTTCGGCATGCACCTTTTCCGGCTGGATAAGGCCAATATCCATGGTATGAACGTTTTCAAGGCCCCAACATGATCCTGGAAGAATGATGATAAAAACAAAAAATGCTGACATCATTGATACACGAAATCGGTTTATCATATATGGAATCCCCTTTTTTATCATTTGTCTGTATGCCATGCTGGCCGCGCAATCAAACCTGCGGTTTTCCGTACCCCTTCTGATTTTCATTTCAGCGGCCATCTGGATTCTTCTTGCTGTGATTCAATATAACGAAGATCGAAACACCTGCAGTTTATCTCCCTGGCTGATTTTGGGTGTTGCCGCCATCATCCGGGTCATGTTTGTTTTTAGGCCGCCTGAACTCTCAGACGACATTTACCGGTATATCTGGGACGGCCTGCAAATGGTTTTCGGAAACAATCCCTATCAACTGGCACCTGCCCATGTATTGCCCCAAAGTCAAGTGGCAGCGGAAATCCTTCCCTTGGTCAACCATCCTGATCTGGTCACCATTTACCCGCCCGGTGCCCAGGTGGTTTTTTTAATGGCCGCCTTGTTGGGCCATCAGACCTGGGTGTTGAAAGGGCTTCTTTCCCTCATGGATCTTCTGTCCTGCGTCATGATCATTCGTCTCCTGAAGCAATTTGACCTGAAGACTTCAAGAAGCATCCTATACGCCTGGCATCCCCTGACCGTTCTGGAGATAAGCGGATCTGGCCATATCGATGCCGCAGGTATTTTCTTCTTCTTTCTTTCGTTATCAATCGCCTTCAATACCATCAGTTCTTCGTCTTTTCCTGACAGAATGAAAAAGAATTTACCGGTTATCCTGTCCGGTTTGTTTTATGCCTGGTCCTGTCTGATAAAGCTGTTTCCTGTTTTGTTTTTTCCCATACTCCTCAAGTCTGTTTCCCGGCAATACCGACACCTGTTCCTTGCGGGTGTGCTGTCAGGCGGGCTTTTGTTGTGTCTGCCGTTTTTTGGCCACCTGACCCATATGGCTGAAACCCTTTTTCTTTACACCCGTCACTGGGCGTTTTCCGGTCTTTCTTACGTCTCGCTTACACACCTTCATCTTTCCGGTGATCTGTCCAGAACGATATTGGGTACGCTGTTCCTGGCTGCTCTCTCCGTTATATGGCTTCGGACACCTGGTAGCTTTTTCGGCAGAAGCTCGGCGGAGGTAACAAATTTCTCCTTCTACTCCCTCTACCTGATCAATCTGGCCTTTTTGTTTTTTACGCCCACGCTTCACCCCTGGTATGCCCTTTATCTGATATCTGTCCTTCCTTTTGTCCCGGGGCTGACCGGTGCCATCTTGTCCTGGTCCGTTCTTCTGGCCTATGCTGTATTGATTCCCTATGCCTTGACAGGAGAGTGGTCGGAAAATGCGCTCTCGACGGTCCTGATCTGGCTGGGGCCTTTTTCTGCATTTTTCGTCAAGCACCTGATCTTCAGATTAAAACCGATATTACCGTTTAAACGCTATGGCCAATGACACATTTGTCCCGGCAGACGTATTCTTTCCATATATCTCCGGCCGAACTCCCAGTTCTATAGCGTAACCGGCCGGCAATTTATATCCGATAGCCAGATCGAGTTTGCCCAGGTCGGATTCGTTTTTGACATTGGGCGTGTTTCCGTTATCCGATGAACGGTCACTGTTTTCCATGCTCAATATGCCGTCTATTTTCAGGCGGCCGTAAATTCTTGGTGAAAAATCAAGGCCGAATTCAGCGAGATATCGACATTCATCTGAAGGTGTGTCAAGCCGCCAGCGATATCCGGCCTCCAGATTGACATATCCGGGGATTTTAGGGTACAGGGATATCCCGTAAAGCAGTCTCACCTCAAGGTCATATTGCCCGTTACCCAAGGGTAATGTGTCGTCCTCATCATAGGTTTCAGGAATTTTAACCATTCCCTGTATGGAGAAGATACCCATCTTCGTATCAGAAAGTTTGTATTTCGTTCCCAGATCGATGTCCGGAAAGCCGTAGGTTTTGGTTTCGATGGCTTCATCTTCATACTGAAGGTATTTGTAAGACAGGCTTGTCAGGACTGTCAAGCGGTCTGACAGCCCGTATTCCATGTACGTATTTGCATTGACGTCCGTAAAATGACCGTCTGACGAAAAATCCCGGCGATTGCCGTCCTCGTCAAAATGGGCATCTGCGCAATAGGTGTTTAGCGTAAACTGAAGATAGGTCTCACCGGATTTTCGCGTCCAGGCACCGGCCAAACATGAATTTGGCGTAATAAAAAACAGCATGCCAATGATAAAGATGCGGGGCAGACTGTTCAATACATTTGTTTTCATTTAAATATTCCTAAAAACGGGGTATATGGATTTTTATCCTGTCCGTGCCGGCACCATCCGCAACCGGTCAGCAGGGAAAAAGGAATTTAGATTGAGGCTTTCATTAAATCAAATTGATAATATTGATACGACAAGGAACACAAATCGGATATATCGATTTGACCTCTAACGGGGATTCAGTTTAAACCGGTTTCCATCGATCCCGCCATGCGGTGATAAGTCGCTTGTCATGGCTGAAATTGAATTGAGAAGACGTGAAAACGAGCAGATAGATACATGATTTCATACGGTAATATGCTATGGCTGATTCACATGGCGGCGCTTTTGGGGCTGGTACTATACGGCATGCACCGGATCTGGCTTTTGATTCTCTGGAAAAAGATCCGCCAGGATTCTTCCAATGGATTTTTTTTGCCGGAAATGGATAAAGACCCCCGTGTAACCATTCAATTGCCCCTTTATAACGAACGGTTTGTGGTGAAACGGCTGATCGACGCCGCATCAAATCTGGATTGGCCAAAGGATTGCCTGGAGATTCAGGTTTTGGATGATTCATCAGACGAAACCCGGGCGTTGGTTGATGAACGGGTCCTATACTGGCAAGGCCGGGGGGTGGACATCAAGGCGATCCGGCGTAAAGACCGGAACGGCTTCAAGGCCGGCGCCCTGGCTTTTGGCATGGCTTCTGCGAAAGGGGAGTTTATCGCCGTGTTTGATGCGGATTTTGTGCCGGGCAAGGATTTTCTCCGTCGGACCGTTTCCTGCTTCACCGATGCAAAGATCGGTATGGTTCAGTGCCGTTGGGCCTTTCTTAACGAAGAACACTCCTGGCTGACCCGGATTCAGGGTGTGCTCCTTTCGGCTCACTTCAGGATTGAACATCATGTGCGCCACCAATATGGTTTGTGTTTCAATTTCAACGGCACAGCTGGGATCTGGCGGAAAGCGGTCATTGTTGATGCTGGGGGCTTTCAAGCAGACACCGTCACCGAAGATCTTGATATCAGTTACCGTGCCCAGCTAAAGGGATGGCGATTTGTCTATCTGGACGACTATGCCGTGCCGTCTGAACTGCCCACGACCATGGCCGCCTTCAGAACGCAACAGAAGCGCTGGACAAAAGGCTCCATTCAGACCGCAAGAAAGCTTCTGCCTCTTATTTTTGCATCAAAAATCATGACACCTTTGGCCAAGCTGGAGGCTTTTGCCCATCTTCTTTCAAATACAGGCTGGCTGCTTTGTATGGTGCTGACCTTAACCCTGTATCCGGCGGTTCAAATCAATGAAACCGTTGTCTCGGCGAATTTATTGCAGGTAGAGCTCTTGTTGTTCCTGTTTTCCAGCGGAGCGGTGCTGCTCTATTTTTTCATTTATGCAGTGACATTTGAAGCGTCTTCAAAATGGGTTCTGCCGCTCATTCCGGTGCTGTCAATCGGCATGGCACCGGTTCTTTCCTTATCTGTCATCTCAGGTATGCTGACAAAAGGCGGAATATTCCATCGGACGCCCAAATACAGTGTTCTGGGACGGTCGCAACTTCCCGGCCTTTCTTTGATTTACAAAGAGAGATCAACAGGGGCGATGATGATCAATATCCCTATTTTTCTTTACACCCTTCTTCCGGTCTGGTTTTTATGGCAGACCCAGAAGCTGAGCGTTGTTTTTCCGCTGTTGTTCCCTCTGGGATTTATCTGGGTTATCTTAAAGGACTTTCAGGACGCGCTTACGAGCAGAAATGATTACATACTGAATAAAAAAGACCATTCGCCTTGAATTCAGGACAACAGCGGTCCCCATGGGTATTTATTCTGGACGTATTGATGAATTTTAGGTTTATTCGTAAAAGATAGCATATGCCCATCCGGTTGGAATGAGCTAAAAGTACCAGTTATCCCCGACATCGGGGCCAGATTAACCAAGGAATAATCTTCTGGTAATCAAACGGTCATTTTTAGGTCATCTTCACGTCATCTTCATCCTGTACTATGAAACCATGCAAAATACCAAACAAGGGTCATATCAAAATCCTAATTCAAAGGTCCAAAACAATATGAAACAAAAAAAGGATGCATGGCTGTGCCAATGGCTATCATCATTTTGCCAGTTTGAAACATGCAGACTCGCAATGAATCTGATGCTGAAAAAAAGATTGATGTGTTGCAGCGTTATTTCGATGATCTGCCTTGGAATGATGGTAAAAAATGCCGATGCAAAATCCGTTGTTGAGACTTCAGGGGATATTTCCCAGCTGATCATTCCACTATCCGTTTATGCATCCACCTTTATATTTGATGATGATGAAGGAAAAACGGAGTTTTATGAATCCTTTTTCCTTAATCTGGGCGTAACCTACGGGCTTAAATTAAGTGTGGACAAAACCCGTCCGGATGGGGGTAGCCAATCTTTCCCGTCCGGCCATACATCCGTATCGTTTCAGGGGGCAACCTTTATGTATTTGCGATATGGCTGGAAGCCGGCGATTCCCTTTTATCTGGGGGCGGCATATGTGGGATGGAGCCGGGTAGATTCTAAACGGCACGATACCACGGATGTCCTTGCCGGGGCTGCCATCGGTATTGCCAGTAGTTATCTGTTCACCAAGCCGTTTAAAGGTGTGACCGTAACACCGTTGATAAAGGATGACGCAATCGGGCTGAATTTCAGCGTAAAATGGTGATGATGTTATCAATTTGCTAAAAGCGTTTACAAAAATGAGATGCCGGAAAATCGTATTCAGATCAAAAAATAGCATACCTATCTTCATTATTTTTTTTTGGGTCATTTTTTTTGCCTCAGTGGCCAGGGCTGAAATGGCATCCAACGATGGTGCAGTTGAAGATGAAATCGTATTTGAAAAGCCCGGAAAATACGATTTTATAAAAAATATCACACCGGATTATACATTGTTCTGGGGGCAAACGTTCAGCCGGTCAAATATCCTGAATCTTGCCGGTATTGCCCTCGCCACAGGTATTCTTGTGTATTATGATGAACCTTTGGTTGAAGAAGCCCAGCGTTTGGGAGACAGACTGCATATTTCCCAGAAAACAAAAAATCTCCAAGGTTTTCCTTTTCTGGAACTGCCCTCTGATTTTGGCACATCGCTTTACTTCATTGGTGACGGGGCTGTGGATATCGGTATTGCAGCCGGATTTCTGACTTATGGCTATTACAATGACAACAGCAGGGCGCTTCAGACAGCAAGCCAGCTTGCCGAAGGCATGGTGAATGTCGGCATCATCGTTCAGGTATTAAAACATTCATTCGGAAGGACTTCCCCAAGGCCAAGCAACAACAAGGATAAATGGACCCCTTTTCCCAGCCTTAAAGAGTATCATCAACACGTACCGAGCTATGATGCATATCCATCCGGCCACCTGGCGACTTCCATGATGACATTTACCGTGTTGACCGAGAATTATCCGGAAAATAAATTCATTCGTCCTGTTGGATATACATTGATGGGATTGTTATCGTTCCAGATGCTCAATAATGGTGTCCACTGGGCAAGTGATTATCCTTTGGCCATTTATATCGGTCATGCTTTTGGAAAAATTGCCGCTTCCCGGGGAAAGAAGCGTAAAAAAGATAAACCCGAAACCTCTGAATTCGGCTCATGGTGCATTTCCCCCTATTTCAGTGAAGAGAATGATATCGGTATTTCCTTTAATCATTTATTTTAGACACATCTATTAATGTCATCCCCAGTCAGCGTTTTTCCCTAAAAAAAATCCGGCCATCATCATCCATCGCCGTGTTTGAAATCAAAAATATGCATTTCTATAGTCATGGCAACTTTTATCCGATTATGATATAGGGATAAAAAAATGAGATTTCATGTTTGTAGAAACCGATAACACCCATCAAATGGAAATCAAGCATGCGACTGCTCTTAATCGAAGATGATCAAAAGATTGCCTCATTTATCGTTACGGGATTTAAAAAGGCAGGATATGCAATCGATCATGCAGATAATGGTGAAGATGGCCTCCATTTACTGTCAAGCGGTCAATATGATTCGGCAATCATTGATTTGATGCTGCCCCGGCTGGATGGATTGAGCCTCATCAGAAAAGTTCGTGTGGAAAAAAATAATACGCCAATCATCATTTTAAGCGGAAAACAGTCGGTTGATGACCGCATCAAAGGATTGCAAACAGGTGCAGATGACTATTTGACCAAACCGTTTCATTTTTCTGAACTTCTGGCAAGGGTACAGGCTTTGATACGAAGAGATTCAGATGTATTGGAATCGACGTCCCTGTCCATTTCCGACCTTACAATGGATCTGTTGACCCATGAAGTTCACCGGTCAGGAAGGAAGATCGATCTTCAGCCCCTTGAATTTTCCCTTTTGGAATATTTATTGCGAAACCAGAACAAGGTCGTGACCCGGACGATGATCATGGAGCATGTATGGGATTACAATTTTGACCCTAAGACAAATGTCGTTGAAGCAAGAATATGCAAACTGCGTGAAAAAATAGATAAGGATTTTGATAAAAAACTGATTCATACGGTTCGCGGCGTCGGCTATATCGTTCGGGAGAGCGCGTCGTGAACACCCAAAACCCTTTCCTGCGGAGATATTCTTCAATTGTTTTTATCTTGATGATGCTCATCCCCCTGATGTCGATTGCAGCGGAAAAAACGGTTCCTTCAGTGATTGAAGCGCACCACCTTTCACTCGAGTTTCCGATTCTGGATTTTCCCTATAATACGGAATCGGATTTCCAATTACCTAGTATGAATCAGTCCCTTTGTCTGTCAAAAAATTTTTATCAGCTGTCCCATGCTTACCTGATCGACCTTTTGAAAGAGAAACCCAGATGGCAGACGATTTTTTCAATCGCCGCTTTTGATTTCTTGTCCACATGGTTTCCACCAGGGACGTCCTGGCTTCACGAAGAGTGGCACAGAGCGGTTCTGGGGAGAAGGGGCATCAAAAGTTATAACGAAGTGTATGACTTCGATTTTTTCGAAGAGACGATAGCGGTTTCAGAAATAAAGGATGAAGACCTCATTAACTTGAAGAACAATCATCCCCAGGAAATGGTCCGGCTCCATTCAGCAGGAGTTGAAGCCCAATATGAAATGAATCTGTCCATTGAAAAAGACCAGTTCTTCTTCGACACCTATGCCTTTGAGGACCTTGTTTTATGGTTGAATTACCTGAACAGTATCCTTTATATCGATTTATGCACGACCAGTGAAGCAGATGACATGACCAGCGACATGATGGCGGAAGAGGGCCGGGATATCTCTGAACGGGATTTTACCGGGCTCGATTTCACCGCATATGTGTATGATCTGTTTCGTCCGGATGAACCCTATGAACAAAGGGGGATCCATCCGTCCGGAAACGGGATCAGGCGATATATCGCCTATTCCGATCTGACCGATCCGGAAAAAGATTATCTCAAATTTCAGAGGAATCTGTCGTTACTGAATCTGGTTAACCCGTTCTTGTTTCAGAAGAGAAGGTTTTCCGGAAATGCCTATCAATGGAATGCCACACTGCGGCACCACCTCACCCCCCATGGGTACAATATCTCCGCCAACCTGTTTTACAAAAAAAATCAAGTCAATGTGCTTTTAAAACTGCACACTTACAGTAACAAATACAAAACATGGCCGGGGCTGGAGATCGAACTTCTTGGATATCCAAAGAAAATAAGAAACAGAATAATCCTGTTTTCTTTGCGCTCGGGAATTTGGCTGCAACCAGAGAATCAAACTTTTAAAACCAGGGATTCGGAAGCTGGTGGTTTTGGCTCGTTTAAGATAGCGACCCCGGTATCGGACCATGTTGACGTCTATATCGCGGTTGAAGGAAAAACCAACGGATGGGTTGCAGGAAATGTCTATCTTGAGGATAATTTCAGTACGGTTTGCGGCGTTGTCATCAAATAATCCCTGGATTGAAATTTTTTAAGCATTGGTCGAAGATTACCAAATAATAATATACAGATCATCTTATGGTTAACTCTATCCTGTATACTCTTTATATAAAAACAAATAAATAAGGATATCGGTTAGTATGCGTATCTTGGTAATTGAAGATGATAAAAATATAGCGTCTTTTATTCTGGCCGGGTTGCGGGATAACGGATATTCGGTAGATCATGCCGAAGATGGTGAAAATGGTCTTGATATGGCACTCACGTTCTCTTATGATGCAGCTGTGGTTGATATCATGCTTCCCAAACTGGACGGATTGACACTCATTGAAGAAATGCGGAAACAGAAAGATAATACGCCTGTTATTATTCTGAGCGCCAAGCGGGCAGTGGATGATCGTATCAGAGGCCTTCAGAAAGGGGGGGATGATTATCTGACCAAACCGTTTTCGTTTTCAGAGCTCCTTGCAAGAATTCAGGCGCTGATCCGAAGAAATACAGGCGTTTCAGAACCGTCGTCCCTGTCTTATGCCGGGCTCAGTCTGAACCTCCTTACCCGGGAAGTAAAACGGGATCATACGCCTATTGTTCTTCAGCCTCTGGAATTCTCATTGCTCGAGTACTTAATGCGGAATGCAGAAAGAGTGGTGTCCAAAAACATGATCATGGAGCATGTGTGGGATTACAATTTTGATCCCCAGACAAATATTGTCGAAGCACGCATTTGTAGGCTCAGGGATAAAATCGACAATGAATTTGACATCAAGCTCATTCAAACCATTCGCGGTGTGGGGTATGTCCTTAAAAAACCGTCTTGAAATCAAATCGACCCTGGCATTACGGCTGACCATCTGGTATGCGGGTTTCTTCTCGTTTTTTATCCTTCTATTGTTTTTTATCTTCTATGTGGCCATGACCTCGGCATTTCTCAAAACCATGGATAAAGCGCTTTTAAGCGAAGTGCATGAATGTTCCTCAGTTCTATCCTTGAATGGTATGGAAGCGCTGAAGGAGACGGTTCGGATTGAATCGGAAGCCGAGGGGATTGATACCATGTTCTACAAGATACTTTCTCTTGGGGGTGAAATCATAGATTCATCCGATACAGCCCTGTGGCCGCAGACTGAATCCAAAAAACGAATCATCAGGCAGATGTCCATACAGACACAACCCGTATTTGAGACATTGCTTGATCGCCATTCGCCATACAAAACCCGTATTGTCTATGCCAGAATCGGGCCGGATACCATTCTTCAGGTCGGGAAGAAGATGAGGGATGAAGCCGGATTTGTAGACATTTTTAAAAGCGTTTTTGGTTTTTCTACGGGACTTATCATTTTCATTGCATCATTTGTGGGATGGTTCATGTCCAAAAGGGCACTCGAAGGCGTCAGGGAAATTACCAAAACAACACGGCTCATTGGCGCAGGTAACTTTGAAAAACGTGTTCAGTTAAAAAACCGGGGGGATGAGATTGAAGAACTGGCGATCACCTTCAATGAAATGGTGGAACGGATTTCAACACTGATCAAGGAAATGAGGGAAATGGGTGACAATATCGCCCATGATCTGAAAAGTCCTGTGACCGGAATCCGCGGAATGGCGGAAATCACGCTGAATTCAGGACAGAGTGTCGATGATTACCGGAAAATGGCCGGGAAAACCATAGAAGAGTGTGACCGGATCGTGAATATGGTCAATACCATGTTATATATCTCCGAAACCGAAGCTGGCGTTTACGAACACGCTTATAAGGAGTTGGACCTCTCGTCTGTTCTTAAGAGTGCTGTTCTGTTGTTTGAGCCCATCGCTGAGGACAGGAATATCGAAATTGCTTTAGATGTTCCGGAAACGCTGATGATTATCGGAGAAAAGCAGATGCTTCAACGCATGGTGGCAAATATCATTGACAATTCCCTGAAATATTCATTCGAGGGCGGCCAGATAGCCATTACAGGTCAAAAAATGGGTGATGCTATCGTGTTGATTTTCAAAGATACCGGAATGGGCATTGCCGAAGAACATCTGCCGCATATATTCAAACGGTTTTACAGGTGTGATAAAAGCAGGTCATTGCCAGGTACGGGACTCGGACTAAGTCTGGTCTATGCTATTGTTCATGCCCATGAAGGGGACATAACCGTAAAGAATCATCAAGCCGGGGGAATCATTTTAACGATTACCTTCCCGCTTAAAAAAAGACATCGCAATATCTGAATCTCACCTGAAAGATAATGTCCGGCCTTTCTCCAATGATAATGTGCCAGGGGGGGGCCATTTATTGAGTTTATGTTCCAATATATAGTTTCCTCCCTGATAATAAGACATGGTCTCAATATCCATAAGGGTGGCGACCGATTTCTCTTCGACAATCCGGTCACTTTTCCAGGGCGTGTTTATGATTTCAATCCGCTTCCGGGGCGATAAAATCACCAGGGTATCGTTTTTATAGAGCGCGAGCTTTTGATAGTTTCCGATCAGCGCCCGTTCGATGAAGTCATCGGATAAAATATCCCTGCCGAAAAAATAGCTTTTGTAATTAAAATTCAACAATGAAAGAAGGGTGGGGGCGATATCTATCTGACAGGCGATTTTATTCACTTCTTTGTTTTGAACATAACCGGGAGCATAAATGAATAATGGGATATGATATTTGTCAATGGGCAAGCCGACTTTTCCGGCACTGCCGGCGCAGTGGTCCGCCACAACAATAAAAATGGTATCGGTAAACCAGACCTGCTTTTTCGCTGATATTATCAGCTGCTGCAAGGCATAATCCGTGTATCTCACGGCACCTTTTCGGCTCGTACCCGGCGTGATATCGATCTTCCCGTCCAGATAGGTATATGGCCTGTGATTGCTTGTGGTCATCACATGAAAAAAGAACGGCTTCCCGGTCTCGAAGGATTGATTCGCCTCTTTTATCAGTTTTCCGTATAAATCCTCATCTGACACGCCCCATGCGTTTTTAAACGATATTTCTTCGTCCGTGAAGTCTGTCTGATCGACAATACGGTAACCGTTGCCGGAAAAAAAAGCGTTCATATTGTCAAAAAACCCGAAGCCGCCATATAAAAAGGCAACATCATATCCCTTCTCCTTAAAGACTTTACCCAGGCTGTAATAATTTTCATTGTCCGGTCTTTTCACAATGGACCGTCCCGGTGCCGGGGGAAAAGAGAGAGTGATGGCTTCCAGTCCCCTTGTTGTCCGGGTGCCGGTCGCATAAAAATTGGTAAAGAGCAACCCCTCCTTGAACCACTGATCCATGAACGGTGTAATGCCATCCTCGTTGCCAAACCGGGACAGATATTTGGCGCTTAAGCTTTCCACCGTAATCAGAACGACATTCAATCTTTTTTCTTCACCATCACATGCTATCTGCCTTGAAATATCATACAGGCCGCCGCCTTGATCTTTTTTGCCAACCATTTCCTTCAAGACTTTTGACAGGCTGTCATCATTTCCTTTCCGGTAAAATGTGTCGTAATCCAGCGAATTGCTCTTGAATGCGGCCACGAACTGGTAAGGTCCATTGGAGGCCAGTTCCGTCACATAATTATTATCGGAAACATCTCTCAGTGACTGATCGATTCCCCCATAGATCAACAGTGCAAGTGTGATTATCGTCAGGGTAAACGTGAGCCTTTTTAAAAAGCCTTCTTTTATGGACAACACGTGCGACAGGGGATTTCTGATCATATAAAGCGTGAAAAGAGATAGCGCGCCGATTGCAGCAAGGAGCCATCGCACCGGATAAGACTCAAGGATATTTTGTGTCACCTCCTGCCTGTAAATCAGGTAATCAACAGATATGAAATTAAACCGGGTACTGAACTCCTCCCAGAACAGCCATTCGGCAACCAGGACAAAATAGAGTGCGAAAATAAGAACAAAGAAAAAGCTCCGGGTGAATATGCCGAATATTCTATGGGTATACACCTTGTTGGGAACCAATAAGAACAGCAATGAAAAAAACAGGCAGAAATAGATATTGAAAGCCATATCATAAATAAAACCTGCAAGGAAAATGGTGGAAAAAGTGGTGAGTGTATGCTCGATATTTCCCCATGCCTGAATAAGAAGGACACCCCTTAATGCGGTAAAGGCAATCAGACTCACCATCAGATAAACAAGAAGGATGCCATAGCGGCTTGAACCTATTTTGATCATACGCGTCATTAAAATTTTTCTCCACACATGTATCAGTTATAACCCATAATAATTATCACAGGAAAATGATCAGAACATGATGGCAAGATTACATTTTGGTAATCAAACAGGCTGGCACAATCGTAAGCGGCAAGGGGAAGAAAAAGGCCGGTTCCTGTAAAGAGACTTAGGAACCGGCCCGTATTGTGTTTTGTTGTTATCTTTTGTTACAATTTATTGCGATCAGATGCCGCCAAAACCGTCATCCGGGATATCGATGGCTGCCGGGTGCATGGCAAGAATACCTTCTATTTTGCCAATGGTGGCTGGCACAACCACGTTGATAAAGAATTCAGCGGTTTTGACCTGGCCCTGATAAAATGCCTGGTCTTTTTTCTTTGCGCCTTCAATTTTTGGGGCGGCTACAACGGCACGCCAGAGGAGCATCCATGCCATGATTGTGTCACCCATGACCTCAAGATACGGGTGGGAATAGGCAAACGCCAGTTTGATTTCGCCGGCCATGGCTTTATTACCCAGGTGCATGGCAACTTCTCCCAGGCGTTTGACCAGGTTTTCAGTTTTGGCGGCAATATCTTTAAGGCTTTCAATTTCTTTTGCCTGATTGATGATATCCGTGATCTCACCCAGAAAGATCATGAATACCTTTCCTTTGTCCATGGGCATTTTCCGTGCAAGAAGGTCCATGGCCTGGACACCGCTGCACCCTTCAAAGATAGAGGTGATTTTAATGTCCCGGGTATATTGTTCAGGCAGAAAATCTTTGCAGTAGCCCACGCCACCATGAACCTGCTGGGACTGGACGCAGATGTCATGCCCATGATTCGCAAGATAGTCTTTGGCAAGAGGCGTCAGGAGTTCAAACATATCTGTCCATTTTTTCCGCTCTTCTTCGGTGTCAGCGGTGATGCTTCTTGTACCGACGATGGTTGCATAATAGAAAAAGCTTCTCATGCCATCCAGATAGGATTTCATCCAGAGAAGGTTGCGTCTGACGTCAGGATGCTTGATAATGGGAACAGACGGGGCTGCGGCATCGAAGAAGTTTTCGATATCCCGGCCCTGTAATCTTTCACGGGCGTAATTGACTGCCAGAAGATAGGAGGCAGAGGCATAGGAAAGGGCCTGAAGGCCGGTCGCCATTCTCGCTTCATTCATCATGTTGAACATGATTTTCATGCCTTTGTTGACTTCGCCAAGAAGAAAACCGGTACATTTCCCTTTTGACCCCATGGTCATGCTGCAGGTGGCACTGCCGTGAATACCCATTTTTTCTTCCGTGCCTGTGCAGAGAATGTCATTTCTCTCCCCCAGGCTGCCATCATCATTGATCATAAATTTGGGAACGATAAAAATGGAAATACCTTTGGTGCCGGCAGGAGACCCTTCGATTCGGGCAAGTACGGGATGAATAATATTATCTGCCAGATCATGCTCACCATTTGTGATGAATATTTTGTTGCCGGTAATATTATATGTCCCATCATCATTTTGGGTGGCTATTGTTTCAATTGCACCCACATCCGTTCCTGCCTGAGGTTCGGTCAGGAGCATGGTGCCGCCCCAATCTGCCGAAACCAGTTTGGGAACATATTGATCGATCTGTTCTTGCGTGCCGAAGTGTTGAATCATACCGGCTGTAGAGCATCCCATTGCAAGGTATGAGAACAGAGCCCAGTTCGCAGCCATGAAATACTCGATAGCAGCAGTGGCGACAAATGGTGGCGCGCCTTGGCCATGCATTTCAGAAGGTACCTGAAGATTGCCCCATTCGCCTTCTTTCATCAGTTCAAAGGGGCGTTTAAAACACTCAGGAAGTTTAACCGTGTTGTTTTCATAATGAACGCCAATGGTGTCACCTTCTGCGAGTGTGGGGAGAACTTCTTTGATGGCCAGGCTTCTTGCCTCATTAATGATCATATCACAGGTTTTTCTGTTGAATTCCTTGAATAATGGGTGTTTGAGGTGCTCTTCGCCATTCAATTGTTCCCAGATTACGAAATCCAGGTCGCGTCTGTCAGCTAATTCTTGTGCCATGATTTTACCTATGCTCCTTGTCTCAAATTTTTTTCATTTGAAAATTAGTTAAAAATAAACAAAACGAGAACATTATAATGATATCATTGATTTGTCAACATAAACATAATATCAGTAATTATAGTGGGTTATCTGTATTTTGGCTGATGGCAAAAATGGTTTTGCACATCACAGGCGGTCTGATCAATAATCAGATACCGGGAGTGGTGGCGTTGCTTTGAGAGCGGATTTGATCATATCGATAATCGATTGATTGACAGATCGCCATCTCGGGTTAATGGCCTTGCTGTCATGCCAGTCGAATTCGACAGATTCAAATTTTTCCGGAATGGTTTTCCTGGGGTTCTGGCCATATTCAATTTTGTCATAATATTCGATATAATACATCCGGTTGGGGGCAATATTGAATTTTTCCGTGACAAGTGTGGCAATATGACCGGCACAGCTTTTTACAGACATTTTTTTGCCAGATTTATCTGATACAATGATGATGTAGGGCCTGACAAAAGTCACACCTTCACCTTCGGCAGACGCCTTTCTCCGATCGATAATCCGGAGCCAGCATTCACCACTCGCTAGTTTAAGCTTGCCTCCAAATCCGTCCCAGGCAAATGTATCGTTATAAATCAGCATAAGTTAACCTTGGTTTTATGGCAGACCGCCAAATAAATGCTAAGACGCTCAGGAAAAACCACCTTTGGCCGCACCATCGCCGCAGCCTTTACCGGAACCGGTTATCATACGGGTCGCACTGATCACTTTTTTGGTTTTCTTTTGGTTGCATTTCGGGCACGAAACCTGATCTTCATCACTCTTGAATACCAGTTTTTCAAACTGATGACCGCAATGATCACATGTGTATTCAAAAATAGGCATGTTATCCTCCGTTTTTATTTAAATAATTAGGATGAATTTGAATTCAGTCAATGGACTTGTTTTAATGGCTGCACCCTCCCATGATGCCATGCCCGTGGCCCATGCATGTTTGGTCCATGGTGAATTTTTGTAGCTTTCCGGTTTTGAAAAGTGTCATATTCTCATATACAGTGCCTTCAGTCGCACGAAAAACGGTCATGCCTTCATTCATCAGTTTTTTCAGGGCACCGCCACCAATGCCGCCGACAACAATGGCATCCACTTTTGTACCGCCCAGCGCAACCAGGGGCTGACAATTGCCATGCTGATGGTTAAGGTCCTGATTGTTAATGATATTGAGCTCTTGCGTTTCAGAATCCACAACGATAAAGACAGGTGCGGACCCGAAATGGTTAAAAACAGGGCTTTTCAATCCTAAATTCTCTTGTGCCGGAAATGCGATTTTCATTTTTGTTCCTTTTAATTTCTTTTCAAGTGAATGAACCTATGGCATATAACCTGGTGTTTGTTCAGACAATCAGGGGTTGACCAAATGCCGAATGGTATCATAAAATTATCAGTAAACCAGGATTGTCAAGTAACGATTCATAACAGAACTTAACAGATTTCAATAAAAATGAGAAGGAACATCTGATGGATACAATATCAACCGAAAACATGTATGCAATTCCTTTTTTCAAGAAAATACCTGTTGCCATTGAGCGGGGCGAGGGCGTGTATGTATGGGATGAAAGCGGCAGAAAATATGTTGATCTCACTGCAGGATGGGGTGTAACCAGTATTGGTCATGCCAATCCGGTTCTTGCAGATGCCATATCGAAACAAAGCCGGACCCTTCTTCAGACACCGAGTTCAGGGCTTGTCTATTCTCCGGTACGGGCAGCCCTTCTCAAGAAAATGGCCGAAATTTTACCCGGAAAGCTTTCCAACGTCTTTTTTGCAAACAGCGGCGCAGAAGCGAATGACGCGGTCATCAAACTGGCCAGGAAGATATCAGGCCGTCTTGACGTGATTTCCATGACCCAGAGCTTTCATGGAAGAACGATCAGCACTGCCTCAGCTACCGGCCAGTCAAAGCACAGGGAAAAATACAATCCGCTCATGCCCAACTACCGGTTTGTTCCCTTTAACGATCTTGATGCCATGGCCCGGGAAATAGATGACAAGGTCGCAGCCGTTCTTCTGGAGCCGATCCAGGGGGAGGGCGGTGTCATCATACCCAAAGAAGGTTATCTTGAAGGCGTATCCGCATTGTGCCGTGAAAATGGTGTATACCTGATTGTTGACGAGGTCCAGACCGGATTCTGCAGAACCGGACCGATGTTTGCCGTAAATCGTCATAAAATGGAAGTCGATTTTATGACCATGGCCAAAGGCATTGGGGGGGGATTTCCCTTTGCCGCATTTGCAGTGACAGAAGCGGTCTCCAAAAAGGTTGAAATCGGAGATCACGGGGGGACCTATTGTGGCAATCCTTTGGGATGTGCAGCCGCACTTTCCGTGATTCAGTATCTGATGGATCATGATATTGAAAACCATGTGGAAACTGTTGGCAAATATGTGATCGACCGAATGAAAACCCTGCAAAAAAGATATCCGGAACTCATTTCTGATGTGAGAGGCCGGGGACTTCTTGTGGCTGTGGAATTCAGGGATAAGCTCATGGCTGAAAAAGTGTATTCAGAATGTTTGAAAACGGGTCTCTTTATCAACATGACCCAGGGGTATATTTTTCGCATATTCCCGGCATTGAATATCACACTGGATGAGATAGGGGAAGGCTTGGGCATTTTTGAAGCTGCAATTGCATTTGTGGCCGGGCAATGACGGGCAGTCAGGCAATGATCTGTTTTTGATGCTTTTGGGCGGATTACTTTTGTCGTGCCGAACCCAGATAAATGGCAAAAATGGTAAGCATGATCCCTGTGATATCCAATAATGATGTCGGCCTGCTAAAGAAGATCATATCCCAGGCAAAAGCGAAAGTCGGCTGCAGGAGAAGAAGAAGCCCTGTGACAGACGTCTGGAGATGAGGAAGTGCACGGGATATGATCATCCATCCCAATGCCTGGCTTAAAAACCCATAGGCGGCCAGAGACAAGAAACTTTGAATATCCGGTATCACAAACGCATTTTTTTGAAACAGCATGAGGCAGGCAAAGATGGTCGCAGTGGAAAGGCAGATGATTAAGAGATTTGCCTCCGCAGAAAGGGGCTTTGGCATGGACTGGAGTTTTTTCAGGGAAAGAATATAGCCAGTGTAGCACATGGCCGTAACGATTCCTAAAAAAATACCGGTTTTATAGGCTGACGAAAGATTCTCCCATGCCACACCCACCACAAGAAAAAGGCCTGCGATGGCAAACGGTATGGCAAGCAGAAGACGGGGGGTTATTTTTTCCTTGAGAACGAATATGCCAATACCTGCCAGGAAAAAGACCTGGAAATTACCCAGAATGGTTGCAAGGCCAGGGCCGATATAATGAATACTTTTGTGCCAGGCAAACAGATCAATCGCAAAAAAGATTCCGCCTGTGATACCCAAAAGACACGTGTACCACCCTTTCCATAAGGGTTCTCTTTTAACAAGAAGAATAATGAAAAGCGGGATCGCGCCGAAAATTACCCTGTAAAAACCAGCGGTTTCAGATGATACATGGGCAAGCTTCACATATACGCCTGAAAAGCTGATCATCAGGGCACCGGTCAGCATCATGCCAACCGCATGTTTTCGTGATTTAATACTGAACAGATTCAATCCCGTATCCTTATTTTAGGGTAATGACATTGTCATTTTCTTGTTGCGCTTTTTTTTCAACTTCCCCATATGTTTGATTGCACCCTCTTCGTTGATACGTCGGGCATATTAATGTATATGAAAGACCATGGCAATTCTTTAAAATATCTTTTTTCTACTTCGGATGAATTTTCATTTTTGGGGTGTATAAACGTTAACATCGGTCTGAACAATTCAAACCGGGTGGCCGAAAATCATCCGGATAACCATGGAAAATATTGACAGCAGCCGATTGTCTTCAGTATAGTCCATGTCCAAGTTTGGAACATTTCCGATTAACACTTAATAAAAGTAAACCACGTACCGAAGATAGTGGCCCAGTTTCAGGCATACACGCGGGAAAAATGACGATAATCAGAAAAGACGGGTTTGACTATGAATTTGATCCCGAGGCCTGTAAAGCATGTGCCGGACGCTGTTGCAGGGGAGAGTCCGGTGATATCTGGGTCAATCAGAAAGATATAGCGGAAATCAGCCGTTTTCTGAATATTTCCCCTGTCCTGTTTATTGAAAAATACCTTCATAAAAGAGGGAATCGATTCACCATCAATGAACGCTTTGCGGGTCAGGAATTTGATTGTGTTTTTCTGAATGACGGTGATGATAAGGTATGCACGATTTATCCCGTAAGGCCTGAGCAATGCCGCAAGTTTCCTTTCTGGAGCTATTACAGAAATCGCAAGGAAGAACTTTTCAAGGAATGCCCGGGAATCCGGTCACTCAATAGAAACGTGACCTGAATAAACATTTGAGAACTGAACCCAAATGCCTATGAAAAAGAAGATTCTGCTGTTTGCCACGCTCCCGCCGCCTGTTCATGGCTCAAACACCATGAGTCAATATGTTGTGGATCATTTGAAATCAAATGATGAGTTCGAAGTGAACATATTGCCATTGCATTATTCCCGTTCCATTAAGGATATCGGCAGACCGAGGGTCGGAAAAATTGCCTCTTTTATTACGTATTGGTTTAGGCTTTTTGCCATTTTGCATAAATTCCGGCCTGATTTTGTTTACTTCAGTATTGTGGCCATCAATATCCCATTCTACAGAGACTGCTTTTATATCCTCCTGATGAAGTGTTATAAGGCGAAAATTGTCTTTCATTTTCATTTAAAAGGCATCAAAGAAAAAACGCGTAATCCGTTTGTAAGGAAAATATATGAGTGGGCTTTTGATAAGGAATTCGTCATCCTTTTGTCCCCTCTTCTTTTTAACGATATCGATGGTATTGTAAAACCGGATCAGGTTTTTTTTATCCCCAATGGTATTCCACAACCTCAAATATGTCATGAAAACAGACACGCACCGGAAAAATTGACCCTGAAAATTCTTTTTTTATCCAACTTGCTTGTTGCCAAAGGGACGCTTACCGTTTTAAGTGCCTGTCATATTTTGAAAGACAGGGGCTATTCGTTCAAGGTTGATTTTGTGGGTAACCCCGCCGGAAATACGGGTCAGCATATGTTTAACAAACTGGTTAAAGAGTATGGCATTGAAGATGTCATAAATGTAGCCGGGCCCAAATATGGAGAAGAAAAATTGCAGGCCTTGTCGGAAGCAGATATTTTTGTCTTTCCAACCCTAAACGAATGTTTCCCCCTGGTATTGCTGGAAGCCATGGCCTGCGGTTTGCCTGTTGTCTCCACTCACGAAGGCGCCATTCCAGAAATAATCGATAACGGACAGAATGGCTTCCTGATTGAAAAAAAGAACGCCCATGACCTGGCAGAAAAAGTTGCCTGGTTGATAGACCATCCAGATGAGAGAATGAGAATGGGTGAGGCTGGCAGAAAAAAATATTTATCTTTTTACACGCTTCACCATTTTCAGAAAAACATGGAAGCCGCATTCAGGCATATAGCCGGAATGTCCCGTTAATGGGTTTTCGCCATATGAAAATCTTCAATAATATTTCCAGTCAAATGGTGTAAAAAAGATGAAAAATGTTTTACTGCTTCTGGCCCAGGGATTTGAAGCGTACGAAGCAAGTGTGTTTACGGATGTGCTTGGATGGAGCAGGCATGTGGGGGATACACCGGTAAATGTCACGACAGCAGGCCGAAGAACGCATATTAAATGTACCTGGAATTTTACAGTGATACCGGAGCTCCAGGTGGATGAGATAGATGTGGCTCATTTTGATGCATTGGCCCTACCCGGCGGATTTAAAGAATCCAAATTCTACGAAGATGCCTATCATGAGGATTTTTTAAGAATTATTCGTCAGTTTCATGCGTCCGGAAAGATTATCGCGTCCATATGCGTAGGGGCGCTTCCTCTGGGTAAAAGCGGCATTCTGAAAGGAAAAAATGCAACCACATATCATTTGCTTAATGGCGTGCGAAGAAAGCAGCTTGAATCATTCGGGGCACATGTGAAGGATCAACCTGTTGTTGTCGATGGTAACATCATCACGTCCACATCTCCGGCAACGGCACTGGAAGTCGCATTTGTCCTTTTGGAGATGTTGACTGCAACAGACAATATGTGCAAGGTTAGAACGGCCATGGGGTTTGCATGACCACAAACATATGAGGTTTAAAAATTAAAATGATTTTCCCATTTGGGTTGTGCAGAAGATTTTTGGACGGTGAAAAAAACGGGGGGCTCATTTCTATTGGCATTCTGTCACCATCATATCGACTTCGTAAATTGATAAGGTTATTTTATATGCACCTTAAGCCTCAAAAACCAACGCCCCTTTCCGGTACGTCCATATAAAGCCCCGAAGACGGATGGCTGAACATTTTAGAGAATGTATCTGTTCGTTATCATATCTAAAACAGATTAACTATTTTAATATAGAATTTAAGTTCATATTAAATAACGATGTTTTGTATTTGATAGGCAATTATTGAATATATTATTCGTTTACATAATGATTCAGATGTTATATCATCATTCAAGGAGTGATGATTACAATCAATGATATATACCATAAAATCAATATAGTAAGTTTGGATTTGACGCTTGAGATATGATATTTTTCGGGTATTGTGCAGGCATTGGGGAATGAATCTGTGGTTTGTCGTGATTTTGCGACAATTGATCCACGTTTTTTGGACTGCCAAGGGCCCGGAGATTTCAATGGATTGTTATTCGGTTCAGGCAATATTAGAAATACACAGGTGCAAGTTTTGTTGACCGAGATTCAAAAGGAGAATGCCAAGGAATTCTGTTCGATTATTGATGTGCTCAATATGCGAATGAAAGATCATTACAATAAAGCCGCCTTTTCATACGTGGATTTTCTTGAAAATGATCAGACAAAAGAAACAAACCTGACATATGGAGAAATTGTCAGAAAAGCACGGCGCATATCAGATGGCATGAGAAAAAAGATAACACCTGGCGACGCGGTGATCCTGCTTTATCCTCCCGGACTGGAATATATCACCGCCTTTTTCAGTTGCCTTTATGCGGGTGTTGTTGCCGTGCCTGCCTATCCACCGGTAACTTCGTCCATGCAATACAGGCTGCAGACCATCATTTCCGATTCAAAATCCGCATATTTTCTCTCAGATAGCACAACTTACGATCTTTTAAGATCGTATATGGATATCGAGTCTCAATTTAAAACCATGAAATGGCTCCTGACCGATAAAATGATGGACGATATCAGAGAACCGGAAGATCAAACCTTTATCAGCGGGGACGATATTGCCTTTATTCAATATACATCAGGTTCCACGGCAAATCCAAAGGGTGTCAGAATCACCCATCACAATGTGTTGCATAACTTGATGTTGATTCAACAATCATTCGAGACCACGAGTGAACAGAAAGGTGTTTTCTGGCTACCGCTTTACCATGATATGGGCCTTATAGGCGGTATGCTTCATAACGTTTACGTCGGTGCCACCACAGCTTTATTCTCACCGCTTGATTTTTTGAGAAAACCCTATAGATGGCTTAAAATTCTATCTGAAACACGTGGAAATGTCAGTGGCGGTCCCAACTTTTCATATGAACTTTGTGTTAAAAAAGTAACCTCCGAACAGATCAAGGAACTTGATTTAAGTTCATGGGAAGTGGCAGCTAATGGCGCGGAATCGATTCGTCCTGAAACCATGGACCGTTTTTTTGATAGGTTCAAGGTCTGCGGTTTCAGAAAAGAAGCTTTTTATCCGTGTTACGGGCTGGCGGAATCGACATTGATCGTCTCCGGCTCCGGGAAAAAAACAGCGCCGGTTGTCATGGCTTTTAACGCGAATGCTTTGGAAAAAAACAAGGTAGAACATATTCCTGACCCGGATAGCAAAAGTGTACTGCTTGTCAGTTGCGGAGCGCCTTTGAAAGGCAACCACGTCATCATTGTAAATCCCGAGACGGGTCACAGATGCGGGGCAAATGAGGTTGGCGAGATATGGGTAGAAAGCAAAAGTGTTGCAAAGGATTATTATAACAAACCAGAGGAGACAGGGTATACGTTTATGGCATATTGTCCAGATGACGGGGATGGCCCCTTCCTTCGTACAGGAGATCTGGGTTTTCTGTTTGAGGGAGAATTGTTTTTTACCGGAAGGTTAAAGGATTTAATTAAAATCCGGGGGAACAATTATTATCCGGATGATATCGAAGATGCCATCGAAGCTTGCCATCCATCGCTCAGAACCGGTTGTAATGCGGCATTTTCAGTGGATATGGATGGAGAAGAAAAACTGGTTATCGTTCAGGAAATTGATAGAAAATTTCCTGATGTCAATCGATGGGAAGTGAGTGATTTGATCAGAAAGAAAGTCTCTATGAGATTCAGGTTGCCGGTATATGAAACCATATTGATCAAACACGGTTCCATTCATAAAACCAGTAGCGGAAAGATCCGGCGGGGTGCGTGCCGGTTGAGTTATCTGGCAGAAACACTTGCGAGGATATAGATGGATTTCAGTCTCACAAAAGAGCAAACAGAGATATGCCGGCTCATTCGGGAAGCCAGCCGCAAAGGGCTTAATGAAAGCGTATTCGAGGATGACGAAAAGAGTATTTTCCCTATGCATAAATGGCGGGTATGTGGTGACATAGGCATCCATGGGCTTCCTGTTCCTGGAGAATACGGAGGCTCCGGCCTTGATATGCTTTCAACGGCACTTGCCATCCAGAACCTATCTCGCACCTGTAAAGACGAAGGGCTTATTTTTTCAATAGTTGCACACATCTGTACGGTTGCGGTTCCGTTAATGAACCATGGCACAGATGACCAGAAGCGGAAGTATCTGCCTAAAATTGCAAAAGGGGAATATATCGGCGGTAATGCCATCACCGAGTCTTCTGCGGGCTCTGATCCCACAGGCATGCTCACGACTGTAAGTAAAACAGACACCGCATATACGATTGAAGGCGCAAAGATATTTGTGACCAATGCGCCTGTTTCCGATCTGCTGATCGTTTATGCCAGGCATCCCAAGGGAATGAAGATGCTGGACATATCCGCCTTTATAGTTGAGAAAGGAAATCCGGGATTACAGATCGGCCAGGTTTTTCATAAGATGGGGCTTAGAACCTCTTCCATGAGTGAAATCGTTTTATCCGATTGCCGGGTGTCTCCTGAGGCGCTTCTCGGCAGAGAGCGCTGGGGCATGACGGTTTTCAACGTGTCCATGTTCTGGGAAAGGATCATCATGAGTGCCTACCATATCGGCGCCATGGCGCAGCAATATGAAATGGCACTGGCATATGCGAATTCGCGAAAACAGTTCGGGCAGAATATCGGCCAGTTTTCTGCTGTCTCAGATAAATTGATTGACATGAAGATGCGTATCGAAACATCGAAATTACTCCTCTACAAGACATGCTGGACATATGATAAAACCGGAGATATCAACATGGCAGATGCGTCTATGGTAAAGCTTTATGTGTCTGATGTCAGGGTGAAGAGCAGCCTTGATGCCGTTCAGCTTTTCGGTGCATACGGATACATGAAGGAAAGCGATGTGGAAAAACAGCTCAGGGACTCGATCGCATCCAAAATTTATTCCGGAACAAGTGAGATACAAAAGAAAATCATCGCTGAAAATCTGGGAAGGAAGAATGACTAACTATCTGTTGCAATATATTCTGGATGAAACCGCGTCCCGTTATCCGGATAAGGTGGCCATAAAAATGGGAGACGCATGCATCACCTATAAAGATCTCCAGGATAAGAGCAATCAGCTGGCAAATTTTCTCATTGAAACAGGCTTTAAACCAAGGCATACGGCAGGCATTCTTTTTAATAAATCAATTGAGTCGATCATCGCTTTTATAGGTGTACTGAAAGCTGGGGGGGCATATATTCCCCTTGATCTTCATTATTCTCCGGCTGAAAGGATAAAACATATCATTTCATTGAGCGAGATGGAGTTCCTTATAACGGATTCCAGTAATCTGACTGAGCTTATGGCCCATGTTTTATTTGATCCACATATGAAAACGATGCGTATTGTCTGCCTGGACGATATTTATCGTGAGGAACCATCAGAGGCGATTGCCAAGCCTCTTTTTGACGGTCCCGGTAAATTTTATTTTTTAAAGAACAGGTATTCCAGCGATCTCTTGCATGAGCAGGAAACCACCGAGGATGATCTCGCCTATATATTGTACACCTCAGGTTCTACCGGAACGCCCAAGGGCGTGATGATTTCCCATTTAAATGCCCTGTCGTTCATCAACTGGTCCTTGAATTTTTTTGGTCCATCTCATCATGATGTATTTTCGAGTCATGCCCCGTTTCATTTTGATTTGTCTGTTTTTGACATTTACGTATCATTGGCCTCAGGGGCGTGCCTCAATATTGCGCCTTCAGCCATTTGCAATAATCCGCGGGCATTGATTGAATGGATTTCCACCCAAAAAATTACGACCTGGTACTCCGTGCCTTCCGTCTGGATATCGATCATGAACTATGCCCGGATCAACAGGGAAAAACTGGACGCGCTTAAATATGTCCTATTTGCCGGAGAAGTGTTCCCGCCGAAATATCTGAAAAAGCTGATGGCAGCCCTGCCTCATGCATCGTATTATAACCTGTATGGTCCGACCGAAACGAATGTGTGTACATGTCATCATGTCAATAGCCCAGATGAAATCAACGATAGGCCGGTGCCTATTGGAAAAGCGTGCGCAAATACGGAAGTTCTGGCTCTGAATGAAAACGGCATGCTTGTATCTGCCGGTGAGGAGGGCGAATTAATGGTCAGGGGATCAACGGTCACCCGGGGGTATTATAAAAATCCTGAAAAAACGAGAGATGCGTTTATGGTAAGTCCGCTTTCCTGTCACAATGGCGCACTTTTATACAAGACCGGTGACATCGTGAGAAAAAGGGATGGTGATACGTATGAATATGTGGGCAGAAAAGATTTAATGGTCAAGTGTTCGGGGTATAGAATTGAAATACCGGAAATAGAACATGCACTCTGTCACTATGATCCGATCGAAGAGTCCGTGGTCGTACCTGTTTCCGATGAAGACAGAGGCACCACCATACTGCATGCGTTTGTAAAAATGAAGGCAGGTCAGGATTTTTCCGTCATGAAAACCAAGAAACATCTGGGGCTTTTACTGCCGAGATATATGATTCCTGAACAGATCGAAAAAGTGGAGAACATCCCCAAAAACGCCAATGGAAAAATTGACAGGCCGCAGATCATGGATTGGGCAAAAACAGCATGAAAGAAACAGGTGGCGTTTGATGGTGGACCAACATGAGCTTTTAAAAATCGAACATCTGGCAAGAAAGTATAGCGAGGTGAACATCCCCCTTTACTTAAGCTACCCCACATCAAACTTCTGGGAAAACCTGGTTGATGAAGAGATGTTTGTCAACACCCACAGGAATTACTGCGCCCCTTTTATATACTTTCATTTCCCGTATTGCGAGAAGGCATGCTATTATTGCATGTGCTATAAGTCTGTCGCGTCTGATCCGCGCCATAATGATGTGTATATCACCTATCTGGAGAAGGAATTTTTAAACACCCTTGGAAGGTTGGGGCACGATGCCTTAAATCAGGTCAGGCATATTCATTGGGGCGGTGGCACGCCCACCTATTTGACATGCGATCAAATCGAGAAAATTCATCAGAAGATATTTGGTAAAATAAAACTTGTCGATCATAGGGCCGCCAGCAAATCCATTGAAGCATATCCGGATGAAAAGATACTCACTAATGAGAAGCTGAAACTTCTATTTGATCTGGGATTCAATGAAATCAGTCTGGGTATCCAGGATTTTGATGAACGGATACAGAAGACGATTAACAGAAATTGCGGTAGAGAGAACGTGTTCAGGATTGTCTCCAATGCGAAGGCATTGGGGTTCCGGGTGCATGTCGATCTATGCTACGGTCTCCCGTTTCAGGGACAAAATGAACTGGAAAAAACGATAAGGGAAGTCCTCCGTATGGACCCGGACCGGGTGGCGCTCTTTACCTATGCCCATTACCCCAACATTTTTCCGCTTCAGAGAAAGATTCCTTCTTCAAGCATTCCCAATTCCTTTATACGGGTTTTACTTGCCATGCTCGCGGAAGAAATGTTTTCCGATCATGGATTCAGGAAAGTCGGTTATGATCATTATGTAAAGGCAAATGATCCCCTGTGCAAGGCTGCTGAAAAAAAACAGGTCATCCGAGATTTCATGGGCTATTCTGTCCATGAAAAGCGGGAATTCATGGGGTTTGGAAACGCTGCGATAAGTTATCTGGGGGACGGTTTCTACCACAATATTCAGTCCCTGAAAAAGTATTACAAGGCGGTTGACGACAACCGGATTCCACTGGAAAAAAATCTGAGCCATATGTTGACCAGGGAGGATCGTATCAGAAATAAGGTGATTCAGAAGAGCATTCTAAGTGATTTTAACGTTCATAAAGAAGATATTGCCAAAGAATTTGCCATAAGCTTTGATGATCACTTTAGATTTGAACTAAAGGATTTGATTCAACTGGAAAATGACGGACTGGTGGACATGCGTGATCCCCACATGATTCGGGTCACCCGTGCCGGTGAGTATTTTGTGAGGCATATCGCCCATGTTTTTGATAATTATTATAATCGGAGAGAATCCCTGAATTGAAAAAAATACAGGCTATAGGCGGTACAAAAATGACGGACATTTACATTCAAGCAGTGAGTCATTACGTTCCTTCCGGTCGTATGACCAATGAACAGGTCATGAAAATGCTCGAAGATGAAAACAGATTTGTGCTGAGTGATGAAGAATTGAAGTTCGTTTATTATGGGAATAAGCGAAAACTGGAATTTCTGGGAGGAAGCACGAGATCCTTCTGTACCGATGGCGAAGGGTATGTGGATATGGCGGTTAACGTGGCAAAAGGTGCACTTGAAAAAGCCGGTATCAAAGCCAGTGAAATCGATTGCCTGATCGCAACAGGGATATCGAATCCCATCAGGGAGCCTTCTCTATCGATCATTATCGCCCATGAAATCGGAATGGAAAACGGCATATTTTTTGATATTACCGATGCATGTAACGGTTTCATGCAGAGTGTCAGGACCGCTTGCCTCTATCTGAAATCAGGTATCTGCAGGAATGCGTTGGTTGTGGCGTGCGAGAGTCCGCTTGAAGTAAAAGAGTCCCTTAAAGCAGGTTTCGAAGTGGAGCATATCAGTCAGATCGATAACCGGTTCAGCAATCTCATGATCGGCACAGGCGCCGGTGCGGTCCTGCTCGGATGTGAAGGTGACCGTCGAAGATTGGTAAACCTGGATGAGAAAATGGAATCAAAAGACTGGGATGCATCGATCATTACCTTTCCTGACGTAAAGATTCCCGAAACGCGATACGGCAAGACCAGGCTCAGGGGCTTCTGGACAGATGCCCGGAATATTTCTTCCATTTGGCGGAGAGGCACGGTCAAATTCATCCAGGAATCGGTCGAGAAGTGGAACATCCATTTGGATGACATCGATATCTTCCTTTTGCATCAGCTTGGCGATAATATCACCTTTTCCATATTAAAACAGATTGGCGTGGACAAAACCAAGGCCCCGCTCAACACCTTCAACGAATATGGGAATCTGGCAAGCGCGAACATCCCCGTATTGATGAGCATTGCAGAGGAAAAAGGGATAGTGAAAGAGGGTACTTCGGTATTATTGGCCAGCGGCGGAGGGGGATTTTCATATTCTGCCGCGCATTTGATTTGGTAAACATGTTTAAGGGAGAGAGGGTCGTTTTATGACAGCGCAAATAAACGATGTTGTTTTGAATTTTATTTCAAAAAAAAGTAAAATTCCAAAGAATGAACTTGGTCCGGATACGGAAATTTACGATTCCAAAATCATTTCGTCATTGGCCATGCTTGAATTGATCTCCCTGATTGAAAGCCAGTTTTCAATATACGTTGAGCCGGAAGAATTGACCGAGGATAATTTCCAGGACATTCAAACAATCATCCAATTTGTTCAGCGAAAATTAAATGCCTGAAGATGAACGGTATGGAAATTTCCTTTCAGGATAAGGAGTATGCTTAATGACCCATGGGGAAAAAGCGAAAGCCATTCGTGAAATGATTATCGACAGGGCAGCCAAACATGGCGGTCCTTTTGCATCCAGCCTGGGAATAGTTGAACTGACCTTAGCACTTTTGGACGTATTTGATTTTGATAAGGACAAAATTGTTTTTGATATCGGGCACCAGTATCAGGCGTATAAAATACTCACAGGAAGAAAAGAACGATTTTATGAACTCGGTATCAAAGGCGGACTGACCCGATATCCTGACATCACCGAAAGCCCGTATGATTTTTTTACAACCGGTCATTCCGGCACATCCGTGTCAGCCGCTCTGGGATATGCGCTTTCGAACCCTTCCAACAAATCGATCGCTCTGGTCGGAGACGGATCGCTTACTTCCGGTCAGATATTTGAGGCACTCAATCATGCCGGTGGATTGCAGCCCAGGAATCTTCTTGTTATCATCAATCAGAACGGATGGTCAATCGATAAAAACACCGGAGCGCTTTCGGATGGCAGCACGATAAAGCAGTTTGCCGAAAGCCTTAAATTCAAATATCATGGTATATTTGACGGGCATGATACTACACTTCTGATTGAAAAGTTAAAAGAGGTCAAGGAAGAGGACTCTCCTGTCATTTTTCATGTGAAAACCATCAAGGGGAAGGGATGCAGGTATGCCGAAGAAGACCCTGTGACGTTTCATCATCCGTTTTTCCCCTTTGACAGGGAAACCGGAAAGACCGAAACGATTGTCGAAGACTGGCATCAGGACGGCCTTTGGCTGCTGGAAAGCTTTTCCAGGAAATGTGCAGAATTCATCAAAAGGTACGCCAATATTTATTTTACCTCTCCGGCCTATCTGTTAGGCGGGTTTCAGATACTGGCAAAGGCCTATCCGGGAAGAGTGATCGATACGGGCATCTGCGAACAGCATTGCATGACCCTGTCAACCGCTCTGGGGCTTGCCGGAAATAAAGTTGTCATGTCTCTGGCGTCCTTCTTCCTGCCGCGCTGTTACGATCAGATATTCGACCTCTGTATCCAGAATATTCCCATTGTGGTGTTTATCTGTTTCCCGGGGATCAGGCCCTCAAGCTGTGCCACCCATCAGGCCACCTTTGATATCAGTGCCTTGAGAACCATTCCCAATCTGACGCTCATGCATCCCAAAGGAATTGATGAGTTTATGGATATGTTGGATTTTGCCGTGGAAGCGGACCGGCCGGTTTTTATCCACGGATCATATGAGGATTGCATGGAGGGAGAGAACCTTCCCATTGAATACGGAAAGGCCGTCCTTGAAACCGAAGGGGATCAATTAACCGTGGTGCCTGTGGGGGCCATGTTTAAAAGCGCATTTGAGATCGAAAGACAGATCAAAGGCGTTGAAATCATTAATCCCCGTTTTTTGAAACCGTTTGATTTCACGTTGCTTGAAACCAGTGTCAGGAAAACCGGGCGCGTATTGATCATAGAAGATGGCATCCGTTATGGCGGACTTGGAGAGAGCATTTTGGCTCATCTAAAAGAAAAAAACATCACCTGTGAATCGAAATTGATGACGATTCCGGATCGATTTATACGGCCTGGTACCTGGGAGGAGATATTCAACGATACCGGGTTGACAGATGACGATATCCTTGAATCGGCAAAAATGCTCGTTCATCAATGAATTGGATAAGGCAGCCCTTATACCGAACAGAAC
The DNA here is from genome assembly GCA_018816735.1 of Pseudomonadota bacterium. Classification (GTDB taxonomy): domain Bacteria; phylum Desulfobacterota; class Desulfobacteria; order Desulfobacterales; family JAHIVH01; genus JAHIVH01. Next base: position 69,087 of record JAHIVH010000008.1, on the reverse strand, counting down.
ACATTAAATGATGGGAACTTGATTATATGAATAGGAATCCTTTAACCCGGGCAGGTATTAAAAAAAAGGTTGTCGAAATCATCAGTGAATTTGTGGAACAGGATGGTCTGATTGTCAATGAGGAAGAGATGCACATCCTTGACATTGATTCGTTGATCGCTATGGATATCATCCTCGAGATAGAGCGTGAATTTAATATCAGAATCACAGACCCGGAGATTTTGTCCATGGAGACGTTTGATCAGATGATGGCTGTAATCTACGGCAAACTGGAAGGGGTTTGAGTCATTTTCAGTTACATGGATCAACTCAGCCTCTGGGATGATATTTTTGATGAATATTTTTCAACGGTGTTCTCAAGCAGCCCGAACTGCAAGCCATATCGTATGATGCCCTCCCTTGCCAACGTCTCTGGCCCTTGCCCGGACATTTTTGACCTCAAACCCTGTCTGGTTCAAACGATGGGTAAAGGCCTGATCAGGACCAGCCGACCATACAGCCATAACCCCTGAAGGTCGAAGGGCGCGAAAAGCGGCTTCCAGTCCGGTACGGGTATAGAGCCAGCTGTTACCTTTCCGGGTTAAGCCTGAGGGCCCATTGTCCACGTCCAGCAAAATGGCATTATAGGGCAAGCTTTCATCTTTCAGAATCCGGGCGATGTCGGTTTCCCGAATTACCAGCCTCGGATCATCAAGGGGACGGCCAGCCAGGTCTGCAAGGGGACCGCGATTCCATGCGACAACTGCCGGTACGATCTCGGCGACCACGACCTGACTGTCGGGCCCGAGTCGGCGCAGGGCTTCGGCTGCCGTGTATCCCATGCCCAGACCTCCAATCAGAACCCGGGGGCAGGAATGACCGGCGATGAGTTCACAGGCCTTTTCCGCCAGAAGCTCTTCCGACCCGTGGGCTCGGCTGTTCATAAGCTCACATGTGTTTACACGAATGGAAAATTCCCGACCGCGTTTGTAAAGACGCAGCTCATCCTCTCCTGACGGGACGCTCGCCTTGTCGATCAATTCCCAGGAAATCATGGATGCCTCAATTGAACAGTCTGGCTATAAGTACAAAACATACTTGTACATTGCCCAAAAATGACAGGCACTGCCTGCAAGTACAAAAAAATGCCATATCTCATGAAATCCCAATATACCGGGTATCGGATTCGGGGCTTTCAGGCCATAGATGATGGCACCCGTGGTGTAGAATAACCCTCCCATGCCCAAAAAAAACAGACCGCTTCCCGGAATGGATTTAATGAGAGGATCAAGGACGACGATACATGTCCAGCCCATGCCTAAATACATGGCGGTCGATACCCATCTCGGCAAATTGAACCAGAATATTTTTATCGTAATACCGGCGATGGCAATCCCCCAGATGACGCCAAATATGCTCCACCCCAACACGCCTCTCAATGGCACAAGGCAAAAAGGTGTATAAGTGCCTGCAATCAGGAGATAAATCATGATATGATCAAGACGTCTCATTGCACGCTCGCCTTTTTCCGAAAGGGTGATTGCATGATACAGCGTGCTTGAAGAATATAAGAGAATCAATGTTGTGCCAAAAATAGAAAATGATACCACGTGCCAGGCCGAAGCTTTTATTGCTGCAGATGAAACCAAAACGGACAAGCCCGCTATGGAAAACAATGCCCCAAAGAAATGAGAGATGGCATTTACCGGTTCTTTGATACTGATACCCATAGTTCTTCCTGTATACCTTTTATTATTCATTTTAATTTCCCGACAAAAATTGATGCCCAAATTCAATTGAATTTTAGCTATATTTTCATCAAAGAACATGGGTAACTCATTGCTTTACAAAAATTTTACAATACGGGCACAATTAAACATTCAAGAAATCAGGGGGCGTTGCCGGCATTTTTTACAGAATAGCCCTTTTCCCGCGATTATTCTCAATCCCTGTTCCCGTTCACTTTATGAAGAATATTCGTCTATGCCTTGAAGGCCAGTTCTCCGTTCTGGAATACATATACCGGGTTAAAGGTGTGTCGTAATGTTTCCAAAGGATTCTTTTCAAAAATGACAAGGTCGGCAATCTTTCCGTCTTCAATGGAGCCGATCTCATTTTCCATGCCGATGATTTCTGCGTTATTGATGGTTGCCATTTTGATGAGGTCTTTCTGATTGATACCAATCACCTCACCCAGATAAAGTTCAAGCCCAAGTCCTCCTGGTGAAATAAACGGGATACCGCCATCATTTCCGCAACCCAGTTTGGCGCCAGCCTCGTATAATCTGATATAATTGTCCAGCCCGTGCGTCAGGATGGTATCTGTGGCATCTACGTTCACGCCTATCAGGTATTCAAGGCTGTCAAAATAGTCCGGATTTGTATACTTCTTGTAGGTATAAAGGGTTGGCGCAACCAATTCGCGCTCCAGGTATTCAGGCAATAACACCGGCATCAGCTCGGCCCTTAATTTCTTACATTCTGCCCTTAATCCTTCATCCCATCCCGAATCATCATTGGTCTCCCAGTCAATGGCATACCCAACAGATGCTGTAGGGATAGTATACAACTGCCTGTTGATAATTTCTTCGATTTCATATTCCGTGAGCGCCCGGTCACATGACATATGCTCAAGTGTCGTAACGCCAGCGGCAAGGCCTTTGTGCAGCCCATTGGTGTCTGTGTGATGGATAGCCACGATCAATCCCTGACGATTTGCTTCATCGCAAATCGCTTTTGCAATATCAAAACTCATTTCCCGGGGATTGGGAAGTGGCTTGGCCAGCGTTTTTTCCTGGTGGGCGATTTTAATAAAATCAGCGCCTCTATCAACAGCCATCTTTACCGCTTTTATGGCTTCTTCCGGCGAATTGACCACTCTAACCGTATTCGGGTTACCTACGCCGGTCGGGCTCAAACCTGCAAAAACCAGACTTCCGTTTAGATAGCCGCAATCGACCTCCAGCGCAAAACTGTTAATTATCCGGGGACCCACCACCTTTTTTTGGGCAATGTTTTTTTCCAGCGGCTCTCTGAGCGCAAGGAGGTCCAGCATATCGCGAACCGTGGTAACGCCATGCTTGATGCACTCTTCAGCATTCCGTTCCGATTGTCTCCCCAGGTAGGAAAGCAACGACCCCCCACCCGGCCAGGGAAACCCTCCCGGTCCGGTCATATGGCAGTGGGCATTGATCAACCCCGGCAGTATATAAGCGCCTTTAAGGTCAAGCGTATAGTCCGGTGTGATGGAATTGTCATTTTCATGGAAGATGCCGGCGATTTTCCCATTCTGGATCAGAAGTTTTGTTTCCTGAAAAAATGTGCCGGTATGTACATTTAGAATGGATGCATTCGCCAGAAGCAATTTTTCATCCGGGGTTGTAAGCGGTAATGGTTTCTCATAACGCGAGGTATCGCAACCCGTAAAAAGAAACGGGGATACCGTTGACAAGCCCAATAAAGCTGAATATTTGAGAAATTCTCGACGATTCATGTTCCTCCTTTAATGCTTAGCGCTTTTCCAAATAGAGACAAACAATCTCATGATACAATGACAATATCTATCCGGCGATGGGGATAAATATTCGCTCCCATTCAAATAGTTAATCATTTATAATTTTTTGATTTAATGAATATTGTTAATATATACACTCGATAAGTCAATAATTATTTTACATGTAAAGGAATTTTCAGTTGGACCATGTTCAGGAAAAAAGTCGGACCTGTGGAATATTTGCATGTAGCTGATCAAACAAAAAAAATTAAATCTCAACTTGACATTTGGTCAGATGCGGATTAATTTTCAATTAACCGGTCGGCCAATTAATTATTTGGAGGTAGTGAATGAATGCAAAACGAATGAGAGATCCTGAAGCAACGCGGGCGTCATTGCTCATTGCTGCAGAGGAAGTTTTTCTTGAAAAAGGATTTGGCAACACGTCAATAAGCGATATCTCCGGGCGGGCAGGTATAACAAAAAGCCTCATTCACCATTATTTTGGGTCCAAGGAAGGGATCTGGCAGGCCGTCAAACAGCGCAGATTTAATTATTATTCGGACAGGCAGTTGAAAATGCTTGAAAACAGCGAGCTGACATTAGGTTTATTAAGAGAATCCTTTATCCTCTATTTTCACTTTTTAAAATCAAATCCCGAAATCGTGAGGATTCTTGCCTGGATGTTCCTGGAGAGAGATCAGGATGACTGTGTGCATAAAGACCGGGAACTGGTTGAAAAAGGGATTGAACGCATTAAGTCCGGTCAGAAAATGGGACAGATTCGATCCGACATCGATCCGAAATTTATTCTGTTTACGTTTATTGGCATGTGCCAGCATTGGTTTCAGGACAAGGAGCATTTTATTCTGGATTTCTGTGGAGGAGAAAAAAATATACCGGAAGATCTGGATGAACTGTACCTGGACGCCATTCAAAAAATATTTTTCGAAGGCATTTCTCCTAAATAGGGGCAAGTGCTTTTTTTTGGTCACATTTATTGATCGGTCGACCAATTCATAACTTTAAACGACGTTTATAAGCCATAAATGGATTATGGCCCGGTGATCAGGAAGCGGCAACCCCTCTTGTAAAGGAGCGAAAGCTTCCTGTCGTAGGTGTCTCGGAGGTAGTTGTATCGCCCTCACATCAGACGCTCAGGTTTTCAGGCATTGTCCAGGCAAAGCACAGATCGATATTGTCTTTTGCCGTGCCTGCACGTGTCATCAGGAAAAACATACAGGTTGGGGAACATGTGGAAAAGGACCAGGTGCTCGTAACCATCGATTCCAGAGAATTCAAAAACCATTAAAATGCAGCAAAAGCTGCCACAGCAGAGCTTGATGTCAGACTCCTTCAGGCCAGCCGAAATAAAGGAAGGGTGGAAAAATTAGTCTTGGCAAAGGCGGCAACCTCTGAAGAACTAGAGCAGGTGAGTACGATCGTTGATGCCATAAAAGCATCCAGAAACGCTGCTATGGCTCAATTGAAAGAGACCGGAAGACTGCTTGCAGAAACCGAGCTGAAGGCGCCTTTTTCAGGAACCATCACAAACATCATGATAGAACCGGGAGAGTTCGCCTCACCTGGACGACCGGTGGTTGAAATTTCCGGTGATGGTGCGCTCGAACTTCAGGTAGAGGTCCCTGAAACCGTGATTTCACATGTGGCGCCGGAGAGCGCGGTAAACATCAAATTACCGTTTGCCTCAAACCGGATGATTAAAGGGAAAATCAACGCTGTATCAAAAGCGGCCATAGGATCAGGCAGACTGTTCCCCTTGAAGATTAAAATCGTTGATGTGTCCGGTGTTTCATCAGGCATGACAGCAGAGCTTTTACTTGATATTTCAGAACGCGACGCATTGACCGTACCCTTGAATGCCGTCGTCAATCCGGGCTCCAGCCATTCCAGTGTTTTTTGTGTGAGAGAAAATATCGTCAAACGGATACCCGTGCATCTCGGGTCTATCTATAAGGATTCCATTTCCGTTCAAGGGAATCTCAATGCCGGTGATCAGGTGGTGATCCGGGGGCGGATGCGCCTGCGATCGAGAGGTTGATCCTTAAGCCGATCGAGGATGCGCTTGCTGAAGTGCCTGAAATAAAAGATATTGACGCCACAGCATTTGACGAGATGGCTGTAACGCGTATTGAACTAAACGGAAATATCGATGACTTCAATCTGGTATGGGATGATGTGCGTGAGGCCCTGGAAAAAGCTTACAGAATTTTTCCCGAAGGCGCGGGCAAACCGGTTTTGGATGATAACATGCAGGATCAGGATTCTGTTGTTCTTTCAATTTCAGGATCATCTGATGTGCTTGTTCTGTCAGATGCTGCAAAGAAAGTAAAAGATGGTTTTTTAAATGTTCCTGAAGTGGCCGAAGCCCATTTGATTTGTGATCCTAAGGAGCAGGTAACCATAGATCTTGATGATTCTACTGCAAATCGTATGGGTATTAATGCCAATGATCTGGCTTTACGGTTGAGTATGCGTAATCGGATTTTGCCGGGTGGTTCGCTTAAAGTGGGTGAGAAAACGGTCCGTCTGAAACCGTTGTCAGAATTTTCAAGTGTAGCGGAAATAGCTTCCACTCCCGTTCTTTTGCCTTCCGGCAGTTCTGTCCCTTTAGGCGCCATCACTCGCGTTCACAGAGGCCCGGCTGAACCGTCAACCTCACAGATGCGGTTTAATGGTGAAATGAGTGTGGGGGTGGCGATCGTACCTGTAAGCGGCATCAATCTGGTAGAATTTGGCCACATGATAAAAGAAAAAACCGAAAGCTTAAGGGAGACAGTATCTCCGCTTACAATCAGTGAAGTCACGTTTCAGCCCAGACGAACTGAAGCACGTATCGGCGAGTTAAGCAACTCCCTGATGTTCGGTATTCTTATTGTTGCAGGGATTTTGATTCTCGCCATGGGCGCAAGGCTTGGGTTGCTGGTCGCTTCTGTGGTGCCTCTTGTCACCATGGTATCTCTTCTGCTGTTTGCATGGGGAGACGGGGTTCTCCATCAGATATCCATAGCCGCCCTTGTACTCTCTCTTGGGATGCTGGTGGATAATGCCATTGTCATGGCAGAGAGTATTCAATATCGGCTGGATAAAGGTGAGCGTGCAAAACAAGCGACGATAGGTGCGGTAAAAGAGCTTTATATACCACTTGCAGCAGCCACCTTAACCACATTGGCCGCAGTGCGCCCAAATTTTATTATAATATCATTGCAGTACCTTTCAGTCCGCATTTTGCCCAGTTGGTCGTGGAAACAAAAGAAAAGGCGGATATCGAACCTTTACTCTCCTTTATCCGGACGGATGTAAAAAAGAGATTGCCTCAAGCTGAAATCGTTGCACGTAAACTTGAACAAGGACCGCCCGTAGGTGCGCCTGTGGAGATTCGTCTTTATGGAACAGACTTCAGTAAACTGGATCAGGCTGCTGTCGAAGTCGCCCACAGGCTCGAGCGTATTCCCGGTACCGAGGATGTCCGTCAGGATTTAGGACCAGGGGCGCCCACTATTGAATTTAGAATAGATGATGCGGAAGCGGGCAGATGCGGCCTGACAAGAGCAGATGTGGCACAAGCCATTTATGGCAGAACCAGAGGGATTGCGGTGGGACAATTGTATGCAGAGGATGACCCTGTCCCCATTCTGATCCGATCTTCACAAGGGGAGAGGATGTCGGTTGATAGCCTTGTATCCATATCCGTGCCCTCACGGGATGGGCGGTTTATACCACTGTCGCAGATTGCCACCCTGGAATCGGTCTGGCGTCCGGCAGCCATCAAACATAAGAATACAAAACGAGTGGTTACCGTGTCATCCCAACTGGCTGACGGCTACACCTTCAGCGATATTTTGTCTCAGTTTAAACAACAGGTTCATGCCATGAAAATACCTGTTGGGATCGAGGTGGCATTTGGTGGAGAAGCCGAAGGATCCGGAGAGGCAAATACAGCGTTATTGAAAAGTATTCCTATCGGTCTTTTACTCCTTCTTATTGTTCTCATTGCTGAATTCAATTCTTTCAGACGGCTTTTTATCGTTCTCTCAACCATCCCCCTTGCCGCAGCAGGCGTCATCCCGGGTCTTTTAATCGGCCGTCAACCCTTTGGGTTTATGTCGCTTTTGGGTGTGATTGCACTCGTTGGCATTGTTGTGAACAATGCCATTGTGTTGCTGGATGTGGTCGAAGAAAGACGAAAAAATGGTGCAAATGTACATGATGCCTTATCAGATGCCGTTTCAAGACGAACACGCCCCATCCTTTTAACCATGGGGACAACGATTGCCGGTCTTCTGCCTTTGGCATTTTCTTCCTCAACACTCTGGCCGCCCCTTGCCTGGGCCATGATTTCCGGTCTGCTCGCTTCTACCGTTTTAACGTTAATTGTCACGCCTGCATTATATCGGGTTTTATTTGCCAAAGACAAAAAACGTCTTTTTATCATGCCGAAAAAGATACTCAAGGTTGCTTCTTATTTTAGTGTTTTTTTTCTTGTAACGCCTGCCTTGATGGCCGAGCCACGCTATATTACGCTAAAGGATGCGATGGACATGGCCAAAGACAGACCGGCTTTCAAATCATCTGTTTATCAGGCGGAAGCCTCAAATAAAGCGCTCGAAGCGGAAAAACGGGCTGCCTGGTTTCCGGTTTTGACGTCCCAGGCCGCTTATTCCATAAGGGATCGGGAGGTGGAAACCGTTATCGACGTGCCGGGGATAGGTACGTTTTCAAATTCCATCGGAGATAAAGAACATTATTCCGCAAGTATTGTGGTTGTCCAGCCGATTTTTGACCCGGCCCGTAACCTTTATGCCATTCCTGCCGCAGAAGATGATGCCAGCGCAAAACAGTTGCTTTCTCAAAGAAAAAAGCAGGAACTTTCGGCGGAGGCTGGCCTGATTTATCTCAATCTTCTTGCTGTCGATGCAACCATCATGACGACCGAATCCTATGTGGGGAGCCTTAAGGCCAGATTGGGGGAAATGCATAAAATGGCGGAGGTCGGCCGCGTCCTGGAGGCGGATTTGTTGAAGGTGTTGGTGTTCTACGAGCAGGCTGAACAGGAACTTGTTGAATTGCGTCGATTGAGAATAATTGCCGGGAAAGATCTCTCCCGTGCCGTCAACAGCAGTTCGGCTGTTGACGTCATGGATATCACCGACCTGTCTGAAAAGGATGTGCCAGAGGTGGAAGACGCCTGCCAGCTGGCACTTAAAAACAGAGTGGATATCATTTCCTTAAAGACTTCCATCGAGGCGCTTAAAAAGAAACGTGCCGGAGTTAAAGCAGGAAGCCTCCCCAGTTTGCAGGCTGTCGGGAAATGGATATGGGATGAGGGGTTGTCTTCATATTCGGAGGATTCCTGGCTTGAAGGGTCGATAAATGTGACCTGGACACCGTTTGCATCAGGCATACGCTTTTCAAAATCATCGGAACTATTTGCGCAAATTCAGTCCCTGAATAACCAGCTTCTGGAAATTGAAAACGGGATATCCCTGGAAATCCGGTCCAGGATAACCGCAATTGAAAATAAAAAAGGTGCGTATAAAGTCGAACAACGGGGGATTGAACTCGCATCTGAAACCCTCAGGGTGGAACATGCCCGCCATCAGGAAGGGCGCGCCACAACAAATGATTTGCTGGACGCTGAAGCACAACTGAGAAAAAGACGGACGAAATTTGAAATTGCCCGCATTGACATCATCCGCGCGTGGATTGAATTGTGGCTTTCTACGGGTAGTAAGGCATACGTGTTTTAATTTCCTTGGGAAGTCCCGGAAACCGTATTCAATTCGATGAACTGAGTTATGAACAAAAAGTAATGCTGGGATATTTTATCGAAAATTTCACTGTTAAAGGATGCTGAAGAATTTGCTATTGATTTGAAGAGACTTCATTCGTCTTATTCGGGTTCCTGACTTCTGCATATTGGGGGGCTGATTCGAAATTTTCGATAAATCCTTTGGTCAACGGTTTCGAAACAGCGTGTTCGTAAATCAGACCGCCGGGCTCTATGCCTCTTATTTTTCCATCATGAAAAAACCATGAAAGAATCTGTTTTCCCAGCGCTGTACGGTCACTCATATCTTTCAATGATGAGGTTTTATACGGATGTGGTTTCGGAATTTCTTCTCCTTTTGCTTTTAAGGCTTTTATGAAATTGATGATTCTGGCCAATCTCAACAGCGTCACTGATTCAAGGCGTGAAGTGGTATTGTCGACAGGAATCGCGGTTGATCGCATCAGGGAAAATGATCCGGGCAGATTCCCGGATGCCTCAAGAAAGTCGTAGTCAAGACTTCCCGGAGCCGGATAGTAAATGGAGACACCAACCAAGGCTTTTCTGTGAGACAGATATAAAAGGTCATCCATTGAAGACGTTGCGGTTTGTCCGGGCGCACCTGCAATGATATAGCATACGGTTTCAAGGCCAAGCTTGTCGGACACATTCAGTATGTGGTCAGTTTTTTCCCTGACATCCGGCCGGTTAAACCGTTTCAGCTGGTTCAGGTCGGTTGAGCCCAAGGACAAGTTGAGGGTTTTGAAACCTGCCATCTTCATGAGAGTGATCAACTCTTCATCCAGTGATGGTGGGAAAAGGCCGTTCATGGCCCTAAGTTCCAGATGATTTTCACCAAATGTTTGGATGATCCTTTCCAAAAGGGTGATAAACCATTTTCTGTCAAGCGACAGATTCTCATCTTCAAAATCGATGAACCGGGCATTTCTTTCTGATGCTTCACGGGAAAGTTCCGCCATCACGTGATTGACACTTCTTTTTCTGTAATGCCTGAAAAATGCGCCCATGGAACAATAGGAACATGTCATGGGGCAGCCTCTTCCGGTCATGATAGAAATAGCGGAACCTTTTCCCCGCTGGTAGTAGGCGGATTTAATCAGATGGGATGCGGGCAGGGGATACGCATCCGGCTCTTTCATTAAAGCAGGTTCACTGACATGAATATGACCGCCTTTTTTTCTGAATACGATACCAGGAATCGTTTCAGGTGATTTTTTCGTTTTGATGCATATAGCAAGATCGGAAAGAGAAACTTCGCCTTCTCCCCGGATACAATAGTCGATAAAATTATGTTGCATAACGTACTCGGGAAGAGCCGTGGGGTGATGTCCCCCCAAAACGATTTTTGCCTGGGGATGAATCTCTTTTGCAATTTTTGCACAGGTGAGCGCTTCGTCACTGTATGCTGTGAAGAGTGATGATATGCCGATAAGAAAAGGGGTGCATTTTTTTAACTCGTGCTTCAGGTGTTCATAACTGTAGCCAAAATGTCTGAATTGATGAAACAGCGCAAATGGAGACACATCAGCCCTGCCGTAGTATTCATTGAGATAGGTCATATTTTTCTGAAGATCGATGGGCTTTGATTTTTTCGTGGCCAGCATGTCAATGATTGTCACCGAAAACCCCGCATCGATAAGGGTAGCTGCAATCGCAGAAAGACCATAGGGAATTGTTCGTTTGGTGGTGAGGTAAAAATCCCTTATGGGCGGTTGAATCAGAAGAATATCCGGCATGTCTGCAGGCGGTTTAATGGATGTTGTATTATTTGACATCGGCAATAAAAATGGCTCTGACCGGGGCAGGATAACCCTCGACCGTTTTTGAAGGATCTTCCGGATCAAGGAAGTCAGACAGGGACTCCGTATTGACCCACTCGGTTTTTCGCTGTTCTCCTTCTGTCGTGGGAGAAATGTCAATGCAGCGGATATGACTGAATCCAGTCCGGCTAAGCCATGAAGACAGGCCTTTGACCGTTGGAATGAAAAAAACATTTCTCATCTTTGCGTATCTGTCATGCGGGGAAAGTACATAGTCTTCTTCTCCATCAATGATCAGGGTCTCAAGAATCAGTTCTCCTTTTTTTTGAATGGATTTGTGAATCTGTTCCAAGGTTTCGATAGGGGATTTTCGGTGATATAGAATTCCCATGCAGAATACGGTGTGAAAATAGTTTTTGAATGGGGGCAGCTCTTCAAGCTTTGCCGGGATACAGAACAGATTTCGAGCTTGTATATATTTCTGAAGAATCAGATATTGATAATAGAATCTGATATAAGGTTCGATACCCAGAACCATTTCAGGTGCCTGGGGGGTCATCCGGAACATGTAGTATCCTGAGCTTGAGCCGATATCGAGCACACGCCTTCCCTTTAATGGCGAGATGTGATCTTTTAGCCGATTCCATTTAATATAGGAGCGCCATTCGGTATCGATATGGATGCCGAATAATTCAAACGGTCCTTTCCGCCAGGGATGGGCGGCCTTGAGGAGTGTGAAAAGCGGCTCCCGGTCTTTGGGATCTAAATCTTTTTCAGAACCGATTTTTATACAATCGCGGTCAAAATCAATTGCCTCTGGCAATGCATCCGGCAATTGATTTTTTAACACGCGCATATCCCTTTCAACGCCGTATTGCCTTTTAAGTTGTTTTTCCTTTTTTTCGACCAGGTGTTTCAGCTCTTCGTAGCAATGGTCCAGTTTCAGATCGATGCGTTTGGTTAATAATCCGTTCATGGTTTATGATTTGATACAGATAAAGGATGAAAAATTGAACCACTTCTGAAAAATGTCTATGGTACGAAATCCTGCGGTTTGAAATCGTTTGATATGGGTCTCTATGGCTTCCGGTATCAGGACGTTTTCCAGAGCGTCTCTTTTTTGACTGATTTCAAGGTTTGAATAGCCGTTTTCCCTTTTGTACCGATAGTAAAAATCCTGTTGAAGACGGGTCATCTCATCGTTTTCATGAATCACTTTTTCTGTCATTAAAAGAATACCTTGGGGAAGAAGGGCATCAAAAATTCTTCTGACAATATCGTCTCTTTCTGATACAGGTAAAAATTGCAAGGTCAGATTGATGATCACAACTGACGTATTCTCGATGACAACGTTTTCGATATTATCCAGAATCAGTTTGATACAATCGCCATTTGGTCGATCTGAAAGTCTTTTTCTATAAGCTTCCAGCATGGCATTCGAGCTGTCCACCGCGATCATGTCAAAGGGTTTTTTGCCCATTTCACCCAGGAAATGAAGGCCAAAATTACCATTTGAACATCCGAGATCATATATTCGTGATTCATTCTGATAGAACATGGCGGCAAGCTGTGACATCCGGGTCAGTCTTTCACTGTAAAACGGAACCGATCTGTGAATCATGTCATCAAATACATCAACGACCGATTTGTTGAATTCAAACGGGGGGACCGTCTTTTTGGGTTTTTTGTAAAGCGTATCTTTTTTCATAAACAATCTGCCTGTCCATACGATTTTCCGTAGGCACATACCCGTCAGATAATGGATAAAATAGCAAATATTTTTTTATTTCTCATTCAATTTTTGGTTTACGCGGACGATAATAAGCAGTACGATTGTTTGATAAATGACCCAACTTTTCATATAAAAACAAACATCGCTTTACCAAACGAACCTTAATTATTTTCCATGCGTTTAATTTTTTAATTGACTTGCCAGTCTATATTAGGTAATGATTATTCATGTTTAAGATGGCGATTCATTCTTTTTTATAAGAACATCGTTCACTGAATGAATATTTTATTTGTCTATATGATTGAACTGTTGACCCGAAAAGTTAAAAGGAGAGATAGGAGGCCAATGATGCGCAAACTGATTTATGGACTAATACTTACAGGTGTTATTTTGATTCACCAGACTGCCCCATTTGCCGGTGAACTCTCCAAAGAAGGAGAAGATATCCTAACGCAGGCTTTGGCGTTTAAAGGCTATGAAGATGCGATTTGTCAGTTCAATCTGAGAATTGCCATTCCCGAAATAGATGGGAACGAAGCTGTCGACCTCTGGGGGACACTCATCAAGCATGCCGGTGACGAGCCATTGCCCACCATTCTTGTGGCAACACCCTACAGAAGGGAATTTCTCGTCTTTGACGCATTAACCCTTTTTCCCAGAGGATATAATATTCTTTGCATCGATATCCGGGGAACAGGTTCAGCCGAGGGCACATGGATGTCTTTTAATGAGGCAGAGCATAAAGATGTGGCATTTGTCATCGATAAGTGGATTCCCAAACATCCCTGGTCAGATGGTAAAGTGGGGATGCTTGGGCCTTCCTATATGGCGATTATTCAAATCATGGCAGCCGGAAATATTGAAGTGGATGAAAACGGCGAGCCGGTTCACCTGAAAGCCCTTTTCCCGATCGTTCCCATGGCGGATACGTATAAGGATATCGTCATGCATGGTGGCAACCTGGATCTCCTGTTTATTCCGGTATGGCTACTGGGAGTTGATTTGCTGGCCATGATGCCGTCAACGCTTTATCTTGGGGGAGAAAATGCCGGAATGGACGGTACTTGGGAGGATCCGGATACACACGTGATCAAGGAAGCCGGTCAGAACTGGCTGGCAAGCGTTAAACAGCTGCAACTGAATGGGAGCTGGTTCTTGGAACCTGAAAACTTGGTTGATAATGATTTTTTTGACGAACGATCCTCTATGATTTACTGGCCGGAAAAAAATTCAACTGCCAATTTCGGACAAACGAAAACCATTCCTTCAAAATTGCCGGTTTTCATGGTGGGGGGATGGTATTGTATCTTCACCAATGGCGAAAGCAAGACATATCAGTATGGTCTCGCCGAACACGATGTGAAAGACAAGGCCATGGTCATCGGCCCCTGGTATCATCTGGACGGATCGTTTTGTTTGGGAGTCGATGGTATGATGATGTTTACCAACGCCGTTCAGGCAAGATGGTTTGACTGGAAAATCAAGGGAATTGAAGATCCCTTCATGGTTGAATTCCCCGTGGCACTCTATATTATGGGGGAAGATAAATGGCGTGCTGAAAAAACCTGGCCCCTTGCCGAATCCCGCGTCGAAAATGAAATCCTTTATCTTTCAAAGCAAAAAGCCAAATACAATTATAAAGACTGGTTCTCCTTTTTTAACCGTAAAAATGACTACAAGCTCACGGAAAATATTACCCAAAAAGATTACAGCAAAACAGATCCGGTGTTGAAACACAGACCCCAGAGAAATCTTCAGGGTATGGCGTCAAGATCTATGTCGAGATGGTTTATAGGGGTTCCAGCGATTATTTCACAGACCTACAAATATATGTTCGGCAAGGATGTGGACGATCAGGTTTTTTATGAAGACGAACGCCTGGATGAGGTTGGTGTTCTCACATTCACGACAGATCCGCTAAAGGAAGACGTTGAGATTACAGGACCGATGAAACTGACTTTCTGGGCAAAGACAACATTCGATGATCCGCTTGAAAACACGTGGCTGTATAAATTTTTAGACCTTTTTTTTCTGGTGACAAACAATGATTTGGATGCGATAGAAGATGAGAATAACACGGTGAAAATGTTAACCGAAGAAGATGATGTGCAGTTTGTCGTTGAAGTCAACGATGTGTTCCCCAAAGGACGGGCCAAAAATATCACATCCGGATGGTTGAGAGCCTCACATAGACCGTATGATCCGGATAACGTCCATGAAACCGATCCGGAATATATGGCTTTTGATCCTTTTTACGATAAGGCAGACAGAAATCCCAATATGATCAATGAAAATGAAGTCTACAAATACGTGGTCGAAGTATGGCCCACGGACAATGTATTCAAAAAAGGGCATCGCATTCGTGTGAGTATCTCTGCATCCGATTTTCCTCATCTTCTTCCCATTATGGTGCCGTGTGACAACACCATCCTCATTGATGAGAACCATCCGGCTGCATTTGAATTTACATCCGTGAACCAGGATGACGAAGGCGTTACCTGGAAATGGATTGAAGAAGAAGGCAAATATGATCCATTAACGAATTATCTGATGAACCATAAAAATTAAAATGTGTTTCCCTTTTACACGTATTAATCTGTAAAAAAAATGAATGGGGCAGGTGCTGAACCTGCCCTATTGCTTTTTTTCTCTCCTTTTCCCCTTCATCTTCAGTCACAAAGAATTGTACGATACCCCTTGATTTAAAAGACAGTTATGATATCAATTTGAAAAATAGCACAATGATTTGATTTGCTAATTTTAATAACGACTTCATGTTGAATTTCATGTGGTGATACTATCAGTTCCTTGTCGCAATTCAGTATCCTTGCCACATCCTGAATTTATTATGGCTTAATTGCGTCTTGTTTTTCCTCCCAACTAGAAAAGTGTTTAGTAACGTTTGTTTGAGCATAAATAGAAAAGCAAAAGAAGTAATAAAAAGAAGGTGAGGGAACTATGAAGAATAAAATAAATCGTTTATTGGTAGCCCTTGATGGGTCTGATCAGGCCAGTGTTGTTGTGAACTATGTCGGAGAGATATTTCCGCCCGAGACAACACATGTGGTTTTATTTCATGTCATATCTGAAGTCCCGGAATTGCTCTGGGACGTGGAAAAAAATGCAGAACAGCATTTTCAGATCCACTCGGTTAAGGCCTGGATGACTGAACAGAAAAAAATGATCGGTGAATTTCTAAACCAGTCGAAACAACGGTTGGTGGAGAAGGGATTTTCAGCAGAACATGTTGACATTGTCGTTCAGTCCAGAAAGAAAGGAATTGCAAGAGATATCCATGATTTTTCACGAGAGGGTTTTCACGCGCTTGTTTTGGGCAGGACGGGTGTCAGCAGGTTAAAAGACCTTTTTGTGGGGAGTGTGGCAAGCAAGCTTCTGGGAAAAGTATCAGATATTCCACTCATCGTTGTGGGAAAACAGATTCGTCCAGGCGGAATACTTATTGCCTATGATCAGTCTGAAGATGCAGACAAGGCTGTGATAGCTGTTGGTCAGTTTGTGGGAGGGGATAGTCACAATATCACAGTTCTACACGTTATCCGATCACTGAATATTCTTTATTTGAATGAAATTCAGAGACATTATCCGATAGATGAACTTGAGTGGACAGAAAAACATCGGGAAACCATTGAACCTGAGCTCGATCGAGCCATCAGTACACTTGAAGAAGCAGGTATTCAGACAAATAGAATTTCGAAGAAAATTCTTACAGATCAAATTTCAAGGGCCGGAGCAGTGATTCAGGAAGCAAGAGATGGCAATTACAGCACGATTGTCGTGGGAAGAAGAGGGCTGTCTATTGTAGAAGAATTTCTTCTGGGACGGGTAGGAAAAAAGATATTTCAGATGGCCAATGATATGACCGTTTGGGTTGTGGCATAAAGTATTTAAACATTTGATTTTATTTAAGTTAATTATTGTGTCTTTTTTCAGGTTTCCGCATCCGGAAGGAAGGATAAAATTCTAAAACGGACTTTTTTTAAAATTTCGAGCTGTTAACCATGTTTCCCGGAAATAACTTAGTCTTCTCTTGATTATTGAAAAAGAAGAATGGTACCTTAAGCTCAAATGATCGTATTTAAAGACGTCTGACAGGTAAGTCGAGCTGTCTTTTAAAAAATTATTAAATTAACTTTTTAACATACTTAACCTTTAACCCTTTTCCTCGACTTGCCTGTCACGTTTTAAAAAATTGAGCTTATTATCTGCCGCCCAACTTCATCATTATATTTATATACCATGTGATGGCTTATTATAGCCTCCGAAGGTTAGAAATTAAAAAAAGGGTTGTTGAGGTGGAAGAGAAAAGAGGGGTTCTTGAATACTCGTGCATCTCAATGAAAACGGTATTCCAGGAACCCCTGATTTTTTATTGCTTCTTTTGTTCTGTTGTTATAATCCAGGCCGCCTCATAAAAATCAGCACCTTTAAATTTGCTGTCTTCATTTTGCGGAACAGAAGAATTTTCACGTGCTTCATTTCCAAATGTTTTCTGGCTGCCATTGTACTTGTTAAGACCGTTTCCTGCAGGCTCCATCTGCATATCACCTATGGGAATTTCACTTGCATAGACAACAATCTTATCCTGGCCAAAAGGGGGAGAGGCGGCCAGTGTGAAAAGATCGCCTGTATCGGGAATGTTGTATACCGTATCTTTTTTAAAAAAGTTGATTTGCCTGTAATCATTGGGAAGAAGTTGGATAATATCACCGCTCGCCGTAATATCAATGATCTTTGCATAAAAATCCCTGTTTCCCCGGATATGAACCTGAATGGATTCACCTTCCTGAAAGTTCTTTTTTTCCGTCCAGACTTTAACGGTAAGCGGCGCCTCAACATTCGCTTCCATTGGTTCCTCAATGTCCGGTGTCTTGGGCTTAAGGGAATATTCCACTTCCGCTTTAATCCAGACATGATATCGGGTATTTTCTTCAATCCCAAAATCCTTTTGTTCCAGAATGGTAATCATGCCCTCCGATTCTGACCAGATCATATCGTACTCGGTTGTAAAATTTTTCACTTTGGTTTTTGACTTGACATAGGTTTTGGCCATTTCCAGTGCCTGACGTTTGGCATTGGAAAATGCGGCTGCGCGTGTGTCTGCGAGAGTCATATCTTCTGATAAATACGCAAAGCCGTCAACTGTCTGAAGGCAAGACCGTTTTTCATTATCCGGCATGGTGTTAAAATTCAACTGGCTGTCGCCCCAAGATGGCACAGATATGAAAAGAATCACGAAAAAGAGGGGCAGCTTAAGGTACCATCTTGTCATATCGCTTTGTATTTGGTTTAAAATATTCACAACTTGCCTCCTTTAATTTTGGTATTCTGTTACACGAATATATGAAATAAATCAATCTCATCGGAATCTTTTTCACTATTTTCGAAATATTCCCCCTGAAACTTGGATATGATTATGGATATGCCTGAATGGGTGTATGGAAATTCCTTTGTTTTATTTGACACCCACTGTAAATGGCTATATAAAATGAGTTCATAGGTTTTTTAAAAAACTCTTTTGCATGGCAGAAACGAGTTGCCGTCACAGTTAAGCCGGATCGGGGGATAAAAGGTGCTTAGTGACGGGAACGTTTTCTCTGTCCTGTCATCCATGATTATTCTGGAGAAACACATGAAACAAAACAATCAGCCATGGTGTCTGACCGGCATATCACTCGTGGTGATGCTCTTGACCATATTCTTATTCTTTTCCTGTTCTTCAACAAAAATGGTCAGAAAGCCGCCGCCGTTTCAGGTCATCAAATCCATCCTTGCAAAAGACGTTGACAAAACAGGTAGTTCGGGTGCGCCGGTCGATGTGACCGATACATTTACCATCTCCGATCAAAAAGTGGTGTCCCATGTCCAGCTGAAAAATGTTTCCGGCAAACACACGTTGAAATGGGAGTGGTATATGCCGGATGGCCGTCTTTATTATTCATCAAAAGGATGTGACGTGGCACCTGCCAAGGGGAAGTATTTCAAGGATACATCTGCCTGGCACAACATTTTTATTGACGGGGACAAAGCTTCTGCGTTTCCGGGAACGTGGATGGTAAAGGTTTATTATGACGGTGATGTGATATCGACCAAAAATTTTGAAATACAGGAAATGGACAGGAATTTAGGTGCGGTTGTGATCAATACCACTCCTGAAAATGCAACCGTTAGAATTTTGAATATCAAGCCCAAATTTTTTCAGGGCATGAAATTGGGTGCAGGTGAATATGATGTGGAAATATCTGCGCCGGGTTATCAGACACAGCGAATGTGGCTTACTGTCAAATCGGGAACGCATAATTCCTTTGATTTGCCATTGCAGCCCGCCCAGCCTGCCGGGGTCAATTTTTTAAGCAAAAGGAATTCATATGCGGTTATCATCGGTATTTCCCGCTACCAGTTTTCCAGTACAGATGGATTGCAGGAACTGGCGTTTGCCGATGATGATGCTGAAGCATTCAGGAATATGCTGCTCCAGCTGGGGTGGAGCAATAGTCATATCAAGACCCTGATCAATGAAAATGCCAAGAGAAATGACATTCTGATTGCCCTTGAATCCTGGCTGACCAAAGTCGGCCCTGATGATATGATTGTCCTTTTCTGGTCCGGACACGGGTTCCCGGACCCTGAAGACCCGGAAAAAGTTTACTTTGCATGCTATGATACAAATATCAATATTCCGGCAACAGGTTACCGGATGGACAGGGTCAGGGAAATTCTTCAGGAAAGAAATGCCAAGAATGTCATTGTCCTTGCCGATACCTGTCATGCAGGAAAATTAATCACCAGGGGAAGCAAAGGAATCAGTGTCCAGCCCTACGTCCAGAAACTCAAACGGGAGCAGCGCATTCCCAAAGGGTGGATTTATATGGTAGGTGCGGATACGGATCGCCTGGCCATTGAACATTCATCCTGGTCAAATGGTGCATTCACCCATACACTTTTAAAAGCATTGGGGGGAGAAGCAGATGGGTTCGAAAGTGTTTCACCGAAAGATGGCGTCGTGGACATGCGTGAACTGAGGGCTTATCTGGAATCCGTCATGCCTGATGACACTCAGAAAGTTTTGGGGACAGCCAAACGGCCAATTATTACAACTTCTTCAGGTGATCCTGAAATCTGGAATATCAGTCTTGATTTGAAATAAAAAAGCAGCCATCAACAACACACAGGGTAAAAAAATGAAAAAATGTTTTAAAAAAACAGGATGTGTTTTTTTTGCTGTCCTCATGGTTCATGTGGTCATCATTGATATGGCCATTGGGGCGCCCTCAAAACCAAAGATGAAAATTACAAAGTCCGAGCCAACCATTGTCACATCACCATTGGAAAACATTCCCAGTGAAAAACAGGAGGGGGGAGAAAGCTGGCTAAGTAAAAATAAATGGTGGGTGCTTTTGGGTGCTGTTGCGGCAGGCGGTGCGGCAGCGGCTGCTTCCGGAGGTGGTGGCGGTGGCGGAGGTTCTTCTGACAGCGGTGATACGGGAAATGTCACTGTAAGCTGGCAGGATTAAGCCCTGGTCATTACAGATTTTTTATTTCAATATAGTATCGGCATGGGAGAGATGATAATGAAAAGACCGGCAAAAGGTCTCCTTAAACAGTATTTTCTTCAATATTGTATTAGTTTGTCAATATTGCTTCTGATTGGTGGGTGTTCAGGCAATTCACCTGGAACTGAAGATTACGGAAGTATTGCAATCAGCATTAAAATAGTGGACAATGATGGCCCGGAACCCGATAATGAAACGACTAAAGCAACAACACGGGCGCTCGACTGGGATTATCAGGTCTATGTGAGCGTTTTGGATAGCGGTGGCAAGCAGATTGCCAAAGGGGGGCCATGGGACTGGGGTGATGGGCAAGGAACCGTATCTAATATCCCGGTCGGCTCAAACAGGCAGATTCGTGTGGATGTCTATGACAGTTATGGGTCCGCATTGCTCTATTCGGGAAACTTAAATAACGTAACCATAACATCCGGAACGAACAATCTGACCGGTACCCCGATATATGTCGATGCCGTAATCGATATCATTTCATCATGTGAGGACTTCTCAGGAACCTGGAATGTGACCGTTATCGATGATTACTCATATTGCGGGTATGATTATTCAGACCCGTATTACGGGACCTATTACATTAGTCAGAGTGATTGCGGTGTTGTAATCCAGTTTAGCATAGATGGTTCGACAGGCACGCTTTACGGCTATGTCGAAGATGATATGCTGAGCCTGTATGATACAACGAGCGCGGATGGATCATATACATATACGGACTGGGATTTTGAAAAACTGACAGCCGATACGATTGACGGGTATGTGGACTGGGTTTGGAATTACGGTAATGGAACCTGCGCAGGCGCCTCTGTTTTTTATGGTACCAGAAATTCCGGTTACTGATCATGCATTAATGATATTTACGGCATACGTGTGTTTGCAATAAAGCTGGACAATAGTTTAAAAATCAAAATAATTTTAGCATCATAAGAAACATTTGACCGGAATCAGCCATAATACTGAATTTTGGCTGTTTTTTCGGATTGGTTTATCCATTTTCACGATTGTGACCTCCTGCCTCATTTTTATTCAGTTTTTGAGGCCTTCCTTTTAATTATTGAGTCAATTCATTTTTTTGAGTCATGCTGGTTGGCCATGCTGCTATTGATAAACGAAGATATTCTCTGTGTATCAGAGAAATTGGAATCCTTTCAAAGCGGAAAAAAATCATAAAAAAATTTAAAAAATCTAGCAAAAAAATATTGACTTTTATTAACTCTTTTTATTTGGGGCACTTTTAAAATGGGGGAAAAAATAAGATAAATTTTTTAAAAATAGAAGAAAATAAGAGAAAATGATAGAATTTTGAAGATAACGAATTATTTGTCATTATCGCACAAAAGGTGGATATACCTATTATTCCTGAAAAAAAATTGATTTCGTGAAAAGGTCGTATTTCACATTACTTGCCGGATTGTTAACAACTTTATTTTAAAAAACAGATAGATATAAACATTAATCCATGACGATTCAAGGGGGAGCAAAATCCTAAATATCAGGTTTGACTCTCCAGAGAAGATGTCATAGAAACTCTCCCATTGTGTTCGTCACTTAATTTTTTATCTTATACATTTTTCCCGTGAACTTTAAAAAACCAGTGGATACCCGCATTCTGGCAGTTAAATAAAGGTGGCGCTGGTAAGGTTTGTCTTTTTCTAAATTATTGGAATACGCTCATTTTTTGGTTGATGGACAGGTGTCTGCTCTAATGGAAAACGTTTGGTCTCAAGCAAAGTCGGCAATTAAAAATACGATTCCACCCCATATCTACAAGATGTGGATCGATCCTGTAGACTACCTCGATAGCAGCGGGAATGAAATTATATTGAGTTGCCCGAATTATTTTTTGCAAAAAAGAATACTGGATTATTACGGGTCCATGATTCAAAAAGAATTGGAAAACAAAACCGGCACACCGTTGAAATTCAAGTTGGTTGTATCAGACACCCCATCACCATTTAAGGAAAAGGAGATAACGACCCTGTCCATACAAGAGATGATACCACGGCAGGCAACGCTGCCATTCCTTGAAAACAAGCTCCTTTACGGAAGGATGCTTCGGAACGACTATACGTTTGACAACTTTGTCGTGGGCAAAAATTCAGATTTTGCCTATTCTGCCGCACTCTCACTGGCATCATCCAAAAAGATGCATCAGAATTCCCTGTTTCTGTTTTCAAATACAGGCATGGGGAAAAGCCATCTGGCCCAGGCAGTCGGTCATCATATTCTGTCCGATCGTCCTATGGAAAGGGTTTATTATATAACGGCTGAAGATTTTACGAATGAAATGATCAGCTCTATTAAAAATTCTTCGATTGATAAATTTAAAAATAAATACAGGACCCAGTGCGATGTGCTTTTATTGGAAGATGTGCAGTTCCTTACCGGCAAAGAGAAAACCCAGGTTGAGCTGTCCATTACACTCGATTATCTGTTTGAAGCCAACAAAAAGATTATTTTCAGCAGTAGCCAGGCGCCGGGAAACATTCCAAAATTAAATGACCAATTGAAATCAAGACTTTCATCGAGCCTGATTTCAAATATTTCAGCACCTGGTTTTAGAACACGCACACGGATACTGCAGAAAAAAGCAAAAGAAAAAGGATGCCAGATACCCGGGCTGGTCATTGAGTATCTTGCAAGCGAACTGACCGAAAATGTGAGGCAGCTTGAAAGCGGTTTAAATGGGGTCATCAGCAAATCTTCCATATTAAACCTGCCCATTGATATCAATTTGGCTGAAAGCGTGGTCGTAAATATGGTCAGGACAAATTCTGCGATTACCATCGATACGATCAAGAAGCTGGTCTGCAAAAATTATAATGTAACCGTGAAGGATCTGGTTTCAAGTTCGAGAAAACAGTCTATTGTAAGACCCCGCCAAATGGGCATGTATTTGTCACGTAAATATACGGATCAACCTTTGAATGTGATCGGTCGCAGCTTTAACCGGTATCATGCCACTGCCATTCATGCGATCAGCGCTGTTGAGCGGGGGATCAAATTGAAAAACGATCTGGGCAGACAAGCCTCTATTCTTACCAATAAACTGGATACAGGCGATTTTGAGGCATAATTACCGCTTTTCAGGGATAAAATTTTTTTTCCGGATAATTGATTTCCTCCTACAGGTTTTTTATGCTGCTTCAAAAACGAACGATAAACAAGCTTTCAAAAATCGTGGGCAAACATTATCTGTCCTGCAGTAAAGAAGACCTTCTGTGCTACAGCTATGACGCCACAGGAAGGATTTTTATGCCGGATGCGGTTGCCTTTCCCGGGAGTGCCGATGAAATTTCCCGCATCATGATGCTTGCCTGTGAGGACGGATTTCCCGTCGTGCCCAGGGGGGCTGGCACAGGGATGGCAGGCTCGTCTTTGCCGGTCCAGGGAGGGGTGGTGCTGGCCATGTCCCGTTTGAACCGGATTATAGACATTGATGCCGAAAATTTTACAATAACGACTGAACCGGGTGTCGTGACCGGTGATCTTCATAAAGCAGTCGAACAAAAAGGTCTCTTTTATCCTCCAGACCCATCAAGTGCTGAAATATCAACGATTGGTGGGAATCTTGCCCAGTGCGCAGGTGGACCAAGGGCGGTCAAATATGGGGTGACGCGTGATTATGTTCTGGGTCTGGAGGCTATCCTGCCAACCGGTGAAATGATAAAGACCGGTGTCAGAACAGCAAAAGGTGTTGTGGGGTATGATCTTTCAAGGCTTATCGTGGGGTCTGAGGGGACGCTTGCCATCATCACAAAAGTGATTCTTCGCCTGCTTCCGCTTCCGGAAACGGTAAAAACCATGACAGCAGTTTTTGACAGCATGGAAAAAGCTGCCCAGGCTGTGGCAAGTATTATGAGAAGCAGTATCATCCCCAGAACGGTTGAATATATGGATGGTGCGTCGATAAAATGCGTGGAAAGCTATACGCCTACAGGGTTTCCTCCAAATGCTCAAGCAGCCTTGATTATTGAACTGGATGGCGGGAAGGATGAAACCGAAAAAAAAGCCGGTCAACTCAAAAATATTTTGACCTCCTGTGGGGCAGCAGACGTGAAGGTGGCAGATACCGAAGCGGAAGTGAAAGCGATCTGGAAAGCACGAAAGGCCATCTCTCCCGCACTTTATACATATGGGCCGGACAAAATAAATGAAGACATTGTCGTTCCCAGAAATAATATACCCGATATGGTCAGGAGACTAAAGGCACTGGGTGAAGAAACAGGTCTCACCATCGTCAGTTTCGGTCATGCAGGCGACGGGAATATTCATGTAAATATCATGCTGGACCGGTCAGATGAAAGAACAAGCGAACTTGCCATGAAGACGGTTGATGATATCTTTGATTATACGCTTCTTTTGGGTGGCACCCTATCCGGCGAGCATGGCGTGGGAATTACCAAAAAACATTACATCAAAAAAGAAATAGGGCCAGTAGAACTGGCCCTGATGAAAAAAATAAAATCTGTATTTGATCCAAAAAATATTCTGAATCCAGGTAAACTCTTTTAACCTGTCTGTCTCACATAAGACGGTTGGGCGTGTTTCTACTGAATTCTCAACAGTGCATCATTTGATGCCAGCAGTTCCTCCAGAAGCTCCGTCTGCATGCTTTGATTATGTTCAATGATGCATCGAAGGCTTATACTGCATAATTTTTTGCAGATGACATTGCTCATGTTGAATTCACCCATGCATCCAAGATAATCACTTGTGTGAATATCATCCTGTTTCAGTTCGTTTATCATTTCTCACCTAACGCTATTAAAGACATCATTTGTTTGTGAATTTTACCATTTGTAACAAGAATTTCCTTCATGTCAACCCTAAATGCGTTATTTGAAAAATCCGTTACAACACCTCCTGCCTCGCTTGCTATCAGTGCGCCTGCCGCTGTATCCCAGGGTTTCAGATTCTGTTCCCAGAACCCCTCAAAACGCCCGCAGGCAACATAGCAAAGATCAAGGGCGGCAGCACCCAGCCGCCTGACACCCTGTGCGTGATTCAGCATGGTTCTGAATCGAATCAAAAGAGGATCGATCATATCCCTTAAATTGTATGGGAATCCTGTAGCCAGAAGACTGTCATCAAGGCTGTCTGTTTTCGAGACAGAGATAGGTTGTCCGTTTAACGTCGCCCCCATCCCCTTGACACCAGTGAACAGCTCACCCGTGGATGGATTAAATACGATGCCCATCATCACTTCATGCCTTACGGCAAAAGCAATTGAGATCGCGTACAATGGCAGGCCATGGGAGAAGTTTGTCGTGCCGTCCAGCGGATCGATAATCCAGCAATAGTCGGAATTCAAAAAGCTTTCACCGCTTTCTTCGGCAATGATCCCATGATCCGGAAATACGGAACGGATGGTTTTGATAATTATTTTTTCGGATTCTGTGTCAGCCTGTGTGACAATGTCTATGGCCCCTTTCTTTCGGACGGTTTTGATATTTCCAAAATAAGAGAGGAGAACGTCAGCACTATTCTTTGCGGCGTCAAGTCCTGTTTTTTTAATATGCGCCAAATCCATAGTGCTTTGCAATGTATATTTTTTAACCCAGAGAGTCAACAGGATAATCTTACCCTTTCGATTTCGCCAGAAACAGCAGCTTATGAATAAACCGTTCCTTGATCATCAGGATATCCATCAATACCACATATCCGCAGGGTATGATTAAAAGAGTGATGCCCGTGGCGAACAGCACGCCAAATCCCAGGCTGATGGCCATGGGGATCAGAAATTTGGCCTGATAGCTTTTTTCAAGGATCATGGGAAAGAGGCCCGCAAATGTGGTTAAAGAAGTGAGAATAATAGCCCTGAAACGCATCATACCAGCTCTGATGACCGCATTGCCTATTGACTCTCCCTCGTCTCTCAGCTGGTTGATGGCATGGATGAGGACAAGGGAATCGTTGACAACCACACCGGTCAGTCCCACGATACCAAACATGCTCAATATGCTTAAGTTGAATCCCATGATGATATGGCCTAAAAGTGCGCCGACAATGCCAAAGGGGATGGCAGACATGACAACGAACGGCTGTGAGAAAGATTTGAATGGCACCGCAAGAAGCGCATAGATGATAAACAGGGAGATAATGAATCCATTTTTGACATCGGCCATGGATTCTTCCTGCTCCTTGCCCTGGCCTTCCATGTCGTATCTCAGTCCGGGATAATTTTCTTTCAGTTTGACGAGACTATTTTCACTCAGGTTTTTCCGGACGTCGTTGGCATTGGTCATCGATTCGTCCACGTCTGCATACACCTTTATCACCCGCCGTCTCTGAGCGCGTTCAATGGATGCGTAACCTTGTTTGACAGTGACTTCGGCGACGTCCCTGAACGGGACTTCAGCGCCACCGGGTGTGCGTATCCGCATTTCCTCTATGTTGTCAACGGATTTACGCTCGGATGCCGGGTAGCGGACCATGACCTTGACTTCATCCTTTCCCCGTTGAACTCTTAAGGCTTCTGCGCCATAAAATGCGTTCCTGACCTGGAGTGCCAGATCTGACAGCGTCAGCCCCAGGCTTTCAGCCGATTCTTTCAGATTCAGCTGGATTTCCTGTTTACCTGACAGAAAACTGTCACTGATATCAAACACGCCGGGATAGTTACCCAGTTCCTGTTTGAGTTCGGCAGCCGCAGAGACAAGCTGATCGTGGTCTTCCATGGAAAGGTGAACTTCTATCGGGTTTCCGGGACTGAACAGAACGCTCTGGAAAGTGATCGATTCGGCACCAGGGATGATACCTGCTTTTTCGCGCCATTTTGATGCCAGAAGGGCTGCACTGACATCTCTTTGCTCACCGTCTAGAAGTTGAATGGTAATCTGGGCCAGATTTCCCGAAACATCGTCTCCCTTTGCACCCGGCCCTCGGCCGGCCATGTGCATCCCGACAAAGGTGACACTATGTTCAAAAAGAGACGGAGCATCATTGTGCCGGTTTTTGTCGGCCTCGCTTATGACTTCTCTTGCTTTTTTTTCAAGGTCCCATGCGATTTTCGTTGTGTGTTCAAACGGCGTCCCCGATGGCATGGTGAGCGAACAGACAATTTCATCACTTTCCACAACCGGCATAAAGGTAAATTTTAAAAACCCGCCCTTAAGGGTGCCGATGGCGAGAAACAAAAGCAGGAATGCGGATGCCATGGTAATATAACGCCATTTTACACAAAAAGAGATGGCATTTTTATACGGGCCGCCAATAAAATTCTGAAGCATGCCAGGGATTCGGCCCGTTTTTTTTTCAGTCAATTTTTCCACATGTCTGGTACGGGCAAGATGGGCGGGAAGAATAAAAAGAGATTCAACCAGAGATCCGACAAGCACAACAATGACCACAATCGGAATATTCCGCATCACCTTCCCCATATTACCGGTTCCCATCAGAAGGGGATAAAAAGCCGCAATGGTCGTAAGAACGGCAAAAAGGACCGGCATACCCATTTCCCTGGCCCCTTTTTTAGCCGCTTCAATTGTAGGGAGCCCCTGTTCCATTTTTTTATAAACATTTTCTCCGATAATAATCGCATCATCCACGACAATTCCCAAAACCATGATAAAGGCAAAAAGAGAAATCATGTTGATGGACACATCAAACTGCGGCAGGAGCCACATGCCGGTCAGAAATGAAATGGGGATGCCCAGGGTGACCCAGAAGGCAAGTTTGATGTTTAAAAAAACGGCAAGAATCAGACTGACAAGAACCAGGCCATAGAGCATATTTGTTAAAAGGAGTTTGATGCGTCCCTTGAGAACAACAGACTGGTCCTTGAAAAAACCGATATCAACACCCTCCGGCAGCGAAGGGCGTATTTCGTCAATATAGGCTCTGGTGGCAGCCACCACATCCAGGGCATTCTGGTCGGCCACCCTGAACACCTGAATGACGGCTGCAGGCTTTCCCTGAAATTGGGTCACCAGATCCACATCTTCAAATCCGTCATTTATTGTGGCGATCATGCCAAGCGTCACACGGGTACCGTCCGGACGCGTTATCACAGGTACGGTATCATATTCTCCGGCATCATATTTCCGCCCCTTTGTACGGACCAGTATCTCTCCTTCTTCTGTTTTGACACTTCCGGCCGGCAGGTCAAGACTCGATTTTTTTATGGCTTCTGCCACCATACCCAGTGTGAGATTATACTTTCGAAGGGTTTTCTCCGAAATATCCACATGGATTTCTCCGGTTCTGATGCCAAAGAGTTCCGCAAGCGTGATGCCCGGTAAATTGGTGATGTCATCCTTGATTTTTTCGGTGATGAACTTGATGGTCGACTCCGGTGCCTCACCATAGACGGCCACGTTAATCACCTGTGACCGTCTGGTCAATTCACGGACCACTGCTTTCTCCATTTCCTTTGGAAAGGTCGTTATCCTGTCGACTTCGGATTTGACCTCATCCAGGAGTTCCTTGACATCCCAGTCCTTGATCACTTCGATCACAATGGCGGCAATCCCTTCTTTTGCCGTTGAGTCAATCCGTTTGATTCCGGCAAGACCGGCGACACTCTCCTCTATTTTTCGTATGATGGCATCTTCCACTTCTTCCGGTGATGCACCGGGGTATACGGCGGTAATGGAAATCCTGTCCAGTGAGAATTCCGGAAACACTTCTATCTTTGTATTCCCGCCCGTCACGACGCCGGCAAGTATCAGAAACATCATGAGAAGGTTGGCAGCAACGTGATTGTCAGCGAACCAGGAGATAATACCCTTCATTTGTCTTCCTCCGTCTTATAAGGAAGCGGTTTGACGTTCATTCCGTTCGTCAGGGATTTCAAGCGTGTGGTCACGATGCGCTGACCGTTCTCAAGCCCTTTTTTTACAATAACCAGATCCTTTTGAACCATTGCGATTTCAACCGGCCTAAACGTGATCTTGTTATCGTCATCAAGCACCCAAACCACGTTGTTTTCATGAAGCGCTTTTGGGGGAATGCCCGCCGCATTCTCGATTGTTTTTCCATAAATATCCACAGATACAAAAAGACCTGGGGCAAGGGGAGGGGTTGTCTTATAGGGCTGCGCCACGCGAACAATGACATCTATCATGCGGGTCCGCTCATCGACTTTGGCCGACGCCCGATGGATTTCACCCTGCCAAATCATGTGGTGCCCTGAAAAATCAGCTTTGACAGACACGGTTGTGTTTTCCGTTTGTTCTTTTGAAAATCCAGGCACATAAAACCAGAACAGTTTGTCATCTTCCAAAGGAACGGCAATCTCTACAGATTCAGTAGAAAAAATAGAGGCCACCGGCACGCCGGTATTGATAAACTGACCAATATCGATCTGTTTATTGCCTACCCGTCCGGGAAACGGTGCCTTTATGATTGTCCGGTCGAGGTTCAACATGGCTCTTTCCAGATTCGCTGTCTCTGCCGCCAATCTGGCCTGTGCCGCCAGAAGCTGCGGTTTTTTCAAAACCAGATCCGAAGGGGGGAGTCTGTTTGCCGAAACATTTTTATCATGGAGCATCCACTCTTCCTGGGCCGTAACCGCTGCCTCTTCTGCCAGCTTCAGGTTGCTTTCCGCTGTTTTCATGCTTGCCCTGGCCATGGTTACCGCCAGTTCATAATCCACTGGATCGATCCGAAAGAGAATATCTTCTTTTTCAAACCTGCCGCCATTTATAAACGACGGGGATATATCGATGACCTTTCCGCTGACCTGAGGCACGATACTGATTTCTTTCAGCGGCTTGACCGTGCCTTCTCCAGTGAGGACGATTTGATGGTCCTCTAATTTTACAGTGAAAAATTCCACCGATGGCATGCTGGATCGGGGGGGCTTTTTTTCGATTTGTTTTTTCTGCGCACCCAGAATTTTCATGCCGATAACACCCAATATCAGGATCAGCACAGCTAATATAATGTGAATTTTTTTCTTATGATCTGGCATGATGGAATCTTCTCCTTCATTTTGTTCCGGGTTATAAAAGAATGATCTGGCTCGGTTATATTAAATCCCGTCATTCGGGTATGGGGTCTGGAAAACCGGCACCCAGAGCCCTGCAGAGTGTGACCCTGTTTGTCAATATCGCAAGATCCGTCATGATCAGCCCTTCTTCAGCCTGGTATCTGACCTGTCTTGCCTGTAAAACAGCAGGATAGTCTATAAGCCCTTTTTCATAATGCAACTCGGCAACCGTTTGCGTCTCTTTTGATTCTCTCAGCAATGTCAACATTCTTTCCCTTTTTTCGAGCTGGTTTTTCCGGATCACAAGTGCGCTTTCAACTTCAAAAAAGGCTGTTAAAACCGTTTTTGCGTATTCCTGAATGCCTTGAGCAAATTTCGCTTCAGCAGACCGTTGATTGGCCTTTAACCTTCCAGCATCAAATAGCGGTCGTGAAATCCCCATGGCAAGATTCCACAATTCAGCTTCAGGTTTGAAAAGATTGTCAAGGTCGGGGCTTGCATAGCCAAAATTTCCGGTAAGAGATATCTGGGGGAACCGGCTTGCCTTTGCCACATGAATTCTTTCCTGAAGTGATGTCAACCTGGCATGGGCAGCCCGGATGTCCGGCCGTCTTAACAGCAGATCGGAAGGCATGCCCGGTTCCAGGGGCGCATGATATTTAAAATAGTCATCTTTTTTTTTTCGGACCGGAGAGGTTTTCGGGTATTCTCCTGCAATGACCGAAAGTTTCTGCTGAACGATGGAAAGCTCCTGATTTAATGCAGGCAGCGCGGATTCTGCCTGGGCAAGGGAACCGGCGGACTGTTTGACGTCAAGAAATGAGGAAATGCCTCTTTTATATCTGTTGCTGATGATGTCAAAATTGTTTCTGTAACTGTCGATGGTCTGGTGGGCCAGTTGAACCCGCCTTTCCAGTGATTCAAGTGTCAGATACAGGCTGATGCTTTCTGCGATGATCGAATTGATAAGGGTCAGTCTTGTTTCTTCCGTCTGCAATAAATCCGCTCTGGCTGCTTTTTGGGCACTTGAAAGCCTGCCCCATAAATCGATTTCAAAACTGGCCGGAAATGACAGATTGAAAAGGTCATTTTTCTGATCTGCCCCGGGCATCGTATAATATCCGGCAGTTTTCTGGCGCTGGGCCTGGGCTTTTATTCCGATTAGAGGCATTCGGTCTGCCTTTGTTTGAACAAAATAGGCTTTGATTTCATCGATTCTGGCTGAAGCGGTTTTTATATCCAGGTTGTTTTTCAATACACGGTTCACCAGTTCATTGATATCCGGATCCCCGAATTCTTCCCACCAGTGATCTTCCAAGGTATCAAACTGTATGGCTTCTTCATGGTTCTGAAAGCGTTCCGGCGCCTTTACACCATTTTCAGGCCATGGGTGAACCTTTGGTTTACAGCCTGCCAATATGGATGCGGCCATAAAAAAAAAGAGCAGAACGGTCAGTCTTTTTGAAAGAGGGATCATATGTGTTTCACCTTGTATGAAATTACGGAAGAATGCGTCATTTAAGGGGTGAGCCCCACGTGATGGTCAATCCGGTTTTGCAGCTTGTCATCTATCTGAAATTCAATGTGAATCCTTTTCAATTTCAAAAGTGCGTCATCTGTGATTTTGGGGTCGTTGATCATCATCTGAGCAGTTTAAAAACTAAGCCCAAAATGTCAAGGGATTTTTAACCGTCTGTTCCTATAGAATCCGCTGTCCGTGCGTTTTTCATGACATCCCGACACGCTTGCTTAAAAAAAAGATTTGCGTACGTTCAGAAAATGAATTAATCCATTTTTCGGGTTTAATCATTATTTCATCAGGTTAATGGGTTATATTCATGCAGTATGGACATTTTTTAAAGATCATATGTGTGCTCCTGGTTGTTTCCGGCATTCATGCAAACGCCTCCGAAATAGACTCCTTTACCGGTCCGTGTGAATCTTTGCCGGACCTGACATCGCACCTGAATGAAAAGGTAACGGAGGGGTTAAGACAGGCATGTATCAATGCCAACAGAAAATCAAGAATGGTTTATTTCAGGCATTCCTATCCGTTCAGAGGTGAAGAGGGGGTGGATTATTGCAACAGTGACCTGTTATATTCGGAAATCAGAGGCCAGTTTGCGCGCGCCATTGAAGGGCAGCTTGAAACATATATTAATGAACTGCCAAAGGAATTGGCCAAGTCCGTGGATTTTGATCATTCAATTTACAGGGATTTTACCGTAGAGGAAACCCCGACCCTTGCAGGCTTGAAAAAGATGGGAACCGTTATCAGGATGCATGACAACATGGTGGGGGCGGATAAATTCGGTCATTTTTTCTCAGAAGGATGGTCCTATTTCATCCGGGCTTATGAAAAAGGGGAAAATATCGATGCAGCGCTTTTTTTCGGAGAAATGACAGAGAGTATCTATTTTGGTGCGCTTACCACAGGTGTGTTTTCATATTCTGACCTTACCGCCAATTTCAACGGCATGCGTTTTTGGAACCATATTCTGGCTACGCATCCTGATCCCTTATTCCCGGATCAATCCATCATGCCATATGTCCGATGCGAAAATAGCAAATGGTCTGTTGTGAACGATTTTGACTGGAACGATTACATCGACCCTGCCTGGGATGAGCGGTTAAACTATTCGCTTTTCAGAAACAAGATCCTTCTTCACAAAGTCGAATCCCGAATCGCCTATATGGAAGACACGGACACGTCTCATTGTTCCTGCGAAGACAATGAACGGGAAACAGCGAACCAAATGATGAGAAAAAAATATGGCGCCTACGGCACAACTCTTTTAAACCTGGATGGCCATCAGATTCTTTCTGAAGAATTGAGCCCGGCAAATCTTGTGAATCGATTCTTTGGGCTGAGAGCAAAACGATCTCAGGCACGACGAGAAAAAGCCATCATGGATTTTTTGTGGGAATATCAGAAGAAGCTCCATGCACCCCAGGAAAACAGATAAGATAATGAAAAAAATTTTTACAGCCAAACACCCCACAGAAGCCCATATGGTCAAAGGCTTGCTCGAGTCGTTCAATATACCATGTCAGATCCGGGGAGAATCCCTGTTCTTCATTCGCGGTGAGATTCCCATCACCGAAGACACGCTTCCCACTGTCTGGGTCGATGATGGTGTCGAAGATAGGATCATCGAAGAGATTATGGCTGATTTCAATAACGAATCAGCAAGCGATCTTAAGGCTTTTGACTGGAGATGCCGTCATTGCGGCGAATACATCGAAGGCCAGTTTACGGCATGCTGGAAATGCGGCAGGGAGAAAGCGGAAGATAAAATATAAGTGATCAAAAAAAGAGAGAAGAGATCTGGAAACCCAGTTAACGATCGGATGGAAATTTGATAACTCAACTGCAGAAAATGGTAAAATTTCTTTTAGACGATTCCCATTGGAACTGATGCAGTTTTTCAGGAGTGATAAAATTCGGTTTGGCGCAGGAATCAGCTATCATATTTCACCGTCAATTAACGGCAGTGGGTTTGCATCGGACGCTGATTTTGATTTTGACAACGCCTTGGGATTTGTCTTTGAAGTTGATTATTTGTTCTCAACCGTTTCTGTTGGCGGACGGTATTCAATGATCGAGTATTCCGGCGATTACACAAAAGATATCGACGGAAGCAGTTTCGACCTGATTGTATCTGTCAGATTTTAATAGGCGTATATACTATTTTTGATAGGGATATAAATGAAATATTTAATTTTCAATTATTTATCACCATAAAACCCGCCTGCATGTTGATCCATTCCAAGAGAATTTGGCCTCGACAAAATAAGGGGCTTCAGATTATTCTTAAAGTCATAAATATTTGAAATAGAAATATATATTCATTCCATATGTGTCACAACTACAAGTGACGTTTATTTTTACAGGCCGGCAGCCATCGGTATATCTACTGACAGATACTGAAGGGCGAATCTGCGGGTGGGGCGGAGACATTGATTTCCTGCAACCGAAAGCATTCAAAAAAGGGGATTTCATTTCAGATATTTTCGATTTCATGCACGGCATTCTCCCAATAGAAACCGAAATGCTGCTGCTGCCGGATTTGAGCATTCAATCAAAAAGAGTTTTCGATGCCCATGTGTTTCAAGCCATTGGGGGTTATGGTTTGATTTTGGTGGGTAAAGGAGCTGAAAACAGAAGCAGGGTTTCCTTGCAGCAGTTTACAAACACGATAGAACTTGAAAAGATAACTCACTTTGCAAAAATCGTATCGGACTCCAAAACCGGGATTTCGGAAACGCCCTTGCCCTATTTAAGCATATTGGCCGATGCGATATTTGAGCATAATGGTTATATCGAAACACTGATAGGGGATCGACTTGTGGCGCTGTTCGGCATGTCTCATTACCGTCGACAATTGAAACTCAGAGTGAATTGGTCAGCGATGCTTTCGTGATGGCCGATCCTACCCGAATCCATCAAATCATCATGAATCTTTGCACCAATGCCTGGCACGCAATGGAAGAGGGGGGAGGCGTCCTTCGCATCGTAGTGGAAAATACCGTCATTACAACGGATGACCCGACCTGCCATCCGGATTTGACGTCAGGTCAATATGTGTGCCTTCATGTTGCGGATACCGGACATGGCAGGAGAAATGCTTAATAGACTTGGGTATGCTGTTGTTACATGCAATGACAGCATTGAAGCGTTAAACGAGTTTTTCAAGGATACGCATTTGTTTGATCTTGTGATTACCGATATGACCATGCCAAAAATGACCGGCAAAGTCCTGGCAAGGGAAATGTTCAAAATGCGTCCGGAGAGGCCGATCATCCTATGCTCAGGGTATAGTGAAGAAATGACAGTTGAAAAGGCAAGGGAACTAGGCATTCGGGAATACCTGATGAAACCCATCGGGATGCAGGATCTTGCAAAAGCGGTCAGACGGGTTTTGGATGGCAAGAGTTCTCTTTGTTGATGCGAATTCTGACTCTCATAGACGATTTAAGAAATACATAAAAAATTCTTCGACAATCTGGTTGAAACCACAGGCCAGTTCTGTCTGACGTGCGTCTTGTCTTGTAAACCACTTCATGCACTGGCCTTCAGTGAGATGAATGGTGTTGATACTAAGGTTCTCTTTTTTCCAGAACATGTGTTCTTCCCTGTCAGGGAAGTCATAGCTTTTGAAAAATTGAAACTGTTTCAGTTCGATGTCTATTTCCTCTTTCATTTCCCGGATGATGCATTCACGGGGCGTTTCATCTTTTTCCACATGGCCGCCAGGAACATCCCACATGTTGGGATAGGGAATTTCAGGTTTGTCATCTCTCAGGAAAAGAAGAACCTGATTTCGGTCGTTGATGAAAATGATGCTGGCGCCTTTTCGTTTCATAAGATTTGTA
This sequence comes from Pseudomonadota bacterium, assembly GCA_018816735.1. GTDB lineage: Bacteria > Desulfobacterota > Desulfobacteria > Desulfobacterales > JAHIVH01 > JAHIVH01. Next base: position 33,421 of record JAHIVH010000008.1, on the reverse strand, counting down.
TTTCCCGGATTTGGTGTGTTTGTAACGGTTATTTCATCCATGCTTAGGCTTGCCCATATTGGGGAAGGAACAGCGAAATAATCCAGTCCCGTATGATTGCAGGAAAAAAAGATATGAGGATCAGAACTCTCGCGTCCAGCCCCACGACATATCTTGCCTTTGGCCATTTGGCCGAAAGGGTGTGCTCGATTTTTTTTGCAATCAGGTAGGCGGGAATGCCGTGGGTTGTGATGGTATTTATTTTGTTGAATATCGGGCCATATATGTCATAAGCGGTTTCTGGAAATGCCTTTGCCGCCTGGTTGATGGTGGAAGCGGTTTTTTCCCAGATGGGCGTGGCCACATCCCCGGGCTCGATCACGGATACCGGAATGCGAAAGGGCCTTAATTCGACACGGAGCGAATCTGAAAATGCCTCCAGGGCGAATTTTGAGGCTGCATAGGGACCTACAAAAGGAAGGGCGATTCTGCCGCTGATAGAAGAAATATTGACAATTCTACCGTGCCCTTTGCGCAGCAGGGGAAGGCATGCCTGGGTTACGGATATGGCGCCTATCAGGTTCACTTCCATGACCATCCGGATATTTTCGATATCCATATATTCCAAAGGACCGCCAAATGGGATGCCTGCATTGTTGACAAGGCCGTATAACCCGGATGAGCCCGTCTCGTTCTGGATGGTGTTGACTGCAGAAAGAATATCCGCTTTCCGGGTAACGTCTAATATTACCGGTTTGATGGAACCCCCTGACTGGTCTGTCAACAGCAGGGCATCCTTTTCTTTCCTGACACCGGCAAAAACACTGAATCCCTTTTCAGTCAAATGGCGTGCAGCTTCCTTTCCAATACCTGTGGAGGCGCCTGTGATCAGAATGGCCCGTTTCCGGGAATGAGGCGGCATATGCATATCCTTGTTTTTAAATTGCAGGTTTTTTGAAGATACTTAAAAAAATAACGATTCAGATATAATCAAGGCCCGGGAAGGTGTCAAGGGGTGTCACAGGTAAAAACAGGGCGCATCTGGAATTTATCTATTAAATATTACTGGTTCGAGCAAATCTCTCAAATTCTTAATCTTAATCGAAAATGCATCAAATATGGCCAATTACCCTTTATCTTGGAAGGTTGAGAAGATTTAGCGTACGATTATGATTAACCGGGATTGACAAGACAGCGCCAAATGCCGGAACATAAAATTTTTTTTAAAACGATTTTTACTTTGAAATGAAATGTTGTATATTGGATATATAAAAAAATATATAATAAAATTTACAGGTTCTGGAAAATATGAAACTCGACGAAACAACGATTGCAATCATTCGGTTAATGAAAGACGGAAGAATCCCGTTCAAAAAAATTGCAGATGAGCTTTCTTTTACTGAAGGGACAATCCGGTCACGTGTTAAAAAAATGCAGGAAGAAGGGATTCTTGAAATCACAGGCCTTGTCGATCCTGAAGCAGTGCCGGGTCAGAGCGTTGTTCTGATCGGTGTCAGCCTGCACACCATGGATCTGGTCAAAAAAGCGGAAGAGATCAGTAAATTAAAGGGCGTGATTTCAGCGTGCGTGGTCACAGGAAGGTATGACCTGATTATCACGGTGACCCTTACGACTGACTATGGCCTGCTTGAGTTTTACACGGAAGAAATGTCAAAAGTGTCTGGTGTCCGGTCAGTGGAAACGTTTGTTGTCTATAAAAGTTACAACATGAAGATTCCCTGTGACCTTTTGAATATCGGGTCGAAAGCCCCTGATGAAAATGAAATGAACCGGTAGTGTATGGTTTTTTCCATAATATTTCAAACCGTTGCCGGATAACCTCCTGATGAAAGGAACGTATATGGAAGAAACAATAAAATACACCCCCCTGCACGACTGGCATCTCATGCATGGCGCCAATATGGGCAGTTTTGCCGGTTATGACATGCCCATGTGGTATAAGGGCGGCGCAAAAGAGGAACACTTATCTGTGATTCTTTCCGCAGGCCTTTTCGATACCAGTCATATGGCGGTGATTTCAGTCAAAGGAAAGGGCGCATTTGATCTGTTGCAGCGTTGCTTTTCAAGAGACCTGGCATGGGGAAAAAAAGACGGCAAAGACGCCTCGATGACCGGTAAATGTGTCTACGGTGTGTTTTTGAATGATTCTGGGGGCGTGATCGACGATGCCATTGTATATGGGGTTGCTCCGTCTGATTATCTGGTAGTGGTCAATGCCGGAAATGGGGAGAAACTGGCCAGCCATCTGAGAATACATGCGGGAACCCATCCGGTTGATATCGAAGATCATACGGATAAACTGGGGAAAATGGATCTTCAGGGCCCTTTGGCAGGAAGAATCCTTCAGGATGCAGGTGCATTTTCTGGAATGGATATCCGGGAAATGAACTATTTCACGTTCAAAGGTCACTTCCTTGGAAATGTTTCCGGCCCGTCAATTAACGGCATACCGGTTCTTTTGTCACGAACCGGGTATACCGGGGAATTCGGTTTTGAAGTATTCATGAAAAAAGAGGCGATGCCTGCCATCTGGCAATCGATTATCGATGCCGGGGAAAAGTGGCATATCCTCCCCTGCGGCCTTGCAGCACGGGATTCGTTACGAACCGGTGCCGTGCTGCCATTATCCCATCAGGATATCGGGGACTGGCTTTTTTTGAATCATCCGTGGACGTTTGCCCTGCCTTTTGATAAGGGTAAAAAAGGATTCACCAAACCCTTTATCGGAAAAGATGCCCTGGAATCGAATATGAGGACGCACAGCCACGTTACCTACCCATTTGCCGGGTTTGATTTGAGAAAGGTGACGACCAGTAAAGCGCCGTCTGTGTTTACAAAAGACGGCAAAAAAATCGGAAACGTTCTGACCTGCGTCACCGACATGGCCATCGGGCGTCATGACCGCACGATTATAAGTATTGCCGAGAAGAACACCCCACAACACATAGCGATAAAAGGATTGAGCTGCGGATTCCTGAAATCGGAAGTACCGCTCAAACCTATGGATATGGTCACACTTGATGATGGTTCACGAAAAATTGATGTTGAAATAAGAGCAGATTTGAGACCCCATAGAACTGCCAGGCATTCCATGGACAAAATGATGGTGTCATAACGAGTGACAGAGGAGGATCTAAACGTGAAAGAAATCAATGAGCTTATTTTACCGAATGATTTATTTTACACCGAAGCGCATGAATGGGCAAAGACGGAAAAAAACAGCGTCAAGATAGGCATTACCGACTATGCACAGGATCAGCTGGGCGATATTGTTTTTGTCGAGCTTCCCCAGGTAGGAGACACGTTTGAAAAGGGAAGTGTCTTCGGTTCCCTGGAATCGGTAAAGGCGGTGTCTGAAATATACATGCCTGTATCCGGTAAAGTGACAGCCATTAACACGGCACTGGCCGATTCGCCTGAGCTTGTAAACCAGGACCCTTATGCTGCATGGATCATTGAGATTTCACCGACAGATCTCTCTGAGACCGATACGTTGATGAAGAAAGACGCATACCTGAAACAATTGAAAGGATAGGCCACATGCGGTATCTTCCCCATACCCTGGATGAGGTGGCTGAAATGCTTTCAGTTGTGGGACTGAAACATCTGGAAGATTTGTTCAAGCCGATCCCCGCATCCTTGAGAAGTAAAAAAGGTCTTGCCATCCCCGGCCCACTTACAGAATGGGAGCTTGAAGAGCGAATTGCGGAAATAGCAGATATCATGGCCTCCACCGAGAAGATGAAAATATTCCTGGGCGCCGGCAGTTATCGTCATTATATCCCGGAATCGGTCAGGTATCTGTTGTCACGATCCGAATTCAGCACATCCTATACGCCGTATCAGCCGGAGATCAGTCAGGGAACCCTTCAGGCCATATTCGAATATCAGACGCTTGTGTCCCGTCTTTTGGGAATGGACATGGCAAACGCATCCATCTACGATGGGGCCACGTCTCTTTCAGAAGCTGTTTTAATGGCTATCAGGATAACAAGGAAGCGGAAGGTGGCTGTATCCCGTCTGATTCATCCCAATTACAGGCGTGTGCTCGAGACATACCTGACGCCAGCCGGATATGACATCGTGGAACTTCCCTATCTTGAAACCGGAAGAACAGATATCTCCTCTTTAAATGATTTTGAGGATATTGCGGCTGTGGCTGTTCAATCTCCCAATTTCATGGGCATGATAGAAGATCTGAAGATGGTCAGGGAAAAAACCAAAGACCGGAACACGCTTCTGATCTGCGCTTTTTCGGAACCACTGGCCTATGGGCTTTTAAAACCTCCCGGGGCTTTTGGTGCAGACATCGCTTGCGGAGAAGGGCAGAGTTTTGGCATCTCCCAGTCTTTTGGCGGCCCGGCATTGGGCATGTTTGCATTCAAGAAGGACTATGTGAGAAACGCACCCGGCAGACTGGTGGGGCAGACCACGGATCTGGACGGCAATAGAGGGTATGTGCTGACCCTTGCCACCCGTGAGCAGCATATCAGAAGAGAAAAGGCAACGTCCAATATCTGCACGAATCAGGGGCTTTGTGCGCTGGCATCTGCCATGTATATGGCCTCTATTGGTGGAACAGGCATAAAGGAACTGGCCCGGCTGAACTATGACAAGGCCGCTTACCTGAAGGAAGGATTAAGAAAAAAAGGCCTGAAACTCAAATTTGACGGGCCGACCTTCAACGAATTTGTGGTAGAATATCCCAAAGGCGCCTATCAAAACCTGATGAAAAAGGGCATGGTCATCGGCCTTCCGCTTGAGCCGTTTTATCCTGAACTGGCCGGCCAATATCTGGTCTGCGTGACGGAAACCATTAAAAAAGAAGATATGGATAATCTGATAAAGGAGATGTGAATTTCGATGTCACAGGAATTGCGAACCAACGGTATCGTTCAGGATGAACCGCTTCTCTGGGAGAAAGGAAGAAAAGGGCGTGACGGATACTCCATGCCTTTACGGGATGTTGAAAAAGCGTCCATTGACGAATCGCTTCTTGGTGATGGCCCGGATTTTCCCGATTTATCGGAAGTGGATGTGGTCCGCCATTATACCCGGCTCTCCCAATGGAATTTCGGCGTGGATACCGGCATGTATCCTTTAGGGTCATGCACCATGAAGTATAATCCCAAGATCAATGAAAAACTCTCCTCCTATATCGGTCTTACACGGTCCCACCCGCTTTTGCCGGCGCATTTGTCCCAGGGCACCCTAAGACTTCTATATGAGCTGGAATCATACCTTTGCGAAATCACAGGCATGGATGCCGTGAGCCTTCAGCCTGCTGCAGGCGCACACGGAGAGCTTGCCGGCATGCTCATTTTTCATGCATACCATAAAAGCAAGGGGAAGAAACGCAACAAAATTCTCATACCGGACACGGCCCACGGCACCAATCCCGCCAGTGCTTCTTTATGCGGGTTCCAGGCGGTCGTGGTAAAATCGAGCGAAAAAGGCATCCTCTCCCATGAAACCGTGGCCGAGCTGATGGATGAGGATACAGCAGGCATTATGGTCACGAACCCCAACACACTGGGGCTTTTTGAAAAGAATATCCGGAAAATTGCCGATATCGTCCATGAAAAAGGCGGCCTTGTCTACGCGGACGGCGCAAACATGAATGCGGTCATGGGCATCGTCCAGATGGGGAAAATCGGCGTGGATGTCATGCACCTGAACCTTCACAAGACATTTTCAACCCCCCATGGCGGCGGCGGTCCAGGGGCAGGGCCGGTATGCGTCAAAAAGGAACTGGAGAAATTCCTGCCGGTTCCCCGCATCCGGAAAGTCAAAGATGCGTATGCACTGGTAGAAAACATTCCGGAATCGATCGGCAAGCTCCATACCTTTTACGGCAATTTCAGCGTGCTCGTCAGGGCCTACTGCTATATTCTCTCCATGGGACCGGAAGGCCTGAAAGCAGTCAGCCAGCATGCGGTGTTGAATGCAAACTACATCAAGGAGAAATTAAAAGATCATTTTCATATTCCCTACGACCGCCCCTGCATGCACGAGTGCGTATTTACAGACAAATTCCAGGAGAAGCATCATGTAAGCACCCTTGACATCGCCAAGCGGATGATCGATTACGGCATCCATCCGCCCACCATTTATTTTCCTTTGGTCGTACACGGTGCCATGATGATCGAGCCGCCTGAGACCGAATCCAAAGAAGAAATCGACCGGTTGATTGCCGTGTTGAAAATCATTGCAAAAGAAGCGGAAGACAATCCGGAGATCGTCCGAAACGCCCCGCAATTTGCGAGAATGCGGCGTCTGGACGAAGTGACGGCAGCGAGAAAACCCGTGTTGATTGGGTAGAAGGGCAAGTGTTTTGACAAGAGTAAATAAACGAAATGCATGTGTGACAGATTTGAATCTCATTGATTATGAGGAGGCCTGGAAATTTCAGTCCTGCCTGGTGACGGCCCGTCACCAGGGAAGGCTTCCTCTGGATGTGTGTCTCCTTCTGGAGCATTATCCTGTCATGACACTGGGGAAACGCGGGGGCCGGGAGAATCTGATCGTCCCTGAACGGTTTCTTGAAAACAGGCAGATTCCTCTCATCCAGGTGGAAAGAGGGGGGGACATCACCTATCATGGACCGGGTCAGCTGGTGGTTTATGTGATTTCCGATCTTGATGAACAAAAATGCGACGTCACCACATTCGTCTCCATGCTGGAAGAAACCGTGATTCGAACCCTGAAAAATTACGGGGTCAGGGGGGATAGACTGCCATTAAACAGAGGGGTATTCGTATCCGGCCAAAAGATCGGGAGCGTGGGCCTGGCCTTGAGAAAAGGGGTGACCTTTCACGGGCTCTCCCTCAATGTCAATCTCTCCCTTGAGCCCTTCTCATGGATCAACCCCTGCGGCCTCAAAGACATCCGGATGACCACCATCCAAAATGAGATCAAAGAAGACGTTCAGATGGCGGAAGTTAAACAGATAATAAAAAGCCACCTTGAAGACGTCTTTTCCCTATCATTACACGATAAAACCAGAGACGATCTTGAAACAATCGCAGGCTTTTCAGGCATCAAAACAGCATCGGCAAAAAATGAGGCGGCGCATGCCTGAATCCCGCCATTTGCCAAAACCGGCCTGGCTAAAACGAAAACTCCCCTCAGGTTCGGACTATGAGGCTATGAGGCAGTTTATCTCCTCAAAAAAGCTGAATACCGTATGCAAGGAAGCAAACTGCCCGAACCGGTTCGAGTGCTACCAGAAAGGCACGGCCACCTTCATGATCCTGGGAGACCATTGCACAAGAAACTGTCGGTTTTGCGCTGTGCAGCCGGGAATCCTAAGCGCGCCGGATGATGATGAGCCGAAGCGTGTTGCGGAAGCCATCAAGGACATGGGCCTCTCTTATGCGGTCATCACATCCGTCACCCGGGATGACCTCTCAGATGGTGGGGCTGACATGTTCGCCCGGACCATCCGGGTGGTCAGAAAATTAAATCCCCAAATTCGAGTGGAAGTCCTGGTCCCGGATTTCAAAGGGGATGCATCTGCCATCCGCGTGGTCGTAACTGAAAAACCGGATGTATTCGGCCACAATATGGAAACCGTCAAAAGGCTTTACCCCAAAGCAAGACCGGAAGCGATCTACGAACGGTCCCTCGATGTCTTGCGAACAGCCAAAACCATCCGGGCCGATCAGCTGACCAAGTCCGGCATCATGGTAGGTATAGGCGAAACCTTGGATGAGATCAAAGAAACATTCGATGATCTTGTCCAGTCAGGATGCGACATGCTGTCCATCGGCCAGTACCTGAGCCCGTCAAAAACACACCTTCCGGTAAAAGAATATATTTCCCCGGACACTTTTATCCACCTCAAAGAAATCGCCCGCCAATCCGGCCTGAAACAGGTCGCCAGCGGTCCCTTTGTCAGAAGTTCATTTGAGGCATCGGGACTGTTTCATAGCCTTCAAGTCGAATTCTGACTGAGCTGTTGTTGCCTATTTTCCGATAAATAAAAATCAGCAACAGTCCAGCCCCAAGAAGAAAAACAGAGGCCGGCTCAGGTACGGGATTTCCGGCTGTTACCTCAAATGACAGCTTGTCAATCTCATTATTCCGTATATCATCAAGATAAACGGTATACATGCCGGTAGGAACAGTTCCGCTGGTCGGGGCAAGTGTGAACGACCAGAAGGCATATTCTAGCTGAGAACCTAATGTAAATGGATCTTCGGGAGTGGAAAAGAAGAGGGTTAAGGTATACATGTCTGACTGCTCAGGTATGACATATTCGTACTCCAAAGAAATGCCGGGAAATCCCATATCACCTCCGCTACCAATAGTCAGGTCGTCTGATGGCGACAGATTTTCCAAATAAACTTTCCCGGATACCACATCTGATACCAAAACCGTATCCGGTGTTTCATCACCCAGATGAAGTGCCCATATGGTGTCAGCCGATACGGCGGATACCATAAAGACTGCTGAAAGAATAACCGGCAAGATGAATTTGATTTGAATCGTTTTCATGGCTTTTTCTCCTGATGGTGTTGTGAGATGTGAATAGAAAGATGATGCATGGCGTTAAATGAAACTATATCTAATCACAATTTTGAAGATAGATCAAAGCAAATTTCAGGGTATGGGTGCAGGGAAAACACTACTGTTATCAGGTGATAGCGATTATTTTTTTGATTGATTCCGCTTTATATATTTGTAATTTTTACGAAACTGAAAAGTCGATCCCTATGGCGGGCATTACCTTGACGGATTCTTTTTTCGATGGTAAGTATCGGCTCAAAATTACAATTTTTTAACCCTAATGAACAGTAAGGACCAAACTTGAATATTTTAAATGTAATTATACAGACATTGGGTGGACTAGGGCTTTTTATTCTTGGTATGAAAATGATGACCGAGGGGCTTCAGATGACAGCCGGCGACGGCATCCGGAAAATACTGAGCGCGGTGTCTTCAAACCGGGTGATCGGGTGCCTGACCGGGGCAGGGGTTACGGCCATTATTCAATCGTCTTCTGCAACCACGGTGATGCTGATCAGTTTTGTGGGTGCCGGGATGATGACGTTGCAGCAGGTGGTTGGTGTGATTCTGGGCGCGAATATCGGAACGACCGTTACTGCCCAGATGATTGCATTCAAACTGACCGAGCTGGCGTTGCCGGCCATATCCATCGGTGTGGTCATGAAGTACTTTTCAACCAGCAAGAAAAAGAAGTATATTGGAGAAGTTATTTTAGGTTTTGGCCTTCTTTTCTACGGGATGACAGTGATGAGCCACGGTTTATCCCCAATAAAGGGCGATCCTGCGTTCATCAATTTTTTTACCAGATTCAACCCGCATACCTTTGGCGGCATTCTGCTTTGTGTGGCAACCGGGGCGGGACTTACGATTCTTGTCCAATCCTCATCGGCAACGGTCGGGCTGACCATGACGCTTGCCTCCCAGGGATTGATTGATTTCCCCACATCCATGGCCCTTGTTCTCGGTGAGAATATAGGCACGACAATTACCGCTGAACTTGCCACCATCGGCTCGGATAATATCAATTCGCATCGGGCAGCCAGAGCCCATACCATGTTTAATGTGATTGGCGTTTTTTTGATAATTCTTGTGTTTCCTTTTTTCGTGAAAATGGTTGAAATTGTATCTGTCCATCTTGGTACAGGACCGATATCGCAAATCGTGGACGGTGAGTATGCAAATGTGCCCCGCTACATTGCAAATGGTCATTCGGCATTCAACATCATCAACGCTCTGTTTTTTCTGATTTTCCTGCCATGGTTGATCAAAGTGGCGATTATATTGTCACCCAAGCCAAAGGAAAACGAAGATGTTTTTAAGCTTCCCCATTTTGAAGACCGTTTCCTGGAAACACCCATTGCAGCACTTGCAAGAGTCAGAAATGAAATAGAGCGAATGGCAGGATCGGCAAGGGCCACACTGACCAACACGATTCAATGCCTGGAAACAAGGGATGTAAAAGAACTCAACAAATACCGGCGGTATGAGGAACATCTGGACCTCATGCAGAAGGAAATTATTCTCTACCTGACCAAAATTTATCAGAATGATATTAATGAATCTTCGGCCATAGAAATTTCACGATATATCCGGATGACAAATAATATAGAAAGAATCGGGGATTCGGTAGAAAACATTGCACTGATGATAGACGACTTTATTGAGAAAAAAGTCGATTTTACGCCAACAGCCATTACGGACATCAAGATGATTTCATCCAAGGTTTTGGAATTCATGAATTATGTCATAGACGGGATGCATGCGCTGCCAGACAACTTCATGAAAAAAGCCCAGGAGTTGGAAGACACGATCGATTTTTTAAGGGAAGGTATGCGAAAGTCGCACGTTGAAAGACTTTTGTCAGGTACATGTGGTGAGCAGGGTATCCGATACAGTGATATGCTTTCCAATTTTGAGAAAATGGGAGACTATTGTTACAATATTGCCCAGTCTCTTGCCGGTGTAAAATAATACGTCTTTTAAAACGGCATTCAGGCCGGTTCAAGCGTTTTCGTTTGACGATACCTGAAAATGAGGAAAATGGGAAGGAGCGAGAGGCAGATACCGGATAAAAATATCGGAGAATAGCCAAACGCATCGGAAAGGGGGCCCGATGCCCATGCCCCAGGCGATTTGCCGATGACCTCAATGGCTGCTAAAATTGTGTAATGGGTGGCGCCGATAGATTTGTCAACCTGTGACATCATGAAGGCAAACATGACGGTCGTGAGCATTCCTCCGAAAAAATGTTCGAAAACCGTCACACCGATCACGTGAACATCTGTGGGGTGATAAAGCGTCAGTGCCCATTCAAAGCCTAAAGGAACGGTTCTCAACACGAGAGACAAAGCGAGCATGGACATCAGAGAATATCTTTTTGAAATCGCACCTCCGATAAAAGATCCGGAGAGGGAGGCCACCATCCCGTATGTACCTACCCATAATCCTATCTGGGACGCAGTAAATCCGGAATCCACAAGGAACGGTTTGAACATGACATCGATCATGAGTTCCCCTGTTTTATAAGTAGCAATGAAAAATATCAGCCATCTCCCAGAAGGGCCTTTGAACATGGCCATTATTTTTTGCATGATTTTCTTCAGGTCTCTTTGGTCAGGAGAATCTGAAAGGCCCGGCATCGGCTCCCTGAACAGGAGGATGGCAACAAGAGGGCAGAATATCAAGAATGACATGATTGCAAACATTCCCTGCCATCCGGTCATGGATGTCAGAAAAACAAGCAGGCCGCCACTTATGATCATACCTGCTTTGTATCCAATGACCTGCGCGGCGTTTCCCGGCCCTAGTTCTTTTTCACTCAAGAGGTCGACCGCAAGCCCGTCCACGGCGATGTCCTGAATGGCGGAAAAAAAATTCATGGCAAAAACAGATGCGAAGAGAATGGATATATGACTATTTTTAAGCGTTATTGAGGCGACCAGCGAGGATAAAAGGAGGCAGGTCTGCATGGGAACGATCCATGATTTTCTTTTTCCAAATCTTTTATTGTAGTACCGGTCGGAAAAGGGCGCAAAAAGCGGTTTGAACATCCAGGGAAGTGCGAGCAGTCCCGTGAATCCAATGGCCGTAAGGGATACGCCCTGGGATCTTAAATACACAGGTAAAGCCGTTGCCTGAAACCCGAATGGGAGTCCCTGTGAAAAGTACAAAAGAAAAAGAAGTCCCAGGTGTTTTGACGACACTTTATCGTTGTTTTTTGAGGGGGCTTTTTTTTTATGATAAGATTTAACGGTCATGATGTCTAATGCTTGAGTATGAACTCCCAGGTAATATGGATTGCAGAAAGGGACATCATGATAATAAACGCATGTCGCTGATGTTTTTTGAGCCAGTTGATATGAATCAACCGTGATCCGATCTGGCCTCCCAGTATCACGCCGCTGCATGTGGCAAACAGAATCGACAAATTGCCAGGAAGAAAATTATTTCCAAACATGACACTCCATATGGTTAAAAACAGATAGAAAAGTGCGGCGCAGAACATGACAAATATTCCTGTGGCAACGGCTTTGGGTCCTGGCATTTTAAGTCTGCTTTCCATGTAGGGAATCAACCAGTCCGAATTTCCAATGCTCAGGAGGCCTGTAAAAACGGAAGAAATGAGAACAATGATGTTGCTTCTCTGAAGCAGTTCTTCGGGGACAATGTATGGTTTGTCTTCCTCGACCGGTTCCGGAGTGTGTGTGGTAATTCGTATCAAAAGGAATACCACCACCAGCACAAAAATGATATACAACCATTTTTCATGGGAAGCCGGCATGATAAAACCTGCTGAAAATCCAATGAGAACCCCTGCCAGAGTATACGGAATAAAGTGACGGATGATTTTTCGTTCGAGCAGGTCATCGTTGAAATATTTGAAAGACCCGCTCCCTTTCCCCATAATCTGGTTAAACAGGGAAATGGGAACGATTTCGGTGGGTGCATACCCCAGAAAGGTCAGAAAGGGAAACCACAGCACACCCGCCCCCAGTCCGGTAAACATCACCATGGTTCCAACAAAAATCCCATAAAAATGGGGGAGGAAAAATCCGCAGGACAGGCCGCACATCGCAGGATGATTCAATGAAAACATGCCAACAATATAAACAATATCCAGAATGACCCAGAATATGAGTGTTTTTGCCCCCTGTTTGAATAATATGCGGAAGGCCTTTAATGAATGTTCAGACCATGTATGGGGTGAGGCTGTATTCGGATTTCTTTTCCGCCGTATCAGACCGTCTTCTGAAAAGTAATTCTGGACCAGATGCATGGTGCCATCCAGGATAAATCCTAAAAGGCCTATTGCAATGATGATTGCCATGAGACGGTCGTATTCCATGATATCTCTTGCATCGTTGATCAGATATCCCAGACCGCTTGAAACGCCCAGGAATTCTGCCGGGACAAGAACGATCCATGCAACCCCCAGACTTAATCTCAAGCTTGAAATCGTTTGCGGGATAATCGCAGGAACCAGCACTTTCAGAATCAGCTGGCGATCATTCGCGCCCTGATTGATTGCCATTTTGATCCATTGACGGTCAACATGAAGCACGCCGAAGATGGTATTTAAAAAAATAGGCCAGATGGTTGAGATGGTGATCAGAAAACAGATGGCGGACTCAAACTCTTTAAACATGAGAAGGGCTATGGGCATCCAGGCCAAAGGGCTGATCATTCTTAAAAACTGTACAGGCAAATAGGACGCGATTCTTAAGCGACTGTAATATCCGGTTATAAGCCCTGCGGGGAAGCCTATGAGAAAGGCAATGAATATCCCTGTGATAATTCGTTTCAGGCTCGCCATGACCGATGCCCAGAAATGGCTGTCCTGAATCAGGTGGATAAGTGCGTTTAATGCCGGCGCAGGAAGAAATCCTGAAAAATGTTCATAGCCCGGTCTGCTGAAGATGATATTCCCGGCAAACCCCCATAGGGCGATAAAAGATGAAACACCAATGAGAGACAAGATAAAACGGGAATAAATGTCTTTTTTGGGACCATGAAGAATCGGTTTTTCTTCGAGCACGGTAGCGGTGTTCTTTTTCATAATTCGATGACTTCCTCTCTTTCCCATGGATTGGCCGTTGAGAGGTTATCAAAAAATGAAGGGCCGCCCGCGGATAAAATGGCCTTTTTGACAAACGAATCATTTACCAGATCCGTCACTGCAAAATCAGGATCAAGGGTTTTCAGGAAACGCGTATCCCCTTCCATCCGTGTCTGGCCCATTTCATTTATGATATATCGTGTGGCTGACGGAAACGGATAAGGTTGGAAACCGATACGTTTAACCTGCCATTCCGGATGCCTGATGGCTGCGGCGGATTTGTTCTTGCTATAGATTTCAGGATCGTAGAGTGTAAATACGCGTTTCAGTATGTCTTCCTGCACCGGCAGATATCTATTGCCTTCACGGCTGAGCATGTGTGCTGTCTTCAAGGGGTTTTCAAGTATCCAGCGTTGCGCCCTCACAATGGCATTGGTGACTTTCTGGGTGAAGATCGGGTATCTTTTGATGATGTCTTCGTTCATTACCACCACACAGCAGGGATGATTTTTCCAGATATCGCCGGTGAACCGGAGGATCCTCGCGTTTATTTTAACTTCTCCAATGGCATTAAACGGTTCTGCAACGATATAACCGTCTATTTTTTTTCCGGCAAGAGAGAGAGGCATATCCGGTGGCGGCAGGATGAAGAGATTGACTTCATGGGGTTTAAGCGGAATGTCCTGACTTTGTATCACGGGGGTAAGCCCCATTTTTCTGATTCCGGCCTGCAGGATAATATTGTGCATGGAATACCAGTGGGGGACAGCGATCTTTTTACCACCCAAATCAGCGAAACTGTTTATGCCGGAATCGTTACTCACCGTCAGTGCGCTGCCATTGATATGGTCCCAGGCAATCACTTTGACAGGTGCTTTGATATTATATCTCATCCACACAGGAATGGGAAAAAGCAAATGGGTCACATTGAATTTTCCCGAAAGAAAGGATTCTGAAAGCGCAGACCAGCTTCGAATCAGAACAGGAGGCAATACCTTTAAACCTTCCTCGCTGAAATAGCCGTTGCCATGAGCGACAAGGAGAGGTGTGGCATCCGTGATCGGCAGATAGCCAATCCGGACAGTATCATAGGATTCTTTTGCAAAGAGTTTTGATGACGACAACCCGGTTGCTGCAAATGATGAAAAAACACCTGCCGTGGTTTTTAAAAATTGCCGTCGGTTCACGTTTTTTTCACTCATGAAAAATGCCTCTGATTTTCATCAAACCCTTTCAGATTGAAGGAATATGTGTTTGAATTTTTTCATTACCATTGTTTTTGTCCGGAAGAAATTTTCGTCTGTTATCTTTCGGGGGTAGGGCAGCGGGTTTTCAACGATGTCCATAATGCGGCAGGGTGAGCCGCCAAGTATGACGATTTTCTTTCCCATGAGGATGGCTTCATCAATATCATGGGTTACAAGCATGGCTGTAAATTGTTCACTCATCCAGATATTGATCATTTCTTCCTGAAGCCTTGACCGGGTAAAAATATCAAGAGCGCCAAACGGTTCATCGAGCAGAAGCGCCTTTGGCCTGCCGATCAGTGCTCTTGCCAGTGCCACACGGCACGCCATACCAACGGAAAGTTCAGCCGGGTAAAGCCGGTTTCTTCCTGAAAGCCCGATCAATTCTATAAACTGCCCGACCCTGTATGCCAGGTTGTCCATTTCTTTTCTTAATTTGCATCCAAAGGAAATGTTGTCCTCCACATTCAGCCAGGGGAGCAGACAGGGCTGCTGAAACACGATATAAATCGACGGATGGGTCCCCTTTACACGTTTGCCATTTAAAAGGATATCTCCTTTGGACGGTTCGGAAAGACCTGCAATGAGATTTAAAAGGGTTGATTTTCCGCAACCGGATTTTCCCAGAATGGTCACAAAATCACCTGCCTGAATGTTCAGATTGATATCTTTCAGTACATTATGGGTTTCTCGGGAAGGGTATGGATATTGTTTGTCAAGGTGTCTGATTTGAATATTCACAAGCGCAGTTTCATTTTTTTTAAAGGATGATTTTATCAACCGGTTTTGCTGCCGGTAATAATTTCAAGTTAAAAACATTTTTTAATGATTGCTAAAAGACTTTGGTCCTTCTATAAACTGGCCACATCCGATATCTGTTTCACCTCAGGATAGTATGATAAAAAAGCGGGTTAGTCAATTACACTCTTTTTATTGACTTCATGGTAAACTCCGTGTAGGCTTTCCTCTAAAAATATCGGGCAAGAAGCCTGTTTGATTGATTTGGTTAATAAATTCAAATTATTATAACGTAAGCCACGAAGGTAATCCGTACCATGAAGGTACTGTTTCGCTCGTGGTTTTTTTTTGCCCGGAGGATATAAAAATGACTCGTAATTGTGTGTTTTCAAGTTTGCTCAGTATGTTGATATGGTTTTCAACCCCGGCATTTGCCCATTTTGGTATGACCATCCCATCAGATGCCATGGTCATGCAGAAAGACCCCCGAACAATCCAGGTTCAGCTGTCGTTTTCGCACCCCCATGAAATGGTGGGCATGGATCTTGTGAAACCCAAAGCGGTTGCTGTCATTGCAAACGGAAAAAAAAGTGATCTGTTAAATACGCTCAAGGAAATAAAAGTCATGTCCCGACAGGCCTGGTCTTTGGACTACAAGGTAACACGGCCTGGGATTTATGCGTTTTATATGGAGCCGACGCCCTATTTTGAACCAGCGGAAGACTGTTTTATCATTCACTATACAAAAACCGTTGTTGCTGCCTTTGGTGATGATGAAGGCTGGGACAAGGAAGTCGGCCTGAAAACGGAGATTGTACCCTTGTCCAAACCTTTTGGGCTTTATGCCGGTAATGTATTCCAGGGAATTGTGAAACTTGACGGCAAACCCGTTCCCTATGCGGAAGTTGAAATCGAATACTATAATGAAGACGGACAGCTCAAGGCACCAACCGATTACATGGTTACCCAGGCCATCAAGGCCGATCAGAATGGCGTCTTTACCTATGCAGCTCCCATCAAGGGATGGTGGGGATTTTCCGCGTTGAATACAGCGGATTACAAATTAAAGCATGACGGTGAAGACAAGGATGTCGAACTGGGCGCTGTTATCTGGGTTCAGTTTCTCGATTGGAAATAAACGGAGGGGAAAATGAAAAAAATAGGCCTGCTGATCACAGGTGGGATGATCATTGTCCTGCTGCACACTTTTTTTGCTTATGCCCTGGATGCCCCGATTTCAGCCGATCAGATTGCAATAAACAGCATCATCGAGATCGAGACCTGCTATCATGAAAATTATCAAAAAGAGGATACAAGTGATATCGGCCTTGCCAAAGCCGAAATCGGCATCAGTTCCGTATTCTCAGACTCTATCAATGGCTATGTCCTCCTTGCATGGGATGAGGAAGAAGATGTTTTTTCCATAGATGATGCGGTGATTAATCTGGCCTGTCCCCAATTTTCCGGCATATCGATGAGCGCCGGAAAATTGGTGGTGCCGTTCGGCCGGTTCGAAACGTACATGATTTCCGACCCCATGACACTTGAATTGGCTGAAACAAGAAATACGGCCCTTCAGCTGAGTGCCGAAAAAAATGGTATGTATGGCAGTGCATATGTGTTCAATGGAAAGGTGGATGAAGCCAGGGAGAACGATATCATCAAATGCTTTGGTTTGAATACGGGCTGGACGCTTGAAATGGATGACCTGAATCTGGATATGTGTTTGGGCTTTATTAATAATCTGCCGGAGTCCGGGAACATTTCAGATACGATTAAGGAAAACGAGTGGGAGATAAAGGGTTATATGGGCGGTCTGTCATTTTATGGAAAGGTTCAATTCAAAGGGTTGATACTGATCGGCGAATATATTACCGGTCTGGAAGATTTCAAATACCTGGATGGTAATGGCCTTGAAGAATCCGGAGAACCTTCAGCCGCTCATGTGGAATTGGGTTATACGTTTGATATCAGGGCAAAAGGGATGGTCGTTTCCCTGGCCTATGAGAAAACGGATAATTGTTTGTATCTGGAACTCCCGGAACAGCGCATTTTATCGGTAATCGGCTTTAATATAGCGGAAGGTCTTTCATTATTCGGTGAATACAAGCTGGATTACGACTATGGGAAAAAAGAGGGTGGCACCGGTGAAACGGCAAATACGCTGACGTGTCTGCTGGCACTTGAGTATTAAATAGCAGGGGGGACGTTCCCCCTGCCAATAAGGAATGGGGATTCATGCATATCTCTGAAGGCGTTTTATCCGGTCAGGTACTTGTTGCAGGTGGTGTGCTTGCCGCAGCAGGTACGGCAATCGGATTGAAAAAAATGGATTATGAACGGGTGGCTGAAGTGGGGATTCTGGCATCTGCCTTTTTTGTGGCCTCCCTTATCAATGTCAGAATAGGCGTGTCGAGCGCGCATTTGATTTTAAACGGCATACTGGGATTGCTTCTGGGATGGGCCGCGTTTCCGGCCATCTTTGTGGCGTTGATCCTCCAGGCTGTTTTATTTCAGTTCGGCGGTATTACCGTACTGGGCGTGAATACGGTCATCATGGCATTGCCTTCGGTGATCTGTTATTATCTTTTTTCAAATATAATATTTAAATCGAATTCCCTGGCCATTACAGCCGCGTTTCTGGGAGGCTTTTTATCTGTTTTGTTTTCAGGGCTGCTACTGGGTGTTGCCTTGATATTTACGGAAGAAAGTTTTTTTGAGATGGTCCTTTTGATTGTGGGCGCGAATTTTCCGGTCATGGTGATTGAAGGAATTGTGACGGCCTTTTGTGTAATGTTTTTAAGAAAAGTCCGGCCTGAAATGTTGCCGGGATATGTGAAATAAAGATGAAACGATTATTTATTAAATGGGTCGGGCTGGTTTCACTGGGCTTACTGTTTCTGGCACCGGGGAAAATGGCCTTTGCCCATAAGGTGAATGTCTTTGCCTGGGTTGACGGCAATACCGTGTATTCGGAAAGTAAATTCAATGGCGGCAGAGTGGCAAAGGATGCTCTTGTCGAAGTTTTTGATATGAATGGTGAAAAACTTCTCGAAGGCCGGACAGATGACAAGGGAAATTTTTCGTTTGCCATTCCCGAAAAAACAGCGATGAGAATCGTTTTAAAAGCAGGCATGGGCCATCAGGGTGAATGGACGATTCCTGTTGAGGAGATTGGCGGTGATGTGATAGCTGATGAAACCGGGGAATCCGGTATGGGCACTCCTGAAAAAATAATTGAGACGCCTGTTTCTGAGGCTGATACGCCCAAAATGCCCAATGCTTTCAATTATCTTTCAAAAGAAGACGTGGCTGGAATTGTTGAAAGGGAACTGGATAAAAAAATGAAGCCGGTTGTCGAAAAGCTGAACCGGCTCCTTGACCCCCATAAGAAACCGTCCGTGTCCGATATCATAGGTGGCATCGGATATATTATAGGCCTGGTCGGATTGGGCGCATATATTAAATCCAGGAAAGAAAAAATATGATCAATGAGCCGTTCGCCTCCGGCAATTCAATTGTCCACAGGCTTGATCCCCGTTTCAGGACGTTTTTTGCGGTCCTTCTGTCAATCGAAGTGGCCCTTTTAAAAGATTTCTCTGCCATGGGTTTCGCCCTTCTTGTTGCCTTTTTTTTAGCAGCATCAGCAAGATTAAATATTCGGGAAGTCATGAAACGCCTTTCCTCAATATTCGGGTTTCTTCTCCTTTTATGGATTGTGATTCCATTGACATATGAAGGAACGCCAGCCTGGCAGGCAGGGTGGCTGACCTGGACCAGGGAAGGCATACACCTTTCTGCCCAAATCAGCCTGAAGTCCACCGCCATCCTGATGATATTCATGGCCCTTGTGGCAACCATGACATTATCCACACTGGGCCGGGCCTTAAAAAGACTATCCATGCCTGGCAAACTGGTTCATCTTTTATTGATGACTTACAGGTATATTTTTGTTATTGGTCAGGAATATCAGCGGCTTTATACGGCCATGCGGATAAGGGGGTTTCGCCCCAGCACCAGTCTTCATTCTTACAAAACCTATGCCTATCTGTTTGGCATGCTGTTTGTGAGAGCCTCCAAACGGGCGGAACGGGTCAATCAGGCCATGATTTTAAGAGGGTTCAATGGCCGGTTCTATAGCCTGGATGATTTTCAGCCCTCTTACAAAAACTGGATTTTTGCAGGGACAATGATGATGATTTTTACCGGGATTTTGCTTATGGAGAACGGGTTGTTATGGCCGATGAAACCATTTTGATTCGTATGGCAGGGGTTTCCTACAAATATCCTGGCAGTCAGCTCAATGCTGTGGATGACCTTTCCATGACATTTGGGAAAAAAGACAGGATCGGCCTTATCGCTCCTAACGGCAGTGGTAAAACAACACTTTTTCATCTGATCATGGGGCTTATCAAGCCGGACCAGGGTGACATTGAAATATTCGGCAAAAAAGTCGTAAA
This sequence comes from Pseudomonadota bacterium, assembly GCA_018816735.1. Lineage (GTDB taxonomy): Bacteria > Desulfobacterota > Desulfobacteria > Desulfobacterales > JAHIVH01 > JAHIVH01. Next base: position 13,409 of record JAHIVH010000008.1, on the reverse strand, counting down.
GGAAAAAGATTTTATTCCGGTACGCCAGAAGATCGGGCTTCTTTTTCAGGATTCGGATGATCAGCTTTTCAGTCCCACCGTGATTGAAGACGTGGCCTTTGGCCCCTTGAATTTGGGAAAATCCAAAGAGGAGGCCATAGATATTTCAAAACGAACGCTGCAGTTTTTGGGTCTTGAGGATTTTGCAGACCGGATCACCTTCAAACTTTCAGGTGGCGAGAAGCGTCTTGTCGCCCTGGCCACCATTTTATCCATGGAACCCTCTGTGCTTCTTCTGGATGAACCGACAACAGGCCTTGATTCACGAACCAAAGCCAAGCTGATTGATATCCTGAATCATTTGTCGCTTCCCGGTATCGTTATTTCCCATGAATATGATTTTATTACAGCAGTCACCGACCATATTTACACCATGGAAAACGGGAAGATCAATCTGGATGAAGAACTCCACATTCACAAGCATCATCATGTGCATCAACATGGCAAACAGCCACACAAGCATGTGTGAGAAGCTGATCCCGGTAAATTCCGGATGGCAAAAAGATGGCCGTTTAATGTGAAAATACGGAAATTTTCACTTCCGGTGTGATCAAAAGTGCCGGTGCCAGGGTTTGGATGGTTTTATCCACATACTCGGCGGAGAAGTGGCTTCCCCTGTAATGAAAAAGAGCCTGGGGCAGGCAGCTTAAAAAAGCCCTGGCCACATCCGGATCAAAATGACTGCCGGAATCTTTTTCCAGAATGGCGATGGCTCTTTCAAGAGGCATGGGATCACAGCTCATGATTTCTTTTGCATCATATTTGGGATAATCCCTTTTTGAGGTCAGTGCATCAAACACATCTGCAACGGCAAGAATTTTGGAACCCAGATGCATTTCATCACCGGTCAGTCCGTCTGGATATCCTTTGCCATTCACTTTCTCGTGGTGATGGGCGGCGATATCCGGAACCTCTTTCAATTTGCTCGGAAAGTGAAACTTGTCAAGAATCGATTTTGTTTTCAGCGGATGCGTATTCATTTCTCTTCTTTCTTCATCCGTGAACTGGCCGTTTTTCAGGAGCACATCGTCCCTTATGCCTATTTTACCGATATCATGGAGAAGCGCTGCATATTTCAACACTTCCAGTTCTTCATCATCAAGCCCCATCTGTTTTGCGATCATCAGGGCATATACCGTCACCCGTTCCGAGTGACCTGCTGTAAATGGGTGCCTTGCATCAACGATCGTGGACAGGGTCATGATGGAACTGTCAAAAGAGAGTTTGATTTCTTCATGAAGCAATGAATTTTCCAGAGATACGGCCACCTGAGACGCGAGTCCTTTTAAAAATACCTCGTCATCCCTGCTGAAACGGTCTTGTCCTATCTTGTTAATCACCTGAAGCACACCGATTTTTTCCCCAATGCGATTGATGATGGGGACACATAATACCGATTTTGTACGGAATTGATTTTTTATATCAAAATCCTGATTGAAAAAAGGAAGCTCCCAGGCATCACTGACATTCAAGATCACACCGGTCATGGCCACATGTCCGCAGATTCCCTGGTCAATGGGGACACGGATTTGTTCAACCCCTTCTGCAACTTCAGTCCAAAGTTCCTGGGTTCGCCAGTCAATGACATAAAGGCTGCTTCTTTCCGCATTCATGACTGTGGTGACTTTTCCGATGATCAGGGGAAAAAGCCTTTTATAATCGAGCTCAGACGTCAGATCGTAGGCAACTTCGATCAGGGTGGAAAGACGGTTGTTCAGGTTTGTCTGGGCCTTCTGGAGTTCGTCGTTTTTTTCCTTTAACGCCTTTCCATTTAAATACCGTTCGATTTTGATATTGAATTCATCGACGGTAAACGGTTTTCTGATAAAATCCTTGGCCCCGCCACCGATGATTTTATCGTAGGAGTAATCGGAGCTGTACCCGGTGATGATGAAATCAGGTTGCAGAGAAATTGAATTCAGCGCTTTTTTCATTATTGAAAGGCCATCTGTTTCAGATGCACTGATATCTGAAATGATGATGTCAAAGGTATTTTCCTGAAGCCGCTTCAGGGCGTCGTTGCCATTGTCTACCGTTTCAACAGTGTGGCCCAATGCGGTTACAACCACAGACATTATTTTTAAAAAAGCAGGATCATTTTCAATAATGAGGAATGATTTTGATTTCATTTTTTCATTTTATTATTTTATGGCTTAACATGCAATATTTATTTGGATTTCAAGGTGCTTGACCGCGTGGAAAATATGTTTCCGTATTACTTGGTGCCAAACTGAAGCAACCATTCCTTGTTTTCGGACTCGATAATCACATAATCCTCGTCAATAAGGGCAATGGTTCCGCGATCAACACTGCTGCCTTGTTTGACGATTTTATTGTTGATCACAGCAATTCGCCGGTGCGGGTCTTTTGACCATGAAATGGCCTGAAGGGTCAACCAGGATGAATCTGTAATTTTTTCAATTTCAGGCGGAGTATCCTGATTCTTGTCATCGGCATGTGCGGTCATCGCAGGTTGAATCGGGGGGGCTTCACGTTCTTCGGGTTGAACCGGAAGCGTTTCAGTTGTTTCAAATTTTTTGGGGGCAATAGCTGCCGGCTCCTCGTCATCAACGATCGTTTGCAAGGGGTCTTTTTCCGGGGTTACGGAGATGTCACCCCTGTTTGCGCGTATAACCTGATTTTGTTCCGGAATGTCGGAAGGGCTTTTTTCAGCGGTTGATAAAACGGTTTCTTCAGAAAGAGGGTGTTTGTTTTCATCCATATTGAAATTTTTGACCAGCCAGAAAATGGCAATGAAGGAAAGCAGGCAGGCCGTCACCTTCCCAAAAGCATTAAAAAACGACTTGAGAAACTCGGCACGGACCTGTTTTGATGGGCTATTTTTAGGGCTTTCCTGCGCTTCTTTACCTGAATCTGAGGTTTCTTCTTCGAGTCTTTGAAGTGCCTTTAATATGGAACTCAATTGTTCAACCCTCGCGCTGGGATTAATGTTTATTTTAAAAAATTGAACCTTATCAGATCCGTCTGGTCAGGATAGAATATAATATACATAATTAAAATGACACAGAGCAATAGCAAAAACATAAGGCCAGGGTTTCTCCTTTCAGGTGCAAAATATTTTCCGGAGATATTTTTGCTTTCAAGCTCGATGATGGCTTTTTGCACAATTTTTCCTGTGATGGCGTTCTTTTTTTCAACATAAGCTGCAAGAAACGCCCTGTCACAGAGAATGTTTATCAGTCTCGGGATGCCGCCCGAGTAGCGGTAGATTTTTCTGAACGCGGAATTGGAAAGTGTCACCTGGGGTTTTTGAGATGCCACATGAATGCGATGCAAGATATAATCCCGGGTTTCTTTCAAATCAAGCGGGAAAAGATGGCACCGTATGGTGATCCTCTGGGCGAGCTGCCTCATTTCATGGGAGTTGATAATGATATCAAGTTCCGGCTGGCCCACAAGAATGATCTGAAGCAGTTTTTGTGTGGACGTCTCCAGGTTGGACAGAATCCGCAGCTGTTCGAGTACGTCTTTGGAAAGATTCTGGGCTTCATCGATGAGAAGCACGATATTTTTCTTTTTTTCTTTTTTTTTCAGAAGGAACTGGTTGAGGTGATCGATCAGTTCCTTGGTATTGTCTGCCCTGGAATCAATTTCAAACTCATCGTTTATGGCTTTGATAAGCTCCACAGACGAGAGATTGGGGTTGAAAATATAGGCCACTTCCGTATTTTTATTAAGGCTTTCAAGAAAGACCCGGCAAAGCGTCGTCTTCCCGGTTCCCACTTCGCCTGTGATTTCCGCAAAACCCTCTCCGTGGGATATGGCATATTTGAGGTGGGCCAGGGCCTCTTCATGGTATTTGCTTAAATACAGATAGTTCGGGTTGGGAACCAGCTGAAACGGACGCTCCCTGAGGCCGAAGTATTTGTGGTACATGATTCGTTGTTTTACCTGTAACTATTTGATATTAAATAAAAAAAATATATGATACGATTTTTCGAGTATAATTGGGTCAAAACCGGGTGTCAAGGAATTAAAGTATGGGATCCGGGTAACCTTATTTGGAAATGGTTGTGTTCCAATTCAGATAGAAATCGTTCTTTCAGTGCGTAATTAATAATTTATGCAGATGATTCGCAAACGCGTTCCGTTCTCTTTGGCTTAACGCGGGTGGACCGCCTGTATCAATTCCACTTGCTCGCAGCGTGTCCAAAAAATCTCTCATATTCAGGCGTTCTTTGATATTGTCCTCAGTATACAGCTCTCCACGGGGGGTGAGCGCATAACCTCCCTTTTCAATCACTTCCGCTGCCAAAGGGATGTCACTTGTGATGACAAGATCACCAACGCTAAGCCTTTTAACGATCTCTTTGTCGGCGGCATCAAAACCAGATGCGACTTGAAGCAATTGAATGCAGCGCGAAGGCGGTATGCGCATCGGTTGATTAGCCACAAGTGTCAGCAGCATCCCTGTACGTTCAGCTGCTCTAAACAAAATGCTTTTGATCACCACAGGGCATGCATCTGCATCTACCCATATTTTCATTTAAAATCTCTGCCTCTTCTGTATGTTTCGCTCCGAGTTAACGCGCCGTGTGGCCTAAATTTTACGCGGAATCCTTTTTCTATTTGAATCACAGACTTCATTTTCGCTTTTTTTTGAAGGATAATTTCTACAAATCGCCGATCGTGCTTCATATACACCACAAGAATAGTCGCCATTATGCTCATTTAAGAAAATACAATCACCGTTTTCTTTGAAGTCTAAAAAATATTCTTCAACTGCCCCATATTTTTGATTCGTAAACGCATCTGACGGTAATCCTGTCAGCTTTTCTAACGCGAAGATTTCATATTGAGATAATTCTACAAAAGGGTAATTTTGACAGCATTCCCCGCATTTTTTACATATCTCACTGGTTATTATGTTCGCCACTGCCGAATATATCCTAAAATTTATAACCCGTTCTCGTAATTAACACAGCCACGGCAGCTGAAATCAGATGGGACACGCCTTGGCGTTAATTATTTGCATTTTTTATCGTAAAAAATTCCGGTAAAATAATTGAGCGATCGTAACAAGAACGATGAAAAGAAAAACAGGACGAATAAATCCAGCACCTTTTCTGATTGCCATTCTCGAGCCGGAATTAGCGCCAATGACCTGCCCGACCGCCATAATTACGCCTATCCGAATATCAACATTTCCAGATAATGTAAAAACGCTTAACGCTACCAGGTTACTGGTAAAATTCATGATTTTCGTAACGCCAACCGCTTTGGTAAAGGTATGGCCCAGAAAGAACAGCAAACTCGCTGCCCAGAACATGCCGGTCCCCGGACCAAAAAATCCATCATAAAAACCCAATAACACGCCAAAAATGATGTAATAAACAGACGTGTTGATTTTGGCTTTCCGATCAACATACCCCAGTTTTCTTGAGAAAGCCATATAGAGAAAAACAAACAACAGCAGAAACGGAACCAATCGACCCAGGAACTGGGGATCTAACTGTTGAATGATGAAAGAACCGGTAACAGCGCCGATGAACGTGGTGAGGATTCCCAGTCCGCATTCTTTTAAAATGACGTTCCCTTTTCGGGTGAAATTAATCGCCGCAGTGCAGACCCCAAAAGTCGCCTGGAGCTTATTCGTCCCCAACGCCACTTGCGGGTTGATGCCAAGAGAAAGCAATACCGGCAATGAAATGAGCCCCCCGCCACCTGCAATGGAGTCAATAAACCCTGCGAACACCCCGGAAAAAAACAGCAACAATCCTATTTCATAAGTGAGTTGCATACGGTTTCCCCAATCGGCACATAAAAATGCGGGCTCCTTGAGGCGCATCTTTGCATGATCTATGACAGCATGGATCGCAGACGGTTCTGAATGATTTCTTCAGCTTCGGACATGATCCGGTCAATCAATTCCCTGCAAGTTGGGATATCGTGAATCAAACCGGCTACCATACCGCAAGACCAGGCCCCGGCATCCATATTCCCTTCCTTCATTATTTTCGGATACACGCCAACCACTTCCTCTAAAATATCTTCAAATTGAATCGTGTTACCTAACATCGCCTCCTTTTGCAATAGTTTCTCAACAGCAGGATTGTTCATGACACGCTCCGTGTTTCGAAGCGGTCGCATGATCAAACGGGTGTCCAATTCCGAGGCTGCGACAATGGCTTTTTTCACATTTTCATGCACGGGCGCTTCTTTGGTTGCGATAAACCGGGTTCCCATATTGATACCCTCTGCACCGAGACTGAGCGACGCAACCAGGCTCCTTCCATCTGCCATTCCACCGGAGGCTACAAATGGAATTGTCAGTTCTTCCCCGGCTCTTGGCAGGAGAATCATATTGGGGATGTCATTTTCACCCGGATGCCCGCCGCACTCAAACCCATCGATAGACACCGCATCACAACCTAATGTTTCAGCTTTCAGCGCATGCCGGACAGACGTGCATTTGTGAATAATCTTAATGCCGGCATTTTGTAATCTGGACAGATACGCCTCAGGATTACGACCGGCAGTTTCCATTATTTTGACACCCCCGTCGATTATCGCGTCAATGTAGCCTGGATAATCAGGGGAAGTCACCGTTGGAAGGAAGGTTAGATTAACGCCAAATGGTTTATCGGTCATCTGGCGGCAACGGGCGATTTCCTTTGCAAGATCGGACGGTGTTTTTTGCGTTAACCCTGTGATGACGCCAAGGCCACCGGCGTTTGACACGGCTGCTGCCAGTTCAGCGAAACCGACATAATGCATCCCACCTTGAATGATGGGGTGTTTGATGCCAAAAAGTTCTGTAATTTTTGTTTTCATAGGCGTTCCTTTGCTCACTGACTGCAGGTCCACGAAATACAACCGCTACTTTGGGTGGTTCCGAAAGAGGCCGGACACTTTCATCTTCGTAAACGTTCTTAACGGCCCAGAAGACAGCATTGGCCACTTTAGGCGATTCTAAACTGACGTCAAAAACGGCTTTGACTCCCTTTACACCATTCAGGGCGGCGTATTCCTCTGATGAACCTGAGGTTGCCGTCAATGCGACAAACAGTGTGGCGATCAAAAATGGCCCCCAAGTGACGAAAAAAAGTTTTTTGATTTATGTGCATTTTTGTTCTTCTTGTTTGAAATTTTTATCTCTTAACTACGATAAGCATGATTACGCTAGAATAAAATCGTGGTCTGACCGGCCCTTTAATGGGCGACCAAAGTAGTTTAAAAGTAGCTTTATCCTTATTCGTTATGCGCTATGATTTATTTCTTTTATCAAAATGACCAGCCGGTGGAGATGTTCTTTTCCTGGTGGAAAAACTTATTGAATCTGTCGGGCAGACCTCCCTGCATGTATAGCAGGCAAAACAATCCGGTATTGTCTTTCTGTCGCGTTTTAGAATAGCACCCATTACTGTCGAAGGGCAGGCTGTGGCGCATTTTTGGCAGGCGATGCAGGTTTCATAGTTTACACTTATTTTCGCAAGGCTAAATCTTTCAACAATCCACCCCACAAGACCAAACGGGCAGCAAAGGTGGCACCATGGGCGATAAATGAACAAGCTGGCCAACCAAAGCAATCCCACGAACACCCCGCCCGACAGCCCCAGATATGCAGGTTTAAATATCTTGAAAGGATCAATTGGCTCAATGATATCAATAGTCCATGAAAACGCTACGAAGGTAAATACACAAAGAAACATAACGCGGATTGAGTTGGTAAGGGCAAAGGGTAACTTGATTTGCCTGCCAATTATTGGCTTTCGTTTGTCTGTCTGATTGATATGGAAAATCAAATCCTGCAGGGTGCCAATCTGACAGCCCCATGCGCAAATATATTTGTTGGCAAGAAACACGATCGCCAGAAATATTGCCAAGGCTATCATTCGCGGGGGGAAAATAACATGTGCAGTGCCATAGAGGTGAATAGCGTCCTTTACTGTTCCCATGGGGCTGGGGTCTGCGCCCAAAATAACGCCAAAGATCAAGACAGCGGCAAACAGCAGCCATTTCCTGAGGCTGGCCGTAACCTTTCGGTTTCTCAAAAGAATAAAAGTCGTACCCAGAAAGGCAAACCAAAGAGCAAACTTTAATGGAATTTTAATCCAGTTTTTGCTGGCGCTTTCCGATGCTAAAGCAAATTTTTTGTTCACCATGGAAGAAATCTGATCAGCCGTGCCGTATTCACTCAACTTCTTTTCCAGGTCAGATTTATCCTTAAGTCCGAAAATGGCCTTCAAAATATTGTTTGGCAATTCGTTAGCCCGGCCAAACTGGGTAACTGTCATTTCTTTTTCAATCTTGAGCTCGCTGGGTTTTGGCCGCGCTTCAGGTTTCCCACCCCAAATTCTATTGGAGACAGCGGACAAACCAACAATAAGAGCAGCCAAAGCAACAAGCAATATCAGCGTTTTTGAAGATGAATGATTTGTCATCGGTTTTCACCTTGAATGGAATGAAGCTTCTGTAACACACTGTTTAGGATCGCTGCTAATCAGCCTCTTGGTTTTTTGCGTCGGCTGAATTAGCCTTGTGTACGCCCGGCATGGGCATCAGCTGATAGGGTGAGTCCTTATAGCTGAGTCACTGTTAAAAATCCTTAACATGAACTATTAGTTAATGGCAAGGGCTTTCGCTTTAAGCGACAGCGTCTCGGGGAGAGCATTATCGCGAGGAGACGTCTGGAGGACTCGGAGCCTTGCGGAGCGGCGAGTCGGAGGCGAGAGTGGTTGAAATTGTACTTGAGATGGTTTGTAGAATAATCGATTGTTATGAATAGCACGCCTGGCGGGATACCGAATATGTTTTATATTGAGATGGATATGCTTACCTGAATTATCTTGAAAATCCACTGGTCGTTCAAATCAAAGAAAAGGAATTCGTCAATCAGGTGAAAATGTATGCCAAGATTGGAAAAAATTTTTAAACCGGCTTGTTTTTGGTTCTGTCGTAAAGTTTACAAGCTGGTCCCTGTCGGGCATGAATTTTAAATTGTTGAGTAGCCATGGAATAAAGTAGCTATTTTTATTGAGCATTTACACTATCAAAAATGCGTTTCGAAAACAATCTCCCAGCTGCCTGGGTGTACGCATATTTTATTTACCCGAAATAGGTCTCCACATGTTGTATTCATAAACACATTGACACTCAATAGCCGCGTTTATATATTGCACATTACCAAAGGAAATGTCTTATCCTATCACATTCAAGTTGTCTCGACAGTTGATATTGAATTTCATAAATTAATGAGAGGCATACATGCAGTCAAATTCAGGAAAAAACAAAAGATCAAGCTTGTATAAATTAGCATTTGTGTTGTTGGCCGTCGTGCTAAGCATGGCTTTAATTGTTGGTTGTGGCAATAATGACGATGATGATTCACATAGCGAATCTGCTATAACAGGAAAAACAGTTACAACAGGCTATGGCGATTTGAAAGGGACGGCAACCAGCGATGTCTGGATCTGGAAGGGGATTCCATACGCAGCTCCGCCGGTGGGTAACTTGCGATGGAAAGCACCGACAGATCCGGATGCATGGGATGGTGTGCGGGATGCCGGCCAAGCCTGTGACGAATGCTTGCAGCAGGTTTACACTTCGCAATGGTTTCCAAGCAATGCATTTATCGGGAGCGAGGACTGCTTGTATTTGGACATTTACGCGCCACGCACAGAAGACACAGATCTTCCGGTTTATGTATATATTCATGGCGGATCTGGTAACTTCGACTCAGCTAAGAAGTATGATGGTAGCGCCCTGGCTGAAAGAGGACACATAATTGTGGTGTATGTGCAATATCGCCTCAATGCAATGGGCTTTATAACCCATTCAGCGCTTCGTCAAAATGGCAATGACTTGGATGATTCGGGTAACTATGGTCTCCTGGATATTCAAAAAGCCCTTGAGTGGGTTCAGGAAAACATAGCCGCTTTCGGCGGGGATCCTGATTTGGTAACTGTCGGTGGCCAGTCTGCCGGAGCCCACAATATAATGAATTTAATCGTATCACCCGTAACAACTCAATTTGCTACGGATCTATTCCGTGGTGCGTTCATGCAAAGTGTTGCCGGACCCGGAACAATGACACTATCTACTGTATCAGAGGCTGATGCGAGAACCAATACAACCATTGATGGTCTGTTGATCAGAAATGGTCTGGCTGCAGATGCAACAGCCGCGGTCACCTATAGGGCTGGTATGAGCGACTTCAAGGCCTAAATATCATCGATCAGGAAATATATGATAAAGAGGTTGTCTCCTTCTGTTGATCTTTTTCATAAAAAAAAAGTAAAATTAACTTTACTCTCCTGTTAAGCCTGATAGAAACAGAAAGGATCCATATCTTTGAATACATTCAAGCCATGACTGTGGGTTATTGCCAAACACCCCCGGCATGCTGCATTCAAGTCGCAATTCAGGCAGGCGTCACTTCCCATTCGGTATTTTTTGGCAAGGTCGGAATGATAAATTTCAAACAAGGAATTTTTTCGGATATTGCCGATGAGTGAAGGGAACTTTCTGCAGGCATGTACCTCGCCATCGGGTAGTAGAGAAACAAAATTGAATGCCGCACCGCAGCCGTAACCGGTGCATCCACCAAACAGCTCATGCCCGTTTTCTTTTCGCACGATATTGATCAGATTGTCTTTCAAACCCAGTATTGGACTCTGTTCGGCCGCTTCTTCATATTCTTTTAAAAAAGCAATGAATCTTTCCTTTTTCGGCATCATAAGGCGTTTGCCTTCTCCGACGGTGGAAAGCCGGTTGAAGGTAAAAAAATCAGCATGGCCCGTGAGCAGTTCTCCCAGAGGCAGAACCTGATCCAGATTGTCATGGGTCAGCGTGAGCATGACCATCGTAGAAATACCCATCTGTCTGAGGTGGTCTAAAAACGCAATCGATCGTTTAAAATGACCTGGTCCGCGAATATAATCGTTGTGGTCTTCAAGACCTTCCAAGCTGATCTGGAAAAATAGTGGTTTTACGATTTCAACCAATTTTTCAATCTGATCTTTAGGGGTAGGATTGCCGAGTATAGCGACGCCGAAACCTCTGTCTGATGCTTCTCCGTAAATTTTTGAAAACGGCGGATATAGAAGTGGATTTCCTCCGGTAAAGGTTACCTGACCGCCCACATTCATCCGGCTGCAGAAGTCATAAAAATCTTCGAGAATTGAAAGCGCCGTGTCATATGGCATGGGTTCACGATCGCTGCGATCGTAGCAGTGTTTGCAACGAAGATCACACGCCTGGGTAATGTGCCACTGGAGTGTGAACATATCCGTGGATTTAAAAGGTTCCATTTCGTTGGTGAATGGAGGTAAAGGTAACACATCTCGTCGGATTTTGGATGGCGGTGACAACAGGATACCCTGCTTGATTGCGTTTTTCAAAGTTGTCTGAATTGCCCTGACCGGAATATTACCCATGACCGCGGCGTCTAAAGGATCAATCTGCTCAACACTAATTTTTAATGCCAAAAGATCGATATCCGTGGCGTCACGAATATGGAATCCCTTTGTTTCAGGATGGTGCCAGATGATGACGTGGCCTTTGGAAGCTTCCGGTTCTGCGCAAACCCTTCCGTTCATAGGGGCTTCCACCAGGTTGGCCATATTTTTCCAGTTAACTGGAATAAGGGTAAGCGTCGGGTTGACAACCAACTTTTCGGGTGGTTCGTCAGGAAGGGCATTTTTTGTTTTTGTTTGATGCCAAACCCATTCCAATCGGGCAAGATCATCAATATAATCCGGCATAAAAAAAATGGGTTTCAAAGAAGCGATCGTGTCAGGGAACAATTGGGGTGCGAATTGTTTATCCAATGCCGCCATGACCTTGTCCCAGGATTCCATCCCAAGGATATGGCGGCAATTGGAAAAGATCTGTTGATACTTTTTGCTAAATGGATTTGACACAATGTTCCATTAAAATACGAAAAATGCATTTTTTCAAGCGGTCTGAAACCGGTCACGCAAACTGCGTGTGAACTTAGGAGCTTCAGCCGCTTTTGGCGGGTTTTTCTTGCTTTACATCGTCGGTGCCACCGGCACCGGAAGAACCACCACTTCAGCCACTTTTGGAGCTACCTGCTCCTTTTTTTTCGCCGCTTCATCCGCTAGATGAGCAGCTGTCGAGGATAAATGTCGATCCTGTAATCAGGCCGGCAACGCAGAAACCTGCAAGGATCTTTTTAAGGTCTTTTACTTCCATAATGATCTCCTATCAGGTTAAATGTGAAATGCAGTTTATTCCCCCCGGGATGAGGAACACAAAAAGCGAAACGGAACGGTAGGTGGTATATCAATAATTTCTATTGTTTCGCCAAATAAGATTAAAAATTTCTATATCAAACACTGAGTTGACTGTCAATTCCGAATATACTTAAAAAAGGTATATCCTGTCCTTAAAGGGAAAGATAGGGACGTTGTTGACAAATTATACAAAATGTCATCTCCGTCTTAAAATCTGTGCAATCCCGGATGTCGAGATCCCCAAGTATCTTGCCGTTTCCGCTAAGGATAGGCCATATCGGTTAACAAGGATTAGCGCAATTATCTTTCTTATTTTGGGTAGAGGTGAAATACGACTTCCAGACCGAAGCATCGTGACTGTGATGTTCTCCTTTTTGCAACACTCTTGAATTCTCTTTTCGATACGTTCGCCTAAATCTGCAGACGGCAACTGATATTTTATCTTTTCATCGGCCTGACAAATCATTTCGGATACAAAACTCCCGCTACCGAGAATCCTATCATCTCCTTCCGTTTTTTCTCCATTCTTTCTCATGGATTTTACAGCCGACCACCCTCCCATGGAACGGATCAATCCGCCGCCTGTCAGATCCGGCCTCTTGCCAAGTTCAATTCCCTTTTTGATATACGACCGATAGGATTTTTTGGCATTTTCTTCTGTTTGACCGAACCATTTTAAGACATCATCCCTGTCCTGCCAATCAACCTGATATTTGCCCACAACACCGGAATGACCACACCATTTATAATTGTCCAGCTTACTAATGGTTTTCACCAGTTTAGCCCTCAGCGGATTTAAATGGATATACCGGACGAGTTCCATGAAATAAGGTTCTTCTTCACAAACAATCGATTTTATCGATTCTGGAATAAATGGCCATAACGTTTATGTCTCCTATTGTAAGATATGGCATAGCCGGACAGCAAACGCCGCATGAATGTTGGCAGGCCTGAAGAACCGCTCCTCAGTAAAATATGGGCATGATTGCTCATCAAGGCCCATGCATAAATTGATATTTAAGAATAAATAATAGTCTCTGCCGATTTGACGAATCGGTCAGATAAGTAAAACCCGAAAAATCTTCACGGAAAAATGCTATGCGAAAAGTGATTGAAAAGCAAATGAAAATTGGCCAGGTTCCTATATCG
>JAHIVH010000082.1 GCA_018816735.1 Pseudomonadota bacterium | reverse complement strand
TTCAAATATTCCATCTGATTTTGATTTTCAAAGAGCAAAGTCAAAAAAAAGATAAATTTAAGATTGCAAATATGTTTCGAAATGTTCGTTTATTACAATTTTGTATTTAATACTACTTCTGACTTTTTACAGGGCCATCAGCTATAATTAAAGAAAAAAATACCCGAGATTCATTAAAAATGATTATCCAAATCAAGGAGAAGCAATCAGAAGATACAAAAGTTGTGCTTGATTTGCTCAATCAAATAGAAACTTATTCTGCTAAAGCCATGAGCCTATACTCAGATATGATCGCCTCTATGGAGAAAATGGGAATTAGTTCTTCTGATAAAGGACTCGCAACAACAATGGCTTTACAGTTGGAACAGGCAAAGCAACTTCAAATAGAGTCAGAGGCATTACTTGAAAAAATCGAAATCTTTGAAAAAAAAATGTCGGATGAACTTAAGATTGAATTATTAAAAATCAGCCGTAAAACCGAACTATATAATACGTTTAATCTAATCCTATTCCTCAGTTTAGTGACCACTGCCATATCGCTCATTGCGGTAATAATTTCACAATCCATTGTGAAGCCGCTGCAACAGACTTTTCTACTGGAAAAAGCCGTTGAACAGTCTGTTGACGGGATTGTTTTATTTAAAAAAACCGGAAAGATTATATTCATGAACAATGCTTGGTCTAAAATGCATGGTTTTCAGGATAACGATGACAGTGGACTCCACATGTCCAAATTCTTTACCCCGGAACGATTTCAGGAAAAATTCTTACCTTTGGTTGAAACAACCCATAAACAAAATGCTGTATATAGTGAAATCGAACACCTGAAAAAAGATGGAAGTGCGTTCCCTGCAATGATGGCTATTAATCTTTTTACTGACTTGGACAATTCGACAAGTCTGGTTGCTATTAGCAGGGATATCACGGAAAAGAAACGGGCTGAAAAGAAAATCGAGGAACAATCAATAAAATTAAACATTGCCCTGCAACAGGCAGAAGATGCCAATAAAAGAATCACCGACAGTCTCAACTATGCGAGTTATATACAGCGGGCAATTTTACCCGACATGGATCAGATAAAAAAATATATACCCAATAGTTTTTTTATCTGGAGTCCAAAAGATATTGTAGGGGGGGATATTTTTTTCATAAGCTATCATACTGAGGGATTTATCATTTCAATTATGGATTGCACGGGGCATGGGGTACCAGGCGCTTTTATGACGATGATTGCCTATTCTAGTATGCGAAGCATCATCCTGGATAATGACGTTACTCATCCAGATGAAATTTTAAAGCAAGTCAATATTTCTATTAAATCACTCCTTCAAAAAGATCGAAATGATACTGAATCTGATGATGGCTTGGATGCAGCGGTCTGTTTTGTCAACACAAAACAAAGGACTCTATCCTATGCTGGTTCCAGGTTGCCATTATACTATACCAAAGGTAATACACTAAACATAATTAAAGGTGATAAGATGAGTATTGGATATAAAAAATCTTCAGCAGACTTCAGTTTCAAAAGACATGATATTCCGATCGAAGATGGGGCATCCTTTTACCTGGCAACCGATGGTTATGTCGATCAACTGGGCGGACCAAACCGTCGTAGATTAGGCTCAAAGGTGTTCAAGGACCTGCTGGTGGAATTCAACCAACACTCTTTTGAAGAGCAAGGGAAGCAATTGCTTGAGGTATTCAGTGCCCATAAGATGGAGAATGAGCAACAGGATGACATTACCATAATCGGTTTTCAGCCATTTTCGTAGAAACGTTCTGTCATCACAAATTTCGAGAATATTCTTTCAAGTGCACACGTAATCCCTAATAGATTCCAAAGAAGCACATGGTATCCCCGTATCTATTTACGGGGTATAGGACTACTGTGTTTCTATGCCCCGTGAATGGAAACCCATAAAACGAATAGGCACGCTGAGGAGGGATGCCGGTTCCCGGCCCCTCCACAGCATAAATCCATGGAGATGACTCTAATATACTGAGATTTTAATTATTCAAACCCCTATAGGGACCTTTGCCCAAAAAGCATGAAATTAATAACAATGTATGGTTTTAAAATATCCTATTTATTTCTTGGTTCGGTAAAGCCATTTATCCGAGCAAGATAAATGATAAATTTTTAAAACGTATAGGATACTTTTGCTGCGTATAGATTCCATTTGTCATCCCTCGTACCGTCGGTGCCTGGATCTACACCGAAAAGACCTTTCATGAAATGTGTTTCAAGTTTGAAAACCATAGCGGGAGAGATGTCAAAACGAGTTGACAGGCAGATATCTTTCAACTCGTTGTCCGGTCCTGTCCCATTATAAAATGCTTCACTTTTTGAATAGTAGAGCCCACCTTCAAACCAGTCAGTAAAGCGGTATGCTCCACTGAAATAATAATTTGTATTTTGAATCCGTTCATCGTCAACCAATATTATACTGGGATTGGATAACAGATAAACGTTATTCCTCGACGTCGTGTACATACATTCAGATGCAAGCGTTAATCTGTTCAACGTATATTCAACAGACAAAATGCTTTCTCTAAAGTCGGGATTATCAATAACCGCCGTTGAATTGTTTACAGTGTATTTTGCGTTTGTACTAAAGCCGGAAACACCGAGTAAAAGACCATCAAGCGGAGTATACCAGATAAGGGCCGCGCCGTATGTCGTATCAACGTCAATTGCATCCAGAGTGGTTACTGTGCTGTTACGATCAAGAAAAAACTTTGCCGTCCCGCTATCTATAGGAACTTGTGTACCCGAAACCTGTAGAGTATAGTCTAACAGACCGGCATAGCCCAAAGACAAGTGCCCATATATCTGGGCACCTTTAGTGCCTTGAGACACATCACGATACCATTCATTATAGACGGACTGGGGCAAAATGATAGTGGTTCTTAGAGAATCAATATCTCGTGTTGTATTGTAAAGGCCAAGAGCAAATTTCATCATTCCAGCTCGGAAACCCATCCAGCTTTTCCATTTGTAATCACCAAAGGCCCATGCTACAGATACCTTGTCATTACCAAAATCTCCTAAATCACGAGCGAATAACTGGGCTCCCACGGTCACATCACTTCCTGTATCATATCCAAAATTAATACCCATTTCATTGAACTCAAAAGAACCTTTATTTGAATCGTTTAAAAAGTTATTGTCACTGGATCTAAGGTAGCCTTGGCTTACAAAACCATGAATATCGACATTGCCAGCGAAAGCCGTCTGGAAGCTGAATAGAATACCAAAACTCAATACGATTATAATAATGTATTTAAACTGTTTTCTCATGCTATCCTCCAATATATCTAATATGAATTATTTCATTTAAATTTTTATTTAAAAACATTTACTCCGTTTGTTTTTTCATCAGTATTCACATATCCAATCGCTCCTTTGGTATTTCGAACAAAATCTACAAGGTCTTGTGCATTATTGAAATTTTTGGGATAAGACCTCTGGCCAGTAAACATTTTTTTCCTCCAAGTATTTGTGAATTGTGCTTCTGGCTTATTGACATAGGTATATAGAAATTCCTTGTGTGTCTCGGTTCCTTCCATTATTGATAGAACAATATTCTGGTTATCCGGCCATTTTGCTAACTTACCTGAATAAATATTCTTAATCACATCACGAGTGACGTTACCCTTTGGTACACTTAGATTGGTGATAATAGAAATTTCTTCACCAGCTGAACACGTTAATCCTGCAAAATAAAATAAAATAACAAACAAATTTATAAAGTACTTCATCTTCATCTCCTTTTATAAATTATCCTTTTTTATAACTTATCCTTTTGATGACAATCCATAACCCTGATCAAGCAGATCTGAACCATTTAAAGTTCCATTATAATTAATCTCAACTAATTCTGTCCCTATGGACATGTATAGACGATTATATTGAAGTATTCGATAAAACAACTTCAGAAACTATCTAAAATCGTAATAGAAAACAATTCTTATCAATACTTGACGAGAATAGTTACTACATTTATGCACAAACATGATTGAGGGTAAATTAAGACAAATATCTCTTTTTTCGTTTCCGTATTCGCCCACTGATGATTTCTGAAAAAGGCTTGTTCGGGGGTTAAGCAGGCCCGCATATGGGAAGGCACATCTTCTATGAATCTTTGGGCATGTTACAAAGAGTTCATCCACCTTACCACATCGGGTTTTAGCTGTCCATTGAATACTGTCAAGTGCTGCACGAGCGCTGCATTAACGCAAAACGTATTCTATAACTAGCTATGCTCTATCCCAATAAAAAAGGAGAAAACCATTAAGCAGCATTTCTGTCTCATATAACGTTCTGGTGTGTTCGTTTTGTTCAACATACGGTTTTAAATATCGATTATGTTTTTCGGGTTGAAAAGAATCGCCTCGTAATTCGGGACGTATTGATAAGCAAGCGGATGTTTGCTTAACCCGATGTTGTTAAGGATATCGCACACAAGATGGCCGGAGCCGATATCAATGCCTGAGTTTCCTTTACCAAGAGTCTGTGAGAACTCTTTCTGGTTCATATAGAGATTGGCGCTCATAGCCTTTCCCTGCATGGATGTATAGACCTTGGCATGAATTTTCCGCCCTTTTTGGGTCTTTGTTTTTTTACCGTAAAACGTCAGAAGACGATGGTTGCCCGTTGAAACCACGCAGACTCTTTCTCCAGGGGTATCCTTGAATTCGATTTCAGCCAGAAATTTAGGATAGCCGCCAAGTTCAACTCCTCCTCTCCTCGCCCTGTCCGTTGTGACCGGAAGGGACAGAATATACGTTTTTAGACTATTCTGGAAAAGCTGCTTTAAAAGGCTGTATACAGGAATATTCCGTTCGCGATACGTAATCAAGACGGCGACTGAAAACTCGTTATACGGGTCGATATCCGTATCCTTGTATTCTAAAGCCGTAAGGGCGACCAAAGCGCGTCCAGGAAATATTTCAACCGGTTTCATGTCAGGGAAAGGCAGGTGTGCCTTTACCTTTTCGGTATCCGCAGTAAAAATGCCTGTGAATGACGCTGCATTATAGTAGAAAATAGGCAGAAGCACATCGTATTCCCTGTCGTATATCTGCACAAGGCCGTCAAAAAAAGGGTTACCGGATGTCCGTAGATTGTTCATAGGTTTACCTCATTCATGTTCTTTTGTTAGGATGCGAGTTTATAGAACGATTTCAAGAAATTTAATTTTTTCAGAGTGGCTCGTCCAAGAAAAGACTGGAGATGCTGGGCGTCACGGAACCGCTTCTCCTGACTGTAATCTTCCATATAACCGTAGCCCCCCAAGGCCTGAATGCCGCTTGAGGTGACATCCCTTGCCTGATCGAATATCGGGATGCTTGCTGAAATGATCCCTTCGTCACCCTCGGTCCCTTTACCTGCACCGCCTTCGCATAGACAGGCAATCATCGTTTCGGCATTTTTAACCGTAAGAGCCATGTGCGAAAGCATGAGTTGCAATTCACTCCAGTTTCCGATCGGCCTTCCTCCTTGAACCCGGTTCCGGCAGTATGCCAATGCGTCATCAAAAGCACCCCGCATGATTCCTGCGGCGATGGACGCACCGGCCAGCATGAATGTACCATACATTCGGTTGAAGTAATCCGGGGCTTTCCCCTTCTCTCCGATGATCATGGCTTCCGTGTCATGAAAACAGACATCACAGACCGGGCAGGCATGAAGCCCAAGACTGATGACGGGATCACCCGTCCGGACGGAACCGGCTTTTAAATCAACCAGAAAAAAGGAATCGGAATCGTCTCCTTCAATTTTCGCATAAACCAGAGCCTGCCCGGAAATGTTCCCAAGGACGACATACGGAGTTTCTCCGTTTAAAATATAGGTGTCGCCTTTTTTCCTGGCGTTCGCAACAGATGATGTTTCAAAAGGATTCGTAAACGCTGGAAAGGCAATCAGAAAATCGTGTACTGATTTTTCCCGGGTGCAGATATCCGCGAGTGCTTTCCCTTCACCTGCCTGAAGGATGATCTCCTGTGCCATGGCATTAATGAGAATCATGACGGCCATACCGGCATCTGTTTCAGCGATATTTTCCAGGATAAGAACGAGTTTTTTCAAATGACCGCCAAATCCCCCCAGTTCTTCCGGTAGCCACACATGAAAAAAATCAAGCTCATAGGCTTTTTCCATGATCTTCTCATCCATATCCGCCAAAGGATATCTGTCGTTTTCCTCACGATGTGGAAGGAGTATTTTTTTTGCAAAGTCCCTGGATGTATTTATAAGAAGTTTGTATTCTCTTTCATCTGATGTTGTCATTGATCCTCTCTCTTACCGGTCTTCAAACATCGTTATTTCAAAACGGTTCCGGCCGATTACGCATTTAAAAGCCTCCAGCCGGTTCAATTCATTGGTGCCTTCATAGATCTGCAGCAACTTCGAGTCCCTTAGAAATTTTTCGATCGCATTTTCATTCCTCAACCCTTCCTGCCCCATCAGATCGAGTCCAATCCGGCAATTCTCCATGGCGGCGTCGGAACCTGTGAACTTTGCGATAGATGCCCAACCTGTGGTTCGTTGCAGCTCTTCATCTTTTTTCCAGTCCAGCTGTATTTTTCTTGTGAGCCATAAACAAAGGGAGCTGTTCACGATGGGAGCAGAGATTTTTGCGACCAGAGGGGCGGGTAGATATTTGTATAGATAGTAAGCGGGCTTAACCTGAAGCATTTTATTCAACCCGTACATTCCGTTTGCGAAATTGACTTCGGAATACAACAGTCGTGTCACCGCGACATTCCGAAGCATATCCGCCAGCCGGGCCTGAACCCACTCCAGATTCATCATCAGGCTGCCGCCGACCCGGGTGTTGGCCGTGTGTTCAAGCGTTTTTTCATATACCCCGCGGGCAACCCCGGCACTGAACGCGCAAACCCCTGCTTTCGACGATGAACAGATGGAATCAAAAATAATCTGGTAGATCTCCCGGTGAGAGCGGGACATGCCTCTGGTCTGCCGTGCATCGATACACACCTGGTCATCCGGGACAAAACAATCATGAAAAATCAGCTCGCTTGCAGGGCATGCTTTTTGCCCCATCTTTTTTTCCTTCCTGCCCAGGGAAAACCCTTTTGTATCGCTTTTTAATGCGAAAAATATAAAGGTGTCCGCCGGCCGTTTCAGGTCTTCATAGCCCATGACAATATGCCACGTTGAAAAATGGCCGTTCGAAATAAATATTTTGGTTCCGTTGACCGTGTACCCGCCTTCCACACGGACAGCCTGTAAGGCCACGCTTCCTTTATCCACCAGATGCGTGTCCGCGATGTCCGTCCCGGCGGCTGGTTCGGTGATGGCAAAATCAAAAAGGCATGGAACGCCTGATTTTTCACCCTCGACAGCTTCCTTGCAGAGTTTCAGGGCAAGGGGCAAGTTCCAGGTGGCGGTCAATGTGGCAAGCCCAAGGTAATGAACAGAGATCAGGTTCGCCATGCCCAGGCAACAGGATGCGAGTTCCTCGGCGAAATAGGCCATGGATGAGAAAGAGTACCCCTTGCCACCGAACATTTTCGGAATCCACAGGGTGTAAAAGCCGAACTCATTTGCCGCCTTGACCCATTCCCAGGGGAGGTAGTCCGGATCCCGATGAATTTTTCTATCCATTTCGAGGGCCTGGGGGCGGACGACAGTATCGTTGAATTTCCGAGCGAGTCTCACGACCTCTTTCACTTCCTTCATTATTCCCTTGGGTTGTTTGGAAACGGCCGCGAGATTGCAGTTCATATCTTGGAATGAAAGGCCCGAACGATCCATTAACCTGTCGGAGTCAAACATATTTAACATAATAATAACATCCTTCTTTAGATTGCATCGCATAGTCCTGGCCGAGGCAATGGCACGTCCCGTTCTATGAACAGTCGGAATTTTCAGGTGTGGGACCTGTCTTTAATGTGTCTCAGTCGGTTAAGTTCTGATACTATTTGAATACGTTTTCATTTTTTTAACAAAATGCACATTTTTTTTGATACTGAAAAATCTCTTGATCATCGCGATGCATCCGGTCACTGTCACCTGTTGTCACTGACTGGATATACCCTGCAGAGTCCATTTCTTAACGACTCAGAGACTCAAGCTGTCTCCCTTCACTGTGGAAGAACGCTTTCATCTTTACGCCTGCCATAAGTGTCAATGGAAATTCCTTTTTTATTTGTATTTTTTCGGTGAAGCCATCCACCACCAGCGGTGCAGCAGGTGATATGAACGGACAGGACTGGCATGCATAAGGATACATTGCCTGTAAACGGCTTCAATTTCCTTCTCACGACACATGTCAACCGCCTCCATGGATTCAGCGCCGTTTTGCATCCAGACCATTCTGATAACTGATGGATCGATTTCTCTGATAAGATTTTCTGTACTTTGCGGTGGGAGAACAACCAGGAGATGGACTACTTCCGGTGGCAGATCATGAACACTATGAAAACATGTATCCCCGTCGATAGTCGTTCTGGCAGTATTTACAGGGTATAGTGTGTAACCCCTCTTTTTCAATTCCCGGTATGCGAGATAACCGAATTTCTTAGGGTTATCGGACGCTCCAACGACACCCATGATTCGCGGTGCTATAAATTTCTTTATTGAGTCTTTCATGGAAATCTTCATCTTCAATTCCGTCTGAATTATCGACACGTAGGGGAAAATTTTCCTTTTAATAAATTCCATATTTCATCATCCCTCATAATCCCAAGGAGATGGACTGCATTTACTGACAACACCAATGCACATTTTTTTGATACTGAAAAATTTCTTGATTATCGCGAAGCATCCGGTCACTGTCACCTGTTGTCACTGACTGGATAGACCCTGCAGAGTCCATTTCTTAACGACTCGGAACCGGTGTCAGGATCGTACTCCGTATCACCGAAGAGCAGGTTAACACTCGATTTTTTCCATCCATATTCGGGTGGATCTTCTTCCGGGAACCACCAGGCATGCTGGGCGCTTACAACGTCCTGAGCAATTCCATCAAAGAACTTCGCGCGCATCTTCACACGCCCAACCGGGGTTTCGATCCAGACCCAGTCGTTTTCGCCGATATCTAACGTGGCAGCTGTGTCCGGATGGATTTCCACGAGAGGATCGGGATTCATTTTTCTCAGAGACTCAAGCTGTCGCCCTTCACTGTGGAAGAACGCTTTCATCTTTACGCCTGCCATCAGTGTCAATGGAAATTCCTTCGCCAGATCAGGCTTTGATACAGGCGTCAGAGGAGGTTCCCTGTAAACAGGCAGCGGTGAAACGCCCATGAACGACAGGGTCTCTGAATAAATTTCAAACTTTTTGGATGGTGTGTTAAAAAACTCGGGATCGGTCTTGTATTTGTAGTACCGATGCTCAGGGATGTAGATACCCTTATCGAGAAACTCATCGAAGCCCAGCCCGGAACCTTCCAGTGCCCACTCATTCAATTCCCTGAGGTCCTTCCATGGGAACGCCTCATGTAACCCAAGGCGATGGGCCAGGTCGATAATGACGTCCTGATCGTTTCTCGTGTCTCCCACCTTTGCCACTTTACGCTCTGCAACAATGGCATATGTGTTGCCACCTGACGTATGGGCTTCGTCGTACTCGAGCCAGGTAGAAGACGGGAGGATAATATCGGCATACTGTGCTGTAGGTGTAAGAAAAAATTCCGATACAACGACGAACTCCAGTTTCTTGAGTGCTTCTTCGATCTCAAGAGAATGGGTGGCTGTTAATAAAGGATTTGAACTCATTATCCAGACCGCTCTCATTCTATACGGATGACCCGTCACAATGGATCGCCAGAATGCCGGCTGCTGTACCGTCGTCATAAGCGGATACAGGCCATGATCAACCTTACGTTCCATATTCTCCGGTGGACAGTATTGCAGCCCGGAAAAATTGATATCCACAAACGGGGTTTTGTGATGCATCTCCCGTGGCCACGTGGGGAAAAAATCACCTCCCGGCACATCCAGGTTACCGGTTAGCGCCCGGAGGATCATGACGGACCTGGCTGTCTGAAAGTTACAGGCACTCTGATCCAACCCATTACCCCACTGAATGCAAGCGGGCTTCGTGGTGGCATAGGTACGCGCTGCCGCACGAATATCATCGGCAGGCACTCTGGTTATAGGCTCGGCCCATTCCGGTGTGAATTTTTCAACATGCTGAGAGAGCCTGTTGAACCCGGTCGTGTAGTTATTTATGAATTCCCGATCGACCAGGTTTTCGGAAATGACCACATGAATCATGGCAAGAGCGAGTGCGCCATCCGTTCCCGGTCGTAACTGGAGCCAATGATCCGCCTTTTCGGCTGGATTGATCCTTCTCGGGTCTATGACTATCACCTTACGGGCCTTTCTTATGGATAGGGAGAGTAAGCCTCCGCACATACAGTCACCCGAGTCATGTCCCATAGAGCCTGTAAGATTACAGCCCCAGATAACGATACAAGCTGGAGCAGCAGAACCTTCATGGGGTCGCACATCACAGACAGGCATGAGAGGGAAACCCGTACTGAATAGACTCACCATAATGCGGGGAAGATAACAGATATGGGCAGGAGCGGTGAAGTTGGGGGTGCCGAAGGCATTGGCGAAACGGTTATAGATGTTTTCATAGGGCCGCCCGGTGCCCTGGGTCATCCCGACATATTCGGCCCCGCTTTCCTCTTTGATGGCCCGGAACTTGCCTGCTATTTCTTCAAGAGCCTCATCCCAGGATATGGGTACCCATCGGTTTTCTCCGCGTTTTCCGGCGCGCTTTAAAGGCTGGCGTATCCTGTCGGGATGATAGAGAAGTTCCGGGGCGGCAGCGCCCTTAGGGCACAAATACCCGCGGCTGATTGGACTCTGCGGATCACCCGTAATCTTTACGACCCGTTCACCCTCCATATGAACCAACACCTGACAAATCCCGTGGCACATCCTGCACGCCGATTTGACGATCCTCTTTGTCTTCATATAACACCTCCATTTGCTAATTGTTATCCAGCTAAAATCATAAAATAATTTTTTCATTATGCTGCACAATCGCAATCCGTATCATTTGCCCCATTGCAAAAAGAATGGCTGGAAATCCCATAAGCTTAATTTCCATTGCCATCCTCCCAATGACTTATTTTATGCATTTTATAAATTTACTTTATGTATTTTTAATTTCAATGTCAATATAATTTTAATTTAGTAATTTAGAGTAGTTATATAACTATAAAAATATTATTTTACAAACTAAAATATTATTTTATGCATATTATTTCGTTTGTTTTGAAAAGAGATCCCTAATCGGCAAGGCACATTACTTACTCATAATTAATTGAAAAAACAAATGATTGTAGTAGATATGGCGTGAGTGTGTTACTTTTATGGTAATTTTCCAAAGCCGTAAAATTGCAGTTTCGTTATCGCTTCCGCAAGACAATCAATATCTTCACCGTCCCCCTCGATGATTTCATAAAACAGGGTCATTAGCATGCTTCCGACAATAAGCTGGGAGGTATAACGGGGCTCCAGATCTTTTATCAACCCCAGTCTTTGAAAAACACGTTGTTCAGTAATGACCAGGCCAAGTGAGGTTTCGATGCTGATTTTTAAAAACTGGTAAAAATCAAATTCAAGCGCCGAAGCTTCTCTGAGCAGAATGAGAAGAAGGTCTTTGTTTTCCTTGACCATCTTGAATACGCGATAATTTTTCTGTTTGATAAAATCATAGGCGGTTATTTCATCGATTTTTTTTTCACTGCTCGTGTCTTTAGACGTATCGGTTTCCATTGCCTCCATAATAATTTGGGTGAGTTTTTCCCTAAAATCCGATACGATCAATTCAAATATCTCTTTTTTGTTTTTAAAATGCAAATACAGTGTACGAGGGGCAATACCGCTGGCTTTGCAGATATCGTCAATGGTTGTCTTCTTTAAGCCTTTTCGGGCAATGATGGGGGTTGCCACTTTGGCAATCATTTCCCTGCGCATCTCTTGGCGCATGTAGGTTCGTGGTTTTCTGTTGCGGCCCGTTGGTTTTTTCATCTTTAGTCCTTACCTGATTTAGCAGCTATGTGGTTTTACCCGACCCTAAAAAACCGCCTATAATCATAACGTGCATAATAGTCCTGAATCCTTCTTCATAAGATTCTCGGGGGTTTTCTCATCCTCTCCAACTTTATATATATTACAAAGCAGTGCTGAGAGTTGGTAGGTTCCAATGGCCGGGCAATATGGTGGGGCTTGATTAGTCAACACATTTGCATTGGACTCCCATAGTCCGTAATCCGGCCCCGGCATCTCCGGATACCACCACCCGTAGGAAACATGAACGATCTGCGGATGCTGATTGGTCAGCTTTGCCTTCTGTTTTATTTTGCCACGTTTCGTTTCAATCCATACCCAATCGCCTGGCGTGATTCCCAATTTTTCAGCTGTTGAATAATTAATTTCAACCAGAGGCCAGGGATGCTTCTTGCGTAAAGATTGAATTCCCCGAAATTCTGAATTAAAAAAATGCTGCATGCGGCCACCTGTAGAAAGAACATAAGGGTACTCGCTTACAAGATCCGTTTTTGAATACGGGCTTTCAGGCGGCTCAGAAAAAGAAGGTAACGAATCATAGCCTAATGTTTCTGCGTAACTGCTCACAAATTCAATTTTACCAGAAGCTGTGAGAAAACCGTAACCATTTGTCTCATGCTTTCTGTAGCTCACCGGTTTGTAGACATACCCTTTCTCACAAAGCTGATCAAACGTCAAACCAGTAGGTTCAAGCTGCTTGTCCAGAAGGGTCTTCAGAGACTCAGTTCCCACTGAAAGATTCATACGCCGTGCAATTTCGATATAGACATCTTCAGGCTGTTTGCATTCACCCACATCGACTGTTTTTTGCTGGGCAAGGACATAATTATTGGCAACAAGGGGTGCCGTCATGATTTCATTGGCCTCCAGCCAAGTGGCGCCTGGCAATATAAGATCTGCCAGTTCAGCCGTGGGTGTCATGTAGAATTCCATAACAGAAATAAAATCCAGCTTCATCATTGTTTCATACGTATAATGTGTGTCGGCAATGGAAAGAAGTCCGTTATTTCCAAAGAGAAGAAAAGCCTTTACCGGGTAAGGCTTTTCGGTATTTACTGCTTCCAGAATGGTGGGGATATGCGCCGATGGAAAAAGAGAAAGCGGACCACACAGCATCCGATAGGTGTCGGCACCCAGCCGTTTGCTTTTTGCGTCATCCGACAGACTATCCAAAAGCCAGTCCAACTCACCGACCACATGTTCGCCTAAAATATTTCCGCCCGGCACATCAACATTCCCGGTTAAGGCTGGGAGACAAGCTATGGCACGACTGTTTTGGAAAGCATTTGGGTTATGTTCCAAAGCATTACCCCAGGTCATGGCCCCGGGCTTTGTGGTCGCATAAAGTCTGGCGGCATCACGAATTTTATCTGCTGAAACCCAGGTGATTTCCTGGGCCCATTCGGGCGTTGCTTCCCTGACCCGCTCTTTTAATGCTTCGAACCCGGTTGTCCAGGTTTCAACGAATGGCTTGTCATAGAGGTTCTCATCAATCATGACATGGATGAAAGCCAAAGCAAGGGCGGCATCCGTTCCCGGTCTGATGGGCAGCCAGACATCGGCTGATTTGGCCAGGTCGGTTTCACGCGGGTCCACAACAATTATTTTGGGAGATGTTCTGAGGGCACTCTTGACACGGAACTGACTTTCGCCGTCCGGTCCGGAGATACCGGGGTTTTTGCCCCAGACAAGCAAACAGGCAGGATATTGATTCCCTGTATAACCGTAATCTGTTACAAGTAAGTCTCCATAAGTAAGCACCGATGTGATAATGCGCGGAATAAAGCATTGGGCCGTACCGGGCTCGAACCAGTTCGGGGTGCCGATGGCATGGGCGAAACGTATGGTGTGTTGAAAGTGATAACGCCCGGTCCCCTGCCCTACGGCAATGGTTTCGGCCCCATATTTCGATTGAAGAGTCTGAATTTTATCAACCAGGATGGCACAGGCCTCATCCCAGGAAATCTTTTCCCATTTCCCGGAACCCCGGTCGCCAATTCGTTTCATGGGATGGAGGATGCGTTTGGGATGGTACATATGCTCAATACTTCCCAGACATTTTGGACAAATTTTGCCTCGACTGATTGGCGATTGGGAATCCCCATCAAGCTTGACCACCTTTCCGTTCTCCACATGAACCAAAACGCCACATCCACCATGACACATGCGACATGCACTCTTGTAAATCATAAGTTATACCTCAATCCAGTCACAAAGGATTGGCAGTTATATGTTATGGCCATTTTGCGGTAGTTTGCCTTTATGATTTCTTCAAATAGTCGTTTCTTATCCTTATTTTCTTGGGTTTCAGCTTCATGGCCCAGGTGTGGATTTCAGGCCATGAAGGAAGGTGGTCTGGATCTAAAGCAACACGATCACCTTCACCTGAATGTTTATCGTAAAAAGAAATCGCAAACCGGCCTATATCAAAGATTCGAAGCCAACCGTTTCCGATTGTGCATGGCGTAAGAATCTGTATGGCATCCGGCAGACAGGCTCGAGTTTCCGAAATAACATCATAAAGCCCGTCTTCCGGTAAGCTCCGGTAGGCAAGCTCCACCATAAATCCTCCGCAGACCATCCCCGGAGCCAGGTGGCCATGAAACGCTTCTGCTTTATTGAGATAATATCTCCCAAATTTATGACATGAAAAGCACATGAACCGCAGCGATCATCACAAGTCCTGAGACAACTATCAAAGCCATCAACAGCTCTCTCTTAAAAAGGGTAGATTCTCCAACTTTTTTTCTCATATACTTGATTAGTAACCGATAATTCAGAATCACATGTCCAATAGCTGCTATTAAAAATAAAAAAGCAGCAACGTTGTGTATAGACATAAATAAATGACTCCACTTGATGGCTCCATGGTGAGAGGTAGAGTGAAGTGCTATGCCGGAAGGCACCAAACACAATCCTGCACAAAACATAGTCATAGATGCTAAGGCACGGATGCTGATTCCATTTGGTCGTGTTATTTTTTCATTCATTTTACCAATCCTTTTTCCTGTTATTTATATAAAGATATCTCCCAAATTGATACTATTACGCAATTCAACGGTGATCGTTTTCTTCTTAAATACCCGGAAACGAATCTCAATAGTATACTTGTCGTTGTCCACATGCTCGTCTTTGAGTAGTAGTAACTCATGGCATTGACCATATCCAATTGATTCTTAAATGGATTGGTCAGCTTCAAGGCCAAATCAACTGTTTCCATCGTCATGACTATATCCGGATATTAATGGATTCCGTTTTTTGATGCCAATTTTCAATTTTTAAAAGTAAAATACCTGCCCTGTGAACGATTTTTCAACCGTATTTGAGCAGTAAAATCCGGGGCATTCCGAATGCGCTCTTTGAATGCACCATCCCGTACCATCGCGATTGGTATCAATTGTTTCAACACAAAAAGAATGACCGAAAATCCCATCTGTTTAATACTCATTTCTCCCCCACCCATTAATATATTTATGCATTTTTAAAAAAAAATATATGCATTTTTAATTATTTTGTCAATACATAATTTATTCTTTTAATTACAGATAATTATTAAATTTATAAATAAAATTTTATTTGATAATAATATTAATAATGTGCATATCTTTTCGAGGTGTATAAAACAGGAATCCCTGCCCTGAAGGACACAGTATCTATTCATAACAAATTGAAAGAAATTAATAAATAATCCGCACGCCCGTCAATTTCTCTGAGAGTCTCCACAGCGCCTCTGCGGCTTCAATATTGTTCGATGCCTGACTCGGACTGACGATTTTGGGGTATCCTCTGATCTGCCACACCCCACCGGGTCCTATATATGATCCACCTGGAATATCCATGGTGGCCGCGTAAAGCACCGGAAGAGCCCCATGTTCTGTGCTTTGTGCGATCAGCTGGTGTCCCATGTCAGCTATATTCATCCATACATTTCTTTGCCACTCGGTATGAAGATTTGATTTGCACAGACCTGGGTGAGCTGCTATCGAACGTACAGATAAACCGGCATTATCCAACCGACGCTGAAGTTCCTTTGAAAAAAGAATGTTCGCAAGCTTCGACTGGGCGTAGGCAGCTGTATTGGAATACTTTCTTCTTTCAAAATTGATGTCGCTAAAATCTATAGTGCCGGCTCTGTGGGCTATGCTTGATACGGTTACGATACGATCCGTTGTTTTTCCCATGAGGAGGCCAGTAAGTGCAAAGTGCCCGAAATGATTCGTTCCTATCTGAAGTTCAAAACCATCTTCTGTTTTACCCTGAGGTACGGCCATGATACCTGCATTGTTTATCAGTACATGAAATGAATTTTTTATTTCACCGGCAAATGCCCGTATTGATGCCAGACTTGAAAGGTCAAGCTGCTTAATTTCTATTTTGCCGGTAACATTCGCGAGTGCCTGCTCTGCTCTTTCTATATTGCGTACCGCAGCAATTACGTTCGCCCCGGCGCGGACGAGTTCGATTGCGGCAATCCTGCCGATACCACTGCTCGCACCCGTAATGATTATGGTGCGATCGCCCTGATCGGGAATATCTTTTGTTGTCCATGGATTCACGAACAACCTCCTTTGCGCAACGCTTTTTCTCTTTGTATAAAACCTTCAAAGTCCGTCGGCTTCCGGCCAAGCAGCGCAGGAAGATGGGATAGGTCTCCAGCCGGAAGTCCACACATATCGTAGTATTCAAGCATGGCATGATAGCAATTGCGAGCATCCTCAGGCCAGTCCCTCATTCCACGTGGGTTCCTGGAACGTAAGAGGATCGGGATAAGCTTCATCAGTGAAAAGAATTTCGGCTTGGCGAGAGATTTCACGATATTGCCAATCTCCCCTAAGACCAATGTTGGGTTATTGATAGTTGCCGGCGGGATGCGAATGGCTTTGATCTCACTGGCAAAAACCCGGCTACAGATACGCGCCATTTCATTCCGGTTGAGTTCCACCGCGGAGAGGTCGTACGTTTTACCAATGTGGCTCCCAGGGTTCTCGATTATTTTCACAGCAGCCTCACTAACGTCTTCGATATCGACAACGCCCATGCGCGATTCGGCAGAAATGGGAAATGGAAAAACGCCAAGCCGCAAAAAATCCCATGCTTCCAGATAATTCTGCATATAATGGGAAGGCCTGAGTATGGTGACAGGAAGGCCGGAATCGATGAAACAACCTTCAGCAATAAGCTTTTCTCCATGGTGGGGCAGTTGTTTTATCTCAGGATGGATGACCGAGTGATAGATAATTTGTTTTGGACTCTGTGATCGGCAGGCTTCAATCAGGTATTCTACCATAGGAACTTCCTTCACAATCCGTGTAGGTGCGGCAAAATATATTTGATCAACACCATCAATTGATTGTTGAATATCGGCGGGATTCTGTAAGTCCCCTGTCATGATTTCAACCGACCCTTCAGCACGCAAGGCAGAAGCCTGAGCTTCGTTCTTTACAAAGGCCCGGACACTATGCCCTCGCGATATAAGCCTGCGTAAAAGCGAATGTCCGACTATTCCGGCAGCACTCGTTACAAGTATCATTTCAAAACGCCTCCTTAATTGATT
Source organism: Pseudomonadota bacterium (assembly GCA_018816735.1). Lineage (GTDB taxonomy): Bacteria > Desulfobacterota > Desulfobacteria > Desulfobacterales > JAHIVH01 > JAHIVH01. The sequence continues at coordinate 318 of JAHIVH010000082.1, read as the reverse complement.
ATTATTGGCCAACGTATTTCTGCATTTTTTCAATAGCCGCTTTCTTGTCCCGGCGGTTGTCAGCAGCGTAGTTATATATATAGGATCAACCGGACAATCGATGGCTATCTGAAGCTGTTCTTTTGATTCCTTCCGGTTAAAAAAATGACCCCCAGATGCACCTGATCGATCCCGTAGCTTTTGGCAATCGGCAGGATAAGCGGCACCACCACAAGAATGGCGGTAAACAGATCCATCATGCATCCCACAATGAGCAGGAATATATTCAAGGCAAACAAGAAACTATATTTGTTCGTAAAATACTGCTGAAGAAAGGCA